>JAWKNZ010000005.1:0-419442 GCA_041391425.1 Bdellovibrionota bacterium
TTTTAGAAATAAGAAGCCTATGCCCTCGTTCGTACGAGCGTTTGACTGTTTTGATAACAGAATTTCCCGTCATTCTGAGCCAAAGGCGAAGAATCTCAAGCCTTGTTAATCATGCTTAACAAGCCTGAGAAGATGTTTCGCGCCATTCAACAGACATTCCTGTATACTTATGGGTAATAGAAAACTGAAATATCGCTTTTGCATAAAAATATTAGGTTAGTAAAATATCGCTATAATTCATTGCCACGACTTAGTTATGGGAGGCTGTGGATAGGCCTAGACAACTATTGATATCGTCCTGCAATTTTTTTGGAGCTTCTTTATTTATAGTAACGATACCAACAGTTGCCCACCCCTAACCACAAGCAAATGACTACTGCTTTTAAAATAAATTTTGATTTCTTTGATTAGAGATATTTTGTTTGTTCTTAAAAATAAGCTCGTTCATGCTAGACTTAGTGAGACGCTAAAGTTCTTACTGTTCTTAGAGTTGTAGAGATTTTTACCCTGATTTTTTGGTAAATAGTGGTTAAGTGAAACGAAATGTCTCGAGATATTACAGCCATGAGTATTAAGTTCGAGATTCTTCGCCCACGGCTCAGAATGGCAACACCCCCCCGCCCACAATGACGAAAAACCCTACCCTCGAGGCAAGATTCTAACTCAATGACGAAAAATTCTACCTTCGTTAGCAAGACTCTCCTCTCGACGACGAGAAGTCCTACCTTCAATGGCAAGAAATCCTGCCCGTCAATCTATTTGTAGCTTATGGATATGAGAGTAAGACCTTTTTCACAGCTCACTGCATGAAATCGCTGGTTCTTGAACGCCCAAAAGCAAACGCTCCACTCTAATATAAAGTGGAGCGTTTGCTAAATAATTATCTAAACAGATGGTAAAAAGAATTAAATTTCTGAACCAACCTTAAACAATCACCTTACGGCGAACAAAGATAGCGGCTAGAGGAGCAAACATAAGAAGCAACAATCCTATTGGAGTCATGCCATGCTCATTCATATTTCCAATAGTTCCACATTGGTACCATTTCTTCTTTTTACCTTTACTTTTCGACTTTTCTATAAGTTCGTCAGCAGGCTTAAATTGCTTAGCCGTTTTACCGTTATCGCTTTCTTTCTTAGAAGTAACGGTTGTTATCGGCTCGTCGTTGTCATCATGAGTTACAACACCCTCATCACCTTGCGTTGGCGAGTTTTTGCAAATGCTTTGTCCTGGAGCTTGGCAGAGCAACTGTAACGGAGTTGTATAAATCACTGGATTAGTAACCGGGGTTGTACCAACCACAACTCCAACTCTTAGCGGAGTGAAGATACACTTGATAATTCAAAAGCTACTTTAAATGGAATGGCAATTATCTTAAAAGCTCCGATAACAATGAAGATTAACCCGATAATCTGAACAGCACCAACAATTAGATTTTTAATCCCTTGAAAAATTCCGCTAAATATACCAGCAAAACCACTAAAACATTGGCAACCTTTTGTAGTATAATTCACTGATGCGCTGGCATCTGTAAGATTAAGTGAAGACGGCTCGGTAGATTGCGTATAGTCTTCCAATTTATTAAGAGTCTCAACCACAGCCGACATATTTTTATAAGTTTCAGGAAAATCTGTCGCAATCAAATTATGAGTTTGCTCAGAACAATGGTAAGAATCAAAAGCTTCCGCAAAAACGAAATAACTAAATTTGATCTTATCTTCATCAGACCCATTAATCAGATGCTGATAATTATCCAAATTATATTTACCATTGCTCGCCTTCACATCTTCAACAAATGCTTTACTTAAATTTTCTAACATTAATCTGTCAGCTTCTTTTGGCTGCGCAATTTCCTTTGCATGCCAAATTTTCGGATCATTTTCATCAACAGTGATATCTAAACTAAGAAATAATTCGCTGGCAACATAGCCGAAAGAACGTAAAAGACCATGATGAATGCCCAACGCACTTTCTTGATTATTAGACACTGTTATTGTCGGATCGATATAAATCGTAGGCGCACCGTTTTCGTCACGCTTCCAACAGCTAACCAACTGATCGCCTTCTTTATACTGGCTAGCATCGTGTTCTGCATTATTTTGTATAAGATTCTGACAAATAGCAGAAGTCTCGGTATTTGCTTCCACTTTACCGTCTAAAGCAAAAAATACCGCAAGAACACTCTGCGGAACATTCGCCATAACTGAATAAATTTCATCTTTAATATAGTCAGCACTAGCGACAGAAACATTCTTAACAGAAATATTTTCTTCTTTTACAATCACTTTTCTTTCTATCGACTGCCCAAAAGGGCGGCATTGGTTTGGATTGATCTCAGCATCGTCCCTTTTCGCCAAATTGTCCAAAGTTTCCACCTGACTTTGCTCATCTTTATCATTCTTTTTCTTTTTGAAGTCGTAAATTCCGCAGCTAGTCGTGCCAAGAAACGACAAGGCCGCACAAGCTAAAGCAAACTCACTTCTAAATATTTTTTTTCGCTTCATACTCTGCATAATCTATCTCCCAATTGGTTGGGTCAATGAAGGGGGGCAACTATACGGGAATGCACGCAATCGGACTCCCAGTGGAGCAGAAGCAACTTATTGGCCACAATTTATGATGGGCTGCTCTTAAGATTTTTGTTTTTATTTACAGGATATTATATATTGATAGGCCACTGGATCGCGGCAGGAAAATGTATAACATTTATACAAAAGATCATTCTGTTGCCATTCAAGTTTCAAGGCAAGCAAAGGCAAGAAGACATAGCACGCCCCCACAAAAGCCGATTAATAAGGCATCAAATCAGAAAAACAAAAACGGAGGATAAAATATTATCCCCCGTTTTATGACCTTCTTAAAAAATAGCCTCACCTAAATGGTGATTTTATTAAAACTTGGCGTAAAGGCCTGCTTTAATTTTAGTAACTTCAGAATCTACCTCTTCAGTGCCTACCTTAGCAGTTTGATCATCCTTAATCCACGCTAGAAAAGGAGTCACATGCTTATCTTGGCGCATTCTCACACCAAGTGCCATAGTTGTTCCTGATGCGTCAAATGGAGTTCCTGCAGCTTCTTTATCGTCAGTGTCACCATAATCTTCAGTAGAACCACCTGCAAAATAAATGAATGGCTCAAAGCCTGAAGCATTATATCTTCCTTCGATATGATATCCCATGTGCTTAGTCTCATGTGACTCAGCATCACCACTATCATCCATACCTTTTGCACCAACTGTATCCATTACTAAACCAGCTGTAGCATAAATTTCATTCATTACATAGCGCATACCTAACGCGAAAGAGCTAGATTTGCTATTGTCCCAAGAAGTAAACTGAACCAATGGCATCAACCCACCGTTCATCATATTGCCTTTCCATTGGAATGCAAAAGTTGGGTGAGTATTTTCTTTTTTAGTCCAAGTATTTGAAGCGTCATTGTCATCAAATAATTGGAATTCAACGGTTCCCATAAATTTGTAGATAAAAGCTGCCATCGGCTTATAAGCGCTCTTCATTGGAGCATCATAACTAGCATTTTTATACGTTTCTTCTAATAAAAAGAATTGGCGCTCCCAACCACCTTGAGCAATCTTAGTCTGTCCAAACATAAGGCCCATCTCTTTAGTCATCCACCAAGTCATGTACATGAATTCAACTGGAGTAACATTTGCTGCATTAAATTTTGCTAAATCGAAACGCACCCAATAATCAACATTATCATAGGCCGAACCCTTAAACCCAAGCTTCGCCCATTCTGTCATAAAATTAATAGGCTTCGAACCTTCTGCTGCATCATCCCCCATATCGGTGTTAACCATCGCACCTCGGATTTCTCCAGAGACTTTTACCTCAGCTAAAGCGCTTTGAGTTAAAAGACCCAACCCCATAACTCCTGCACAAAACAAATTCGATACTCGCATTACTCAACTCCACTTAGCAAGTTTACGTTCCGGTGAAAGACACCTTAGATAAAAACTCAATTAAACTCTTATAACTCTCACCAATACATCAAATAATTATCTTTACACACCTACTTCTTTTTAAGTGTAAGCCAATCTGACATCAATTTTCAAGCTTCAAGTTAAAATAGAATAAAATTTTTTATGGAGATTCAATCGATTTATGTTTTCTTGAAAGAAGGTATCGGTTATAAGAGAGGGTTTATAGATCCTCTTAATGCTTTAAATACCTTTCAATGCCACACAATATTAGATGCCCAAGCCTTTAGTATCCAACATCTACAGCTAGATATTTTTATGTGCCTATAGCTATGATAAAAAATAAATATTCAACACAGTGCCTAAAAAATAATCAAAACCGGCCGCCAACAAAGGCAATCCATAATTTCTCCGCCCAACATAAAAAACATCCGAAGCTCTCGAAGGTAAACTTCTAAAACACCTTTAAAAAATCCTCGCTGCGCCAATCCCCCGACCCCCTAATTTTGTATTCTAGGTCTTAATACTCCCATCAGTCAGTATTCTTCAATTTATAACCATAGAGCAAAAAACAATTCACCTAGAGATGCATCCTTCCAAATCCCTAAATAATACCAACCTTCATATGAGAAAGACGGTTATGATTACACTCTCATAATGTATTTGAAATAGCCTCTATTTTCATATTTTTTATTTCCTTTTTCAAAGCGGAAATACTATTACGACTCGGCTTTTCAGGAGCATATAAGTAGGCTTCAATAGTCTGGCATATCTTATCCAATTCTCCACGACTTAATCCACAATCAACCAAACGCATATGAAACTCCATTAAAGTTTCACCTTTGCTCCAGCTCTATCCCCATTTTTTTCAAACGTTTAAAAAAGAGACGAAAAGTTGCAGGAAGATTATGGTATAAAGCACTTCTTCGATGAGTGATAAACAAATACCAAATTAAAAATAAGAGAACACAAATGAGTAGCAATGGAAAAGATAAATACTCTGACTGAAGCATAGTTAGATTTATTCTGATCAAAGGTAAACAGTTTAAATTCTTCAATCGACTTAAACAAATTCTTTGAGTGTCACGATCAAATTTACAATATTACGATGAAACCAGAAACTTAGGGCACTCATATACGATTTCAAAAGTGACAAGCTATTCTGCTCATCCACCATCAATAAGCCAGGAGTTGGATCAAAAGAAAGCCATCCTACATCTGGAATAAAAACTTCTACCCATGCATGTGCGTTCTTTTCTTTACCTCGAAAAGATCTGCAACTTCATTATAAACACCACCGCGATACCCCAATACTATTCTACTTGCTATCCCTAATGATCTAAGCATCAAAACAGAGGCCGTTGCAAAATACTCGCAATGCCCTCGTTTATCATTTGACAGAAAGGCTTCAAAGGTATCTGCCGAGGAAAATTGGATTGACGAGACTCGCTCGATAATCGGAGAAGAAAACCTTCTTTCAAGCGCATGACAATTTCGCTTACCGACAACTTTGCTCATTTCTGGTTAAATCATTGATAAATTTTTTAAAAATATAGCTTTTCTCCAATTGATTTAGGTATCTGTGTGAATTTTATATTCTTTTACACCTAAAAAAATCCCTTTCTTGAATTTAAAATCTCTGATGGTGCTTTAACATTTTGAACCTCAGACGTGTCATTTATAATCCTTTCAATTTCGGGGTTTAAATCTTTTAAACGCTTTTTTATATGCATTCAAACTTAATCGCCCTTCCTTCTCTATAAGAGGTAAGCTAGAAAACAGCTAAGTTATATGCATAGCGATCATATTGGTTCTTACCGCGAATTAAGTCACCATTATCATAAATTAGAATACCTCCAACTTTTTGTGCAACATCAGATATAGACAAAAGCAAGCCAGGATAAAAAATAGCATCAGATAGACTAGGTTCCTTATATATAACCAAGTCATAAATCGTTTGAAGATCTTTTAGCCGTTTTTTTACCTCTAAAAGCCGCATAGTGGTATCCTTTACCTTTACTTCCTGTCCATGTCTTTCCATCAAAGAAGTCTAAAATATTTCCTTTAAATAAAATTTCATTGACAGAAACACTCTTAAAAAAGGACTTATCTTTCGCCTGCACTCTAAAAACAAGATCATCAGATTCACTAATTTCTCTACCACCTGTTAAAGAAACACGACCAGTATAACCTGTTTTAGAAGCGTGTCCTTTAACTCCAAACCATTCGCCCACATTAGGAACTCTTGGAAACAAAAAGAAAATCAGCGCACCCGCTACGGCCCCGATAGGAAAAACTTTAATAAAATGAAAAAAGAATGAAATTGAGATATTTGAATTTGATTCACTCGTATTAACAGTCAAAAAGAATAATTGCGCAGCATTAAGATTGAATACCAAAGTCAGCAAAAAACAAAAAAGCAACACGTAATTTTCGGCATTATTCGATAAAACCACACAACCAATGGCAATGAGGCTGGATATTTAATAAAATCAACCAATACGCTCTCTCATTTTTTACGAAGAGTAATGCAATAGGCAAAATGCCAACTAATAGTTCAATAACAATTGTGGCAATGTCGACCGAACTTTCAATCAAAAAAATTTGGTTTATAGCAATTAGTGGTGCAGCAGAAATAAATATAGTAATCCAGAGGAGACGGAATTTTTCAGCGAATTTACCTAGTGACGTCATTAGTAGTAAACTAGCCAAAATGGGTGCAGTAATAACCCAGCTTTCCTAAGTGAGCTAGAAAAAAACCATAACAGCTAATAAAAACCCGACACTTCCATGTCAAATGGTAATAGCCGGCAGGAGATAGTTTTGTAAATTTACTTCCAAGACACTCTTCTCCCGACCCCCGAGCAACCCATCGCTTCAAAACCATTGGTGATTATTTACATGCAAAACTTTCCAATGAGATCGCTTAGGGTTATCATAATCGTTAAAATTGATGTTAGACTCTGCCCAATTAAACTCCTTCCTCTTGTTAAATTCCGGTAATGCAGCTAAGTATAAAAGTATGTTCTCACTGCCAACAGCGGCAAGGTTTTCTCCTGCGAAAATCCCGATTTTAGATTTCAAAATAGTCAAAAAGCCAATAGCAGTTCTAACACGAGAGAGCAGCAACTCATAAATCTCTTCACTTTCACAAGCAATGATATCTATCACCGAAAATTGTACTGCAAATTTTTCGAAATTAGCCTGTGATCGATACTGTTTTACAACCCAGTCACTTACAGGACGGTTAGCGCTTTTTTTCCAATCAATCTTTTTCTTAGATACACGACTATGATATGGATTATGGCAATAAAATTCTTTATCTTGATCACGATTATATATTTTAGCTTTAAATTCTGGCTCTAATTCTTGATATAATGATTGATCTATAGCTGGCAAAACTATTAACGATACGATTCTTTCCGAGTATTTATATTTCTCTACCAGTCTAAATGGAAATTTAGTTTTTTGACGTAAATAAATCTTTTTATAATTTCCACGCTTCATTCCGTTGCATTTCATAACGATGTCAGACGTCATTATTGGAGGAGTTCTTTTAATAACACCATTAATAATGCCAAAGTCATTTTTCTTTAAAGCCATAATTTTCTCTTTTGACTCAGCAATATCAATTTCAATTCCATACAACGTGTAATTAGCAGATGCATTTCTAACTTTCGCTATTAATTCAAATGACTTGCCAGAATCAACTATCAAAGAATCAATCTCATCAACATATATATATTTGATATTTCTTTCAGAAAGAACACCTGACAAAATAATAATAGACAATGCGAAGCTAAGGTATAAATACAACGCATTCACGCCAGAAGTAATTGCAAGCAACCCTAAAACCAAGACAAAAGCTGTAGCATATGTTCCAGCTCTAGTAAAATACAGACCTCGATTGACTGATTTATAATACATAAAATACTAAATAATATTAACGTTATCGATAATTTCTCTTATTGCATTTTTTGCTGTCAATCCATTCTTTGTTAATATTCTATGAGACAAACAATGGATAGCTAATTGTTTAAGATCATCAGGAATGACATAATTTCTTTCCGACAAAATTGCGCGTGCTTTTGCCATCCGCAACCACATGACACCTCCGCGAGTTGAAATTCCTAATCTAATACCATCAGCATGCCTTGTAGCATCAATTATCTTTTTGGCATACATAGCTGTTTCATCTGATATGTGTATTAAATCCATTTTTTTCTGAATTTCAATTAATTGGTCGCTACTTAATATAGAGGAAGGAATCTTGTTTAATGGCTCGGATGCAGCACTTTTAAAAATATTAAGTTCATGCTTTTCCTGAGGATACCCCAGAGAAATCTTAGCAGAAAATCTATCCAACTGAGATTCTGGTATTTCGTAAGTACCAACATTATCCATCGGATTTTGCGATGCAAATACAATAAAGGGCCTGGGAAGCAAATAAGAACTACGATCAACAGAAACCCTTCCTTCACCCATTGCTTCTAATAAGGCACTTTGTGTTCTCGGCGATGCACGATTCAGCTCATCTGCTAATATTAGATTAGAAAAAATTGGACCCTTATGAAACTTGAAATTATTATCAACGGTATCAAAAACTTCGGTTCCAATGACATCTGACGGTAATAAATCACTGGTAAACTGAATTCTTGAAACGTTCAAGTCAACCATTCTAGCCAATGCCTTGATAAATGTGGTTTTACCAACACCGGGAACATCTTCAAGTAACAAATGCCCAGAAGATACAATCGCACAAAGAGTAACATCAACGATATCAGGCTTACTGGAAAGAAAATTAGAAACTTCTTCTCGTAATTGCAATAGAGCTTGCATGCTATCAAGCTCACTTTCTTCAGAACTAGCAATTTTTGTTACAGCTTCTGGAACATTCATGAAATAATCCTAATTCAATAACCAATAATATTTTTAAACTTCGAGCATTAATCTAATCGGATGGCCACGAATTTACTTCAGAGTCTGTCTTGTGCAATAATTGCCTATAGAATAATATCTCTTCCGTCAGAATTACATCGATAAACATATCAGCAAAGATTCGTTTAAAATTCATTGAAAAAAGTTATATTAGAACAATTAAGCCATGGCAAAACATTACTTATTCACAAACCAACTTTTTATAGCTATCTTGGTGGCTCTTAGCTCTGCGATAATATCAAAGTCAACCTATGCAGCTATTGTTAGCTATTCAGATGTAACGCAAAGCATTACCTATATTGATCTACACCCTACTGACAGGCAGACTTATAAAAAGGGACAAAAAATCATTATTGAAAGCAAAAATCCTCCTAGTAAATTCTATGGAAAAATTTTAGAAAGAAATGGAAACCGCATTACAGTAAGTATTTTGCAAGGAATATACTACCTTCGTCCTGGAATGATGGTCGGTCTATCTTATAGAAAATTCAGGAAGAAAATAGGGAATAAGGCAGTGCAAATAGTTAGGACAAGCCCATTATATAAGAACCGTAGAAACCTTTCTCTCATGGGCGATCTTGCAATTGTTACAGATATCCAACTTTTACTTTTCGGAGGATCTCTGGGTATTTCTCTCCCCTATAATTTGGAAATAGAAGCACATGGTCTATTTGGAACTACTGAGAAAGATAATACCACTGCGACAGCTTCTTACTACACTGCTCACATGAAAGCATTTTTAAACAATATTGTATTTGCATATGCTGGTTTTGGATATCGCAGCTATACTGTCGAGAAAAAAAAGAACACCAGCACAAACCCCAATACTGAGCAACAAGATCCACCCAATGAAGATTTACCCACAGAGACAACACCCACAGCAATACCATCCAGGAACTTCAGTGATGACATAATTGGAGAAGTTGGCCTAGGAGCTAGGTGGCAGTTTCGAACTTTAACTTTGGGCAATAGTTTTATCTTAAGTCTAGATGTCGGATACTGGCCTTTGTTACAAGTTTCGAATAGCGAAGAAGTTTTAAATCCAGATTTGGATAAAGCTATTCCACTACCTGACGGCCAAGTCTTTTTCAGAGCTAATATTGGCCTAAGTTTCTAGCCAGTATTAAGGGGAGCAAAACCTGATCAATCAAATTACTGCACAGTTTCTTGTTCCCAATCGCCAGTGAGTATTGGAAACCGGCACCAACTTTTTGGGTCCAAACTAAATGAATCAATATGAAAGCTGGGAGCAATCCTTTCTCTTTTCCATTGATTACGGCGCCACTTGGTCATAAATCTATTTAAAAACAAGCGATGCTCGGCTTCCGTATAATTTGGAAATTCCAAAGATAATGCCTGGATAACTTCTAATGTAGATTCTTTTTCTCCCACAATACGGCGCTCAATAGATGCCAATACTGCATAAGGCATAAGATCATTTTCATCTGTTTGCTGCAGTTCCTGAGGGCGCAATTCAGCTGTAGGCTCCTGCACATTTATAAGTTTTAATACCGGGAGAGGGCCAAGGCCAAGGTTACAATCATGCTCCGACCAATTAAGCCATTTTCGTAAGAAGAATTTATCAATTCCAGAAATCGGAGAATAACCACCAGCCGTATCGCCATCCATCGTTGCATACCCGACTGCTGCTTCACTGCGGTTTGAAGTTGCTAATAAAATGGCTTCCTTTATATTTGCGATCATCCAAGCCAATGGGGCTCGAGCACGGGCCTGAATGTTTTGTAAAACCAAATCATGAGTCCCCCAATCAACTTTTAAGTTCATGGATTTCTCTATCATTTGTGTATAATCATCAACTATTGTTTGAATATTGATGCTGTGATATTCAGCACACAATTCCTTTGCAAGACTTTGAGCCGCAGTCTCTGTTACGATGCTACTGTTTTTAGTTTTTTGATAAACACAAGTTAAATATGCCTTCACCCATTCTCTAGGATCTTCACCCCAATTTTTACAGCGAAGCTTTTCTGCAAGTTTCTCGCTTTTTAATTCTTTTAGCGCTATCGCAAACATATGCGCAACGAGCACAGCAACGGTAGCGGAATCGCATCCTCCACTAAGAGATACAACAAAGCCTTTTGCTGAAGTCTTTCTTAAATAATCAAATAATCCTAATGCTTCTGCCAATAAAAATTCTGAATTTTTATCCCATGCCTCATCTTTACAGAGCTTTTCAACCGAATCTTGAGAAATATCTCCTATTGATGTTTCCAAAAATTCGCGAGCTTGGACTGAAAAACACTCATCCATTTTCTTTTCATGCTCGCTGAAAGAAGAATATGCGCTCTTTGCCAATTTATTTGTTCGGATCAAATCAATATCAATATCGCTGAGAAAGATATCAGCTTCGCTAAAAGAAAATCGCTTCCCAGCGCCAATAATATCTCCCCTACATGCCAGCAACACTCCCCCATCATAGATCAAACGCCCGGACTCCAAGCCAACGGAATTGCTATATAAATAATAAGCATTCATAGCACGGCTACTATTTGCAACCAATTGCCAGCGATAACGATATTTTCCTAAAGCAAAATGCGATGCACTTGGATTCAATACAATATCAACTTTAGACGCATACGCAGAAGCTGCAGGCACCGAAGCCCACGCTTCTTCGACAGATCTCAACAGCAACACCTATATCTCCAAATTTAAAGATAAAATCACCTAAGGGAACAACCTGCCCGCAAACTTCAACCTCTCGTTGAATACCCTGAGGCCAAGGCTGAAACCAACGCGGCTCATAATGCACCCCTTCACGGGCTAAATGTTTTTTCGCATAACAGCCCAAAATTTTTCCATCAGCAATCATTACCGCACAATTATAAAGCGCGCCCTCAAAATAGATAGGCATCCCCAATAAAACTGCAATATCTGATGTTAGTGGCAGTAGCTGACTTAGTAACTTGCATGCATTCTCACTAGTTTCCAAAGAAAAAAATAAGTCTTCACACCCATAAGCAGTCAAACACAGCTCAGGCAGTACTAAAAGCTGAACTTTTTGCTTCTTTGCATCATGTATGACAGATTTAATACGCCTTAAATTCCCAGTCCAATCTAAAGGGGTTTGATTTACAGCCGCACCTGCTACCCTGATAAATCTCATTTAATTAATCCTTTAACTTTGGAGTCTGTCTATGCATGCACGAGTCCTCGATTTTTATCGGAAAAATTTCCTCACTCAAAAAACTTTACCCCGAGCTCTCATCCATATGGCACCTTGCACGTTAAGCAGATCCTTACATGTTATTCGAGGAGAACCAAGGATTTTATATGCTCGTAGGATGGTCTCTTTAGAAATACAGTGACATAAACGACAAAAATCCCCCTATCGCTTAAAACATAAGCAACGGGAGATTTTCTTTCAACAAGCTATTTAAAACTACTTGTCAAGTATTCAAACAGGTGACTACCAACGATTATAGCTGTCTCTTTCACCACCACGATTATTGCGTGGCTTCTCTTGAGCCTCATTGACCTTTAAATTTCTGCCGTCCAAAGTGGCTCCATCCATCTCAGTCATAGCTTTCATAGCGCTGTCTTCGTCATTAAACGATACAAAGCCAAACCCTCGTGATCTTCCAGTCTCACGATCAGTGATAACACGTGCGTCCTCAACTGCACCAAACTTCTCAAATGCTTCACGCAATTGACCGTCATTAGTACCCCAGCTCAAACCACCTACAAATAATTTCTTACCCATCTAAATTTCTCTCTTCCTTACGGCACCAATCGATGCACAACAATAAAAACCCAAATTAAGCTGACCGACTATTGACTTCTCCAATCACTCAGTTACCCAATTCCTCAGAGTTACCGAAATAGCAAACCATCAAACCAATCAGCTTTCCTGACGCTCCCTGGACTTGGTATACGCAAAAACCGCGAATCAAGGACCGCTTTCAGACTACATACCACTATCTGAATCGATTTGTCACCTATGAATTTTGATAAAATCTTACGTATAGGTGTATTACCTCATAAAAAAATGTACTGGGCCTCCGAGCTCAGCTCTTCCTAAGCTAATATAAAGTATAAAGGCATCAGACCCTCCGATCTCATTTTCTCATGGAAAATCAAATAAATAAAAATACTTATAAATTTAAGTCTTATCTAGGAACTCAAATTCATCAAGTCAATCACCCCCGCAAAATACAGTTTTTTCAGCGTGTTAACATCAGAACAGTTTAGTCACAGTTCTAGATACAGCAATAAAATCCAGCCAACAGCCGTCCAAGCCATCAGAAAATTTATTACGCTTTTCAACATTCTTTGTAGTAATCTTCTCGGAAAACTGTTAGTTTCTCTGCCCTTGAGTTATATTTAGATATAATACTTTGTTTTGAAAGGTTAACATGCCGGGAGTAAAAGTAAGAGAAGGTGAGCCGATTGAGAAAATTCTCAGAATATTCAAGAAGCAAGTGGAAAAAGCTGGAATTATTGGCGACATAAAAAAGTATCAACATTATGAAAAACCTTCAATCCGCTTGAAAAAGAAGTCTATTGCAGCTCGAAAAAGACGCCTTAAGCAAATGCGTAAGATGGGTCTTATGGATTAAACTGTAAATTTGTACAGTTTATCAGCAAGCTATATTTTTGCTTAATACCATATACCATTCAATAGAGTGCGAAGAGGGACATAGCCGCAGTGCGCTTGCTCCTGCAATGGTTAGTTGCGAGCTCACATAGAAAAGATACGTGGCTAAGTGCAAAGCGCCTACGGCATAATATGAAGCTTATATCCCAAAAAAAACAAATCTATGGTATAGGCGCACCACTTGCGACTTACTTAAGAGAGTTTGGGCGCTGGCTCTCTCTGCCTGTATCCTACGGCGACCTACTGCGCTACAAACACTCCGTCACACTTTACGACCAAGACGAAAACGATTCATTGTGGATCACTGTCACATATGACCCCTCTGAAAAAGAAGAAATAGAACATGGGCTTTTGCAAATATATTCATTACTGCGTGCAGAGGGTAATATTGACCTAATAGAGCACTTAGTCGTTGATAGGATCGATCTATGCCTTTACGGAAACACAAAACCTTTTCGTATTCGCATCATCAATACCCTCAATGACAACTTCGATTACTTCTATGTTAAGTATGCTGATGCCTCTAGAGTATATGGGCTTGAGCTTGAACATATTTTGTCACCCTACCGCATCGCATTTCTTGTCCACGGCTCAACCCTAATCGAAGAGCATATCTATGGCATTCCGGGGGATGCGTTCATTGAGAGGTACATGGACGATCACCTCAACGAAGTACGCCTTGCTAAAGAATTTGTAAAATTCAACGAAAGGTGTTTCATCAGATTATTAGGGGATATGCATTCCTCAAATTATGTTGTCGATATTACATTAGATTTAGAACAAAATATTTATCGAATCAGGGCAATAGATTTTGACCAGCAATGCTATGAAGGGCATAAAAAAGTATACCTACCCCAATACTTCAAGGAAAATCTCAGTGTTGTAAAGCTAGTTAGCAGTAATCTAACATCGGAATCGATCAAGCAATACCAATATGAAGAAAAGTCCCTTATTCACAAACGGATGATCTCCTCCCACTACCGCATGAAGCTGCTCTTAAAAGTCATGATTCAAGATCAAATAGCACCTACTAAACACGTTAAATCGTTAGCTTACGAGCTTTCCAAACATTACAACAATGATAAATTTCTATCAGCTACGACGATGGGCTGGCTTTTGCAATATTCATTAGAAGAATTATAAATTGCAACGCTCAGGTTTTGATTATTTTAAGGTACACCGTAAAATTTGATAAAATCTTTTGCCTTTTTCGTCAATGATTCTAAGTCCTCTTTATCTTGAGGGCTCAAATTGCAAACATATTTTTCATCTGCTCAGTTGCTGTGAGAAAAGCTACCCATTTTATCCTTAATTAATTTCATTTGTTCAGGAGTCATATTTTTCATCATCTCAGTAGCAGATTTCATCAATTGATTTAAATCCATACCAGCAAACATAGAAAAATCAAATGTATCAGAATTTGTCTTCTGCTCTTCTTGCAAATGCACTTCGCCTGTTGGCAGCTCTTCCGCATTAACTTCAGATGCATTACTACTGAAAATAATTTTTTCGGCTGTCTTAGTATGCCAAACACCCTTGGACTCAAGGAAGTTTAAAACTTTATTAAAATTTATCCCCTTTTTATGCGCAACTTCGTACATTTTTTCCAAAGGAAGGGCTACTTTTTTCTCAGGAAAACCATTTTTATTTAACGTATTTTGAATATCTGCAATAAAATGACCGACATCATTATTGCCGTTTTGCTTATCCAATTTAAATACCCTCGTAGCTTTAGTGATCCATATATAAAGGGGGAGCACTGTGTTACGCCTAAAAAACCTTCGTCTTTGTATTAACTAAAGGTACTATCCTCATTTTTTAGACAAGCCTTGTCTAATAGGTTTTGCTCCCTTAATAGCAATAACTTAACTAAGCCGAGCTAAATCAAACAATAGACTGCAGCTATGCCAAGGATTTTACCCAAATTGGCTGCTCCAATCCAGAAAAATCCTCTCTATGAGAGAGATGTCTCATACCACAGGCCTCGCGCTCCATTCTAGAAGTAAAACTACCCTCAATGCACGACCATAGCGCTTCTTGTAAAATCAGTGCGCATAAAACCTAATCAAACAAGCCTCATAGTTGCTCTGTCCATGCCAATATTTGCTGGCTTATACCGCTTTCAGACAGAGAATGCCCTGCATTATCAATAAAAGTTAGCTTGGAACCTTTCCAAGCTTTATGCAATTGCCAAGCTTGAATAGCCGGGCAAACAACATCATAACGTCCATGAACAATATAGCCCGGTATATTCTCTAATTTTGAAATATTGCTAATAATATAGTCATCTGATAAAAAAAAGCACTGATTGAAAAAATAATGGCATTCGATCCTCGCAAAAGCTAGCGCGAATTTATCGACTGAAAAATCATCAATCGTAGACTGTTTTGGGACAAGTTGGCAAATACTCCCTTCCCATACACTCCAAGCCTTTGCTGCTACTAATTGAATATTCTTATTGTTGGAAGTTAAAGCATCATAATAAGCAGCAACCAAATCACCTCTATCATTTACTGAAATTGGCGCAAGAAACCTGTCCCAAGCATCTGGATAAATGCTACTGGCTCCGTCCTGATACAACCAATAAATATCACGTTTTCGCCCTAAAAAAATTCCGCGCAGGATGAGCAGCTCACAACGATCAGGATGAGTAACTCCATAAGCTAAACCTAGAGTAGAACCCCAACTACCGCCAAATACTGCCCAGCGATCAATTCCCAGCATTTCTCTAATCTTTTCAATATCAGAGACCAAATCCCAAGTTGTATTTTCTTCTAGCGAGGCAAATGGTGTACTTTTGCCACAACCTCTCTGATCAAATAAAATAACACGCCACTTATTCGGGTCAAAGTACTGTGTGACCTCTCGATTAATCGCTCCACCAGGGCCGCCATGTAAAACCACGACAGGCCTTCCAGATGCAGAACCATGCTCTTCTATGTAAATTTTATGCAAATTGCTAACCTGAAGCTCGTATTTTTTCCTTATCTGTGAGACAGGATATAAAGGCGTATGTTTACACTCCACAGTCATAAATAAACATCCGATATAAAACTAATTAAAGGAACCTCAACCTTAGTAACGCTATCATAGCTATCATAGCTATCAAGCTATTTCTCCTAATAAAATAATCCGCTGTGTATTAAGGGGAGCAAATCCTATCATACTGCGTTACGCCTAAAAAACATTCGTCGCTGTACTAAAGGTACTATCTCCTCATTTTTTTTAGGCAAGCCTTGTCTGATAGGATTTGCTCCCCTTAATAAAATGACCAAAGTAAAGAAAAGATCTACTAACCTCTATTTAATAGCCCACCTTCTATTTCTTTTTGGAAAAAATATCAAAGATAAGAAAATACACTTTAATTTTTCCATTGTGTAAAAGAAACTTTTTATCAGCTTTTACTCCGAGAGCCTGAAATGGCGCCAATGCAGGCATAAGAATCCCACACCTCCAACCAGTAAAATTATCTTTTAAATGCTTTCCCAAAGCTTTCAAATAATCGACATCAATATCTTGCTCTTCCAATCGTTCTCCATAAGGAATATTGGCTACTAGTAGACCTTTATCTACAGGCTTTTTTGAAAGAAAAAAATCTTTTTGTTCAAACTTAATCAAAGATGAATTTACTCCAGCTAAAGCAAATGATTGCTTTGCCACCTCAAGATAAGATTCATTAATATCACGCGAAAAAATTTCAATATTTAACGGTTGCTTCCTTTTATTAACCTCTGAAAGGCAATTCTTCCATGCATTCGGATCAAAATCCGTTAAATATTCAAAACCAAAGCGACCCTCACCTCTCTGAGATAATGGCGCCATATTGCAGGCAATCATGGCGGCTTCCAATGCAATCGTACCACTCCCACACATCGGATCTAAAAACGGTACATTTCCGTCATAACCACATAACATCAAAAGACTGGCAGCAAGAGTTTCTTTAAGAGGTGCTGGATGACCATCAAGACGAAATCCTCGACGGTGTAAAGCCTCTAAAGAGGTATCTATACTTAACATCAAACGATTCTTATGGATGTATCCTTTTATCAACACCTTCGGATCTCGAGAACTTAAATTAGCATCCACCTTATCAAAATGTAAAAATGAATCCGTTATGGCTTCACGAATTTTACTTCCAACTAAATGCCCCTCTACATTCCCTTTTTTATTCTCTATCACAACATTAATTTTGATTGGATGCGTATGGGAAAAAAACTCTGAAAATCGAATTCTTTTTAATTTATCAAAGATAATAGTAGGAGAATAAGCTGGAACGTCTTTAATTATACGGAAAATTCTGCTTGCAGTTCGTAATTGCAAATGAGCTTTATAATATAAAGTATCATCTGCCTGAAAATAAACAACTCCATACGCTTTACGTATTTCTCGACCACCTATCTTTTCAATTTCTTCTGCAAGAATATTCACAATTTCATTAGGGCATGTCGCATATAAACTATATTCCATAGCCTTAAACTTCCTTCTATTAGGGGGGGCAAAACCTATGAGAGTAAAGCGCAGAGGAACGAGCAGCACAGTATACATATGGGTACATGAGCAGCGCAGAGACGAAAGCAACGCAGCTATCATAGGTTTTGCTCCCGTTAATAAATGCAAAAAGGTCCTCTGGTTTTACACCAGAAGGACCTTTTAATCACGAACTAAGGGTTTATTAAACAAAGAAAAACTGTAAGTCTCCGCTATGCCTCAACCCATTATAAAGAAGACATATCGTTAGAACTTTGAGAAGCTGACATACTATCACCACTTAGAGCAGGGCTTTCTCCACTTCGCAATATATCTTGCAACTGAAAGCCAATTAAAGATTTTGGCGCCCAAAAGATAGCTGACAACTCTGAAACTACATTTTTGCGAGAGTCTAACTTTGACATTTCATCAAGTAGCATGTTTTTTGGCACTAAAAGAGATGCAGCAAAAATCATCTCTTCATAAGCTACTATCTTAGGATCTAAACTCCCAAGCTCTGGAAATCTCTCTCTTTCTCCCTCGAAAACAACCTTCGCCAAGTCCTTCGCCATACTCATTCTGATTTGCGGCTTTAACTCACCTTTACGATATTGGATTACATACTGCCCTGGTCGAACACGTAAAATTCGACTGAGCTTATCCATCATTTCAACAGGCTGAGAGCTAATGAACGAGAAAAGCCTTAACACTTCCGGTAAGTATAAAGGAGCTGTGGTAAAATCTGATTGAGCATGAAGCTGTACCACAAAACTCTGTACGCGATGACGAATTTCGCTTAACTCAGCTTCGCTCAACTCACTTGTTGTGCGTTCAATCACTGTCTTAAACACTCGAGACTCTTTGTACTCGTAGAAAGCTTCGATAAGATCGATAGCTCCACTAGCAACATCGTGAATGAGCGTCGCTTCGATACCTAATGTTTCAGCTAGCTTTGCCATAGCAAAAACTGACTTTACATTCTTCTCGCCGCGTTTCCAGTGACTACAATCTGAAGGATTAAAGTCAAGGATCGACCCCACTTCTTGGTCGTGAACCTTACTACCGCGTTGAGTAAGCAGTACTTTTTGACAAAACTTAAACAACTGAACCGAATTTGGAAATTTTGTTGCACCAGAGCGCCTCATCACCCCTCCGTAATGGCTATGAATGAGTCGGTATTATTATAACTATTTTCTGTATTGGCTTAATTTAAATATACCCAAGGCAATTTTCTACGTCAAGAATGCTAACTAAATTATTTTCATATTTCCGAAAATCAGCTAGTTATGGCCATTGAAGTTGGTGGTTTCTAAAATCTATTTTTTCAATTAACCTAAACCCTATTGTTTTTCCTACCAATATTTTAAAAATAAGACCGTACGCCACTGCAGTAATAGCCAAACCCAAGGTCATTTGGTACAACGAAAAAGCTCTCAACCATAACAGAGAGGTTGCAATGATATCCCTATAACCAGAAGCACCGCCAATAAACATATTAGCTAAGACTAAAGTTATCAAAACAACCGAACCGCATAGTAAAAGATCTATCCCACACCCTAGTATAAGAACTAGTATTTTTCTTAAGATAACTTGAATTTGAAAATCTTTAATTGTACGCAGACCTTGTGGCATAAGACTTGTTTTAACACTTTGATTCTCTTTTTCTTGTGTATTGCTCAATACCATTCTGTCTGTTTGCTGGTCTTTATGTTCACCTATAGTGGGACTTGCAACATGACTGACAGTAACATCAGAAGTTTTTTCTTGTTTTTGAGTTCTAAAGTGATCTCTTATAGCAAAATCACTCGAAGTAAAACCCAGCTTACCTTCAACTTCTTTTGACTGTGGTTTGCCAAGACCCAATCCAGAAGATAACGCTTTAAACTGTACTAATGACAATGAATCTGAAAACCCTTGAAATTCTCGACGATAATCTTGAAGTGATCTTCTTTCAGATTTCATAATATCCCTCCATTTGCCACCGCACTTAACTAAATTATTGAAAAATATAGTCCGCCAAGCCAATATTTAGCTTAAAACGCCTTATAGCTGCTTAATCCAGCATTTCGACATCATCCTAGTCATTAAGCCCGTTACGATTAAATAACGCCAATTTTTTCTTCTCATCTTTTTGGCTCTGTCAACAGCGATTCTTAAGTAATTCAATTCGGTAAATTCGATATTAATAGGATTATCTAGGATCACTGATATTATACTGAATCATGGTAAGTTTGCATAGGAACATAAACAAAGCCAAACATGGGATAATATAGGTTCAACAGGGGTGTAAAAAGAGGCAAAAATTCTAAGACTTGCAATCTCCGTATTTTTTTAGACTAAGTTATCTTTATTGAAGATATCTACTAACGGGAGCAAAACCTATGATAGCTGCGTTACTTTCGTCTCTGCGCCTTGCTCTCATAGGTTTTGCTCCCCTTAGTACTTACACATTGGAGCACAACAGACTTAAACCGCTTCTAGAGTACAACTTGTGAAGTTTCTGCGACAGAATGGCCGTTTGTATAACTCCTCGGTTCAGCTTGAGCTACCCTTTGAAATAAAGCCATTGCACGCTTACGCTCTTCAATACGCGCTTTTTCATCACTTTTTTCCAATTTTTCGGTTGACACTGTATCCAGAAGACTATGAATAGATTGGATTACGACTTCGAAAGCAGGGTCGGGCAATTTTACCAATTTATTGCGTAATGCTAACCATTCTCCTACCTTACGACTAAGACCACCATTATCCATCCGCTCACGTTCTATACTATCGAAATAATAGTAAAGATCAGACAGGTGAAAATGGCGATTAGCAAAGCTCATAAATAATAATTCTGCCCACTAGCTTGATATAAAAACCGATAGCTTAAATAAGCATCCTACTGTCAAACACTCGATATTCTGGTAATTCGGATATAAACTCAAAATCTAAATATCAATTTTAAGGCAATAATTGCATAGCAAATGACCCGTTTTCCATGTTAAAAACAACTTCGCGTTATAAAGGGAGGTTATACGTTGCAAGAAATTTACTTAAAAAACACACTCAGCGGCAAAAAAGAAAAACTCAAAACGATAGAACCTGGCCACGTCAAAATATACGCGTGTGGTGTTACGGTCTATGATGACTGCCATATTGGGCATGCAATGCAAGCCATTTATTTTGATGTCATACGAAATTATTTAGAATTTGCCGGCTATAAAGTCACTTATGTTAGAAACTACACAGATGTCGACGATAAAATCATCGATCGAGCCCAAAAACTTGGAATTTCACCTCGAAAACTAGCGGATGATGTAATTACTTCTAGCATTCGCGATATGAAAGCTTTGGGCTTACATCCAGCAACCTACGAACCAAAGGTATCAGAAGTTATTCCAGAAATCATTGAAATGATAAAAGCACTAATAGAGAAGAATGCTGCCTATGCAACACCCTCCGGAGACGTCTATTATCGAGTAAGAAGCAAAGAAAATTATGGCAAGCTTTCTAACCGCAATCCAGATGATCTTAGATCAGGAACGAGGGAGATAGTGGAAGGAGATAAAGAAGACGAACTTGACTTTGCTTTATGGAAGCAGGACACTACAAAAGATGCAAGTTGGCAAAGTCCATGGGGATTAGGACGCCCTGGATGGCATATCGAATGCTCTGCCATGGCAAAAAGGTATTTAGGTAACTCCTTCGATATCCATGGAGGTGGAAGGGATTTAGTCTTTCCTCACCATGAAAATGAAATTGCCCAATCTGAATCGGCAAACGGCTGCGAATATGCAACTTATTGGATCCATTCAGGCCTACTCACCATCAACAAGCAGAAAATGTCAAAAGTCTGGGTAATCATATTTCAATAGATGAATTTTTAAAAAAATGGCCTGCTGAAGTACTAAAATTATGCTATTTCGAACGCCATTACAGCTCAAATATAGACTTTTCTGATAAAGTTTTCCAACAAGGGCGTAGAAGGCTGCTATTTTTCTATGAAACCTTGCATCAACTCGAAGAAGTTGCCATAGAAAATTCTCAAATCAAATTGGTAGACGCGTACAAACCAGAAGAATTTATAGCTAAGTTTCATCGCGCTATGAGTGATGATTTTAATACAGCACAAGCTTTAGCAGAACTAAATGGGCTGTTCAAATTTGCAAATCAAGTCCTTAAAAAGAAAAATGAGGTAGCACGTAACGCCACAGCTTTCACATTAAGTAAACAAATTCATCAAATAGGCAACGTTTTAGGCTTATTTCAAAGAGAGCCTATGCAATTTATCTTAGAACTAAAACAGCAAGTTCTACCAGAGTTGGGCATAACCGAAAGTGAAATTGACAAAGCAATCACTGCTAGAACTCAAGCTCGCAATGAAAAAAATTGGCAAGAAAGCGATGCTATCCGAGACGAATTACTTTCTAAAGGAATTGAGCTACGCGACTCATCACAAGGAACACAGTGGGGAATCGCTAAGCAATTAGGTGATCATTAATGACTGAACTATTCATCCATAATATTTCTGAGCTCGTAACTTTAGAGCCTCTTGCATTTCAAAAAAAAGTGGTAGAAATTGAAAATAAAGATTTAGGAACCTACCACAATGCTTGGCTTTGGATCAAAGATGGAAAGATTTTTGGTTACGGTGATAAAGAAACTAAGCCTGATTTCAAAATTTGTGAAAACATAATTGATGCAAAACAAAAGTTAATTCTACCTGGTCTTATCGATTCTCATACCCACCCACTTTATGCAGGATCTAGACATGATGAATTTGCAATGAGATTAGATGGAAAAACTTATCAAGAAATTGCACAAGCTGGTGGAGGTATCAAAGCAACTGTACGAGCAACCAGAGAGGCTTCTGACGAAACTCTTCTGGAATTAGCAAGAAAGCGTTTTAAAAATTTTTTAAGTAAGGGCGTAACCACGATAGAAGCAAAGTCCGGTTATGGGCTATCCCCAAGTGAAGAAATTCGCGAGTTAGAAATTCTTAATTACGCAGCCCAAGAGACAAATCAGCTAGTCATTACAACTTGCTTGGGATTGCATGCCTTGCCACCTGAATTTAAAGACAATAAAGCATTCGTCAAATTATTGACGGATGAGTTGTTACCAGAAGTAGCAAGCCGTAAGCTTGCAATGTATGTGGATGCTTTCATTGAAAACGGTTATTTTACAGTTAGTGATTGTGAACCATATTTCCAGAAAGCCTCAGACCTCGGGCTAAAGATTCGCATCCACGCAGATGAATTCTCCGATGCCGGGGCTGCATCAGCCGCCGCTCAATGGCAGGCATCAAGTGCAGATCATTTACAATTTGCCAGTGACGATGGTATCAGCCTTATGGCAGAAAAAGGGGTCATAGCAACCCTTCTCCCAGGAACGTCTCTCTACACCACGATTCCCTTTACTCAAGCCCGAAGGTTTATACAACGAGGCTGCGGCATAGCCCTCGCGACCGATTTCAATCCTGGCAGCTGCTTAGTAGATAATTTAGCCATGATGGCAACCATTGGAGCTTTACATTGTGGTTTAAAAGCAGCTGAGGCGATTGCAGCAGTCACCTACGTCCCTGCTGTCTCACTCGGACTTGGACACCACAAAGGCGCCTTAGCCAAAGGCTATGACGCCGATTTTCTAATCTATGATGTCGAATCAGCAACAGAATGGTTGGCCGATATGGGACGTACTAAGCCTTCTAAGGTATGGATTCAAGGGGTTCAGCAAATATAACCAGATAATAGGGCAAATACTCACAACAGAATCGCAATTTATTTATTACAAAAAACATTTACAAAGCTGCACTATGGCAATAAATAGATTACTTCGCCCGTTTTAGTCCATAGGTAAGTGTTACCGAGAGCAATTGGTGTTGCCAGTAGGAACTTCTATAACGAAAAATGGCGGAACTCTAACCTACGGATCAATCACCCCTACCCTAGGATCAGGTGGCGATATTTTCCCATAAATCTAAATCCAGCCATGTCATTGATATCCAGCAACAAATAATAGAAGGGGTTAGCCACTCAATACCGAATATCTAAAATAACGAATTCCTTTATCCCCTTAGGAACTTTGATCTCCACCACATCATCAAGCTCCTTACCCATCAACGCCTTAGCTATAGGAGAACTTACTGAGATTTTTCCAGCCTCTATATCGGCCTCAAGGTCTCCAACAATCCGATAAGTTTTCTTCTCACTACTTTCTTCATCTTCTAAGGTAACAAAAGCACCAAACTTAACAGTATCCACCGCCTGGCCCTCATAATCTACCACTTGGGCTCTAGCAAGCTTATCTTCAAGATCATTAATACGCGCTTCTATAAAGCCCTGTTTTTCCCGTGCGGCGTGATATTCAGCGTTTTCTTTCAGATCACCATGTGAGCGTGCTTCAGCAATTTCTTCAATAACCTTTGGGCGCTCAACAGTTTTCAAACTATTTAATTCTGCTGACAGGGACGCATACCCATCTTTTGTAAATGGTACCATTTCAATAGACATAACCCTTGTCCTTTCATTCACTCGGAGAGGCAAGAACGAGACACCCGCTTACCAGCCTAAAATTCCAATTATATAAGGATTTAAGCTCAAAGGCAATTCTAACCGGATTTGATATCGATAATGCAGAGAATCCCTCAAATACTATGAGAAATCGAAAAGGCCAAAGTCCGCGCATCTGCCTCAATTTCTTGCACGGTCAGATCGCCAGTTTTTTGAGCTTCACCTACTCCTTGCTGCAAAACAACCCCAAGGGACATTTGGCTATTAGGCTGAACCCATGCTAAAAAGATAGATTCTCCAATATAATCAATATGATCTCTTTGTTTCGTCTTCTTATGATCAATCTTAGCCCTAGCATCATTGTTCGTAAAAAGCCCCAAGCGGATAGGAACCGAGGGCTTTAAATAGTATTCCATACCTGTTGCAAAATTAAGCACCATATCCTTTTGATAACCTGCATATTTAGCATCGTTAACAGCATCATGCCAGGTGGCATCAAATGAAAATAATGTCCTTGGAGTTGCAAACCATGCAAATCCAAGCCTTGCCTCTGTTGGCATACTTCCCAGAGCGTCATCATATTCAGGAAGGATGCCCAAATGGGTAAGCTCAGCCAACTTATCTCCTGAATTACCCGTCGAAGAAATAGTCACAGCTTGATTATTTGCCAAACTATCCGAAACACTTTGGCCGACTTTCATCTGCATTTGTTCAAAGCTCTGCTCGAATTTATTCTTCAGCCAAGTTCCTCCTTTAACTGTCACCCCAAGAGAAAACCGTCCTAAGAAAGCATATTGAAGCCCCAATACCGGTTGTAGCCCTGCGGCCTGTAGGTTAGCACGAATATTTTGTGCTTGATGGGTAACGTCAGAACTAAGAGTCTCACTGCCATCATCTTGTTTGATGATCGACTGCCCACGACTTTCCTGATACTCTTGCACTAATTCTTCAACCGAAACATAGTTTAAAGATAGTCCAATAGAAAAAGAACTAGAAATACGCTTAGAGGCAGCTATCCCATAAAAATATGTCGATCCACGGACGTTTACTGCACGGTGAAAGCGGGAAATTTTCACATTAACCGGATCAATCCCAGGATTTTTAATCGTAGCAGTGGCATCAGTAATCAAGTCATCTTGATCCTTTAATTCCGAATCAGTGGAAAATACACCAAAAGCCACCACGAGCCCATTAGAAACGTTATCAAGTTTTTGCAAGACTCCAAAGAAAGAAGGAATAGCACCGCCACTATTTTCCACAAAGTCCTCTGATCCCAGTGTCTTCTTATAAGTTATTTTTTTAGTAAAAAACGCATTAGCAGAGCCAGAAACATCATTTGAAAGGGCAAAACCTAAACCACCTGGATTATAAAAAACCCCGGAAGCATCGTCTGAGACAGCTCCGAAAGCACCCCCTAATCCAATAGCACGGTCACCAATAATCAAGTTTCTATAGTGGAACTGATCAGCTAAGAGCGGAGATGCACTGATACCAAAAGCCACAACTGCCAAAAGCTTCCCTACTGTCTTCCTCGCTACAACCCTGTAGTCTATACTCATTATAACCTCATCGAATTCGGGTATGATTACTCTATTTTACTTTAGGCTCTGGTAATAAATCTTTATGCTTCATAAAACGATCTTTTCCAGATGCTCCAACGATTTCTGATGCTTTCATTTCTTTTAGTAGACCACTGATGCGTTTACGGCGCTCAGAGATCTTAGGATGGGTTTTAGATAAAACTTTCATATCCAAGTTCTTTTTCTTCTTTTGTAGACGTTTAAGAAATTTCAATAACGCCCTAGGCTCATACCCAGCACGAATCGCATACTTAACTCCCTCATGGTCAGCTTCAAACTCAAGTTTTTTATCCAAACCTTTTTCCATGATTACAGACATTCCGGCTTTAGCAGCTTGTAAAATACCAAAACCAGCATTAGTCGCTCCTCCAGCATAGCGGGTAATCAATGTAGCAAGTTCCGACTTTGATTCTGGCTTAGGGCGTTCTCTTACAGTCGTTTCAATGTAAGCTTTAGATTTCTTTTTCTTTTTATCGCTTTCGTTAGCTTCCTTCTCAAGCTCTCTTTCTTTCATAGCTTTCAAAGTATTAAACATATGCTGTTTTCCCACATGAGCCACCTCATGACCGAGAATCATGGCCAGCTCCGCTTCGTCAACAGCAGCTCGAAGAGTTCCCAAAGTCACCAAAATATACCCACCGGGGCACGCAAAAGCATTGACAACATCACTATCTAAGACTGCAATCATATATTTACGTTCAGGATAGTCCCCGTAACTCGCAACATAACTTGCAACTTGATTAATATAGCCAATCATCTCTTGATTGCCAAAAGAACCATAATACTGCAATAAACGCCCGGCCATATTGCGGCCTACTTCAACCTCGGCCTGATACTCTTCTAATTTCTCTCGTTCCTTTGGAGATAACTTAGAGACAAGAGCATCTTCTCCTTTTTCTCATTTGTAGTAGAAGTGCAGGATAAAAACCCAAAAACACCAGACGTTGTCATTGCAAAAAGCAACAAAGGGATCGCAGATTTAACTTTATTGAACATTTAAAGCTCCATGACAGAGGCTAATCAAACACTAGAAGCTGCCTGACATCCATGGTTTTTACATTCTACCAGGAAAAGTACGCCCCAAATGGGCGCATAACTCCGGCCGGACAGTTTCCTTAAATCACATTAACCAGCTGAATCCTTCATACAGAAAAACCAACCTTAGTAAAGCAGCTAACCGATTTTGTTGGGGCAGTTGCATAATAAGGAAAAATTTCTCTAACTCTTGTACTTATCAAAGGGGAGCGAAGCCCAATCAGACAAGGTTTACCTAAAAAACATAAGGAGAAGTACATTTAGTTCAATGACGAATGTTTTTTAGACGTAAAACAGTGTGATAGGTTTTACTCCTCTTAACAGCTAGAATTTCGTATCTATAATGTTAAATGATGAGTGCAAATTAATCAATGATTTGAAAAAATTTTCTATGAGAAGATCACTATTTAATATAAAAAAAGTCATGTATTAGTAAAAAATCCTATTTTACCTTTTTTTCAATCTCGGCAAATACAGCATCCCCCAAAGCCTCAATCTTCGATTCGTCGGTCACAATATCTTCCATTAGAAAGACCATACGTAAATTAGGTTTTACATTACCAGCAAACGCCGTTTCATCGCTTTCATCAAGTCCACGCACCCCCATTACAGCTGAACGGGCACGATTCGAATCAGGATTGTCACTTTCTCGGCCCTGTTTGACCACTTTTTGAATTACACTGGTCAACGTAGAAGGGCTACCTTTTTTTAACTTAACTTTCATCACAGAAACAAAGCCAGTCTTTCCACCTGCTTTAACGTTCCAATACATGCCTTTACGGGAAATCGTTTCTACAGCGTCACCTTTTTTAAGGGTTGTAATCGTGTCTGCATCCTTATTAGGTTCTGCAAAAACCTTAACCCCATCTTTTTTCGCTTCTACAAGCGAAGAAGCAAAGCTTAGCTGACTTACAAAAAACATATTTGCAAGAAAAACTATCCGTAAAATTAAGGTAAATTTACCTATTGAAGCTTTCATACAAAAACACCCGCCTTACTTGTTAAATGGTACAAACTTCTTCATATCTTACCAAATAGTACCGCAGCCTCCCAATGGTCTATCTGAGTTATTGCGATATACTAGCCATCGGCCAATATTGGATATACTTTATCGATTAAGAAATTCTTAAACGATAATAGTGCTTTTTCCCTTTACGAATGAGACACCCATCCTTCAAAAAGACTTCTTCTCTACTGACCATATATTTGACATCGTCAATCTTTTTGCCATTTAATGTCAACCCACCCTGCTGGATTAATCGACGCCCTTCTGCTTTAGAGGACAAAATTTTACTTTCCATCAAAAGATCTAATATATTCATACTATCATTAAAGTTAGACTTGGATATAAACACCTCAGGTTCATTTCCAGTCCCGCCTCTAGATCCACCGGAAAAGAGCTGGGCTGCAGTAATTTTAGCCTTATCAGCTTCTTCTTCCCCATGGACTAATTTCGTAATTTCAAAAGCTAGGCGCACTTTACTCTCATTTAACTCCTTACCTTCTCGAGAGCTTAAATCTTCAATTTCATCCATGTCCAGTTCAGTTAAATACATAAGAAGTTTCTTAACACTATTATCCTCAACATTACGCCAATATTGAAAAAAATCAAAAGGCGCTGTTTTGTTTGGATCTAACCAGACAGCTCCACTTTCTGTCTTACCCATCTTCCGTCCATCAGATGTCGTCAATAAAGGAAATGTCAAACAAAAGCTCTTTTCAGTAGTAACGCGCCGAACAAGATCGACTCCCGATAACATATTACTCCATTGATCATCCCCTCCAAGTTGGACCGTAACACCGAGGCGACGGTTAAGCTCCAAAAAGTCATAGCTCTGTAAAATCATGTAATTAAACTCTAAAAAAGTAAGACCTTTTTCTAAGCGTTGCTTAAAGCATTCAGCAGTTAACATTCGATTGACGCTAAAATTCTTGCCGTACTCGCGCATAAACTCTAAATAGTTCAACGGAAGCAACCAGTCCGCATTATTAACCAGCTCACCTTTGTCTGAATCATTTAAATCGATAAACCTATGCAGCTGTTTTCGAAAACAAGCTATATTGTGCTCAATAGCTTCATCATCCAACATTTTTCTCAAATCACTTTTGCCACTAGGATCTCCAACTATAGCTGTCCCACCACCGACAAGAGCAACAGCTTTATGCCCAGCCTTCTGCCATCTCCGCAAAATCATAGCACCTAGAAAGTGCCCTACATGCAGACTATCCGCTGTCGGATCAAATCCTAAATAAGCAACCCGAGGTTTCTCCTCTAAGTGTAGACCTAATTCATCTTCATGGTTGACCTGAGCAATTAAGCCACGTCGGCCCATTTCATTTATAAAATCCATTTTACCAATCTCCACATCAATATGCTGCACTGTTAGAACAAGTTGATAAAGAATTCTTGCATTAACATAGACACCAAACCCGTCAAACAACTCGTAGAAATTATCAATTCATCCTACTATGAATGAAAGAACGATAAATTCTAAACTCTACTCAAACATAAAGCGGCCATATATTTACTACACAAATATAGTCATTGTTCATTTCCTTTAAGAATTGTGAACTCTCCAGAATTATCAGAATACACCCAATTCTCTCTATCAAATAAATCTTTTGTATTAGTACGCATAAACACAATAAACCACCGATACACCTCACCGCTTTGAAAAAAATCGTCGGTAGACAGATCTAGCTTTATTAAATCGTAAGCCCCTCCGACCGGTTCCCATCGATACGCTATGGGATATAATTCATTTAACTCCGAAAACTCAACACCGACTGAATATACCTTTTTTTTAATTGATTTAAATTGCCCAGTAGAGTTGACAACGGCAACATAGACATCATTACTACCACCTAATAAAGATTCTCCAACATCAATTATACCTTGAATTAAAAGCACATCCTGTTTTGAATAACTCCCAGAGCTCGGATGTGTCGAATTTATAATGTTAATTCTAGCCGAAAAAAGCTTATTCCGATCATTAATCTCTTGACGACCAGTATGAGTGTAAAACAACCGCACCGCGTCAATATCACCTTGGCTTAATTTCCCATGGTTGTTCCATTTCGAATTGCAATAGTTCATGACAGAGCTTCGATCCCAATCACCAAGATGAGTATCTCCATAGCCTCCCTGCCTCTGTGTAATACAATTTAAAGGAGTATCTTTACGATTTTGCTCATGAGCAAATCCGAGTGCATGCCCAAACTCATGAACAGCGATACTGCGGATACAATATTCTCTTGTGGATTTACATACTGGATTCCATTTTTCAAAGGTAAAATTAAGTATCATACCGACATCTTGCGTTAAAACACTATTTCCCAGCCCCATTGCCTTTGGCCAAGCATCCTCTACTTTTATCCTTATAGCCTCTTCACCGGCTTTACACTTTTGCCATCCAGTAAAACGCAAATCAGAATATTTTTCCCAACTGCCTTTAACTGCATCCCTCACCCATCTGCGCCCCTCTTCGTCAGCCGGTATCATATTTAACCAACATACTGGTATCTTAAAATTATCCCAAATGGCTGTCTGCGTTGGGAAAATATCAAACTTTTTTCCAGCAGTAGCAGATACATCCGTTTCAAGCAGTCCAGACTGGGTCCTCTTATGGTGAAACTCTGTTTTTTTTACATCTTTACATTGAGCGATTAGGCAAAGAAAGAATACCAGGATGCACAAATATCTATTCAAAATTAGCTTAATCATGCTCCTTTCTCTCCTACCAATCCCCAAATTACCTAACCTCATATCTCGCTACTAACACCGAGATACTAAGTATAACAATTTGAATGCTCCTTCGAAGCTATTTTAAAATACGATATTCATCTAATTTTACTAAATTTTTTCCATTCATGCAGTTTCAGCAACCCAAGTGATATATCAAGATTAAAATATGCTATAAAATAAAGCACAAAGATTGGCGAGATGCATGAGCCAAATATAAAGTGACTAATCTATTGAAAGTGATATATAAGCTACCTTTAGCGCGAGTGCTTCTCTCTTACGCATCCTAAGTAATGCAATTAAAATAGTCATAAAGAGTTAAAAACTATGAGCCAATCCCTACAACCAATGACCCGCCCTGAAAGTGAAGCAAAAGTTGCTACTATGTTTGATCTAATAGCCAAACGCTATGATTTCCTCAACCGACTATTAAGTGCCGGTCAGGACCGCAGATGGAGAAATAAGCTTCTTTCTTATGTCCCAAAATCCGTAAATGGAGTTTTTGTCGATGTCGCTACTGGAACTGGGGATGTTATCTTAGGAGTGAGGCAAACACATCCAGAATATCGAAAGCTTATTGGAGTCGACATTTCCGATAATATGCTTGAGCTTGCTAACCAAAAAGCTAAGAGTAAAAAATATACTAATGAAGTAGAATTCAAAAACATGAGTGCAGAGCAACTTGCCATTCCTGACAATTCAGTGGACTGCCTATCGATCGCCTTCGGTTTACGCAATGTACTCGATAAAGAAAAAGCAATATCCGAGTTCAAACGCGTCTTAAAACCAGACGGTACATTATTGATTCTGGAGTTTTTTCTGCCACAAAAAGGAAGTTTTTCAACTTTATTTCAATTTTACTTCCACAAGGTTCTACCCAAAGTTGGAGGTTTATTTAGCAGCAGAGAGGCCTATACTTATTTGCCAAAAAGCGTCGATTCCTTTTATTCCCTCGCAGAATTGGAAAAGAAGCTAGCCTCACAAAATCTTCAAGTTACTAATGTAGTTTCTTGGCTATTCGGCTCTTGCCGCTTGGTGAAAGCCAGTAAACTATATTCTACTCAAGCGGGATAAGACTCTAAAAAGTTTCTTATTTCAGCTAAAAACATAGCCCCACCTTCACCATCAATAATTCTGTGATCAAATGTCAGACCGATTTGACACAGAGGACGAATCGTAACATCTTGGTTAACAACAACAGGCCTCTTGATAATAGCACCAATACTCATAATCGCAACTTGGGGCTGATTAATGATCGGTTGGGAATGGATTGATCCATACATTCCAGGATTTGTTATTGAAAATGTTCCCCCTTTGATATCAGAAGGGTTTAGTTTGCTTTCCCTAGCCCGCATAGCAATATCACTTAAACCAACAGCACATTCCTTCAAACTAAAATCATTTGCATTTTTAATCACAGGCACAATCAGACCTGTTTTTGTTGCAACAGCGCATCCGATGTTGATGGCCTCTTTAAAAAGAACATCCCCACCATCAATAGAAGCATTAACTTCAGGAAACTTTTTAATTGCATGTATTGCTGCCTGAATAAAATAAGCAGTAAATGTAAGCCGGACTCCTTCTTTCTCAAATTGTGCCTTATTCGCATCCCTATGGGCATCTATCTTATGTAAATCCATTTCAAATGTCGTAGTTACATGAGGTGATGTCCTGACTGAACGCAGCATGTGTTCGGCAGTTAACCAGCGAATTTTTGACATTTTTTCGCGTCGAACCTCAACACCATCTAAAAATTCTTTACCATCTTCATTCTTGGTTTTTACCGTAAACAATGGTCCAGTGGGGTCAAACTCTTGCACCTGGTTAGGCATAGCATAATCACGAGGTATCCGCTGTCCCCCAGTCTGTAAATATTCTTCGACGTCAGATCGGGTAATTCTACCATGTAACCCACTACCAGGTACCATGCGTAAATCCAAGCCATGCTCTTTAGCCATCTTACGAACAAGTGGAGATGTACGTACCGCACCGGCAAATGATGCCGGCAATGGCGATTGCAGTGATGCACCATAAGCTCCTCCAGATCTATCGGAAGATTGCCTTTTGGCCTTTCTATCAAGCATACCCACTGATGAAACTTGTAACGCTTCTCCTCCGGAAGAAGGCACGGCATTACCGGCATTCGAAGGTTTTTCTCTATCAGCTTTATTAGAAGGAGTTATTACCTGAGCTTTTGGGTCTTCAGAAATCTGTGCAATGGTTTGATATACCTCTATAGCACTTCCCTCTTCGGCAAAACATGCTATGAGATAGCCGGAGGCTGGCGCAGGAATTTCTGTGTCAACCTTGTCCGTCGACACTTCGATAAGTGGCTCATCTTTTTCCACCTTTTCACCTGGTGCTTTTAGCCAGCGGATTACCGTAGCTTCATTTACACCTTCTCCCATTAATGGCATTAACACTTCTGTAGAGTGAGACATTGAATTCCTCGTTTTTTGCTTTTTCACTTTCATCTTGAATTACGACATTTCATTCATTGCAAACCTTTTTTAGAGCTAGCTACAAATGAATCGCCCCACCAATGGCTGCATGCGCAGCTTCCATGACTGTCTCTGAAATTGTTGGATGCGGGTGGATCGCATGCCCTATTTCATCAACAGTCGTTTCGAGCACCTTACCAAGGACAAACTCTGAAATCATTTCAGTAGCCTTAGCACCAATAATATGGACGCCTAAAATTTCGCGGTACTTTGGCTCGAAAATAATTTTAACAAAACCGTCAGTGCTGCCTTCAATCTTGGCTTTAGCCATTGGCGCAAAAGGAAATTTGGCGACGCTATATTCCACGCCATTTTTTCTTAGCGTTTGTTCATTCATCCCCATACTAGCAATTTCTGGACTTGTATAAATGGCACCTGGGTTTGTCTGATAATCAATAACATGCGGATGTTGTCCTGCTATAATTTCTACAGCATGGATTGCTTCGGCCGAGGCCGTGTGCGCTAAAGCTGGAGTTTTAATGACGTCTCCAATTGCAAATACGTTCTTTACAGGCGTCCTGTAATGGTTATCAACACCGATAAATCCAAATTTATCTGGAAAAATACCAACATTGTCTAACCCTAATTCATCACTTACCGGAGCACGCCCTATAGATGACAGGAGCAAATCAAATTCTTGAGGGTCTTCGCCTTCAATAGTCACCAAACATGAATGTGCTTTACTTTCCACTTTGGATAATTTTGAATTTGTCTTTAAGATAATTTTCTGTTTTCTAAATAAACGGCATAATTCTTTAACCACCTCTTCGTCTTCTGATGGAAGCATTTGCTCAGCCATTTCCACCACAGTGACGGATGTACCGAACCTTGCAAAAAGCGATGCAAATTCCATCCCCACAACGCCGCCGCCAACAACACATAAGCTCTTAGGTACTTTATCAATAAATAATATATCGTCAGAAGTCATAATGGTTTTGCCATTAGATTTTGCGAAAGGTATTTCTTTCACTCTTGAACCAGTGGCGACAAGAAAATGCTTAGCTGATATCGAGGTCTTTGACCCGTCCGGACTTGTCACCTCAAGGTTGTCACTCGAAACAAAACGCCCATGCCCATGATAGACATCAACTTTATTTTTCTTCATCAAAAACTTGAGGCCCTTTCTCTGGGCGTTCACAATATCTTCTTTACGACTCATTATTTTATCCCAGCTATAGCTTGGGTTTTCGAGCGCAAAGCCAAAATCTTCTACATGATTTATTTTTTCCCAAATTTTTGCGGACTCTAAAAGAGCTTTAGTTGGAATGCAACCTACGTTTAAACAAGTTCCTCCTAAATGCTCGTTTTTTTCTACAAGTGCTACCTTAAGCCCCAATTGAGCAGCCCGAATAACACCGACCTCACCTCCAGGTCCCGCTCCAATCACCACAAGATCGTAAGTATTGTTTGTCATTTAGAAATGCCTTTATCGAATTTATAAACTTAATCAACCATCTACTTTATCTAGATTAATGCCATTCTGATCTATTCAAAATAAGAAGCTATCTGACGTCAAAATAGTTATCCGGCATTAGAAAAAAAAGCTCATTATGGATTATATAACTCCGGCACTTTTCCATTACATCTAAATACCCTGCACGCCAGACACCTACTGGACTTTTAGTATGGTTAGTATAGTACCTATAAAAACGCACGGGTTAGGTATTTATATCAGTAATGATAGGATTTTAAAGTAAAAAAAGGTTATAATTAATACGATCATCGAAAGATACCGATGAGAGGTTATAACGCAGAAAGGAGCACACCATGGGAAAACTCATTCAATTTCCACAAAACGCTCATGTAGGCAAAAACATTTTAAAACTTAAAGAAGTTTCGGACAAATTTGACGCTATTTTGGTGCAGGCTCTCGAAGAAGATATAGATCCAAATGAACTTTCTGGATTAATAGCACATAGATTAGGCAGTTTAATGAGAAACTTAGACGAAAAGTCCAAGCTATGGTTAATCTGCGAAAATATTTTAAAAAAACAGGCTAATATTAGTTGAAAAATGATCCAGATCAAGGAAACAATGCCTATCTAATAAGTTTTATCATCCTAGGGCGTGTTGACGTTTCATTTCCTACTACGAGCCAAACCCTTCCTAGCTGCGACTTTCAAGTATTTGTCTCTCGCTACGAAAATGAAACGTCAACACGCCCTAGATTTTCCCGTCATGCTAAACCGGATGCGAAGAATCTCAAGCTTCGTAATCATGTTTAATAACTTCGAGATGTTTCGTTTCACTCAACATGACGCCTCTGCCTATGCTTCAGGGCTTTCAGAACTCATGTCATCTTCACTATGACGAAGAACATGCCTTTTAAGGTCTTCGATACCGGTTTTCTTTAAGCTAGAAACAGCAAAAATTTTAGTCAGTGCAATATTTTTAGCACCTAAAACATTTTGAATTTCTTTTTTCTTCGATAACAACTCATTTTTCTTAAGTTTATCTATCTTGGTTAACACGACAGCAACTTCGTTTAACCCCGCAAGGGTTGATAAAAAATTAAACTCAAATTCCTCAAACTGCCTGCGTATATCCACCAAGAATAGAAACTCTTTGATGTTACTGCGAGAAATATACTCATTCATCAATGCATCCCAATGCTGCTGCACTGATTTAGAAGCAACGTTAAAGCCATAGCCAGGTAAATCAGCTAAGATCAATCGCTTCGAAACAGAAAAAAAATTCATCATTTGTGTACGTCCCGGTGTCGAACTACTCCTAGCGAGGTTTTTTCTACCAGTTATCGCATTTAGCAAAGAGGATTTTCCACAGTTTGAACGGCCGATGAAAGCCACCTCTGGCAAGGCAAATATTGGCAATTGATTCGCTTTTTGCGCACTAGTGATATATGAAGTATCCATGATATGTTCCAGACTTGAGTTTGAGTTTATCCCAAATCCCACTTATCACAAGGAAAGAAGGCCAATGGGAAAAATACATTTACTAGATGATGACGTTATTAACAAGATCGCAGCAGGTGAAGTTGTAGAAAGACCAGCCAGCGTCGTCAAGGAACTTGTAGAAAATGCAATAGATGCAGGGGCTTCAACTATAAGTGTAGAATTGATTGAAGGCGGGCATAAACGCATAACAGTAACCGATAATGGTTGCGGGCTATCAGAAGAAGACGCCTCACTTGCCTTAAAAAGACACAGCACCAGCAAAATCAACTCCGCAAATGATCTTTTTCATATCAAAAGTATGGGTTTTCGTGGAGAAGCACTGGCTTCCATAGCTGCTGTTAGCAGATTCAGTTTAGCATCTGTGCAAGACAACTCTGATTCTGGAGTAAAAGTAACCTATGAACAAGAAGGCACCCCCTCAACCAAGCCATGGAACGGCCCTAAGGGAACGTCAATAAATGTTGAATCTCTTTTTTTTAACATTCCTGCACGTGAAAAATTTTTAAAGTCGCCTGCAAGTGAATATGCGCAATGCCATGAATATATACGAGCCATTGCTCTTGCATATCCAAATATTAGCTTTTCACTCTATCACAATAAACGCGAACAGCTTCAAACAGCCGCCATAGATAGCTCAACTGAGTCAGACGAAGAAAATCAAGAGATCTTTGGTGAGTCAGTCATTAGAAAAAGAGCAGCATCCATCTTGGGAAGTAAAGTTTGCGATAGTCTTTTATATTTTAAAAATGAAGGCCAATATGGCAGAATTGAAGCGCTTGTTTCGCCTCCCGGAGTTGAAAAACCAACTGGAAAACATATTTATACTTTTGTAAATCGTAGATGGGTCAAAGACAAAGTCCTACGTTACGGAATCATGCGCGGATATCAAAGCCACCTCCTAAAAGGGAAATATCCGCAAGCAGTGGTTTTTCTCTCGATAGATCCTACCATCATAGATGTCAATGTTCATCCGGCAAAAACCGAAATGAGATTTCAATATCCGGTAGAAGTGCAAGGTTTAATAACATCCGGAATTCGTAACCGCATTCGCGTTGGCGACTGGGCCGTACATCCCTTAAATCTCCAATCAAGCATCAAACCTGCACAAAATAACACAAACTTTCATGAATCAGAAGATGACACAAAAGCAAGCAATGGTAGTGGTTCTTTTGAAAATAGTCCATATCAACAGCCTACAGAAACTTTTTCATTTGAGAGAAGAGGCGCATCCTCCACTACACCTCCTCACTCTTCGCATTTAAAAAGGCCTATAAATCAGCTAACAGCCAGGGAAAAACAATCGTCTTTAACAAGCTCATATTCAAGAAGTACAAATGATATTCACACTAACACCATAGGTATTGAGCGAAACAATCAGGAAGTGTCGCTAGCTAATCCAATGTACTTTGAAAATAGCCAACAAAGTCAAATAATAGTCAGAAGCAAAGATATTCCATGGCAAGACATACATTTCATTGGTTCATTTAATAAATGCTATCTATTCTTTTCTTGGAGCGAAGAACTACTAGTGATTGATCAGCATGCATTTCATGAGCGAATTATATTTGAAAGGCTATGCCGCGACCAATCTTTATGCTCTCAGAGCCAACAACTAATTATTCCAGAAGCAATTGAACTTTCAGAACGAGAAGTTTCGTCCTTAATTGAGCAGAAGCAGGAAATTTCAGCATTAGGCTTGGAATTTGAAGTTATAACCGAAACGACTATCGAAGTAAAGCAAGTCCCTTTCTTGCTTATCGGCAAAGATCTAACTTCTGTGTTATCCGAACTCGCAGAAGACAATGAGTTTGCGAAAACGAATAAAACAATACAAGACCTAAGCCAACAAAAACTAGCTACCCTTGCATGCCATTCAGCTGTTAGATCTGGGGAAGAATTAGGTGAAAACGAACTCAAAGCACTCCTTGCAGAAGCCAGCGAAGTGGACTTTTATCACAATTGCCCACACGGGCGGCGTGTATTCCGGCTATTTTCAAAGGCAAACATTGCATCTTGGTTTGATCGTACATGAATAAATCAGACACAACGATTAACTACTTAACGATAGTGGGACCTACAGGAAGTGGAAAATCTTCTTTAGCAAAAAAGATAGCCGCAAAGATCGATGGTGAAATTATAAGTTGTGACTCAGTTCAAATTTATAAAGGCTTTAATATAGGTAGCGCAAAAGACTCCATTAAAGAAAGAAAAGGTATTCCCCATCACCTGATCGACATTGCTCATTGGTCAGAAGATTTCGACGCATCACAGTATGCAAGTCTTGCGAGAAAAGCCATTGAACAGATATGCAATCGAGGAAAAATAGCTATTGTGGTTGGAGGTACAGGCTTATATCTACGGGCATTACTAGGAGATAATTTTCATACTTTGCCAACAGATCCATTGATTCGCTCGCAGATACAAGAATTATCAAACTCTGATATACTAAAAAAACTCGAAAAGACTGATCCACAAAGAGCACGGGAAATCCACCCAAACGACCGAGTGCGTCTAGTCAGAGCGCTAGAGTTAGCAACTGTCCTACAAAAACCTTTAGCACAAGCTATAAATCTTTCACAAGACACCTTCTATACGAAACCCAAAATACAGCTTTTTATCAACCCAGAGCGTTCTTATCTTCATAAACGCATAGCTGCACGCACTACAGATATGCTACAAAAAGGATTAATTGATGAAGTTAAAGAACTTTTAAAAGAAGGGTGTCCACAAAACGTTAAGCCAATGCAAAGTATTGGATACGCGCAAGTCATACATATGCTAAATGGTAAAATAGCTAAAGAAAATCTTGAAGAAAAAATTATTTTTGCAACCAGACAGTATGCCAAACGACAGTGTACTTGGTTCAAAAAAATTAACGACAAATGCACCTTATATACGGAAGAACTAAACGACAGTATAATAAAAAAAATATTCAGACAGATAGCATACTAGCGTCAATAGATAACCTCACTATAAGACAATTATTTTTCTAGCATTTTTCATTTAGCAAAAATAATACCATACGTTATCTGGGCAAGATTCTATATTTTCGCCTTAGCTTTCCGATAATATATTTGCATTCATGCAACATGGAGAATTCCCTTGGCTGGAAAAAATATTGTCCTACAACCTGGAGAAGTTTTATTTAAAGCAGGAGATGCTTCTGACGGAATGTATTTAATTCGCAGCGGCGAGCTTAGAGTTTACTTGGATCAAGGTAAAAAAGAGGTAGCCCTTGCCACTGTATCTGCATCCGGAATGATAGGTGAAATGGCTCTTTTCGACAAAAAGCCAAGATCTGCATCTGTCAAAGCCTTAACAAAAGCAGAAGTGACCCTCATTTCGAATGAAGACTTTATCAAATTAATGAAACAGATTCCCAAATGGTTTGTTTCACTAATGGGAACGCTATCAGGAAGATTACGTGATACCAACGAAAGATTACAGCGTATAGAAGGAGGCCTTAAAGAAAAGCCCTTCCAAACTACCCTTCGAATTCTACATGTTATAGCCCTTCTATGGCACAAAGATGGGATTAAAGAGGGTAAATCATGGCAAATAGAAAAAAAAGCAATTTTAGAAACAATCAACTCAATGTTCAACGAAGACGCGGAGAAACTAGAAGATTTATTAAAAGTCTTAATCGAGAATGGAGTGATGGCTGCTACTAAAAACTCTTATAATACCGACGTATTGGCCATGGCAAATCGAGCTATTTTAAATCAGTTTATCGAATTCATGAGCGAATGGATCATAGCAAATCCTACGCAACCCTTCTTACCGGAAGCAGCGATTGAAATTCTAGAATGTCTTGTTAATAGAGCTGATTCGTCAGCCTATGATACTTTTACCGTAAGCCTTGAAGATCTAATTGTTGATGCAAAACAGTTAGAAAAACAGCACGTTGGTGATTGGAAGAATGTCCTATCAATCTTTAAAACCTTTGGCGATGATGTAAAGCTAGTAAAAGTCGGTGATGGTGGTTTGGGTCTCAGAACCAACAAAAAATCGATCAAAAGAACATTGCAATTTCATGAAATTATATTCAAATTTTATCAAGCCAATCTATCATAAAAATACCATCCTTACTTAGAGTAAAAAACTCAAGATAAGTTAAGTTCATACTTAATCCAAAATTTTTAAGCTACTATAATAAGTCGAAAAAAACGTAAGGTTCCTTGCAAAATCAGGGTCGCTTATAATATTCAGGTTGAAAATATCAAGCAATCAAGAAAAGACTCTAAATATTACAGATGAATGCACGTCATCTTTGGTTGAGGCGCACATAAAATTTACTATTAAAAATCAATACCTTTTACATTCCAGAGAGGCCGGTTACTACAAAACTATTTAAAATAATAGGTATTTAAATATCTTTAGATAATTTTGCTGATAACTGTCTAAAACTTAAAAATAAAAAAAACTTTCTTAATTTATATCTCTCCATGTCGATAAAGCAAAAGTGTACCAGAGTTTTAAGTGCAGTAATATACTGAGGAACTCATATGTTTTTTGACATATATAAATCATATACAAGGAAGATACTACAAGCTATTGCAGTATTTACGCTCTTTATCGCCTGCGGTAAGTCTAAACCTAAGGGAACCGACGCAAATTTGACGCGAACAGAACTGGAGAAAGCAGCAGATGTCAGTCTATCTGATTTCTATTGGGATAATGTCGAATTAGAATTTATAAAACCTGGAGTCGATGAGCTAAAAAATACCGCTTCTGCGGTTCCTGTTGAAATATCCGTAAAGGGTGCACCACTTGGTACTACCTGGAGCTTATACTACAACCAATATTATCTTTCACCTGAAGGTGGAATTGCAATTGCTAAAGATCAATCTATTGAAGATACTAGCGTGACTTGGCAAACCGAAGCGCTAACAAGGGGAACTTACTATCTTTTTATCATTTTAAAATACAAAACTGCACAAAATATTCGATATTACGGTTCAGGAATAGCGATTGAACAGGAAGGTGCTGAAAATCGCACACCTTTTGTATCGATAACACCTTTAAGTAATAACCCAATAGCATACAAACCTGGCGATGCAATTGATATTAGGTTCCTTTCAGTCGACCCAGATGGAAGCCCACTAACTTTTGATATCCGCTACAGTAACAATGATGGAAATACATGGAATTCTATCCAAACCGCTATCAAAAGTGATAGTGAAATCCTCACTTACGATGAAGATACTGGTCAATATACATATACTTGGACTATAGCTGATAGTTTACCTCAGGGTCCATACTACCAACTGGAAGTACTTGCTAGCGACGGAGAAAGTAAAGGGACTGGAAAACTTAATAATAATTTTGGCGTCACACCAGTGGATATAACCTATTTTGATCAAATCAGGCCAATTTTAAATGCAAAATGCGCATACTCCGGATGCCATTCGGGTGACACTCCAGCTAGAGACTTAAAATTGGATTATTTCGATAATACTCAGTTCGTTAGCTCCTTCTATGCAGGATTCAATAATAGGCGAGACAGGATTTTACAGCGAACAGGTAAAGATGCAGATCAGGCAATAAAAATGCCGCCAACTGGGAACCCAGACTTAACAGATAGTGAGCGAGCACTTATTCAACTATGGTTTTACAATCAAGGTATTAACGGTAACCGTAGGCTACCTGGTGGAGAAAGACCAGGAAATCCAGATAATACAATTTTAGGACCTTTAGCCGATTCTGTAGTCAACTTAAATGCGAGCACTTCGACTAACACAGATGTCCCTGTTTCATGGAATATTACTCAACCCACAGGAGACACTACTACATTTGAAGTGGTATGGGCACCAGGCCCTGACTTTAATGTATGGACAGTTATACCAGGATCCGCTTCACCTATAAATTGGTCTATAAATGGTGATCAACTTGGCTTGGCTTCAGGTGGAAGCTTAAATGTGAGAATTAGGGTAATTGCTACGACAAACAAAGGTCGTCAAAATAGTGCAACCAATGAATTCACAATCGCACAACCATAAAAGCAATGTGCTGATATAAATTACTTATATTTTAGTCGATTTATGATTTACAAAATGAGGAATTCGTAAAAACAATGAAGATTAAAAATCTTACATTAATTATAATGATAACTTTTTTTGTTAGTTGCGGAGCAAAAAAATCCAACAAGCAAAGCTCTAGCTCTGTCGACACATCACAAGAAGATGGGACAGATGCAGAAGCGAAAGAAAGTAATCCCGTTAACCTAACTTTTGTTTCTCCAAAAAGTGACAAAACCTTACTTGTAAAAAATTATGTCGAAATTGAAATTAAAATCACTGACCCAGCACCATCAAGTACCTGGGCTCTCTATTACACTAAAGAAAAAGAAAGTATAGCTGAGGCTATTGCCATAGCAGAAGAACTGTCGATTGATCAAACTAAATTCACTTGGGATACTTCATTTACCCCAGCTGGTTCCTATTATATTTTAGCAACGGTAACTGATAAAGGGCATGACACTCTATTTTTCTATGACCAACTGTTTGAGATAAACGGCTCAAATGATGGCAACACTGCACCAATTGCAGTAATTAATTTTCCAATTGGTGACAAGACATTTGCACCGAACGAAGTCGTACCAATTTCCTTTGCCGCTAGTGATCCGGATGGTGATGAAATAACAGGAAAATTAGAATACACTTCAGACGGAACAAACTGGAATATAATAGATGATAAGCTTGATTTATCTTCATCATTATATAATTGGACTATTAATAATAATGCCCCACAAACAGCAAGATACAGACTAAGATTAACTGTGTCAGATTCAAAAAAAGAATCAATAGGATTAAATGATATTGTATTCGGCGTAACGGCTAATCCAGTTACATATACTGGTGCACTGGCTACGGCAATTGCTTCAGATTGCAACAAATGCCATTCTGGAGCGAACGTTAACGGTGGTTTTAACTCCAGCACCTATAGTAGTTTTGCTAGTAAACAAGACTCCGTTCTTAAGAGAACTCGGGAAGGTGCAGCTTCGCCAATGCCACCAAGTACTGAAGGATCACTGGCAGTCCAAACTAGAGACTTAATACAATTATGGATATGGGGTGGCGCCCAAAATTAGTAGAGATTGATTTTTTATTATAAATTTGAAGTTAAGCAAATTAATCCAAATAAGGGAGAGCATCAATGCAACTAACGAAAATAATCGCAGCATCAATACTGGGGTTACTATTAGTACAGTATGCTTATGCAGGCCCAAAAGAACAAGCATATACAATATTTAATCGCCTAAATGGAGTCCCTCCTGACTCCGAAACTTTACATCAATTAGAGCAAATGATATCTCAAGGGGACTTAAAAGGCGCTGCTCTAGCAGCAATCAACGATAAAAATGGCCAATTTTATGAATTGGTTCATCAAAATGTAACTACCTGGACTAACGAGGATCAACAGGTTCGTTATCCACTAACCGATTACTCGGCGACAGTTCTCGGCATGATTAGAGATGAGTTGCCTTTTAATGAAGTATTAACAGGCGATATTGTCTACATAGGAATATCTCCAGATCCAAACAATCCATTGCCGCCATATACTATTGGAAGAATTAATAATAGTAGTGATGATCATTACGAGGAGATTCAAAGGCGGGCGTATCCTTTGCACAAAGTTCTCGTAAGAAAAAAACAATCTGAATTAACATATCTCCCCACAGATGCAACAGCAGGGATTTTGACAACTAGAGGTTTTGCACGGGCGTACTATGTTGCTGGGACAAACCGTGCGGCAACTCGTTTTACCTTCATGACTTTTCTTTGTAGAGATATGGAGGAATTATCAGATAACTCCCGTCCTGATTATCGGGTTAGAAGAGATGTCTCCCGAGCACCTGCAGGGGATCCAAAAACTTACAAAAGCAAATGTGCAGGGTGCCACTCCGGTATGGATGGCCACACCGGTGCATTTGCCTATATGGATTATACTGAAGAAGACGGACTTATATACAACCCAACTGCGCCTAGAGCGAAATTCAATCAAAATGCTGATGAATTTCCAAAAGGCTACGTTACTACAGATGATAACTGGATAAATCTTTGGGCGGAAGACGGCCCAAATAAAAGCCTTGGATGGAATGGAGCACGTTCAGGAAAAGGAGTTAAGTCTTGGGGGAAAATGTTAACACAAACCGATGCGTTTTCCCAATGCATGGCACAACGAGCATTGGTAATGGTGTGTGATGTCAATCCCGAAGAAGACGAAGTTAAAGGTGCTATTAACCAACTGGCAGCAGGATTTAGGGCAAATAACAATTACAATATGAAAGCTCTATTTGCCAAATCAGCATTATATTGTCGTGGCAAATAAGGCGCATGCCTTAACATAGAGGAGAGAAATTGATGAAATTACTTACTGACAATAAGATCATTCGAGCTAGTATATTCATATTGAGTATTTCGGGCTTAATTGCAAGCTGTGGAATTTTTGCTAAGAAGAAGTCAAGTAGTGGAAAAGGATCTGAAGCAGGAGAAGTTTCCGAAACTGAAAAAGTTTCTGATGAAGCTACTGCAAAAGAAGAAGTAACAAACGTTGCAGATTCATTAGAAAAGGTAAACGTAAAAGTTAGAAGCTACCAGCAATTCTATGCGACTTATGCTCTACTTTTAGGTATACCATCAGACAACCAAACGTATAAAACAGCATATGAAGCGGTAGAAACAAATCTTCCTACCACCTCATCCGTTAAAGGATTTTTGGGTTCTCACCAACTCGCTGCCGTAAAGTTAGCTTCAGCAGGGTGTGATGTAGCTTACGATTTGGCAACCGAGACGGAAAGAACTAATAAATTTGGTATCGATTACTCATTCCCAGATGGCTTAGGTAGTGCATTCAATACCGAAAATAGAAATTTACTCGCAAAGACTTTAATTTCAAAGCTCTGGAATAGAGACATTGAATCTATTGGAAATGATGATCCCGATTTACAAACACTTTCGACATTTATTAACGAATCTTCTACAGATATAGTTCCTGCTGGTTCAGATCCTACTGCTCTCCAAATCAAAACTGTAACCATCGGAGCCTGTGCATCGGTTTTGGCTAGTGCTCCAGTAAGTTTTTATTAAATGCGAGATTTTTAGAATTAAGCCTGGAGGATATAAAATGAATTTCAAAAAATATTCAAAGTGGTTAGTCGAACGAAAACCAGAAATAGTACCTAAACATGGTATCCCGATGACGCGTCGAGAACTATTGGCACAAGGGTACATTAGTGGCTCTGCATTTGCCTTAATGCCTAGTTTAGCCGCTTTAGTATCTAACAAAGCACTGGGGGCTGAAGAATGTAGCGCCGGAGCAAAAACAACCAAGTCAATGACACCCGTTTTAATCATTGATGCTGCCGGCGGCTGGAGCATTCCTGGTAGAAACATTATGGTAGGTGGACAAGGTGGACAAGACGATTTATTACAGGCAGACCAATACGCATCAATAGGACTAACCCCTGATGCTGATCCCAATCAAAGTGCAAATGCACCTCATGCTGATTTTGGATTGAAAATGGCATCTGTAAGCCGCTTCCACGAAGGGATGATGAATGCAACGCAAGAATCAACTCGAGCCAATATTGACGGCTTATATATGGCAATCAGATCAAATAACGACACTGGAAACAACCCGTCAAATCCAGCAAAATGGCTAGTTAAAGCAGGAGCTTCAGGTGCTGTTGTAAATCTAATTGGAACGGAAGACACCGACTTTGGCGGTAATTCGTTAGGACCACCAGAATCCCTTTATGTTGCTGATAGGCCGGTAAGGGTAACTAATCCAGATTCTGCTATTGGTTTGGTTTTACCTGGCGTTTTAGCAAGCTTATCAAATAACAATAATGCCTTTATACAAAAGGTTTTTAAGGTCATTAAAAACATGAGTCAATCACAATTGACAAAATTCAACGGCCTGTCTGCAAAAGAGCAAGCACAAATTCTTTGTGCATATAGTGATGCCGAATATCAAGCGACTAGCTTTGATGCAAACTCATTAGATCCGAGAGGCGACGAAATATTCGACAATACAGTGACAAGCCAAACAAGTGGATTACCTGGTATTTTTAATTTAGCATCTGGAACGGAGCAACGGACAGGTACACTCGCAAAATTGTTATTAGATGGTTATGTTGGTGTAGCTGTGCAACGAATTGGCGGATGTGATTATCACAATAATAGTCTCACTTCAGTTACAGATAAAGATAGAGAAATTGGACTGGCAGCAGGACAATTCCTTGAAGCTGCAGCCAGAAAAGGAAAAAATGCGCATGTTATAATTTATACTGATGGCGGCACAGGTGCTTCAGGAAATAATAATGACGCAACTAATTTTCCGGGAATAAACGGCCCTACTGCAGACAATGGGCAGCGTTCTGGAATGTTTAGTCTTACTTATCAAGCTGCGGGAGGGCGTCCTGAATTGATGATTGGAAGGCAAATTGGCTATTTCGACACTAGCGGCGCAATAGCCAATTCGAATTTAATATCTGACAATGTTATTGTAGGTGCCGAAGCTTTGGTAGCAAATTTTATCGCACTCCATACCCCAGATGGAGCAGATCCCGCTAAGTATATTGGAGATGAATTAAATCGAGTTGTGGGAAGGAACTCCTTTGGCAATGACCTTATGAAATACGTCAGCTATGGCCGCCTAAAAACGGGTTAAATAAGATTAGCCAGGCGTAACGAAAAAGGCATTTAAACACTTACAAAATAAATATAACTAAACCTGAAAGGACTCTACTGCGATGAGACTTATTAGTCTAACTTTTTTAGGAATTTTTTCCTGACAGTGGGAATATCAGGTTGTTCAGAAGTAGAGCCCAGCGGTGGTTTGAGTGCGCAGAAAGGAAGTGGTGAAGCTAATGCGGATGACGGTAAAATAACAACAGCATCGAAAGAAGCAACATACAATGCCTTTAAGACCACCGTATTTCCGTTAGTTACCGAACATTGTGGTGCATGTCATGGTGTAGACACGAGTCCAAAATTTGCGATTAAAGACGATTATATTGCTTCACATGATGCCCTCGATATAGATGGAGATGCTCCTAAAGTGGATTTTTCAAATCCGGATCACTCTAGAATCGTCCAGAGACTTTCTCCCGAAACACATAATTGTTGGGGAGATTGCAAAGAAAATGCTGCTGAAATGACCGCTGCCATTGAAGCATGGGCGTCTCAACGAAGTAGCACGACATCGACGAAGAAACTATCCGGAATTGCCACTGATGCTTTACCTATGAGTTCGATTAGAAAAAACAAGGTTGCAAACCTGGAAAGCGTAGGTATTATTGCGTTCGAAGCAGAGAGTGGAATCCTTACCGGCAATCTAATTGAAGTATCAGATAGTACTGCATCAGAAGCAAAAGTCGTATCCAGCGAGGTCGATGCCGGTGTCGCTCCAGGAGATCCAGCAGCTACACATGCTAACAACTCTAAGTTAGGTACTTTAAGCTTTGACATTGACGTATCTGAATCAGGCTATTACAAAATGTATGCTTTTGCAAAAACAACAACTGACAATCCTATCAACGATTTTTATGTAAAAATCGATGATAAAGAAATGATGACATGGAATATAACCTCCAACTCAAATGCCAACGAATACAGAACAAACGAGGATCCCAGCGTCGAGCAATTTATTGACTGGGACAAAGGAAGCCATAAAATCATATTTTATCAAGCAGCAGTCGGAGCCTCGTTAGACAGGATAATTATTACAAAAAATATTATTCCGGATTTTACTGAGGTTACAAGTAACCCCCTCAATTATGATAGTATTACATTCGACCTTTCAAAAATCTTAGGTGTTGAAGCATACCTAGGAATAAATTTGATTAAATCATTAGAAAACACATACACCATTCAAAATCCAGTCCTAATAAATCCTACTGAAGCAACAATTGAGATTCGTGGGATATATCCATTAATCGATGGAAAATTTATTGAGCAAAACTCAATCTTTACTGATATCGACGTGCTAACAAACAAGCCATTTGAAGTATTATCACTGTCTTCCACGATCCTTCTCCTTGGGGCATCAGTAGACAACCCTGACCCCAAAATAAGTCTAAATTTTGACCTATTAGAAATTTCGTCCAAAGTGGTACCAGAAACAACCGAAGCTGATACCGCAAAATAGCCAACACCTGACAGCCTAATGGCACTTAAGCCTCTTACCATCTCCGCAGAAACCTCTCCTTAACCTACTAAAATAGTGGAATTTTTAATGAAAATAGAATTTAAGCACCGAAAAGCATTAGGGTCGGCCAGTTGGAATACTTCATTGACAGGGGATACGCCAAAGGTTAGACTCCGCGGACTCATGTTCGCTTCTATAGCAGATCACACATAAAACGTATCAACGCACGACAATCAAAGTAGCGAACTAGAAAAAACAACTGACTCGTATTCATAACTAACAGATAGTAAAGGCAGCACAGAATGAAATCAACCGTCGAACACATAAATTCCGTCCAGCGACGCATCACAGTGACCGTACCGGTCGAGGCTGTAAATGAAACTTTCGAAACCGTTTTCAAACGCTTACAAAAGAAAACAAACATACGTGGATTCCGCCCCGGCCGAGCTCCTTTAAGTATAATAAAAAAGTCATATGCAGGTACTGTAGCAGGTGAAGTCGGTGAGTTGTTAATAAATAATAATCTTTTTGGCGCTCTAAAAGAACATGAAGTAATCCCTATTTCACCACCCGTTGTGGAAACTGAAGCACTGCCGGCGGCCGAAAATGCTTATGAGTTTAGCGCTGTAATTGACGTCATGCCTGTTATCGAACTTAAAAACTACAAAAACCTATCAGTATCAGTTAAAGAATATACCATAGGCGAATCTTCCGTTGATCGAGAGTTAAAAGCTTTAGCTCGTAGGGCTGCAAAGGCAAGTCCAATTGAAGGAAATCCTGAAGTTTCTGAAGGTCAATTAATAACGTTGACTCATACTGCATCCTCTGATGGCCAGGATATCCCTGAGCTATCAGTTGAAAAAATTCCTGTTGCCATTGGGCAAAAAGAAATATTTCCTGAGTTGGAAAAAGAGCTACTAGGATTACAAAAAGGTCAAAGTAAAGATATTGAAATAACCCTTCCAAAAGATTATCAAAGGGAAGACTTGGCAGGTAAAACAATTCAATTTGCCGCCACCATTGACGATATTGCGAAATTAGACATTCCACAACTCGATGATGAATTCGCTAAGGATATGAACGTCGAAACACTAGAAGAACTTAAGAAAAATATAGAATCCCATTTAAAAGAAACGGCTCAAAGAATGCATCAGCAGGAATTAGAAAACGCCTTGCTTACTGCTGTCCGCAACCACAATGAATTCGAAGTTCCTCCAGCAGTCGTCGAACAAGTAACAGATGACCTTATTAAAAACATGGGAATATCTGACAAAGCAACATTGGATAAAATCCTAGCTGATGAAAACTTCCGCAAGAATTTTAGAGATGAAGCTAAACAAAAAGCAAAAAACACTATTTTACTATGGGAAGTAGCCAAAGCAGAAGGCGTAGAAATAAATGATGAAGATATTAAAGAACACATAAAGTCTGCTTTTGGCGAACAAAATGCTCCAAAGTCAAAGGAGATTGAAGACATCTTCAAGAAAGCCGGTGAAAAAATTAGAGAGAACTTGAAGCTAGAAAAAGCTTTAGATGCATTGAAAAATTCAGCTACGATCGCCAATATTCCAGTTGAAATTTAATCACTAGAAATCTCAGCTAGTGCACACAAACTCTGCACGACGTTAGAAATTAGAAAAAAGTGTCCTTATCATGCACGTATTTAATGAGGACACTTTTTAATTTACGCCCTAATATCATACAACTTAAACAACCTCTAATATGTTTAGCCTTTGGACATTTCCCTCCAAAAACAAAAGCTAAACCACTAAACTAGTTTTGCTTTATTTAAATGTAATCCAAGAAAAAATCTTATTATATTCTATTACAAACCATTACAAAAATTTAGCAGGCTATTGAGCGTATCCATCATTTCTTAATAAGACATTTACATTGTCCACTTCGATAAACTAGACATAATTTAAACTTTAATATTGTATATTCAGCTAGTTAACTATTTGATGAGAATGAAAATCTTAGAGCTCGCGCTAAAGAAATCTACAGATGGAGTCGATGAACTGGACCATGAAGCAGCTTGTATCAAAGTCGATTCTAGCTTAAGGTAAAATTCCGAGGACTTTTTCAACGGTTGGCAGTTTTTAAAAGGTCTTTAATAACATTTAGTGAGGGTTGAATTATGCCGCTAGTACCAGTTGTCGTAGAATCTACAAGTAGAGGGGAGCGCTCATGGGATATCTATTCAAGACTTCTTAAAGATAGAATTGTCCTATTAGGGACCCCTGTGATGGACGAAGTTGCAAACATTATCGTTGCACAACTTCTCTTTCTAGAAAGCGACGACCCGGATAAAGATATCCATTTTTATATTAACTCACCAGGCGGATCAGTTACTGCAGGTTTGGCGATATATGACGCCATGCAATTGGTGAAGCCTGATATCCGTACATATTGCATCGGTCAATGTGCTAGTATGGGAGCTTGGTTGCTCGCGGCTGGCGCACCTGGTAAAAGATACGCACTTCCTAATTCACGCATCATGATCCATCAACCATTAGGTGGGGCGACTGGGCAAGCAACTGATATTGATATTCAAGCAAATGAAATCATAAGGCTAAAATCAAAGATGACAGAAATTTTATCCCACCATACCGGGAAGAGCGTCGAGCAGATAACCAGAGATATTGATAGAGATCTATTTTTAACTGCGGACGAAGCATGTGAGTATGGCATCACTGATGAAACGATTAAGCCACAAAAAAAAGGTGAAGAAGAGACTGAGGAAAAATAAAGTGTAGAAGCTCACGTGATGAAGAAGCTCGAAGTCGTTGCTTCGGCAAGTAGTTTAAGGGTTATAGATAGACACAAAAACTAAGTGTAGATTTCGCTTTCGACTCATATTGATACTGTAAGAAACTTGGGAGAACGGTACATGGCAGGAAAAGATAATGGCTTACATTGCAGTTTCTGCGGAAAGGGCCAAAGAGAAGTAAAAAAGCTGATAGCAGGGCCCAACGTCTATATTTGTGACGAATGTATTCAGCTTTGCAACGATATTATCGCAGAAGAAGTTGAAAAAGAAGAACTTCTCGATACAGGTGGGAGCATCCCAAATCCGAAAGATATCAAAAAGATATTGGACGACTACATTATCGGCCAGGATCGCGCGAAAAAGACTCTATCGGTGGCTGTGCACAACCACTATAAGCGTATCGATGCCAAAGCAAAAATGGACGATGTAGAGCTTTCGAAATCAAACATCCTACTGATTGGTCCTACCGGAAGCGGTAAGACGCTTTTAGCGCAAACCTTGGCAAAAATTCTGAATGTTCCATTCACTATTTCTGATGCCACTAACCTAACAGAAGCTGGCTATGTGGGTGAAGATGTCGAAAATATTATTCTGAACTTGTTACAAAGCGCTGATTACGATGTTGAGCTCGCTCAAAGGGGTATCGCCTACATTGACGAAATCGATAAGATTGCACGTAAAGGTGAAAACCCATCAATAACCAGAGATGTTTCTGGTGAAGGAGTGCAGCAAGCATTATTAAAAATTGTCGAAGGAACTATAGCAAATGTTCCTCCTCGCGGAGGTAGAAAGCACCCACAGCAAGAATTTTTGCAAGTAGATACTACAAATATCTTATTTGTCTGTGGTGGAGCTTTTGCCGGCCTCGAAAGCATTATTGCTCAAAGGATCGATACGTCTTCGATGGGTTTTGGCGCGGATGTCCGCTCTAAAAAAGCTATCAGCTCGTCAGACCTCCTTTCAAAGGTGAGAACTGAAGATCTGATGAAGTTTGGCCTTATTCCCGAATTTATAGGCCGTGTCCCTGTTGTATGTACTTTGGCACCTCTAGATGAAGAAGCGCTGGTCAGAATTTTAACAGGACCAAAAAATGCGATCGTAAAACAGTTTAAGAAACTCTTTGAGATCGAGAACGTGGAACTCAAGTTTACTGATGGATCGCTACGGGCAGTCGTCAAAGAAGCACTTAAGCGTAAGACTGGTGCTCGTGGTTTAAGAGCAATTTTAGAAGAATCCATGCTAGAAATCATGTACGAGATGCCTAGTCAAAAAGATTTAAAAGAAGTTGTAATAACTGAGGAATGTATTGTAATGCAGGCTGAGCCCATTCTTGTCTTCCGTTCGGAAGAAGAGATTAAGGCGCTTGAAGAAGAGAAAGCCAAAGAAAGTACTCACAACGATTTTAGTACTGGCACCGATGGGAATAAGTAGCCCATTAAACTTTGCTCAACTAAGAAAATAACTGCCTCGCGAAAGTGACCACTTTATTATTTTGGAAAAAGTGGTCATATGAAGGGGAATATAGCTACAAAGTAGTTTTGTAGTTATTGCCTACAAATACGCCAGGCAGTTTTTTATTTGAAAGAGCTTAATGTCGATGAGAAATAAATATAAGCGTAACCTGCTAAATATAAGATTTTGCCTAAGATTATAGCAGATTAGTGAATCCCTCCTCATCACGATAAGCAAATATTATGACAAGACCATTGGCAATATGTAATATTTTATAATATTCCGTTATTCTAACTTATCTTCTTGTATTTTCACCTTAGTTCCTGCAAATTTTTAGAAAAGGTACAAAAAAGTATTTAGTTAGATGGTAGCTCTTACTCGCACTGATTCGGTCTTTGAGATAAAATATACTTTGAGCCCAAATCTAGCAATCCATTGGATAGTACTGACTTCCCTGATAAGATCAGGAAGGAGATCGTGTTATGACAGAAAAAGACCCAAATATAGAAGATTTTCAAACATCTAACAGCACCACTAGAATTCCTCTTCTACCGCTGCGAGATATTTTAGTGTTCCCTTCAACCGTGGTTCCACTGTTTGTTGGTAGAGACAAATCTATCCAAGCACTTGAGCATGCAATGTCTACAAATAAAGAGATTCTCCTCGCTGCTCAAATCAAAGCCAAAACCAACGACCCAACTGCGGATGATATCTACAAGGTTGGTACGATCACAACAATATTGCAACTTTTACGCCTTCCTGACGGCACAGTGAAAGTCTTGGTGGAAGGTAAAAAAAGAGCGAAAATCAAAGATTATATAGAAACTGAAGAATTCTTTTTTGTCGAAGCAGAAGAGCTAAGTGAACAATCTACTACTGGAGTTGAGAATGAAGCTTTGATACGCACTGTCAAAATGTCCTTTGACAATTATGTGCGTCTTAACAAAAGAATTCCTCCAGAAATGCTACTTTCAATTGCCCAAATTGAGGACGAATCAAAGCTAGCGGACACTCTAGTCGCACATCTATCAAATTTAAAACTTCAAGATAAACAGAAACTGCTAGAAGAAACAAGCCCACGAAAACGCTTAGAAGACCTCTATGGCTATATTCAATCAGAAATTGAAATTATGCGTGTGGAGAAAAAAATACGTGCTCGTGTTAAACGGCAAATGGAAAAAACGCAAAAAGAGTACTATCTTAATGAGCAAATGGCAGCAATTCAAAAAGAATTGGGGGACAGAGAAGACGGAAGAGCTGAGATACAAGAACTTGAAGACCAGATAGAAGAAAAAAAACTAACGAAAGAAGCCTATGAAAAGCTGACAAAAGAAATAAAAAAATTAAAACAAATGTCACCTATGTCAGCAGAAGCAACTGTCGTTAGAAACTATATCGATACCGTACTCTCACTGCCGTGGAAAGAATACACAAAAGAAATAAGAGATATATCTTATGCGGAAAAAGTACTTGAACGCGATCATTATGGCCTTCAAAAAGTTAAGGATCGTATTCTAGAATATTTATCCGTTAGAAACTTGGTCGAAGATATTAAAGGACCAATTCTTTGCTTAGCCGGACCTCCAGGAGTTGGTAAAACATCTTTAGCAAAAAGTGTGGCCGATGCCACCGGCCGGAACTTCGTCAGGATCGCGTTAGGTGGAGTAAAAGATCAAGCCGATATTCGTGGGCATCGAAAGACTTATATTGGCTCGATGCCAGGAAAAATAGTCATGGCACTAAAGAAAGCAGGCTCATCAAACCCTGTCATTTTACTCGATGAAGTCGATAAATTAGGTATGGATCATCGTGGAGATCCCAGTGCGGCCTTATTAGAAGTCCTCGATCCTCAACAAAACAACGCTTTTAACGACCATTACCTTGATTTAGATTATGACTTATCGAAATGTCTATTTCTAGCCACAGCAAACTCGTTGCATGGAATTCCAAGACCACTCTTAGATAGGCTAGAGGTCATAAATTTAGCTGGCTATACCGAGGAAGAAAAGCTTCAAATTGCACTGAATTATCTCATTCCTAAGCAATTGAAAGAAAATGGACTAGCCGACAAGGGAGTTAGCTTTCAGGCAAAATCCATTCGTGAACTTATCCGTTACTATACAAGAGAGGCTGGCGTTAGAAACCTCGAAAGAGAGGTTTCGTCAATTCTTCGAAAAGTAGCAAGAAAGCATATGAATAAATATGCTAAAAACGAGCCAGATCCCAATGAATCGTCAGAGGTACCAGTCAAAAAAGTACAAAAAGACAAAAATGAGGAAGGTGAATCGACGAGCGCCATAAGCTACCATGATATTGATATTGAAAAAATTAATTTCACAGAAGCTATCACGCCAAAGTCAGTGAATAAATACCTTGGAGCCCGCAGGTTCCGCATTGGTATGCAAGAAGAAACTGATGCAACAGGGCTATGTACCGGTTTGGCATGGACAGAAGTCGGCGGTGATATTCTCGTCTCAGAAGTTAATGTATTGAAGGGTAAGGGAAAACTAACCATCACAGGCAAATTAGGCGAAGTGATGCAGGAATCAGCTCAAGCAGCGCTGAGCTATGTACGTTCTAGAGCAGAGTTCCTCGGTTTAGATAGCGATTTTTATGAAAAATTGGATATTCATATACATATTCCAGAAGGAGCAATTCCCAAGGATGGCCCTTCAGCTGGAATTTGTATGGCCACCGCACTCACCAGTGCCCTAACAGGCCGCCCGGTTAGTAGAAATGTTGCTATGACTGGCGAAATAACTTTAAGAGGCCGCGTTTTACCTATTGGTGGATTGAAAGAAAAAGCCTTAGCTGCACATCGTAGTGGAATAACAAAAGTCATTATTCCCAAAGATAATGAAAAAGATTTAGAAGAAATTCCAAAATCAATAGCCAAAGAAATTACTTTTATTCCAGTAGAACATATGGATACAGTGCTCATCCACGCCTTGGCATGGAATCAAGAAGAAGATGAAAGAATAGAAGATGAGCTTTTCAAAAAATTAGCGGCAATAACAGAGATCGAAATTAGTACTGCGCAGCTTTCATGTGCCCATTAAGAGACAAGCATAAGGTGCGCACTATTTCCATGTTAGAGAAAGAAAGTATCTTCATTATGACAATTCATATTGAGGACACTTTCTTGGCTACCGTTTGTACCCTACATGCCAGATGACTTCTAAAAATCGTTCCGATATTTAAAATATCGGACAAAGCAAATAGTCAGTTCACGGATTATTCACCCTACGTTTAATGCAGGATCAATTATGGTAACTCGCAACAAAACTAAAAGTAACATCCAAGATACTGTCTCGTTTGTTGAAAATCTAAAAAAGCAATGGATGGCTACCATTGATGCCATGGTAGATCCATTAATGATCATCGGCACAGACTACACTATTAAAAAATGCAACAAAGCAGCTGCCGATGTTGCACAGATGAATGTCAAACAACTGATAAACAAAAAATGCCATGAAATATTTGCCAACCAGACAAAGCCTTGTAAAGGATGCCTTTTAGAACAAACAGCAAGCGAAAATAAGCACCATACATTTGAGCTAAAGAATGTAAAAAATGAGTCTTATTACGAGGTAAGTTCAAAACCATTTTATGATCCCAACGGCAAGGTCGATGGAATCATCCACGTCTATCGAGATCGTACCGTTGCAAAAAATCTGGAAAACCAATTGTTACAAAGTGAAAAGCTAGCTTCTATTGGATTGCTAGCTGGTGGTGTTGCTCATGAGATAAATAATCCGCTAGGTGGGATCCTTATTTTCTCGCAAATGCTGTTAAAGGAGATGTCCAAAGACAGCCCACACTATGCCGACGTTGTCGAAATTGAAGCTGCAACTCAAAGGTGTAAGGTAATCGTTGAAAGATTGTTGGATTTTGCAAGAGCAGCCAGCTGGTCACGAAGATGATACTGCCGAAATCGTCGATATAGCTGAAACCCTCAAAACAGCTATTAGATTTGGTAAAGTTGCAGATAATGCTAAATCGGTAGAAATAGAAGAAAGTTGGAAAGAGGATTCGTACGAAACGCGTGGGAATAGAAACAAACTGATTCAAGTATTTCTGAACCTCATCCAAAACTCCCTACAATCAATGCCTGATGGTGGAATCTACTCCTTTCAGTAAAAAGACAAGAAAGCAAGACACCTCAGTGCATTATCGAAGTCCAAGACACACGGGGTTGGTATCCCTCCAAATCATTTAAAAAGAATTTTTGATCCTTTTTTTACAACTAAAGATCCTGGTGAAGGAACGGGTTTGACTTGCTATTTGTTACGGAATAATCCAAGAAATGGGAGGAACAATGTCCGTCGAAAGTACAGTTAATGTTGGCACAACCTTCAAGATTTGCCTCAGCTCCTAATCAAAAGGCAAATAAAACTGCTTCTTAATAACCATTTGAAATGACATCAATGGTGCCTTTCGTTTAGAGATATAGACATTCTTCATAGCCCCTGGTATATTTAATACTCAACAAATAGTATAGTAAATTTATTTAGCTATTAATATCGAGGGTGAGGGTATTTATGAGTAAAGGTTCTTTGTACGGATTTATTTTGCCCGTACTATTAATGACAAGCTCTTGTAAGACATCTACTACCAGCCGCACACTATCTAATAATTCCCTAACGCAATTACCAATACCTGAATATAACTGTGATGCAAGCCAGGGCCTAGAGGAACAAGAAGGCACACTAAATTACACATGGGTTCCTGATAAGTCTGACAACCTTGTAAAATATTATTATGTAAAAAATGGTGATGTGACTACTTACTTAACCCCCTATATTGCGAGCCAAGATAGCCTCAATGAAGAGCTTATACAATTGGCCAACCCTCACATAAAAGCATGTGGAAGTTACGATGAACAGGGAGAATATATCCCAGATGAGTTAAAACATGAAAATTCCCAATATATGAACCTGGTCAACCTTCTCGGAACGGGAGGGGAAGAAACGGCCACAAACCAAGATTGTAATGAAGAAAATGGCTTAGAAGAGCAAGCAGGGGAGTTAAATTATAAAGACTTTGATGGAAAAAGGTACTACTTCTTAAGAAATAATACCAGAATAACCTATCTAACCCCTAACAACAAGAGCGAAGAAGCACTCTAATAAAGAGCTTACACAATTAACTAACCCTCACATAAAAGCATGTGGAAGTTACGATGAGCAGGGAGAATATATCCCAGATGAGTTAAAACATGAAAATTCCCAATATATGAACCTCATAAAGCTTACTAAATATTAAGGAACTTCACAAACCGCCCAGAAAAATATTTTAGACAGTAAAAATAATCCAAAAATTTAGATTGTTATGCTCCACCAAGTCAAAATATGAATAGATTCACTTAATAATGATCGCCGTTGGCAAACTATCTCTCCAAGAACCTTACATATGAGTTTAAATCATAAGCTCTTGCTATCTGTTTATGAGCCTCTATAATTTTATCTCCCTCCAATAGAACTTCTCCTGCATCTTGATCTAATGAAATACACTAAAGACTGGCCTTTTACTTTTACAGAGGAATGTAAAGCGGACTCAAGCTGGTCGAGGGTATATATTGGAGTGCCATTTACTGCTTAACAAGCACATCATTAAGCTGATCGTAACCACGATTAAAATCATCCGCCAAAACCCTATTTAAAACCACAAACTTTCTATCATCAGCGCTTGTCTCTTCATTTTTATATTTCCATAAATAAACCAGATTCGACGGAGCTTTGTGCTGCCACTGGCTCCCAAGCCTTTAAATAATCGAGGCTCAGTTCTTGGAAAACCATTCCTCCATATATCAAATATGGAATTGAACTATGCTGACTATAATAGGGAATCATAAACTTATTGGAATCAAAACGCTCTAGCCTCTTACTTACAGTATATTTCTGGCCATTTCTCAAATAACTTACTGTTAGTAAATCCTTAGAATACATCTGATTAGTCACGATCTGAAAACCTATTTTCCCCCATATCGCATCATCAATCAAACCATCACTCGATAAATTTTCTTTATTCAAAGCCAAGACAACATCGTCTGGTTGCAAGACATTATAGAAAGGACTGTTCTAAAACCTTCACAATTCTGACACCTTGATATTGGTCCGCTCGAAGCATTTTACGCAGCGCACCATCGTCTAATTTTGCGTGACTATTCCTATACTCGGAAAACCCAAATATTTCTCATTATGAGAGTCTTTCAAAAAATGATTAATCGTAAAAGCGGGGATAGCATAAACATAATCTCCCTCATTGCTACTTGCCATTGCAACCAAACGTCCTTTATGAATAATTGGCTCACTCCATCCCAGCCCTTTCTCTAGTATTTTAAATTTATAACTAAGCATCCTTAATCTACTGGTTACCGTTTTAGCAATCATAACATCAGTCAAAATTGTATTATGAACAACAAGCTGCCCCATAGTTGACATAGTTAGTAACTTTGATTGTGTTCCTTCAGCAACTCTATCGCCAATTTGTATTGGTTTCATTCCATCAAAGATCTTTGAATCTAAAGGTTTAAGCAGCGCTAAATTACTTTCCCTATCTTCAAACAACACCTCTGCAGAATAAATCTTATTTCCACCTATCCTCTTTAATTCAACCATCTTTGCATCAATTACTGCATAAGCGGTAACTAACACCAGTCCGCCACCAACAAAACTACCAATAAATTCTTCTTTTCTATCGACTGATTCTTCCATGGTGATTGAATACTTGGCTTTTGGCTAGAAATCACCACACGTAAGAAAGACTGATCATAATTCTCTGTACAAGCGCTAACAAATACATATAACAAACATATTCCTGTCCTTAACTTATGCTTAAATAGACCAAGAACAAAGCGGAATGCTGCAAAATCCATCACTCACTCCTTTTCATACTTTCTATTCCGACTTCTAATATGTTAGGGCAGCAACGTACAAGAATCGAGCAAAAAGCTAGGCGTGTTGACGTTTCGTTTCCTACTACGAGTCAAATCCTTGAGTCACACCGTTGTCATGGTTTCAAAAATTATCCTCAATGTACATCTAGTACACCTCCGGTAATTTTTGAAACCCTTCCTAGCTGCGAGTTCCAGGATTTGTCTCTCGCTACGAAAACGAAACGTCAATACGCCCTAGATTAGATTGATTATGATAGGATATCTCCTTCTTAACAATATGCTAAAATAAAATCGTGTCCATTTTCCAATTAAAGGTTATTATGATTCTAGATGTCAAAAACCAATTTGGTAAAAGCCTTACTGCATCCGACATAAATATTTTTTTTTCAAAAGATTCATAGCTTTTACTTTCTTTAGCAGTTTGATCGTCACGCTATTCTCTTGCAAGCCAAATCATGCCAATAAAGAGTCGCAAGGAAAATCCGTTCAAATAGGAAACTTTATATTTGGCTTACAAGAGGTAAAAAAAATAGATCAATATAGTATAATTCACCGCTTTGTCGTCTGTGTTATCCATAAACACAGTTCAACACAAATAGAAAACCCACCGACCGGATGTGTCAATCCCTACGCATTTACACAAACTGGCAAAAAACTACCTTATACCATTGAAATTCAATCCATTAAAGAACCCGTAGCAGACCAGGTAGCTTGTCAATGAATTTTGATAAAGCATCATCATTGCAGAAAACGAGGCCTATTATTTTTTATCGCCAGTCTTAATTAAATTCGCACCATCCATTTCGTCTCCAATTAGCCATCGATCTCTATCAACCTTATATTGGCTGAGGATCTCATTTTTACTTGCTGCCACATCGCTAGTACGCATAACAGCAGGCTCAACATCTCCCATAAATTCTATTTTTACATATTCACTTTTAAGGCTGTCCAATATAGTAGCCAGTCGCTGCAAAGAGTTAACCCTCTGACCATTGACAGCTTCAACTACCTCGTTTTCTTGTTTTGTCAGATAAGCATTTATTGAATGAGGTAAACGATCTACTAATACAATAAATTCTTCATCAGTGGCAAATTGCATATCTAAATCCGAATTATAATGAAGGTATTTTAAAATAGCAGGAACCCGTTCATACCACTTATTACCCCAACTTTTTAAAAAATTATAACTTAACGTCGAAAATACCAAGCCTCCATAAATATAATACTTTGGACGTCTAATATATTGGCTACCTTTAAAATAGTGAGAACGATTCTTTTCGATCTTAACGTTAAATTTACGCACTTCCCTCCCTCGTTTTAAAACAAAATGAATAGAATCACCAAGTTGTCTTAAATCATAGGCTAAATCAAAATTAACACGCTCTCCCTGAAAATCAATTTTGCCATCAGCTCCGATTTGATTACCATCAATTTTAAGTAGCAAGTCTCCCTTTTTTATATAACGATTCAAAGACGACCAAGGATAAACATAACTAACAACGACACCATAGCTATCGTCATTTAGATCATAATATAATTTATTTGCCGAATTGCTCACCGCCCACGGTGATACTTGTAAACCACTTTGAATGTGCCCATCGTAGTGCCCATCTTCAATATCCTTTAAAAATCTCAAAATAACGGGAGTGGGGATAATATAACCGGTATTTTCAGCAGAAATAAAAGATTGAAAAGCCACACCTACTACTTTATCTTTTTGGACCACTGGGCCGCCACTATTTCCGGGATTGATAGCGGAATCAACTTGTACAAGTAAATGTTTATTTACTCTAGAATGCACATAACTCCGATAACCAACCCTTGATACGATTCCTTCAGTGATGGATAGCTGCTCTCCCCCTTTCGGAAATCCAATGGTAGAAACTGGGGACCTAAGCTTAGGCAATGAACCAAAGCTTAATGGTGCGATTCCTTGAAAATAATTTTTACGTTGTGTTGTTATAACAGCCAGGTCGCAGTCATGAGCTATATGTACCACGGCGGCAAGTTCTAGATTGGAATCGCCATCCCTCTGTACTGTCAAATAACGGGAATTTGCAACGACATGGGCGTTTGTCAAAATCAAATTGTTGCCAATATAAAAGCCAGTCCCAGATGACTTTTTACTGCTTTCATGTTCCCAGGGCCGCTCAAAATTCGGCTCTTGAGAAACTACACGTATTTTAAATACTGACCGGCGTATTTTCGTAAAATCCTGGGAAAATCCAATCGCTGCCGTAAAAAGGCTATTCGCGATATAACCACCTAAAATCATAGGAATAAGAAGACCATTCACAGAAATTATTCTATGTTTTAGCATTTTACACCTTCGAGGCTAAATAGAAGGAAAACTGATTATTATCATTTTATGTTAAAATATTAGACAGTTAAAATCGAGTAAAAAAACATAATTCTGACGATTTTTATCTTGTCAACGACCGCAATATCTTGATATTTATGCCGTTCGTGTCGTATCGTTTACGATGGTCACTTGCCAACGCTTTCAAGGCCACTACTTAGCAAAAGTACAGTTAGTCGATTGAAAAGTTGGATAATAGAAAAAGGTAAATACGGTAAAAAGGAAAACTCAGAATGGCAAAGTCAAACCGAAGAGAAAAAGTAAAACTGATATCTACAGCTGGAACAGGTTACTATTACACTCTTAATAAGCTCAAAGGAAAAGACAAGCTTCTTCTTAAAAAATATGATCCTAAAGTTCGTAAGCACGTCGACTTTAAAGAAGGTAAATTAGTTAAATAAAGATGCTAGATAGACATGTTTAACAACAGGCTGATCCAAAATGGGCCGCTTTCTTATTAGTATCGGTATCTCGTTCGTCATTGTCGGTTTACTATGGCAACTCGGGCTATTAAAAAACCTACCGTTCGGCCGCTTGCCTGGAGATGTCACGATTGAAAGGGGAAATATGCGTTTTTATTTCCCTATCGTAAGTAGCATAATAGTAAGTATTATATTATCTGCAATTTTTTGTTTTATCAGAAAAATAAAATAAAAGCACCGGTATCACTTAGGTAGCTCCATGCCTTTGCTAAAATAGCAATAATTCACCGTTCTAGGCATACTCTAGTATAAACTAGATCCGCCCATCATTAGATAGCTCAACATAGATTTTTCATGAGAGGCGACCTTCAATAGTATTGATGGAGAAAATGCAAAGAAAATTATTAGTGCAAATATTAGAATCAAAGCCATCGCCTCATTCCTTAAAATATCACGGCGAGAAATATTAACCAAGGGAGTTCCTAAAAATAACCTTGCATAGAAGTGATAAAAAGAAATACCAGTTATGACAAAAGCAATGAGTATAAGAGTTGTAAGAATAGGATAATGCTTTAAAACTCCATGCAATAACAAATCTTCTGAAATAAAACTTAGAGTTAAAGGGAAATTAATCAATCCAAGGCCAAAAACCAGAAAAAAGCAGGAGAGAATAGGCATCTTCGCAGCCATGCCCAGGTACTTTGTAGCCGAGATCACACCTGTTCTTCTTTCAAAAAGCCATAGAACTAAACCCAAACCACCTCCTACTAACAATACAACCATGATATCAACATACAAAGCTGATTGAGCAACACCGCCATACGTCGCCGCTAATAGAACTGTAAGTGAAGAATGCATAAGTAAAAGTAGCAGATAATTCTTTCTTATATTCACCTCTACTATAGATAGCAAAGCAAAATACATTGCGGAAAACGTGGCAAGATAAGCCAGTACAGTTTGATGTGTAAAAACATGAGACATTTCTTGGAAATCATTTTTAAGCAATAAAAGAAGTAGAAAACCAAGTTGTGAACATAAGAACAGTACGGAATATGGTAACTTCCCCTTATTTATCAAAGAAATAAATCCTTGATGGAATGGAAAAACACCTTGCCTCATTAATAATCCAACGACTATAAGAAATGTAGCTAAAGTAGAAAAACCGTTTGAGCGTAATAAAACTCGTATAAAGTGAGAAAAGATATAACTCGTCTCTGCTGGTTTCCCAGCAGAATTCATATTGTATGCAATTGCAAGACCTATAGAAATCATTAACAGGCCAACTAACTGCGAAAAAATAAACAAACGATGCTTAGTAATTTGTAATTTTAGCTTTCCCGATGTGTTATCAACCATGGCCGGTACAATTGATAATAACCAAGCCAATAGCATAAATCGCACGTCGGTTGATGAGCAAAACATAAGTACCGAGCTTAAAAGCCAGAGAGTTTGAAAGCGGTCTAAATTACCAGTCATTATCATTGGCGAAGTAAAAATAAACCCAAATGAAACAATCGAAAAAACAAGAGCGAAAAGTAGCAGTATCGCGTGATTTCTTTCGACATCAATAGATGTGATAAGTCCTCCAATCAAATCAGATTCAGTACCTAGTAATACTATAGATGCTACAAAAAACACCCCTAAAACAACCAAAATACTTGACATTACTGACAGTTGTTTCGAACGCAAAGGATTAGGTGCAAATAAACCAATCAAAGAAAAAATAGCTGCAATCAATGCCAGTAACAACATTGAAAATTGGCTTGATAAATTAATCATAAAACTTTCTCCCAAAAATATATCTATAATTCTATCTACTGTCGAATGTTTAAAATTATTCCGTCACTTGTTTCCTTGCTTGTCGGTATATCAATTCTAGTTGACTGTTCTAATGTTTCGTCATCAATAAAATACAACCAGCGTTTATCAAACCCATCGACAAGATTGGCTAGCTTTACAACTGGAGTTACAATCAACTTAAAAATCGCGCTATCAAGATTTCCTCCCATTAGAGATTGTCTATATATCCAATAACGCATTTTATGAGGTAAAAGAGATAAAAATCGTGATGATGTATTTGCTGGTAACTTCAGTATATGAATATCATGCAACAAAGAAGGAGAGCTTAAAAACTGCCAACTTCTCAATAACGAATTCCCAATAAGGTGAACAAGAGCTAAGCGATTAAAGCCGAGTGAAATTTCAAAAAATATTATCCCTACCTGTGATAAACTAGCATATGCTAATAGAGTTTTTATATCATTACGCGACCGACCTACAAAAGCTCCATAAACTGCAGTTGCAATACCAACAAAACCAATAAAAACTCTCAACCAAGGCAAGCCCTCTATCAATGGAAACATACGCATTAGTAAGTATGCACCGGCATGAATAGATAGCGCTCCATAAAAAATCGCACTTGATGGAGTGGGTCCCTCCATAGCACTAGGCAGCCAACTGGCCATGGGCAGTTGGGCTGACTTTGCTAAAGAAGCAATAAAAACTGAGACACAAACTAAAATGATTTCAGCACTATATTGTATTCCACCCCCTAGCTCAGACAACACGGAAAGATTCGATGATTCAAAAGCCATATGCCAGAATCCCGCTGCTAGAAGCAGCCCCAAATCACAAACTCGGTAGTAAGAAAAAGCTTTAAATCCATGATTTACGGGACCAGTTCGTTTTTGATAAAAACCAATTAGCAGTGCTGAACTTATCCCCACTAACTCCCAGCCCATCATAATTAGATCGAGAGTTGCACCTACAATTACTAAACTCATCCCTGACGAAAAAAGTAAATACAGCAAAAAAAATCGAACAAATCCATCATCTTTATGAAGATAACGTGAGGAGAAGTGACCTACAATTCCAATCAAAAAATTACTCAAAATTAACATGGGAATTGACAACGAATCAAAAATAAAACTAACATTAAACTTATAATCCTCAAGCTGATACCATGTGCCGAAATCAGCAACAAACCTATGTGCATCTGAAAAAACAAAATAAATTCCAACTAAAAAAGATAATATGAAAGAAGTTAACATTACGAATGATATCGTTCTGATTAAGACTTTCTCACTATGATCTTGTTTTAAAGCGACATACGCAGCAATTAAAGCAAAGAAAATCAATGGAACGACAATTACACTAAACGCAGTGGCTTCAGTTAATACCTCAATATTCATTTAGACAACTCCATCAATTCTTACAGGCGATAGATGCTCTGATTTTCCATTATAATAATTCTTCGAACAAGAAAATCTCAATAATTCCTCGAGGCTAGGCACGTAACGAACAAAACCATCTTGTTCATAAAGAAAGATTTCATCACTATCAGGCTCAATAACCGCTATACGAATCCAATTATTTTTTACATATCTTTCTATACTTGCATTTATACCCATAATCTGTCTCAAACCGACTTCGAGGCGATTGGATCAAGAAAAGAAGGCGTACTGGCTCGTGAATCTCTACCATTTGCCACGGCAGACCTGTCCTCAAGTCACTACTATATCCATCCATCACGCCAATTAAGCCGGTAATATTATGCGGTAATTTTGTGCCACAACCATAGTTTGTATTATCAACAAATGAAAAATAATATTCTAGGTTAATCCCAGCACAGACTGGTATCACAGCTTCTAACAAACCATTTAAAATAGAACCATCCGTATCTAATTCAGCATCATAAGACGCCAAAAAACCTCTGCGATCTAAGAAAAGCCCTTTCGTTAAACTCCTTTTTCCAACAATGCACATTGAGTTGGTAGCATGCCCATATTCAGGCCTTGGTTCTCGTAAATTGTGAGCTCTACCTTCGACGTGGAATATAGTCTTTTCAGGTGAATATCCTCTGACATCATCAAAGCGTCGGCAACGCTCATGCGCATCTAAACAAGTTGCTCTGTCAAAAATAGCTCTAGCATCTCTAATTTTTTCTACAAACTCGTTCGGTACAGAATCTAAATCAAAAGTGTAATCTCGTCCGAGCATGTGTCGTGATAACCACCAACGAATAAAACCGAATTAGGAATATTTATTCCTAGTCTTTCCAATTTTTCACGGACATCAGATCTATTTGCCATCATAGCGAAAACACGAGCATTTGGACCTCCCCTTTGCCCTCCGCAAGCTCCACAATCATGAGCAGACTCATGTGGATTATTATAACTATTTGAACCATGCCCAATAATAAAAACAAGTGGCGAAAAATCTTTCACCAGGCCAATAGCACATAGAATAGAATGCACTCTATCTACCATTTCATTAACGGTATAACCTAGTTTTAAAGTTTCCTCACTTAAGTCAGGTTTATATTGAGAGCGTTCAATCAACAATTCTGTTTTTTGAGATATATTAGCTATTTTACCAAGATTTGCTAGAAAGCGTTTGGCAACTCTTGGAGCTAAAACACGGAACATCAAAGGTAAAATCGTAAGATATCCGCCAATTAATGATGTAATATGTCCAAGTACGATCTTCTTACTTCCATAATACAACGAATGTTGCATCTGTTTTACTAGACGATCATTTTTTTCTTTCGAACCTTCACTCAATCTCTCTATTACTTTATATTCTGGCGTCATAGACCCTGGACAAAGAGGAGAAGGTTTATCTGCATTTACAGATTGATAATACATATCAATATTATAGAATCCTGCAACGGCATACGTTTCTATGTTTTCCGAAATTTCTTCTAAATGCCGACGAAGGGATTCTTCTCTATCATCGATACAAAATACAGCTTGTATTTTACATTCTTTGCTAGAATAGAACTCTCTATTATATTTTTGGTTGATAGCAACACTATCTAATATCCCTCGGTAATAATGCCTTTCATAAGATAAATGTAATAATCGCCTTCTCGCAACATCATTAAAACCCAATATCCTTGTCATCAAGGCATTAAATTCTTCTTGAGACATTTCAATCACTTCGCATGCACTTATACCAGCCACTTGCATAAATCTAAAAACTTGCAGCATCGTAGAGACAAAATCAGATTTGCTATAATTCTCCTGATCATTAGTAAAATTCGATTTATACTGATGTTCGAGCAAATTTTTTTTCAAAATTAAACGTACTGCCAAGACATCAGCTAATTCTGATTTTATCGAAAAATTGTGCATTAGCTCTGGCTTTTTTTCTATTAATGAAGCAGTACCAGACCAACCGGATAAAAAAAGCAATTCACGGCAGATATATTCATTCCAGTTATTTTTAGGAATATCGAATGAAAACAAGATATCGTTTATAATTTCATAGTTGCTTTTATTTTCATAAATTGACACCTTTAAATCGTCGGGAAACCACTTTGCAAAATCAGGTAAAAACCTATCACCAAATTCAGCAAGTTTTAAAAATACAGATAAAAACCCTTGATCACGGTCAGGCATCGGCCAAAATGACAAACCATCATCCAAAAAAGCCGCCATGAGTCTAATCATGAATTGATCAAGAGAATATCTTAATTTCTCGTCTACAACCTTTGAATATCCGTTTAATGAATTATTATTGTTTTCTTTCTTTGATCTATTTTTCCTATACTTCCAGCATATCTTTTTCTGTAAAGTTATCCATAAAAATTTCAAAGAAAATTCTTCGATAGACGTACTGTACAACGCTAACAAGCCATCACTTCCCCTCACTTGATACTCATCGAAGAAGCAAGCTCTTTGCCCTTCTGCTGTTGCATTGCAAGTTAGATACTGTATAATTGTTTTCATATCTTCTTTTTCTATGATTTTATCTATCACCTCTTTTGTTTTAGAAATAAATCTGTTCTTGGTGGAGTAGGAGGAAAATTCATAAAAATACTTTTTTAAGCCTTCTTCAGCTAGCCATAATAAACTAGCATCTGTCTCAGAAGACTCAGGCACCATCAACAATGAGCGATAAAAGTCAAATACTGTAAGAGATTTTAAATTAATCTTATCGTTATTTTTACCAATTTCTTTTTGACAAAACTCAGCTACAACAAAGTCAATATCATCTGCACTAATTCTTTTATTCTTATAATCTTGTAAATATTCCATATGTAGCTTATACGAATTTGTCTTTCGTATCGAAGACACGAATTCGACTGCATCTTCAAACGGCATGTCTTCAAAATTATGTAAAGTATTATGGTGCACAAATTTACTGATCGGTGCTTGATTGGGGAGCCATTTTCTTGCGCTTTCAACTGCATTTTTAATAATAAGCTGTTCGTCCATATCAATTCCTAGTTTGTTAATAATCATTTATCGTTCATTCAATGCATCTAACACCGACAGTTTTTATATTGTTTTAAGAAAAAAGGACATCACTCCGCCATTCTTCCCTTTGAGTCATATATCCTCAACGTCACGCGATTTCTTATAGCAATAGAATCAAAACAGCATTAAAAGCTCTCGATAGTAAAGTTATCAAACCGTATAACGAACATAACATCTTATATACATTTATAGCATGTAATGACTTCGGATATATACAGTTTGATAAATTTAAATTCTAAGTCTTCAATCTTCTAGCAGAAAGGACATGTTTAGTGTACGGCTCATGATTCATATGTTCTTTCACAGTAAGAGATCCACCATTTAAGCCATAATCACGCTGCATATCATGTAAAAATTCTATAGCACTATGATCAATGAAGTGTGACTTGGTTAAATCTATGGTTACAGTCGCATCAGATGGAAAGTATGCGATTGATCTTGAGAATGATAAAAGGTTAGAAAAAACCAATGGACTTATGACTTCGACCACATAACTTTTGTCATTCTTTTTCATTACCCGTACTTGACAACTAAACAGATGCATAATATTTACTTGCCTTAGAACATGCAGCACAATTTTTGTCAAAATTCCGGCAGCAATTCCTATCAATAGATCAGTAGCCAATACGCTAACAAGGGTAATAGTAAAAATACATAATTGATCTAAACCAATCTTGCTTATTTTCAAAACCTCCTGAGGGGAGGCTAGCCGGTATCCAGTATAAATCAAAAGAGCAGCCAATGCCGTAAGCGGGATACTAGATATCAATCCAGGTATCAAAAGGACCGCTACTAATAAAAACATACCATGAAAAAAGTTTGACCAACCACTTTTTGCCCCATTATTTATATTGGCAGAGCTCCTCACAATTTCCGCGATCATTGGCAAGCCGCCCAAAAACCCTGCAATCGTAGTTCCTACGCCCACGGCTAAGAGATCTTTGTTCAAATTAGACTTACGCTTATATGGATCAAGCTTATCAATAGCCGCAGCACTCAATAAGCTCTCCAAACTTCCCACAATAGCTATAGAAAAAGTCACCGAAATAAATTCCAAGCTAAGAACTTGGCTAAAATCAGGGAATCCCAAAGAGGCAAAGACATTTTTCGGCAACATAACTAAATATTTCGAGCCTAAATGAAACTCTTTATTATTAAACATATAGCTCGAGTCAGAGTTTAGGCCTATAGCCGTTCCCATTATTCCTGCAATAACAACGACAAGGATAGGAGCTGGAATCTTTTTAACGACACCAATACTTATCATTGGCAATACAATTGTAATAAGTAACGAAATAAAGCCAATCAGTAAAATCAAGGGATTGGCAGATGAAATCATGCTTGGAATTTCTTTGATCATTCCAAAAATTGAATGAGCTTGAGCAGTAGTGCCTAACAAAACAGGAAGCTGCTTTACTAAAATAATAACACCGATAGCAGCTAACATCCCATGCACTGCGGAGACGGGAAAAAAAGTGCTCAATTTTCCAACCTTAAATACTCCCAGTAAAATTTGTAGTATCCCAGCACAAACAATAGCTGCAAGAGTCAATTTGTAACCAAGCACAGCATCTCCATGCCCAAGTTTTTCTACACCAGCTAGTATGACTACTATAAGGCCTGCAGCCGGACCATTTATTGTGATGTGAGAGCCACTAATTCTAGAAACTAACAACCCACCAATAATGGCTGTTACAATCCCTGCAATTGGTGGAAAACCAGAAGCTATAGAAATACCTAAACACAACGGCAAAGCAATCAAGGAGACTTGGAAACCTGTTACGATTTCGTTACTCCAAATTTTTGATAAAGCAAACTGAGAGTCATTCTTTGCATCTGATTCCATATAATACCCTCCAAAGTATTCAATTAGAAAACTAAGCAATAAGAATCTAAGTCGAATGTCTAACCGACTTAACTACCTATAAAGGTCTATAAATTTTTATTTTTTATAAGCATTCTCTGATGGAGCCAGAAATATGTGGAAAAAGCCCTAGCTTCAGAATGAGTTCATTCTTTATTATTTGAACCAGGCACACATTTGACAACACCAAAATAGACTAGACATGAAGCGGAGGCGCTCTTGAGGAACGGTATTGTAAAATATTAGAGGAGGCTAAAAACGTAGAAAAATAGAATATTTTAGAAAGGAATGGTCTTGCAGGAATAAAGGCTATAAAGATTTCATTTAATAAGTTATCACCCTCTTCTTCGCCTTCTACCTTAAGATTACTGGGATTATCAGCGACAGGTAAGCAACTTAAAGCAGCTAGGCCACAAGGTTTACTGTCATTTAGCTCAGATTCTGAAGATATTTGGCTAGAAAGCTGGGGACTGCTATTAAATGAATAATCAATGAAATCAAACTTGTGCAGCATAATGAACAAAGTCATTATAAAGAAGTACAGCAGCTTATCCACTTTTGTATTCATGCAACGTTCCAGTTTTTCTGCTTGAATAATTTCGCCTGCATCGCTACGGCTGGAAGCTCTTAAACTTCAAAGAGATATTGGATCTTATTTTATCCCATACAGCTATCGAACACAACACGGCTATGCAGAACAGAATAGTCGATTATCTTATATTTGCAATAACATTTACAACAGCACTCAAAATATAATCCATTTAGGGATAACTAATAATAAAGATGAGCTTCTGAGAAAACCTATTAAGAGGAGTAAAATCTATCAGACAAGGCTTACCTAAAAAGCATGAAGAGAAAGTACATTTAGTACAATGACAAATACTTTTTAGACCTAGCAGATAGAATTAACTCTCCCTTAAATTAATAAGCTTTATACTCCAAAACCTTAGTATATTATTTTGCAAATACCATATCTTCCGGCTTAACTTTTTGATCAAATTCCTCACCAGTCAAAAACCCTAATTGTATCGAAGCTTCTCTGAGAGTGGTACCTTTCTCATAGGCAGTTTTAGCAATTTTGGCTGCTTTATCATAACCAATATGCTGATTTAGAGCCGTCACCAACATTAAAGAGTTATGCAAATGCTTATCAATAGTTGCTTTATCTGCTTCAATTCCTTTAGCACAATTATCATTAAAGCTCCTGCAGACATCACTTAGCAATTGTACAGATTCAAGAAGATTATGAATTAACACTGGCTTAAAAACATTTAACTCAAAATGCCCATTTGCACCCGCAACAGATATGGCAACATCATTTCCCATAACCTGAGCTGCAACCATCGTCATAGCTTCGCACTGAGTAGGGTTTACCTTTCCTGGCATGATTGAACTACCAGGCTCATTGGCAGGTATTCTAATCTCTCCAATTCCACATCGCGGCCCACTAGCGAGCATTCTAATATCATTAGCTATTTTCATGCAAACAGTGGCAAGTAACCTACATGCTCCACTTGCTGCGACAATCGCATCGTGGGCAGCTAGGGCCATGAACTTATTAGGTGCGCTTACAAATTTGTAACCAGTCAAATCCGAAATCTTTTTTGCCACCCGCGCTGCATACTCAGGGTGCGTATTTAGCCCAGTACCTACTGCTGTTCCGCCTAAAGCTAATTCATATAACCCATCTAATGACTTAGAAATTTCTTTTTCTGCAAATGACAATTGCGCAGCATAACCAGACATTTCTTGTCCCAAGGTTAGGGGTGTGGCATCCATTAAATGAGTACGACCTATTTTCACAACTTCAGAAAATTGTTGAGATTTTTGATTAAAAGTATCACGTAAGGCTCTGACAGCAGGCAGCAAATATTCTTGGATATCGTGCACCGCAGCAACATGCATATACGTTGGAAAACTATCATTAGAAGATTGTGATTTATTTACATCATCATTTGGATGAACAGGTGATTTACTTCCTTTTCACCTCCAGCCAACTCGATAGCTCTATTAGATATGACTTCATTTGCATTCATGTTGCTTTGGGTACCACTACCCGTTTGCCATACAACTAATGGGAAATGCTCATCTAGCTTGCCAGCAATAACTTCATCTGCAGCCTGAACTATCAAATCACACTTTTCTTTTGTTAACTTTCCCAAATCAAAATTTGTCAATGCGGCAGCTTTCTTGACGATACCAAACGCTTTTATCATTGATTTTGAAAAACGGTGGCCACCAATTGCAAAATTTTGCAGAGACCTCTGTGTTTGTGCTCCCCAATACTTATCACTTGCAACTTTGACTTCACCAATGCTATCGACTTCGATTCTATATTCCATCATCAAACTCCATTCGATTACTTCGACACAAAGACTCCCCTATGCACACTTGCATCCGACTGCAACCTTATTAATCACAGGGCCTGAGCTAGATCATAACTATGTTGCTAGTTTTTAACATCAATTTATTATTTCATTTAATTTCAGTAAGTTACATGAGTGGTCGGTAAACTTTCAATTTCCAACTCAATCTGCCAAATAAAATACCGAAGCTTATATAAGGAAGATTTTAGCCTGTTTTATAAGTGAGCTTATTATATGTTTTTTACAAGCCTGACCATCGAGGATCTCGTTGACATTACCCTGTCACAAAAGATCGCACGAAGAATCATTGATGACTTGCCAATTGAATTAGCAGATATAAGAAAAATCCTCATACAGCATTTTAGAATCATGGGGATCTACAAAGTAGAATCTTTAAAAATCGGTAGGCTCTTACAAGATAATATGATCTTCGTTTTAAATAACTCACAAGATATACGCAAGATGATAAAGGATGCCCAAATTGCACAGGAGAAATCTAGAAAAAGAACCATAGCAGATTGATAAATTTAAATCATCCACGTTACTGACTTCCCTCTAAATCACTCTATCAAGAGGCTAGGGCCCCAAAGATTTTCCTAGCCTCTTAAAACCTTCATCAATAGATACTTTAGCAATATAGCCTAATTCTTGCTTTGCAGCTTTAGTGTCATACCAATGCGCAGTTGAAAGTTGCCTCGCCACAAATCGTGTCATCGGGGGATCCGACTTAATTCCCATCACTTTATATATCATCTCGCATACCGCACCGACACCATAGGCTATATTTGCTGGAATGCGTTTAGTGATCTCCGGGACTTTGCCTGCTTTCAAAATGCCATTAACAAATTTACTCGCAAGAATCGGCTCTTGATTCGTAATAAAATAAGCCTTCCCAGATATAGGCTCTTCCTTCATCAACCCTTCCATAGCCAAAATATGCGCATCTACAGCATTATCTATATATATGGTATCCACCAACTTATCCACTTTACCAATTAGCCTGAGGCGGCCATTCCTCCCCATCTTCAACAGTCTAGGCGCTATATGATTATCACCAGGTCCCCAAATCAAATGTGGCCTTAAAGCCACCGTGCTCAAGTCAGCAGAATTAGCCGCAAGTACTAATTTTTCTGCCATAGCTTTAGTACTGGGATAATGAGACAGATAAGACTTAGCAAAGGGAGCTTTTTCGTCAAGCCCTTCCTGATCGGTCCCATCAAATACAACGCTAGGAGAACTCGTATGCACTAGATATTTAATGCCTAACTCTTTGACAACCTCGTAAAACATTTTCAGTTCCCTTTACATTAGCTTGAAAATATTCGTCATAACTGCCCCAGACCCCAGCTTTACCTGCGACATGAAATATCCCATCACAGCCTGACATGGCTTTTTTTAAAGCTTTATACTCCGTAAGATCTCCTTTAAAGCACTTAACACCCAAGTTTTTTAGCTCAGGATAATCTCCACGGCTAAAACTATTAACGTCATGCCTGTCGTTGATCAATCGTGTAGCTACAGCTTTACCAAGAAAACCGCCACCGCCAGTAACTAAATACCTCATGTTATTTTTCCTTTGCCCAATCTCTTAACTTCTCTCTAAAGATCTTTGCATTATGTCTTATATCAACCGGAAACGATTTATGAAAAAGGATTTCATCAATATCTTTGGTAAGGTTACGTTTTCTACCTAAAGTCAATAGCTCGTCTTTCATCCTATGCCGGTCAGCCTTTGAAAGCTTGCCATCGCCCTCAATACACAATATAGGCTTTTCATAGTTGCCGATACGAACACCGACTAAGGCTGAACGGCTTACTTTGTGGTGTTTATTAAAAACAGCCTCACATGGAACAGTATATAGTACGTTATCCTTAGTCACGACTCGGTGAGCCTTACGACCACAAAACCAGAGACGGCCATCCGGATCGAAATAGCCTAAATCTCCCATCCTATGAATGGTTTCATTCGTACGTTGATCTAATATCTTTGCCAACTTATTTGCCCTCTGATTGTTATAATAGGCTTTCGTCACCTGTGGGCCTCTTACTACTATCTCGCCTATTTCTTCAGGCGACACTAGTAAGCTTTCCTGCCAAAACTCTATCGGACCATCATCCACACGGATAATATCCACCTTAATTTCGTCTACGGGCTTACCAACACAAATGCCTTTGCCATCATCAGTAAGAGCTGCCGTTTCATTTAGAATTTCATGGCTATTAGCATTGCAGACAGGAAGAGCTTCCGTCGCACCATAAGGTGTATAAATGAAAGAACCTTTAGGCAATACTTTAGTCAGTTGTGCTAATACCTGATGAGGAACAGGAGCTCCAGCCGACAAAATCCGTTTTAAGGTTGGAAAAAACACTCCCTCTCTTACCCAATCCGAAGCAGTTCTCTTTAGCAATGCAGGAGAACCAAACATATTTGTTACACCAAAGTTCTGTACAGCTTCTTGGATCTTTTTAGGGTCAACCCTCGCGGGTCTAGTAAAATCCATATCAGGAATAATTGCCGTCATACCAAGAGCAGAAGCAAAAACCGCAAATAATGGGAAAGTACTTAAATCTATCTCACCAGGCTCAATACCATATGACTTTTTTAATAGACGTATCTGCGCATTAAAGTTTTTGTGAGTATAAATTACTCCTTTTGGCGCACCGGTACTTCCACTGGTAAATAATATTGCTGCCTGATCGTCTTCATGCGTAAATGGAAAAGAGCATTCCTGCAAAGACTCACCAAGTACGCGAATTGTTTTCAAACATGTGTTTGAAAATTTAGGCTTGATGTCCATATTAATCGTTCGACGCCAAAGCCCTCGTTGCCAGCCTAGTACAACCCTAGCGATTTGCGCTTTAGTAATACCAATAAAAAATTCAGCCTCGGCTTCAGCAAGACATTTTTTAATATTACGTACGCCTATTCCTGGGTCGATCATAACCGGAACCGCACCAACACGAAAAAGAGCAAAAAAAACAGCAAAGAAATCTAATGAAGGCTTGGCCATCAGTGCAACTCTACTACCTTTCACTATCCCCTCAGACTGTAGACCTCTTGCTACAATATTCATTTCCTGTACAAGCTGTTGATAAGTTAGCTGCGTATAAGAAACACGTCCATTATCATCTCGCCCATGTGGGAAAACAACTGCGCGCATATAAGGGTGTTTTTTCGCCATAAGTAACACGTGGTTTACAATATTGGCATCTTCAAGTATTTCCATTTTTTCCTATCGTCTGGACAAAAACCATATTGGTCCAAAAATAAAACCCAACTTCATAATCCCGATAATTTTTATTGGCGCCTTGCTATCCGTATACATGCTAGATTTAGATTTGACCCTAACACATTTCTGAACAATGATTTTGATGAAGCATAAACTTCTTAATTATTGGAATCACCGAATCACCATCATCCTCTAATAGATAATGCCCTGACTCATCAAAACAGTGGATCTCTGCTTGAGGAAAAAAATTTTTCCACCGGTAAAGAAAATGCCGGTCAAAAACAAAATCTTTCTGCCCCCAACAAATTAAGACTGGTGTCGTTTTAAATTTAACCAATCCATCTTCAATCTCGGAAACTAGCTCATAAGACTCATCCTCAGGCTTCAGAGGAATATCTTTAATGAAACGGTATACCGCCAAACGGTTACCCCAAGTATTATATGGCACTAAATAATCTTTTTTAATATTTCCAGCCATTTTACGCTTAGTAACACAGAAATAGTTTGCTCCTCTTGAAAAAGCATTTAACCCCCGTATTAAAAAGGGTCCAAATGGAGTATTTCTAGCTAAAGCAATTGAAAATGGTAGCTTCTTTTCTTTAGGCAAATGAAAGGCTGCAGTATTGGTAAGAACAATACGCTTAATCCTATCAGGAAATTTTACAGCATAACCCATTCCTATCATCCCACCCCAGTCATGAACAATCAGGGTAATACTACTCTTAATGTCTAATGCGTCTAATAAAAACTGCAAATCGCCGATTCGATTTTTTAATATATAATCATAATCACTTTGACTTGGCTTATCAGAATAACCACAGCCAATATGATCGGGAACGATAACTCGATGATTTTTTCGAAGCTCTTTTACAACATTGCGAAAATAATAGGACCAAGTTGGATTGCCATGCACCATCACCACTGGCTCTCCGCTACCCTCATCAATATAATGATAGCGATGTCCATTTATATCTATAAAATGGCTTGCAAACGGATACTCATTACGATCGGCTTGGTTCATTCTTTCTCACCCTGTTTCTACCAATTAAGGCAAATCAAGTACGTGTTCAATTTATGCGATTAACAGTAACGTAAGAGGCACTCTATTCTTACCACTCGACCCCTAACATCATGCAGTTTAGCCCGCTGCCTATTCCCAGAAGTCCGACTCTATCACCAGATTTAAAAACGGCTCTTTCCATGGCAATTGCTGTAGATATAGGCAAAGAAACTGTACCGATATTCCCCAAATAGGGAAACGTTGGAAAGTCCATATCTTCTTCATAACCCAATGCTTGTAAAAACGAGCTGCGATGGGCTTTGCCAATTTGGTGAGTTATAATTTTCTTAACAGTCGTTTTACACCAATTCAACTCTTGCATCATACAATGCCATGTGTTGATCCCCAAATTAAGCCCGTTTTTTAACACCGAGTTTGCATCCGTCACCATAAACTGTTCAAATAGACTATCTTGAATCTTTCTCATGCCCCAACGACAAAGATTATGAAATTGCGCGCTACTTCGATTAACTCCTCCAACCAACCTATGTCCAGCGACTTCACCTATACTGCCATCTGAAACCAACACCGCGGCAGCGCCTGAGCCTCCCGTCAATGAAGCAACAGAAGATATAAAGTTTTCAATATGCGTGTTTTTAATCAACCCACTAATCACATCTTCATTAATTTGCCGTGCAGACTCACACGAAACAACCAGCCCACATTTGATTTGACCTAGCTCGATGCGATTAGCCAAGTCAATAATACCGTTCAGAACTCCTAGGCAGGCATTGCTAATATCATAGACAATAGCTCTTTCACTTACCCCTAAATTAGCAGCAATATGACAAGCTGTAGCTGGCTCAAAATATTCACGGCACACACCTGTATAGATGACAGCATCAAGATCACTCCCTGAAATAGCAGCTGTCTCTAAAGCTTTATTTCCAGCAATACTAGCACCGTCTACTAACGAATGCTCCGCTGGCCACCAACGCCGCTCTTTTATGCCAGTGACATCCTCAATATAACCAACTGGAATTCCAAGTTTTTTCAAAACTATCGATATTCTCTCCTCCAATTCACGGGTGGTAACCACAAGATTTGGGAGCTCATATCCAATTGAATTAATAAATACTTTATTGTAGCGCATAACAGCGCGTACCCTCATTTAAAAGCTATTTGACAAATGCATTTCACGCTACTTCAGAAAAAGCTCCCTCATTATGAAGGCATAACTCAAGTACTTCTTCCATACTAGTTTGTAATCTGCACAATCAAGCGGCTTTTAAAGCCAACACACAGCCTAAAACTAGCAACCAGTCTGAAATGTTTACTAAATGAACTTAACTTCCTTAAATTCGACATCTTTGGATATATAGCAAAATATCCCCCCCCTGAAAACACATACTAATAAGATTATCTTTTTAATATCTTATGACTTTATCTCATTTTTTTTGGCCAAAATTCCGATACGTACGGTTAGCATCCTAGAAAAAATCTTAATCAAAATCACTCTGATAAAACAATAACACCCCTAGCCTTCAAATGATTTATCAAGCCTTTAGTAATCCCAGGATTCCCTCTTATTTCAACATATTTCAAAGATGGCAACTTTTCTAAAATACTAAAATCGTCAATTTGATTATTACTTAAATCTAAATTTACAAGTTGTTGCAAAGGCTCAAGAAAGCCAATATGAGTCAGCTTTAAGTTAGATAGATTTAGTTGCCTGACTTGTCGTAAAAAATAATTACTATCCTTGCAACTATAAACATTTACATACATCTGCATTTCCATCGCATGTCGAACTTTAGCAAAATGACGGCTCGGACATTGCTGAAAATAAGATGATGAAGTATGCAAGCCAGCAACAAGCTCTTTCCCGACAACTTTTAGACTCTGACGTCTTTGTAATTGCTCCAAGATACTCCAACTATGTTCATCTATATCTCCATGCCAACCTATGTTCAAATATTTTAACGACTCAAGGCCATCCAACGCTCTCAAATCCGAAACAGAATTATCATTGAGATTAAGAGTTTTAAGTGACTGAAGTTCTTTAAAAGGTTCTAAACTTCTAATTCCAGAAGAAACAAGCTCTAAGCTGGTTTCATTTAAAAGCTTATTATTAACCACCGCACACGATTCATTACCAAATTTATAACGCAATATTCGTATAGTCTGTTTTATATCCTGTGGCTGATCGTCTGTTAACATACAAAGTTTTAAAAATTCGGTAGAAAAAAAATTATGAAATTGAAGCTTACTACCTAGAACTCTAACATCGCCTTTAAACTTCGGTTTCAAATCTATAATATAGTTTTGGGCAATATTAACTTCATGCAAATTTGGCATAGAAGTTAAGCTATCTATTTCGCTTAAGTAATTACCACTAACATCAAGCTCTGAAAGATTTTCAAAAAAAGCCAGAGGAGAAATATCAACTAGACGAAATCCTGATAAATTAAGCACCTTGCGAGATGAAAGGATTTGCAAAATTGTAGGACAGTCATTGCTACCACTAATAATAGACAAGGCATTAATAGTGGGTTTTTGGGCCATATTCGGTTGTTTACAAACATCAATAAACGAATCACGTGTAGTCTTATCTTGTATTTTGGCATGAGAAAAATCGCATTGATGAGATGCAACGAGAAAATCAATACCGGAGCTTTCTTGCAGCCAACATGCGTGCTCAATCAGGGAAGTAAATATTCCTCCCTCGCCGCAAACTGAACCTCTGGAGACAATGCCGATAATTTTCACATCACCTTCGGCATTAATAAAATATGCTGGGCCACCACTATCTCCCTTACATGCATCTTTTCCTGCACCACCCGCCTTAAACTCAAATGGGTTCGATTTATTTACCCTAAGGTCAACTTTATATTTCAGACCACGCCTATGATCTTCTCTCAAACCGAAACCTAGAACTGTTACATTTTTTTCTTTGTTAAAAAGAAGATAGCGATCACGCGCGTCATAAGCTAATTCAAATAACGGCATACCCTCTATAGATTCATTAAGCTTTAAATATGCTAAATCACCCCAACTACCTGGATGGTGATTATATGATGGACTGATTGCAAAACTTTCGACAGTAAATTGAGCAGAGACATGCCCACTTTCATTCCCATTACCGCGGTAAACCCTCAGTGTGTTAAGTGTCTCAGAACTATACCCTTTTAAACAATGAGCTGCAGTTACAATTAACTTTGAAGTTAAAGCCACACCGGAGCAAAATATTTCGCCCTTATCGTCAGCGGGAGACGTATACTTCACAAGTGCTACTGCAGTATCCCAATTTTTTCCAGTAACTTCACTTCCACCATATATATCTAATGAGCTTTCTTTTTCACTTCCACAAGACGCAAAGAAAATATTGATCAAGACCATTGCATAAAAGGCCGTTAACAATAAATGTTTTCTATAGACATATAATCCCATACAGCATCTCTCCAAGGGGCTATCAAACGAAGTTGGCTGATATCCAGAAAATCAAGAAACGAAGACGCAAACATAAGACAGCTTTATAAATTCGCCTCAATAGCCTAAACCTCAACACTAGAATATTTTCTAGTACCCTTATTGCTTATATAATTACCAGAGTACTCATGCAAGGATTTTGATTTTAAAATAGACAGCTCACGGTCAAATCTAAATCAGGGTAACCAACCATAACTACTAAACCTTTTGCTTATATGATTGGCCCGCGCTATAATCGGAAGGCAAAAATTATCAAAATAACTGATAAACATGAGTAGGTGGTATATTTAATCTAGAGGTAGGTACTGACATGACTAAATTTTTATTAAATGGAAAAAATGTAGAGTTTGACGTACCTGAAGACACCCCCCTTCTCTGGGTCATCCGTGAAGAAGCAAAACTCACAGGTACAAAATTTGGCTGCGGGAAGGGACTATGTGGCGCTTGCACTGTACACCTAAACGGGGTCGCCATTCGCTCATGCATCACACCCATTGCCGCGGCATCAAAAGCCAAAATTACCACGATTGAAGGATTGAGCGAACCTGGAGAAGAGCACTCTCTGCAAACAGCATGGAAGCGTTTGAATGTGCCCCAGTGTGGATATTGCCAATCTGGTCAAATCATGTCTGCGGCAGCACTTCTAAAAACTAACGCCAATCCCAACGACACAGAAATCCTTGAATATATGTCTGGCAACATCTGCCGCTGCGGGACCTACAGTAGAATTAAAAAAGCAATCAAAGAAGCTGCCCAGATGATGGAGAAAAAATAATGGTACTCGAAATAACTAAAAACATAAATCGAAGGACATTTATTCAAAAGACATCGACAGCAGCAGGCTCGCTCACGTTAGCACTGATGCTACCTGAGGGCAAAAAAAAATACCAAGCACAGGCGCAAACATCGAGTAACAAAACAAACAAATTATTTAAGCCAAATGCCTGGCTTTCTATACCGTCCATCGGCGAACCTACTTTTGTTATCGATAAAGCAGAAATGGGTCAGAATGTATACACCTCTCTCGCAACTATTATCTGCGAAGAGTTTGAATATGATCCGACCAAGCTAGAACTGAAATTTGCACCAGTCGATCCTGATTATAATCATCCAGAATATGGCGCACAGCTTACTGGTGGCTCTACCAGTGTACAATCAGGCTGGCTTCCCCTACGCTTGGCAGGAGCCACTGCTAGGGAAATGCTCAAAAAAGCTGCCGCTGATACGTGGGGTGTCTCGACTAATGAACTCAGTGCCAAAGACGGTTTTATTTTTAATAAGGACCTCAGTAAAAAAGCTAGCTACCAAGAGTTAAGCACCAAGGCTGCACAGCAAAACGTTCCATCCATCGAAAAATCTGAACTAAAAACTCCGGATAATTTCAATCTTATTGGCAAAGCACGTTCACGCTTTGATGCTAGCATGAAAGTCAATGGTAGTGCTGTATTTGGTATCGATTCTTTACCTCAAGCAGAAGCTTCCGCAGTAGTTATCCATTGCCCAACATTTGGTGGCAAGGTCAAACAAATCGATCTCACAAAAGCAAAAAATATGCTTGGATTTATAGATGCGTTTCCGATCAGCGATGGCGTTGCAATTGTCTGCGAAAAATACTGGCAAGTTTTAAAGGTAAAGGACAACGTTAACATCACATGGGACTATGGCAAAAATAGAACTCTGACAGATGCCAGTATTCAAGAAATTCTTGAAAAATCTCTTAAGGACAAAGGTAAAAACATTGTTGATGATGGTGATAGCGTTCAAGCCTTAGCAGCAACCAATGATATCGTAACGGCTGACTATAGGATGCCTTACCTAGCGCATGCGACATTAGAGCCAATCGCTTGCAGCGCCGAAATTAAGGACGGTGAATGCCACGTATGGACTCCGACACAAGCACCCACTCTTTGCCATTATTATGCCGTGCGCGCTTCAGACTTGCCTTCGGATAAAACATTTATCCATACTGTATTTCTCGGTGGTGGTTTTGGCCGCAAGTCCTATGCGCGCGATACCCGTGAAGTCGTTGAAATCGCAAAAAAGACAGGAAAATCTGTCAAGCTTATTTGGACACGAGAAGAAGATATCCAACATGATGCCTACCGGCCAGGAAGCCTTCACCGCTTTGTAGGCTCTGTAGGCAAAAACGGTAAAATCGAGTCCTGGACTCATAAGATATCAGGACCGTCCATTTTAGCAAATCTCTTACCTGATTTCGTGGCTTCTGCATTACCCAATTTTCTTTCTAACAGTATAAAAGATGTTGTAGGATCTACAGGGCAATCTCTTTTGCAATGGTACGGAGAGGATATGACCTCACTGGACGGTGCAAAAGAACTTCCCTATACCATTGCCAACCGTAAACTCGATTATCATATGGTAGAAATACCTATTCCTTTAGGATTTTGGAGATCGGTAGGTAATTCTTTTAACGGCTTTGTCACTGAATGCTTTGTCGATGAACTAGCAGAAAAAGCGCAAAAGGATCCTTTAGAATTTCGCCTCTCTATGCTAGAAAAAAATAGCCGATACTTGCCAGTCTTAGAAGCAGTTGGGCAATTTTCTAATTGGAAAAAGCCATTAGAGGCCAACCGCCACCGCGGCATTGCACTGCATAAATCTTTTGGGACTTATGTGGCCGAGGTCGTTGAAATCTATTGTGATGGCTCTCTTGACAGCTTAAAGGTTGAAAAGGTTTATGCAGTGGTTGATTGCGGTATTGTCGTAGACCCCGATACCGTAAGGGCTCAAATAGAAAGCGGTATTATTTTTGGCTTAACAGCAGCATTATACGGCAAAATCAACTTTGTCGACGGCGCTGTCAAACAAAGCAATTTTCATGATTATAGATTGCTACGCATGCAAGAAATTCCAGAAGTAGCAGTAGAAATAATTCACAGTCAAGAGGATCCGACTGGAGTTGGAGAGCCTGGCCTACCGCCATTAGCGCCTGCATTAGCTAATGCGATATTTTCTGCAACAGGCAAACGTATACGCAGTTTGCCAATCTTTACTTAAAAATGGCTACCCTTAAACTCGGCCTAGCGCAACAGTCAGTAAAGATGCTTAAAAGAGAGAGAACTCATGAAATCCAATTTAGACGGATTTATAAATTTCATAACTGAAGTAGATAAATTAAAAAATATTGAGAGAAAAACCCTAACATACGACGGAAAACGGCATGAGAATTCGGCTGAACACTCATGGCACCTAGCATTAGCTGTATTAGTTTTTGCAGAAAACGCTAATGAAAAAATAGATGTATTAAAATGCCTAAAAATGTCTTTATTACATGATTTGGTAGAAATTTATGCGGGAGATCAAATTATTTACGCTGAAGACAAAAACAAATTTACTCGGGAACTATCAGCCGCAAAAAAAATATTTTCATTACTTCCTAAACACTTAGAAGAAGAGTTTCTAGAACTATGGGTCGAATTTGAAAAAAAGGAAACACCCGAATCCAAATTTGTCGGCTCACTCGATCGCTTTTTACCCCTTCGGTCCAATATACTTAACAAAGGCTATACTTGGGAAAAACATAAGATCACAGTCGACCAAGTTTATAAGCTAAACCAATCAGCAATAAAAGACGGCTGCGACAATTTATGGGAAAAAACCGATGAATTTTTAAAAGACAGTATTGCTAAGGTTACTTAAAAAAGAGTATAGATAACATGTCTTATTTTACAAGAAAACATACCAATCTTAGGCTTACTCTTGCCTATAAGTACGAAAGCGCATCATGTTGAGTGAAACGAAACATCTCGACATTCTTATACATGAGTACAAAGTTCGAGATTCTTCACCTTCGGTTCATAATGACGAGGAACAAAGTAATACTAATAAATTAGAAGTTTTTCAACTATATGATAAGTTTTTACTATTTTTAAGATAATCAGAGATACATAAAACCCTCCACCAACCTAAGGTCAAATAGCTGAGCTAACCTATTAAAATTAACCACACAACTAATTTACTCCCTATAAAGTGCCTCGATATGTAATAATTAACAATAAATTCAGCAGATTATAAATTGTAAAAATTTTATTAATAAAATAATGGTTTCAAACGTTAGCTTATTGAAAGGACGTGCTATGGGAGAAGACCATACAAAAAAAAGCTGGTTTCAACAAACCATGAAAGAACACCAGGAAGCACTTATTCGCTTCACCCAGCGGCTAACTTGGAACGAAGAAGAAGCCAAAGAAGTTGTTCAAGAAAGTTTTTTGAAGCTGTGGAAACAAACATATCCAGAGGTCAAATCTAGAATACCTGCCTGGCTGTTTTTTGTATGCCGCAATCACGCCATCGATCTAGCACGAAAAAACAAAAAAAGTCGATCTTGGGATCAAGAATCTGATCTACCATCTAACATGCTGGGACCGGAGGATATATTGCTAACTAACGAAACTTTAAAAATCATTCGAACATTAAAAAGTAAGGCTCAAGAAGTTCTCATATTAAAATTTTGTGAAGGCCTAAGTTATCAAGAAATTAGTAAGATAACCGGTTTATCACCTTCACACGTTGGAGTTCTCATTCATCAATCGATGAAGACCCTTAGAACATCAGTACATAAAGGAACACCATCATGACATCTCTACTCAACGATCCTCGTATTACCGCATATGCTTTGGGTGAATTATCACCTGAGGAAAAAACAGAATTCGAAGTTAGACTAGAAAGAGAAGATTCCGATACGCAGGAGCTTATTCACAATGAGATTAATCTCATTAAAAAACAGGCAGTCAAATTGTCCCATGAACTTCGGCAAAGTAAACAAGCACGCTTAGACCCTGAACAGATAGAAACAATAGCCAGCAAAACCTATGAAAAGGACAACCGCTGGATCATCTGGCTCGCTGGGTTTTCATCAATAGCTGCTTTATCAGCAGTTTTATGGACAAAAAGTAAACCTCTTCAACAACAGGATATTAGTCAAGTCAATACTCCAGTGGCAGAGCAAGACATCGTAGTACAAGACGACGTAAAACAAGAAGAAGTAGAGCAAGACGAAATCGTTAGTGCTACTCAAACACAACCTCAACCAGAAATCATGGAAGAATCCATAATTGCCAGCAAAGCTCAGCCAAGCTCAAAATCGGATACCAACATTGCCTATAATAAGCCTGCAATGGAAAAAAGGGCCAATCCTAGTGCTGCCACACAAAACAGTGGGAAATCACTTCAAACTGCAAATGAAGTTAGTCTTGGCAAGAGTAGAACAGAAACCTACCTTGTTAGTAAAAAATCAGTAGCTAGCCCAAGCTCACTACAACTGCCGCAAAAAATGCCTATACAAACTCATCAGACCGAAGATTATGATGAAATAAAAACCAATAAATTCATATTAGTTCAGTCAAACCCACTTTCAACATTCTCCATTGATGTGGACACTGCAAGTTATTCTAATAGCCGCCGCTTTTTGAACCAAGGCTTACTTCCACCACAAGAGAGTATACGGATTGAAGAATTTATTAACTATTTTGATTATAAATACAAAGCCCCCAAAAAATCTTCGAAGGATCCATTTGCAACTCATATTGAAATAGCTCAATCTCCCTTTCATCCAGAATATAAAATCGTCCGTATTGGAATGAAAGGAAAGGAAATGCTTGCTGACGAAGCTCCTCCCTCAAATTTAGTTTTTTTAATTGACGTTTCAGGTTCCATGGAAGATCACAACAAACTTCCACTCGTTAAGGAAGCTATGAAACTATTGACTCGCAAATTAACTGAAAAAGACAAAGTTTCCATTGTCGTATACGCTGGAGCTTCTGGCCTTGTCTTAAAACCTACTGCTGGTAACAATAAACAAGTTATCTTCTCCGCTTTAACGAATCTTAAAGCCGGTGGTTCTACCAATGGCTCGGCCGGTATAGACCTTGCCTACCAAACAGCAAAGGAAAATTTCATTACTAAGGGCAATAATCGCGTCATTTTGGTTACAGACGGAGATTTTAACTTAGGAACAACATCAAAAGGCGGGCTTGTCCAGTTAATCAAAGACAAAGCCAAAGAGGACATTTTCTTAACTGTTCTCGGCGTAGGAATGGGAAACTATAAAGATTCCACCTTGGAGAAACTCGCAGATGAAGGTAATGGCCATTACGCTTATTTAGATAGTATAAATGAAGCAAAAAAAGTTCTGGTACAAGATCGTTTTAAAACCCTTCATACCATTGCAAAAGACGTAAAAATTCAAGTGGAGTTTAATCCATCAAAAGTACAAGCATACCGATTGATTGGATACGAAAATCGGCTACTTAAAAAACAAGATTTCAATGACGACAGCAAAGATGCCGGAGAAATTGGTGCTGGACATACTGTCACGGCCCTTTATGAAATCGTTCCACCTGGAGTCGATATTGCGGCATCGACAGTAGATCCTCTCCGTTATCAGAAACAAAGAGAAACTAAGGTTAAAAGCAATAATCAATCAGATGAAATTCTTTTTGTAAAAGTTCGTTACAAAGATCCTTTAGGCAAAAAAAGTAAAAAATTAGAGTTCCCTCTAAAAGATCAAGATCACAGCTTTGCTCAAGCCTCCGAGGATTTTAGATTTGCCACCGCCGTCGCCGGATTTGCAATGGCCTTAAAAAAAGATCCTTATCTTGGGGACATGAATCTCAAAGAGATTATCAAGATTGCCAAAAAAACTAAAGGACATGATGAGTTTGAACTAAGGCAGGAATTTATCGAAAATGTTGAGCTTGCACGCCAGCTCCTTCATTAAGGCTTGTTCTTATCCATACGGCTGCAAGGGCGTCATGTTGAGCGAAGCGAAACATCTAGAAATCTTTAGCGTGGGTACTAAGATCGAGATTCTTCGCTTTCAGCTCAGAATGACGAGGGCCTTGATTTCAATGGCGGAATATACAGCTCAACGTGACAGAGTACCGTGCCCGTCATGTTGAGCGAAGCGAAACACCTAGAAATCTTTAGCGTGGGTACTAAGATCGAGATTCTTCGCTTTCAGCTCAGAATGACGAGGGCCTTGATTTCAATGGCGGAATATACAGCTCAACGTGACAGAGTACCGTGCCCGTCATGTTGAGCGAAGCGAAACACCTAGAAATCTTTAGCGTGGGTACTAAGATCGAGATTCTTCGCTTTCAGCTCAGAATGACGAGGGCCTTGATTTCAATAGCGGAATATACAGCTCAACGTGACAGAGTACCGTGCCCGTCATGTTGAGCGAAGCGAAACATCTAGAAATCTTTAGCGTGGGTACTAAGATCGAGATTCTTCGCTTTCAGCTCAGAATGACGAGGGCCTTGATTTCAATGGCGGAATATACAGCTCAACGTGACGGAGTACCGTGCCCGTCATGTTGAGCGAAACTAACTACCTCGAAATCTTTAAGCGTGACTACTAAGATCGAGATTCTTCGCTTTCAGCTCAGAATGACGAGGGCCTTGATTTCAATGGCGGAATATACAGCTCAACGTGACGGAGTACCGTGCCCGTCATGTTGAGCGAAGCGAAACACCTCGAAATCTTTAAGCGTGACTACTAAGATCGAGATTCTTCGCTTTCAGCTCAGAATGACGAGGGCCTTGATTTCAATGGCGGAATATACAGCTTAACGTGACAGAGTACCGTGCCCGTCATGTTGAGCGAAGCGAAACACCTCGAAATCTTTAAGCGTGACTACTAAGATCGAGATTCTTCGCTTTCAGCTCAGAATGACGAAAAAGTCTGCTCCCAAGTCTTTTGGAGACATGTAAGTAAGAGTAAAGCATTAAGTTCCTATGGAATATTCTTAATCGCCACATCATCAATCGAATCGATATGAAGTGTCTGCGTTGGAAATGCAAAGCTGATACCTAATTCTTGCGCCAGCTTCAATATCGATAAGTAGACATCCTGTCTAGCCAAAAGCTCTTGCTTCCAGTCTGGCACCATAACAAAAAAATAGAGCATGATATTTAAGCTTGAAGATCCATAACCTTCGAAAACCACATGAAAATAATCCTTTCGGGTCCATTCATTGGTTTTTAGAATATTCTTTATCCCTTCAATAAACCCCTCAATTTTAGAAGGCGGAGTATTATAGGTAACTCCTAATACAGTAGTTATTCTACGAAACTTTCTCCTTCCCATATTATCAACTTCGACATTGGCGATCTGTGAATTTGGAACAGAAACTTGTGAGTCATAAAAAGTCCTAATTCTCGTTGAACGAAAACCAATTTCCTCAACGGTGCCTTCTGCCCCGGGAACTTTAATCCAATCACCAACTCGAAACGGTTGGTCCCAAAGTATCATAATAGAACCAAACAAATTTGCAGCTGTATCTTTTGCTGCCAACGCAAAAGCCAAGCCGCCAAGTCCAAGCCCAGCAAGAAGTGACATAACATTAACACCAAAATTTTGCACTGCAATTAGGCCACCAAATACGACCACAAACACCCGCAATGACTTAGCTAATAACGGAACCAACTGGTCATCTAAAGAGGACTCCGTTTTTCTAGCAACATGATTTAAGTAATCAGAAACAACATCTACAAGCCGGTATACCAGCCAAATGGTAGAAAAACTAAATATCCCCTGAACCAAAAAAAGAAGAACTGTAAGAGAAAATCCTTCCAATCGGATCACATTTAGAGAAAAGTACCAGAAGACAGAGGCAACAATTAAACCAATAGGTCGATCAATAATCTCAACTAGATGTTCATCCCATTGTGCCGCAGACTTTTCAGTAATCTTCTTCAATATTTGTACACTAAATTGAGTAATGCTTTTTAATATAAAGCCTAAAAGTATAGAAACGAAAATAGCAATCCATTGCCACCTAAATAGCCCTAACGTTTTCTCACGGCTCCATTGTGGCATATTACGTTCCAACCAAGGCTCCTGATAATTTGCACCATTGCCCGAGCCCGGTTGATACTTCAATGTCCTTACTTTCTTAAAAAATTCTTCTGCGCGATAAACCGTTTCTTGACTAAATAAAAAGTCTCCGATTCTATCTCCTTGTTTGATTTTTACTAAAATAATTTCAGTATTAGGAAAAGCCCAAGTTTCAATTGAATTTTTCATCACTTGCATAATATCAGGAACACTTGCAAAGTTTACTACCAACACGCGATCTATAGTTTCTTTTAAAAAAATTGCAGCTTCACGTCCTTTTTGCTCACGTATTACAAGGGGAATTTCTCCCAAATCTAAAGCTCTAACGGCATTATCTAAATGCCTTTCTCCAGATAAACCAGCATCAAGATCCGCTTTATATTGATTCATTTCTTGAAAAAATAAACTCACAGTCTCTCTAGGAGATTTCATCCTCTGTGGGGCTAATGGATTTTCGGATGCATAGCTAACACCGGTATAAAAACAGATAAACGCAATAAATAAATTTATAATCAATGTATATGATTTTAATCTAATCCGCTTCATTCTATAATTTTCCTTGATCTAAATCCTAACTAGTCCTTATTAAAGGTAGCAAAAAACCTATCATACCGCGTTACACCTAAAAAATATTCGTTGCTGCGCTAAAGGTACTATCTCCTCATTTTTTTAGGCAAGCCTTGTCAGATAGATTTTGCTCTCTTTAATATCTATTTTAATATTTTTGCCAAAAATTTTCCTGTATGACTGCCTTTAGCGGCAGCTACCTTTTCAGGAGAACCATAACAAACAATTTTTCCACCTTTTGACCCACCTTCCGGCCCAACATCGATAATCCAGTCTGCGGTCTTAATCACATCAAGATTGTGCTCAATAACGACAACAGTATTCCCTGCATCCACTAAAGTTTGTAAAACGTCCAAAAGCTTTCTAATATCGCTAAAGTGCAATCCTGTCGTAGGTTCATCTAATATATAAAGACTTCTTCCTGTCGCAATTTTTGCTAATTCTCGTGCTAATTTAATCCGCTGTGCTTCTCCTCCTGACAATGTCGTTGCCGATTGCCCCAACTTGACATAACCAAGGCCCACATGTAACAGCGTATCCAATATCGTAGTGATTTTTTGTGATGGTTTGCAAACAATTCCCTAGCTTCAAAAACAGATAAATCTAAGACATCGGAAATAGAACATGACTTATATTTAACTTCCAAAGTTGCGCGATTAAACCTCTTTCCTTCACAAACTTCACATGGCACGTAAACATCGGCCAAAAAATGCATTTCGACTTTAATATGCCCATCACCCTGACAGTTCTCACAGCGCCCTCCTTTAACATTAAAAGAAAAACGTCCTTTTTTATATCCACGCATCCTAGACTCTGGTAATAAAGCAAAGAAATCACGTATATGATCAAAAACTTTAGTATATGTAGCAGGATTGCTCCGAGGCGTTCTACCAATTGCCTTTTGATCTATGTTTATAACTTTATCAAGCAATTCAAGTCCTGAAACGCTTTTATATTCTCCAACTGTGCCGAAGATTGATGCAATTTATTGGATAACAATGGATACAATACTTGATTGATTAGGGTCGATTTTCCTGCACCTGAAACCCCTGTGATACAAGTAAATAAACCTAATGGTATATCGACAGAAACATTGCGCAAATTATTCTCACTTACCCCTGTTAAAGTAATTTTCTTACCCAGTACGAGATTAAATTTTCTTCGCATTTCAGGAATAGGAATTTTTTCCTTTCCAGATAGATATTTTCCAGTCATTGATTGTTTGTAACGTTTAACCTGTGCCGGCGTTCCTGCTGCAACGACTTGTCCACCCAAATGTCCAGCTCCTGGGCCTAAATCTATGAGCCAGTCAGAAAGTTCCATTGTTTCTTGGTCATGCTCCACAACTAATAGGGAATTACCAATATCTCGCAAATGGCATAATGTTTTTAGGAGTTTCTTATTGTCCCTTTGATGTAAACCTATAGAAGGTTCATCCAAAATATACAAAACTCCCGTTAATTCAGAGCCTATCTGCGAAGCAAGACGAATCCTCTGTGCTTCACCTCCAGATAAAGTTGGACCTTTGCGATCAAGAGACAAATAATCTAATCCGACATTGATCAAAAATTCAATACGACTTACGATTTCTTTGAGTAACTCCTCGGCAATAATTTTGTCATTACCCTTTAATTCTAATTTGCTGAAGAAGTCATATAATTCTTGAATCGACAAACCTGTCACATCACCTACAGATTTATTTTTAATTCTTACATATAAAACCTCTTCTCGTAGCCGTGATCCTTTACAATGCGGACATTGTGCAGATGACATAAATTTTCCATACCATGATTTCATAGTATCAGAAGATGTCTTACGATACTTTCTCATTAAAGCATTTATTAGTCCTTCGTATGAAAAGGTATAGGATCCATTGCTCTTTCCCCCTTGCCATTTAACTGTCAGCTCCGGTGTTTTACAGCCATGCATTATCATTTTTTGATGTTTTTTAGGCAGCTTTTTCCAAGGTTTATCTAAGTCAATTCCCCATTGCTTTTCCATAGACTTGATTCTGGCTAAGCCCCATGACTCCTTTTCACCGTTATCAAGAAACAAGTTCTTCCATGGAATGATTGCACCTTCACGAAGCGACAAACTATCATCAGGAATAATTTTCTTTTCATCCATAGACTGGACGTTACCGAGACCATTGCATTTTAAACACATACCCAAGGGGGAATTAAAGGAAAATAACTGCGGACTCAACTCTGGATATGAGTGCCCACAACAACTACGCTCCTCATTCATAGGAACGTCTTCTTTACCTTCAACATGAACTATAATACGTCCATTGCCACGTTTAAGAGCAATCTCAACTGAGTCGTTAAGACGCTTTCTAAAGTCTTGCGAGTGCTCTATCACTAATCGATCTACAACAATTTCAATATTGTGCTTTTTATTTTTTGCTAACACCTGCACATTTGCAATCTGATGCACCAAACCATCTATTCTTACACGGTTATAACCCTCGGCACGGAGTTGCTCAAATAAATCTTTATGTTCACCTTTTCTATTTTCAACGACTGGCGCCAAAATTAAAATCTTAGTTTTTTGCGGATAACCAAGAATTTGATCAACGATGCCGTCAGCACTGCCCTTTCCGACCTTTTTGCCGCAACTATAGCAATATTGAACCCCAACTCTGGCAAACAACACCCGCAAATAATCATATATTTCAGTAATAGTTCCGACCGTAGATCTAGGATTTTTACTTGCAGATTTTTGCTCAATAGAAATTGTAGGTGAAAGTCCACGTATCGTGTCATAAGAAGGCTTATCTTGCTGCCCTAAAAACTGCCTCGCATATGAAGAAAGAGATTCTATATACCTTCTTTGTCCTTCAGCAAAGATGGTATCAAATGCTAAGCTGGATTTTCCAGAACCAGAAACACCGGTAATAACCACTAATTTTTTCTTAGGTATATCGACGTCAATATTTTTTAGATTATGTTCTCTAGCTCCACGGACAATTATGCTATCAAACTCGCGAATTGTCATAAACAGCACCTCCGCTAGAGTCCCCACTTGAACATTCCATAAGTTAGAATAAATTCCGCCACTTTCTACCAGTTGTTGCGAAGTTCCTTGCTCAACAATTTTGCCTTTGTCTATGACATATATTCTATCAGCATGAACAATCGTCGATAGCCGGTGTGCTATAATTATTGTCGTTCGACCTATAGTAATTTTTTGCAAACTTCTTTGAATTGCCGCCTCTGTTTCATTGTCAACCGCTGATGTCGCTTCATCAAAAATCATAATTGGCGGATTTTTCAAAACCGCCCTAGCTATAGAAATCCTTTGCCTTTGGCCACCAGATAGTTTCTGCCCACGTTCACCAATCACCGTTTGATAACCGTTAGGCATTGCCTGAATAAAATCATGCGCCTCTGCTATTTTTGCAACCCTTTCAATTTCTTCAAGAGACGCATCGGGCTTAGCATAAGCTATATTCTCAGCAACAGTTCCATGGAATAAAAAGACATCTTGGCTAACCAGTCCAATACATTTTCGCAGTTCACTGATGCGGTAATTTTGAAGTAATTTACCATCCAATGAAATAGAGCCATTTGTAGGATCATAAAACCTCAATAACAATTTAACGATAGTACTTTTTCCAGAGCCAGTGTGACCAACAATTCCAATTGTTTGCCCAGATTTAATTTCGATATCAACGTTATTAAGTACCGGTTCCCTTTCCGGGTAAGAAAAGCTTAAGGAAGTAAAAGTTAAGTTTCCTTTCACATTCTCAATCTCTAGCTTTCCATTACCAGATTGCACAGCAATCGGAGTTTTAATTAATGTTAAAATTCTTCGTGTGGAAGCCATCGCTCGTTCATACAAATCAACGGTTTCTGCCATACCAGTCAAAGGCCATAGCAATCTTTGAGTCAGAAAAACAAGCACTCCATAAGATCCAACATTAAGCTCATTATTTAAAACTAAATGCCCACCGTAAAGAAAGGTTGCTAGAAATCCTGCCAAGATAGCCATTCTTATTATCGGAATAAAGCTAGAGCTCAGAGCTATTGCATGGCCATTGGCTTTGCAATATCCAGCACTATCCATCGACAAGCGATCCAACTCCCTGGCTTCCGCCGTAAAACTTTTTATCGTCGCAATACCAGAAATATTATTAGCCAACCTTGCGCTTAAAAGTCCCGCCTTTTCTCTAACATCATGATACAAAGGTTGAGCGCGTCTTTGGAAATAGAATGCTCCAGCTAAAATAATAGGTATGGGTAGCATTGAAAAAGTTGCCAATATTGGAGAAATATAAAAGAAGACTCCTCCGACAGCGATAACCGTTGTAAAAACCTGGATGAAACTATTTGCTCCAATATTTAAAAACCTCTCTAATTGATTAACATCATCGTTCAATATGGCAACGAGATTTCCAATTTGCTTAGCTTCGAAATAACTAATATCCAGCTTTTGAATATGATTATAAGCTTCTTTTCTAAGCTCATGTTGGATCGTTTGCGCTAAATTTCTCCACATCACTAAATAAAAATATTCGAAAATCGACTCACATGCCCAAATTAAAAAGGTTAGTATTCCCAATAAGGAAATTTGTTGCATTGGTTCGACAACACCAAAACGCCCTAAAAATGATTGTTCCTTATTAACAACAACATCAATAGCAATACCGATTAATATTTCAGGTGCGATATCAAAAATTTTATTTAAAACCGAACATACTGTAGCTTTAATAACTGTTGGTCTATGCTGGGATGTATGTTTTAAAAGTTGTCTCAGCGGTGTATCTTGATGATCCAAAACCTCATGGCTCATAAAATTATCTACTCGACTCATATTAATGTTTCCATACCCTTCCTAAATTTGCGCTTTTTAGTGGGTCATAATTGTTTTAGGACTGCTAAATCTAGTCTCCACAGTTCGGTGTTACATGCTAAAACGACCTAACTTATAGAGTAGCGGTTCACACTATCGCAACCGTCTTAACAGTCAAGCTATAGCTCCAATATAAAGTCTTAGAAAGAGACCCGAAATATAGGATCACCATATTACTTGAGAAAATATTTATGATTATAAATAGATAGCTTACCATTCGATCTTCATTGTCTTTGCCACTGGCAAATAAGAACAGTTCAATGTGGTTCAAATTTAGACATTCTATGACAATATCTGGACCACTTTATTCAATTCAAAGCTCTATAATTTGAGCCAATTACCATCTATCATCGATAAGGTAAGAGGCTATAAATTCTATTAAACAGCTAAATTTAACTATTTTTTACCCTTAGGCCCAACTGCTAGCAGAGGTAATATATTTTGGCCCTATGCTTGCAAAAATACTTTCCGTGGTAAGCACCACTCATGTAAGGCCACAATCCAAAATTCCTGCAATACCATTAACGGAGTATATACCCTCCCACTTTTATCAAGCTATCTATACCTTCACCTAACCTTTTAACCTATCAAGATCTCAATAGGAGAATTCTGTTATGAAACCTCGCATTCTTATTGCTGGCTTTGAAGCAAAACTATGGCAAAGCCACTTGTCCGATTTTCTCTCAGCAACTATAGATGTCGAAATAGATATTGCATCAACACCCAATGAATGTATTTGGCAAGTCAAGAAAAAAAACTATAAATTAATATTGTTAGACATTTATTTTGATACCAAGAATCCGATTGGATTTGAATTACTACAACGATGCAAGAACCTCTCACCCACAACAAAAATCACTATATTTTCAAATAGAGATGATTATCAAACAATGTTGCAATGCAAAAATCTCGGTGCCGATTATCTTTCAAAAACACGCAACAGTATGTATGAAATCTCTGAGTTAATCACTAGTTGTTTTATAGACCTTGAAAAATCAGAAAGAGAGAAACAATTCAGATACAAAACTGGGATAGAAAACGCAAAACGAGTAGGCGCTATTTTTAAATCAGATGCAATGAAAAATGTTTTTGCTTTAACAAGCTATGCCTTAGAGAACCCCAAAACTCACGTATTGATACGTGGCGAAGAAGGTGTAGGCAAAGAGCTTGTAGCAAGGGCCTGTGCAGAAAAGCATCTACCATTCAAAGCCTTGAACTGTGCAGGAATTAGCGACAGCCTATTACAAAGCGAACTATTTGGTCATGACAAGGGTTCATACACCGGTGCTATTTCTCGTCATGAAGGACTAATAGCCGCAGCCCGTGGAGGCTCGTTATTTCTAGACGAGTTTGGTGATCTATCACATACGTGCTCAAGCCGCCTTACTTAGGGCAGCTGAATACGGTGAAATAAAAAAGTAGGCTCCACCGCTACTGAATTTATCGAATTTCGCATCATCGCTGCAACAAATGCTAATTTAGAATACAAGATAGCTCGTGGTAATTTTCGACAAGACTTCCTGTCACGGTTTACGCGGCTACAAATTACGATTCCACCCTTGAGGGAAAGGCCGGAAGACATTGAAGTCATAGTCCATCACATCATCGCAACTCATGACAAACACAAAGATAAAAAATTTTCAAAAGATTGCATCCATTTATTTGAACAATATAGTTGGCCAGGCAATGTAAGGCAGCTACAAAATCTCGTCCTCAGTATATTGGAAACAACAAATCAGAAAATGATTTCTATCTCGGATCTACCAAACGAATTTCTCGATAAATTTGCTAGGAAAGAGACAGCAACCTTAGGTAATCTGTCGGATTGCCATTTAAATCTGGAGCCAACGTACCGCCAATCCCTTACAGAAGCCATTCGCGATTATGAAAGATTTATCATAAAAAAACATATAGCTTCCTTAGGGTGCTCGACAACCAAAACATCTTTAGCTGCATCATTAGGCATTCCAAGAACGAGCTTGCGTCGAAAGCTGACTAATCTTAATATTTCGATAAAAGATTGAGAGTTGATGCTTAAATTGATACAAATAGATATATACTATTCGTAGGGGAGGATCAGTATGACGATTATCCCAATACCTGGCTTTAGTGAGCCTTTTTCAAGCATATGCCACCTTATCGCAGCTTTTTTCTTTTAATAGCTGGTGGTTCATTGCTATTTCGTGGGCACGGTAACGCTTATCGTTTATTTGGACACTCGGTCTATACATTTTCGTTAGTATTTTTATTTTCAATGAGCGGCGTTTATCACCTTTTGGAACCAGGTGGGGTCGCTAGAATGACATTGCAACGGCTTGACCACGCAGGCATCTATGTGCTCATTGCCGGAACTTTCACAGCAGTCCATTTTACTTTTTTTAATCGAAAAAAACGCTGGATTATATCAACCTTCGTATGGATTTTATCCATAACAGGGTTGGTTCTAACCGTTATTTTCATGAAAAATATGCCGCAGTTGCTATTAAGCGCATTTTATCTTGGTTTAGGCTGGATAGGTATCTTTACCGGCTATTTCCTCTATTCAAATTATGGCTTTAATACTTTTAGGCCACTTTTATTAGGAGGTTGTGTCTATAGTATAGGTGCTATCATCATGTATTTAGATTGGCCAGTTTTATGGCCCGGAGTCATTCAAGCGCACGAGATTTTTCATGTTGCCGTTATCATTGCCGCATATACTCACTGGAAGCTAGTATACCAATGGTCAGCTAATCCATCATCACACCGATTGACCTTTATTGTAAGAAAAGAGGCTCAAATAAATTTCTCGCAAAAGCCGCTACTGAAAAATTTTTTGTAAAAGGCACTAGCTTAAATGAAATCAAAGAGAAAATCCGAGATGTTATAAACAAAGAATATCACCCAAGCATGCTGCCTATATCAATCAGGTTAAAAATTTCAAATGAAGATGTCTTTTATATTGGTGAGAGAGGTATCGAAGAATAAGGCGCCTCCAATAAAATATCAGAGGCAATTCCTGTCGAATATACGATTCAGCTCTACTTGTGATTACCTTTCTTATTTTTCATACCCATTACTTTCTTTTGAATCTCTTTACAAGTTCCGGCTTTAACATATTTCCATTCACTCTTATCGTAGTCTTTTGTTGCATGCCCACCACAACCATGGCTACCATTACCGCAATCATTCTGACCTTTTTTAGCTACCCCATAACACTTTTCCTTGCCTTTAGCATCATCCATGCCATCAGCTAATGAAAGGCTAGCTGTCAAAGCAAATGCTCCTGCTAATGCACTCTTCACTAATAATTGTCGTTTGGTCTTCATGGGTAAATTCTCCGTTTTTTAAATATATACTGATTTACTTTATCAACAAATCTTTAACCATTATCTTTCACAAAAAATCCGATTCAAGTCAAAGAAGAGAAAAATTATAGGTCTATGTCGCCAAGACCGATTCCAAGATAGATCATACAAGATGAGAGATTTATAAAATATGTACTTATCAAACTCTAAAAAATGAATATATTTTAACCATGTTTAATGCAAAACATCTCATTTTTTAAGAAAAAATCAATTATTTTTTCAACAAATTCAAGACATTGGCAGCTTAGCCTTTTGAATTCCTAATTTAGGTCGATAAGGCAGTTAAGTAGGTGTGTATATAATTATTAATCTGTATGTGGCTAACGTCCCGTAAAATATGTATGCAAAATAAAAGCTCTTAAATAAGGATCCATCTTATTGTGTTCAGGTTTATGAAGAATAATATCGTCGTCCTAGCACCAAGCCCCTCTGCCAAGAAAATATTAAAAATTGAAATCTTTTACTTGGCAGTTATTGCATCACTGCTGACAGCAACTATTTCGTGCAACCATGAAGATAAAAAGAGCAGTGGAGAGCAACAAAATACAATTGAAAAAAGTCAAAATGCGGAAGGCTCTCAAGATGAGCCTGAAGATGAAGAAAAAGAAAATAATGAGGATACTACTACCCAATCACAAGAGAGCACTCCACAAAAAGAAGAAATAGATAACCACCCTTGCTCGGCAGCCCAAGAAGTTAACAATCTTAAGACTATTGAAGAAGCCATCCAGCTAATAAATACACTTTCACATCCAGTTGGTATCCCATGTTTTATTTCAGCCTTACCTAAGCCACTAATAATTAATGCAACAACCAGCACCCTTAGTGTCCAACCAGCTTTAGGAAAAGATAATCCAAGATTTTTTATTTTTCTAAACAAATTGCTCATAAGCTTTGTTCCGACCGGAGAAGGATCCGAGGTTGTAGAGTTTAGCTATCTAATTTCGGATTATCAATCGATCAAAGGCGAAATTGCTTTTCCAGTAACTAAAGAGCTATCCGAAAGCGCTGCTTATGAAAGAATTCTGAACGAAGCAAAAACCAATACGACTTGTTCTGCCTGTCATGCTGGTGAATCTCCTGCGTCAAATGAGTTTGCTAATGGAGCTTTCATATCTAAAGCTATAAAGCCATTTTCTAAAAATCAATTAGATCGTGAAGCGTTAGAAGCACTACAGGATTCATGTCAAAACGATATAAGCGAACGGTGCCAAATTATAAATGCAGTTATGAAAAGTGGGAATTTTCTTATGACAGACTTTCCTAGCGATATGCCTACCTTGTTCTAACGTTTAAGAAGAAACTCCATTAAAAAGCACTCAAAAGACACTCAAAGCACATCCTGTATGAATATAAAATCTCGTCATCTTGAGCAAAGCGAAAGATCTCGGAGAATGATGGTAAATGAATATTAAGAGGTAGTTTCGCTCCCTGAAGCTCAGAGAGATTCTAGGAACTATTGTAAATTCCAGAAGTTAGATCCTTCGCTTTGCTCAAGATGACGGTAAAATGTGAGGGCGGTAAAATGTGAAGACAGTAGCTAGATAATTTTTTTAAGAACCTAGATAAGCCTTTTGCACTTCAGGATCATTACGCAGTTCTTCCCCTGTGCCGGATAAGCGGATTTCCCCGTTGACCAGTACATAAGCTCTATTTGCAAGCCTCAAAGCATGGTTAGCGTTTTGTTCTACCAAAAATATAGTGATACCCTGCTGTGCTATTTCTTTAATTATATTAAATATCTGTTTCACGATAATAGGTGCCAAACCCAAACTCGGCTCGTCTAGTAAGAGAAGCTTGGGTCTCGCCATCAGTCCACGTCCAATTGCTAACATTTGCTGTTCGCCACCGGATAAAGTTCCTGCCCGTTGAAAATGCCGCTCTTTTAACCGAGGGAAAAGCCCATAAACTTTATTTAAATCTTCATCCATATAGGTATCACCAATAGAAATGGTACCCATTTTTAAATTTTCCTCAACGGTCATAGAAGAAAAAATTCGCCTGCCCTCAGGGACTAAGGCGATACCTTTTTCAGCAACTTTAAACGTATCAACCTTGGTTATATCTTCTTGCAAGTATCTTATTTTACCTGAACGGGCTAATGGATTACCAAAAATAGTCATTAGCAAAGTGCTCTTACCAGCTCCATTACTGCCAATTAAAGTAACTATCTCACCTTTGTTAACAACAAGAGAAACACCATGTAGTGCTTGGATACTCCCATAATATGAATGCAAATCCATAATCTCTAGCATAGGTTCGGCCTTTTGCGCTTGCATTAGCTTTCCTCCGTGCCAAGGTAAGCTGCTAGAACCGTCGGGTCATTCTTAATTTTCTCCGGCTCTCCGTGTGCTATCACTTGCCCATAATTCAAAACTACAATTTGATCTGAAATATCCATAACCAAAGCCATATCATGTTCAATGACAAAAACTGTAACGTGATATTCATCACGCAAACGTTGGATCAACCTTGCTAAGTCTTCCGTCTCAGCAGGGTTCAATCCTGCAGCCGGTTCATCTAAACAAATCATTTTAGGATCAATACACATGGCCCGGGCAATTTCTAAACGCCTTTGGTGTCCATAAGGCAGCTCACTTGCTAAACGATTAGCATCTTTAGTAAGATCAATAATATCCAACCATTGATAAGCCCGATCAATATGTTCTTGCTCGGAAGCTCGATACCCAGGCAAATTTAACAACCCAGATATAAGACCAGACCTTGCATTCATATGCTGAGCAACCATTAAATTCTCAATCGCAGTCATCTCATCAAAAAGCCGAATATTTTGAAACGTTCGAGCTAACCCCGCTCGGGCAACCAAATGCGATCCACCTAATGTTTTATAATATAACTTGTGGACAAACGAGCTAGGCTTCAGACAGTCACTAAGCTCAAAAGGCTCGCCCAAAACTTTTTCAATGTTTATCCTCTTACCTTCAACACCAAAATCTATAGAGCCTTCCGTCGATTTATAAAATCCCGTAAGACAGTTAAAAACAGTGGTTTTACCTGCTCCATTTGGGCCTATTAGCGCTGTAATAGATCCTTTTTCTACCCCAAAATTAACTTTATCAAGCGCAACAATACCGCCAAATCGGACCGTAAGATTCCTAACATCCAAAATATTCTGTTTCACCGCTTCTACCATTCTGTTCTCAGCCTTTCGAGCGGATAAGCCGGGGGCGCGCCATTTTTATCAAACCCCTTGGCTTCCAAATCATCATCAACACCATCAGAACTCCAAAAATTAAAACCCGGTAACTAGCAAATTCGCGTAGTACTTCTGGTAATACAGTAAGAGCAACAGCAGCAAGGACGACACCCACGGACGACCCAAGCCCTCCGAGTACCACCACTGCTAAAATTAATGCTGATTCAAAAAATGTAAATGAAGATGGATTCACAAATCCTTGATAGGCAGCAAAAAAGACACCAGCAATACCACCTATCATAGCTCCAGTGCTAAACGCAGAAAGCTTCACCGTAACATGATTAAGCCCTAACGAGCGGCAAGCAATTTCGTCCTCACGCAACGCTTCCCATGCCCGACCTATCGGCATTTTTTTAAGGCGCTCTCCACAATAGAGAACACAAGCCACTACGACTAACAATACTAAGTAAATAAACATGTATTTATAAGAACTTGAATACTCTATATTAAAATACTCATGAAATGGAACTCCCCCTTGTTTTGCCCGTCTCGTGAATTCCAATCCCATAAAAGTTGGAACTGGAGCTCTAACGCCATTGGGGCCGCCTGTAAACTCAAGCCAATTATTAAGGATGAGGCGGATAATTTCCCCAAACCCCAATGTGACAATCGCAAGATAATCTCCGTGCATTCTCAACACCGGAAACCCTAAAACTGCCCCAAAGCAAGCTGCTGTGAGTGCAGCACATGGAATAGCCCCCCAAAAACCAACCCCTAAATATTGGTAAGAAAGTGCATATCCATAAGCTCCAACCGCATAAAAAGCAACAAAACCTAGATCTAACAGCCCAGCCAAACCAACAACAATATTTAACCCTAATCCTAGCAATACATAAATGAGCGCTAATATAAAAACAGTAATCCAATATTTACTAAGTACAAATGGTATCGACGCCATAAGAATAAACAATGCGGAAAAAATTAGGATTTTACCTTTTAATGTGTGAAAAGAAAGCTTTTCTAACAAAGATAAAGCTGAATCCTTCTTTTCCACATCCTTTGCTTTTAATAAAAAACCATACTGATCCAAAATAAAACGTAAAATCATCACAGTTAGTGCTAGCACCAAAGGGCGCTCAAAATGACTATCAAAATTATAGCCATCTAAAACTATTCCGGTGATCGGAGATAAGACAACGAAGGCCAGCACACCTGTGGCTAAACTCTTCTTTAAAGAGTCCAATAATGATGGTTTTGTCACGCGATCCATTATACCTTTTCAACTTCTGGTTTTCCAAGTAAACCACTTGGCTTAAAGATTAATATCAAGACGAGAAGAGAGAATGCGAAAACATCTTTGTAATCAGTATTGATAAATCCAGAGAATAAAGATTCAGAAAGCCCAAGCACTACACCACCCAACAATGCCCCTGGCAATGACCCTATCCCTCCGAGGACTGCTGCAGTAAATGCCTTAATTCCAGTCACAAATCCGACAAAAAAATCAAAAGATCCATAATTCATTGATACCAACACGCCAGCGACTGCTGCCATCGAAGAACCTAGCACAAACACTGTCGAAATGATCCTATTGGTATTGATCCCAAGAATTGCCGCCATTTTTTGATCTTGCTGGGTAGCCCTACAGGCGCGCCCTAAACTCGTACGATTGATGATATAACTCAAAACTCCCATACTCAATAACGACACAACAATTATTAAAACCTGTACATAGGTGATCTGAAAAAAGTGCTGTCCTGATCCAAACTTGATTTCACCAGGCAATAGTGTTGGAATACCCTGATTACGAGCACCCTGACTAATTTGTACATAGTTTTGTAAGATTAAGGACATTCCAATAGCAGAAATCAATGGTGCTAAACGCGTTGATGATCTCAGAGGCTTATACGCAAGCCTTTCAATAGCCCATCCATAAAGGCTGGTAATAACTATGGCTCCGACTAAAGTTAGTGCTAGCGAAAGGAAAACAGAATCTACACCAAAGAAAGCCAGGCAGGCTAAAAATATCGCAGTCAAATATGCAGAAATCATGTAAATTTCGCCATGAGCAAAATTTATCATCCCGATAATACCATAAACCATAGTGTAACCAACAGCGATCAACCCGTAGGTACAACCTAGAACCAAGCCATTTACAATTTGCTGTCCAAAAACAAACGCATCCATTTACCAACAACCACATCTATGCAATTAGAATTAACAGCAGCACGCTACTACATTTTGGTAATATTTAAAACACTTATTAAGAAAAGCGAAGCCTGCTATGCTGTATTACACCTAAAGAACATTCGCCGTCTTACCAAACATACGGTTTCATCATATATTTTAGGCAAGCCTTATCTGATAGCTTTTAATCCTCTAAGTACTACAATCTATCTGATGATGCAATATCCGCATTTCATCCAAAAAAACGTCTTCATTATAAAATATAACACTAGGACGCCCTTCATTAGCAGACTCTACACACATCAGACAGATTCTAACAACCTGTTAAGCCTTTGAACTATCCTCTTATATTTTTTTGCCCGAAAGAGCACTTACTTCTGAATACTTGCCATTTGGACTCCACTTATACATAACATAGTCGGAAACCTTCAAATCGCCTTTGTCATCCCATGCTTTTTCGCCCATCACAGTAGGAACAGTATGAGCCTTTAACCATTTTGCAAGTGCAACTCCATCAGTTTTACCACCGGTACCTTTTACTGCAGCTGCAATCGCTTGAATCGTAGCATAAGCATAAAGAGTATACGATTCTGGCTCATATTTCTCCTTTCGAAACTCCTCAACAACTTTTTTTCCATAAGGTAACTTACGAGGATCGGCACCAAAAGTCATAAAGGCGCCATCGACAAACTTGTTTCCACCTGCTGTCGTAACAAAATCAGTTGAAGCAATACCGTCTCCAGATACAAATTTAGCCTTTAAACCCTGTTCACGCATTTGTCTCAATAATGGTCCTGCCTCAGTATGCAAGCCGCCAAAATAAACTACATCAGCCTTCGTTGATTTAATCTTTGTAACGAGTGCGTTGAAATCTTTTTCACCACGAGTTAACCCTTCATAAAGAACTTCTTTTTTTCCAAGTTTATGTAGCTGTGCCATCATCGCGTCAGCAAGCCCTCGCCCGTATGTATCCTTATCGTGAACAACAACAACTTTTTTTGCTTTTAATTGGTTTACAATATAATTTGCAGCAACTACACCTTGCTGGTCGTCTCGTCCGCAAGTTCTAAGGATGGTCTGCATTTTCCTCTCTGTCACTTTTGGATTTGTGGATGCCGGTGTAATCATCAAAACTCCAGCCTCATCATAAACGTTAGAGGAGGGGATAGTAGATGACGAGCAAAAATGTCCAACAACTGCTTGCACCTTATCTAAATCAACAAGCCTATTAGCAACAGAAACAGCCTGTTTTGGCTCACACGCATCATCTGCCTTCACCAATTTAATTTTTATTCCATCAATACCACCTGCTTTATTGATATCATCTGCGGCCTTTTTTGTTCCTCTCCAAAGCTGCTCACCAAAAGCTGCATAAGCTCCACTATGCGGACCGGCAATGCCAATTTTGATTTCTTTAGCTTTGTCAGCATATGCAGGAGCAACAATAGCTACCCCCAATATCGACGTTGTTAAAAATTTTGCTAACAAATGTCTCATAAGACCTCCAAATGTAAAATTAGCCGCTATACAAATAAATACAGCTTATTTTTCTGGCAAAAATAAAGTTATAAATTAACTTCGGTAATATTAATGCCAAATAGCGAGCTGAAATGAAACGATTATTTCCTATTTATTACTTTATTTACAACTTTTTAAGGACATCTTAGTACTTAGAATGTATTTTTAGGACGTTATATTGCTAAAGAAAAAAGTTAATCTGCCTGTTTATAAATCAATGAAATGCCATTTTGGCAAAATATAGATAGATTTATCTAAATCCTATATTTATGGTAGGCTTGTTGAGGTAGAATTTCATAGCCCTCAATTGAACAATGGTTGAACAATTTAATTTATAAGTTACATGCTTAATATTGATTTTTCTTGCAACAGCAAGCAAGTCATAAGAGTAAATTGAAGTAATCTATGGGAAATGACGCAGACAATCCTTTGATCTTTTGGGATGGCTATGGCTTAGATAGAGCCAATAGCGGCATTTATTCCCACTCCCATGCATTATCTTTAGAGTTGCAAAAATTAGGGATAAGACCCGTAATTATTGGTAAAGCAAACTGTGCTAAGTTATTTTCTGGTCTAAACTGCATTGAACTACCAAGAGCAAAATGGTTTCAACGCCTCGCAAACTCTAAAGTTGTATGGCCAAATAGAGTTTTGCATCACCTAGCTATGTTGTTAGAAAAACAAGAGAGCTCCAATGAAACCATCATCCTTCATGGCTTAAGTAACTTAAACATACCAATTGACAAAAATATTACAAAAGACTTCAATTTAAAGGTGTCATTACGATTCACGATCTGATCCCGCTACTTGCTCCAAAAAGCATTTCAAAGGCTTATTATCGACAGTTTAAATATTTACTCCCACGGATTATGCAGACCGCTGACAAAATCATATCTGTATCTCGCTGGACAACCGAAGGTCTTGCACACCTTTTTCCTAGTTTTGCGCACAAAATTGTTACCATCCCCAACGGTTTTTATGAATTCGATAAAGAGCAGAAGTTTAGCGGAGAATTGTTAAAAACGGGAAGTACCATTAAGCTCCTAGCTGTTTCTAGGTTTGAATCATACAAACGCTTAGAACTTCTGTGCAATATCCTCTATAAGAAACCCCACGAATTCAAAGCAATACTTGTTACCGACGATCACGGAGTAAAATGGGCTCACAAAAATGCGCCAGCCTTGATAAAGCTGGGATCCCTACGAGTTGTATCCAATATTGACAAAAATGCTCTCAAAAAGCTTTATAGAGAATCCAATGTTTTTGTACACCCAAGCCTCTATGAGGGTTTCTGCCTCCCAGCAGCCGAAGCCTTGGCGTCTGGAACTCCCGTGGTCTATACAAGTGGTAGTGCCCTAGACGAAACTGTAGGTAATTTGGTGGGCGTTCCGATGAACCAATCAGCCACAATTTTCGACTGGATAACGGCTATCGAATATGCAGCCAATCTAAAGTTTACTCAAAAATTTCACCGTGATATTGGAGATCATATAGAGAAGGCTCCAAAATGGGATAGCAGCGCTAAACACCTTGCCAAAGTATATTATTCTCTCGTTTAAAGTTGAAAAGCTTCTTAGAACAGCTTATTTCTCTTCAGTAAGTTCACCTACAAGATCGTCAATACCAGCACGATATTGTTCCCTTGCTCTCAATGCAATTTTTTTCATTTCCTCCTCGAATACTCCAGTTTCTCTCATAAAAACCATAGAGTTAATTACCTCCTGGCACATAGTTTTATTCATGTCTTTTTCTTTTAAAGACCAACTAAATTGTGTCTTACATAAGGTGGTCAAAGTCGATCTATCAATGTCAGGATACTCTTTTGCTAAAACAACTACTGCATCCTTTATGATTGAATTACTCACTCTTAACCTCCTTGCACATTTATTCTCATAACTCTTATGTTAAAAAATAGCGTTATCAAAAAGTAAAGAAAGAATATTAAATTTACTTACTCATAACGATTATACCCGGGATTTGAAATTTTTGAAAAACTGTAGTATTTTCACCGGATTCGAAGTTCGCTCAGGTGCTAGGCGCGAGAGGTGGGAAACCGCAGTGTACATGTTGGTACATGAGGATTTCCTGACGACAAAGCGACGACGCAACCGGCTAGAAATTCGGATCCGGGTTAATTTCTGAAAGAACTTATAAATTACGTTATATTAGAATGTTTCTAATATAATATCAGCTATTCCTCTTAAACGATATAGTCAAGCTATTTTGTAATTATACAATAAATGGGCTAAAGGTTACATCGATAAGGAGATTTTATCACCGACTCTTGGTGCTGGTTTGGCTGGTTTTTGAAATGTCAATTTAAGAATAGCAAAAGGTCCTGATGATTTAATCACTTTAAGTAAAGCAGTGCCATTTCTATAATCTTTATTCACTAAGTTAACTTTCGCACTTTCTCCTAAAACAACTGCCTGCCCACCTGGTTTGAGCAACCTTTGCAGGCCTGCCACCAAATAATATTTGCCTTTCTTATCTAAAATGACACCATTGTATCCCAAACTTGAAAGGATCCAATCATAAATTAGCGTCACTTCTTGGCTATCTTTCATCTCTTTAGCTAACTTAGGGCGACCAGTATCACTTACTATTTCAATAGATTTTCCATTATCATACCTAAGGCTCCAGTGACTTTGCTTATCATCTGGAACGTGTAATGCCAAATCCGCATTCGATAATCCAAATAAAATTTGAACAGATCGTTCAGCACCACGCTCCGTTTTCTTAATACGTTTAATCAATGCCTTATTGAACAACTGAGAAAAGCCTAGAGCATCATCATCGATTAATCGTAACATTCCCATTTCATTAAAAACCTTCGTATCAATCTTTTTTAATCTGAAGTCCCCTTTTTCCGACATCGACTCGACCACTGCTACATTTAAGGGTAAGTAATGCTGATCTGCTAAATCTTGTAATTTATTAATACCCTCATTGAGCCAAGCATTGAAGTTTTGAGGCTTAGAATTCGCCTCGCCTGTATCAGATTGCTTTTTATCAATCGTTCTCTTATTGCCAATTCTTACGTTTTCATCCGCATAAGCCACCACCTCTATGTATAATCCAACTAAAATCAAGAAAATTATTATAGCTTTTAGGATGCCTTTAATGGAAATTACAAAAAGCAGTAATCTTTTGTTCAGATTTGATAATTTTATTATACCTTGACGCATTAATCATACCCTAACAATTTTCACCAAGAAAACGACAGCCCTCCACCGGCGTATGCTTGAACATAGGTAATTGAATTCACCACACTTTTCAAAACAACATTTGGATCTTCTTTCTCGATTTTTTCTACATAAATATTATCTCCAGCCATAAATGCCAATGCAGAAATAGTATAAGCTTTGGTCCCGATCCTAAAATCCAAGAGCCGGTACATAAAATCTATTCCTCCCCGCTGCGTCACCACATTTGCAGAATCTTTAGCTTTTGACATCGCAAATGCAAAATCCCTGTTGTACCAAAGCCTAAGTATATAATTAACACCAGTCCACTCGGCGCCTAATCCTAAACCAAAACTTAAAGCGTTTTTAGTCTCGAATGTAACAACTTCATCTCCATTAGGTAAGTCAATTAAAAAACTCCACTGACCTATAGCTGGTGTAATATCAATACTATCAACAAGAAAAGGCATCTTAAAACGAAACGACCAATTTAACACGACCCGCAAAGCTTCGAATCTGCCTATATCTCCGTTATCATTAATCTTATCTTCTACCCTAGGCCAATTATCAGCGACTAATCTGAAGCCATCAAACCAACCAGATCTTATTTCTGCAAACAGACCGACAAATCTAGCTTTATCTGCATAAGCAACTCCTTTTAATTGTGGAAAGCCAAAACGAGCACCTAGATATGCCGAACTTATAGGAGCAGTTAAAATACTAGTCAAGAAGCTCTTATTTTCCATATAGTCGTATACGCTGTCACTTTCGATAGCCTTGTGAATTTTTCTAATCACCTTCTTTTTCTCAGATCTAAGTTGTCCTGGACCTTGATAATAATGAGCCCAAATCGCCCCATCAGTCATGTCAATAGATTCGGGATTTAGGACTTTCCAACTAAGAACGACCTTGGACTTCTGCTCTTTTTTTTGATGAAGAGCCTTATCAAGCTCTAGGACTTCCACGACTACTTTCTGAGTTTCTGACACCTTTCTCAATTTCCATAGCTTAAACCGCCTATCCCAACCAATCTTAAACAAAGTCAATTTTTCAGGATAATTAACATTTTCCTCTAAGCTATTAATAGAAGAAAAGTTCAACACTATTTTTCCTGACTTTTTATCAAAATTTTTTTCTGTCAACCTCATTGCCACAGGTAGATAATCAATTAAATAAGTTACTATCCCTTGTAGTAAATCCCTATTACGCAGCAATAAAATACTTTTATCAGAACCTGGTAAAATAAGTTTAGAAAAAATTCCAATATTTGCTCGTTTACCTTGAATCGTCATTACCATTTTTTTTATCGAATCATTAATTTTTAGCTCGACTTCACGATTAGTCGAGTTAGATCTACCTTTATCACTTTCTGGATCATCACAAGAATAAGATGAAAACAACCCCTGTCCCCAAGCACTTGAAGGATTAACAAAAGCCTCACCTACGGTTTTGCAAACCATCGGCCATTCTTTATTTAAAGCTTCAACATCAAGCATCTCGTCATCATGATTATGTTGCCAAGATATACGAATACTATATGGCTCAACCATAAACTTCCCTATACTTTCACCAGCTAAAACAATCATGGATAAAGTATAGGGAATTATAATTGTACACATTATTTTTAACATTGTGCTTACCACTGCTAATCCAAACTTATAATTTTCACATTCTCTTTAAAGAAGAATTGAACATCTTCAAAGAGCGTTTGTATGGCTTTTGGGTCATTTCTGATTAGACTTTCTTTCACAGGAACTAGCTGCTTCGAATCAAGCAAATAAACTATATCATTCGAACTTCTCCCATATATATAATCTTTGAGTTGATAGAAAGAGTTGACACCTCGCAGATATGCCTGTGGATTTCCCTCAAATGCTAATTGCGCTCCTAATATCTTACCAACAGCAACAATTTCCTCTACCGTCAAAGATCTAGCTGACAGCTTCCCTACAATAGAACTATTATCAATGAAATACACACCATCTTTGAAAAATTTCCCTTTAAAGGATCTAAGTTTGAAAGTAGGATCACCATTCATCAATGCTAATAAACTTAACAAATGTTTTTTTGTCCTAACTTTTATGTCATAGGAGCGACTCGCTTTCTTATAAGATTGTTCTATCCATTCACCCTTCTTGTATGGTTTCGGATTTAAGCGAGAAAAAGAAATCGAGTAGTTTAAATTTGGTAAATCTGCAAATGATTTTAGCACAACCTTAGTCTGGGGATTTGCAAAAGAATCTGTCGGATGATGTCCAGCCTGCAAGCCATTTTTTATACCTCTTGCCCCAGCCTGCAGTAAAATACTTTTCCCTTGTGTTCTTTCTAAAGAAGCCACCAAATCCATTCCAGGGATACTAGCAATTCCTCCGTTTCCTCCTAATGACGTCTCTGGATATACTTGCCCCATACTTGAATGCCCCAATTTAACTAATCCTAAATATTTCCCTAAATGACTATTAGATTTTGCAGCCAATGCAACTCGTAATGAACTATTTTTCAATGGTATAGGTGTCCACAGACGAGCGCCATTTGTCGGCCAAGAAATATAAGGAAAATCTTTTGCACTCAGTAAATCTATAATAGATTTGCTTTTTTTTGACTCTAAATCTTTTTCAGGCTCAGGGTCAATTAAAGCAATTTTTTTTCCAGCAGGCGGCAAATCTACAGACGCCTCTATTGGTTTACTTTGTATGGAAACTAATCTAACCTTTGGGTTTTTCAAAGCTGAGAGCATTTTCGGTTGTATTGGGATTCCAATAAGACTGTTCTTACTAAGCTTCTTTTCTAGCTTTGCATTTGCATCCACTAAACTTATATTCCCTTCGATCACCTTTAAGTCAGCTTGTTTTTTACCACCCATTTTAGATAGTCTTAAGCTGGAGTTAGCGTTAAGTTTAAGATTTGCTTCTCCAGATTTAATCTGCAATTTATTTCTTAAGCTTGCTACTCTTTTAGACGTCTTTTTTGCCTCAATGGTACCTTGTAATAAAGTCACCAATATATCTGGTGTTCCTGATTCGTCTTTAATGCTTAATGCTACCAAGCTATTTTCATCTAATTCCAATCGACGCCCATCTAAAAACTCGATTTCAGCAGCCGAGTAAATACCGGTAGAAATCACATCACCTTCATAAAATTGATGATTTTCACCCAAATCGCGCCACAATGCTAAATCGATCGGTCTTACTTTCACCTCTCCAAGCTGAATATTTAATTTCGCAATCGGAGTTCGATTTGAATTAAAATATTGATCCAAGTGATCCAATGCATAGATACTTGATGAGATGCAAATTAGCCATAACATATGAAATATAGCTGCGTTCAATCTCTACCTCAATTTTTGTTCTAGAAGCTGCGATTAATCTATTTTTAAGGCGGAATTACAAACAAATCAATACCAGACCTATTAAAAAGATTGATATATTTTCTATGCAACATCTCCCGTATTTTTTCTCGGCACCCAATTTTGATCCATTTCAACGACCACAACTGTTACATCATCATCAATAGGATTGCCATCAAAGTAAGTAAAAGCACTATCAATCATTTTATTTTTCAAATCCATATAGTTTTGATCGCCAAATTCTGAAACAGCATTTAACAAACTGCTTTTCCCCCACATTTTCTTTTCTTTATTCGTGCACTCAATTAATCCATCGGTATATAATAAAACCTTATCTCCCGCTCTTAATTGAGCTTTTTTTGTTTGATAATCAGATGTTTCATGAAAACCTAATGGAGATCCGCCTAGCTTTAATGGCAGTGATCTTACAGAGTTTCTTTTCTTTTTTACTTTCGCTAACCTCGCGTCATTTACATCTTTAGGAATAACTAAAGGAAAATTATGTCCCGCATTTGAATAAATCATTTCTCCACTTGCGGGATCTATAAACGCCACAAAAATTGTCATAGTAATTTTTCCAGCTCCTGCATAACACATTATTTCATTCAATCTTCGAAGGATTTCGGCAGGTCCGAGCTTGTAAATTAAATGATCTGAGTCCTTAACCATCGTCATACAACTTGAAAACGCCATCGCTGTCACTAATGCCGCTGCGGCTCCATGCCCGGTAGCATCGGCAACACAAACAAACTCCAAACCTTCGCTCGTAGTAAAATTACTCCACCAATCTCCTCCACACTCAGAAGCAGGTAAATAAGCTCCAGTTACAGAAATAGGGCCATTAACACTATCTTTTTTAGGCAACAAAGTTTCTTGCACAGTTCTTGCTGTTTCTAACTCTTTTTCTTGCCTCGCAGCTTCAACTTGAGTCACCATAAGATGTTCAATTCGCTCTGACATAAAATTTACAGCATGGCTTACAAATGCCACCTCATCTTTAGTAGATGGAATGATCCTTGAATGAAAATCTCCTTGGGCAATTTTTTGCGTACCCTCAACTAAAGCACCTAGACTCCTGGTAATACTTCTAGATCCATGATAACTGGCCAATAAAGCTATTAAGACAAAGATAAATGATAGAAGCGCAGTATAAGAAATTTGCCGTTTAATCTCGTTATAAGCAAGACGTGGATCTCTTTGTAAAATCAGTGCAGAATTTAATATTTTAGAATACGCAAAGGTACCTATCATAGTGTCTCGCGACGATACTTTGTACTCTTGACTACCAATTACTTGCTTGCCAGAAACGGCACGTTTAACCAAAGGAATATGTAAAAAATTCTTCGCCTTAGCAACATCGCTAATCTGTGGGGAAAGCAATACATTTGCCTTGGTATCTAGCAACATTGATGAAGTATTTTTGTCATTCGGTAAATTACTAACCAAATCATTTTGAGTGATGGTCAGGACGCCCCAGTTTACACCTTTATTTCCAGTTATTGCTGGAACTAAAATTTTAAGAACAGGAATTCCTACTACTGGCGTCGGATTATCTAAATAAAACGCATCCATTATATTAGAAGATTTTTTTTTCACCCACTGTAAATCGCTAGCGAATACTTTCTCTTTTATCTGCGCTGGATCCTTACCCAACATGTCTGCAGCTTTGTTCAAACCTGTAAAAGCATAAGCAAGTGTGAAAATCTTGCCTTTCTCATTTTTTCTGACAATATGGAAAGACAAAATCTGGGAATCACTTTCAACTAGTGTCTTGACATTTTCTTTCGCTAATTTTACATCGCCCTTGGCAACTAATTGCAATGTCTGCTTTATTTGCGAATATCTAGCCTGCACTTGATTTTCAACTGAAGAAAGAGCACTTTGAGCTATACCGACGAGTTTTTCTGAAAGTTGATCCTTTAGTAATTTTTGAAAATCAAAAATATTCTTGCCAGATACCGCTGCAGCAACCATAAGCAGAAAAATAGATATAAAAAGAAACAACTTAAATGTGAGAGAGTGGTACCATCGAACTTGCACTTTTACGCCTCTATAAATTAAATTAAATTACATCTGGCTGATGACTTATTTTCGGATAGTAATTGCATATATTTAGAGCTCTTCGAGCTAAATAATTATTATTTATTACATAATTGGAGAAGATCCCTTAGCAGCGTAAAGTGATTGATTTTTTTATCAATAATATTAGATCCTTAAAAAGATCGAGCAAAACAGCATATCAATAACGAAAATCATTATCAAAATTAACTTGCTTTTGGGACCTTATTATGAGATCTGTCTGCTAAGGAGGTTTCCTTTCTGGCTAGTAAGTGCACCTCTAAAAACTGTATCGTTATGCCGAGATTAGAAAATTCAATACAAGGTTTTGCTCATATGTACACTCTAAGTGACCTTAAACAAGGCCAAACTGCATGCGTCGCTGGCTTTTCTTATGATACGACTGATATAGACCAATCGCTGACAATTCGCCGCTTAATGGAGATGGGACTGATCAGAGGCTGCAAGGTCACACTTTGTCACGAAGCCCCTATTGGGAAAGATCCTATTGCTATAAAGGTTAGAGGCTCTTTAATTGGAGTTAGACGAAGGGACGCAAAAAATGTTCTCGTCGAAATTTGTAAAGGAAAAACAGAATGAGCAAGCCAGTCATAGCACTAGCAGGGACACCCAACTGTGGTAAATCTGCCTTGTTTAATGCACTTACAGGTTCTAATCAAAAGCTGGGCAACTTTCCTGGGGTAACAGTAGAAAAAAAGCTAGGAACTGGCACGCTAGAGGATGGCAAAAAATTCGCAGTTATAGATTTACCTGGGACGTATAGCCTTAATCCTAGCTCGCCTGATGAGAAAATCACATCGGATGTTCTCGTCGGTCAGCTTGATAAAGATTTAATACCAGATTTAATTGTAGCGGTAGCTGACGCCGCTAATTTAGAAAATACTCTAGGCCTGATCATCGAGCTTAAAAAATTACAAAAGCCAGTTATTGCTGCTTTAAACATGATTGATTTAGCACAAAAGCGGGGTTTAAAGCTCGACCTAAAAAAGCTATCGCACGAGCTTGGCTGTAAAGTTGTCACTACAATTGCCATTAAAAGGCATGGTATCGAAAATTTATTACATGCAATCCAATCTGACCTGGTACATATAAACAAACTTACTTCCGCAAGCCAATCAACAACAAACCAAACAATAGGTAAAGAAAGCTCCGAAATTAGTAGTGATAAAGAAGTAATCCATGAAGAAATTCAAGCTAGATTCCATGAAGTAGATCGTATTCTTAATGTCGCAACATTAGAAATGGCGGCATCAGACAAATGGACTGCAAGGTTAGATAAAGTTCTCCTTCACCCGATTTTTGGCCCCGTACTCTTAGTATTAAGCTTAATCATAATGTTTCAGTCAGTATTTTCATGGGCAGAAGCGCCCATGAATTTTATAGAAACGAGCATCGCTCAATTTGCTACTTATATTAGCCAAATTCTTCCAGAAGGGCTCTTTAATAGTCTTATTTCTGATGGAATTATTGCCGGTGTTGGTTCAGTTCTAGTATTTTTGCCACAGATTTTGATTTTATTCTTTTTTATCTTCTTAATGGAAGGAAGTGGATATATGGCGCGAGCCGCATTTATCATGGATCGTTTGATGGCTGCTATTGGGCTACAAGGACGTTCATTTGTGCCACTTTTATCCTCCTTTGCCTGCGCAATACCTGGAGTTATGGCTGCTCGAACCGTAAAAAGCCCCAAAGAAAGATTGATCACGATAATGATCGCTCCATTAATGACCTGCTCAGCTAGGCTCCCGGTCTACGTTTTATTAATTGCGGCTTTTATCCCTAATAAATCAATCGGCCCATTTTTAAACTTACAAGGCTTGACAATGTTTGGCCTATTTTTAGTCGGCATTCTGTCAGCTATCATTATGGCCTTTATCTTCAAACACACTCTAGGTCACAACTCCAATTCTTCTTTTCTAATGGAGCTTCCCACATATAAATGGCCTAGCTTCAAGCATATCGCCAAAAATATGTACCTCCGAGCGAAAATATTTATAAAAAGAGCGGGAACATTAATTCTAGCTATTTCTATCACGCTTTGGGTTCTATCGACCTTTCCAAAAGCTCCGGAAAATTGGCAAGGCTCTCCAATTAATTACTCCTACGCTGGACGGATTGGACATTTTATCGAGCCAATAGTTAAACCTCTTGGCTTTGATTGGCGTATTGCCACTGGCCTCATCCCAGGGTTTGCTGCACGAGAAGTAATGGTTGGGGCTCTCGCTACCGTCTTCTCAGTTGAGGCCGAATCAGAAGAAGAAGAATCAGCTAATTTGACGGAGAGAATCCAAGCTGTTTGGGGAATTCCTACGGGACTTTCTCTCCTCGTCTGGTATATCTTTTCGCCACAATGCTTGGCAACACTCGCAGTTGTCCGTCGAGAAACTAACCGCTGGAAATGGCCTGCTTTGATGATGGCATATATGCTCGGCTTAGCATTTCTTTTTTCTTTCTTAACATATAGAATAAGCTCATTGTTCTTCAACTAAGCACTAAGGCCTTAATTTAATGCCTGCCATCCTAAGAAGTAAAAATATGGCCGCAAACTAAAGCGGCCTATTATTTGTGCGAAATATACTTTAGAGTGCCTTAATATTCCGCGTATTAGGGCGTGTTGACGTTTCATTTTCGTAGCGAGAGACAAATACTTGAAAGTCGCAGCTAGGAAGGGTTTCAAAAATTACCGGAGGTGTACTAAATGTATACTGATATAAATCTTTTTGAAACGGTGACAACGTTGTGACTCAAGGGTTTGGCTCGTAGCAGGAAATGAAACGCTCACCACGCCCTAAAGTAAGATTGTAAAATATCGTACTACGGGTTTTCTATCACTCGGAAATAATGCTCCATAATTAGGCTTTAAAATTAAAAAAAAAACTTGTTCGGATCTCTTATAGTATGGAAAAAATTCAATTTTCAAGGTGGACGAAAGCTCATGTGTCTGTAATAAACTAACGATTATGAAACGCTCATTTGTCGCCAATGCGGTTTATGATTGACCAGGAGGTATAGAATGGACAGATTTAATATTTTATAACCACAATATTAGCTGGACTTTTCCTGCTCCCTAGCTGTGGTGACGATGACAAAAAAGGTGGCAATAACGGACCAACAACAGGGTCGTCGATTCAGATAATTTTAGCAATAACGTGGATGCCGCAGGTTTCCACGAAAAGGCAGCCCCCAGCTGATAAAATCTTCGATGGCGTAGACACCAAAATTAAACGTTGAATTCCTGTTGTATGCTTCGAATCTCATGCATGCTCTTACCATCAATATCTATGGCTCTGGTCATGACAAGCAAGGCAATAATAAATCTTTGACATAACAGATTGCAAGTTAAATCGTAACGAGATTTTTAAATCAGAACAAAATTCCCAAGCGAGACTGGGTTCAAACCTATAACTGTCCCATTGAGAATGACAATGAGTCTTCGATCATATGTTCTGCTGGTAGAAACAACGAAAATGGATGGAGAATCAACAACTATCGAAGAAGGTGATGATGGAAGCAGCTTTACCATTGAATCTGATGACATTGATACATCGGAATCTGATGATACCGATCTTGGTTCAATACAACTTGAAACGAAAAATTGCTACTGCTTTAACTTCAGGCTTAACTTCATGCGAAGACGGCTTTAAATTAATTAAGTCCCTAATGCCAAACTAGTAAGGAAGAGCCTTGAAAGTGACCTAGAAGTCCTAAAGACAAAATCGAAGTTTGGTTCTGGCTTGAATTTTTGAGCAGTCGAACTAAAAGAAGTCGAGAGAAGTGATGCAGCCATTGCTTGGCGTATCTTCCCGTAGAAAAATATGCTGATAGCGACGCAATCACAGTTCAAGGAAAAATTTCGCAGGTAACAGATAAATCCCGGATCAATAAAGAAATATCGTTCAATATCGATCTACAAAATTCGAAGCAAGCAGCACATCGATGTCTGACGACCCACAGACGACATTCGGCCTCGAACATCAAGAGGTCACAGCACATGAAAATCAAACAAGCCGTTGATTTGACAAATAAAATTACCGACTATATTGAAGCACAAATTTCACAATGACCTGGAGAGTCACAGCGGTTTAGTGCAACCAGGGTTAATACAATATCGCGGTTGGCAGTGACACACCATCTGTTATCTTCAACTCAAAGGTCGCAACTACTGGTAATATGGGCGATGATGAAGATGAACAAATATTAATGCATCGCTTACAGTCAGCATCAATTTGGTTGATGACAACACCCTTGAAATAAAAGGAAGTTCTACAGAATCGAAGACAACTGGCAGCCATCAAATGCGTATCAAAAATACAAATGGCACGTGCTCGTAGTAGAAGAATTCTAATAACTTTATCTTTTGTATGTTTGTGGAGGCAGGCTATCTAATCTCCCTGCCTCTGCAAGCGTACAAAAAGCTTTCTCTCAATAGTAAAAAGTAAAGTTGCTGCCTTTATAAAGAAAGAACAGAGCAATAATAGACAAGCATTACCTTAGCAGACTTTGCTTCTCTCTTAATAATAATTTAGACTTCTTTCACTAAAAGCCTTACCTACCCATAAGCAACAGTGTTTAGAAGGCTGATTTCTCGCCATTGAGAGCAGGTTCTCATCATCAAGCCCTGTCATTCTGAGCCAAAGGCGAAGAATCTCCAGCCTTTTACTCATGCTCAATAATTTCGAGATGCTCGTTCCACTCAACAACGCTCCCCACAGTCTCCAGAAAGACTGATATCCTTTAAAAAAGTAGTCCCAAATGGTGTGCGGTTGAGTATCCTAGAAAACCATCTCCATTTTTTTCAAAAATAACAAGATTGCGAAGTTGAATTCCGTAATTGTAGTTTCGAAGTGCGGAAAACTACTCCGAGACTAGTTCCTAATGAAAAACCAACTGTATTATCTAGATCATCTAAGCTTTAGTGAGTGAACCACCATAACCAAAATCAGCTCCAAAAAGGAGAAGTTGGCAGTGGTAAAGAAGTAATTAGCTCCAAGGCTAAAATTCCAAAACATTGTTTTCGGAGATTTAAAGCCAGCCGCTTCGCCAATCGCTTTTACGGTAGTTGCATTAGGTGTCGAATCCCATATATACCCCAAAGCCAAGGAATGGCTGAGTTGATCATTTTTGGAATTTTGCAATAACGTCGGTCCTAAAGCAAAATATGAGTACACCCGCGAGCGAAAGCGCCTGGCAACCTGATCGACTTCATTTTCCGAAACTTTTCCTACTTCATTTTCAGCTTTTACATTTGCATCAATAAAAATGAAATTCATAAAAAAAATAAAAAAACATAGCTTAACATTATGCATACAATATCCTTAATTCTAATAATCCATGACGCTGCTAGAAAAACATGACCCAGACACCACTCCGGAAAGTACCTTACATGCATACACAACTCTAAGATATTCTCTCAGGATCTCAAGCCTCCATATGCAGAGTAACTTCTATTTAGCTATTAAGGGAAAATTATCATACTGCATTACGCCTAAAACATCCGTCTCTCTATACTAAAGGTACTATCTTCTCTCATTTTTTAGGCAAGCCTTGTTCATAGATTTTGCCCTTAAAATAACACACCAACCTTCCAAACAAATTTGATTAATATTATAACAAATATCCAAAAGCTCCTATTAATTTTTCCTCGCAATCTATTGGAAAAATAACCTAATAGTTATAGAGAGGAGTGATACGGCCTTTTTTATTGTATCGTAATATAAGATTGGCTAATAGAAAATTAGTAACTATTCAGTTGTTTTTATCTGCACGATTCAAAGCCTTGACTGCCTCGTCATTCTCAAGTATGATGATTTACGTATCAAGCGACATATTGAAGGAAAAGGATACGCTGAATAGTTACGAAATTTATAAAAAAACTATTTTTCCATCATAGGTGATATTACAAAACTAGGCGCTCAAGTTTAAATGTAAAATTAGCATTTGTAATATAGGGCACTAAAAGCCAGACAAGTTAAAATGAGGAGCAATATCTAGCATGAAATTATGTATTCTTAGGCCTACTCATGGCCTCGTTTTTTCAGCAAAGCATTGCCTATTCTAAAACCAAGATAATATTCTTGGGAGATTCGTTAACTGAAGGCTACGGAGTTGCGAAAGAACAAGCATATCCCAGCTTAATAGAAAAACAACTCACAGATGCTAATATAAAAGATCTTAGTATCGTTAATGCCGGCATTAGTGGCTCAACAACAGCGGGCGGCCTATCGCGGCTCAAATGGCTTCTCAAAGGCAAACCGACACATCTAGTCCTCGCCTTGGGCGCGAACGATGGCCTTCGAGGCCTGAAGATAGAAGAGTCACAAAAAAATTTAGAAAAAATTATCCTTATCTGCCAGGAAAACAAGATAAAGGTGATGTTAGCAGGAATGAAAGTACCTCCTAATTATGGTCAAGACTATACAAAAAAATTTGAAAGTATCTACGAAACATTAGCAAAAAAATATAACCTTAAACTCATGCCATTTTTACTAGAGGGTGTCGCAGGTGAAGCAAAGCTAAATATTAGTGATCGTATCCATCCCAATGCAATGGGACATAAAGTCATAGCACAAAATTTGTATAAATATATCAAGGAATTCATCCATGAATGAAGAAATATTAACAGCTAATTCAATCAACAAATCTTACGCGCAAGGTAACGAACGTTTACAAATTTTAAAAAATCTAGACTTAAACGTCTCGATTGGTAAAACAATAGCTATCGTCGGGCAATCAGGAAGTGGAAAATCCACTTTACTTTCATTGCTCGCCGGACTAGACCAACCAGATTCAGGCTCCATTCAATTGAATGGCATGGAGATTACAACTTTAGATGAGGCTAATTTAACCAGACATCGCAGTAAAAGCATGGGCATTGTATTTCAACAATTCCACCTTATGCCTCACCTCACAGCAATAGAAAATATACGCCTACCTCTTGATATCCTCAGAAGAGACAACTCCTTAAAAAAAGCTAAAAAAGCTTTAGAAGAGGTTAAACTCGGCGCAAGAAAGGACCACTATCCCCATCAATTAAGTGGCGGAGAATGCCAACGAGTAGCTATAGCAAGAGCGCTTGTAATACGCCCTCCAATCCTCCTCGCTGACGAACCCAGTGGTAACTTAGATGAAGAGACTGGAAATAAAGTAATGGATCTTTTATTCGATCTGACTGCCCAAAATCAAATGGCAATGATTCTCGTAACCCATAACAATACCCTTGCCAACCGCTGCGATCAAATTCTCCATCTAGAAAATGGGACTTTAATATTATGAAATTTGCATTAGCCATCAAAGAAATCATCGGCAATAAGAAATTCAGTTATTTTTTTATCACAAACTTAGCTATTGGCCTTATTGGCTTTACCTCCTTAGATACTTTTAAACGCTCCTTTCAAAGAAACTTGGCAAATAGTTCAAAAGCTATATTAACAGGTGATATAGAAATCTCTTCACGTAGAAAGTTAACCGAAAATGAGCTAAGAAAAGCAGAACAGATTCTTTCCCCTTTTTTTATCGAGCAAAACAAACATATCACTCTTTACTCGATGATTGCTGGTAATGGGATCTCTCGCCTTGTCGAAATCAAAGCTATTGAAGAAAATCATCCATTTTACGGCCAGATCAAATTGAGTGATGGCATTAATTACGACGAGCATAGCAATAAAGATATCCATGAGAAATTAAATCGAGTCTGGGTTTATCCCGAGTTGTTAAAGCAGCTACATCTCAATTTAGGAGATCAAGTAAAAATCGGAGAAAAAACAGTTACTATTACCAAGACCATACTTGATGATACTGGTATGAACTGGGCTGGTGGTGCTGTCGCCCCCAGAGTTTACCTTAGTCTTACAACTTTAAATCAGCTTGGATTAATAAAATTTGGCAGCACAGCATGGTATTCATACCTCTACAAACTCAAAGAATCAGCTAATTCTGATCAACTGGTTAAACTCATAAAAGCAACTTACTCAGACTCAAGCATAAGAATCAAATCTCATACAAACTCTAATACTCAAACAGGGCGTTTGCTCAACTACCTAAACGATTACTTAGGCTTAGTCGCTCTTGCTGCATTGTTTTTATCCTGTTTAGGTGCCATCTTTCTTTTTCGGAGTTACACCGACAAACGTATAAAAGAGATAGCAACTCTCATTACACTAGGCATGACTCCTACCGAAGCTCTTATGGTTAGCCTTATACAACTCTTTGTTTTGGGAACGCTTGCAGCGGCCACTACATTCATACTTTCCTTCTTTTTTATCCCAGTGATTCCATCGTTGGCTGCAGATTTTATCCCTATATCTATAAATCTATCCGTCGATATTCATAACCTCATCCTTGTCTTTATCATAGCTGTATACGGTAGTATTGCTATTTCAATACCAATGCTTGCTCGCATCAAAAACATTAAAGTCAATATACTATTTCAAGAACAAGCTATGCCAAATAGTAAATTCAAGATATTCGACATCATTTATTATATTCCAGCATTTCTAGGCGCCACCATTTTAGCAATATGGCAGGCAAACTCAATTCGAATTGGACTTATCTTCGTAAGTTCTTTTGCTATAGCGGCAATAATTATTGCTTATATATGGATTATTACAATTAAAGGTTTTGAAAAATTCCTATCACCAAAATCCCTCTCACTTCAACTGGCAATTAAACAACTTACCAGAAACAAATTAAATTCAGTAACCTGTTTTCTGGCTCTAGGGCTAGGCTCACTATTAATAAGCCTCATCCCACAATTAAAAGAAGGCCTACAATCAGAGCTTACAACCCCTGAAACAAATGTATTACCAAGCTTATTTTTATTCGATATTCAAGAAGAACAAGTCTCAGAGCTGAAAAATTTACTCAAAGACTCCAATACATCATTCAGTCAAATCTCTCCAATGATTCGAGCCCGCCTTTTAAAAATTAATGGAAAAGACTTCAATAAGCAAGATCTTGAAGATTTTGGCAGCACTAGGGAAGCAGAACGCATGAGAAACCAAAGAAACCGAAGTTTCAATCTTTCTTACCGCGAAAACCTTTCAAAATCTGAGACAATTATTGATGGCAAAGCTTTTACCGGCCCATATGATCCTACATCCGAACAAGAGCCGAAAATTTCTCTAGAATATCGCTTTGCTGATCGGATGGGGATCGAAATTGGAGACAAGTTACTTTTTGATATTCAAGGCGTCGAAATTAGTGGGACAGTGATTAATTTAAGAAGAGTGAAATGGACCAGCTTCCAACCTAATTTCTTCATTCAATTTCAACCCGGTGTATTAACAGGTGCACCCAAAACATTTGTAGCAGCGATATCTTCCTTAAAAAATGAAAAAGCCTTAGAGTTGCAAAACAATATCGTTGCCCGGCTTCCCAATATTTCGATCATCGATGTCAGTAGGCTAGTCACAAAACTACTCGATATGGTTGAAAAAATGAGCATTATTTTAAGCTGTATGGCTTGGCTATGCCTCTTAACTGGGATGGTGGTCCTCTATTCAGTCGCTGAGTATCAAGTTCGTATGCGCAAGAGTGAAACCGCATTACTTAAAGTCCTTGGTGCAGAGTTTAGTGATATTCAAAAATCTGTTATTTGGGAATTCGCCATACTTGGATTTGCATCCTCTGTTATAGGATCTGCAATTGCTATTGCTTTTAGTTGGGGATTTTCATTTTTATTGTTCGAAAATCTATGGTTATTTAATTGGAAAATTCCAATTTTAACATCTTTAAGTGTTGGTGCGCTTACCATTCTCACGTCTTTTATTGCGACATTTGCGACTTTAAGAAAAAAACCTCTATTTATATTACGTACCCAGGGTTAACACCCCTTTAAGCCCAGAGGCAATAGAAAGATAAAAAAAATCTATGGCCGCCAGTTTCGGCCATTTCGTTAGATTATGGCCACTATCCGTTCAAAGATAAAAAATCAATAATACATGCAAATGACTATATTCAAAGTATATATTATTCAACTCCTAAGCCTCGCATCACAATAAAGACTTGGCACAAAATTAGCTATAGAGAACATCGTAATAGAAACTCGCGGCAGCAAGGAAGCGGCTATAGCTGCTCTATTGCAAAAATGTCTGGCTAGGTAAATTGATTAATGTGCACAATCTTAAATTTTCACTTAAGGAAAGAAAAATGAAAAACACAAAAAAAATTCTCATGACAATAAGTTTATTTATGTTAAATTCACATCAAGCCATTTCAATGCCTAGTGCGTATGTTTCAAAGCATGGATCTCTGCTTATCAACAACAGCACAAACAGTACCCTTTTACGTGATACGGATAAAAGTCAAACCGTTTGGGTACTTCCTCCAACCTCAGGAAAAACAGAATTCAGAGGGTTGGTACCATCCAGCAACCTCGGATTTTGTAGTGGTATCTCTGCATTAATCAAAGCATCAAATAGCATCGATGCTCGAATTGGTAAACTTGCAGATAAACAGACAGAATTATTACCTGATCTCATTGATGCCGAAAAAGATTTAAAAACAGCACTTGAGGAAAAGGGTGAGGTAGCAAATGACCCTATTATAAAAGAAATGGTTATGCTACAGAATGAAATCATCCTTTTAGAGGGCCAAGAGCAAGATTATATTGACCAATTAGAAAACTGTAATAGTTCATGTGATGCTATTACAAGCTCATTAAACGAAGTTTCAATGCACCTGCATGAACAACGAATATATTTAAGAGATTTACAAAAAGAACAAAGAGATGCCACACGGCAACTACAGCGCGTCGAAGCCAAAGTCGAAGCAGCAGAACAAGTTTACCAATTGATCCAGCAGCGTTACGATTTTCTAACATTAAAGCTAGCAGGTCTTTCAAATCAGCTTTTAGACCTGTACGCGCAAAAAGGAAAACTGGAAGGTGGAACTGCACTCATCGATTATAATACAGGTTGGGATGATAATATCATTTCGTTGGAAAAAAACTATCCACAATATGACTTCAAGGCAATTCCGACTAATAACGCTAGAATACACGCTAATATTGTCGGCGCAGCAGATAAAGAATCATATTATGAATCTCTACCAGCTATTTTAGACTACAGCATTGAGGGCATAGCATACATCCCTTGGGGAACCAATCAGCACGAACAAACTAGCTTACCTTCAACACTAAGTGGAAATGTCAGACTGACAACCTTGGGTGCATGCCCCATCGCGTTCAAAAATTTCTTCCAAGATACAGGATTTGAACCAGAGCGAGATAACTTAACAAATCCTAAGTTTTCTATATCAGTTACTTATAAATACCCTGTCAGCTATAATTTCAATGTAAAAGCAAGCTATAATCTATACAAAGTATATGAAGAAATTAAAAAAGGTGGAGGTAAATCTGGTTTCTTTTCAACAAAGTCCTATAGCGAAGTTCTACAAAATGAGCCAGCTAAAGATACGTTTTCCATTGAATGGAGTGTAGAGGATCCTGAAAGCAATTTAAGTGAAGAAAAAAAGAGAAAGATTACTGCCGAAATCAAAAAAGATCTGATAAATAGAGTATTAACATCAGTTTCTCAACCCATTCCCAATACACAGGGTGTACAGAATTTCTCTGACCCAGGTATGAATATCGAGCCTGGCTCCATAGTAGCAGCAAGAACACTTTCAAATACCTGCGGCTTCAACCTCTATTGTCAAGCAAGCGCATGGATCCTCAAAGGAGCTCAAGCATCATTTGGATCAAAACAGACAGAGAAGCGTTATAAAAAAGAATGGAATAAAACAGCCACCGAATCCTGGAGCGAGAATATCATAAAATATCGTGATGGCAGTACCAGTTTTAAACGGTAAGACCTGCTATTATACAAACGATTCACTGTCAGACGATGTTATATTAAGGGGAGCAAAACCTATGAAAACAAGGCGCAGAGGAACGAGTAGCACAGTGTACACATGGGTACATGAGCAGCGCAGAGACGAAAGCAACGCAGCTATCATAGGTTTTGTTCCCGTTAATAATTTAAAAGGTTCGAGAAATTTTTAACTGACTGTGAATCTGTCAATTATTACCGCTAGGAGTGTTTATGAAAGAAAAAATAATTGATGTAATTATATTTATATTCCTCTCGCATATTTTTGCGGTAAATACAGATGTTTTTGCTAGCAATCCAAACATAGATCCTAAAATAGAATTTAATACTGTTATTCAGCGGAACGAAAATTCTCCAAAAATAAACTGCGACAGTATATACGAAGACTTAAAATCAATGGAAAGATATATCAATGATTGCCAAAAAGAATTAAGCACAAATCATTCAAGTCCAATATGTACGTTTCTAAAAAACAAGTTATCTCGATTATTAATTCATCGTCATGAAAACTCTAATGACTTGGGAATTTCTGACAACTACCAAGAATATAGCTTGCATCGAATCAGGATCAACTCAATCAATAGTTCTACAAAAGAAAATATAAGTTTGAAAATTCCGCGACAAAATTCTCTTCGTGGAATAAACCCAGCAATTGTCTCTGAAACCACAAACATAAAATTCACTAAAGATAGTTATTCATATAGATTCTTAAACTTATTAAAAAATGACTACAAAACAAAAATCAGTATCCAAAATGATGGGCATGAAATTAAAATTTCCAGCTCGAACCGATTAAGCAGCTGTGATCTGGAAAAAAGCTTTGCGCAAATTCAATCTGATATAGAGATTCACAAGAATATTTTTTCCCTGGAAAGTAATGACTCAATTGAAACATACTGGAACCTCTTGGTAAGAATGAAAGAAACCAGCATTAGCATCGAAGATGATAAAATAAAAGCAATCTGGATTGGATTTTTATTAGGTCGTTTTTTGCAAAACAAAGGCCTCAATCACCAGGATAGTTTAATTCAAGAACGAATAATTAAGCTATATACCTTCATCACAGACGACGATATTAAATTAAGACTATATAAAGACAAAGAATCCTTTTTCAAAGCCTTGAATTCAATAAACAACACACCCATAGGTCTTATTAAAAATGGAGTTATCAATGTTTCATATGCTAAATAAGAACAAAAAAATACTGTGCCTATCAATCATCCTTATCCACTGTGGCGGAGATAATCAAAACATCACGGATGAACATAAAATTTATAGAGAAATACAAACGTTAGAAAATACAATTCAGCCAGAAAATAAGTGCACATTGAATCTTCTTAATAAGATTAACAAAAGCCTCATTGCTGATATCAAAATAGGAATTTCCATATCTGAATGTGCTATATCTCCAAAACAATTACATAAGATAATTCAAACAAAGAACGATCAAAAAATAAATCTCAACAATTAAGGAGGACATAAGTGAAAAATCGAATCATATATATCATCATACCAATAGGTTTATCATTAACACTGTTCATTTTTTTCCAAAAGAAAGATCATGCTTATCTTTCTAATCAAGATTCAAAGCATAATCTTCACAAACCAATCGTTGAGCAAAACAATAAAAAAACTTATATAGACAATAGCAAACTATATAAAAAATCCGAGATGGTGAGAAAGACAGCCACAAAACCAATAAACCCAAAGATAGCAGCACCTACGAGTAGTAATGATGCATTACAAGACTATTACCAAGGCCTGCCCACACTCGAAGAAACCATTGAAGAATACTCTACACTTTCCACAAATGAGCTAAAATCAATAATAAAAGATATTGATACCAAAGTAGATGAGAGCAATCTTATCAACAAAGCAAATTCGAATCAGTTGTCCTTCGATGAAAAACGCCATCTCGCAAAAATTTTAAGGTCTGAATCTGCAGCAAAACTAACAATCATAAACCGACAACTTGATGAATTAGAAAAAAATATGGGTATAGACAAATAATATCAATAAAAAGGAAAGCTACTCTCAAAGAAAATTAACGTCTTATTGATTTTGGATCAATTGCGTTTTGTAAACCATCACCAACAAAATTAAAGCTTATAACAGTCAAAAGAATTAAAAGACCTGGTAAAATAGCTAATAGAGGTGCTTCGAAAATCAATTCTTGAGCATTAAACAACATATTTCCCCAACTTGGAGTTGGAGGCTGGATGCCAAGACCTAAAAAGCTAAGTGCAGCTTCAGATAAAATGGAGTTGCCAACATTTAAAGTCACCGCTACCAATAATGGAGAAATTACATTCGGCACTATATGGCTGAGGATAATCGATACATCTCTTGCCCCTAAGGTTTTTGCTGCCAAAATAAATTCACGCTCTTTAATGGAAAGAATACTACCACGCACCAATCGAGCCACTGTCATCCAAGAAAATAAGGCAATAACTATACTTAATTTTAAAACGCTTTGATTTTCTCCTTCTAACATTCCACCCACAAATGGAATTTTACTTATATCAACAGCAGCAAAAATAATCATTAAAGGTATTGATGGTAAAGAGAGCAATGCATCAATAAATCGACTCAAAAGAGAGTCAATCCATCCGCCATAATAGCCAGCCAAACTCCCAATCAATAATCCCAGAAACGCAGAAGCCAATGCTACCATAATACCAAATGCAATAGATACCCTTGTTCCAAAAACAAGACGCATAAGCACATCGCGTCCAAGCTCGTCAGTTCCCAACAAATGAAATGAGGTAAATCTACTGCACAGGCTTTCCAACTCAGAAATATCTTGTGACTTTAATTCCCAGAGCCTGTTTTGTGCGCTTTTATCTTCACTCAGTATAATCTCAAATAAGAAATCTTCATCGGTAACTTCAGATTCTAAAACATTAGCACTTCTTGCTGCAGCGATAATTCTCTGAGAACGCTCTGCGTCTTCTTCAATAAACTTTTCAATTGCTGCTTCTTTGTCATCTTGAGAATATTCGATAGTTGAGAATGGCTTTTGATAGCGCTTAAAAATATTTTGTTTCTCTGGATCTATACCGGTTATCTTTGAAATCATGGGCGCAGATAATGCTATCATAACAAAAATCGTAATGATCGCCATGCCAACAACAGCCATTTTGTGTTCAATAAACTGATGCCACACAATTTGTTGCATACTCAATGCTTGTGAATCATCATCAAAACTTTGTAAATTTTCATCGCTCATGAGCTTCAAACCATTTAATCATAAGTAATTCTAGGATCAGCAGCTGCGTATAGCAAATCAGCTATAAGGTTCATTATTAGAACCATAAAAATCGAAACTAAAAAGGAGACCATCGCTACATTAAAATCACTCTCAATAATAGCTTTATAAATTAAGCTTCCAACTCCTTGGTATGCAAAGACCGTTTCGGTTAAAACGGCTCCTGAAAATAAATTCGACATACTTAAAGCGACTATAGTTAGTAAAGGAATTAATGCATTACGAAAAGCATGCTTCCAAACAACTACCCGACGATTAAGCCCCTTTGCTCGTGCTGTCCTAATAAAGTCGTACCCCATAGCTTCCATCATTGAGCTGCGCGCAAACCGCACAAAAACCCCTGCCTGTAAGGCAGTTAAGGATAAAATAGGAAGAACCAGATACTTGCCACGATCTAACCAAGCAGCAAAACCTTGCAAATTTGTTCCGACCGTAATTGTCCCTCCAGCAGGAAAAATAGGGACCGCTACTGAGAAAAGGATTATCAGAACTATCGCCAGCCAAAAAGCTGGTGTAGAAATCCCGGCATACGCGCAAAGATTGGCTAAATAGTCAAATTTCCCTCCAGGCTTTAATCCAGCATAGACTCCAATGGCAACACCTAGAACCAGCGATAATAAAAGCGAGCTCAGTGATAAAATAAAGGTATTAAATAATCGCGGTCCAATTAACTCCATAACAGGAATACGATATGTTCTTGAGTAGCCAAAATCTCCGTGGATAAAAGAATTTAACCAATTGCCATAACGAACATAAGCCGGTTTATCCAAACCATAAAGCGCCTTGAGTCGCTCAATATCCCCAGTCGTTATTTTGGGATTTGAAGACGCTAATATATCAACTGGATCCCCTGGCATAAGCGACAGCATGTAGTAACAAATAAACGATAAGACAAACATCATAATAATGACTTGAATAACTCTTCTTATTATATATGCACTCATCGTTATTCCTCTCAAGAGTCACGATATTTTAGAAGCCACCCGAATTCGAAGGCATCAAAGATAACCGATCCTAAGCCGCTCCGTAAAAGTTATTTAAACGTCCAATATTCGACGTGATTTGTATTGGGCGCTTGATGCCCGTTCATCTTATGCCCTGACATTTTATTGGGAATAACAGCGACATCAGATCTATAAAACAATGGTATAACAGGCACTTCGTCAGTATAATAACCTAGAATTCTATGAGCTAATTTAATCCTCTTTTGCGCATCAAATTCGACGTCAATAGCATCAATCGCAGCATCTACCTTCGGGTTAGACCATCCCATTGAATTTTGCCCCGAGTATCCATTCTCCTTAGTCGGAATACTCTTACTATGAAATGTTGAGCGAGGAGTACTTTCTGGAGAACTAATCCAGGCATACATCGCTAAAGCAGGATATTTACCCTTTCGTACGGTTTCACCAAAAAATACACGCCCAGGCTCGTTCTTAATGAGTATTTCAACGCCAATCTTTTTCCATTCAGCCTGCAAGTACGTCTCTACAAGCTCTCGCGCTTTATTTCCAGCAGTAGTCATAATCTGTAAAGAAAGCTTTTTTCCATTTTTCCATCGGTATCCATCCTTTGCCATCTTCCAGCCAGAGCTATCAAGAAGCTTTTTAGCCTGTCGACGAGAATGAGGGTACAGGGTTATATCTTTAGGATTATCCGTATACCAAACGTCCATAGGTGCCACATTATGAATCGCTGGGGCTTGCTTTCCCTCGAACAAAGCCTTAGTCAACTCTGTTCTGTTAAGACCATAAACCAATGCTTTACGCACATTTAAATCTTGAAGTATAGGATTTTTTAGCTGTAAATCGATATGCTCATATAGAAGTCCTGGCTTAAACTTAACTTTATAAGGTAGTTTTTCTTTCTCAACTTTTTTTGCAAATACCAACGCCTGATCGAAAGGTAATCCTAAAGTCGATATCATATCAATATTACCTGATCTTAAATTAGCCTCGAGAGTCCCTGAATTAGGTATCACCTTGAATATAATTTTTTTTATCTTAGCCGGCTCGCCATAAAAGTACTTATTTCTCTCAATAATTACATGACTACCTAGTTTAACTTCAGTCACCTTGTATGGACCATTATATAAGCCAGGATTAGTTGGATCTTTTACATGTAAAGAGTTCTTCGCATAACCTTCATTCACATTACCAAATTTCTTGAAAATATTTTCCTCTAAATGTTTTGGGACGACAGGAAAAGTCAATAACTGATTAAAATCCCAATGTGCTTCACGGTAGTATGTTTTAAATTTTTTAGGGTTTGCTTTATCAATTTCAAATTTCTCAATCTGATGGTACGTATCTCTCTCACCAACTGAGACAAATTTTGATAGAGCGACTGTCCAGGTAAACTCTACATCATAACCAGTTACCGGCTTACCATCACCCCATTTTGCATTATCTTTAATTTGCCATTCAGCGACAATTTTCCGATTTTTACCTTCTCCGGACAACCTCGCTAAACCGTTTTCAAGTGTAGGGATTTTTACAATTAAAGCAGGGTAATATTTGCCATTTTCATCCATATCAACTAAGTTTCGACCAACCGCCCTACGGATATATGTACTTGCGGCCATTTGCGCTACGATAGGATTTAAATTTTCAAATTCTTGTGTGATACCGATTTTCAATTCATTATTGCTCGCTGCTGTCAAACTCTTTGGACTCGCAACACCTAAAATCATCAACAATAACATTATAATTTTCATACTGTAACGTCTCCTATCGATCATAAGTTTTCACTTTCTTCCATAATTTTATTCATATAGCCAGCATGCCACTTGCTGATTTTTAGATTTATCCGGAACTGTCAGCTCAGGAGTTTTTTCAGAACAAACAGCCATTTTTTTTGGACAACGTGGATGAAAAGCACAACCCCTTGGAGGTTTAATGGGACTTGGAACCTCTCCAGATAAAGCCTTCATACCCTTACCTTTACCAATGCCAAACTGAGGTATTGCTGCTATCAATGACTGTGTATAAGGATGTAACATGTTGATAAATAATAAATCGCGATCAGCTATTTCGACAATCTTGCCAAGGTACATGACCGCAATTCGTCCACACAAATGTTCGACAACTGATAAATCGTGAGAAATAAATAAATAAGTTAAACCAAGCTTATCTTGTAAATCTTGCATTAGATTTAATACCTGTGCCTGAATAGAGACATCCAGAGCACTCACGGGTTCATCAGCGATTACAAATTTAGGCTTCAATGCTATTGTTCTTGCTATCGAAATTCTCTGCCTCTGACCACCAGAAAACTCGTGTGGATAACGGTTTATCAAGCTTGCTTTTAAACCGACCTCTTCCAATAGCTCTTTTGCCAATTCCATGCGCGACTCTTTGTTACCAATCCCATGGACCTTCATAGGTTCCATGATGATCTGCCCTATCGTCATGCGCGGGTCCAGCGATGCATATGGGTCTTGAAAAATCATCTGTATATCTCTGCGAATACCGCGCAGCTCTTTACCTTTCAAGAGTGAAAAATCATGTCCCTGAAAAAAAATCTTTCCAGCTGTTAACTCATAAAGCCTTATAATAACACGCCCAAGAGTCGATTTTCCGCACCCTGATTCGCCGACAAGCCCAAGGGTTTCCCCTTTCTTTAAACTTAAAGTAATACCATCAACAGCCTTAACATCAGCACTATGTTTTCTAAATATTCCTTTATAAATTGGAAAATATTTTTTCACCGCTTCAATTTTTAAGATTTCATCCAACCATAACTCCAATGTCTAATCAAAAAACAAGTAAAAAATAAACAACTCCTAATACGGGTTAAAACAAGCCACAAGATGGTCCTTCTCTATTTCTTTTAGTTCGGGATTATTATCTTTACATTTTGCCGTTGCGTTAGGACAACGATTTTGAAAGGCACAACCTTTCGGTAAATGCAGCAATGAAGGCACGCTTCCATCTATAGTTGGTAGCCGATGCAGCCTTTGCCCAATCTTAGGAATAGATTGTAAAAGGGCTTTAGTGTACGGGTGTGCAGGTGCGGAAAAAATTTCACTACTTTTAGCATACTCACAAGTTTTCCCAGCATACATAATCATTACATGATCAGAAATTTGAGAAACCACAGCTAAGTCATGGGTTATAAACTGGACTGTCATACCATTCTTTTCTTGTAACTCTTGGATAAGTTCGAGAATCTGTGCTTGTATCGTCACATCCAACGCAGTTGTGGGCTCATCAGCAATTAAAAATGAAGGGTTGCACGATAAAGCCATAGCAATCATAGCCCTTTGCCTCATTCCGCCAGAAAGTTGATGAGGGTAATCATAATAACGGCGTTCAGGCGCAGGAATACCCACCATATCCAACATATGAACTGCACGCTCTTTTGATTGTTTTTTGTTCAGTTTCATATGCAGCATAATTTGCTCGTCCATTTGATATCCAACAGTAAAGACAGGATTTAATGCTGTCATCGGCTCTTGAAATATCATGGCGATTGACTGACCTCTTATACCTTCAAACTGTTTTTCAGTGTATTTAAGAACGTCCTCACCATTAACAAAGGCTTGTCCACCTGTGACTTTGCCTGGAGGATCTATAAGGCCCATAAGTGAATACGATGTGACACTTTTGCCGCAGCCGCTTTCTCCAACGATACCGAGCGTTTCTCCACGCCCTATCGTATAAGAAACATCATTTACAGCTCTAAGAGGGCCTTTTTTAGTATAAAATGTAGTCTGCAAGTCGATAACATTTACAATGTTGTCGGCGCTCATAATTCTGCCCTCTTCATGCTTATCAAATAAGCTCTTTTTCTTCCATCCGTACTATAGCGATAGAGTTCCCTCAAGAGTTACCAAGTGAGTAGCAACTATTCAATAAATAAATCAAAGGCGCGCTATTCTGTATAAATAAATATTGTTGGCTTTTGGGTAAAATTGACTATAATCTACTGAAAGATAAGGTAAAATTAAGATCAAATTAGAACTGACATGAAATATGTTACAAGTTGGAGCAAAAATGTTCTCAATGCTTAGATCTAAACCAGCATCCGCCAAGCTATTTGCCTTCAGCTGGATCTTCACTTTATGTCTAACAAATTACGCCATCGCTTCTGATAGCCTGATACTACTGAACCAAAACAATAGTGCATTAGCCCTCAATTTTACCGATAGTACCAATCAAATACTGTTAGCTAAAAAGAAAAAACGTCGAAAAAGAAAAAAAGAAGAAAAAAAGCTCAAAAAGTAGAAGATGCAAATACTCAGGAACAAAATAATAAAGTTTCTAGCGACCAGCTCGCAAAAAGAGGAATGAAGGCGTATGCAGGTATTGTCACTGGCCTTGAAGGCGTAGATGATACAGTATTTGCTTTTGGAGGCGATTTCTACATGCCTATGGGAAAAATCTGAATTTACAAGTAGGCTCAATTTTTTGGCTACATGATATTGTTGAAGATGCCATAGCTACAAGACTAATGATAATATCTCCCGGAGTAGGAGCTGGCTATTTGCTAGGCCTAGCACCATCGATGCATTTAGAAGCAGCGGCTAAACTCACATATTCGCAGTTTTCCGCTGTTGTAACTGTCGATGATGGGTCCGGATCGCTAACAGAAACAACCATTACAGAGTCCAGTGCGGGATTGACCCTTTCTGGAAGTTTTTGCTATGATATTGATGGGATGAGCTTGGGACCTGAAATTCAATATCCCATTTATTTCAGCGACAAATTTAAAGATGTATCCACAATTTACTTCCTTGCATTTGTCGGCTTCCACTTTTAGCCTAACAATTCTTTTGCACACATGCTTTCTAAAAAATCCAAAAAACAGCTAAGTTATTATTTTTGCATCTTTTTTCTAAGGAACTTTACCTTCTAAAATGTGCGCTTATTAGAAGTTCTTTAGATAACGACTTGGTGTCCAAATTTCAGTAGAAACAAGTAGAAAAAAATTGCAAAAAAAAATACAAAGCTTGCGTCTGACTATCAAACTTTTAGGGAGCAGCTCGTAGTGGATTTACCGGTAGCAAAACAACCTATTCAACTAAAAGGCGAGCAAGATAGGCTTTTTGCCGACGGCCCTTATCCAAAACCTTTTGAGTTTAATGATGAAGTTGTCAAGGTATTTGATGATATGGTCTCAAGGTCTGTACCACTCTATGAAGAAGTCAACCGTAGTATTGCTCAATGGACATATTTATCTTTTCAACCTGGCTCTAATTTTTATGATATTGGCTGTTCTACTGGAACGACTATAGAATTAGTCAGCCGCTTTTTACCGCCAGGAACTAGGTTTGTTGGCATTGATCTTTCTCCAGCAATGCTTGAAAAAGCACAAGAAAAATTAAAACAAGCTATGAGAAAACATTCCATAGACCTTTACTGTCAATCTGCGCTTGATTGCGATATTAACAATGCCTCTGTAGTTGTAATGGCATATACCCTACAATTTATTCCGGTAGCAGATCGGCCTACGCTTCTTAAAAAGATCTATGCCGGCTTAAAACCGGGGGGAATCCTCTATCTATGCGAAAAACTACGTGGTGCATGTGCTGAATTTCATGAAATTGAAACAAGAATATACGAAAACTTCAAATTAAATGCAGGTTACTCCAAAACAGAAATTGAAAGAAAAAAAGAAGCATTAGATAATGTGCTAGTGCCGCTAACGTTAGATGAGCAGGTAAAAATCATAAAAGATGTCGGTTTCTACGCCTGCGAGCCAGTGATGAAGTGGAATAATTTTGCATCTATCATAGCGATAAAAAAATAATGCCGACTGAAGATTATCTCAATACTTATCGAAGTCAAATCAGAGCTGATGCCATTCAAAGCCTCAGGGAAAAAAATGAAGGAAAGAAAACAGCAGAGAACCTAGCTATCTATCGCCATGCACTTTCCACCTTGCATAACTTTAAAACAAATAATATTGATTTAGAAAAAAACGCTATAACAATAGGAACGCTAGACGAACTCTCTACCCAACAACAAAAAACTTTAAATGAGGCTCTTACAACCTTTATACCCTGGAAAAAAGGCCCTTTTAATCTTTTCGGGCAATATATCGATTCAGAGTGGCGTTCAGACCTTAAATGGGAACGCATCAAGAATTATATCGGACATCTGAAAGATCAGAAAATCGCTGATATTGGCTGTAACAATGGATATTTTATGTTCCGTATGGCACCCGAGCAGCCAGAAATTGTAATTGGCTTTGAGCCTTATGCAAAACATTGGTTTGCCTACAACTTGATTCAAAGACTGGGAAATGTTCCTAACATATATTTTGAAATTTTTGGGACCGAGTATATAGACTTATATCCGAAGTTTTTTGACAAGGTATTCTGTTTGGGAATTCTCTATCATCAGACAGATCCCATTGCCACCCTAAGGAAAATATACGAAAGCTTGAGTAACAATGGTGAGATCATTATCGATTGCCAAGGCATAGAAGGCAGCGAACCGATCGCCTTAGTGCCTAGCGGCCGCTATGCTCAAGCGCGAGGAATTTGGTACCTCCCCACAAAGGCCTGCTTAGAAAACTGGCTTAGAAGGACAAAATTTCGTCAAATAGAATGCTTTTATGATGAAAAACTATCTACTGACGAACAACGAACAACCCCTTGGGCACCAATAAAAAGCCTAAAAGACTTTTTGGATCCTAACGATATTAATAAAACAATCGAAGGATACCCGGCTCCTCGCCGTTTTTATTTTAGTGCAAAACGATAAAATTAAAGCTACTGTGGATATCATCAGATACAACTGTTATAAATATAACTTAAGGAGCTATTTGGCATACAAATATTAACTCCCAATTCTAATGCGAAAAGGGTACGAATTTGACTATTACTTCCATTACCAAATATATACTAACTTTTGTAAGTTTTGCTGTCATATTTATTTTTCAACCTGCATGTACAACTAAAAAAGTAGAAGTTGAAGAAGCAACTCAAGTATCAAACAAATCAAAACAAAAATTACCTTCTAGCGACCCAATAACACGTGCTGAAGAATTTATTATAGATGATCAGAGTGCAAAACCCATATATAAAAAAATAACTGAAATAGAAAAAAAAGATGGACTTAAAATAGATAAAGATAAGCTTCACACAGCAAGAGGATCTGCAAGCTGCAAAAAAGATGGTATCATTGTTAGTTGTTACTATAGAGTTAGATCTGGAAAATTAGAGCCCCTAGGAAGTCGCATAAAATTTGAAAAGGAAATAACAAAAAAGATCTGGCGATATTTTCTTGACGTACGTCCCGAATTAAAAAATGAATCAATCATCACCGGGGACTTGATTTGCGATTATTTAGGAAAAAAAACCCCTCCTTATAACATTGAAAAGCTAACCTGCAAAATTATTTATCCAAGATTATCAAATGAAGCTATTTTGGTTAAAGACACAGCGGAAAACATAGCTACATTATTACGAGGAAATACCCCTTTTAAAAAAAGTCAAGATACTGTCTACGGTTCTATATTATGCCAATGGATCAAGGGGAGCAATCGTAGCCCTTGCGTTATAAGGCCAATTATAAAAGGCATTCTACAAGAAAAGTTTATTGAAGTTCCAGGAAGAGACTCTGGAGTCATAGGACCTCTGTTGTTAAGAACTGTTAAGGATAACTTAGTACATCAAAAAGATATCACACCGAAAGCTAGCGACCTTCCCAGCGAAATAATGGGATCAATTATGTGTAATATCAACAGTAAATATTTTTTAACGTTAGGAAAAAGAGAGGCTGTCTGTAGGATATCGATATAGATTCGCACACGATAGATATTAAGGGTAGCAAAACCTATGATAGCTGCCTTGCTATCATAGGTTTTGCTACCCTTAATACATTTCTATAGGCTACTTAAAGACTGTACTGACATAACCCCATTGGGATCTAAAGGTTTATTTTTCTTGTCACGAACCTCGAAGTGTAGGTGCGCTCCTCGAGCATTTCCTGATCTGCCAACTCTAGCTATAATCTGCCCCGCTGAAACAACCTGATTTTTTTTCACGTATAGTATCGAGCAGTGGCCATAAAGCGTGCGAAAATTTTCGTGCTTAATAATAACGGTTCGCCCATAACCCTTTTTCCACCCAGAGAACTCAATCACTCCTGATTTTGCCGCTATAACCTTCGTCCCTTTATCAGCCCCAATATCAATTCCATAATGCATTCGGCCCCGACGCCAACCATAATCCGAGGTAATTTTTCCACGGGTAGGCCAATGCCAACCAAAATCCTTCCTATCTCCAAAAAAAAGCCCTGAACGTTTTGCCGATTTTTGCTTAGAAGATACGCCGTCTAAATCTAGATCTTTAGTTGCAGGCTCATTAATCATTGCGCTTGGGGATAGGCCTTTAGATCCAGGCTTTAAAATAATGACTTGCCCCGCATAGATAGTAGGATTATTTCCTAAACGGTTCAAACGTACAATTTCTTGCCAAGACGTGTCATATTTTGTAGCTAAGGCAGATAATGTATCACCTTTTTCCAGTCTGACTTTATAAAATAAAACTTTGTTATTCTCTACAGACGTAGTGCGACAACCCCAAAGGGATAAAATTAAAAGAAGAAGACTAGAATTGAAAAAACGCAAACTTTACCTCCCTGAAGGAGAAAAAGCCCTCAGTATGAAAAGCTCAAAAAAACTTTGTAACTATTCAGCGTATCTTTTCCCTTCAATATGTCGCTTGATACATCGTCATCCTGAGTGAAGCGAAGGATCTCGAAATTGCGAAATAGACCCTTCGCTTCACTCAGGATGACGGGCAGCCAAGGCTTTGAATCGATCAGATAAAAAACACACTGAATAGTTACAAAACTTTAGCCGAATACTTTAGCTAAATCTTGCTCTAATTGCCGATGCCCTACTTCATCAAAAAGACTAGGTCTAAGAAAACTAATGGTTGCATAATTTTGATCAACATATTCACAATCCGAGCCAGGAATATCTTCATAACCTTCCGCTTCACCGCCCATCCAATAATAATCCTTACCCCTCGGATCGGTTCCACGCATAAATTGAGGGTGATAATTGCGACGTCCCAGCACTGCCGGCTTAATCCCTTTAATATCCTCAATAGGAACACTAGGGACATTGATATTCATCAGTCCTCTAAAATTGCTACATATATTTGCACGCTTTTCTAGTATTTTTTCTACAATGATAGCAGCAGTTTCATAGTTTAAATTTTTAGTATCTTGTCCATCACAAGATACAGCCATTGCCCTGCTACCTTGAAGCACTCCTTCAACTGCGGCTCCCACAGTTCCAGAATAAATAGTATCAGTGCCTAAATTTGCTCCACGATTGATACCACTAATCACCCAATCAGGTTTACGGTCGAGCAACTCTCGGTAGGCAAATAGAACGCAATCTGCGGGAGTTCCTTCGACAGCATAAACATTTTCTTCTAACCTCTCATAACGCAGAGGAGTTAAAATTGTAATTGAATGGCTGGTAGCAGATCTTTCAGTATGTGGAGCAACGACAACAACGTCACCAAATAAAGCCACTACGTTTGCTAAAATTCCAATCCCAGGTGCGTGCACGCCATCATCATTAGAAAGCAAAAACAGTGGCCTTTTAGACATAAGCAGAGAACCTTACACAAGAAATATTTTCTCCAGTATACTACAATGGATTGAAAACAAAAGGATAATTAATACTAACATCGGAGCCACCTCTTGGCTTAGGAAACTTCCAACGCTTTATACTACCGGTAACACATCCTTGCATCCTCGCATCTGAGATCGAAGAATTGATAACTTTTACCGATTTAACAACACCGCTCAGCCCAATTACAAAGTTTGCTGATATTTTACCACTCGCTTGGGGCGAGCGTTGCAAAAGCTGCTCATAGCAGTGGCGAATCTCATTAAGATGAGTTCTAATCACAGATAATACTTCTTGACTAGTCAGTCCTCCTGACACCGCAGGAGTGCTTACCGGTATATTAACACTAACTTGGCTACGCCCACGGCCTGAACCAAATTTATCTCCAAGCCCACCAGAGCCACCTTCTCCAGATCCGAAGCCCCCTGAGCCACTGCCAAAATTATTTATAGCATTTCCTGTTCCCTCAATTCCAACACTGACCCCTTTTCCCAAACCTCCAAGGCCAAGAGTTTTTGAACCACTACCACTCCCCCCACCAGCTCCCCCAGCTGAAGATTTAAAATCGGTTCTCACTGCGCCCGCACCTGTTTTTTGTATAACAAGCCCAGCGCCTAATCCAAGTTGACCTAGATTTACACCCGAGGCCTTTTTATTATTGACCCCCTCAACACCTTTAACACTTGATCTATCATTTCCCTTTCTAACACCACCTTTTTGGCCCATACCACCACCTAAAGCTCCTCCAGCCTTACCTAATTTTCTATTCGCTAATTTAGGTCCGGCTAGACGCATGTCTGGATTTTTTGCTCCCGTACTTGGTATACCTGAGCTACCTTGAGGCTTAGGAACTGGTGGCTTATTCTGATTTTTCGGAGTTGCCACAAGTTTATTAAGCGGCTTTTCTGCAGGTTTCTCCACCGGCACTGGTTGTTTTGGCTTTTCTTTTTCTATAGGTTTTACTGGTTTCACTGGTTTAGGTTTAGGAGGAGGTGGAACTTTTTGTGGTTCAGGGTTTGTTTTAACCTCGGCAACCTTAACTTGCGGTTTTTTCTCTTTTTCGATTTTTTTCTCAGGACGTTCAGTTTCTGGAGTATGGACAATCGACCAAATATCGTCTTTATCATCATCCTTTTCTACCGGATTCATTAGCCAAATAGTCGGTATAAATATAAAATAGAAGAACATTGCAACAGACATTAGCGTTACAAACAAAGTATCCCTTGGTCCGGATTTTGGAAGGTTTAAAGCTGGAGGGCGCACATATAGCAAGAAATAACGCACAGCTCCATATTTAATATGAGCTATATCACGTCGTCCCATTTTGTGGCGACTACCATTAACCTTTTCGACCTTACCCCCTTTACGCAATCTAGCTTCCATACCGTTGCGGAGGTTTAATTTATAACCCTTTTCTTCTATAGACGCTAAAGTATAGCTCTCAATATTTTCTTTACCAGCTGCAATAAAATGCGCCTTCGTCGGATCTCCAATAGTAATTTTTTCATAGCCTTCAACACCCTTTTGGAAGTGCTCAACTTCTAAAATAGTGTTTCCCCAGTAAGCGACACACTCAAGAACATCGCCACTCGGCTTTGCATCTCTTGGAGAAAAAAGAATTGCTTTATCAGCTCTTCTTTCCGTGGTATTTATAACTGTTTCATTTTTGCGTCTTTTAACCTTCTCACTCAAACTTTGCTCTTCAAATGCGCCAACTACCTTTTCCTCAGTATGAGTATTGAGAATTAGATTTACGGAACCTATTGTTATACTGTCACCTACCTTGATAGGAGATTCTACATTAATAGCATTGCCATTAACCTTCACACCTTCTTCGGAGCCAAGATCTGTCACTGTCCAGTTACCATGATTATCACTCTCGAATAATGCATGAATTGGATCTACCTTGGCTGCGCGCAAGACAATATGATTGGAAGCCAAAGTACCTGCCATCATAGTTGGCTGATCAAGCGCAACCTTCTGTGGAATTTGGCCTGGAATTTCGAAATTTAGTTCTAAAGCCATCATCATGCTAATTCCGTATCATATTTTGCAAAATATTAAAAAAATCATCTTATTATTTATTATCTCGCTTTAGGGCAAAAATGAAAAGAGTAAGGAGAAATATTTACTCACCTCTCATTTGATTCAAAGTTGCATAACCTTGCTGATCCCATTCAGGAGAGCCCCCGCGTAGCTTTAAAGCTTTGTTGATTAAAATTTTAGCTTGCTTTATATTTTTCTTACCAAGCCATTCAAATAGCCCACAATTAAAAATTGTCGGTTTATGCTCTTTACCACCCATTAACTTCTTACACAGCCGACCAGCTTCTTCATTTTCCCCGTTCTGTCGCGCTATAATTAGTTTTGCAGATTCGCTAAACCAATCATTGTGAACCCTCGCAAGCATTCTTTTTGCAGTTGATAAATCGCCATATTTCAAGCTTAAAAAGCCAAGATTTAACATAGCAGCCTCGTAATCAGAAACCACTTTCAATGCATCTTTAAAATATTCAGCTGCTTCGGGAACCCTATCTTCCATTAAAGTAATTACTCCCAATGCATTTAATGCTGCAGCTTTAATCTTACGATGTTTAGATGTTGTTAATGGTAAAATTAGAAAATCAAACATACCAAAATCTTTGGATTGCAAAGCAGCTAAAGCCAGCTCAAGCTTCACAACCTCTGGTAGATCATGCGATACGCCAGCTTTTAATTCAATATCTGCCAGTTGTCTGGCGTCAGATAATATGGCAGAAAAAGGTTTTGCTGCTAGTCTTTGGGCAGAAATCATTGAAACTAACGCATTTTTTGCCTTAGCATCTAATCCCTTTGCTGACGAGCTCAATTTCGAAGTAAGTTGGGCAGCATTTGCCCTACTTACAACCTTTGAAGTCATCGCATTATTCGACAAGCTATGAACAAAAGTTTGTCCAACACCACGATCAGAACTATCAATTTCTTTAGATTTTGTTGTCGCCTTATTAGAGTCCCCAGCGGCTGGCCCTCGCCCACCAACTGGCTTATTGCCACCTGTTGCACATTGAATAAGCAAAACTGATAGAGAACAACATAAAAGCTCTATCAATGAAATCCTTGTTGAGAATGTCTTAAATAGCTTCATCTATCTCCCTACCCAAACTTCTGATGAAACATCCTCAGGTACTTCACTGCCAACAAAATCTGGTGTAATCACCCAATCTGCAAAGCTAACAGTTTTACCTTGTAATCTTGCCAATGAGGTTTTCAACTTTGCTGGCCATTCGTTGTATACAGATAGCTTACGTGCAATATCCAATCCGGCCGTATAGTAATCAACAGCTTTCTTCTGCGCCTGAGCAGCACTACCGGACAATTCCTTCTGTACATCACTAATTTTAGCTCCTTTTATAGCGGGAGGATTTTTCAACAAACTAGTAAATTGCTCATAAGCAAATCCAATTTGGTGATAGGCAGCAATACCCCAATATGAATCTTTAGTATTCAAAACTTGCCCATAAGCTTTTTCTAACCGCTCTAATGAAGCCGTTTTCTTTTTAATCGATGCAAGCATATTTTCTACTGTACCACCCCTTAACGACTCTTTTAGGTAAGGGGCCAAGTACACATTAGCTTTCTTAAAAGCAATCTCACCAATGTAGCGCAGTGCTTCACCACTGGCTTTTGAAGACGACCTAAGCAAAGCTTCTATCCTTTTTCCTGCTTGCTCCGCGGCATTTCCTCGCCCACCATAAGCTTTATATATTTTATAATTAGAGATAATCCTCTCATTTATCGAAAGCTTAAAGCGCCGCAAGTAAACTTCATTAATTAAGTTAGTCATATCACTATACTTTTGAGCTCTCCAAAAATTATCAACCAGATGCCCAAAAGCTTCTTTAGCATTTTCAGGGTAAGTCTTAATCAGACGGCTACATGTTTGAACTGCATTCGATGAACCAATTGCAATCTGCAGGTCACAAGCTCTTTGAATTGCTCCACTGCTTTCTTTTGCTTTAGGGTTTTTAGCTGCATAAGTAAGATAGTAATTCGCTGATGCATTAAAATCTAGCCGCCGATCATACAATTTGCCTAGCTCTAGCATAGCGTCTTTACTAAGTTCAGAACTGGGATAAAGTTTAACCAAATTGACATAGGCTCCAATAGCTTTAAAGGCTGCCCCCCCGGCTAAATAATCGACAGCGGCATTATTCCAAAATTTAGGAGCATCCTTATCCCTTGGGTTTTGCTTAGCTCTTTTTTCATAAAGCTCAGCTCGCTTAATTTTATCTTTTTCCGAAGCGATCGCCTCAATTGCTGCAGCTCGTCTCAATGCAGTTAACTTTTTACCAATTTTCCCTTTTTGATAGGACGGGATTGCCAGTAACTTATTTACAGCGATAGAAAGCCCTTTTTTATCTTCTTTATAAAGTGGAATCAAATTTTCGACAGCCTCTACCCCTTCCTTTGATTCTGGATATTTAGTAGCGATTAACCAAAGGTAACGCAATGCCATCTTTTTATCATTGCTACGATAATAGATTTCCGTAATGAAAGTGTCACAAGTCTTTACAGTCTTTTTATCTTTCGGATACCACTTGCTGTAATTTTCACAGGCTTTGATAAGATTTTTTGCCCTAACACTTAATGTCCGTGCAGGTTTGGAAAAATTAGGTTTCTGCTTGACGATAGTTTTATATTCTGGTTCAAAGTCTCGGCTGTAAGAATCAAGCATATACTTTGCCGCCTTGGCATGAATATCTGCAACAGGTTTCCCATCTGAATCATAAATTTTTGCCTTTCCCTTACCCATCATTGCAATTTCGAGATAAAAACCCCAGATTGACGGAACTCTTTTTGATGAAATTTAATGTCAGCTAGATTGAACTTAACCTCGGCAACTTCCCTAGATTTTGGATATTTTGATAAATACAAGCGGTAACCTTTGACCGCATGCTCATAAAGGCTATTATTGTTACGCTTTTGGGCATTTTTGTGGACCACTTTGGCGTAATAAAGCATCGCTTTTTGAATTTCTACTTGAGTTTCTAAAACCAATTTTTTCTCATTGGCTACAGCCCAACCACTTTTCCTGCCATAATTAGTATAATAAGCGTTTAGCTCTCTCCAAACTGTGTTTAAATCATTCAATTCAAAATATAAGCTAATAATTTCATTCTGAGCAATTGCCGCCGATGGATCTCGTGGAATGATACTTTGAAGACGCTCCCAAACCTTAATAGAACGCTTAAATGCACCTTGATCTGCAAAAGTTTCTGCTAAAAGAGTTAAAAACTGGCCAATATACCTTTGGCCTCCATTTGCCCGAAAATATGAGATAGCTGATTCAACTTCCTTAAGCTCAGCATAAGCATAAACCAAATCGCGCATGGCCTCTTCCTTAAGCTTAAGGCCTGTTTTATCCCCTAAACGTTTTGAATGGCTTACTGTGTTCTTCCAAAACTTCAAAGATTCTCGATATTTCCCTAAGTTGTAATAGCACCAACCAAGTTTGAATAACGCCCATCCATACCTTTTCGACTTCCTATATTTTAATGCTAACTTAAAATTATTCACTGCATTCCTGAAGTCATTGCGATCAAAATAATAATCACCCAAAGAAAAATAGGCATCACCAGCAACAGGGGAATTAGGAAATTTTTGAATCAACTGGGTAAATGCGCGTGCCGCATTCTTTTCTTGACCTAAAAAAGAGAGTGAAAGAGCTTGATTAAAATTAATTACATCTGCTCCTTTATTTTTGGGAAACTCTCGAAGAATATTACGCCCTGTAGAGGATACTTTTTGCCAATGCAACCTGGATCTAGCTTGGTCTAGTTTAGGCTCTCTACCTTTTCGCCCTCCTTTATTCCAAGCACCCCAAAGCTGTTCATATCTTCTATATTCATCACTAGCGACGTATACAGCTTGCTCCATATGAAGATTGTGAACGCGAGTAAGCATTTCTAAGCGCGCTCCAGATTTTTTCGGCAAAGATTTGGCCGTTTTATTCAAATATGCGATAGTCTTGTCAATTCCCTCAACCAGCTTCTTTTCTATCTCTACAGCATAAATTTCTGCAGTACTTAAACGAGGGCGGCCTGCACCATCACCAGCTTTGGTATTTATACCACTTTTCTCTCGTTTTTCCTGCTTTACCTGTACCGAAACTTGTTGATGATCAGTATCCTTCGCTAAGGCATTACTAAACGAAAATAGGAAGACAGCGGCAATTGACATCTTAAATTTGCTAATGAGAGTCGATTTCATATTTCTGTCTATTAAAAAAAAGTTCAAAACATACCTTTACTTAAAATAAGCGAAAAATCTATTCTGATGACAATAATTGAGATCAATTATTTTTTCTTCGCACCACCGCACTTGTCATCTATATTATAAACATATCCTCCTAGTTCATCTTCCCAGTATTCACCTTCAAATGGCCAATACTCTAAATCCTGTCCAACATTTAATGGTTTCATTCCACCAATAAAATTATAAGATTTCTTTGCTCCTTCATTATCTAGCTTTAATTTACTACGTAAAGCATCAACTTTTCCGAGAAGCATTTCCGCATTAATTAATTTGGTTTGATCAGATAGCTCATTTAGGTATGTATAGTATGTTTTACCATAGTCAAAGAGCCTTTTTCCTACACCTGATCTAGAAGCTATTTTCTTCTTGCGCAAAAAAGTCTCTAATTCATCAAGTAGCCCTGACGCCCTCCATTTACGAGGTGCCCTGCTAAGGCGTGCTAATTCACTATCAGCAAAACGAATAGTTCTACCCGCCTCTAAATATGAATCTGTACGCGACAGCGCATCTAAGATAGCCCAAGCACTACGATATTTATTTAAACTACCTGCTCGATAGTCATAAACTGTTTGAAAAAGTAGTTTTGGGTTATTTTTAGTTGCTGCCAAAAATGATTTAACATCTTTTAAGACTGGACGATAGCGATCCTTAAACTTGACTAGAGATTTTTTAACCTCGTCATAGCGGCATAACCTTAAAAAAGTAATAGCCTGCAGAATATAACTTTCTGGAAAAAATCTATTTTCAAAGAATGGAGATTGTAAGGTATGAATATTACCAAGCGTACTGTTATGGTTTTGCATCAAAAAGAAAGCCCAAGCTGCCTCAAAAATTGCATCGAGCCAATTTTCAGACTCTCGATTGATCTCAGCATAATACCGTATCGCTTCACGATACCGACGAGTCTCATAATGCACTCTTGCAATATTTAAGTTTGCTTGTTCTCTTAACCAATCACCTTCTGCTCCTTCTCGACTAAGGGTCCGCACTCGTTCAAAATAAGAAATAGCGCGGCTATGCCTTCCTGCCAAATTGGCAATAACACCCTTATGAAACATTGCCTTTAGATGGTAGTTACTACTTGGAGGAACTCGTTGAAAATAATCTTGTGCTTTTGCATATTTTTTATTACGAAAAAATTCTATACCTTTGTAATAAAAATAAAAGCCTCTAGCCGGCCCAGGAATTCGCGCTGGATCCACTTGAGTCTTAAATAACTGTACAACATGAGATTGACCGAGACTGGCAGTGTTATTAATCCGTCCCAGCTCTTCTAATGCCTTACGAAAATAAGGATTTGAGGCTTTAGGCCCTCTACGCACAATAACGCTATAAAATTTTGACGCAGAATACATAAAGCCCATCTTTTGCAGACTTTGCGCGAGACCCCATTCAGATTTAATACGCATGGCTTTATCTTTTGGGTAGGCATAAGCTTGAAAAAAGAGAGGTGCCGATTTTGTATAATCCCTACCTCTAAACGCTGTTTGTGCCTCTTTATAATTAGCTCTAGCTTCTTCCATCAACAAACAGATAATCAAGCAGCAAAGCACAGCTATATAACAATTTTTTATCATAAAGTTTTTCAAAATCGATCTCTACCTTGATTAAAACTTAATGGATAGTTAATGTAACCCTAAAAAAACCGGGAATACCCAACTTGCAATGTCATATTATGTTGAGGATTTTTTTCACTCGGCTCCCCTGGGCATCCACCGTCTTGTCTATCATAGGTAAAATAATGATCTCTTACTTCCCATTTAATTCCATCTCTTTTATTAATAAAATACTTCTGCCCAACCCCAAACGTTATCGTCGGATATTGATAGACTTGTGGAGCTGGAATCTCATCAGTTGAATCAGGGTTAGCCTGATCTTCAGGAGGCAGGCATTGTTCATAATTATAATCTACACCAGAAATCCCGGCACCAAGAGCAAAGAAAGTATCAAAATAAATCAACCTTCCACTCGCCAATTGATATTTTCCGTAAATTGGAGTGTAAAGTACACTTCCTTCCATTAAATATTGAGTTCTAATAATCTGCGTTTTGATTGAAAAGTCGTCATCAAGAATTCTCTTATCATCCTTATCTATCGAAAATCCGTAAGCTCCAGCTAATTCCAACGCAAATTGTTCAGTGAAATGATAAGTCACATTCAACGATCCCAAGTAAGTGTAGATAAATGTTTGGTTTGTTACCACTGAGCCGCTTAAGCCTAGCTCAAATTTTTTTCTTTTGGAAAAATAGCGAGGACGAATCACACGAATCTCATAATCATCAAACCTAGCACCTACCGCAATCTTCTCAGAAAAAAAATCTGGCAATAAGAATAGCATGATCAGGCATACCAAACGCCAACGCTCCCAATTCACAGTCAATCTTTGAGGCAAGCATATTTTTTCTACCAACCACAAGCTTTGTCTTGAACATAGATGAGACTTGACTGTGTCGATACAGAAAATGAAATTCATTATAGATTTAAAACTAGTAAATTTATTCATCAGTCGCCGCTCTACTACTCTTAGCCGCCATTAACTTAAAAGCTATAAACTTAGCTTGTTGCGCCGATAGCATAATTCTCTTTAACAATTTAAAATCATGATCTTTATCCATTTCCAAAGTTAAAGTTGAAGCATCTTTTTTATTTTCAGTAATTCTTTTGTTAGCTTCAGCAAGTTTAGTTAGAGCCTCATACAATGGATAAATAGCACCTTGCGACCTGTCTCGCTCTTGAATATCACCATTAATGATAGATGAAACTTTTTTGTCATTAACAAAAACGTCATTTTTAGTTACGACTAATGAAGGTATTTCATCAAGCGAACGAATAGTCCTTGAATCAGGAAGCTCAAGAGCGGGATTCACATCATGAGAAATAGGGTCGGTAGAGAAACTCATCAATAGAAACAATATCAGAATACTAAAAATATCAAGTAAAGGCATGATATTTAAGCTTAATGCTTCATTTGAATTTGAGTCGACAGATGCCATAAATCATTCTCCCAACTTGCTTCGAAAAGAAAATTAAAAACTAAGGGCCCGCACCTATCTTCAAAAAAATCTTTTAGGTGATGTCGTGGAATTAGACCTAAAGCAAAACACTACCCATAATAACTTTTTTATATAAATACCTAGTTTGGTGCGTCGTTTCTTCTTCTCCATCATCATCTTTACCGGCAGGAAGCCTCATATCTGGGTCTGCTTCGTCGAGAAGCTTGATTGAATCCAAAACTTTCGTCATTTCCTCATACTTGATCTCATCATCCACAAAAAAAGTTAGTTTATCAGTATCAGGATTTGCCATTCTAATCTCTACTAACTTTTTATGCATTTCTTGTATGCCTGCGTCATTATGATTAAATTTATATGATTGAGGATCTTTAGGTGCTTCTGACCATTCAGTTAAAATTTCAATACTATCCTTAGTCAAATCAGTCTTCACCGAAATAATACGACTAGGTTTATCATCTGCAGGAGGTGCTGCATTCGAAAGAAATGGCACCTGCACTTCCAAGATTCCGATTTGGATAAATACTGCTGAGAACAGCAAAAACGTAGTCATCAAAGAAAAAACGTCAATAAAAGGCATAAGGTTCAGCTCTACAGTTATAGGACCTTCCTTATCATGCTTTGATTTTCTTTTTCGTTTTCGAGACAACACGACCTCTCAAATTGCAGAAATATATTTCGCATTAATCATATAAATAAAATTCGTAACTGCAGCTCTTAGCTAATCAACACGCTTTTCTTGGTAACCTTTGATCTTCATCTTCCTCGTATATAACAAATCCATGAGTCTAGATGAGTTCTGACTAATATCAGCTAAAATAGACTGCTGCTTCATCATCAAGATACCGTAAGCGAACAAGCAAAATAATGCAGTTCCCAGACCAAAGGAGGTTGCGGTCAATGCTTCAGAAATCCCTGCAGCAAGCTGTTCTTGCTTCGCAGCACCGGTGGCATTCGCAGCCGCAGCAAAAGAATGCATCAATCCGAAAATAGTACCAAGCAGCCCAAGTAAGGTGGCAACGTTGGCTGTGGTAGCAAGCATTGGAGTGGTTTTGGTTACTTTTGGCGTCGCCGCTAAGCTAGCATGCTCCATAGCATTTTCGATTTCTTCTGTAGTATCATTAGCTCTCTTCAGTCCCTCAGACAAAACATAAGGCAAAAGCTTTGGCCTTGCTTTTTTACAAAGACGGATGGCATTTTCTATCGAGTTATTCATCACCATTTTCTGCACTGCTGCCATAAACCCAGAACTATTTGCTAGGTCGTATTGAATCCAATACCGGTAGCAACGTTCAATTACGATGACCAAAGACACAACTAAAGTCAAAGTAATTGCGCTCATGACCAGCGGTCCGCCTTGTTTGAAAAGCGTTCCAATTGTAGCAATGATCCCGCCCATCTCGTCTCCTCCAAAACTCATTTTTTATGGTTTATTTCTACTTCTCTTTTATATAACCCTTGCAGCAAGCGCTCTTGGAGTTATTTTTGCGACAAAAATGTCATGCTAATTTATTATTATTATTAATATTTTAGGGAATAGTGCTGGCAAATGTCAACCTTTTGCAAAATTGCAGCTGGGCAAAAACTGGCTGTTTTGTTTTGGCTAAGTTAAACTATACCTCAAGATCATTAATTTACTTCGGACCTTATAGTCGTGTCATGTTTCGACAGCTATGAAAAATTAGAGGAATGATTTAATTGAAAAATATACTAATAATAGACAACTCAGAGAAAAGTTCTCACCTTTCCTCAAATACAGTACATACTGCTACGGTGGGTAGCAATGCTACAGAAATACTCAATAAGGAAAAAGGGTTATCACAATTAAATAGCAACAAGCATTTTGACATCTTGGTATGCAACGAGCCAGATTATGAAGTACTCCACAAGTTCAAGGAAAAATTTGCCAATGGTACATCAATTTTAATAACAGACCTAACAATGGATCAATATTCATATGAATTAAAAAATATAGAGGATAGGCTTGTCGATCATATTCTTGCAAACCGCGCCCCCTGTACATGGACAACGAAAGAGCTTATCATTACACTCCAAAAACTTATTAGAAACGACTATTTTGGTTTAGATAAGTATCTAACTTATGGGACCTCGATCCATCAGCTTTCTGTTCAAGATTACGAAAATAGGGAAAGCATAGACAAGCAAGTTCAAGCTTTTGTTATAGAAAAAAAGCTCGGAAACTATTTAGCAAAAACCGCTTATGGCATTTGCGAAGAATTGCTCATGAATGCTATTGTTGATGCTCCACTCGCAGGTAAAAGATATCGAGAATCTGCCGCAAGTTTTGATCAACAAGGTATCGGTAAAAAAGAACACCAACCAAAAGAGGTTACACCGATTCTTAGCTACGGCTGGGATGGTTCCATATTAGGCATCTCTATCTGCGATTACTTTGGAGCATTACAAAAGTCGACTTTTGGCAAGTACTTAAAAAAGATAACTCACCGCGATAATTTATCTAAACTCATAGACACAAAAAAAGAAGGAGCTGGCTTAGGCTTTTTCAAAATCCTTTATGGATCACACACTCTTATTTGCAACGTCCAGGCAAACAAACAGACGGAAATTATTGCTCTGATTCTTACAAGCGAGCAGCTAAAAGATTTTTCAAGGATGGCGCGCTCTATTTGCTTCTTTGAAGCCACCTAGGGCGTGTTGACGTTTCATTTTCGTAGCGAGAGACAAATACTTGAAAGTCGCAGCTAGGAAGGGTTTCAAAAATTACCGGAGGTGTACTAGATGTACATTGAGGATAATTTTTGAAACCCTGACAACGTTGTGACTCAAGGGTTTGGCTCGTAGTAGGAAATGAAACGTCAACACGCCCTAGTAGAAATCGAGCAGTGGATTAAGCTAAAACAACTTTCTTTTTTATATTTTTAAAATTCTTTTTGATATTTCTCAAATCGCTCCATGTTGCGCCTCTCATTTATCTCAACTATTCTCTGCTCCACCACGCTAAATGAGCGTGATTATGCAAAATAATTAAACAGAAGCGAGCACGAGATCAGTGAAAAAGCCTTCTAAATAACAATATTAATCAAGTATTTTAGATATGTTATATAAATTAAAGCTAAAATTTGTCCCATTTAGGCATTTCATACTTGCACAAAATAACAGCATAGATAGAATGCTCCCACCTTCCACTCCGATAGACCTCGGAGAGGAAAACAACTGGATCATATAATAAATAGACCTTTAATAAATAAACCTTGGAGCCATCAAAATGAGAAAAATCCTCGTTTATGCTAGCTTAGCCTTATCTATCTGCACTTCGAGCAGTGCATTTGCTACTGATCAGATCACAATTTTATCTCCGCATAGGCGCTCTATCCAAGAAGAGTTTGTGCCAAAATTTAAGGAATATTATAAGAATAAGTTTAAAACCGATGTAACTGTTTCATGGCTTGACCAAGGAGGAACTTCAGACGACATCCGCTTCCTTAAGGCGAAGTACGCGAAAGACCCTAAAAGTTCTGGCATAGATATTTTTTGGGGAGGCGGTTTAAGTACTTTTATTGAATTAAATAAAGAAAAATACCTAGCAAAATATAGCATATCGCCAACTCTGCAAAAACATATTCCGGCAACGTTAGCTGGAATACAGCTCCACGACGCTTCACAAAGTTGGTATGCTTCTGCCATGTCATCTTTTGGCATTTTTTACAATAAAATGATTTTAAAAATCGAAGGTATCCCCGAACCAAAAACTTGGAAAGATCTTGCCAATATCAAATACCTCGACAACATAAGTACTGCAGATCCAAGACGCTCAGGTAGTGCTACTACTATGGACAATATTATTTTGCAAAGCTTAGGTTGGGAAAAAGGCTGGGAGCTTCTTACAGCCATAGCCGGAAATACTAAAAAATTTACTCATTCAAGTTCCGATCCAATCAAAAGTGTCGTTTCCGGAGACACCGCCTGCGCCATGGCTATCGATTTTTATGCTAATGCAAAAATCGGAGACCTGGGCCCTAAAAATTTAGGATTTAGCCTACCGCCTTCGCAAACCGTCATAGATCCGGATCCTGTAGCAATATTAAAGGGCGCACCTAATAGAAAAACCGCAGAACGTTTTGTTGAATATGTCTTATCTGCCGAAGCACAGAAACTTTTAATCCTTCCTAAGGGGCAAAAAGATGGCCCTAAATTAGCAGTATTAGGAAGGATGGCTATAAACGACAAAGCATATAATGACACAGAAGGACGTAGAACCAGCGATATCAACCCATTTAAGATGAAACCTGCATTACAGTACGATGTTGAAAAAGCGGCAAAGTTACATAGAATACTAGGTGACTTAATTGGAGCTTTGCATATCGACACCCATCGTGAACTCAAGGCAGCGTGGAAGGCCATGATTAAAAGAAAATCTCATGAGAAAGACCTTGCCGAATTTGGAAAAATGCCCGTCAGTGAAAAAGAAGCTTTAGCGTTAGCTGAAAAATGGGATGATAATGTTTTTAGGAATAAAACTATAAATAACTGGTATGATTTTGCGAAGTCAAAATACTCTGCAATTGAAAAAGGAAAATAAATACCTATATTATTGGGAACAAAGCCTATATAAACAACATTTACCTTTATATAGATCTAGGATGCACTCTACTATTATCTCTGTTTCCTAGCTATGCGGGTTTTGTTTCATATAGAAAATATTGATATCTTCTTTATAGGCCATCTGTATTCATACAATTACAAATAGAGATAGACTGACAAAAAAGCATTGAAATAAAAACCCCAAATAAAAACAAACAAGTTTTTTTAAGGAAATTATGCAAGTCGAATTCCAAAACGTATACAAAAAGTATGGAAACTTTACCGCAGTAAATAATCTAAATTTAACGATTAAGGATGGAGCACTCCATTTCTTACTAGGACCATCAGGTTGTGGCAAAACAACGACATTGAGAATGTTAGCTGGTTTAGAACCTATCTCTGAAGGAAAAATTCTTTTTGACGGCAAAGATGTCACCAACTTGCCTGCTGCTGAAAGAGGAATCGGCATGGTGTTCCAAAACTATGCTTTATGGCCTCATATGACTGTATACAAAAATATTGAATATGGGTTGAAGCTTAGAAAGCTAGGAAAAGGAGAGGTAGCCAGTCGTATCAAGGAGGTACTCGGCTTTACTCAGCTCACACAATTCAAAGATCGTCTTCCAGGCCAACTATCCGGAGGTCAACAGCAACGTGTTGCCCTAGCAAGAGCACTCGCTATTAGACCTAATGTCCTTCTACTTGACGAACCGCTATCTAACTTAGATGCAAAGTTGAGGCTAGAAATGAGGGATAATATTTCTCGAATTCACAAGCAAACTGGTATCACTACTCTATATGTTACTCACGATCAGAAAGAAGCGTTGTCTATGGGTAGCCATATAACAGTCATGCATGCTGGAAATGAAATTCAAACAGGAACGCCACGTGAGCTTTATCTTAAACCAAAAACGCCTTTTTTATCTGGCTTTATTGGCGAAACGAACATTATTGCAGGCAAAATCGTTCAAAAAGAAAATAACGGACAATTGTTAGTCAAAACTGAGATTGGAGAATTTACATCACTAGTATCGATGGGAGAATTTTCTGTCGGTGACTCTGTTTCTGTATCAATACGCCCTGAATCTATAATGGTAAAATACCCAAATCAAGAAATTGATACGGTCGATAACAAGTTCGAATTAGAACTGGATCATTTAACTTATCTGGGAGAGTCAGAGCAACTTAAATTAAAAAGCACAGGAGGCACCTCCCTCAAAGCAACTGTCTTTAATGCTCCTGAGGATCATTTTAATGATGGAGACTCTGTGACTATTTTTGTTCCAAAAGAGCAAGTTTTAATTTTACCACCTAATACTGACATGGGACCCGGAACCTAATATGCCCAAAACAACCATTGCAGTCAAAAAATCGGTCAATGTGGATCAGACATCGCAGTTAAGCCGCAAAGTGTCAAATCTATTTGGCTATAGTACTTTGCTTATAACTTTGCTGCTTTTATTATTTTTTCTGGTTTTACCAGTCGGCGTAATTGTAACAAAAGCGTTCTTTAACGGGGAAAATTTTACACTCGAATATTTCACCCTTCTTTTTTCCAACTCCCTACAAATGGAATCTATCTGGAATAGCATCTATATTGGCTTAGTCACTACAATAATTACTACTTTACTCAGTCTACCCTTGGCCATTATCAATTCACGCTTTGAATTCAGAGGAAAAATAGCATTTTCTGGCCTTCTTTTAGTGCCCATGGTTATGCCTCCTTTCGTCGGAGCAATAGGAATCCAACGGTTTTTCGCCAAACATGGCTCGGTAAATCTATTTTTAATGGAGCATGGTATATTAGATAAGCCCATTGAGTGGATTAGTTCACAAAATATGTTTTGGGCCGTTGTCTTTCTAGAAGTTCTACATCTTTACCCCATTATGTACTTAAATTTGACCGCTGCTCTCGCCAATGTCATTTCTTAGAAGAAATGGCCACCACCCTTGGAGTGCCTAGGTGGCGGCGTTACCTGGGCATAGTTTGGCCCTTATCCAGGCCCAGGGTATTTTGCCGGCGCCATTATCGTATTTATATGGGCATTAACCGATCTTGGAACCCCACTTTTGGTCGGATTTCATGAGACCATGCCAGTTAGAATCTTCAACATGATAACCGATGTTAACGAGAACCTCATGGTTTTGCTTTGGTATTCATAGTATTGCTATGACAATATTGTTCTTTCTTATTTCGAAGCTTTTATTGGGAAACACTAAATATGAGATGATTTCTAAAGAACGTATTTACGAATCCAGTTCACCCTGCCTCGACTGCACAACTATTTTTTATTTATCCATTATTAACATTAACCATTGTCGCAGCTCTGATTCCACACATAAGTGTGTTGATTACCAGTCTGAGCGACGGTTGGTTCTGACAGTTCTTCCTGAAAACACCTGTCGAGCACTGTAAACGTGTTCCATCATAGTCTATCTGCAACAAGTATAAAAACAAAAACACTCTTTTTGCAGCTTCGCTATCGACTTTTTGATAAGTCTATTTTCCAGAGATACTGATCACACACGCATACGCGTTGTAACAAGAAAAAGTCATTTTCCCCGCACATTGGTTAGATGCTCTTGTTAGCAAGTACCTCTGGCCTTGCCAGGAAGTCATTGGCATTTGGCTATATTATTAGCTATAGCGATAGTTTCCTAGATCCGATAAATAATCCAGTACTTGCTCGTAATAGCTTACGCTATAAGAAGGCTTCCTTATGGTTAGATCTGCTACTGCAGGATTACAACAAACCATTAAGAAACTCGAAGAAGCCTCCGCAACATTTGGCGCAACTGCTTTTTATATTAACGCAAAATAACAATCCCATGTTATGGCAAACTTAATAGCCGGAAGTCTACTTTGCTTTTCCTATGTCCTTGTTTCAAACTCATTAATATGTATTGAAAGACTTATATTATCCTATTACCAAAGCAATCTACGTTCTTTTCCTAGAGCAAGGGCAGGCAATTCGTTGCCAATTACCCTAGGTATGATTTCAATGCTCACATTCTCACTCTATGTATTTTGGGTTCTTCTTTAATTTTAGGTAAGAAAATGGGTGAAATGTTTAGAAGTTAGTGAGGCATTATTTTATCAACAACAGGTTTGTATGCCAAATAGAAGAATGTAACTCAATTCTCATAAAGGATTCACCAAAGCTTTAACCAGGATCTGAAATTTTTGAAAAAATGTAGTATTTTCAACAGTTCAAGTTCGCTCAGGTGCTAGGCGCGAGGAGGAGGAAGCCGTGTACATGTTGGTACATGAGGATTTCCTGACGACAAGCTCTTTACTGCAATCGACTAGAAATTCAGATCTGAGCTTTAACATTAAAAGCCCCCGGCGCATAGCACCAGAGGCCACCACACAAAAAGAAGTTAGCTAAAATTATCAATGTCACCTTTAGTTTCCTAGCCTTTCATATTTTACTTAGCATCTTCGAAAATAGAACTGCACCTGAATCCTCCCACTCTGATGATTGCCAAGGTTTTAGTTTTTCCTAATATTCTATCTCTGAATTTATGATTTTTTAAGTTTCTCTTTTTTTCCTTCTCAAATTGACCTTCTAGCTTACTAACTAGTAAATCGACTGATTCGTACATATCTTTGCTAGAGCCTTCAACATAAGTTGAAGCCATCTCTCCTCCGCTTTACTTCTAAGTTGCGCCAGATGAATATGATTGTTAACTGAAAAGGTTATAGCGAGCTTCTATTGGTTTTGTTGAATATCTTTCTATTTTTTCCTGTATTTTCTTCTCTGCGAACTCACTTAGTGCGTCCGAGGAATCCATATGCTTGTAGAAAACAAAATTCGCATAATTTACCTCGCAATCTCATTAAAATCGTTAATACAGTTTATTATCAGCTTCTAAATTCTTAACCTATAAATAACTCTTTAACAATATAATCAGATCCCTTAATCCATATATTTTAAGCATTTCTTAGACTTTCTGCAGCTCATTAAACACATACTGAAGTAGCTTGAAATAAATATAGCTCCGACGGAATTAGAATTGAGTTGATCTGTATTGAATTCATTTTTTTCTTTTTTATATTAGATAATTATAGATGGCTTTTTCCATGCGATATGGTTTCCATTACTACTAGTTCCTTATAAATAAAAGAAAGTCGAAGTCCCCTCTTACAAATCTCAAGATTCAACTAAATGAATTAAGTTTATATCAAAGTTAAAATTCACTCGTCCTTTATTTTATTTGCTAGTGAATAAAATCCATAATTATTTCAAAAATTCAAAGTTTAACCTACTACATTTTTTGTTTGATTTTCTTTGCTTAGTTCAAATACTGCATAATTTATTTTATACAAACCTGATTTGTTTACGTATAAAGCTGTAATTATGTTAGCTATATGAAAACTTATTTATTATAAATTTTTATATATTTCCAGGTATTTGAAACTAATAGGATACATGCTTTCTAATAAATAACCTTGGTCAGCTACCATACAGCAAGAAGCATTAAGGTGGGGAAAACACTATTTCATCAATTGAAACCAAGCCACTCGTTAGCCAAAACCAACAGATTAGAGCGGAAGTGGAAGCTGTGACGTTTCACTCCGACGAAACGGGCTGGGCAGTGCTCAAAGTTCGAAATTGCACTTCAAACGATTCATTTACAGCTACGGGACACTTGCCTACTATTCACCCAGGAGAATTTTTTGAGCTATTTGGCACTTGGGCCTATCATCCGACATATGGACGACAGTTTAAGGTTGATCGCGCAGTTTCTATTAAACCCACTACAAGAGCTGCAATCATAAGATATCTATCCTCGGAACAATTTAAGGGTATTTGGCTTTAAAACTGCTGAGAAAATCGTAAATACATTCAAATTAGAAGCATTAGACGCTGTTAGATTACCAACCTGAACGCCTTTATAGTCGACGGACTAGGAAGAAAAAAAATAGAACAAATCCTTTCAATGGCAAAGCTCACAAGCCAACTCTTCAATGCATATGTTTTTATCTCAATATGAATTCTCTCCAGCAATAGCCAGTAAAATTATTAAATTGTGACAAAAGACACCATTAGTATTATTTCAGCAAATCCCTATCGCCTTATAGATGAGATACGAGGAGTTGGCTTTCTCTCAGCTGATAAAATAGCTCGGTCTCTAGGAATCGATCCTACATCTGAAGAGCGTATGCTAGCTGCTATTACTTATCTTTTAGCTCAAGCAGAAGAGGAAGGGCACTGTTTCCTCTTTGAAGAGCAGTTAAAATCCAGACTAGAAGAGCTTATAAAAGTCGTAATACAGGATTATTCTATAAAGTTTGACAATTGCATTACTCTACTTCAAACAACGAATACCATTGTCAAGGAAAATATAATCGATAAGGGGCTTAATTTAACTAGACCTGCCTACTATTTAGGAAATTTATTTTTGGCGGAAGTAGAGGTAGTTAGCAAAATAAAAGATATGCTCAACGGGCATGCTAATATCACCAGACAAAATAATGAAATACTAGAACATAGAATTCAATCTTGGATCAATAAATTCACTAAGAAAAAAGGAATTCAATTAACTGAAAAACAAATCTTAGCAGTTATTCAGGCAGCACAAAGCAAAATTTTTATCCTGACTGGAGGACCTGGGGTCGGTAAAACGACAGCAGCAGATACGATTATTAGACTTTTAAAAGCAATGAGCAAATCGGTATCTCTAGCAGCCCCAACAGGAAGAGCAGCTCAAAGACTCTCTGAGGTTTCAGCTCTTCCAGCCAAAACAGTGCATCGGCTATTAGAATGGAATGGCAGCGACGGAAATTTTGAAAAAAATTCAATAAATCAAATCGAAAGCGATGTTATTATAATCGATGAAGCTTCTATGCTAGACATTAATCTTACCCACAAGCTATTTAGTGCTCTGAGAAATTCTAGCCAATTGATCTTAATTGGAGATACAGACCAGTTGCCTTCAATTGGACCAGGTAATGTACTAAGAGATTTAATTGCATCCAAAAAAATTACTTGTTGCGAACTAGATGAGGTATTTCGCCAGTCGGAAAAATCGAGAATTATTCAATCGGCACATGCAATTAATAAAGGTCAACTTCCAGATTTTTCCAATGAGGCTGGAAGCGATTGCCGATTTATCACAGCCGAATCTAATGCATCGATAAAGGCAACTATTGAGGACTTAATTCTCAATAAACTTCCCGCAGCGGGCTATAATCAATTTAATGATATTCAAATACTCACACCAATGAATAGAGGAGAGTTGGGAACCATCAACTTAAACGAACAACTACAAAACATTATCAATCCCATTAACGATAACGAGCATGAGTACAAAGTCAATAAACAACGTTTTTTAATTGGCGATAAAGTAATCCAGTGTGTCAATAACTATGAACTTGGAGTATTTAACGGAGATATTGGCTTTATAGAACATGTTCGAGCGAATGGCGCCAAATTAATAGTAAAGTTCAATGAACGTTTGGTCAACTACAGCAGCGAGCAGGCTTCTGAGCTCAAGCTTGCGTACGCCATTACGATACATAAATCTCAAGGAAGTGAATTTCCTGCGGTAATTATTCCGATAACTATGCAACATTACATAATGTTGCAACGAAACCTCATTTATACAGCGTTGACTAGGGCAAAAAAGCTAGCCATTTTTATAGGCTCTAAAAAAGCACTACAATACGCCGCTCAAAATCAAACAAGCCATACCCGTCAAACGCGTCTCAAAGAAAAGCTCGAAATCTAATATCCAAAGTATCCTGCACAAGAAACTTACTAAATCCCGCAACATATAACCCGGATCCGAATTTCTAGCCGGTTGCAACGTTGCTTCATCGTCAGGAAATCCTCATGCACCAACATGTACACTGCGGTTTCCCTCCTCCTCGCGCCTAGCACCTGAGCGAGCTTCGAATCCTGTGAAAATACTAGGGCGTGTTGACGTTTCATTTTCGTAGCGAGAGACAAATACTTGAAAGTCGCAGCTAGGAAGGGTTTCAAAAATTACCGAGGTGTACTAGATATACATTGAGGATAATTTTCGCGAAACCATGACAATTCGTTGTGACTCAAGGGTTTGGCTCGTAGTAGGAAATGAAACGTCAACACGCCCTACATTTTTCAAAAATTTCAGATCCCGGATATAAGGAGGAGTCAGACAGCATAGGCAAAAGGAAGGATGAATCCACAAAAATAGTTTTTCAAATTTGTAGAACTCATCTTCCAGATAAAATGTACTTCGAACAGAAGCCTTTTACCTAAAGCTGATTATCTTCGCCTTGCCCTGACACAAGTTACCATATCTCCGGCACGCACATTACTATAGCATCTGCCATAATCCACATCAACGCAGCGCCATCTTCCGCCCAGGTTGCCACCAAAGTGTCTATCGCACCACTCTTGACCAGTCCAACCGTAGAAATAAGCTTCAACAGATAACTCGTCTTGTCTTGAGTTATTATTTCTGCAACTTTCTATAATACAACGGTTGTAATAACGCCAACATCTGTCTTTAGCACGGTCTCTAGCCTCATACAATGTATAGCCTCTGGCGTTAAATCGCTCAAATGGCTCGCCAAAGCTATCATCTTCACGTGAAACACATTCATAGTTGCCACGCTGAGCATAAGATGCTGATGCTATTAGAATTCCCACCATCGTTATCATCATCAAACTAATTTTTTTCATGACCAGTCCCCCAAATTAGAAATTACTTTTACTCTACACCTAATGAATCACTTTCTTATTAACATGTAAATACGTAAAACTGACGCGTAGGGCACAGAAACATAAGTTTAACAGTGCCTATAAATTAGAAGCATATAGCAAATACATACCTAAGCATGGTACCTAGTCGATTGAATTTTAAAACGAAATATTTTGAGAGCATGATGGAGACAATTAATAAGTCTAGAGCTAATATAATAAAATTGAGACAGTGAGGACAAAAAAATGTACACATAGAGATCCATTAAGATTAATCAAAGCTCAATGGGAATTTTTTCATGAAAGATGATGCTGTTATAGGCAGATGGTGTATGCAAACTGTTTGAAACATTTCTTAGAAAACACATTAAGAAATGTATATATCCTGTTCAAAACCAGTAAATGGCCCACGCGCCATTTTTTTATCAACTAAAAACTTGGCAATAGCATGCCTTGCATATCGAATATTATAACGCCTAAGGATTTCGTAACATTCAAACATCATCTTATCTGCAGATTCGATACGTCTAGAGGCATTATATTGCAATGCCCTCTTTAATAACTTACGCATCATCGATGTCAATTTTCGATCACGAAAGTCGATTTTCTTAAAATCAATTCGTTTCATATATTCAACAATCTTGGCTCGGTCAGAAAGTGGCGGAACTGCTTTAGCCCCAGTGACAAGCTCGTATAATATCAATCCCGCACAATAAATATCAGTTTGAGGGACCAGTGGCGAATCGGTTATATGTTCTGGTGAGTAATATCCTGGAGTACCAATCAAATAATTTTTATAATCCTCTATTTGCATCTGACATGACAAACCAAAATCCATAACATATACCCGCCCTTCTCGATCCAGCATATAGTTAGCAGCAGATAAGTCTGAGTGGATTGTATCATGCAAATGCAAATGATCTATCCCCTGTAGCATATCAATAACAATTGACAAAGCGACTAATGGAGGTAACTTGCGTACTTTTTTAAAAAAAGCATGGCCAGACCACCCCTCTATAAATTCCGTAATAATATAACAATTAGGAGGCTGAAAGTGAGAATCGATATATGACAAAATATGTTTATGATGAAGTCGGGACATAATCAAGAGTTCCCGATGAAAGATTCCCAAAAATTTGGGATCATTTGCAAATTTCTCATGCAAGACTTTAACCGCAACAGTTTTACCAGTATATTCATCAATAGCACGGAAAACTCGACCAAGGCCTCCAGCACCAACTTCTTCCATGACCCGATAGTGGTCGATTACCATCGATGGTTTAATTGTTTTTGACAATTTTTCAGCCAAGCAAATTCCCCGTTGTCATCAGATAAGATAAAGCCTTCAAGCAGAGTTCTCGGAAGGAAAAAATTCAAAATTTAAAAAATGACTTAAAAAAGAGGGAACTTAATTTTAAAAATCCTTTAATTTTACTAAGTTAGAAATTTACTCCTGTGATGGAACAACAACCCACATTCCTGCAATTTAACCAGAAGTTCTTGATAAATTACATCACTATAGTGGCCCAGAATTTCCAAATATTGACTGAGTTGTGCGTAACCAAAATTTAAAGATAATGCAGAAGCAGTCAAAACTATTGCACCGCTATCATTGATAGACAATTTGGCCAAACTCATATCTTCATTGAGTTCCATAATGAAACATAAGATTTCTGGCCATTCTTGCCATTCCAGCTCAAAATAAATGAGTGGATTCACTATAAAGTCGATAACCGTATTATTCATAGTCACCATCAAAGGATATTCTCTTGAATCTCCTTGCCATCCTGTAACAATAGAAAATTCTCCAATACAGTCATATTTCCAGCCGTAGGCTTCAAGATATCCTCGCAATTTATGCGGTGTACACACTAATGACATGTTTTAATAGCTCGCCTATCCAAATAGTCCTAATAATAAAAAGCTACCCAGCATCCACGATTTCAGTATTGCTTCAGCATAAAATACTTCGCCATTGATAGGCAACTCTGGTACTTTATACTTTGCACCTAAATATCCTACACACTAGATATCTTCTGATAGATTTTAACCGTAGTATTAAGTTAAAATGTAATTTCAAAATGGTCAAGCATCTCAGTTAAAAATACTAAAATATCGGACGACATAAATTGATGAAGATGACAAGCTCAGATCACATCCTATACAAATTTTGCCAAAAACATTCTATTGCATTTCACAGTATAAACTATAATCGAGAGAAGCATGATGGTAATGTCAGTGCGATCTTCTTGCGCCCACTAACACAATGTAAAGGGTTAGCACTTTTTGCACATGCAACTGGAAATGATCATTCATTTCCCCAAGTTACTTTATTTAAAAATTTGCTAAAAGCAGACTATGCACTCTTTAGTTTTGACCTAGACGGGCATGGATTAAATAGCACCACAAAATTTACCCATAAAAGAATCCGAAGTAGTTTAAGCCAAGCCGTAAGAGAAGCAAGAAAGCATGAACCAAAACTTCCAATTCATCTAATAGGACAAAGTTTAGGAGGAGCACTTATCTTAGACTACGTCGCTAATAATAAGCATAATATCCAATCTTTATCATTGATTGGCGTTCCTATTTACCTAACTTTAAAGCCTAATGCATATATAAACGAACTTATCAGCTTGGCTTCACATTCAATGAGAAAAGAAATAATAACTTATGGCCCTTGGGGAATAATCCCAGCCTTCGGAGCATTTAAAAGAAATACATTTCCACTAAGGACATTTTCTTCACTACCTAGAAGTTCCAAGCTGGAATATGTGGATGAAGTTATGTCAACACTTGAGGATATAAATTTAGTGGAAAGCGCAAAAAAAATTAAGACTCCTACTCTATTATGCTACGGAAATCGAGATAAAATAGCACCAGTGGAACATGGAGAGTTGCTTTTTGAAAACCTGAGCGAAAGTCATCTAGTGACAGTTTTCAACGAGACTCATTTTTCGTTGGGTTTTTCAGAAGAATCCATATCAAAAATAATAAATTGGCTGAATAAACATTGAGGTTTGAGCAAGAATGGAATCAAATCCTAAAATCGATATTCATATACACTTGGCTGGTACAGGATGTAACTGTTCTGGTTGTTGGATCAATCCAAAACTAAGAAGACGCTATACTATTAAAGCATTACAAATCTTACATAAAATTTCAAGCTATCAAATGCAAAACACAATTGATGAAGATTGGGGCAAACGAGTCTCTAACTTAGTTAACGATAGCCATGTTGATTACGGTGTCGTATTAGGCTTTGACGGAGCTTTTGACCCATCGACAGGCAAAATCGATATGAGCAATTCACAGATGATCATACCGCCTTCTTGGGTCTTTAAATTGTGTGAGACCTATAACAATTTGTTACCAGGCCCATCAATCAACCCACACGCTCAAGATGCGTTAAGTAAGCTAGAATATTGCATTGAAAAAAAAGCCGTCCTGATCAAATGGCTTCCATCCGCACAATTGATAGATCCAGCGAGCCCCAATTTAGCCCAGTTTTATGAAAAAATAGCCTCTTCTGGGATACCATTATTAATTCATTGTGGTGGAGAGAAAACATTTGCTTCCCTCAACCCTTCCTTAAACGATGTAGATCGCTTAACATACCCGTTAGAAGCAGGGGTCAAGATTATTTGCGCACATTCAGCAACTAAAATTATAGGAAGCAGTGAGGAAGATCAGAGTAAAACACTCGATCACCTATTGGAAAAATATGAGAATCTATGGGTAGACAACTCTGGGATATGCAACCCTTCACGCTTCTCACATTTACCCAAACTCACGCAAAATCCAATTATAGTAGACCGAACACTCTATGGAAGTGACTGGCCGGTGCCATCTAATTCTTTTTACTATATTAAAAAGCTTGGGCTTAAAGAAGTTATCCAATTGGAAAAAATAAGAAATTGGATTGACAGAGATATAGAAATAAAAAGAAGGCATGGTTACCCAGATATAACCCTAACGAGAGCAAATCAAGTGCTTGCTAACCTAGATTATTGGATTAAATAGTTCATTGCATCAATACATATAATTAAAAACTATCTAAACCACCATTTACCGAAAAATCAGGATAAAAATCTCTGCAACTCCTAGAACAGAAAGAATCCTAGCCTCTCACTAGGGATAGGGTGACTAACATACAAGCAATAATTTGCTAAGATCATTTGAAAAACAGCTAATAATTCGAATGCTAACATGCAAATCAGAAATATTTATCGCCTATATAAGATCTGCAACCATCTAAAAACTTATCATGATTTTTTGATAAATAACGCATAATCAATCCTCAAGATCATAAAAACCATATTACCCTTCTAACATGAACCCACATATTTTTAAGAACAAACAAAATATCTCTAATCAAAGAAATCAAAAATTTATTTTAAAAGCAATAGTCATTGGCTTGTGGTTAGGGGTGGGCAACTGTTGGTATCGTCACTATAAATAGAGAAGCTCCAAAAAACTTTGCAGGACGATATCAATAGTTGTCCAGGCCTATCCACAGCTTCCCATAACTAAGTCGTGGTAATGAATTGCAGAGGTATTTTACTAACCCAATATTTTTATGCGAAAGCGATATTTCAGTGGTAATGCAAAACTATGGGAGCTGTGGACTGCCATGGAAAAACATTGAAATCATCTGAAAAGTTTTTATTAAAAGCTCCATTCTAACGATGATTCCAACCTTTTCCCACAGCACCCCACAGTAAAATTACTACTGCTATTTAAAAATTTTTTTGGGTTTGCTATCAAAACAGTCAAACGCTCGTACGAACGAGGGCCTAGGCTTCTTGCTTCTAAAAAACTGGTAAAAAATAGGGTGAAAATCAAAGAAAATATGGATTTTATATCTTTTTTTTCTTGACACTTTTTAGCAGGCTAGTAAATCGAGGCGTTATATCTTTCTTTATTTTCTATCTATAAAACTCATATGAGCTAGTTAACTAGTGCTGCTTCCTTTATCCTTTTTTAATTTTAAAAATCATAAAAACACTTACGAAAAGCAATCCTCAAACGCTTAAAAATCGTGTGTTATAGTCTGTTTTTATCTGATTGAGTCTATAAAAACAGAGGTGAAAGCTATGAGAGAAAGATTGGCCCAACTAAAAAAGTTAACGACCGAAGCGTTGATTTTAAATTGTAAAAAGGTGCGTGATAACGAGCGTAAGTCTGAAGTGGCTCTGATTGCTTTTCTTTCTGAGCTTCGTAACCGCTGCGGATTTCTTGACTATGGATACAACAGCATTTTTACTTTCTGCCAGCAAGAGTTGGGGCTAGAAGACGGGCCAAGTTATTTACGTATGCAGGTGGCTAAAGTTTGTCAAAAGTTTCCACAAATTTTAGAAGAGCTAGAATCTGGTAGGTTGAGCTTATCCTCAGCGGCAAAGCTTAGTCCGGTGCTAACATATGATAACGTTGATGAGCTTTTGACTAGTTGTGCTGGAAAAAAAGTGAGGGAAGTCGCTCTAATTGTTGGGAGATTAAAACCTGAAACGCCTGTTTCTTCGAGAATCTATCCTATGGGTAGCAAAAAGAAAGAAAAATCGGTTCCTTTAGATTTGTGTAAAAATAATTCTATCGCTCCTAGTTTAGCACCTAGCATGATGGGTGAAAAAAGCAAAGTAGGAGATAAAGCTGATAGTTTAGAAAATGTACAAGTTAAGGTTAATTTAGAAGAGCAGTTTTTTAACTTTCGTTTTGTGGCAGGTAAACAGTTAAGAGAAAAATTATTGCGATTAGCTGAAGTCATGAATGTTGCCAATATGGAACTTAATCTTGCTGAAATTTTAGAAGAGTCGGTTGATTTAGCTCTGCAACAAAAAGACCCACAATTAAAAGAAGAGAGAAGGCAAGCTCGTTTGCAAAAGAAAAAATTTGCAGAAAAAGAGCAAAGGAAAGATGAAGGCAAAAAAGCTAAGACCAAAGAGGAGCAAAATAAAAAGACGAAAGCAGCCCCAGAAAAAGGTGTTAGAGATAAAGAAGAAATAGAACAAGAGCAACAAAAAGAAAGAGAAAAGAAAAACTTCGTTATATCCCAAAAATCCGAGCACAGGTTTTAGAGAGGGCTGGTTATCAATGTGAAAAAGTAGGCGTGGATACGGTGTACGGCAAAGACTTGCCTTGAGATAGATCATATTGCTCCATTTGCAAGAGGTGGAAATCATGCAATCTCTAATTTGCAGGTCCTTGCAAGGCCATAATTCTAATACAAACAAGAATTTGGTTATGAGTTTATAGCTCAGTTCTGGCTAGTAAATTAGTTGGGGGTTTTGCATGCAATTCCTAGAATGAACGAGCTTATCTGGGATCTGAAGTTTGATTGGTTATGAGTTTATAGCTCAGAAAATTCTGGTTAATAAATTATCTAGGTGTTTGCTGTGGTTCCTAGGATGAACGAGTATCGGGATCTGAAATTTTTGAAACACTAGTATTTTCACCGGATTCAGTTCATCGGTGCTAACCGCTAGAGGTGAGAAACCGCAGTGTACAACATGTTGGCCAATCAACTCTGAATCTATCATCCGCCAGAACCTACTGACTATTAGATTCTTATAGCATCGATCTCTTCTATGACATCTTTTGCAGATGACTGCTTGCGTAACTCAGAAAACATTCCACCCAAAACAGGAGTCATATTTCTACGACTTCCTTCAATAAATGCGATTTGTACCCAATTATCCAAGCGGGCCAAATGGCGAGCAACAAGTGCAGCATGATTCGGCAAGTAACTCATAATTAATCTTCTCGACAACTCTGACAAAGTCGTATTTCGCGAAATTGCAAAATAAAATAAATGCTCAAACCTTGGATGTGATATTTTAGGTGGAACAGCTACCATATGATTTAGGGCGCGAATACAGGTGAAAACGTTCAATTTCACCATTGTCAATTGCCTTAGTTCATCAACGGGAGCTTGCGCTAAGTACTCCAAAAAATCGGCTGTAGCTTGTTTTGAATTCAATGCTATCATAGCCGAAGCAAAAGAGTCTGAATTTGTGCGAAAAAGTCCTAAGCGCAGCAAAGAGTATAATCCCTTCAATTGATTTGCTGCTACAGCAGATGGAAATTGAGGAGAAGACAAAATTTCATCAATATCGTTTTTTTCTATAGCCACAGTCAAGTGACGATCAATAGCAGCTCCCATTGTTTTTGTAGAAAAAGTTCCAGCAATATACCAAGATAAATCTCTCGCCAACTTTCTCTCTGATTGGATCAATAAATCAAATGTTTCCTCAGGTTTTTCTGGCTGAGTTGCTTGATAAATATTCACGGCATTTACTAATTGAGGTCTATCCCATTGCCTATAATGATTAGCTATACTCAACTGAACAAGTAAAGCTGCCTCCTTCTCTTTGTTTAAACGCCTTATTAAATCCTTCCCATCATTGAGGGTCTTTCCTCCGTAATTAATAGAGGCATCGACAATTTTCTCTAAGGGTAAGCTAGCATTTAATAAAGGCGGTTTATCAGCACGATCATCACCAGTCAAACTAACACAAGATAAAGGTATTATGCTTATTAAAAGGGTAAAAACGCGAATCATTTATTTTCCTTTTATGAATTAATTCTTCTTCCTATTCATACTAATATAATAATGAACATAAGTTAAGTTTTCCACAAATTAAATGCTCAAAAAAAATACTAAATGCTTGAATGTCTTTATATTTATATCTTTAAACTCGAAAATGCTCAAAATTCATATGAATATAATAATATATATCAATGAGACAAACTCACAAAACAAGGCGCACGGGCATCGCTACTCTAGGAGAAGGCTTTGCGACTATTTTCCGACGGAAAATGACGCAGCCCTGCTAAGACTTTAAGAACCAAAAAAAATCTTCTTAAATTTAGCTCAATTCAAACAGAACTCCATAGACGGATAGCAAGTTTTTTGCCACTTAATTATTTATTACAAGATACTGCACCAAAGCTAATCTAAATCTAAAGCTTATAACCAGGATCTGAAATTTTTGAAAAACTGTAGTATTTTCACCGGATTCGAAGCTCGGTCGGGTGCTAGGCGCGAGGAGAAGGGAAACTGCAGTGTACATGTCGGTACATGAGGATTTCCTGACGACGAAGCAACGACGCAACCAGCTAGAAATTCGGATCCGGGTTATAAACAATAAGAACTGCACGACATAGATAGGAAGGCCCTCAACAGATGTGTTCATTTAACAATCACAACGTTAGATCTTATGCCGTAATCTTATTCTGCATCCTTTCTTTTATAGAATTCCAAAGTGCATTTGCTATCACTATTATGACCTACAATACAGAAAACTTATTTGATATCGATGACAATCCTAGCAAACAAGATGAAAGCTATCTTCCACTTAACAAAAAAAAGAAAGAATTTTGCACCTCAATACCTGTACGCAAGTGGAAAGAAACATGCTTAAATTTGAATTGGGATCGAGAAAAGTTAAGAGTAAAAATAAAAAGATTATCCCAAGTTATCACATCTTGCTGCGAAGGATTCGGCCCCGATATCTTGGTTTTACAAGAAGTCGAAAATAAAAAAGTTCTTGAGCTGTTACGAAGGCAACTGAATCTATCATCGGTTTATAAACCTGGGATACTCATAAATTCTGACGATCCTAGAGGCATAAATATAGCGGTCCTAACAAAACTATCCATAATAGACAAACCGATCCTATATCCCATTCCATTTATCGCAACAGGAAAAAATAAAATCTTACATAGCCGTGGAATTCTACGTGTCGATATTAAAAACATAGCTAATTATAGAACCAATAAGGAACAGGTATTTTCGATTCTTGCTGTTCATTTTCCATCAAACCGCCATGCTCACAGTTACCGCCTACAGGCAATGAGGTTTCTCACAAAAATTGCAAAAGGGTTACCACAAGATCACATAGTAATTGCCGCTGGTGATTTCAATAATACGCAAAAAGAAGAAAACCAATTCAAATTATACAAAAACTTCTCCCAGCAATATTGGACAGTTTCTCATCTATTAGACCTAGAAAACCCATCCAAGATCTTAGGCACACATTATCTTACTACTAAAAATCAATGGTCATTTCTTGACACGATCTTAATTAGAAATTCCGATATTCAAGCAAAGAAATTAAAGATTAAATCAATACAAATCATCAACACCATCGAGAATCAAATCAATGAATATGGACAACCTATAGGTTTTCTAAATGCAGCACAACAACCTCATGGAGTCTCTGATCATCTACCAATGTTGTTAACATTAATACTTTGAAGCAAGAATTTAATTTTTAGCCTGTATCTATTATCAATTGTAACTATTCAGCGTATCTCTTCCCTTCAATATGTCGCTTGATATATCGTCATCCTCATATGGATGACGGGCAGTCAAGGCTTTGAATCGATCAGATAAAAAATACGCTGAATAGTTACTATCAATTTATTTGATACTACTAAGGGAAAGGATCACACAAAGCCAAGTGCTTGTTCTAAATCTGCACTACAGTAATCTGTAAATATCTTAAATAGCTCTTGCCTTTGCACTCTATTGAGGCCTTTAATTTCTAAACCATGCACAAACAATCCCGGCTTCAATTGCCTTCCCCATCGAACTTCAACAACAATTGGAAGATAACCTTCTTTAGAAACTCTACTATAAATAGCTTTATGATTGTCTGCAGCTAACGTTAGACTCAATTCAACTCCACGCGCAAAAAATAAATTCGATCGAAGCGCCATACCATCTAGAGAAAAACTAGTAATATGACCACTTCCATGATTGAAAAATACATGTAAATACTTTTCTGGAGAAAGATCCCAACGATCTCGCTTTCTACTATACCCAGATGACTCTTGATAGCCCCTTAAAGCGATGCCCAATTCCTTGCTATCTTTTGTGAAAGGATCAAATTCATATGATTCTCTAATTTCTCCGTGATGTTTTATTGTCAATAACTTCGGTTGTAGTTGGCCTACTATATCCACTTGATCGCTCAATAAATTCTTTGTTTCTTTGCCAACAAGAATTTTGAACGACTCACACCCCTCTTCCAACCGTTTGGCGTAGTTTACTCCATCTCCTACTATAGTAAATTCTACTTGCTCTTTATCTCCAAGATTTCCTATATAGACTGTAGCTGTGTTAATACCTATACGTAGTGGATAGACATTTCTATTTAGTTTTGCATGCTTAATACATCGCTTTACGCTGCTAAATTGAATTTCAATAGCACATTCAAGGGCTTTTAATGCATGATTGGTATTATTTCCACCTTCTGCTTCGGATTCAGAACCGAATAAATCATGCCCAAAATAACAAAGAATTCCATCTCCTAAAGTTTTATCTACTATGCCTGAATGTTGATGTATAAGCCGACGACACATAACATTGAATTCTTTCAAATCGTCAAATACTTGTTTTGGTGTTTGTTTTTCAGATGAAAGAGAAAATCCAACCATATCGATAAACATTATGGTAGCTTTATGACTTGCAGGCTTTCGATGCAACAAGCTTGGATTCTTAATCAAGCTTTTTAGAGTGGCTCGAGGCACAATCAACCCTAGTGCATGTTTTAGTTGCCTCGATCGCACTTCAACCTTCCTAAACTTGTCATAAAAAATAGCTATTCCAAGGAAAGATGCTGATGCAGAGGGGTACAACCATGGGCATACATAACCTAAATATGAAAAGGATAGAATACCACTAAAAACTATTAATACAGGAATTATGAAAATTGGGAACATGATCCCAAAGAACCAATTTGAAGAGAAAGTAAAAACATAAGCGAAAGTAATAGCTAATAAAATAAAGACAACCTCGTTGCCTACGGGCTTTAACCATTCACCAGTCAATGTACTATTAATAATCGCAGATAAGATGAAGCCACCAGGTATAGGGCCTGCAGGAGAATCATATATGTCGGCATTACCAGTATACATAAGAGGAAGTATCACAACATAATCATTAGGATTGATACCGGTAATAGGTTGTCCAAGTTGCATTTGCTTTATTGGGCTTAACAATTTGTAAGCTCGTTTGTAAAAATCTGCCGCAGGCAATAGATTGGCTAACAGTCGCCCATTCGCATCCAGAAAAACTTTTTGATCATTAACGCTTATATAATCCGGCCTTAATTTTATTTTTGCGGCAGAAAAAGCTAGATGAGGGAGTAAAGCTTTATTGCTTCCCATTTTTATAGGAGTAATATAACCATTTCCCAGATAATTTAGATGCCCTATTCCAGCAAAGGCAGATAAGACGCTAGGATCTGCTGCATACGTAAAAAAATTATCTTTTTTGAGCCATTTGATCTTATCTAAATCGGATTCATCCCCATCGATAAAAGCCGACAACTGATATTCATTAAGTATGTCATATTGGTATAATGGTCGTTTCGGGATACGAGCCGGAGATGTGAAGGAGCCACTGTACACCGAAGCATTGTTTCTAATCAGTTGGGCGTGCTGAGATAAGCTTTCACGATCACCAGGTATTAGACCAAACACTTTGTCTATGTATATAGCCTTTGGCTTTCTCGCACCTATCCCTGTTAACAGCTGCTGCCACATTGAAAATGAAAGATCGTGATCAGACAAAAATGAGATCGTTTCATCATCAACTGCATAAATTTTAATCCGCTCATCGATCCGAGGCGTTAAATTCAATGATTCTCTAGCCCAAAAATTCATCTTCAATGAGATTTGGGAAGCAGCTTTCTCTCCCCAATCGGAGGTAGATACAAACGAAAAACCACAGGCAATCAATATGGCAATTAAAAATCGATAAGAATACAAATGCTTCTATTCCTACAAAGTTATAAAATTTGGCAAAAACAAAGAACTTAAGCTAAATATCGGGATATATTTTTTCGAATAAAGTGAGGGGGATATTTTTTGCACTAAAATATAATATAATCAAATAAATTCATATACTTATATTGAAATAACTTGAGCTGAATAAAAAACACCTTAAAATTTCAGAAATTTCCTTGAATTTAATTGCTTTCTTCGCCCACAATTCATTGTATTCTTAGGGCGTGTTGACGTTTCATTTTCGTAGCGAGAGACAAATACTTGAAAGTCGCAGCTAGGAAGGGTTTCAAAAATTACCGGAGGTGTACTAAATGTACATTGAGGATAATTTTTGAAACCCTGACAACTTTGTGAATCAAGGGTTTGGCTCGTAGTAGGAAATGAAACGTCAACACGCCCTAGTAAAAAGATTTGCTAATTTTTGCTAGAAATTGAAAGAGCAAATTTATAGTGTTTATTATGCTAAGATGGTGACATCGACATAGATTATACCTTTTTTCGCCAAAGAGTATGCCTAAATTATCTCCAAACCTAAAGGAGCTTCTCAATTGCAAAAGTTTATATTAGCCACACTTCTTATCGCCGGAAACTGTTTAGTTTTTTGGAATGTGCAAAATTTTTCTTTTGTTTGGACAGATAAAGAAAAAATAGTCAACAACCAAGAAATAAATCCGCCATCTAAATAGGGCTTACAAAAAATCTGGAAAGGCTCAAAGGGTGAGATATATTCACCGGTCACTCAAACCGCCCAATCAGCAGTGGCAAGAATCAGTCGATCACGAGCCTTTCAATCAACCAAAGCCGAGTATCTCTCAGCCTCACAATCCAACCAAGGTCTCATGCCAAAAGCATTTCACTGGACCAATATTGGTGTCCATTGTCTTAACACTGTTTTAGTTTTTCTGATACTTTGCCTGGTATTTAAAGCAAATCTGGGTTCTTTTTTAGGAGCTGCTTTGTTTGCGTTTCATCCGTTGCAAGTGGAGCCAGTCTCCTGGACTTCTGGTTTTAGCTTCTTATTTGGAAGCTTTTTCGGCTTAATTGCAATATGGCAGTACCTTCTATTTTCACAAAAACAAGAAACCCAGACTCGTAAATCAAATAACCCTTTACGCCACTATTATGTTGCAACTACCTCTTTTATTCTCGGTATGCTTGCAATCCCATCAATAGTAATAATACCTGTCATGACGTTTATCTTAGAGCGTCTTTTACCGAAGGAACGCTCTTTTATCCAAGCCCGTAAACCTCTATGGCCTTTAATTTTGTGGTGTTTATTAGCTATACCAATTGCAATATTGACAATTAACTCTCAATCTACTGAAGCCATTTCTAGCGAAAGTTCTTTTTGGACCAGACCTTTAATTGCAGCTGATGCAATAACTTTCTATTTACAAAAATTATTTATACCAGTCGGAATAGGTCCCGATTATGGCCGTTCTTCTGTATCTGTGATGGGGCACTGGTGGGTTTATGTCTCGTGGCTCTTGCCTGCAAGTTTACTACTCTATATCCTATACACACGTAGTAAATCCCGACTTTGGCTTGGTGGAGCATATTTTTTATTTCTTACTGGCCTCGCTCCATTTTTAGGCATCTTTGCTTTTGAAGCACAAGCAACATCTTCAGTAGCAAATCGCTATATTTACTTAGCAATGCTTGGACCAGCTATAGCCTTAGCATACATAGTCACAAAGCCTAAAAATCTTGGAATACCTTTTCTTGGGCTCGCTGCTGTATCAGTGTTTTGCTTTTTAAGTACCTCTGAAATTGCAAATTGGAGAAACGACGAAGTTCTGTGGAAACATGCTTTATTAATTAATGAAGACAGTCCAATTGCTCACCAAATCTTAGCTGACAAATATCGAGAAAAAAAGAAATGGGATTTAGCCAAGCAGCATTACCAGAAAGTATTGCAGTCAAATACAACTAGTCCTGAAGTGCATTTCTATTTAGCTGAAATTGCAAGTATTCAAGGCGACAAAACAAGCGCAATTCCTTTGTATAGAAAAGCTTTAAAACTTAAACCGGACTTTGCATTAGCTCATAACGCACTAGGAATAATTCTACTAAAAGAAGAAAAATACGATAAAGCTTTGATACATTTCTTAAAATCAGTAGAAGTCAACCAGAGCGACGCCGAATCACTACACAATTTAGGCAAAACATATGTTCATTTAGGAAAACACACAGAAGCAATCGAAATATTACGCAAATCATTAAAAGTAAAAAATCAACGTTCAAACTCAAAACGCTCTGAAACACAAGCTTTATTGGGGCAGTCACTTTCTGCTACAGGGCAGATGGAAATGGGGCAAATTCATTTAGAAACAGCATTAAAATTGGACCCTGATCATGCTGTCGCAAATAAAATTCTCGCAGACCTTTACTACACTCAAGAGAATTATGATGGGGCTTTGGAACATTATAAAAAAGCTATAAAGACGTATAAGAATAATGAAAAAATACTCTACAACTTAGGTATTATCATGTCAAAAAGACAAAACTACAAGAAAGCTCAAGGCTATTTTGAAGAAGCCATCACAATTAATCCAGAATCAGTTGATACTCTAACCAACCTTGCTATCGCTGATTTTCATCTCAAAGATTTTCAAAGTGCGACAGAGCACTTTGAAAAAGCTTTAAAAATAAATCCAGATGTTGCAGATGCATACTATTACTTGGGTGATATTGCACGCTGGAAAGGAAAAAAAGAAGAGTCACTAGCTCTATATTATCGAACGCTAAAAATATCAAAAAATCATTCTCAAGCGCACTATCGTTTAGGAAATTACTTTATGAGAAACGATAAGGTTAGACAAGCAATCCGCCACTATCGCTCAGCCTTAAAGCAAGAGCCTGATAATAAAAGAGTAATGGCTAACCTCAAACGCGCAGAAAGAGCACTAGAATCTGGGGCTATGTAAAACAGTACCCCTCAAAGAGAATACGAAAGACCCACTATAACTTCTATCGCAAACGAACTTTTGCTGTGAGCGAGAGACTTAGATATGTCGTCTTGGGTAGCAGCGGTTTTTGCGCTATCATCTTCTCCAGCATACTGATCAGTATTAGGATCTTGAGTATCAAGTGATAGCGTTGGACTATCGCCTACAACAGGCAATAATATATTAGCACCAAGATCTAAGCCCATTGCTCCAAAAGCTAAGTGATAACCGACGGGCACCCTCAAAGAAATAACCGTTAATGTCGAAGTGGCATTATAGAGCTCATTATTAGTATCTAGCTCATCTTCTAGCTGGTTTACAGTGAGCTTAACTGTAGACATATCTATGTCCAAACCAGCACCTAATCTCAAACCCGACATAAAACCTGCGGGTTTAATAAAATAATAGTCCAAATAAAAACCTAAAGCAGATCCCTCTAACGTCTCCTGAACATATTGAGCATCATTATCTTTAGTAAAATTAGCTTCTGCCTGTACGGCTTTGTAAAGACGGTACCTTCCTCCGACCGCCGCACCATATTTGACTAAATCTACTTCCATTCCAAGTGAAAAAATTGCGCTATTGCTGCTTCCTTTTGGACTCCATAATGTGGTAACTGAGCCGGCTGCTCCCTGGCTGCTTTCAGGGCCATCATAAATAATTTTATCATATGTAGTCTGTGCTATTATTGCTGGAGTTCCTAAAAGTCTAATTGCCATAAAAGGACCAGAACCTCCGATATTTTCACTCTTTTCAGCCACACTCTTGGAAGTAGAGGTAGCTGCACTCGCGTCAGCCAGCTGTGCTTCAAAACCTTTTTTTATTTTAGCAATTCTCTTTTTACTTTTTACTTTCACATATGCGGACTTATTTTTCACTTTCACAACGACCCCACATGTTATCTTCTTGCCTTTTTTAGATAAAAAGCATACCTTCGCCTTCTTTTCTATCCCACTTGATTTTCCTTCATTAATTATAACAATTCCCTTCTTTTTAATGACCTTCACAACAGATGAAGCAAATGCCTTATGACTATATGTCATAAATACTATCAATAAAATAAATACATATCGTATTCTACTCATGATTCGGTTCACCTTTATCTAAATGTAAAACTTCAATTAACCGCTTTATAAATTTTAATATTATCAATCTGCATGCCATCTTTTTCTATCGATTTATCAGCATTCAGCTTAAATTTTACCAAAATATTCCTAGCATCTTCGGGAGTGAAATCATTTAAATGAAACATATGAGTCTGCCACTCAGACCGTCCAGTCAATTTTAACAAGGAAATCCAAGAACTTCCTTGATCGGAAGATAATTCCACATGACCAAAATCAAAATTTATTTCAAATTCATATTTTATATCGATTAATAAAATCAGCTCTCCCTCAACTATTGGGATAGAAGGCATAACAAAATATGACTGGTCTTCTTTTTGATATACTCCACCAGGACTATCAGAAAAGACATTATTACCTCCACCTACCGACTCAATTCCCCAGTTTCCCGTTTTAATACTATCGTCCAAACTATCTGCATTATTGTGATATAAAAGGCTCGCAATTTTCACAGCATAGGGAAGACTTTGAGATATCTTTCCTAAATTGCCAAGATTATCAACTGCTCTCACAGCAAAAAAGCCAGAACTATTAAATGGCAATGAAGAAATAGTAGCAATTACCTTATTAGACTCTTTGGTAAATTCTTTCACGTTAGCAAATTCAGCATGTTGCCAATCTTGCTCAGTATTAATCGGACTTGCCGATAACTTCACTTGATAACGACTCGCCTCTCCCAGCTCTCCATCATCTCCAGCCTTAGTCCAGCTAACTTTCATCTCTGTCATACGCGTATCAACAATAACTAAATTATGTATAGGACCAGGATTCACAACATCATTTTCAATAGCATTGTTCGCATTTAATCTCCCACCTGAAACGGTTTTACCATGCATTTGGTCGATAGGATCTGATCCCATCAATATTATATTTTTTAACTCTAGAGCAGTTAATTGTGGATACTTAGAAAGTAGTAACGCAGCAACTCCAGAGACATAAGGGGCTGCCATAGAAGTTCCACTCTTTTCTCCATAATTAGATTCTAATACTGTTGAAAATATCCCAACTCCGGGAGCCGCTATATCGACACTTTCTCTACCAAAATTTGAAAACCTAGCTAAATTATCATTAGCTTCACTCGCTGCAACAGATATTATATTTTCTAAGTTAAAACTGGATGGGTAACGAGGGTACAAGTCGGTATCCAACCCATTATTTCCCGCCGCTGCTACAATCAACATTCCAGAATCTTCTGCCTTAGCGATTGCTGCCTTTAGTGTTTCAGAATACTCGCGACCGCTCCAACTATTGTTTGCAATTTTTACATTTAGATCTATTGCATACTCAATTGCGCTAATTGCATGATCTAAGGTACCAGAACCACTTGCTCGAAAAAATTTAATGGCTACTATTGCTGCTTGCCAATTAACCCCACTTACTCCAATAGTATTGTTACCTCTAGCACCAATTATTCCCGCACACTGGCTACCATGTCCATGATCATCCATGGGATCATTGTCATTGTTTGCGAAATCCCACCCTTTATAATCATCGACAAAACCATTACCATCATCATCCACACCGTTACTTCTCTTATCTCGACCATTTATATCTGTTCCTAATTCTCCAGCATTAAACCAATAATTTTCAGCAAGGTCTGGATGTAAATAATTAATTCCTGTATCTATTACTGCGACAATATTTTTCCTATTACCAGTCGCAATATTCCATGCTTCAGGCGCATCTATATCAGCATCAACTTTTCCGCCAGTCTGCCCATCATTATTAATTCCATATTGTTTGGAAAAGAGTTCATCATTTGGAACTTCATCTAAATAAAGTAAGGTGTTGGCTTCGACGTATTCGACTTCAGGATTTTCATCTAAGCTACGCGCAATAGTGAAAAGTTTGTAGTCGCTAATAATACTGTCGAAATACAACAACAATGCTCCATTCGACTTAAAACGTTTAATTATAGAAGCATTATATTTAGACAACAATTGATCCAGTTTGATTGTATTTATCGTCATTTTAAATTTCACAATAAGCTGCGACGGTACATGCTCGTATTCTATATTGTAGGTTGCATCCTCACTTTTATCTAAAGCAACGGCTGCTTCAGGCATCGATGAAGCAAGCACCAATAATATATAGACAACCCACATAACGCCGCCAAAGATCAATAAATAAAGCGTAGCATTAGCTGAAAAATTGCTAATTCATTCTGATATAACTTTTTTATCAGCCAGAATTAATTATAACCGATTTATCAATAAGCTCATTTGCATCATGTCGGCAAAAAGTCCAAAAAACAGAAGCGAATCAAAGTGTTAAGAACTCATATTTAATCTTTAGCTAAATAAATATAGTACCAAAAAGTTAGGTAAGAATTACCCTAAAAAGAACCAAATTAAGCGGGGACCTAAATTGAGAATTGTTCGAGGATTTATCCACATAAAATTGTAACTATTCAGCGTACCTTTTCCCTTCAATATGTCGCTTGATACACCGTCACCCTGAGTGAAGCGAAGGATCTCGAAATTGCGAAATAGATCCTTCGCTTCACTCAGGATGACGGGCAGTCAAGGCTTTGAATCGATCAGATAAAAAATACGCTGAATAGTTACATAAAATTTACGGAAAAAATTGCAAACCTTCATTAATTTGCACATATTAACTGGAAAAAACCTAGAGCTATCAAACTAGAAATCTGAAATAATGGATAATACGTAACCTGCATATTTTCTCATATTAATAACACCAGTATCTAACAACAGATATTGCCCTTTAATACCAAGTAAAATCCCCTCCACCTTTGGGTTTTTATCTAAATTAAAGGATTTAATCTTGTCCAAAGGTTTTAATACTGGGTATTCGATTTCTACAATATCTTCATCTAGTTTCTCAACTTCAAGATTTTCAGGGATATAATGCAGTAAATCACTTGCAAATGATTTTAAATCCAAAGGCTCAACATCACCTTTAAGCATCTTACGCCAATTTGTCTTATCAGAAATGCGCTGCTTCAAAGCAACTTCTACTTTTCCAGCCTCCAAACGTCGTTTGACTCTAGCAATTGGAAGAGCCTGAATTGCTCCCTGATCCATCCAACGAGTCAACTGTTGATGAGATCGCGTAATACCAACTTTTAAACCTGACGAATTAGCAAAATAAACTGTATGATCGACAAAGCAATGCTCCCGACCCCAAGCCGGGTCGCGACAAGTTCCTTTATCGTAATGACACAACTCTGGCTTGACAATACAGAGGTCTGTTTGCGGCAAGGATTGAAAGCAAGGAAAACAATAACCTTGAGCAAAGCTCTTCTTAATGCTTCTACCACAATATGTACAGCTTATCTCACCACCAAAGTCCAATAGAATCTTTTTTTCTAATAGATTATTTAGGGGCAATAGCTCATTTGCAATAGGCAATTCGTATGATACCGGAAAACCCAACTTATAATGGGTACGCATTTTACGAATCGGTCCTTTAAGCTCACCCATATTTATCCTTGCAATCCATTATGCCGAAGTAATGCATCAGTTCTAGGTTCTCTGCCTCTAAATTCTTCAAATACTTTGCTAGGATGCTTTCCTCCTCCAAGAGCAAGAATAGTGTTCTTAAAACGCATTCCTACCTCTGCTATCGCTTTTTCATTATCGAGGCCTACCTCCTCAAATGCGGAAAAAGCATCAGCACTTAAAACTTCAGCCCATTTATATGAATAGTAGCCAGCAGCATAACCACCGGCAAAGATATGACTAAATGCGCATAGAAACCTATCTTCAGGCAATTGCTTAACTACAGCGGTAATTTTTGCTACCTCTTGCTGCAATTCAAACACTGTTTTAGTGCCCCAAGGATCGAATTTGCTATGTAAATCCATATCAATAAGACCAAAATAAATTTGCCTAAGCATCGCTTGTGCCGCATTAAAGTTTTTAGCAGCACAAAGTTTTTGATAAAGCTCTTCAGGTAAAGATTTTCCTGTGTCAATATGCCTTGCCATCGCCATTAACGTTCCTCGGTGATAACACCAATTTTCCATAAATTGACTTGGCAGCTCAACGGCATCCCATTCTACTCCATTAATCCCTGAAGCATCGACGTACTCTACTTTAGTAAGCATATGCTGCAAGCCATGTCCAAATTCATGAAAAAGCGTTTCAACTTCCCTAAAGGTCATAAGAGAAGGCTTACCATCAAGAGGGGGAGTACAATTACAAACTAAATAAGCGACAGGTAAAACAATCCCGTCTTTCGTACGATGCCTGACAATACAGTCGTTCATCCAAGCACCGCCGCGTTTATTTTCAGGTCTAGAATAAGGATCTAGATAGAATGAGGCAATATGACTGTTCTGATTATCAAATACCTTAAAAAATTTAACATCTTTGTGCCAAACTGATGTCTCACCATCTGCAGACTTAATTTCAATATCGAAAATCCTTTTTACCAGCTGAAATAAACCTTCTAAGACATTGGGAAAAGAAAAATAAGGACGCAATTCTTCGTCAGTGAATTGAAAGCGTTTTTCCTGCAAGCGCTTAGACCAAAAAGAAAGATCCCAAACGGTAATTTCGTCATTTTTACCATTATTGCGAGCAATCTCTTTCAAATCTTCTAACTCTCCTTTTGCGTGTTCCCATGCAGTCACCCTCAATTCATTTTCCAGCTTGTAGACATCGTTAACGGAATCTGCCATTTTCCTCGACAGGCTTAAATCAGCATAATTTTCATAACCTAATAAATTAGCTTCTTCTTGACGTAATTTTAATATCTCGAGGATATTACCTGTATTATCAATCTCCCCTTCCGAAGCTCTTGTCACATAAGCTCGGTAAACTTCTTCTCTAATGTCCCTATTTCTGCAATGCTCAAGCAATGGGACAAAGCAAGGCGCATCTAAGGTCACAAGCCAAGGACCTTCTTCAGGCGTTGCCTTTTTTTCTAAATCTTTATTTGAATTATTATATGCTTGGGATGCAAGATTTAAAAAACTCTTAGGCATACCCTCGATGTCTTTCTTGTCATTAACAATTTTCGAATAGTTTTTAGTTGCATCTAAGACATTATTTTGAAAGATGGTCTGTAACTCTGATAACCTTCTTGATATTTCATTAAAGCGATCGCGCTCTTTATCGGCGAGAGCAATTCCGTTTAGCTCTGCTCCTAAAATCTTATCTTCTATAATACGTCGCTGAGCATCATCTAGCTTATCCCATTCCTTAGAATCTTTTATTTCCTTCAAACCTTGATAAATAGGCTTACTCTGCTGTATCTTCAAAGAGACAGAAACAACGTCACCCTGCACACGCTCATAAACAGCCCTTAGTTCTGAAGAATTGCATACAGCATTCAAATGACTAACAGGAGACCATACGTGGTGGATCAATAAACTAATTTCTGCTAGCGGATCTACGAGTCCATCCCATGTTGGACGATAGTTATTTTCAAGCTTATCAAAACGCTCTTCTACATCCTTCAACATTTGCTTCACTGCAGGCTCTACATGCTCTGTGCGAATAAGATCGAATTTTGGCAAATCCATATGTCCTAAAAGGATTATCTCCTTTAACCGCCATCAAATGCTCCTAATACAATTGCTTATAGTTTGATTTAAAAGCTGCCTATAATACATATGGCTTCTAAAATGTTTAGAAAAAGCATTTTTATTATGCATACTTTTTCCTATTGTTCCTCATATCCATAGTACTTTGAGCACAACTTCTTAAAAACCCATTTTGATAATTTTCTAGCATCCAGCAAGAACAATCTCGAAAATAAATCTCGTGCTTCTATCTATATATGCAAAATATTCGAAGGATTCAATGGAGCGCTTAGCTAAATATCCAATAAATCAGCCAATGCTATTACCGTAGCTCTCTTACATTCTGTGCTATTTTTAGTCAAACCTGTAGGCCATCGAAACGACCAACTAAACATTGAGTTACCACTTGCCTTATAATTCATCTAAGAAACAGCAAAATACCGCTGTTATGTAGACCAATGAAAATACTTTTTTTTCTGAACATCTAAAAATTACCATACGCCATTTAGACAGCCTCTTATAACCGGGATCTGAAATTTTTTGAAAAACTGTATTATTTTCAACGGATTCGAAGTTCGCTCAGGTGCTAGGCGCGAGGAGGTGGGAAACCGCAGTGTACATGTTAGTACATGAGGATTTCCTGACGACGAAGCAACGACACAACCGGTTAGCGTGTTGACGTTTCATTTCCTACTACGAGCCAAACCCTTGAGTCACAACGTTGTCATGATTTCAAGTATTTGTCTCTCGCTACGAAAATGAAACGTCAACACGCCCTAGAAATTCGGATCCGGATTATAACACTCCACCCAGGAGATGATATAAAAAAACAGGGATAGGATCTTTCTCAACTTGGTACTCTTTTTCTGATGCTAAATTGTCTTTAGATTTATGTGACAAGACAACACTTTGGATATCAACAATAGAATACCCAGCTGGAGGCTGGAACAGCCGATTTGATAGAGACTTTTCAGTAATACCAATCGTTTGAGTCTCTCTTTTTCCTTGCTTTACAATCCCCTTAGCGTCAACTTTTTCAAAACTGCCCTTACTGCTTAAAATAAATCCATTCAGTAAAGAAGCGTCGTCCTTGAGTTTCTTATATAACCCCCTAGCACTTGGTTGGCGCAGCAAATTCATTGAAATCTGCTTCCATAAAGGTTTTCTCCAATTATATGCATCAGTATAGCAAATAGACTCTTTAACCGATTGATGAGTTTTCGAATCTTTTTTCTTATCTTCTGCCTGCCTAGCAATTACAAATTGCCTTTCTGCCATAGTACAAGGAACGTTTAAAACCTTATTTTGCTTCTGTTTCGAGAAAGTATAACTCTTCATCAACAAGGTCATTTGCATCGCATCAGAATAATCTAATGTAGATAACGCTGCTGCCGGTGAAAGAAAGAATTTAGCCATAAAATTTGCTGGCACCGCCTGACAGCTACCATTTTTGATTTTTTTCAGAAAGCTTTTATCAGAGACTTTTAACTCTTGTAATGTTTGAATCAAATTTGCACTTGCCTGACTGCATACATATAAGTTCCTACCATTAAATATATAATAGACACGACCATTGCTAGACGCGACTTCCAGTCGAAATTTATTTTTTGTAATTTGCCATAGATAATTTGAACTCAGTTTCTCAGCCGATAGTTCAGTCTCCACAAGTTGCCTTATTTCCGTACCGGAAAACCCAATCCGACAATGAATGATTAATGTTGCTATGAAAACCAATTTTATTAATGTGGCCAGCATAAAGTTGCTCCCATATTATGCATGTGTTATTACAACGATGGAAAAGAAGACATGCTTAAATGTTATCATATTTCAGGACACAAAGCCTAAATTTTAAGTCGTTTTTTTTAGTAAGATACAAAAGGCATTGATATAAAAATATCTCGCATGGAAAACGTTTATAGAACTAACTTAGCCTACAGTTAGTTACTGCTTTAACCAATACTTGCTGAAAACACCTTGCAAGTATTGCAATTGTGGCCTAACCTTCATTATTAGAATTTCATTAGATATATAAAATTTAAATCTCATCTCGTGGAGGTCCTATGAAAAGGTTCATAATGCCTTTAGCATTCGCAGTTGCCTTACCCGCTTTTGGTGAAACATTGGATAAAACATCTTGTTTCCCAGAAAACAACCTCAACCTTGAAGACAGAATTGACAGAAAAGACGCTAATATAGACGAAGCAAAATTTAACGAAATCATTAGCAAAGTTGAAGACTATTATGCTCCAATTATATCGTCTCATGGCGCAACCCTCAGAACTATTCGTAATTGGGCGGATACAACAGTTAATGCCTATGCACAACAAAATGGAACAGACTGGCAGGTTTCGATGTTTGGCGGTTTGGCAAGGCGTCCAGAAGTAACACCTGACGGTTTCGCTTTGGTGGTTTGTCATGAAGTAGGGCATCATTTAGCAGGCTTTCCTTTCTACGATGAAGGCTGGGCATCGTCAGAAGGACAATCTGATTACTTTGCAACGCAGGCATGTGCATCTAATATTTGGAAAGATGATATAGAAGACAATGCATTATACCGTGACCTTGCACCACAAATTGTCAAGGATAAATGCGATGCTTCATATTCCGAAGAGAATCGCCAGAACCTTTGTTACCGAACATCCATGGCTGGAAAATCTCTAGGTGAGTTACTCGCCGCCCTTGGAAGTCAAGATGTGCCTAGATTTGACACTCCAGATCAAAATGTGGTCAATTCAACAGTAACATCACACCCACAAGGTCAATGCCGATTTGACACGTACTTTCAAGGAGCCCTCTGTAATAATAGCTTTGACGAAATGACTATCCCTGGTCGTAGCCACCCAGAAGGCCAAGGAAGCTTCGGCGCAGAAACCGATGCTTCGCGCGTATCATGCACGACTGCAGGATTTTACAGCCAAGGTACACGCCCATTATGCTGGTTTCACCCACGCTTAAACCTATCTGTCGCAAATGATAGATTAAGCATGTCTGAAATGAATGGTAATGGCAACGATGTATGGGAACCAGGTGAAACCTTTGCTCTCAACCTACCTCTAGTTAATAATCTACTAGCGGCGATAGCCGGGGCACAGCTTTCGATTACAAGAGGCGAAATAACGGTTACTGAAGCCTACCCGACAATTGAAGCTGGCGCATCTGCTTATGCAGTAAATCCAATTCAAATTACAGCACCTGCAGAAGCACAATGCGGGGAACAGATGGGATTAGTAACTAAAGTTAGCGTAAACAACTGGGAAAATGTTTCAAACCTAAGCATCACCTTGGGCGAAGGCAGAATTGAAGAAGTAGAAAACACGACTCGAGTTGCAATCCCTGATAACGATAGAGCGGGGGTTACTTCATCCGTTCTAGGTACTAGCAATATTTCAGCAACTAAGGCTTTTGTCGCACTGGATATCACTCACACCTATATTGGTGACCTTAAAGTTGAGCTTATCAGCCCTGCAGGAAATAGCTACGTAATACACAATAATGAAGGCGGTGGCGACGACAACATCAAGAAAACCGTTGAGGTTTCTTTATCAAATGAAAGTATTTCTGGCTCTTGGAAGCTGAAAGTTGTCGATAGCGCGGCACAAGATAATGGCACCCTAAACTCTTGGGGACTAACCTTCAATGGGCTAATGTGTGGGGAAAACGCTAATTTAGCTTTGAAAAAATAACTCTCCTAACCTTTTTCTCTAAAAACAAGTAGAAAGCCCAGGATTGACCGTCCTGGGCTTTTTTTGAAGAATAAGGCAAGATACTTAGGCCTTAAAGCCCATAAAAATCGAGGCACTCTATCACAAACTCTACAAAATATTCAAAAAATGATCGGTATTTAAAGTAATAACTTTTCTGCTTTATCCATGCACCGAAGTGCTCTTTCAATATCTTGTTCGGTATTATAAATAAAGGGAGAAACTCTAGATGTTGCGGGAACTCCTAAATATGCCATCAAAGGCTGTGCACAATGATGACCTGCTCGTAGGCAGACCCTCTCAGAATCGGCTATAGCTGCCATATCATGAGGATGGATCAACTCGTGATGAAACGTGACAACGCCAACCCAATCATTACCTCCATCATAAAACACCTTCATCCCTTTACGATTTTTAATCCCCTCATAAAATAGACGTCCCAACCACACATCATGCTCTAAAGCCTCTTTTCTATCAAAAGTTCCCATGAAGTCTATAGCTGCAGCAAGACCTATTGCTCCTGATATGTTTGGTGTTCCTGCCTCAAACTTGCAGGGCAAAGCATTCCAAGTCGAGCCCTCTGTGGTAACCGTTGCTATCATATCACCACCCCCTTGGTAAGGTGGCATGCGATCAAGGATAGATTTTTTGCCGTATAAAACTCCAATTCCAGTTGGAGCAAACATCTTATGTCCACTAAAAGTATAAAAATCACAATCTAAGTCGAGAACATCAATAGAAAAGTGTGGAACCGCTTGAGCTCCGTCAACTACTGTTAATGCGCCAACTTCCTTGGCCAGAGATAGCAGATCTTTCAGAGGATGTATCACTCCTAAAACATTTGAAACATGAGCACAGGCAAAAATTTTTGTCTTGTTATTGAACATCTCTTTGGCTGTGTCTAGATCCAAGCGGTACTGATCTGTCAGTGGTATATAACGTAGCTTAGCACCAAACCGCTTTGCCATAAGTTGCCACGGAACAATATTAGAATGATGCTCTGCTATCGTTAAAAGAATTTCATCTCCTTCTTTTAAGTTCTGCTCACACCAAGAATAGGCAACTAGATTAATAGACTCAGTAGTTCCGCGGGTAAAAATAATCTCCTCAGCTAGACAGCCCCCAAGGAAGCTGGCGATCTTCTTTCTGGAGCCTTCATATAGCGCAGTTGCGGCTTCACTGAGCTGGTAGACCCCTCTGTGTACGTTAGCATTATTGGAGCGATAATAGGCATTAACTTCTGACAAAACACTCTCAGGCTTTTGACTGGTAGCAGCACTATCTAGATAAACCCATTGTTCTTCATTTAAGATTGAAAACTGGGATCTAACCCCCAAAGGACTGAATTTTTCATGCACCATATGGATTCCTATCCATCAAAAAATTTGGATATAGCAGATTCTCCGGGCAAAAATAACAATGCTTAGTATTTTAGTCAACATTTAGATACTCATGATTATATTATCATCAGATCATGAAGACACCTCAGCAAGTTCTCTCACATAACTATTACACAAACCAACCCAGCTTAGCAAAACTTAGTAAACAAACTGAAATAAAAGCCAAAAGTATACCGCTTTGCTAGTTTCACAAAACCGTTAAACCTACCAACAGATAAGTTTTTATCACAATATTTATAGTAAGTTACAATAATTTTAGCCGAACGGCCAGTTTTTGGCACCACTCATGCAGTATAGAAAACCAGGAGAAGCAAGGCGAACCTTCCACAAATACTGCCAATGCCTATCTCAAAACTTCAGCATAAAGCTGGAGCCCTTCATACAACTTTTCTTACTTAAACTTCTGAAAATCGTCAGCGGCTTTCTCAAAAGGGGGGAGAAAATCCCCCCCAAAGCTATACTCCTAAAGAATGCTTCAATGAGGCTCGAGAATTCAATTCAACTTTAAGACCTAATGCTTCTGACAAATTTTTGCCATCTCTATCATTAATACAACCATTTTCAACACCTGTCGTAATATACACAACAGGTTCCTTTGAGCGCGCCGAACTATCCACTCGTTCTCTTTCTTCCCGCCTAACAGCAATCGAAACAATACCTTGGTATAAATAAAAATCGAAAAGGCTGCCTTCCTTGATTTTTACTGGAGCAATGCTCCCAAGCTCAAGTTCACTATCAAACGGAATTTCTAAAGTTTGACAAAAGCGAGATAGATACTTCAAAGGCCAGTCAACTTTTATGGTCAAGTGCGATATTTTGTCATTATATTCTTCGGCCAGCTTTTTCTGTCGGATATTTTTTATAATTTTCCTTAAAAAATCCCTTTGCATCTGGGTTCTATGCAAAAGCCACAATATCCCCACCAAACATAAGACTGCAACGATATGAAAGACCAAATTCAAGGTTGTTTCCTTCTAATTAACACCCAGAAAGGCGGTAGAAAAAAGAGGAGCATCAAAAAAAAGTAAAAATGTGACTTATCAGAAATTTCATTTTTTATGCCCTTATTTATTAAAGCTATCGCACTACACCCTTCGGTAACCCGACTGTTAAGAAAGTTCTCGATAACAACGCCGTCTTGTTTGTTAGTTAAGGCATTAAAAAGATTGACCGTGCCAGAACCAAGAAGGGGAACACGTGCCTCAAATGTCTGAGGATAATAATACTGGTCGTTTGTTTCATTATTATAAATCGAAGAATCGGCAGTGGTTATCAGTATCTGTTTTAGGCGTTCCGCTGTTAAATTGGGATTAGTTGCTAAGATTAAACCAGCTACCCCTGACACCATAGGCGCAGCCATCGAAGTTCCCTGCGAATAGTGCAATGTTGTCATGCCAGGATCAGCAGAACCAATTTGATAATCATTTCCATACCCGCCTGGTGCAGCAATATCAACCCAAGGGCCATAATTCGAATAGCTCGCCTTAGCACCTTGACCGTCGACTGATGAAACAGCTAGTGCTTGTGAAAGTGCTGCTGGATAAGCACGTGTGTTAGTATCTTCATTCCCGGCTGCTCCAATTACCAATGTTCCCAGACCATTTTCCCTTAACCGTGCAACCAAAAGGGCAACAAAACGAGATCTTTGAAACTTGCCTAACGAAGCATTAACAATGCGTACAATATTACGACCATTATGAATAAAACGTGTGATATAACGCAAGCCACTTAGAATCGCACTATCAGGAATTCCGCCCCCGGGAGCCCCTTCACTCTCTGCAACCACCTTCACTACCATTATTTTACAAATAGGACAGATTCCTGGAACTCCTGTTCCGCTGTCAACACAGCCGGCTGCTATACCCGCCACATGAGTTCCATGGTGACAGTTACCAGCTATAGTCGTACCATTAGATCCGCCCTCTGTGGAAGATGGGCAAGCCTCACCCGCACCTTCAGTGGCGAATGGATAAATTGTATTCCCATCACCTAACTGGCCTTTAGTATTTCGAGTCGTGTCACAACCATGAACATCCCCAGGGCAATCAGCTTGGCCTACACTAGGATTTTCCCACATCCGGCCTTTAAGATGCTCATTCTCAAAATCCACGCCAGAGTCCATTACAGCAATAACTGGAGCATTTGCAATTAGCTCTGATTCCGATAGCCGACCTGCAACTATTTCATCTGAAAGATACTTCAAACCGTCAATAATCTGCATGCCCGCAAGCCAATGCCAGCTAGGGTCCAAAGCATATTCTTCCGCATACTTTCCAAATATATTACTCGTAGTAGTTTCCGATGACGGGGTCTGTGATAGCTCACTAATCCAATTAGGTTCGGCATACCACAAAATTTTATTTTTTTCCCATTCAGATAAAACGGCCTTTGAGCTGTCCCGATCCTTAAAATCTATTCTTGCCATAACTCCAACAACAGGACTTCTTTGAACCTTTCCTAATGTTGGAGTCATAGCTAGCCTAAGATGTTTAGGCAGCCCAAGTTCACTACGTAGCTCCTGCCCTCCCGATATAGCTAAATCTACACTTGATATGAATTGCATATTAAGAATTCGAGGGTCAGACCAAAAACGGTTTGTAAGGTCCATAAAATGATAGCGATACTCAGCCCCAAAGCTTGAAAAGTTAAGGCGCGCTTGACTAGGAATTGTACGAAACATCACTATGTAGCTATTAGGTTCATACTTCGTGTAACAGTCTGAATGTTCGGGAGGATGGATAACCGCCTTTAGGCTTTCTATCTGGACTTTAGAATAATTAGCCGATAGATCTTCTAAAGATCCACAACCACTGAATAACACGACAAAAAGCAGAAAAATAGAAGGGCTTTTCTTTACCTTATTTAACAAACAGCTCGTTATCGATATTCTAAGGCAATACAAATCTGAAATACCCCGTATTCCGGTTATTAAAGAAGCGGTTAGCAAACAAAATTGCAAAAAAATACTTTCATTATGGGAACATAACTCTAGAGCTACCCTTCTTTACACTTTTTTTGCAATTTTGCTTACCTACAACATCAGACAGTCCCTAAAGATACCATATCCCTACCTTAAAATTAACATTCTAATTTTATAAAGATTAATTTAGGTACATCTTTTGCATAAAAATAAAACATAAGGTTCTTCGCTGTAACCTTATAATTGCCAGTAATCGTAGGCTTTAAAAACTTTATCAAACCACGTTATTAAAATTATTTGAAAGCTAAATTACTTATGTCAGACATTGAAAAAAAACTAAACGCATTAAGCCAAATCAATGACTCACACCTGCAAAAATGCATACAGTATATAATTGGGCATTTTGAAGAAGAAATTTCGTTATCACACCTTGCTAATGCGGTAGGTATTTCTGAATGGGCTGTATGCAGACGTTTTCAAGTCCATTTAGGGGTAAGCCCTATGAAATGGGTCTGGTGTTTTCGCGTCCACTTAGCTTCAGAATGCATCATACTAACACCAAGCTGGTCTTTAACTGATATTTCTGTTCTATGCGGATTTAACAGCCTCGCCCATTTTTCACGCCTCTTTAAAAACCAGTTTGACATTTCTCCAACTGATTTTAGAGCAAAAAATCAGGTGAAATTTCCGACCAGTTCTCAATTACAAGCTGATAAATATAGAGAGTTCTTATTTGACAGCCAATTGCTCTACGAACAGGGCGTATTAGACAAGGCTGCTCTGGCTGCAATATCTAGCTAGTTAGAAAACAATCGGATATAACCAAACTTCGTCATACTTCAAAAAATGTTTTATTACAAATACATAAGCTAGCTTCACTCATTTACTCCATATCTAAATCCTGGGCCAAGCTCGCCAAGCAGCTTTTAGTGCTTCCAACACCGCAAGTACAGACAAACGCCTGAGAAACTTTTTGCTATAGTTAGCGGCCTCTGCGGTATAAAAATCCTTGGGAAAGGTTGGTGATAAAATTGCAATTAAGTACAAACAAAATTAAGCTGGTAAGCTTTTCCGAAAAAAGCAGCCCATCAAATAATTTCCATAAGAAAAAAACTTATACCCCCATAAAAACTATTGTTCGAAAGCCAAGTACAAAAGAAAATCTAATTTCGGTAGCAATGCAAGCATTTGTCTCTTCTCAAAATTTTCCAGGTGATTTTAATAATATGTCGGAGCTGGCTGCAATTATTCTCAGTCGGACACAATTACGTAAGGGATTTCCCGAACTCGCATTGGAACTGTTAATTAATTATAAAAACCAATATGGAAGTAGCGAAATTATCGAAAACGAAATAAGCAAACTACAGGAAGTGCTAGTTTGCCGTAATGTTTAACAATAAGTCCCTATTATAGCTAAAATAAAACTTATTTCTACATATCCACTCTATTAAAGAACCTCAAATAAATTCCGAGAATACATAAAGTACGCCTATTCCAAACTATGCACAACAAAAGGAATTGTAAGATATGCATATCAGTTATTCTAAATTATCAATCGGCTTATTTTTGCTCAGTATTACATGGATAACAGGATGCCGCACTCCTCGCTCTAACGATGCTTCTGATATTCGCGATGCGGCCTGGGTATGGCATGACAAAGAAACGGATGTAGTTTTCGAATATAAAGGTCCCATGCCTAACTTTGTCGACTATGAACTATTCGTTTCTCTAGAAGGACGCACACTTCGCTTTGAAGGTAGGCCTCTAAAAGAGCCTTTGCCTGTAGATATCAAGAGCTCTAAAGATATTTTTGATTCTGATGGAAAAATAAAGGATGAACTACAACAATACTTTTACACCCAATCAGAGTTTGAAGATTACAAGCAAGAACATGGGCTAGATTACGCTTACTTCAATGAAGAAACAGAAAAATGGTATACCGTATTTCCAATTGCAATTGGAAAGTCTGCAAATGAAAGCGAAGGTGATTATAATTTTACTCGTATCCAACCAAGAAGAGAATATCAATATGCGTCGCAAAGCTATGGAGCCCACACATGGAATTTACTGCCTTTTTTTAGCCTACAAGGGAGGTGTAACTTTCCACACTCCATATTCTTACTATATGGTCAATGGCAAAAAAAATGCTTCACCTTTTACGAGGCCCGGTTTCAGGTGGCTGCAAAAGAATGGCCTTCAGACACATTGTTGAATTAGCGCACATGCTAAATATAAACACTAGAGTCCCTCACAACAGTCGATTCAGTGCGAAAGATGAAGTCACAAAAAAAATTAATGCTTTTGGCGCAAAAAAGCTGTACATACACACAAGAAAAGCAATTGATCAAGTCAACCAAGCTCAGGTAGATGTCAACTACCCACTCTGCACGGAAAATGCCCCAAAATACGATAAAGCAAATTCCAAAGTTCATAAAACCTGGAACTTAGCAAACGAAGCGCGCAGTTCTTGGATTTGCTTTTCAAGTTATAAAAACCCTAGCTCTGAGTGCCAACCATTTCCCGAAGAAAACATTATGGATCCGCTTGAAACTATACGAACTGGTGAGAAGACTAACAAAATCACTTGTGACAGTTTCGTCCAACCAAAGCTGGATGGCGATGATGGTGAGGATCTTTTCTAAAAACTTATCAAACAATACCAAGATAAGCTGTAATTTTTAAATTAGAGAAGCATTCCGTCTTCTCTTTTTCTAAATAAGTTGACTAGGGCGTGTTGATGATCGCGACTACACTAGCTAGAAAGATTCTGAACCTTCCCCAAGCGAATTGAAAACAACCCCTCTTCTAATAATATATGATGGACGCTTCTTTTAGAGCTGTAGATTTATTGCCAAAACTGATATGTCTATAGGTAGTTGTCTGGCATGCGTGGCTTTTCAGCTAGCTTTAGAAAAAGTATCATTATTATAGATATATACGAAACTTCGGTATTTTTTCTTCATACTTTCAAGATACCACGCCTTAACAGCATTAAGACCGTCCAGTGCTAACTGCACTACGGCTAGCTTTCAGATTATTTTAAATATTTTGGAGTATTATGCCCATTCATAGCATGACAGCCTACGGTCAGGGAGAATCACAGAGTGAAAATTGGCAAGTACGTTGTGAAATCCGAACCTTAAACTCAAGGTTTATCGAAGTCGGTTTTCGTTTGCCTAAAGAATTGGCAAGCTTAGAGCCTGAGCTTACCACCATAGTCAAAAAAGAATTAACCCGCGGAAAAGTTTCTATCTCGATAGAACTGTGCGGCAACGCACAAATAGGTGACCTACCACAACTTAATGAAGATGCTCTTTGCCATTACTTAGACATTTTCCTACAGATGCAAACCAAGGCCGCGGACAGCCAACGTACAATTAATTGGCAACCCTTATCCCTCCCAGAAATTACCAAATTGCAAGGTGTGCTTGTAGAAAACAAATTAGGAGAGGGTGGTGAGAAAAATACAATAGAAGTAAAAAAACAAATTGTGCATAGCACCGTCCTTGATGCCTTAAGAGAAGTCAAACTAGCCAGAGAAAGGGAAGGCGCTTCACTTCAGAAAGCGATCCTTCAACTACTAGCCGAAATCTCAGAAAATAGACTTAAAATAGAGCAACATATTCCTGATTTGCGAGCATGGATTTATGATGCTTATTCTAAGCGTATGCGAAATATCATTGATAGCCTTTCGGATTTAGGAAAAAATGGTAACTTACCAACTGAAGAAAGAATCCTCGCAGAGGTATGTCAGCTTACGGAGAAAGCTGATATAGCTGAAGAGTTAACACAGTTAAAAACTCATGAAGATGAATTTCAAAAAATTTTAAGCCAAGGGGGGGCCGTCGGTAGAAAGCTAGATTTTCTGTGCCAAGAATTGCACCGAGAAATTAATACCATTTCTAGTAAAATTCAGTCGGTAGAGCTTTCTACAGAAATTTTAAATATCAAGCAAGCTGTTGAAAGAATCAGACAACAGATACAAAATATTGAGTAGTTTATTGAAGTTTTTTTCTTAAATTTATCTTAATGGTTACTAATTATGACACACAATCCTCATGCCTTCGTGGTTGCTGCACCATCAGGCACTGGAAAGACAACATTGAACAGGCGGCTTCTCAAAGAATTTAATCAAATTGAGTTTTCAGTTAGCTTAACAACACGGCCAATCCGCCCGGGAGAAGTCGATGGGGATCATTATCACTTTGTGGATAACGAGCAGTTTGATGAAGAGATCAAAAAAGATCGTATGTTAGAGTGGGCTGAAGTTTTCGGCAATCGTTATGGAACATCACTAAATGAAGTTGAGCGGATTTTCAACAATGGGAAGGATGTCCTCTTGGAAATTGATGTCCAAGGCTGGCACTATGCTCGAAAAAAAATAACGAATGCCACCTCCATCTTTATCATTCCTCCATCAATGGAAGAGCTTTGGCAAAGGCTAGCCAAACGGGGAACCGATTCATTAGAATCCAGACTGAAACGCTTTAAAACGGCAAGAGAAGAATTAGAAAAATGCGAAGAATTTCATCAATTTATCATAAATGATGATATTGAAGAAGCCTATAAAGAATTAAAAAATATTATTATTTACCGAAAAGTAGGTAACTTAACTCCTCAGCAAGGAGTTTCATTTTGTCGAAGACTCATGGATGAATATGACCAAGGAAGCCATATTGATGGAAAGTTTAAGTCATCTCATCCCTCAAAATAAATTAAACCGCCTTTCATATAGATTGGAAAGGCGCAGAATAATATTGAAATTATGGTTATAATGATGGAATGTTTTTTAACTTACTCTTACCCATACGTCATGTTGAGTGAAACGAAACATCTCGAAGTTATTATGCATGAAGACAAAATTAGAGATTCTTCGCCTTCGGCTCAGAATGACGGGAAGCCTTCGACTCAGAGTGACGGGGAATTTGGTGCGTCATGTTGAGTGAAGCGAAACATCTCGAAGTTATTAAACATGAAGGCAAGAGTAGAGATTCTTCGCTTTCGGCTCAGAATGACGAGAAGCCTTCGGCTCAGAATGACGGGAAGCCTTCGGCTCAGAATGACGGGAAGCCTTCGGCTCAAAGTGACGGGGAATTTGGTGCGTCATGTTGAGTGAAACGAAACATCTCGAAGTTATTAAACATGAAGGCAAGAGTAGAGATTCTTCGCTTTCGGCTCAGAATGACGGGAAGCCTTCGGCTCAGAATGACGGGAAAGCCTTCGGCTCAGAATGACAGGAAGCCTTCGGCTCAGAATGACGAGGAAGCCGCTTCGGCTCAGAATGACGGGAAGCCTTCGGCTCAAAGTGACAGGGAATTTGGTGCGTCATGTTGAGTGAAGCAGAAACATCTCGAAGTTATTAAACATGAAGGCAAGAGTAGAGATTCTTCGCTTTCAGCTCAGAATGACAGGAAGCCTCGCTCAGAATGACGGGAAGCCTTCGACTCAGAGTGACGGGGAATTTGGTGCGTCATGTTGAGTGAAGCGAAACATCTCGAAGTTATTAAACATGAAGGCAAGAGTAGAGATTCTTCGCCTTCGACTCAGAATGACGGGAAGCCTTCGGCTCCAGAATGACGGGAAGCCTTCGGCTCAGAAATTGACGGAAGCCTTCGGCTCAGAATGACGGGAAGTCCTGGAAGGATCTTATAAGAATGACTTCCAAAAATTTTGCAGCAAGGGTGTAAATATTGTTAAAAAGCGAATCGGGCCGGGAAGATATGGCTGTAGACAAAATAAAAGTAGAAGATGGCAAAGGTGAGGAAACTCACACGAAAGAAAACGCCTCACGCAAAGACACAACACCGGATTATGATCAGCTTATTGCTAAAGAATACCTCCATTTAGTTGAAAATGTTAGACGCTATATAAATGATCCTACCGCTGAAAAAGCGATCGAAAAATCATTTAATTTTGCAAAACAGCGCCACGGAAAGCAAAAAAGAAAATCAGGTGAGCCCTATATTATCCATCCTGTCGCAGTAGCTAACATTCTGACAGAGCTTAGAGTCGATTTAGCTTCTTTAATTGCAGCCATCCTACATGACGTTGTGGAAGATACAGAAACTCCCTTAAAAGAAATCGAAGACGAATTTGGACCGGTAGTGGCATCACTAGTCGATGGATTGACTAAAATTGGAAAAATTAAATTTCAATCTACACAAGAAAAACTCGCTGAAAATTTTCGCAAGATGGTCCTCGCTATGGCTAAGGACCTTAGGGTCATGTTGGTAAAAATAGCTGATCGACTCCATAATATGCGCACTATAGAACACTTACCAGAAGCGAAACGCATGCGTATAGCCAAAGAAACTCTAGATATATACGCACCACTTGCAAGTAGACTTGGCATTTATGGCTTTAAGAATGAACTAGAAGACCTATGTTTAAGACAAACCAAAGCGGAAATATATCAAGAGATTAAGAAAAAAATCGCCGCAAAAAAGGCAGAGCGCGATGCCTACATTGTCGAAGTACGCAATATCTTAGAAGACGAATTAAGAAAATATGGCTTTAAAAAATGTATCGTGTATGGACGTTCTAAACATTTTTATTCGATCTACAAGAAAATGATGGATCGACAACTCGCTTTTGAAGATATCCACGATTTGTTTGCATTTCGAATCATAGTGGATTCTGTTAAAGAGTGCTACGAAGCTCTGGGCATTGTTCATTCGATATGGAAACCTATGCCAGGCCGCTTTAAAGATTATATTGCAATGCCAAAAGCTAACATGTACCAATCCTTGCATACGACAGTCATTCGGCCAAATGGTGCACCTGCAGAAATACAAATTAGAACACAAGAGATGCATAATATCTGCGAATACGGTGTTGCTGCTCACTGGGCTTATAAGGAAAAACAACCAGATAATAAAGAAACCGATTTAGAAAAATTTTCTTGGTTACGCCAAATTATGGAATGGCAAAGTGAGCTTAAAGATCCAGGTGAATTTCTTGAAGCTGTCAAAGTGGATCTGTTTGAAGATGAAGTTTTTGTCTTCACCCCTAAAGGGGATGTAATCCAACTCCACAGTGGTGCCACCGCTTTAGATTTTGCATTTGCAGTACATACTGGTGTCGGCTCCACAACAGTGTCGGCTAAAATAAATGGTAAAATCACCCCTCTAAGAACTGTGTTAAAGTCAGGGGATATCATTGAAATCAGTACATCTAAACATCAAAAACCTAATAAAGATTGGCTGAACTTCGTAACCACGTCAAAAGCTAAAAACAAAATTCGATCGTATCTTCGTAGCGAACAGCGAACAAAAAGCAAGCAAATGGGATCAGAGCTTTTAGAAGCAGAGCTCACCAATAGAAACCTATCACTAGAGAAGTTAGCTAAATCGAGTAGCGACACTGGAGCATTGGTTAAAGCAGGCAAGGAAAGTAAACTTGACGACGTTTTGATTGCAATTGGTTATGGTAAGCTTAATGCTAGGGACTTAGTTGCCAAGGCTTTTCCTAGAAAAGATAATAAACAGAGCCTACGAGACGAAATTTCCATCCACGACTCAGATGAAGACGAACCTAGCACGCCACGTGAGCATCCTAAATCAAAATCTGGAATTTTAGTAGGAGGTTTAGAAAATATATTAGTGTCTTTTGGTAGGTGCTGTTCACCACTTCCCGGAGAAGACATTGTTGGTTTTATTACTAGAGGTCGTGGTGTTACTGTACATTCCACGGATTGTAAAAAAATATTCGATCTAGATCCGGCACGTAAAATTAATGTCAGCTGGACAGACCCGAATGGGACGCCACAAAGTAACTATCTCTGTACCTTACAGGTTATAACTCAAGATCGTCATGGTGTACTTGCAGATGTGACTTCCGCAATTTCAGCTGCGGGCGCCAACATTACTAAAGCTCAAATTAAAGTAAAACCAGATATGAAAGGCCTCCTAGATTTTCATATTTCGTTAAGAAATTTTGAACAGTTAAAACAAGTCATGTCTAGAGTAGAAGCAGTACAAGGAGTTATCCAAATAACTCGCAAAACTAACAGCAAAGGGAATAGGAGCAGCAGATGATAACTTATATAAAAATACTAGCTTTGACTGCAATCTTTAGCTTCGGATCAGTTCCGCTTGCTTTTTCATTTGGAGAGCCAAAGTATTCAAAAGTACACCTATCAATAAAGCAAGATAAAGATAGTACTAACAAACTTATATTTCGAGTTAGCGCAGATGATACCATGCAACTTAGCTTTGTTAATGCACCTTGGGAGCTAAATCTAAAGACCATCGATACTCAACCTAATTTTAAGTTAGCTAAAGACAAATATACAGCAAAAGACTTAGATCAAGGGCTACCTGGCTTTGCAGTGCAAATTCCTACAAAAGAGTTGCAATCAGGTATTCTAGAATACAGGTTGATTGCATTTATTTGCACCAAAGAAAAAACACGTTGTTATCGTGAAGTACATAAAAACACTGTCAATTTAAAAACTATAAAATAATAAACGTAACTATTCAGCGTATCTTTTCCCTTCAATATGTCGCTTGATACATCGTCATCCTCATATAGGTGACGGGCAGTCAAGGCTTTGAATCGATCAGATAAAAAATACGCTGAATAGTTACTAATAAACCTACCCGACTCTTCACTGCACACAGAAAAGTTCGAACCTTAAAGCCATTAATCATCCGTAAATATGCTTTTCCTAAAATTGCACCCCTTTTCTTTAAAAATCTGAAAATAATTTACTTAACAATTACACAAAGAAGTACCATTTTGTACATACTAACCAAAATGTAAGTACTTGATTTTATGGTGGTTATTTGCCGATAATCATTTGTAACTCGTTTATAGACCGACCAGTGTCTAAGGAGAAGTTTTATGAAAGCAACAGAACTCGTCATTGATAAATGGCTCAACACCACAGATGGATTTAAATTTAGTGTTTTTAATAATAGCATTAAAATTATTCATGCGTTTCAAATGCTCTGCCCTGGCTGTGTGTACTATGGAGTTCCACAAACTGAAAGACTCTATAAAACATTCAATTCTGAATTTGTACAAGTCATTGGCCTTCATACTGTATTCGAAAATCACTATGCGATGCAGGACCATGCTTTAGAAGTTTTTATAAAGGAATGGAGGCTGTCTTTTCCTGTTGCCATAGATAAGAGGCTCGAAAATGAATGGATGCCAGAAACTATGAAAGCATATCAATTGCAAGGAACTCCAAGCCTAATAATTATTGATAATAAAGGAGAAATTAAAATGCTTCATTTCGGCCAAATAGATCACGACTATCTTGAAGAATTTATCAAAGACTTAATAAGCAAGTTGGTTGCTTAATTATAACTTTTTGAGGAGACTAAGAATGCTTTTAAAAAAAGACGTAAAATTAAAAATGGTATTAACAAAATTAGCTGTTGCATCAGTGCTTTATACACCTTATGCAAACGCAGATGCAAATAAGAACAGTCCTGATAAACACAAAGGACACATCATCAGCAAAGGCTCTAGCAAAGTTTTACCTGAATTTGACATTCTACATGTAAAGGTGACAACAGTAGGAAGTGAATTAATTTTCCAACAACAAGTAAAAGGAAAAGCAGGCACGAAATATCCTAAAAAGGTTGGAAAAACAGCTGGGGCTGACGTCTACAGTTATGTATGGCCAACTAAGCTTGACAGCTCAGTCGTCGGATTTGAAAAAACGCGGGCACTCTGGCTTTAGCCCTCACAGTCCATCCAGACTTTGACGATACCCCACTCTATGATGAAGATGGCGATGGGAATAAAAAAAATGATGGTAATAAGTGGCACAGCCATTGGGTTGTTCTAGTACCAGACGATCAATGCGGCAAAGGCGCCTTAAAAGTACGCGATATACCTAAAGGTACAAAACCAAAGCTCCCTAAAACATGGCCAGGCCTCCCGATATTCATTGATAGCCCAGGATACCAATTTAGCTTACAATCAAGCGAAGTTATAGTTAAGGTGCCCTTGAAAGACTTAGGTTTCCCTAAAGATTTTAATTTTGACGGTGTTACAGCTGGATTGAGAGTCAATCAACAAGTGCATGCACCATTATTATGTGTCGTTAATGTATTCGATATAGCCTCAGGCAATCTTTCTCTTCCAGGTAAGAGCAATTAAGTTCAGCAACAAGGTAAGGCTCTGATAATCAAGGTATTTTAAGGCAGTAAATTTCTTGATCAAAAAGAGCAAAACTATGAGGGCGTTATGTTAGAAAATGCGCTGACGTAAAGTTCTCATAGTATTAACCTATAGTAATCCATTAGTTAATTTTTCTAGATTTTACTGCCGTGTGATAACCTATCTGACAGGATTTGCCTAAAAAATGTGAGAGAGTGGTATATATAATATAAAAGCGAACATTTTTTAGGCGTAACATCTTTTCATAGGTTTTTGCCCCCACTATTAGAGATAAAAAATATATGATAAAAATCAAAATAGGAAGTACACTTTATTTTCTAGATGTTAGTATATCATGAAGTGGTGGTGCTAAAGTCGGAGTTAAGATGGATCTCAAATCAACGAATATAAAAAGCATGGTAGAAGATATAGTCGGTTGTAAGTGGTCCTTAAGGGTCCTTGATCTTCTCGACCAGGGAGTAAATCGCCCAGGTGCTATGACAAGAGAGGTTGAAGGTTTAACGACAAAGGTATTAAATGAGCGTCTCAAAAAGCTTGTCCGTTATAAAATCATTTCTAAAATCACGTATAACGAAATCCCACCAAGGGTAGAGTATAAATTCACAGAGTTTGGTCTTGGTTTTTTAAAAATAATACAAGAAATACGTAAACTGGAAGAAAAATTTATTTCCATGGAAAGCTAATTAAAGGGTATCAAACTCTAGGGCGTGTTGACGTTTCATTTCCTACTACGAGCCAAACCCTTGAGTCACAACGTTGTCAGGGTTTCAAAAATTATCCTCAATGTACATCTAGTACACCTCCGGTAATTTTTGAAACCCTTCCTAGCTGCGACTTTCAAGTATTTGTCTCTCGCTACGAAAATGAAACGTCAACACGCCCTAGAAAAAAGTTCTAAATTGCTAAATTTTTAATAGCGAGGATTCTGATGCCATGCCCATGCAGTTTTAATTATATTTCTCAGATTTGAATGTTGTGGATTGAATCCCAACATATCGGTAGCTTTGTTATTAACTGCATAAAGCTCGGCAGGATCACCATCACGGGCATCAACAAATTGATATTTAACATTAACACCAGTCACATGTTCAACTTCTTCTAATATTTGTAAATTCGAATACCCAATTCCTGAACCTAAATTAACAGCATGAAAGTATCCATCTTCTTGATTTTGCAAAAATATTGCTGCTTTCATATGAGCATCCGCGAGATCTGTTACATGAATATAATCTCGCACGCAAGTCCCATCTTTTGTGGGGTAATTATTACCAAAAATAGATACCGACTCGCCATTTTTTGTTTTAAGCAAAATATTTGCAATCAGGTGGGTTTCAGGAGAGTGGCTCTCACCGATCTCTCCAGAGAGATCAGCACCACAGGCATTAAAATACCTCAACGCCAATGCCTTCAATTTATACGCGCGGCAAAAATCATCAATCATAAATTCGCATATAAGTTTGGTTCTACCATAGGGAGACATTGGCCTTAACAACGTACTTTCCTCAATAGGAAGAGACTTCGGAGTTCCATAAACAGCGCAGCTACTTGAAAATACCAAAGTTGGCTTTTCTTTCCTGCGCATTAAAACTTCCAACAAAGTTTTAGTGCCAATAACATTGTTATCATAATATAACGCTGGTTTTTCTACAGATTCTGCAACTAATGCATTAGCCGCATAATGAAAGACAGCATCTGGTTTGATGGCATCCAAAGCATTTGCTAGCGGCACAGCACGACGCACGTCTCCTTTAATAAATTCTTGACAGTCTGCTATCGATTCTCGATGCCCTGCAGACAAATTGTCATACACATAACATTGGTGTCCTTGCCTAGACGCTTCTTTAACAAAATGAGAGCCTATATAGCCTGCACCACCAATTACAAAAAATTTCATACCCTATACCTCACACCGACCAAATTTTGAAAAGATGGCCGCCCCGCAAAGTTTATAAAGAATTCTAGCACCAACATTACCATTCCACTCGTCATTTGGCATCGGGCTAGCCACTTCACATAAGTCAAAGCCAATGATTTTTTTTCCAGCTAGTGCAAGGCGTTCAAGTAAAAAAATGGCTTCCTCAAAAAGGAGCCCACCAGGAACTGGAGTCCCGGTTCCTGGACATAAGGAAGGATCAAGGCCATCAATATCAAATGAAATATAAACATGTTCAGGTAACTTACCGATTATTTCGTCAATAATTGCTGCATAATTTTCTCCGCAAGCCTTTCTTTCAAATAATTTTTGTGAAAAATAAACTTCAGAACGCTTCCCTAAATCCATTTGTTTTTGGGATTCTACAGCACTAAAGTCTCGGATACCAATATGAATTATCTGTTTTATAGCTGAAAAATCGCGTAGGCAATTATACATGATAGATGCATGCGACCAATGAAACCCTTCATAGGCCTCCCTAAGATCGAAATGAGCGTCAATATGCAAAACAGCAAAATTATCATAAACCTCAGCCAGCGCTTTCAATAAACCATAAGGTGCAGAGTGATCCCCTCCTATAACAGATACCAATTTATTTTTTTGTAAATACGTCTTAGCTTGTTTATAGACCAACTCATTGACTTGCGCTCCAATATCATTGATAGACTCAGTAGCGGCTTTCTGAAGCTCGTCTGAACAATGCAGCGAGAAATCATTTTTTTTAGTTTTTGCAACATTATTTAACCGACGAATGTCTTCTGCCCGATCAGCCAATAATAATATACCTTTCAAATATGGCTTTCCAAAAATCAGATCCTCTAAGTCTAGCTGATGGCTCGCCTTTAATATCAGTTCCGGTGCAAATTCAGCTCCCGAACCATATGAGGCTGTTACATCAAAAGGGACAGGAAGGAGAACTAATTCAGTCTGAGATAAAGGTACATCCAGCCCAAAAATACCGCTTGATGGATCTGGAGGGTTGCCATCTATTAAATCTTTAAAATCACTCATTTTCAATTCTTCCTAAAAATACCCTTTTAAAAAGGGTGAAACCTATCAGATAAGGCTGGTTTAAAAAAACATGAAGAGATAGTACATTTATTACAGTGGTATATACTTTTTTAGGCCTAACACAACATAATAGGTTTGTAACTATTCAGCGTATCTTTCCCCTTCAATATGTCGCTTGATATATCGTCATCCTGAGTGAAACGAAGGATCTCGAAATTGCGAAATAGATCCTTCGTTTCACTCAGGATGACGGGCAGTCAAGGCTTTGAATCGATCAGATAAAAATACGCTGAATAGTTACATAGGTTTTACTCTTCCTAATATGTTGAATAGGCCAAACATCAATCTTCTCACTTGCTATGCCAAAGCTGCTCGTTGCAATCTATGCATAACTAAACCTAGCCTTTTGTCAGTTAATATACCAATATTTTGTCGTTCCTTCTCCAGCAAATTTCTCATACAATTATAAAATTCTTTGTCTAAAGGATACTTTTCCGGTAAATCCATTTGCTGATGTATAGGTTGCGATACTCGCCAACACTCTTCATAAGACCCTAACATTTGAGGTAAAATCGCTCCAATACGAGCCAATCGTTTTAATGCTAAGGGAGAAAAAGAGCGCATAAATTCATCTGATTCACCTTTTAGATTCAAATATAAAAAAGAACCATCACTACGAGAAGTATAGCTTTGATGGTTTTGCCATAGTTTCGACAAACTCATAGGATGACAGCCCTTAGTTTCATCAAATGACGCCCAAACTTTCGGGTAGACATGCCGTAACTTGATAGAAAATTTAGAAAGCAGCTTTATAAAATACGAAAAATGTTTCATTGTATGACTGGATATAAATCCACTATGATTTATATGATGCCTCTTAAGACCTTCACTTCCAAATTCACCAACTTTCGCTTTATCTTTACGCAAAAACATTTCGAAATTGTTTTCGAAACGTCCGTCATCAATACGCTCTTTTAATTCTTGCACATTTGGCATAAACCAAAGCGGATTATTTAGATCATCCAATTCACCATAACGATCAAAAATCCCATAAGGCCTTAATCCCGAGATATCAATTTGTTCTATCCAATGTGTCAAAGAAATTCGAGCTTCGCGCACGTGAAAAAAAGTATCTACAAATCTAGCTGTGTTACTTATAGATGTAGGTCCCATTACCTTGATTTTAGCGGAAATTTGTCGCGATACTTTTGATAAACCAAGTAAAATTCTCTTAGCCACAACTCGGTCTGAAGCGCAAAATGGTGATAGATTAAGTAAGTTGAAAGCTTTTTGTAAATGATAAATCCAAGTACGAGCCACATTATTATAAACCATAAGCCTTAACGTTCCTCCAGGGTGAAGAACATTACTTAGCAAGTTCAAAGCTTGGCTCGGATTTGGCAAATGGTGCAATACACCATAAATATCTATATGATCAAAAGTTTCCTGTTTTCCAATACAACCAGAGAGAAAAGACATTAGATCTTGGGTATGAAATTGAACCCTATTAGCCCTAAAATCCATTAATATCCTCAACCGTGCACGGTTGATGCTCTTTTTTGATATATCGACCGCACTAAGATGATTGGATGATGGCTCAATTCTACTAATAACGTAAGGTAAAATTTCTCCACAACCTAGTATCAATACATTCCTGGATGGTTTGGTATAAATATATTCATTTATATCAGAAAAATTAGCCAGAATTTTTGCAAATCCTGAACTTACATAATAGGCTTCCTCAAAACGAGGCCTTGCTAATAATGGATAGCGGGGATAGGGAAACGTTTGATAAAACTCACGTACTCTAGACGTTAATTTTTCTTGGATGAGCTGGCTTCCTATCAGATCACAGTTTGACATCCGTCCATCCAATCCGAGTACTGAAACAGTATCAACCGGCATTTTTTTTCGACCCAGATTTTGACGCCTCAGACTCTCTAGGGTCTACCAATGCCCTAAACTTAGAACCTTCACTCGAAGTACTCATAATAACGCCCGGTTTCTCTGCATTTCTTTCCTTATTTATAGTAATCTCTCCCATAACTCCATCCAAACTGCTGACATTCTTCAGCTGCTTTACTAAAGGAAGGCTTCTTATGCTCCGTGCTTTACGAAAAGCATCCACCAACACCAAAGTTCCATCATACGTCATAGCTGCTAGACTGCTGGGGAACCGTCTAACCTTTTGCTTAAATCTTTCGGTAAAATCTAGAGTATTCTGAGATACGCCTTCATTTGCATAAAAGTGCACAGAGTAAAAATGCCCAGATAAGGCTTTACTACCTGCAAATTTAGCTAAATCTGGATGATCCCAGCCATCGCTTCCCAAAAGAGGACCCTTAATACCCATTTGCAACATTTGTCGCATCAATTTCCCTCCTTCTTCAGCATATGAAGGAAAAACAATCGCCTGTGGATTAGCTTTCATTAAAGACTTCAGATAAGGTTTAAAAGACTTAACTTCAGATTCCGTCAACTCGACTTTAGAAACCGAACCTCCTCGTCCCATAAACATTGTCTCAAATTGCTCTGCAATCTTCTTAGCATAAGGTGATCTCATTTTGATCAGCACAGCTGCACGTTCGATTTTCAATTGAGAGCGAGCAAAAGCTGCTAAAATTTTTCCTTGATAAGAGTCCAAGTTACAGCTTCTAAAAATATATGGGCTCATATTGGTTATACCTCCGACTGTAGTAGCCGGTATAAGAAAAGGCTTCTTCGCCTTAGTCGCAACTTGCGCGATAGCCACACTAGAGGCGGCAGTGATAGACCCAAGTATTGCAGCGACACGATCGACCGATATAAGCTTTTCTGCAGCTTTAGTGGATAAAGAGGGGCTTGAACGATTATCTGCCTGTATAATTTGTATTTTACGAGCTAATTCTGGCTCCGTCTGTTGTATGTGCTGAAGCGCGAGTTCAACACCAGCAAGTGCATCTTCTCCATAAGCCTGCTGCGCTCCCGAAAGTGGGAAGATCACCCCAATTTTGAAAATTCCAGTATCTTTGTAATCTTCGGCCAACAAGACCTTTTGACTAAAGCAAAAAAGAAAGGCTGGCCATAAAACTTTTAAAACTCTCAAACAACGGATAACCATTCATTAGTCTCCTGATTATAAAAAATTATCACTAGAATTTATCTCAAATTCTTAGTATATGCAGACGCAAAAGAAAAAACAGAGCTATATCCAAAATATGATCAACATCACTTCTTAGCGTCATTCAATGTCAATACAATTCAAGCATCTTCTTATTAAGGGGAGCAAAACCTATCATACTGCATTACGCCTAAAAAACATTTGCGCTGCACTAAAAGTACTATCTCCTCATTTTTTTAGGAGAGCCTTGTCTGATAGGTTTTGCTTCCCTTAATATATATTCGAACAAAATGTAATTAAATACAAGACAGAAGATGACTCATAAGAAGGCATGCTCCTTGGAGAATAACAAAGAACCTAACCATAAATAGAAAGGCAGCATTTAATAGAATCAGCCGTAGATTCGATCAAATGCCTAAGCCTTTATGGACTTTATGTAAAACTTTCCGAGACTGCTGACTTCCGCTTTTAAAATGACTGCTTACTTTTCCTCATATTCCGTAACACAGATAACTCCAGCTGTCATATTCTCTGAGCTCTCGTGCCGAAGCAAAAGCTCTGGATAATGAACTTGAATCTGACAGTTTTCGCAGCCTTCACCGGCAGTGCTTGACCAATAATAACCTTTCTTCAACGTAAAGTTATCCCAAGTCTTCAATATATAGACAAGTTGCTCAGCATTTGGGATATATGAGCCTGATATCATCTTACAAGTTTCTTGAGCACTAGCATAAGTTTCCAAAATTTGCTCGTCATCATCCATAAAAACAGCAAATCCACTTACCAGAGAGTTATCTCCCTGCATTCCTAATCCTACAAACTCTAACTTACGATCTGTCCCATATGCAGTAGACCAACTCAAAGCAGCTAACAGAAGTGTCATTCTAGCAAATAGTCTCAATTTCATTTTATCTCCCCTCCAACCTATTAAAAAAATTTTAGAAACTTTGGGAAAGATTAGCAGCAAACATAAGAAGCAACAAGCCTTCATCTACTTAGAGAAGTACTAAAAATCATCAACACCGAAATTATAAAACTCGGAAGGCAATCCACATGACGATTTTACTTGCATGCCTTTCCTTGCTCTTATTTACCAGAAATAAATCTTTAAGATATTGAAATCACATGTTTTAAAACTTGATAGAACAATCTCAAATCTGGATCTCTATTGAATCGAGATCTAGATTATATTAGATTTTGAAGTCCTTCTGCAAATGCTGTATTGACTACAGTGTTATTAACGGGAGCAAAACCTATGAGAGCAAGGCGCAGAGGAACGAGCAGCGCAGTGTACATATGGGTACATGAGCAGCGCAAAGACAAAAGCAACGCAGCTATCATAGGTTTTGCTCCCGTTCATATATGATTTTAAAAAAGAGGCCAATAATTGTAGTTATATAGAAAAGACAGTAAGTTCAGATCACAATTAATTTTCGCTCGAGGCAATTAATGGCAATAGAGAACAAAACATTGGAAGAGACCTCTACAGTAAATTTTTGGCAAGAAAAATGGCTCAAAAATCCGCAAGGCCAGCCTGGATGGGATTTAGGTGGAGCGCACCCTCTTTTTGACCAGATACTAAACTTGGCGATAAAGCAAGGCGGGTTAAAAGAAAAGGCATATATATTTGTACCAGGCTGCGGCAGGGCTCATAATGCCGCAAAATTCGCAGGCATGGGCTTTAATGTAACGGCAATGGATATTGTTCCTGAGGCTATCTCTAGAGCCAAACAATGTTACACAAAAGTAAAAAACCTAGACTTAGTAATCGGTGATATCTTTACTTCGAGCTCTTACGAATCTGAGCACTACGACATGATCTTTGATAGAGCTATGCTCTGTGCATTACCCCGTAACCTTAGGTCCACATATGTAGAGATGGTTTTCAAACGTCTACGACCAGGGGGACTTTTCGCTTCTATAAGCTTTGCGAAAGTTGGTAGAGATGTCACTGGCCCTCCATATGCTATCGGCATTGATGAATTACAAAATTTATTTTCAGACAAATTTGATTTAATTGCGGCGGAACATCACTCTGAAGGCGCTTGCGATGAAGTCATTCTAAAAGAAATTATCAATATCTGGAGGCGTAGGTAGCATTGAAAATACCTCCTATTCAAGATACATAAAAAATCATCACTATTAACACATCAATAATAGTGGCAATTATTCGAAAGAAAAGATCATACAAGAGGACTTCTACATATTCATATTCTTAACCACAAAGAACTAAGCAATAGACCTTTGTAGATCCCGGTGTCTTTTCTGCATGTAAAAGTAGAAACTTTTTAATAGTTTCTATTAAGGGGATAAAGATTGCAAAAATATAATTCTAGCGAAGTCGAAATTCTAGCGAGTAAGATATTACACCATAAGACAGTGTACTATCGTGGCACACCGGAAATAAGCGATAGTGAATATGACGCTTTAGAAGATCGATTAAAAGCTCTAGCACCTGAACATCCTGTACTCAGTAATGTTGGAACAGATGAAGTTAGCGGTACCGTAAAAGTAAAGCATTCAAAACCAATGCTATCATTAGAAAAAACTTATGAGTTGTCAACTCTCCTCTCATGGGCAAAAAAATACCCCGTTGTGGGCACACTTAAAATAGATGGGAATAGCCTCAGCTTGATCTACACAAATGGACACCTTAACCTGGCTAAAACTCGAGGTAACGGCAGAGAGGGTGAGGACGTTACAGCTAAAATAAAATGGGTTTCAGATTGCGTTCCACTACTGCATCACAATCAAAATGCAATTGATATGCTCGGTCAAAATAAAGAGATTGAGATTAGAGGCGAACTCTATTGTTCTGAGCCTCAGTTTATAAGGCTTTCTAACGAAATGGTGGGATTAGGCTTGGACAAGCCGACTAACCCAAGAAATACGGTTGCCGGAATATTAGGACGCAAACAGCATATATCATTGGCTCATTTTTTCAATTTCGCAGCATTTGATATATTAGATACCAATGGTAACAATCTATTTTCTACAGAAGTAGAAAAGTTCCATTGGCTCCACTTAATGGGATTTAAGCTACCTGAATTTAAACTATTAAAATCGGGAACTGAGATTACAAAGTTTCTAGAATTCTCAAAAGCATATATGGCCGATGCTGATATTGGAATTGACGGTGTTGTATTTACATACAATGATATTTCTCTACATGAAAAATTAGGAGAAACATCTCATCATCCCAGATATAAACTTTCTTTTAAATGGCAAGGTGAGACTGCAACTGCAAATATTGTCGGCATTACCTGGGCCACATCAAGACTAGGGGTTGTAACACCAGTGGCTGTTATCGATCCCATATATTTGAGTGGAGCATCTATAACAAATGTCACACTGCACAACGCAGCGCATGTCAAACTTTTTGATATTAAAGTAGGCGACAAAATAGAAATTGTAAGATCTGGTGAAGTGATTCCTAAGTTTCTTCGTGTTATAAAAGCTGGATCTGGACTTTGCCAGTTGCCGGAACTATGCCCATCCTGTCAAAGCCCCCTCGAATTTGACGAGGTCAAACTATATTGCCGCAATCAAGTCAATTGTCCTGCCCAACAAGTTGGAACCATTTTAAATTGGATTCGTTGTGCGGGAATCGACGACTTGAGCGAAAAACGCTTAAATGCATTAATGCAGATCAATTTGATAAAACACATGTCTGACTTATACAAATTACGAAAAGAAGACTTTCTTCGCCTGCCGCTAACCAAAGAAAAAATGGCGAATAAACTTTATGATAATATACAAAAAAGTAAAAATTTACCTCTCGCACGGTTTTTAAATGGCCTTGGAATTCAAGGTGCCGGGCTCACCACCTGGGAAAGTTTATTAGAGCGTTATCCTACTCTGGACGAGCTATTATCCGCTCAAGCATCAGATATTGCCAATATAGACGGATTTGCGGAAAAAACCTCAGCTCAAATCGTCAATGGACTTAAGCTTAAAGAACAAGATATCAAAATGCTCATAGCAAGTGGTGTCACACCACAGGCCATATCTAAATCGGCAATAAATAAGAAGTCACCGTTAACTGGAAAAACTTTAGTTATTACCGGAACTATGAGTAAACCAAGGGCAGACTTAGAAGCTGCTATCAAAAGCGTCGGAGGCAAAATATCTAGCTCGGTTTCCAAAAACACTTATGCTTTAATCATCGATGATCTAAATTCGAATTCGACCAAGGCAAAAAAAGCGCGTCAGCTAGAAATTCCAATGTGGGATGAAGAAACTTTAATCAAACATTTAAGCACCTAAGCAGATACCTTAAACATATTAAGGGGAGCAAAATCTATGAGAGCAAGGCGCAGAGGAACGAGCAGCACAGTGTACATATGAGTACATATGAGTACATAAGCAGCGCAGAGACGAAAGCAATGCAGCTATCATAGGTTTTGCTCCCGTTAATAGATGCTGTTAAGAGCTACTTTAATAACAATTTAAAGCAGCTCTGTTGTTTTTAAATTCATACGAAATTAAAAGCTTATAGTATTATTTAGAGGCTTATCTAACATATCCTGAGAAAGGCCACTACTCCCAGAAGAGTAACAATCACCACCTAACTGCAAGTGCATATCGTATAATGGCGTACCACTAGTATCCATCTTAGTTTCATTCCAAGGAAGATAAGCTTGGTAACTACTCCCAATCTGAATATTGTAATTTGTCAAAGGGTCATCATTCGCACCACTGGCAGTTATACCATTACCATTATAAACTCGTAAACATGCTGTGGTTCCAACCGCACCGCCATTAGTTGTGTTTAACGTTAGAGGAAATAAATATTGTAAGCTACCAAATGCCACGTTTTCAAATCTCACTTCATATGGCTCAAAACTACTCGCTGTGCCCGATGATGTATTAGTCTGACTATCTGAGTCATCACAGCTTTCTCCAAGACGAATCTTAACACTTAATACACCACCATCACCTTTTGGGTGCAACACTTCAAATTCAGTTCCACCATTTATAGTCCCATCGGCAGCAATACTAATCATACTATCGCTGAACCCAGCACCTCCATCAATCTCAACACATCCATTTTTTGCTATCGGCGCGATACCTTGAACTGGAGAACCGGCTGGGGCTCCGATTTTTAGTTTAAACGAACCAAGTGCCAAAGAATCTGCTCCAAATGTTCCGCCAATAGTTCCAGATGACAGTTGGGTTTTTGTATATTCGAAGACAAAAACACGCTTAAAGCCAATATCGATATCATCAACATCTTTACCAATAAACGATTGGTCACAGCCTTGGGTTTCATCTTGAATCAACAAAGCAAGCATAGCAGAATAGCCATCAGGAATATCATCGATAAAATAGCTCAAGGAAAAATTTACTTTACTTCCATCAATCGAGTTTTTATCAGCAGCTAAGATAATTTCAGGTCCATCATTGCCATCATTTTCGTGATTATTTGGATCAAACGACAGTAAAGCTAAACAATAATGATCCCCACCAAATCCATAAACACTGGAATCAACCGTTAGCGCTATAGCATCAGGTATACCGGAAGCGCCACTTTCCATCGCATCGTTAAATCCTGCCATCTCTTCCTGACCGCAATAGACTAGTTGGAACACCCCTAAATTTTTCGAACGAAATTTAGCTTTAGAATTTTCAATTGTAATAGCACTCCGCCTCCAGACGAAAAGGCCGGCATTGCCTTTCATTAAAGCGCAAAGATTGTCAGAATTTTTTTCCACTCCAACTAGCGCATATAAAGAAGCACCGTCGCTAAAGGGTATTGAAATCGTCATTGGGCTTTCTAAGCTCGTAATAGTCGACCCATCGGGTCCCTTGGCATCCACAGAAACTGAAGATGAGGCTTGACTAATATCAGCAATCTGAAAATCGGACGGAGTATCTACGGCACTAACGCTAACCTCTGATCCAATTGCAAGTGCTCCTACGGGAATATCTATAGCCGTACCTGCTGCTTCACCATCAGTAATTTCTAACGAAGTATCAGCATCCTCCGCGACGGTTTCAGACTTGGTATTCCTTTTATCTGAAGAACCAGAAAGCGACGTTTGTGGCCCGCAGCTTGTCAAAAGCATACTTGCCATTAGGCAGTACGTTAATAAATTGTAAAAACAATGAGGTTTTAATACCAGACCTCTCGCGCCAGAGTCTATTTTTTTATCGCTGTTTCTTGATGACATTTTATTTCTGTCAAAAATAATTGATATCTGCATTTGCTAACCTCTGCAATGACCTGGTTAGAGTATATTTTCAAGTCGCCTAATTCGCTAAAAACTCCTCACAACACTAAGGAATTACGAGACCTAACCTTCCAACTTTTCGACAAGACATATAAAAACTTAAAAATATAAAAAAAAATCTTACAATACCAATAACTTATATAAACAACCAAAAAGCTACTTAATACCCATAGACTATCAGCCCTATAATCCCCCCATTTATTAATGGAAAAAAATTTATGGATGTCTATATTTAAAGAAACGAATCTATCGAGGGGCATGCATGGGCAGAATTGAATTATCACGCTTAGAAGACGCCTCCCCATTTAGAAAAGTGGCAATGGGGACCTGGAAAACAGCAAAAGACCCTAGTGTTTACGGTTATGTTGAAATTGACTTGCAACCGACGCTCGACGTATTGCCACAATATTGTGCGAAAGAAGGCCTTAAAGTAACTCCCTCCCACCTTGTAGGGAGAGCTGCAGCCATCTGTTTGTCAAAACGGCCAGAAATCAATGCTATGATCCGTGGAAATCGCATCTGGTTGCGCAAGCATGTAAATATTTTTTACCAAGTCAACATTCCTGGAGAAGGTGATGACAAAATTAAAAAAGCCACCCTTTCAGGTGTTCTCATAAAAAATACTGAAGAAATGAATGCAGCACAAATTGCTACAGCCCTCTACAATAAAAGTGACGATGTCAGAAAAGGAAAAGACAAAGAATTAAAAAAGAATCTAGAAGTATTTAAAGCCCTACCTTGGTGGTTTTCTCGCTATTATTTAAATATGGCTTCCTTTTTAATTTATGGCCTTAACTGGAATCTTAAATGGTTGGGTATCCCTGAAGATCCTTTTGGGTCGGTTATGATTACCAATATTGGATCTCTTGGAATTGACATTGCGTGGGCTCCACTATGCCCCTACACTAGAGTTCCTCTCTTGCTAACTATTGGAGCTGTTCAAGAAAAGCCATGGGTGGTTGATGGACAAGTTACAGTCCGACCGATATTACCAATCGCAGTAACGTTTGATCACCGCTTGATTGATGGCATTCATGCCTCACAGATGGCTTCAGACTTCAAAGAGTGTTTCAAACATCCTGAAAAATATTTATTCTGAGAACATGTGATATCAGACTGCTCCGCCCCATCAGTTACAAAACGCTTAGAAAGCAAGATTTGTCATTGTGAAGCACATGAAGTTCACGTCATTTTGAGCAGAAGACGAAATAAGCTCCAGGCATATACGCAAATTGAGATGTTTCGTTTCACTCAACATGACATCTCCATTAACGAAGTAAATCAGGGCGTGTCCTTGCCGTCAACATCTTTGACATTTCCTGACGCCAACGCTTAATTTTAGCGTGATCACCTGACAACAAGACTTCGGGAACCGTATGACCTTCGAATGAAACAGGGCGTGTGTAGAGTGGATACTCTAGACAACCATCTAAAGCTTGCGAAAAGGAATCGACTTCGACACTTTCATGATTGCCTACAACCCCAGGAACAAGCCGTGTGATACTATCAGCAATTATTAAACAGGCAAGCTCCCCCCCACTAATAACAAAATCTCCCAATGAGTATTGCCTATGAACATAATGATCGATAATCCTTTGATCAACACCTGCAAAGCGCCCGCAAATAAAAAGTAATGGTTGAGACGCATCGTCCCCAACCCTAAATGTATCGACTTCTTTATCAGCCGTAGACGCCTCCTGTTTTAAGTAAACAGACAATTCCATCGCTTGTTCTTGATTCCACTGCACTCCTTTTGGAGAAGTATATATAACTAATGGGCTAACACCACTTTCACTACATACATAATCAATCGCAGATTTAATTGGCTCTGGACGCATCACCATACTATCTCCGCCACCATATGGATAAGCATCAACTGATCCATGCTTATCAACGGCAAAATCTCTAAGGTCTATAACATGAATATCAATAATGCCCTTATCTATCGCTGATTTAAATATTCCAAACTTCAGATACGAACGGATAAACTCCGGGTGGATTGTGGCAAAATAAATAGCTTTTGCTAAATTCATAATAGTCTGATCATCCTTCTAATTGCCACAAACCGTCAAAAGTATCTTTCTCCACCAAAAGATACAGATTTTTATCTGCTGCTAGAAAATCCATAACAAAATAGGTGGGCACAAAAGGGAGTTCGAGGGTCTCCCCTTTTTCGTTAGCAATACCCACGATATCACTAGCACCGTGATTATTAACAGAGCATACTTCGCCAATAATTTTGCCATTTACGTCCAGAACGTTCTTACCAATCAAATCTTTCCATAAATATTCGGACGCCTCGTCGAAAACAAGCTCTTCAGCCAAAACCCAAACCTTCTCACCGACGTAACGCTCGATTGCAGTCCTATCAATAAGCCCTTCAACCGTTAAGAGAGAGCGAGAGTTATGAACCTTTTGTATTAATATTCGAGCCGTATAACCAGTAGAGGGGACTTTGCCGATAGAGACCTCAGAGAAGGTCATTTGCAAGGGTTCTTCTCGTCCAGAAATATAGAAAGCCCCACGAAGACCGTAGGGCTTACCAACAATACCAATCTGTAACCATTGCTTACGTTTTAAAGAGGAGTTCATCACACCGACTTTACCAATGCCTTAAACCGAAAAGCTCCAACTTCAAAGCTCGAAAAAGCTGCAGAACAAAGCCTCCCGAATTAAGCGGGTCCTAAAGCTCGCCATCATGCAGCAATAAAAGACCCTCTATCCTTCAAACTATCTTCTCAGATCTTAGAAATAGATCTGTTTCTACCTTAACTACGCTTCAATTCTAATTTTTCAGCTTTAACTATCTTTTGAACAGCTGATGTCAATTGAGCACCTGTTCCATACCAATGCTGAATTCGATCTCCCTTTAAGGAAATAACCGATGGATTATGGTTTGGATCATAATAACCAAGACGTTCCAAGTACCTTCCGTCACGAGGCATACGATGATCTGCCGCTACAATATGATAAAACGGACGATGGGTCGAACCGCGTCTTTGAAGTCTAATATGGACTGCCATGAACTCTCCTGATAAAAATTACATTAATATTCAAATAGTTACAGATATTCAAACATAGCTTAAACAAATATTCCAGCTCCTAAGCCGGATAGCTATATCATATTATTTTCCTTCAACAAAGCACTTTCCTTAGAATTCAGCTTGTCATACAGAGTATCTATCAGCAAAGCAACGGAATGGACTCTATCTATTTATAATAATGCCATTTTTTAAGGATATGAAGATAGAATCCACTTCAGTTCACAGGCATTAAGAGTACATTCGTTAAGCAGTGTTTCCTAAATCTACGAGCAGATATTTTAAAATAGAAAGTTGTAGAAGCACGCCCAAACTTCAGGCAGTAAAAACAACTTCATATTAACTTATTAGTTGCGGTACGTTATGATCGCAAAATAGTTCGCATCGCACTTTGAGCAACAGCAAGGTAATAACAAATAATGAAAGGTCAACTACGAACATGGTTTACATAAAACATTTAAGTCGATTGATAGTGGCAATCTTTTTCTTATTTACCATGCCGAATTTAGCACATGCGATAGACATCACATCTATTACTGGAAGCCTTTCAACTGATCTAAAAAATGATCCCTATATCGACATTACAGTAACGATTGAAGAGATTCCAGACACTCAGAAACAATTAGGGGATGGAGAGGCAAGGCTTAGCAATCGCATTGAAATCGTTTTACCCAAATCTAGTAACACCAAAATTGCTCGCGCGGAAACTTCAACCGATACAGACTATGACAATAAATTTTATTGGGACAAAGACAATATAGAGCCAACCATCAGTAACCAAGGGATTGACGATAATGTTTTTGTATACACGATTAGGATTAAAGAAAGTCCTGATAACGACAGCAAGACTCTTGAAAGCCTCATTGAAAAAGACAGTACTTCAGGAGAAAGTGGGATAAATGTCAAAGTGTTATATTATTCCTATGATGGCAATGGAGGTTATTCTGGAAGCCCAAGGGACAGAACAGAGCTGATTGCCCAAATATTTGATGTACCTTCTGTCGCTCCAAGTGATTTCGACGCAGTCGGCGCTCACAAATCCGTAAACCTAACTTGGACAAAGGCTGATACAGTTCGATATACCGATGGTAACGAACGAAAGCCAGGCGGTGTATTAGAAATTATTCTAAAAAATAACAACGAAGAGATTGACCTAAGCTCCGCAGCAAAAATTTCATCAGGAGATGCCAACACAGATTCCCAAGGAACGTGCCGCTATATTCCCGATGCAAATCAAGGGGCTAACTGTATTGAATGCACTGATGATAACACATATTTAGATGCTGATGCCCTAAAGAAAATTTCCGGCGCAGAGAACTCGCGCCTTGTGACCGATGCAGGTAAAGATAGATTCAGTGACGTAGAAGATGAACAGATTTATACAATTGCTTTACAATACAAAGACGGCACCCAACGGACAGTGTGCTTAAATGTAACAAGCAACAATAATAGAATGATGTCCGAATACTACGGCGAAGAATCCAAGTCGTCGGATCCTCGTTGTTTTATCGCAACAGCTGCCTTTGGCTCAATATTTGATAAGCGCATTGAAATTTTTCGTTGGTTCAGAGACCAAATCCTCTTACAATTTCCTTTAGGAAGGAAAGCTGTTCGTATCTATTATAAACTAAGTCCCTCCCTTGCGGATACAATTCGAATCCAACCTTTTCTAAAAACAATTGTAAAAATTATCCTTGTGCCTATCGGATTATTTCTTAGCTTAATAAGATATTTTTATGAAGATTCTACGCTTATGTTTACAGCGATGATGCTGATCTTTTTGTTTGGGCTTAAATATAACACTAAGAGAAAAAAACACGCATAATCATGCAGAATCGGTGTGAAAGGAAAAAAACGTAAAGATGACAGAAGAGCTTGCATATTCACTATTTCACGACGTTCTTCTACCCAAAATTGCGGTAGAAGACAAAAGCATGAAAACACTCTCACTACGTCGATCAATACGGCATAGTGTCAGCCCGAACTTTAAACTTGCTGATGCAACCTATGTCGTTTTCGACTTTGAGACCACAGGATTAGACTATAACCGAGATCGGATCATTGAAATTGGTGCACAAAAAATTAAAGGTAAGAAAGTAATCGGAGAAATTTCAACTCTAATACATACCGAAATGGAGATTCCAAAAGTGGTCCAAGAATTGACTGGGATAACTCCAAATATGCTGGTAGGGCAACCTCCTATCGATGAATTTTTACCAAAATTTTTAGACTTTATGCATGGCTCAATCTTAGTGGCACATAATGCAGAGTTCGACCTTAGTTTCCTTAGTGCTGAATGCTCGAGGCTAGGAATTGATATAGAATGGCCTGTATTTTGTACGCTAAAACTTTCTAGAGAGTTGTTACCTGATTTAGAAAGAAAAAATCTTGATACCCTAGCTGAATTTTACAACCTGACTTTTGAGTCTCGCCACCGCTCCATTGGTGACGTCAAGGTCACTGCTTCAGTGTTGCAGGAAATGCTGAAGAACGAGGGCGACTATATGGAATACTGGCGCGACATGGAACCATTCACGGTTATATCGAAAGCTTAGATTCTAAATCATTTTGGACTCGTTAAGACAGAGGGCCACATTTAAAACATTTTTGGACTCGTAAAGACAGGAAGAGAGATTGAATCGATGAAAATAGAAAGTATGGCTGATATCACCAGCGAAGAGTTTAAAAAAAATGAAACCTACCACTTGGAGGAAATTAATAAGCTCAGACAAAAGACTGCGGAAGCACAATTAGGTGGTGGAGAAGATGCCATAGAAAGGGAAAGTAAGAGAGGCAAACTTACAGCACGACAAAGGATCGAAAAATTAATCGATGACGGTTCTTCCTTTTTAGAGCTTTCAACTTTAGCAGGTGATTCTCTCTATGAAGACGATGTCGCCAGTGGAGGAATTGTTACTGGAATCGGACAGGTATCCGGACGCACCTGCCTTATCGTCGCAAACGATCAAACTGTTAAAGGGGGTACTTACTACCCAATTACAGTTAAAAAACATCTACGAGCTCAAGAAATTGCAGAACAAAATCATCTACCCTGTATTTACTTAGTAGATTCTGGAGGCGCATTTTTACCTAAACAAGATGAAGTGTTTCCAGATAAAGATCACTTTGGAAAAATATTCTACAACCAAGCAAGAATGAGTGCGAAAGGAATTCAACAGATCTCATCCGTCCATGGATTTTGCACAGCAGGTGGAGCATATATCCCAGCAATGTCGGACCAAAGTGTCATTGTAAAGAAAACTGGAACGATTTTCTTAGCTGGACCGCCGTTAGTAAAAGCAGCTACTGGTGAAGAGGTCAGCGCTCAAGAGCTAGGAGGTGCTGAAGTTCATACTGGTATCAGCGGAGTAGCTGACCACATGGCAGAAAATGATGAACATGCTATCTTTTTGCTAAAAGACATTGTGGCTCACTTAGGGAGGCCTAAAAAATCTCCCATAAAACTAAAAACGCCTGCTCCCCCTCACTACAAATCAGAGGAGATACTCGGGATCCTTCCAACTGAACTCAGTAAATTCTTCGACCAACGAGAAATCATAGCCCGAATTGTCGACAACTCAGAATTCTTTGAATTTAAAAAAAATTATGCGACGACATTGTTAACAGGATTTGCACACATCCAAGGAATACCGGTTGGTATCCTCGCGAACAACGGTGTCCTATTTTCTGAAAGTGCATTAAAAGGCACCCACTTTATAGAGCTGTGCTGTCAAGAAAATATTCCGTTATTATTCTTGCAAAATATTACTGGCTTTATGGTTGGAAAAAAATATGAACACAATGGAATAGCAAAGGACGGCGCTAAGCTAGTCCACGCGGTAGCAAATGCAAATGTACCTAAAATAACCGTAATAACCGGCGGGAGCTTCGGAGCAGGTAATTATGGAATGTGTGGTAGAGCATATAATCCGTCCTACTTATTTATGTGGCCTAACGCTAGGATTTCCGTAATGGGAGGAGTGCAAGCAGCTAATGTGTTAGTCACTGTCAAAGACCAACAATTAGCAAAAAAAGGGCTAAAGCTATCCGAAGCAGAAGCTGAAAAAATGAGAATGCCAATATTAGAAAAGTACGAAAAAGAAGGATCCGCCTATTATTCCACAGCCAGGCTATGGGATGATGGAATTATTGATCCTCGGTCAACGCGAGAAATCCTTGCTATGGCCTATGCTTCGACTCTTCATTATGATTGGGAACAGAGTAAATTTGGTGTATTCAGAATGTAAGTAATAAACAAGGAGAAAAAGCAAATGCCGCGCACTAAGCCGTTAAAGATAGCCAATGCTGGAGGTTACTGGGGTGATGATCCGCATGCATTAAAACGCCAAGTTTATGGAGGCCAATTAGATTATATAAGTTTGGATTTTTTGGCTGAAGTAACTATGTCTATCATGCAAAAACAAAGAAGCCGTAATCCAAAAATGGGTTATGCCAGAGATTTTATCGGAATGTTAAAAGAAGTTCTACCAGAACTCCTCAAAAACAAGACTCGAATTATTACTAACGCTGGTGGCATAAACCCTGAAGCTTGTGCTGAAGCTATCGAAGCACTTGCCAACAGCCTCGGACTCAAAGTAAAAATTGCTATCGTCTACGGCGATGATATCTTACCGCACGTGCAAGAACTCGAACAAAAAGGTGCTAGTTTTACCAATATGGAAACTAACGAACAGTTTCCCTTAATACGCGATCGCCTCGAATCTGCTAATGTCTATTTTGGAGCAGCACCTGTGGTCGAAGCTTTAAAATGGGAGCCTGATATTATTATCACTGGAAGGGTTACAGATACAGGTATCACTGTCGCACCTATGATTTATGAGTTTGGCTGGAGCTATGATGATTGGGATAAGATAGCTCACGGAATCATTGCCGGCCACATGATGGAATGCGGTTGTCAGGTTACAGGTGGAAATTTTTCTGATTGGCAAAAAGTCCCTACTTATAAGGAAATGGGATATCCAATCGCAGAGGTTTCACCTGATGGATCTTTTGTTATTACTAAACATGAAAATACCGGCGGTTTAGTTTCAGTAGACACAGTCAGGGAACAAACATTTTACGAAATGGGAAATCCAAAAGCTTACCTTACACCTGATGTCGTAGCAGATTTTTCAACGATAAAACTAGAGCAAGCTGGCAAAAACCGCGTTAAAGTCTTCGGTATCAAAGGGTATGAACCAACAGATTTATACAAAATTTCAATGGCTTATCGTGATGGATATAAAGCTCAAGGCTCAATTGTCATTTCAGGACCAAATGCACGTGCAAAAGCAGAAGCCTTTGCAGATATTTTTTGGAATAGAGCTGGAGAGGATTTTTTAGAACGAGACACAGAATATTACGGCTGGAATGCTTGCCATAGATCACTTGGACATGCAGAAGATGGTAACGAAATTCTTTGCGCTTGGGAGCAAGATCCGACGACGAAAATAAACTCAGAGCCTTTGGTAAACTAATTCCTTCATTGATACTTAGTGGCCCTCCAGGCGTTGCTGTCATAGGCGGGGTTCCAAAAGTGCAAGATGTGGTAAGTTATTGGCCAGCTTTAATGAAAAAGTCTTTAATTAATCCAAAGATTGCCCGCTATGATGGTAGACCAAAGGATGAGCTTGAGATAACCAATTGCCAATCAGGCAACTTCCAAGCTAGTGAAGATCAGGAAATTCAGACAGCTGAAAAAGCAACAATGGCAATCACTGAGGTTTTAAGTAAGTCACAGCAACCAAATGCTAGACCTCTATACGATATCTGCCTTGCTCGAAGTGGGGATAAAGGAGATATGGCAAATATTGGTGTTTTAGCCCGCGGTCCTAAATGTTTTGAATTCATTGAATCATTTCTCACTGCTCAAAAAGTAAAAAATTATTTTCAAGAGATTTGCTACGGCACAGTAACACGCTATAAAATCGAAGGTCTTCTCGGACTCAACTTTCTTCTAGATAAAAGTCTAGGTGGAGGAGGAACAAAAACTTTAAGAACGGATGCACAAGGGAAAACTTTTTCTCAAGCTTTACTTCGTCAAAAGACAATCATTCCAGATGATGTGCTAGAGGAAGCGAGGACATCGAATTGACCGAATTTAAAACTATTGAAATTGAATTTGAACAAATTGATTCTGACCGCGACGATTCAATAGCATATTTACGTCTTAATCGCCCGGAAGCTGCCAATGCATTTAGTGCCAAAATGCTCGATGAAATCCTTGTAGGCTTAAAGTTGATCCAAAGCAAAGAAAATACTCGAGTCTTAATCATTTCTGGTCGAGGTAAACATTTTTCCGCAGGTGCAGACTTGAATTGGATGAAGCAGTCTGCAAACCTCACTTTTGAAGAAAATATTACCGATGCAAGTAAATTAAAACAAATGTTTGAAAGCTTATACCATTTGAGTATCCCTACAATCGCGGTCGTTTCAGGATGTGCATTTGGAGGTGCTGTAGGATTAGCTGCATGTTGCGACTACGCATTTGCATATGATACGGCAAAATTTTGTTTAAGTGAGACCAGATTAGGACTAATACCGGCGGTTATTTTACCATATTTATCAAGAAAAATTCCCTCAGGACAATTGAGACGTTTAGGATTGACAGCTCAAGTATTTTCAGGTGAACAGGCGAAACACTATGGTTTAATTGAAGAAGTTATAACCACAGATACAGTTAGTAGTGCGCTAAAATCCGAATTAAATTCTTTACTTTCTTGTGGCCCGAAAGCATTAGCTAGCTACAAAAAACTACTCGATCAAATACAAGCAAATTCTAACAAACAAGATCAAGAAACTGTTGAAGCTATTGCTATAGTTAGAACTGGTGACGAAGCACAGAATGGATTACAAGCTTTTTTTGATAAAAAAACTGGCCCTTGGTCAATTCAGCTGCCTAAGGATTGGAAGTTTCATGGCTAAAATAAAACGTATTTTTATAGCAAATCGAGGAGAAATTTGTGCTCGGATAGCGTCAACTGCTACCAGACTTGGTATAGAAACAGTGGCAATTACTGATCGCAAAAATCCGCCAACATTTTTATCACAAGTAATCACTAAATTTGTTCAAGTCCCTATTGAGACACTAGCTTTATATTTAGATGCAAGATTTTTGTTAAAAACAGCGACTGAAAACAATTGCGATGCCATTCACCCAGGTTTTGGATTTCTATCCGAAAACTCAGAATTTGCTGAGATGGTAGTCGCAGAAGGACTTACCTGGATTGGCCCCAGTGCCACTGCAATCGAAAAAATGGCTAGCAAATCAACCGCAAGAAACATAGCAATGAAAGCAAATGTACCTTGCATTCAAGGCATTCAAGACTTTCACGTTCCACTTGATGCTGATGGAGACTTCAGTGAATTGGAAAACTTTGCACATGCTACTGGATACCCATTATTGATTAAAGCCGCCATGGGAGGTGGTGGTAAAGGCATGAGACTAGTCCAGCAAGAATCGGAATTGAAAGAAGCTGCACTTAGAGCCTATTCAGAGGCTAAGAACTCCTTTGGTAGTGGCAGTTTGATATGTGAAAAATATATACAAACCCCAAGGCATATAGAGGTACAAATCCTTGCCGACCAGCAAGGAAATACTTATGCTATTGGAGATCGAGATTGTTCAGTCCAAAGACGGCATCAGAAAATTCTTGAAGAAGCTCCCGCAGCCAGTATTTCAGAAAAAACTCGTATGCAATTGCATCAATGTGCTGTTTCACTGGCTAAATCCGTCGGTTATACTTCCGCTGGAACTGTCGAGTTTTTACTTGATTGGTCTAAAAATAGCCAAAATTTGGAAAGCCAAGAATTTTATTTTTTAGAAATGAATACGCGACTACAGGTCGAACACCCTGTGACAGAAGAAGTGTACGGGCTAGATTTAGTGGAATGGCAATTCAACATTGCCGAGGGAAGAGCACTACCTGAGTCCTTTGCTGATATAAAACCAAGAGGGCATAGTATCGAAGCTAGACTTTACTCCGAGGATACAGAAAAAAACTTTTTTCCTGCTCCTGGGGAGATCAGCGGTTTTTTCCCATATTATGGGCCTGGAATTCGCTGGGAATTGGGTATTGACATGCTTGATGAAGTTTCGGAAAAATTCGATCCTATGGTAGCGAAAGTAATAGCAAGTGCCTCAACACGATATGACGCTATAAGTAGATTAAGCCAGGCTTTACGACAGACATTTTTCTCTAGCCCCGCCAGCAATCAAGAATTTTTGCTAGACATATGTACAAATACACATTTTCACCACGAACCCGTCGGTACTAACTTTATTTCTGACGAAATGCAACATTTACAAGATATTTCAGCATCAGCTAAGGAAGGTGAACTTACAACTATTAATTTTTTATTTGAGTTAATTAGAAATTATCGTGGTAATCTAAAAGACGAAAGCAGAATCAACACTGGTAGCCCTAATATTGAAAGAATTACTCAAAATGCGTTTTTTAACACGCTCCCAAACAAGCAATTTTCAAAAGTAAGCGAAAAGGATCTAAGCGTAGAATTAAGATTACAGATAAATTCTAGCTCTTTTTCAAATCCTTCTGCCCAGTTAACAATTGGTCAAGGTTTGCTTGCTAGAAAAAATGAAAAGGACAGGTCTTTCTGGTATTCTTATACATACAGCGCCGATAAGGAAAGCACCGTTATATTTTTAGATGGTAGATTATATCGCCAAGAAATAAATAAAGAAGCTTGGCAAGGTCAATCTAGCAGTATGCAAACGGCAGATGAGATAACAGCACCAGTTCCTGGGAAAGTTGTTAAAATCGTAAAAACTACAGAATCAACAGTAAAAAAAGGTGAGACGGTTTTTATCCTGGAGTCCATGAAAATGGAATTTGAGGTAAAGGCAACCCGGGATGGCAATATAGCTGAAATAGTAGTTACTGAAGGTCAGCAAGTTACGACTGGACAGTTTATTGCAAAATGGGAAGATAATAGCTAGCATGCAAAAATTCTGAGAAAGATGAGATGCTTCGCTTGCGCTCAGCATGACGGAGCAGATAACGTTTCATACAAGACTTAACATTTAATACGTACGGGAGTTGGCAGCAAATTCGTACATGGCTCGGAAGTATACGGAGTTCATCACCCTGGGCAGAATTCGTCACCCTGAGCAGAATTCGTCACCCTGAGCAGAATTCGTCACCCTGGGCAGAATTCGTCGCCCTGGGCAGAATTCGTCGCCCTGGGCAGAATTCGTCACCTGGGGAAATTCGTCGCCTGGGCAAATTCGTCACCCTGGGCAGAATTCGTCACCCTGGGCAGAATTCGTCACCCTGAGCGGAATTCGTCGCCCTGGGCAGAATTCGTCACCCTGGGCAGAATTCGTCACCCTGAGCAGAGCGAAGGGTCTCGTCTTCATATGATACTTAAGATAAGCCAACCAAAGATAATGGCTATTACATATGACAAGTATTTTTGACAACTAGTGCCAAATTCAAGACCGGCAATATTAAAGGCTAATTATTTATGAATATTAATCGATTTATTCATTCATCTGGTTTCAAAGTTTTAGCTTTAGCTAAGTTATCTCAATGTGAGTACAGCATTGCCTTGTATCTAATGAATTGTTGTATTTCAGGGATCAATCAAATCATTACAACCGAGGGAGAGTTAAGAAATTTACTTGGTTATAGTGATGATTTTATTATTCGTAATTCATTAGCAACTTTAAGAGATCGAAAAATAATTCATTTAAATTATAGCGATACAGATAGTAACGAAACACAACATCCCTCTATGCGCATAGGTATGCAATTAGATACTAGTCGTTGGCTATTGGACAACAAGATCGAATCTGGTGATACAGATGCAATTGTCTACCCATTTCGAAGAGCCGGAGAGGCGCCATTTCGTCTACTTCCAGGAGATTCATTACCAAAGCAACGCCCTGGACAAGCCCACACAAACGAAACATGGGCACGTATCCAACAAGAGTTTGCAAGGGGTAGAACTCTTGATAAAAGAGATATGGAAGAAGCAGAGAAATTTGCAAAAATTCTCGTCGATACTCATCCTGTCGATCAAGTTTTAATCTATTTAAAACATTTTGGATTGAGAATTCCTTCACTGAGTTTATTAGCAAGCTCTTGGCAACATTATCAAGAGTTATTCGAAGCTGAGACACAAAAGATAGATATAATGGAAGCACGTCAAAAACACCTAAGCTTAGATGAAGAGTTAAGAAAATCCGCAAGAGAAACTCTAGAAAAAGCAGAAGATTTAGAGCTCAGTGAAGAAGATAGAAGTGTTTTAAATATTTTGGCAAATCACAGACATCCCAGAAGACAACTTTTTTGGGCCTTTCAGTTAAGAAGCCGTTACCAGAAATTAAAAGATTTTTTTGAAAAGAACGCTTCGAAAATGATTCCCATTACTTCGGCGGGACTGATCGTACGTAAAACGCCCCCCAAGATAAGAGATTAATCAACTAGAAGGATATATCATCTTATAAAAGTTTTTTAATAATATATAGATTATCCCATATATGGGATAACAAAGTGGAAAAGAAGTATATTTATAAGTATTAGCTAGCTTTCAACATTGGAAGTACAAAACGCACACCATCGACTTCAATACTTAAAGTTTTTCCATCAGCATGCGCACATACTGTCTGACCACCTACAATAAACCTTCTTTCGCCAAACTTGTGAATTAATTGAGAATCAAGATGAATTTCTATTCCAGAGCTAAATTCCAAAACAAACTCAGAATCAACAAAATTAATCCCAACCAAAGTCCCACTTATTTGATCCATATCGGAAGAGTACTCTTCGTCATCATCATCTACGTCATCTGTTTCGAAACCTAACTCTTGATTCAGAGCAACTTCTTCCTCATCAGTATCCAAAGTTTCGTCAAACTCCTCTTCTAGTTCATCAGAGTCTTCCACTAGACGTATAGCTTCGCTTCTTTCGCTTTCAATCCCCATATCAGGTTCAGAAATCCTTTGTGTATCTTCAATGTCTTCATTAAATTTAGACTCAAACGCAACTTCATCCTCTTCTGTACTTATTTCCAAAGGTTCTTCTGTATCCGCGTCTAAGCTCAATTCATCGTTAATAACATTATCCCCAGTATTTTCAATCTCTTCTAGCTGCTCAAAATTTTCTGAACCTTCAGCAATAACATCCTCAGAAAGATCGGCATCAGAAAAATCATCTTCATCATAAGTTGTCGATTCACTTTCTATATCAATGCTTTCTTCATCTTGACTGTCAACCTCAGTGCTTAAATCTAAATTTTCTTCATCTTCCTCAATTACATCTTGTTCATCATCTATTTCATCTAACTCAACATCTTCCGTCGATAACAAAGATTGCTCTTCTAGTTCGCTACCACTACCATTTATAGGAACTTCATTACTCATATCCTCACCACCAGAAAACTGTTGGGGATTAATATCCATCTCCGCAGAAAGTTCGTTACCTTTTTCATTTGGATTTAAATCATCTAGTTGCTGACAATTTTCAATTTCATCAGACACCAAAATCTGATCACTTTCCTCATTTTCATTATCAGCTATGTCAAGAACATCATCTGAGTCTATTTCATCTAAAAGTAATTGGTCCCCATCACCATCCTCTTCAATATCATCATTGTCTTCTAGGGCTTGTATCTCTTGTTGTTCATCCTCTAAATTAATATCAGAATCTTCATCAGTGATGTCATCTGAATTACCATCTAACGCAGCAAAAGGGTCTCCATCTGCCGCAGCATCTTGACTGTATGGACTTAGTGCTTCGACAAACTCTGCTGTACCTTTTCTCTCAAGCAAATCTTGTAAAGTTTCTTCACCTTCAGCATTGTCACGATATAATTCGATGATTGTCCTCACCAATCCTGACAGCTCCTCCGCCGGAACACCTTCGGCAAGAAAAGTCGCCATCTCTGGAAGCTGAGTGTTTTTACCACCAATACTAATACGATAGCCGCTGTCATCCCCAACAATCGATATATCTAAAGTATGACAGGGAACACAGCATGTTGCACAACCGTTTATGCCAATTCGTAGCGGATTATTAATCTGAATATCTCCAATCTCACTAGTCATTGACATTGCTGCACCTTGTGCATCTTGTTTATGCTCTGGACAGAGCTCACCAACACATGAAGTTGGTTGATGCAATCCCTGTCGATAATTTCTAATACCAAGTCCACTCAATTCTAATTTTTGTGAAATTTCACCAGCTCTATCTTCACTCACAAACAAAGCTAATCTTTGGTCCTCAGTTACCTTTACTAAAGCCAACTCTTGATCACATAAAGCAGCTATCTCTTTTAGCTGTTCCGAATTGTAAATACCGCCAGGCGCTTCTGTCGATAATAATATAGACCCATTTTTTAATTTAAACGCAGTACCCATCATTTACCCTATCGCCTAAATTTAAATACAAAATCGTTTCGCCATATAAGGATCGGTAAATTTAATTAAAGGCTTAAGGATTAATGGATGGTTATCAAGCATAGTACAATTGGGGGTATGATAAAAAGCAGGAAAAAGCAAAGTCTTTATCAGGACAAGTAAAAAATTTCTGATATCTTTAGAAGACACCACCTTGAAATAAAGCAATTTACAACTAAAACCTCAAGGTGGCAGCATTGAACTCAGATTCAATTTAAAAAATATGAAAATTATAATAGATATTCCATATAATCACGAAGCCTTTGATTCATTAATGCTTTGGAAACCCAAAAAGTATCGGCAAGCTGCAAAACGATATCCAAAGAGCTATCAATGGTTTCAACTTCTTTTCTTAATATAGCAGCCGGCACTAAAAGGATACCAGCAAAAATATTAGCTTGTATCTCAAGCACTTCTTCGGGAGAATCAAAAAACTTACTGACAATAGAATTTTTTGACTTTACTAAAAACCTAAATAATTCTTTTGCAGCAACAAAACGAATATACGGCCTCATATCAGGGCCTTTAAAGCGGATAATGGCACGAATACTATTCGGATCGTTAGAATCATCTCTTTGCATATAATCAATCTGATATGATTCAGTAAGGGCGTCATCTGCCATCATTTCTATATTTGGAAACATCTGAACTATTTCTGGAATATAAACCGGCGCTTCTGTCACTGTTCCAATTTTTTGACACTCCATAGCTGCTTCAGCCACTGCAGTCCGGTTAATGTCAAATAGTTCTTCAAAAGTTTTCACGCCACCATCTGGTTGCCATTTGCCCGGATTTTTAAAAAATTCTTTTTTTAATGTTTCGAGATTACGCCCCTGTAATGCAAATGCTCCATAACCACGAAATTCAAAAACCGCTTCTTCCAAACCTATTTTTCCAGAGGCAATATCAATTAAAAGACGTTCATCAATATTTAAGTGATCTGCAATGCTTCTCAAAGTGGAAAGAGCCCTAATATTTTTTTTACCTTTTTTCCAATGACTACAATCCGCTGGGTCATACCCAAGAATAGCACCTACATCTTGATCTATAACCTTAACGTTTCCATCATATCTAATTTCTAATGCTTCTTTACAAAACTTGAATAAGGTGGCCGAATGTGGATACCTATTTTCTGCAGTCTTTTTCATATATACTACCTCCTTGAAAAGCCGGCGCGAATTTGTATAACAAAAAAAACACCCCGGTGAACCACCACGTCCTGCAGCTGGTTTTTTAACTAAAAGTAATCAATTGAAATATTGCAAATTAAGCTCATAGATATTAGAAACGATATTTCCAAATTCGTCAATATAGCTTTCCATATTTTTTTTTGTATTTTCCAAAAAAATAACTGAAAAAAGCTTTAAAAATTTTAGAGGCAAGTAATATAACTCTAAGGTTACCATCAGTAGACCTAGAAAAACCTACCAATTAAGAAGTTTTGTCATATGCAAAAATATTACATATTGAGACGACTTCTTAAATGCGGGATCTGAAATTTTTTGAAAAACTGTAGTATTCTCAACGGATTCGAAGTTCGGCCGGGTGCTAGGCGCGAGGATGTGGGAAACCGCAGTGTACATGTTGGTACATGAGGATTTCCTGACGACGAAGCAACGACGCAACCGGCTAGAAATTCGGATCCGGGTTAAATGAAGGCATGCCTCCAATCTTTTTACTATGTATCAATATCTTACAGAGCTGCGATGCCAATCTTAATTCAGCAAACAAAACGCCCTGCATATTCAACCTTAGCAAGCATGGGGAAATTTTGAATCTAAACAAAACTATTTTGCGGAGCCTTTCAAAGGTTCCAGTATCATTATAGCAATGGGGCCAGCAAGTTTATTGGCTTTACTTTCAACCGCTGCTGATATTTTATCAAGCAACTCATGAGCTCTTTCCGGGTTTTCTCTCTCACGCCCTTTAAGCCGCACCATAACCTTTACCTTATCGCCACGGGTTAGAAATCTACGAATATTATTCAATTTGGTTTCCAAATCATGCTCAGAAATATTTACCTTTAATTGAATCTCTTTCAAACTAGATGTCCCAGACGATTTTTTCTGGATTTTCCTTGCCTTTTTCTTCTCGTACTCTAGCTTTTTAAAGTCCTGAATACGAACTACTGGCGGTGTAACTTCAGAGCTGACTAATACAACATCAAGTCCCCTGTCTTCAGCTGTATCAAATACTTCTGAAATTTCAACAATTTCATTCATATTCGTTCCGACCAGCCTAACTTTGGATAACGACTTAGCTTCACTTCTGGTAATTATCTGCAAATAAACTCCTTATACTCAATCATCTAAAAAACTGAAACATGCTGCCACTCAAATCAAATAATAGCAAGCTTTATGCGTATGGAACAACTATTATCAAACCCATAAAGTGCAAAAAATAGCATCAGCTATTTTGCCATTATAGTAGACAATAAAGCCTATGATAATGCAAATACCTCATTTTCGATGTTTGAAGATTACTGACATCAGTAAAGGAATGAGCTAAAGTAGATATAAAATTTCGCACTTAGCGATAAATAAGAATTATATGTCACAGACTTGGAGAAAAACATGAATGAAGGCTCCAAATTGATTGCTGAATTAAGCGACAGTTATCAAGAACACTTTAGACAGCAAAAAGTCATTCTAAGCTTTGGACATTTCTTAGAAATCGTAAAAAACTCCCCCTCGCGCTATATTCGTAACGCGGCGAGCTATACTGCCGACGCATTTAAGCATTTCGGCACCCGTCCATCTGATCCAGAGGACCCACAATCCCCTATCCGCTTTAAGGTGTTTGATCTAGGCACAGAAAAAAATGGACCAATTATAGGGGGTGAATTTGTCCAACAAGAGCTACGCAATATATTATCGAGCTTTGAACGCACAGGCTTTTCGTCTAAACTCATATTACTCCACGGCCCCAATGGCTCTGCGAAGACATCCACAGTCGAAACTATAGCTAGAGCTATGCAAGTGTATAGTACTTGTGATGAAGGTGCAGTTTACAAATTCAACTGGATATTTCCAGCGGACAAATCAGCAGGGCCAATTCGCCGCGGTGAACCTGGCCCAATTGGCTTTGCTAAAGAATTGGATGATCCAAATCGAGCTGGTGGGTCATACGCTCTATTGGACGAAGCAAAAGTAGCGTCAAAAATAGCATCAGAATTTAAAGAAAACCCCATTTTTCTAATACCCGAGCAACAACGACTCGAATGGTTAAAAAAATGGATAGCAGAAGAAAAAGATTGCCATCCTGAAGAAGTCAATATTCCTCCACATATGATGCTCCCCGGTCTATCTAAACGCAATCAAGAGATATTTGAAAATCTACTTAATGCTTATAGCGGTAATTTGGTCGAAGTATTTCGCCATGTTCAGGTAGAGCGCTTTTTCTATTCACGTCAATATCACGTTGGTATCTCTACAGTAGAACCACAGATGTCAATTGATGCTAGAGAAAAGCAGTTAACTCTTGATAAAAATATTTCTAATCTCCCTTCGGTACTAAATACCATTAATTTCTATCTTTCTGAAGGTGAACTAATAGAGGCTAATAGAGGTTTATTAGAATTTTCTGATTTACTGAAACGCCCTGCAGAAGCATTCAAATATCTACTCTCTACCATCGAAAAAAGTGCAATAAATTTACCATCTGGAACAGCAAATTTAGACATTGTTTTTATAGGCACTACTAACGAAAAACATTTAGACGCATTTAAAACAACACCTGACTTCGGTTCTTTCAAAGGACGTTTTGAGCTTATTACCGTGCCATATCTGTTGCGCCCCTCTGAAGAGGTTAAAATATACAAGTCGGATATAGAAGCTCTGAAAAAAACTATTAAAATAGCCCCACATTCACTGAGGTTTCTCTGCACCTGGGCAGTAATGACACGATTCAAACAACCAGAGCCAGAATTCTACGAAAGAGTTCACCGTGCCTTGATTTCAAAGCTAGATCCACGCTCAAAAGCTAAATTGTACGATAAAGAAAACTTGCATCCACTTTTTAACAATGGAGAACAAAAAACGTTTAACCATCTGCGAACAAAAATTATGTCTGAATCCAGAGGTATGGTTGTTTATGAAGGACGTTTTGGAGCATCTCCACGTGAAGTCAGAGCAATTTTACATAAAGCGGCCCAAAATACAAAATATAAGACCCTAACACCTATGGCTATTTTTAATGAGCTACGCGAGTTGGCAAAAGACCGCACTGTATATGAATTTTTACAATTTGAACCTCGAGGCAAATATCACAATATTCCTGAATTTATAAATACTCTAGAAAGTGAGTTTATTGCATTATTTCAAAATGAATGCGTTGCAGCAATGGATTTAGTTGAAACCGGAGAATATGAAAATCTAGTAAAACGTTATATAGAAAATGTTGTAGCAGAAATTAAAAAAGAAAAAATATGGGATACAGCAACCAACTCTCATGTGCCGCCATCAAAAGCTATAATGGAAGAAGTGGAAAAAATCATTGATATTAAAATTGCACCAGCAAAACACAGAGAAAACCTTCTCAGTAGGATCGCCAGCTATAAAATAGATAACCCCGATCTACCAACCGATGTAATGATAATATTCGATGATATTATGCAGAAACTCAAAGATCACTTTTTTAAAGAAAAAAGGCAGTCATTGACTCCATCTATAGATCCATGCTTCTTATCGAGAAAGAAGACAATGCCCTTAGCGAGCGCGAAATACAACAAGCACAAGAAACATTTAACAACCTAGAAAAGAAGTTTGGTTATGACTTACAATCTGCAAAGGATTGCCTTAAATACGTATTAAGTAAAAAAGATAAAGAGTGATTTAAGGACTGTTAATGCCTCAGACAAAAAATTTCAAATCACGACTATCATTTTGGCTTGGAGATAAAGGAAGCGCTCTACTACGCCTGCTCCCTCCCGAGCTGTCCCATGATATTGCTATTTGGGCACTAAAAAACGATCTAATCAATATACTTCCTCAACCTGAAAAAAAAGAGATTTTTCAAAGCTTAAATACCAAAGTATCAGGGATAGGTGAGCTTCATCACCCAATTGGTCTTGCTGCAGGTTTTGATAAAAATTGCCTCTGCCCAAATGGTTTGGCTAGGCTCGGATTTTCTTTTCTTGAGATCGGAACAATAACACCCCTTGCTCAATCAGGAAACAAAAAACCTAGGTTATTTCGCCAAAGCCAACAAAGAGCTTTAATTAATCGTATGGGCTTCAATAATGATGGTTCCTTAGAAATCGCAAGTCGACTGCAAAGTTTAAATTGGGACGACTCTCGCCCTCCGCTCGGAATCAATTTAGGTAAAAATAAAATTACTGCACTTGATCAAGCGATAGAAGACTACCTCGAAGGTTATAATACACTTAGCAATTTAGGTCGCTATTACGTCATAAACATCTCGTCACCAAATACGGCAGGCCTAAGGCAATTGGCATCGAACGAATTTATCCATCAACTCGGCACTGCCTTATCTGGTAAAAAGGCAAATATTTGGATCAAACTAGATCCAGACATGCCCAAGAAACAATTTCAATCAGTTGTAGAAACTGTCACAGATCATTCTTTTTCAGGTTTAATTTTAAGCAACACCCATAGGGTAGAATGGCCTGAAGTAGGAGGACAATCAGGACATCCGATAGCTATTATGTCTACACGATGCCTAGAATGGGCGTGGGAGGTTCATAAAGGGCAAATAGCAATGATCGGAAGCGGTGGAATTCTTTCTGGCCTTGATATTTATGAAAAAATAATTCGTGGAGCATCAGCAGTACAAATTTACGCTGCCCTCATCTTCAGAGGGCCATGGGTTGTTTACAAATTATTAGAAGAACTAGCGGCAGAAATGTCAATCAGAGGAATACACTCAATTGAAGATGCATTTGCCAGCTACTATAACTAGGATAATAAAATATGGCTTTAGAAATCACGAGAAGAATTCGCGGAAATCTACATGGTTCGATAGACATATCGACCTTAGAAGATAAAGTAATAAACCATCAATTATTTCAAAGATTGAGACGTATTCACCAAACAGCATTTTTGACTTATGTTTTCCCGGGAGCGACACATAGCCGCTTCGAACATTCCCTTGGAGTCATGAACCTTGCCGGAATCGCATGGAAGAAATTACGTTCTAATCAAGAACGATTATTTAGATCCACGCAAAAATACGAAAATTTCGAAATTAGAGAGCAACGAGAAATCCATGAGGAAAATCATGGAATTTTATTTCCAACATTTAAAGTAATAGATGAAATTTTTTCATCCGATTATACCCTACAAGCATTAAGATTAGCCGCGCTCCTACATGACCTTGGGCATCCTCCTTATTCTCACAGCGGTGAGAGATTTTTGCCATCTGCAAATGCCCTTCTAAAACACAATAGTAATATTCCTTCGTATTTAAAAAAATACCTTTCAACATTAGCAGAACAAGCTGCATCTTTGGGAAAAAAAGCAAGCATGGCACCAGTCAGCCACGAAGTTTTTACAGCTATGCTTGCAGACAAATTAATATCTGAAGTTAATAAAGAATGCTCTGATCACGAACTCAAAATAAATCCACAAGATGTCGTTTCAATCATAATTCCGGAAATTAGCCCTGCAGACAACTCAGAACTCTCTAAGTTAAAGATTAATTCTGTATGTCATGAATTAATCTCCGGAGAAATTGATATTGATAGAATGGATTATTTGCAGAGAGATTCCAAAGAATGCGGAGTCGTTTATGGGATCTTTGATGCAGAAAGAATTCTAGACTCATTGAGTCTATATTGGAATCAAGAAGATAAATCGTTCCATCTCGCTATCCAATACTCAGGTTTAGCAGCATTTGAAGATTATCTCCGCGCTAGGCAGTCAATGTATCTGCAACTGTATTTTCATAAAACATCTGTTGCCGCAGAAGCTATGATGCAAAACATTTCAACACAAATGCGTGATTGGCGTTTACCTGCAGATATAAACGCATATGCCGAAATAGACGAATATAATCTTTACCAACACCTAGAACAAGCAATACGGAGGCAAAATCTAAGCGAAAACGATACCCGCGATGTGATTCAAGAAGTTCAAGGACTTTTGTTTAAAAGGTGCTTATGGAAGCGTATTTTCGAACTTTCAGGCGCATCAAACATTGTTAGACACAACCCCGCCATGGAAAAAGCAAAACAAATTATTTCCGATCTAGGGCTGCAGCATGAGCAAGTCTCATCAAGTAGCTATTTAACGAAGTTCAGGCCTAGAGAGAAAAATCAAGCAAGCAAAAACTATCTTAGACTTATAAAAAAAGATGTAAAACAGTTTATTCGGGTTTACCCCATAGAAGATTATTCTGGAATTATTTCTGATCAAAACTCTGTCCATATCACTAGACTTTATGTCAAAAATATTCCATTAGAAAATGGAGAAATGAGTGCCGACATAGCACAAAAAGCGATCACTAAAGCCTTTGACTAGAGGATAAAGTTAATTTCACCACTGCAATTTTTGCCAGGTTTGCTTGGAAACCACTTGCACCTTACAAAAGTTAAACAGTGATGTATTCTCTAAAAATCATTAGATAATTTATCCAACTTAGATAAACCTTCAAGTTATATAAAAGAAATCTTGATTGCAAATCTCACGCAAGCAAGGAACAAATTGTCGTTAATGTTATAATGTATTTCAAGCCTAATATTTGCCATCTGATTACCGATTTCAATTCTGTTTATATTGGGATGAGTAAAAACCTACAAGATAAGAGACAGAGAAACGAAAAGGCGGAATGTTCAGATAAGCCTTTATTCAATGGAAAATACGACTATTCACAGGCTTTACTCCCCTTAAGGTATTTTCATTAAATTAAGGCTTAATTAAGCTGTTTGGAGACATAGATGAATTTTCATTTCTTGCAGTATAAACTTTCCAACACTTCCCATACAAAAACTTGGAAGTTTAGAAAAGGCAAGCATAACTACTGCAATTTTTTTGTATTACCTGCAGAACAAGCAGATTTTGAAGATTTTTGTAGTGCATTCTCCAACTTATTTACTAACAGTACCGAAGAAAAATTTGAGCGTTGTATCCTTGAGCTATCCAACAACTCAGGGGATACCTGGAGAATTGAAAAGAAAGATGGACTGGAATTCATAATACATAATGGCAAACAGTTAACTCATCCAAACGCATACGAAATGATGAATAAATCATTATTAGATTTAAGTGAAGAATATATTTTAGAACACAAAAAAGTACCAACAAGAATATTTGAACAGTTAAATGCATATGGAATCAAGGCAAGTCGACAAAACTTATGGGTTTCAGAATTATCTAAAGACTGGGAATGGCGCAGTCAATTATTTGATTATCTCAACAACGAAAAAAACCAGACAGAAGAAAAATTAAGTAAGAAATTAAATTGTAGCTTTGAAAGAAATCATGAAGAGATTAACAATTTATATCGAAAAATAATGCCTTTGTATTACTCCTATCATGACACAGCATCACAGTTAGATTCTATTACATCACAAATAAAAAATGACCTTCATCCTCAAGTTTATGAAATTCAGATAATTGAAAAGCAACTATCAATAATAGAAGAAATAGCCAATCTACAAAAGTCGCTAGTTCAATCAGGCACGTCCATCAACGAGCAAAAAAACAACATTACTGAAATTAAAAATGAAATTTCTAGCAGATTAAAATCACTAAAACTCAATCATATTTCAGAATTCAAACCTAACTCTAATTGGCTACCGCTCATTGAAATACTCAGCAAAAAACAGATTTTGGAACAACTATTAAAGCAAACCGACAAGGCGAAAGAATCTATTACAACTGTAATCAATCCAATAATAGATGAACACTTCGCCGCAATACATGATGTTCTTACCGAAAATCATCAATGCAGTGAGGAATTAGAATCATGCCTTTCGACAGTCAATCTAGAAATCGCTACCAATGCAGTAAGAAATTCACTCTTCAGCCCACAGGTACCAACAAATGAAAAAAACACCCCTTCTCCAAGCCAAAAAGAAAAAATTGAAAAAGTATTAAATTGGTTTAATACTTTTAATTTTAAAAGTTTATTCACGTCAAAAGAAAAAATTCCAGAAAACGAAAAGAATACAATTGAGCGGCTCGAAACATTTCGTATGTCCATTGAAATTATCCTAGCAAAATTTCAAGAATTACGAGCAAATCTAAACAGTGGGAATGATAAAGCAAAAGAAATTGTTGCAGATTTTGAGATGATCGAAAGCAGGTATCATAAGTCATACAAACGCTTAACAGACAAATGGAACTTATTACAACAAGAGTTTAATCTTCCTCCCGATACCGACCTCAAACAATTAAATCAGATAATATTAAATCACACTAGAATAATTGAACTTATTGAAAGCATAAAAATCACTGAAGAAAAAATCAAAAAAAGAAAAATTATTTTAACAAAACTAGAATCACTAGTCTGGCAATGGAGAGAGCTTAACAATAGCCAAAAACAGACTAACTTAAAAAATTCAACTATACTTTTCACAGAGGCCAAATCAATCTTAAGATACGAGAGCGAGAAAAGGAAACAGTTAGAAAAATACAACTCAGCTAAAACTAAAGCTCAACTAGCCAGTAGTATAGATGAACATCTGAAAACCAGACTAGCAAGTATAAAAAACGAATGGGAGAATGCATTCGCTGACGCTAATATTTCCCCTATGGATATAAGCAATGTAGATATCACGACTTATTTAAATGAAATAGAAAAAATAAGATCCATCGAAAGCCTGCTACTAAATAAAAACGATTGTGAATTTGGTAGTAAAATTTCTAATATTAGTCAAAATACACTGACATTTTTGCAATGGAGGGATCAAACTAAAAATAATCGACACAGGCTCAAATTGCTAGAAACAATAGAAAATAATTACCCGAAAGCTCCTTGTTTTTTATTCCTCCATGATCAAGTATTAATTGATTACTTAAAAAAACTTGGATTAAGCTCGCTTGAACACGTTGAATTACAAAAAGATCGAAAGAATTTGAACACGCCAGAAATACAAAATACTTTAGAACAAAAAATCTCGGAATCATCGATCATGAAGAATAGCTATGAAGATATAGAAAGTTTGCCACAAAAAAGCACAACTTTATCTGGGCGAAAACGACCAACAACGGGTAAAATAGCTAACACACAAAATTTGAACCCACATTTACGTACAGCACCTACCCCTAACAACCCAAAAGTCGATGCCATCCTCGAACTATTCCAAAAGAAGCCACAATCATTTTCAAAAGCTTCGAAATAACCTAGAGTGTACCCAAAACATGCTATTTTTGCTATTTCTTTAGAGCCTCAACGAATCCAATACATGAGTATTGCCACCTAGCAGAGAAAATTAGCTTTATTTATTAGCTTGTTATATTTGCCATGAAGGATAGAATCTTAAACTTGTTCATACAGCATGCATACTTTATTACTCTTTTAGCTTGCGACTTTTGAAAGCAATAGGCATAACTGGTGGTTCTAAAACAAAGCTTAGCGGTGATAGTATGCTGAGTTTATTTTGTAACCGTTCAATACAGGAGGCTAACCTTGGCTGTCGAAGTTGTAATTGCGACCTGTGGATTTTTGGCGCTCGTGGCTGCTGCTGTTTATGCAAAAAGAGTGCTTGCAGTAAATATCCAAGGCACAGAAAGCGAAATAAGTAGGTTTAAACGAATTTCAGGAGCAATTGAAGAAGGAGCCATGGCGTTTCTACAAGCCGAATACAAGTATGTAGGCCTCTATTGCATAGCATTTGCGGCTCTAATGGCAGTCGCCTTAGACGAACACCATACTCCTGATATCAACGAAGGGATGTATAGTGCTATCGCCTTTTTAATTGGCGCATTTACATCTAGCGTTTGTGCTTTTTTAGGGATGAAAATAGCAGTAAAAGGTAATGTCAGGACAACAATTGGAGCTAGAAATAGCCTAGCTGAAGGGTTCCGAATCGCATTTAATTCTGGCGCCGTCATGGGCTTTGCTTTATGTGGATTAGCAGTATTAGGCTTGCTAGGAATGGCACTATTCTATTCCACCATCACAGATAATCTTGTTGTTGCTATGGAGATGGTAGCTGGCTTTGGTTTGGGTGGCTCGACTGTTGCTCTATTTGGACGTGTTGGTGGCGGGATTTATACAAAGGCCGCAGACGTCGGCGCTGACCTTGTTGGAAAAGTAGAAGCAGGAATTCCTGAAGATGATCCACGAAATCCTGCGGTTATAGCTGATAACGTTGGTGATAACGTTGGTGACATTGCCGGTATGGGTGCTGATCTTTTTGGTTCTTTAGCCGAAGCAACCTGCGCAGCATTAGTCATAGGTGCATCTGCTGCTGCTCTTTCAGCAGACAATACCGTGCTATTCTATCCTATTCTTATATCTGCGATCGGCATACCGATCTGTCTAATTTGCGCTCTACTAGCAAAGATAAGCCCTGATGCAAAAAGCGCAGAGCCAATCCTAAAAAAGCTGCTATTAGTGTCAACTGTTCTCATGACAGTTGCCATTCTAGCAATAACTTATGGATTTATGCCTACTGAGATAACTATAGACAATTTGGCTATAACCCGTTCTGATATTCTAATTTCGGTACTGTCAGGCCTTTGGGCTGGGCTTCTTATCGGATATGTTACAGAATATTATACGTCACATGCATATAAGCCAGTAAAAGAAGTAGCTGATGCCTCTAAAACCGGTTCAGCAACTAATATCATTTATGGGCTAAGCTTAGGTTATAAATCATCTGTAATCCCAACTGCTGCCATCGCTGCTACGGTTTTCATTTCATGGCACTTTGCCGGCATGTACGGTATCGCTTTAGCAGCAATTGGAATGATTTCAACCATCGCAATTGGATTGACTATTGATGCGTACGGCCCGGTTTCTGATAATGCCGGCGGTATTTCAGAAATGTGTGAGCTCGAAGAGATTGTACGTAAACGAACTGATATTTTAGATGCAGCTGGAAATACCACCGCAGCCATTGGTAAAGGATTTGCTATTGGTTCAGCTGTTTTAACAGCTCTTGCACTATTTGCAGCGTTTCTCACACGCTCAGGTGTTCATAGCTTAAACCTACTGGAACCTGCTGTTTTCGCAGGCCTTATAGCTGGTGGTGCCCTACCTTGCTTGTTCACAGCCCAGACTATGCGCGCGGTAGGGACAGCAGCATTTGCAATGATCGAAGAGGTGCGGCACCAGTTTAAATCCATTCCGGGAATCATGGAAGGAACTGGACGTCCAAATTATAAAAAGTGTGTTGAAATTTCAACTCAAGCAGCCTTGAAAGAGATGATAGGACCAGCGGTTCTAGTTATTGGAACTCCACTAATTTTTGGAATTTTATTCGGCATTCAAGCTCTAGCAGGGCTCTTAGCGGGATCATTAGTGGTTGCAATCATTATTGCTATTTCATCCTCTAATTCAGGTGGCGCATGGGACAATGCTAAAAAATATATTGAAGGTGGTGCTTGCGGTGGCAAAGGTTCAGACTCACACAAGGCAGCTATCGTTGGTGACACTGTTGGAGATCCTTTTAAAGATACATCAGGACCGTCTCTTAATATTTTGATGAAATTAATGGCAATTTTAAGCTTGGTATTTGCTCCTTTTATAGTGACAGCTCACGGCTGGATTTTAAACCTCTTTGGTTTTTAATCGCAAATCCTAAACCGGGATCTGAAATTTTTTGAAAAACTGTAGTATTTTCAACGGAGTCGAAGTTCGGTCGGATGCTAGGCGCGAGGAGGTGGGAAACCGCAGTGTACATGTTGGTACATGAGGATTTCCTGACGACGTAGCAACGCCGCAACCGGCTAGAAATTCGGATCCGGGCCTAAAGTATTAGATTGCGCAAGTTATCATATCAACAAATATAAAAAAGCGCCTGGGTTATATATTCATAGCCCAGGCGCTTTTTTGAGACAAGAGATGAAAAACCCTGCTTTAAAAAGTTGGGGTTTACAAGCCTATATGAAATTTCCGAATTCATATCTATAATGAGCGAATATCTTTATTACTATGAAACTAGCAAAAATAAGTCTAGAATCGATAGGATAGTAAGAATCTACTTAGATTAGCCTAAGATTCCTCGAGGTGCTGAGCTAAATGTATCAATACGATCACGATATAAAAACATGGTTATATGCCATTACGTTTATTGCCTCATGGGGATTATTGCTTTTTTTATCCAATTTTTTGCTCTGTAAATTTAGACTTTGGCGCAAACTAACGGGGCAGATTCACCCAGGAGATAAAAAGCATATAGAAAAGACCTCTGATATAAAAACATCGGCAACGAGCCCAATGCAAAGAGGATTAGACTTAGCTTTTGCAGGTCCAGCAATAGAAAGCCTTAAGGACAATATTGTTTTAGAGCCTATAGTCGACACAAACGTTGGGCGTAAAGCTTTTGAAAAACATCGTATTGACAAAGAGGCAGAACTAAAAACACCAAAGGCCAATCATGTTGACCCCATACAGGTCCCTGAAAAAACACCATTAAATAAAACGATAAAAATTTCCCCATCAATCATACGTTTGCGCGAAACTTTTGAGACACTACCGATGGGTGAAGCTTTACAAAAATTAGCGTTACTGACCGAGCAAGAAAGACATGAAGTCATGTCCAGCCTAGAGCTTAACCCAGCTATAAGGCAACAACTGAATGAGCATATACTCAAGCAGAGTAGATTCGTGGATAAAACTGAAAATACCTTGATCTGATCTGTTGAGAGATGGATCAATTATCCTTTAAATCGTAGGCTAGACCACCACTACCCCAAATTTCAACTTTATAGGCAAATTCATCACCAACTTTAGCTCCTTTGGGAACATCTCCCCGTTCCACTGTATAAGAACTTCCTTTTTCATCAATAACTCTCCCAAAATCAGAATATTCGTTTGGGATAGATTGCAGCTTACCAACACGCACAGCATTCCTCCACGCCTAGAATTTAAACCGCTAAACTCTGACATAACTAAGTCTGAAAGCATATCGGGATACCAGAAAATTAGTTTATATTTTTTGAAAAAAATATATTTTTATAAAAATTTTCAATAGGTTGTATTAATGAACGCCGTTATTTAAGGGATAACGCCTTCGGATCCGTTGAAAATACTACAGTTTTGCAAAAAATTTCAGATCCCGAATTTATATTTTAATTAAAACTACGGCGTGCCGGTGCTTCGACTCCAATCCCTATTATGAAGAAGAAACACCAGCACGGCTGGTATCTAAGACATCAAATTACTGACCCATTCCAAATTGGAATTGTTTAAGATCAAATTTATTTTGATCAGCTTCCCCTAATAATATAAGCTTCGCACCTTTACTCTTTTCAAAGTCAACATCAAAGTTTACTTGCGCCATGCTTCCGCGAGCAGCAAAGCGGCCAAACTTAGCCTTGAGCATTTTTCCTAAGCTTTGTGCCTCAGCAATTTTTTTAAGTAATAATTCAGCTTTTTTCTGCGTTAATTTTTGTAAATCTTCCTTAGTTAGAGCTTGAATTTTTTTTAAAGCAACCGGCTTGAACCAATCACCATTAATCTTTATCGATTTGATTACAACGTCTTTCTCGGGTTTATCACTTGAATTTCTTTTAGTCTCAGATATTTTAACTGCCACATCTAAGCCTTTTGTTATCTCGCCGAAAATAGAATGCTTATCATCAAGATGTGGTGTAGGTGCTACAGTAATAAAAAACTGGCTACCATTTGTATTAGGGCCAGAGTTGGCCATAGAAAGCATTCCAGCTTTTGAGTGGCGAAGCTCTTTATTAAATTCATCCTCAAACGAATAACCAGGACCACCTCTGCCAGTTCCTTCTGGATCTCCTCCTTGAATCATAAATTTTGGTATAACTCGGTGAAAGATCAAATTGTTATAGAAACCTTTTCTTGCTAATTCAACAAAATTAGAAACTGTTTTAGGAGCACGCTTATGAAAAAGCTTTACTTCAATAGAGCCCATAGAGGTATCTATTGTTGCAGTCAAATCCTTTGCATTTGCTACAGCACTAGAAAATTTACCGACTCCAAAAAGAAAAAAACAACCGGCCAATAAAAAAGTAAATTTTAATCTTCTCATTTGCGTTCCTTCTAAAAAATTATTGCAATAAATCTTAACTAAGAACGATACACTGGTGTACACCATGCGGCAACAAAAGATGGATTTGAAATGTTCCAAAAACTTATCTGAAACTTAAAGAACACGGCTTTCGCAATCTCTTGATCGTTGTGATTAAAAACAACTCACATGCTGACAGCCCCTTACCTAAGTACTTGGGTAGCTAAAAATAACCTAAATTATCATTCAAAGATTCTTTTGCGCTGAGTAGTGCGGCCTGTACACAAAAATTTTGCCAACTAGCAATTTTCTTGTTAGCAATTAGTAAATATATGCATCTTTAATAAACTATAAAAACAATTACTACGCCAATATAACACTAATATAACAGTTGTTAATTAAATATTATAAATTCAGTTGACAAACTCTCGCTCATAAGAGAAAAAGTGCTGGAAAGATTACTGTATATTTGATCATCACTACTTTGATTAGAAGGGGGCTTTTTATGATACGAAGAATGCTAGCCGTGGTTGGGTTATGTATTGCAGCTTCGTCAGCACAGGCGATTGATTTTTCTACTGCAGACGCGTTATTCCAAAAAAGAGAGGAAGGAAAAGACAAAGTTTTAGAAGCAAGAAATGCATATGCTAGTTTGGTTGGCCAGACCTCAGGCGCCGATAAGCTTTATGCCATTGGACAAATGGCTCGCCTTGATTATGTTCTTGGAGAGGTCCTTCTACCTAAGTCAGAAAAAAGTAAAAGAAAGCAAATCTTCTCTGGATGCCTTGATTATGTCGAAGGAATCAGCCCAGCAAACTACGGCGAAAAGACAGAAGATTATTATACATGGAAGCTTATGTGTTTTGCTTTTTGGGCAGACTCAGCAAGCGTTCTTGAAAGAGTCGGTAGGGTTTCCGAGCTAAAAGGATTGATTAGCGAAGCCCTTCCCCTCACTACGAATGACGATGGTGTGTATGTAGGTACATTAGAAGGTGGTGCTATTGGACGTTATGTCGGCGCTATCTATGGTGATCCACAAGCAGAGCCAGTTGGTTTGTATAAGCCAGATGTTGCGCGAAAACTAATCTACGAAGCTCGCAATGCTGCAAGCCGTAGTGACCGAGCATTCCCAGAGCCACTGTCTGGCGAAGATTATTTCGAGAATACATACACTATCGCTTCTACTTTAATCAAAGCTGGAGACAATGATACTGCTATAATCGAATTAGAAGATGGCATTGAGCTAATAGAAGACATGATTGCAGATGGAGCTCTTCCAAAAGGCCGAGAGTTTGAAGCAAAATTCATCTTAAATGACAGGCTAAAACCAATGCTTGACGATCTTAACGATTAGTTCAATTTATAACTTAGCATATTAAAGATACGCAAGGATCCATTGGGGGGATATATTCTAATCCACGGATCCTTGCATTAATTTAAATATATCTAGCCCATGGCGTAGATAATCAACATACCGATTAACAATAAAATGCGGACCATACGGTTTGCCATTCGTTTTAATAAATAATCATATCGATTTGTTTAAATTAAAAATAGATCCTTCAAAACATTGGTCTATCTTGGGAGAAAGTATGAGATTGTTTACAATTTCTTCGCATCTATCATCAACGATTCAAATCCTTTTAATTGGCTTGCTAATAAATGCTGTAGCTAATAATGCTTACGCGTTTGAAAACACCAAAGTCTTACCTAAAGGCGTTCGCAACCTAACAATAAAAACTGCAAATACAGTTATAGACAATAAAACAAATTCAAATGGACAGGTAGGAAGCCTTGCTGCCCCTCTTGAAAAACAAGTGACTTTTGCTGATATTCTAAAAGAAGAAAGCCAGCTGAAGCAAAATCAAATTAAAGCAATGATGAATAAGGAAGGTTTCACAGAGAGTGATCTTTTAGGCCAAACCTTTGCCGATATGCAGGGAAATGTCACAGTAACCGCTCCAATTATTTCATATGGAATTTCTGAACGGCTTACACTTGCAGTAGCAGTCCCATATTACAAAGCCCATATGGCTGTTGATATTGATTTTAAAGCAACAGACAAAGCACAACAGTTCCTTGATGGCTTGGGTACAAACTTAACAAACCAAGTAGCTTCCGCGAGATCTGCGGGGGAAAAATTTAACAATGCTATCGCAAGCCTTAATGAAAAACTTATTGATAATGGCTTTCAAGCACTCAACGATTGGAGATCATCAGGTATTGGCGATATCACATTAGCGGCAAAATATTTGGCTCTTGATCATAGTGTCCTTAAAATAGCATCTACTAGCGGTGTCGTTTTACCTACGGGTAAAGTTGATGACCCCGATAATTTAATCGACATTCCATTTGGTGACGGAACCTTAGATCTCTTTACCTCTATCATTGCCGACCAAAGCATTGGAGCTGGTTTCACAATAAACCAATATGCGAAATACACCTATCAAAGCCCTTCTTTCGCAAAAAAGAGGATGGAAACAGACGAAGAAAAAATAGAGGTTGAAAGTAAAACAGTTCATTATAAGCTTGGTGACAAAGTAGAAACGGGCAGCTCTGTGCAATTCGATGGCGAATCAGGCTTTTTAGCTGGAGTTGGCGCTATCTATTCGAAGAAATTCCAAGATAAATTTGACGCAACATATATCGAAGTGTATGACTCTATAAATAGTGACACAGCGCAAGAAGCCTTGCACGCAGAAAGCCGCATAGGCTATAGCAGCATACCAGCCTTTAAACGCAAAGAAGCTTCCATACCGATGACCGCGACATTGGAGTACAAAAGTCATATTGCAAGTAAAAATATTCCAACTAATGACCTGGTTACACTGGACATGGCTATTTTCTTTTAGAGCTTTTTATAACATTTAAAGACACTTCTCAAAGTGGCTAAGTACATATCTTGGGATTTATATGATGGGATTACAACACAACAAGGGTTTCAAAATGGATCATGCTATAAAACTCTTTTCACTTTTAACATTAAGTTTAGCTTTATGCTCATGCGGATATGATGCATACATTAGAAAACAACCTGCTGGAAAAATTGATCTCCCAGAATACTTCAAACGAGATGGTGGACCTTTTTTAATTGACGACCAAAGTTTCGAATATCAAGGAACGATTTTAATTTGGGGTAACCAAGCATCTGATAAGCAGATACAGACTATATCTGAACTATCCGACGCTCGAAAAATATTTGAATCCGATCATATAAACTTTATAAAAAATGAATACGGCCCAGAAAATTTAGCATTAAAAACTTTAGAGCTAGAAAAAAAATCTTTGCAAGATGCCAGCGATAATGATGTTAGGGTAAGGCAAAGTGCATTTATCAAAAAGCAATTGGAAACACTTACACTCAATTCTAAATTATGGTTTCAATCTCAGCTAGACAGCCTAGAAATTGAGGGTTTAGATAAAAGCGAAGCCGAAGCAAAGTTCAGACTTTATTGTGAAGCAAAACTCTGGGAGATGGCCGCTTCAAAAGAGCTTATTGCAAAAAAGTTTACTTCTAGGCCAACACCAAATGCATTATGTGAATCTATTTATAGTACGCCATATGAAAGCTTAACCCTCTTAGACAAAACGCAGTCGATCTGCGCCAACTCCAAGAATGGAAAAAGCTATTTTAAATGCCTCTGGCTAGAGGGAGTCTTCAAAACAGAATATTGGCGCACAAAAATCAGCGACGATGAGCAGAAAGAGACCGTCGACCTACTCATATCTTTAGTCCACTCTGGAAAATGGGAAGATATGCTAATGAATGAAGAGGAAGGTAATAGCTTTAATAAAGTTATGCAAGGACGTTTTCGTATAGACCGTGAGAACAGGTTAAAGCCGAATAAAAATGAAATTCTTGTTCTAGGTAAAACCAGAAATGGCCTAGCAAAGATCCTTGAATATTATGAACAAAATGAGCTACCATCGGATAGCAGCGTTTGGATGTTTAATGGTAATTATTCAGAAACAACAGAGCCTCAAGAGCTAGCAACAATTCGTAAAGCCATAAGACTACTCGGCTATCGAGACACCTTTCATATTAGCGCATCAGATATTTTGTATAACCAAAACAAGTTAAGCACTGATGTTTTAGAAGGAGACGAGTCGGAAAAGAATAAAGAAATTGGTCAGAAGATTTTTCCTGATATATTTGGAAACTCTGACCCTTCTGTTAATAAACCACTTGATTTCTATGTAAAAGCAATTACGGAAGCGGCGAAGAAAGTTGACAAACAAGAACCTATTGTCGAAAAACTAAAAGCCAAGCATTTAGAAATTGATATGATGGGACTTAAAGGTTTAAAAACTGCTACAGAATCACTGCAAAGTGAAGGTGCTGTTTTAGCTGTATGGCCATCTTCTCCACTTGAAATTAGAAAAATTCAAGATGGTTATCAAACCAAGCTCAGGACCTCTTTAAAAAACACAGCTACCGCGATGGTAGGATGTTTTTCTGCCGAAACAGGCTATAATATGGAATGTCCTACTAGCGCAAATGAAGGTGAGACTGAGATCACATTACCATCACATGTAAAATACGATCCTGAAACAGGTAAAATTGAGTTACAGTTTACAATTGAAAAAGAAGATAAAGGACAAGGTTTCGAATCAAAGGAAAAGGACTCTCAAGATCCAGCTTTCAATCTAATTGCTCAAAAAGATTTAATTGGAAGAAAGATTACGATCACGCTCTATCCAACTGAGGTTAATGGCCTTCCTTACTTAACAGGAGAAGTCAAACTTGAGGGTACTGGCCTGCCTACATTTTTTGGCGGAGCAAATCTGAGTGGGTATGTGAAAACTAAAAATGCTCTATTTGAGAACTTTGAATTGTAATTATAAATTCAAAGAATTGTTATAGTTTGCCTTTTCCGCAAGCGCATGCGAAGAGAAAGCAGTATCTATCAGACAAAACTTGTGCAAAGCATGAGGAGGCAGTACTAAGCGTGCTGTCTCCTCATGTTTTTTTAGATATAATGTGGTATAAATAAATTCTCTCAGAATAATAAAAACACTTCGAACAATTCGCTACTAGCTTAATAAATGCGTGAGCCAATCCCAAATCGAAAATATAAAAGAGAGAGCAGAGCTCTTTTCAAATAAATAGAGGTATCCTAGGCCTGCAAAAATAACTAACAGAACAAAAATCCTAACTAAACGCCACAATCGGCCTGGAATCCCTTTGTCGATATTTCCCATGAGCTCCTGTAAATCAGTGATATAAACTGTCGCGTTTTCAGGCAAACAATGTGGCTCTAAGTTCCTCATAATATTGCGTGGGTTTTCAGATAAAGCAAATGCCTCCATTTTCAGATTTTTCAGACCTGCTGCAACCTCTGTAGCGATGACCGACAAATCTACGCCCATTACTTGAGAAGACTCCTCTATAGAAAAACCATGCCTACAGTTTAGTAAAAGCGCTTCACGCCGATGCGGGCTCAGTCGAGCAACAAATCGATCTAAATCTTTCCTCTTTTTGATCTCATTCTCAGTAACTTTTGGGTTATCTTCATATTTGGACTCATTTTCAATAGCCTGATTTACTAGTTTTTCAGTCGTAGCATTCCAGATGTCTTTACACTCATAGCGAGCTTCCCTAAATATCGCAGTCCTGAGTTCAATTAAGGAGCTCCAATCAGTCCCCTCATCCAAAATTTTAGATATAACATCATCGGTAGTATCTGCTGCCCTATTATAAACGCCAGTCATTCTAATTAAATAATCAAAAAGAAACTCACGTTCAGCCGTAGTTATATCGGATATTTTTCCATGACCACGTCGGTAGGACTCAAACCTCTTTTCTTGTTCAGAAAGCTTATACATTTTCGCCGACAGCCCCACATCCACTCTTTCTGCTAAGCCACTCAACCTTGTAGAGAGCAATATATAGCAATACGCCCAATGGCAGAAGATAGATCATAACATTTCTAACATTCTGAAGCAAAAATCCCATTGCCCATAATAACCAATAAATCAAGGCAGCGGATAAATGTGCTAAGAGAATCAACTTTAAAACCTTAGTAAAAGTTTTAGCCTTTAACCTCCATGCACCATGTCTTATCAAGTTGTACCCTAAAGGCAACATAAGAAAGTCTATTGGCCAAAAGGCCCATAAATTGGCATTGTGTAAAATATCTAAATGATCAGATAATAGCCATGAAACAAACATTACAGTTCCAAGTGCACCTGCAAATAGAGCCCATAAGCAAGTTACCCCCCCTAAAACCCTAATTGATATCACAGGAACTTTATGCACGGCAGACAAAGCAAACGGCTTTACAAAGAACACAAGCATAACAGCAATCAGTGGAACACCAAAAAAAAGTGCAATCCAGCTATAGATATTTACATGGATAGGCGCATAATCTGGGTTATCAACTAATAACTGGGTACCAGATAAAAGGCTAGAGCCAGCGACCTCATTTCCCTCATCGTCAAAGGCAGGTAACTTAAGCATAAGATCCCTAAGTCTTGACGGATAAAACATTTCATCCCATAAGCTGATCTTCTCATCTATTTTCCTATTCATTATAATATCCAGACCAAAACCCGCATAGGCAGGACGACTTAAATTCGCACGCACATAGTCTCTAAAATTTAAAGCCGCTAATTGTTGGCCATAGGCCTGTTTAATTTTGCCTCCTAATGCCTCATTCAAATAATCACGAACCTTAGTAGAGCAGTTATTATAAAAGTGTTGGTATAGGTAAGTTCTATTCTCTTTCTTTAAATTCCAAAAGATTCTGTCGAGAAGCTTCTGTTTTTGCTCTACAGTGAGATTAATTTTTTCTTTCCAAACTTTCCTTTTTTCATAGTATTTATACATAGCTAACACTGACTGGGTATTAGATACGCCAACTCGATATAATAGCCGGCCAGTAAAATATTTATATGCAAAATCAGGATCATCAAAATCAAAAATACCCCAATTAAAGTTATATTCGTTTCCAGTATCGAGATCGACTAATTGTAAAATAGTATGGCCAAAGCGCATGTAAAGAGCAGAACCTAATCCAACAGTAAGTAAGTGAAACTCCGCCCTACTCGGATCCGCTGGTCTGAACAAAGGCGACGATTGCGTGGAGGCCGACAAACTAGAGTCAGGTTGCACAAAGCACAATAAAAGCACAATAAAAATATGTCGGATTGAAACCTGATGACACCAAATAGCCATACTTTACACTCTTAACGCCGTCTAATATTTTTTTTCATAGCTAATCGTGCCTCTCGTCTAGCTATGGCCTCTTGAAATCTCTGTTTTTCCTCTTCTGTCTCAGGATTTATTCCAGGCATAGCTATAGGCCTACCATTACTATCTAAGGACACCATGGTGACATATGCACTGGCAGTATGATGAATCTCTCTGCTCATCGGATTTTCACCGCAGATGCGAACTCCAACTTCGCAGCTGGTCTTCGATGTATAATTGATCATTGCCTTGATATTGGCAATCCATCCTAATTTAATAGGTGCAAGAAAATGCATAGCATCAAATGAAGCGGTGACAACTGAGCGCTCACTGTGCCTTTGAGCGCAAATAGATGCCGCAATATCAATCCAAGATAAAACAACTCCACCAAATACGGTCCCTAACGCATTTGTGTGCTGAGGTAAAACCATTTCTGTCATCTCCACTCGAGAGTCAGTAGGTGTCTTCGTATTTAAAGTCATAGCAAACAAGCTCCTGTTAATAAGATATTTCAATATTTGAGTTAAATGGTGCCGCATCCTCTCTTTGTGCCAAGATTACTTTATTCTTTCCCTTCATTTTGCTAGAATACATAGATTTATCAGCTGCCCTGATCAGCTCTTCTTTCTGCCTTCCATGCATCGGATAACATGCAATACCTACCGAGACTGTTAGGTTAATTGGCATACACTTATCAATCTTAAAACTATGCATAGCTAGGGCGGCACGAATTCGCTCGCCAACTTGTTGAGCAGCATTTGCGTCCGCACCCAAAAGAAGAATAATAAATTCGTCACCGCCATAGCGAAAGATTCCATCAACTTCTCTAAGTAGTTGCGTTAGCAAACCTCCAACTTGTTTCAAAATCGAATTTCCAGAAAGATGCCCATAAACATCATTAATTTTTTTAAAATCATCTAAGTCGATAAAAATCAGACTAAAAGTCTCGTGGAACCGTTCCGCACGCTTAATTTCTGCATCCAGCTTTGATCCTAAATATCGATAATTATATAACTCTGTTAACTCGTCTTGAAACAATCTAGTTTGGGTATCTTCTAACTTTGCATACCAAAAACACTCACGATTAAATAATGATAATAAAATGGCAAATTCAGTGGATGTCAAAAATTCACTTTGTTTCCAAACTCCTACCATACGCGCACTTTCGTGCTCTCCTAACTCTATAAAGTTATAATTACCATCTACAAATTGAATCGAATTTATGAGACCCTTTTGTCCCGATTCTTGACTATCATCTAGAACCGCCAATGTCTTTTCTAATTCTCGACAAAGGTCAGAGCCTATCGTAGTAATATGCCCCAATTTTCTACTAGAAACGATACGCGTCAATCCACCTTTAGTTATGATTTTACAAAGATAAAATTCATCGCATTTAAAATGCTCTGAGAGAATTTTTGAAAACCGTTCAACTAATTCGGTAAAGCTACGAGATGCTAATACTTCGGCTACAAGGGAGCCTATTCGCGACTTTAGCCCTAACTCTAAGTTTCCTGCATTCATCACTGATTCTAACTCCAAACAAAGCTCCTAGTTTTCTGTAGTAAACACACTGCAATCTTTCAAAAGATTATCCTCAATCATCCAAACTATCTATCTAGGAACAATAAGTAATTCTTGTAATTGAGCACCAAATAATAGATGAATAACCGCACCAAAGGCTAAAAAAGGGCCAAAAGGTATTTTTGCACTCAATGCCATATTACGAGTAACCAGCAAACCAATTAAACCAACTACTGATCCAGAAATCGACCCCACTAAGATAGTAGGAAAAACAGCTTGATAGCCCAGCCAACCTCCGATGCCAGCAAGTAGCTTGACGTCCCCCATGCCCATGCCGACTTGGTGCCTAAGTAACCAATAAATCCAAGCAATTAAAAATAAGCTCCCTCCCCCAAGTAAAACTCCAAGTAGACCACTCTGCCAACTAAGTTCAGGATGTAGATAAATAACCAGCGGTGTCGCCACGATCATTGGCAAGCTAATAACATCGGGAATAATTTTCAAATGTATGTCGATTACTGAACACGTAATCAATATACTTAAAAAGATCGCAGCATGAAAAAAACGTATCATATCTTTAGGATCAAACATGCTATCTCTGTTATCTAAAGAAATAAATGGGAATTTCCAATAAAGAACAATAAAAATAAATCCAGTAAAAAGCTCTACACCTAGATATTGCCAGCTTAATTTATGATCACAACATTTTGAACGGCCACGTAAATACAGAAAAGAAATAATCGGAATATTCAACCAAATTGGGATCGGCTTTCCGCAGGATCGACAGATCGAACGAGCCTGTTTCCAAAAACTACCTTCAGGGATACGAAAAATACATACATTTAGAAAGCTACCGACAATAGCACCTACCACAAAAAAAAACCAAGTTAAGGGAGAAACAAGGTATGATTTGAACATAAGCACGGGCTCAAATAATATTGGATTCAAAATTTTCCTCCTATAACACCTAGGTTTTTCATGTTAATTGTATATTTAATCAATAGGATCAGCAAGAAGTTGTACACACTGACATGCTTATACTATAACAATTCATACTCATAAATTTATCGTGAGCTCATCGCCTTCGGAGGAGGGTATGCTCAGATATAAGCGTTCAATAGCTAAAAGGGTGATATATTGAAGCAACAAGCTCTTAGTAAGTTGGAATGGCAGCGTTTATTGACAAAACTAGAATCGTTTTGCCATTCAGAAGACGGTGTGCGTTTATGTAACACTTTAAAGCCCGCTCTGACACGTACGCAAGTAGAACAAAGATGGGCCATTGTTGAACCTCTAAAAGACTTAGCTGATCAAGGTTATAGAGCACCTATCGGAGCCCTTATTCCAATGCAAAAAGTATTTCGAGCTTCATCACTGGGACAAATACTAGAGGGGAACGAGCTTCGCGATATTTTGAGCCTCCTTTTGTCAGTAGAAAAAGTAGACAGATTCCTTTCTGACTTTTCTGACCGTTGCAGCCCTCTAGCCAAAATCAAGACACAAGTCTATGCCCTACCTAAAATAGCCGCAACGCAATCTCTAGAGCAGTTTCACCCGAGGGAAATCTATTTGATGACGCATCGAATGCCCTTGCTGATATAAGGCGACAAAAAAAAGGTTGCGAAAGAAAATTGAGCAACAGCTACAATCAATGCTAAATGAAAGTGATTTTGGTCCCTACCTTCAAGATGACTTCTTTACCTTGCGCTCGGAACGCTATGTGGTTCCAATTAGGCTAGATGGGAGAGGGCGTATCAAAGGATCAATTTTAGATACCTCAGCAAGTGGACAAACCCTATATGTAGAACCCTATAGCATAGCTCCCTTAAATGAGCAGATGCAGGAACTGGAACTAGCAGATAAACTTGAGGTCATAAAAATCTATCGTGAGCTCAGTATTGCTATTGCCAATGATCTTGATATTTTGCAAACAAATTACAAAGAGCTCATCGAGCTAGATTTTTTATCCGCTCAAGCCGAGCTGGCTCTGGCTCTAAATGCCCGCGCTATCAAGTTCTCAGACACCCCAGTTATTGAGCTCATCAATGTACGCCATCCATTAATAAATAGACCTGACGGAAAGCCAGCTGTTGCGAATAATATAAATATTACGGAAACTCAAAAATGCTTAATCCTTTCCGGCCCAAATGCCGGTGGAAAAACAGTAATTTTAGAAACCCTAGGTATAGTGCATCTAATGGCCAAATCCGGCCTTATGATTCCCGCAGATGAAGAATCAAAACTCTATCTATTCGAAAGTATTTTCATTGAAATTGGGGATGCACAAGATCTAAAAGAAAACCTATCGACATTTTCTGGCCACCTCCTAGGGCTCAAGAAAATTCTAGACTCGGCGACCTCAAAAGATTTAGTCCTATTAGATGAGCTAGCCATTGGAACAGAGCCACAGACAGGATCTGCCATAGCACAAGCAATCCTAGAAAATTTGGTAGAACGCAATATAACAGTGGCTGCAACCACGCATTACGATAATTTAAAAGGTCTAGCAGTATCAAACTGCAAATTTCGCAATGGATCAATGGAGTACTCGATAAGAGATCTCAAACCTACTTATAAGCTCATTTTGGACATACCAGGACAAAGCTATGGGTTAGAGGTAGCTGAAGACAGTGGTTTGGATCCTCAAATCATAGATAGAGCAAAACAATTAAGAGGGCACACCGCATCTGCTCTCGATCTTGCGATCAGTCAATTGGCAGAACAGCAAGAAAAGTTAAGACTTCAGCACCAAGAATTAGAAAACAAAATTTTACAAGCAAAAGCCGAAGAAGCTCGTTGGCGAAAAGAAGTAGAAGCGATCGCTGTAACCCGTAAAGAATTAGCAAGCAAACTACAAGATCGTTACCAAGATGAGCTAAGCGCGATGAAACTTGAGTTTGATCAAACAATAAAAAAACTAAGAGAGGCCACCAAGGCTAAACGTGATCTTTCTTCGCAAGAAAATCCTTCCTTCGATTCAACAACAATTAAAAAACAAGCTAGTCAGAATATGGCTTCATTTCAATCTGGATTAGAAAAACTTAATCAGGAATTTGACCTTGAAGAGCAACTTCCGGGCGCACCTCTTGCTTTCAATAAAGTGCAATTAGGACTCAGCGTCTATCTGATTCCTCTCAATAAAGAAGGTATAGTTACTAAGATTGGATGCAGCGAAAACGATCCAATTGAAGTCGAAGTCGGAGCACTGAAAATGCGTGTTTCCATCCATGACCTTCGTTATATACCCAAAGCATTGGAGAAACAAAAAAGTCAAAAAAAGCTATCTCTACACTTTAAGAAAACTAATACAGAAGAATCAGAAGACAAGCCTTCGATACCAAATTTGGTTATTCCAACACCGCGCAATACCTGCGACCTAAGGGGCCTTGATCTAGATAGCGCCAAAGTCAAAATGTGGGATTTTTTGGATAGTGCTGTCTTAAGAGGGGAGTCATCTTTAGTCATAATCCATGGACATGGAATGGACAGACTAAAAAATGGGCTGCGCGATGCGTTAAAATACAATTCGCCATATGAGCTTGCATTCCGCCCTGGCAATGATCAAGAAGGTGGAACTGGGGTTACTATTGTCTCTCTCTCACTTTAATCCCAAGCAAAATGCCAATAAAACAGTCGAAGAAAGAAAAAATGCTTGGGTCCACTGAAAGCATAGTTTACATTCATATGCGTCAGAAACATGCATAGCTTGTATTAGAAGCTATTTGGCACAAAACTAGGCTCAAGGTTGGGACATTAGGAAGCCTTATTATAACCGAGATCTGAAATTTTTTGAAAAACTGTAGTATTTTCAACGGATTCGAAGTTCGCTCAGGTGCTAGACGCGAGGAGGTGGGAAACCGCAGTGTACATGTTGGTACATGAGAATTTCCTAACGACGAAGCAACGCCGCAACCAACTAGAAATCCGGATCCGGGTTATAATAAAGCCGCATCCCTGGAGAATCACCAAAAGCCCTGGTTTTTGCTTCGTGCTAAAAATGGAGTCAATATGAAAAATCCGGACTTGATAAACCCAAATACAAAAGTTGATTTATCTAAAGATGAAATCTTAAATGATTACAATATTGCATATCAGAGCCGCCAGGCTAGCCTAATCGGCCGCAAAGAAGTCCTCGCCGGCAAAGCAAAATTCGGAATATTTGGTGACGGCAAAGAAATTGCGCAGGTAGCAATGGCTAGAGCCTTTCAAAAAGGAGACTGGCGCAGTGGTTATTATCGTGATCAAACATTTATGCTTGCAATTGGCGAGACCGATATTGCCGCATTTTTTTCTCAATTATATGCAGATACTAATATTGAGCATGAACCAGCATCTGGCGGAAGGCAAATGGGGAGTCATTTTGCAAGCCGTTTTTTAGATAATCAAGGTAATTGGCAGAATCAAAAAGACAAATACAATATTGCCGCCGATTTATCTCCAACGGCTGGACAAATGGCTAAGCTTGTCGGACTTGGCTATGCTTCAAAACTCTATCGACAACAATCAAAACTAAAAGAATGGGACCAATATCAAAAATTTTCTGCAGAAGGTAACGAAGTTGCTTTCGGCACCATCGGAAATGCCTCTACATCAGAAGGAGTCTTTTGGGAAGCCATAAACGCAGCAGGGGTGCTACAAATACCGTTAGCAATTTCGATTTGGGACGATGAGTATGGTATTTCCGTTCCTGCTAAATACCATACCGTAAAGACATCGATTTCAAAAGCATTAGAAGGTTTTCGTAGCAACGAAAAAGAATTAGGAATCGACCTATATGTCTTCAAAGGTTGGGATTACCCGTCACTAGTAAAAGGTTACAAAGAAGGCATCAGTAAATGCAGAGAGTTACATACACCCGCTGTTTTTCATATTATTGAGATGACTCAGCCACAAGGCCACTCTACTAGTGGCAGTCACGAACGCTACAAATCTACAGAAAGACTAAAATACGAAAACTCAATTGATTGTATTGCTACAATGCGCCAATGGATTGTCAATTCAGGCATAGCTACAGATAACGAACTTGATAGTTTAGAACAATCAGCAATCAAGTATGTAGAAGATCAAAAAGAGTTAGCTTGGCAGAGATTTCGCGCGCCTATTTTAAAAGAGCGTGAAGAAGCAATAACTCTTCTACAAACGATAGAACAAGAAGATCCTCAAAATAGTGCAATTGCGTCTGCCCGCAAAAAACTACAAGACCTTCCTTCTTTTACTCGTAGAAATATATGTTCAACATTAGAAAGAATCTTACTTGCACTGAGAGACAACTCCTCGCCAGGAAAAAATCAACTATGCAGCTATTTACAGGAATACCAAAAAATAAATCGAGAACGTTACAACACGCATTTGATTAACGAAAATGAACATTCGCCTTTGTCCGTTATCGAGATTAAACCAAAATATGGTGAAAAGCTGAAGATTGTTGACAGCAGAAACATCATTCAGTCATATTTTGACCTAAAGTTCTCTCAAGACCCTAGGGTTTTCGTAATAGGAGAAGATGTTGGTAAAATCGGTGGCGTCAATGCCGAATTTGAAGGATTACAAGAAAAACATGGTGAATTGCAGCTAACTGACACAGGAATCCGAGAAGCCACAATACTCGGACAAGGAATCGGAGCTGCCATGAGAGGGCTACGGCCAATCATTGAAATTCAGTATCTTGATTACCTCCTTTATTGTTTTCAAACCCTTTCTGACGACCTGGCATCTCTACACTACCGCTCAGCAGGAGGGCAGGCTTCTCCATGCATCATAAGAACCAGAGGCCATAGATTAGAAGGAATTTGGCATTCTGGCTCTCCTATTTCAATGATATTGGGTGGAGCAAGAGGTATCCATGTTTGTGTACCTAGGAATAGTACACAGGCAGCGGGTATGTACGAAACATTGCTGCAAGGTAACGACCCTGCTTTAGTAATAGAAGTTTTAAATGGTTATCGCACAAAAGAGCCTATGGCGGAAAATATCGGATCCTATACTGTACCATTAGGTGTTCCTGAAATCATTCATGAAGGTAATGACATTACTGTCGTCACTTATGGAGCAAATGTTCGTATAGCACAAGAGGCAATCCAAGTTTTAAATGACTACGATATTGGTGTCGAGTTGATAGACGTACAAACGTTACTTCCATTTGATCGATTCAACATAATTAAAAAGTCTATCGAAAAGACAAATGCAGTTATATTTTTTGATGAAGATGTGCCTGGAGGCGCTACTGCATATATGATGAGAGAAGTTATAGAAAGACAAAATGCCTATGACTATTTAGATGCTGCGCCGAGGTGCCTAAGCGCTCAAGCACACCGCCCAGCATACGCATCAGACGGTGATTATTTCTCAAAACCTAATGCAGAAGATTTAATATCTCTAATCTATGAAGTTATGCATGAGCGTGAGCCAAAAAGTTTTCCTGAATATAAGTGACCATTGGAAAAAAGCGAGCTAGTTATGATGCTTCTTCGAGAAACACCGACTAGTTCCTTCTAAAGGCGGATCAACATTTTGGGCATAAGGGTGAAAGGGAATTTTTAAGAGGAGCCGTATACGCATACATAGCAGTTAATCTTTTATAATAAGACTCCATATTCTGCCAAGCTTTTACGATAAGACTTAACATCGGTGAACAAAGCAGCATGTAATCCATGACGCCTCCCAGCATCGATATTTTGTATAAGATCATCCGTATAAAAACATTCTTGAGGAAGAAGCCCAGATTTTTCAATAGCAGAGTGATAAATTGCAGATTCAGGTTTCACCGCACCTACAAGAAAAGAATAGATTTTTACATCAAACTTAGAAAAAATATTAGGCCATTTGTTTTCTATATAATTAGCATTGAGTGCGCTGATATTAGATAATGCCATAATTCTAAAATTTTTATTCACTGCATCTAAAAATAGTTGTTCAATTCCATCAACAATCTCAAACATATCATTAAATGCATCTGCAATTGCTTCATCATGTGGATTGTAGCCTAGCTGCATTTTTAATTCCTTAAGCAGCTCTTCAGTCGTAATCTGTCCAGATTCATAGCTCAAATGCATTCCACTTGCAAATAAACACTTTTGAATGCTCTCGGCAGTAGTTTTAAATACTTCCGCGAGTTGCAAACATGCTTTCTCATGCGAAAACTTAAGGACAACATTACCAATATCGAAAATAAGACATTTAAGCATTAAGGTTCCTATTCTTTTAAATTTCTGTCAATACATCAACAAATGAAGCTCTATCCAATAAGTAGAATATCAAAGACAAAGAAAAAGAAAAAAAAGTATCTACATTATAGATTCATAATAATTACACTCTTTCACCAAAACAGAATAAAAAACCTTGGTAACATAAAGCTTCTAAAAATGAGTGAAACTACTCATTATAGTGAGATAAATACCGACGAACCAGTAAAGCCAGAAGGTAAATCGTCCTTGATTTTTAAGAGAGAATAAATTTAAATAATTTAATCACAGCACAAAAAGCTTAATAATTTTATTTTATTTCAATGTGTTACCAATCTCTGTGATTTTTTTTATAAAAAAACAGCTCATTCGCGCCCAGAACAATGCAGATAAAAACGTTAGAAAATGTAACATATTGTTATTATAAAACTTAATTGCAGTACAAAAATCTTCTAATATTCATGCCAAAGCCGGACAGTGCCTAACCATACGTAATTTATAGATTAATTATAAATTTTGGAAAATATTCGATTACACGCGCACTTCCCTCTACTCTACAATCAAGGCAAGGGTTTACATCAGAAGTGGCTTTGAACTAATTGGTTAGAGGCCGGGCAGATTGAAAATAGTTTTCTGACTTAATTGGCGGTACTAAATCATCTACCACAATCTTTGGTGTTAATTCTAGTATTATAAAGACCCTCACAGGAACAAGAAAATTTCTGTATTTTGTGGAAAGTGCTGAAATGAACTTAATTGACCGACATTCACTTAGCTCAATAAATGTTCCTGTCGTCATATCCCATTTGGATCTTTAACGATCTATCTCTGCCGATCGGTCTGATTGACTTGGTAAACAAAGCACGTCCCACAAAATGAGAGTGACGGGTGCGGCTACAACCGCACCCCCCGCCCCTCCAACCAAATTTAAGATTTTAGTACACCAAAGCTAGTTAGGGCCAAAATGGCGTATAATGTAAATTATTTGATACTAAATACCTTTGTACTACTTTAGCCAAAGTAAATATGATATAAGCTGGCTAGGAAGAACTCCAATAGTCAAGGATGAAGCAGACCGAAGTGCAAGATCAAAGCGCAGAGGAGAGGAAATCTGCATTATGTTTTAATAATAAGATATTTTTTCTCAGACTGCACGATGATGATTCCACCAGGTAACTTCTAAAGAAGACGATTTTAAATAAATAAGAGGTCATCATGAAACGCCTAACTAACCTTTTGATCTTAAGCAATCTACTCATAGGTACTACAAGCTCATTATTCGCCATCGATACTCATACATTATCAGAGTGGCCTGATCGCCCCTATTTAATAGCAGCTCCTGCACAAGCAACAAGTAGCAAAAACTTAGTGCCCGTTATTCTTTCTTTGCATGGTTCCGGCAGCAATGCCTTTGAACAAAGGATTAATACTTGTGCAAATGGAGAAGCTACGGATGAAAATTGCCTAGAAACATTGGGAAACAAAGAAGGTTTTGCAGTCATTTATCCTAGCGGAGTAATATCAGGCCCTGGATGCAGAATCGAAGGGATCAAATGCTATAAAAGATATTGGAATATAGATGATACTTGTAACCTAAATTCATTATATTCAGAAAAAGAAAATACAAAAAGTATATCTAATTTAGAAAACTTATATTTGAGGAAAATAATATTGGATGCAGCTAGAAAGTATCCGATTGATACCAACAGAATTTATATTTCCGGCATGTCAAATGGCGCAGCAAAGGCCGCTAGCTTCGCATGTAATAACCCTAATCTTGTTAAAGGTGCAGCCGCAATAGGAGGAATAGCAGCTCCTTGCGAATGCAGTGGTGCAAGCCAAAACCTGCAAAACCTAGCATTAATTCATTTTCATGGCACTACTGATCCAATTTGGAGCTATGCTGCAGCCAACAATAGTTTTAAAAAATGGTTATCAAAATACAATTGTAAAGATGAAGTTATAGATGCCATACCCGACTTAGATGCTAATGATGGTACACGTGTCTTTAAAAAATCATACCCGTCTTCTTGTGCAACTATAAAACAATACAAGATTGAAGGAGGAGGACACACCTGGCCAAACGGCTTCCTCTATTCAACTAGAGTTGGAAAAGTTACTAGAGACATAGATGGCAATCAAATCATGTGGGATTTTTTTCAAAGCGCTCATACAACACCATGAGGTAAAAATAATTATGGCACTTAGATCAATCGTATTTATACGCCACGGGGAACCTTACCCATATCGAGCGGATGAATCAGATCATGCCAGAAAGCTTACGGAAAAAGGACGAGAGCAAGTTAAAAACGTCGCTTTGCAACTCTTAGGGTACAATTTCATTCCAGAACTAATATACTGCTCTGATGCCGTACGAGCGTTGGAAACTCTAGCCTCATACAAAGAGGCAGTCCAACAAGCCAAAACACAAGTAAATTCAATTAAGCAGGTCATAGTCGAGAAAAAATTGTACCATGCAACGGCTGATGATCTATTTCATTGTTTATATGCATTAGATGATAACATTAACAGTGTACTATTTATTGGCCATAATCCTACTTGGTCGACATTTTCAAGCTCTAGAAGTAAAGATGCAATAAATTTGAGGCATGCAAATGCAGCATATTTTGTAGCTGATATAGAGGCTTGGAGCGATTGTCATATAGCATGGAAGCTTGAGCAACACATAAAACCAACTACCCATAAACTAACCTGAGAAAACATCAGAAAACTATGAAATATAAGCTATTCACTATTAAGAGCGAAGCTCACCTTATTTCCCTTAATTGGAATATAACGCGACAGCACAGCTTTATGGGCTACAATCGATAGTTCTACCGGATCATTTACTCTTAGTGAGTCAATTAACTTACTAATACTGACCTCAACATTAAGCCTTCTTTGTTGTAAAAACTTCCATAAGTGAGAAGCAAAGCGCATCTTGCCATACCAAAAGACTAAATCTCTATTGTGAGCACATATCGGGCGATAATTAAGTGCTTGGTAATTCAAAGTTATTGGAATAACACGAGCACCGCATTCGCGAGCTGCTCTAAATAGAGGAATCTTAAACCGCTCTACCGTGGATCCACAAGTACTTGTAGCTTCGGGAAAAATAATTACATCTAAGCCGGCAGCCAAAGCATTTGATATATCTTTTATTTCTTGTTCAATTTTATCTTTATTACGTCTTTCAACATATAAACACCCACCCACATCGCACAACATGCCTAAAAACAGAGTGTTTTTCATTTCAACAGAAGTAACAAAACAACTTGGATGATTTGCAGCTAATATAAGAACATCTAAATATGATAGATGATTTGCAACTAGTAAATCACCTATCTTTTTTTGTTTCAGAGGTATATATCCTTTCCAATTAGTTTCAATAGCAAATAGTTTTAAAACAAGATTGCAATAGAATGCCTTAATCTGGCCAATGAACTTTCTAGAACGATAGCGTCGCCATTTTGACCACCAATAAAATGGCAGAGTCGTAATAATGAATCCTAAGGCTAAGAATAAAAATATGATTCCTTTAAATATTGCCATTCATACCTCAGAATTAAAATATCTATTTTTGAACATACTGTTTATTTCACTTATGTTCAAAATAGTAAGTAAGTCATAACAAGAAAATTCTTTATCATATGCAGGCATAGAATGAATTTTTGCGCCTGCCAAAATATAACTCCTCAATAGAGGTGGAAGAGTTTTTACAACCTTACTAGCCATAGTATCAAAGTTTTTGTTTACGCACACATCCCTAACATACTGTTCATTCACAGTTGCATTATATTGCAGACTACAATGCCCTGCTTCAAACAAGCTTTGATACAATGAATAAGCTAGATCATTATCAATAGTTTTAATACTTGAACAGCCAAAAAGAAACTGGCTATTTGTCAGCTTACAGTACCTGCCTACTCCCTTCCAAAGCAAATCAATTACACTTCCATTTCTATAGTTTTCATCTATACAAGCACGCCCTAACTCCAATTTTATTCCAGGCTCTGACAAAAAGGTTCCTAGATTAAATTCATTCTGTGAATAAAAACTATCTGTATAAGTTGAACATAGTAATCGGTAAGTGCCTACAACTCTGTTTTCATCCTTAGCTTCTATCATAATATGGTCACAATGCTTATCATATCCATCGAAATCTAAATATACATCTGATTCTGATTCATTATTTTCTTGTAGAAAACATTTATATCGTAGTTGAAATACCTTTTCTAAATCAGGGACTGAAGTTGCTGTCTTCAAGATATAACGATTCGTTTCAATGAAAATATGATGCTTTGTATAAAATTCAAAAAAACCTTCTAATTCTTTCTCCTTTGTTACGTTTAAAGAAAAATCAGAATAGGGCACCAAATTCTGAGCTGTTGATAACATAGATTTCCTCCATTGATCGCTCAAACATGCTAATCTAAGCGACCGATTAATTCCAAAAGGACACTTGTAAAGACTTTCTTCATATCAATACAAAAATACTATCGCTCATATGCATTAGATTTCAGTTAGGTTATAAATAGAATTTCATTTTCAATACATTTTAAATATATCGGTTTAACAAATTTCGTACTCTTGCATCTTTCTATCATTCTTGTAGGTAAATTTAATTTATGTAAATATAGATAGTAAATTTCCTGATTAGATGAGATCTAATTTTAATTCGGGAAAAAATCATCCTTATATAGAATATTTGACACTTGGACTATTTCCACGCAATCTTAATTGCACAAATAAAAAGTTTTGAGTTGATAATTGCTTTGGAAAACAAATTATGCTTAAAGACCTTCCAGAATTAAAAAAAATAAGAACATTAGCACAGCTTGCCGACAAAAGTTTGGTGAAAACTAATGAGCTTGCAAGGGTTGATATAAAAAACAAAAGCTATCCTATAATTTCTTTTGAAATCGGCACTGACGATGTCGAAGCGCCCGTATTAGGATTATTTGGAGGCGTGCATGGCTTAGAAAAGGTGGGTACACATGTGGTGGTTTCTTACCTGCAAAGCCTATTCCGTCAAATGAAGTGGGATGATGATCTCAGGGCGCAACTAAATTCTAGCAGAATCGTAGCCATCCCTTTATTAAACCCTGGAGGCATGGCTACAAATCGTAGAGCCAATCCCAAAGGGATAGATTTAATGCGCAATGCCCCTATAGAAGCCGATGGCAAAAACCTACCCCTATTAATCGGCGGGCACCGGATATCGAATCGTCTTCCATGGTACCGAGGAAAAAAAGGTGATGAGATGGAGTTAGAGGCTCAAACTTTGGTATCCTTTGTTAAAGAAAAAATTTTCCCCTCAACAACAGCACTAACCGTAGATTTTCACTCTGGCTTTGGGATGATCGATCGTTTTTGGTATCCTTATGCAAAAACGTCTTCTCAATTTCCCAATATTAAAGATGTACAAGGTTTAAAGGACCTATTAGACGAAACTCTTCACCACCATATATATAGTATTGAACCCCAATCTTATAGCTACACAACCCATGGGGATTTGTGGGATTTTCTTTATGACCAGCACTTCCAAGAAAACATAAGAAATGGCCATAAAGTCTTTATCCCATGGACATTAGAAATGGGATCTTGGAATTGGATTAAAAAGAATCCAAAACAAATATTTTCTTCATTGGGTTTATTTAATCCAATAATCGAGCATCGTCATGACCGTACAATGCGACGCCATCAAGCCTTAGTCGAGTTCCTTTTTCGAGCGGTTCGCAACCCCATTTGGAGAGCATTATGACAAGCTTTGCTGATGTTCATTGGTTTCTTATTAGAGGTTTAGCACGTGAAACCAGACACTGGGGCTCCTTTACACATCTGCTTGCTAAACAGTGCCAGGGGTCACGCCTTTAGAACTTCCAGGAATTGGAACAAGGAAAAACGAAAAATCCCCCCTTCGAGTTTATGATTATGTAGATGATCTTAGGAGATTATACTTAGCAGAAAAATATCAAGGCCCGAAAGGGCTACTAGGAATTTCATTCGGCGGCATGATTGCTCAGTCTTGGCTTAGCCAATACCAAAGTGATTTTTTATTTGCTGCACTAATAAACACAAGCGCTAAAATACTATCGCCAGCCTATAAACGCCTTACTCCCAAAGCTTTATCCACTTTATGCCGGACTACATGTAGCATTAATAAAGAAAAAAGAATTAAGACAATTCTGCAAGGAACAACCAATCTTATAAAAATCGATCCACCTCTCATCACGAAGTGGCTGGAATACGAAAACGAATATCCGACATCTTCTCTTAGCTTCATCAGACAGTTATTCGCTGCCTACAATTTCTCACCTGTAAAAAGCATTAAAACTCCGATAGCTATATTTTTAAGTGCACAAGATTCCTTTGTCTCCCCACAGTGTTCCAAACAATTAGCCGAGTTTTATCAAGCCCCTCTCTTTATACACAAGACGGCAGGACATGACTTACCGTTGGATGATCCGCAATGGCTGCTAAATGCACTACGAGAAAGTTACGACACAATACCCAAAACCCACGGCTAATTTGAAAAAAAGGAAATTCTTGTATTTGACTAACCTAATGTCTATAATCCTACTTTAAGAATTCAATTTACCATTTAGTAGTATACGAAAGGTCTATTATGGCAAGTCGACGCCAGTACCATCTGCTTTTCTTAGCTTTCTTTCTTGTTTTTTCATGTAAATCCGTTTCGCCCTCATCAGGCTCATCTACAAGTGAAAGCATGAATTACCAAGTGGATAAAACAGCGTCTTTAAATATAAACCCACAAAAACTCCCAGTAGTGGATAGCGATAATTTTCTCGTAGATTTAACTGCAATAAACCCCAATGACAATTATTATTTTGGCTTTAAAGCTGCTCATGAAGGAGAAATAGTTTTATCATTACAAATTCCCATCGCAGATCTAATATTAGATGATAAGAAACAGCCTATTCTTCCTCAAATACTAGTAGGAAATATTGCTAATGGTAATATAGAAAATACTAAAATCGTCCGTTTTACAACGGATGCAAATGGTGCCTCAGGTCAGATTTCTATTACAACAAAAGGTAATGATGAATTTGCTGTCCTCCTTGCAGCATCGAAGAAACTTTCAAAGTCCTATACGGTCGTAACGAACGCAAGTTTCAGGAAAGTTATAACATTAGAAAATAACAAAAGAAATATTGGGATCAATTACTGGCCTTCTAAAGATCAGCAAGGCAATAACGCATATAAAGCCTTAACATTAGTCAGGCCGAGTTCGACGCCAAAGCCGGATAAAATGGACCTTATATTACAAGTGAAACTTTCACCTTCTGATATAGATACGAGACAGCCACTTTTCAGCCTTATTAAAATAAAGCCTGAAAACGATAAAGACAGCTGTGATTTTGTTTTAAAAGAAGCGTGGTTTGTCTACACTCAAGACAAAACAGAAAGAAAATTTGCAATCCCACTTGATCCAGATGCACACTATTTCCCGCCTTGTTCCTTGAATGAAGCAGATTTAAGCTTTATTCCGGTAGGTGGAATAGAACATTATAATATTATTTTAAAACTCGAAAAGAAAACAATGGATATTCCAAATTTCATCGTTGAAAGCACCTTAATGCACCCCCCGGTAGATTATTATAATAAACCTATGCCTGAAGAAAAAGTGATTAAGATAAATCCAAAACCAAGAACCTATCGCTATTGAAAGCACTGGGTATACCACAGCGAAAATGCACTCCATTAGAATTGAGCTAGATAGCGATGATAATAAAGCGGCATCGATAGTCAAAGTAAAAATGCGGCAGCGTGCATTTATGCCGGTCAATATTGGGCAAAATATCACTACGGAAATGCTAGAACAAAACGAAGGAGAGTCTTCATTTACAATGGAAGGTGGCCTTAAAGATTTACATATGTGGTTTCCAGTTTATAGCTCCGTGTTGGTCTCAGATCGTGACAATTCAACGGGCATTAGTAACAGTAAGCCTATATTGGTCAAATTCGTTTTTCCATTCGATGAAAAGACTGAAAAAAATGGTAAAAACATTCCGGGTTATTTTGGACGTTTCAATATCGAAGTGGAAACTATACCGCCACTACCGTCTATCACCTCCAATCCACAACTGGTTAAAGATATAAATAATCTCGAAAATCCAAACAATGAAGATGCCCTATTCTATCCTGAGTATGGAGAACGCAAAGGAGGAGAGAGAAACTATGACGAACACACTACCCATTACGAAATTTTTGCAGAAGAGGTCGGTAAAACTAGATTTAATGATTGCCAGGGAACGAATAACAGTTTAGGAAAAATCACTTTTGGTTATGGAACTAATAAAAAATCTCCCTGCCGTGTAAGTACCGGAAAAACATACCCCAATGACAAAACAAATAACTCTCTTAGCACTCGCGTCGATCGCCCGCTTAAGGCAGGCTTAATCTATGCGGCTATGGATCAGATTAGAAATACCTTCCACATTCGTGCAGATGAAGGGGCACCATCTATAGAGAACCGCCCTCTCGCTTTTGTAGATCCGAGCATGATCGAAGGGTGTTTAAGCAATAATGCCAACCATTGGTCTGATCTAACGCTTCACTTTTACTGTCAGTTAGGATACGCAAGAATATGCTATACTGAATATATCCGTCATCAGGCTGGTGAAATAGCTAAATTAACGGACCCAAAAGAACAAGCAGCAGCATTAAAATCACTTCGCGTCGATGCTTTTGAGAGCTGCATGGATGAGCTTAAGGAAGATAAGAAAAAATTCTATACCCAGGAATGGGAATGGATTAGAGATGCTAAAGTGAATTACGAAGGAAAAGAATACCAGTTTGCTTCAATCTTTGAATATATCATGACCAGCTCGACTTTCATGTTCAATCTCGCTGATGAACAAAAAGTTTTAAATGCATTTTACCGAGCTGACTCCACCCTCAAAGACTGTGAATCATTAAGACCAAGAAGATTTATCGACTCAAAAGTAGAGAATATGCATTGTCAACTAAGTAAATCCCATGAAATCAAATTAGAACCTAAAGGACGTTAAGGAGAATATATGAAAACTTATATTAGATCATTACATTTTATTTTATTATCCACGCTGTTTTTGACAACAGGAATCTCCTTTGGTTTTAATTACAAACCTTATGAAAACCTTTGTGAAAAGGGTTTTCGCCCAACTGGTTGTTTAGCTCATAGAGGGATTTGTAAGGGAATAACCACACCCCAGCAAAAGACTTCCTTATCCACGCATGCGTGTGCCAAAGTTGGCAAAAAATGCGAGATCGATCAAACTCAACAAGTCAAGTTAACTTACCCAGAGCAAAGAAAAGGCCGCGGGCGCCTTGCTGCAAGAATTTGCCAAATGAATCAAGTAAAATTCTGTGAAGAAATGTTTTTTGAAGAGTGCTGTGCTGCTCAATGCACATATTTTTTCGAAATCCATCAAGAACGAACTGAGTGCTTATCTTCGTGCCTATCTGCATATGAGGTAAATTAGTAGCAAGATAAGAACAAGATACTAAAGCAAGTAAAAAGACTGATTTAAGAGAAGCAAAACCTATCTTACGATGTAACGCCTAAAAAGCATGACAATGTACAAATTGTACAATTTCTTCCTGCTTTGTAGATATGCAATGTCTGATAGGTTTTACTGCCAAAACAAGCTTTACAGATAAGTATTTACAATTTTCATCACGTCATCTTTAAGGCTTTTATCTTTAGGCCCGAGGACAACAACTCCGCAGTTTGCCGGCTTAAAAATTTTTGCGGCAACTCTTTGAATCTCTTCAATTGTGAGGGAACTTAGTCTCGTATACTCTAAAGATAACTTATTGCCATTACCAAATAATTCACCCCAGACGGCCCGAGTGCCAATAATTTCAGGATCATTTGCAGCTAATGATATATCGATCTGGCTACGATGGATATTTTTAGCAAGCTCTTTTTGCGTCGGACCATGAGTTGAGAATGCCTTTAAGACCTTGCACGTTTCCGTTAAAAATTGATAGAACTTATCAATGGTGATGGTAGCAGTAATATCTATGGAGCCAACCTGACTCAATAAGCCAGCCCGACAGCCAACATCGTAAACTAACCCCAACTCTTCTCGTAGTCGTAGCGGCAACTGTGACGAATAATTATCCGCCAAAATCCTACATATCACATCATAAATGATAGCTTCATCCGACCATTCACCTTCACAGGGAAAACTCATACGCAGTTGATATTGGCTATCAGAATTTCTCACCAACTTAAACCTTGGTCCATCCTCAATATAGCCAATAGGTTTTGTTTCTTCCGTTTTAGGTGCCTTATTTTCAAATTCTTTTTGAAAACTTGGAGTCTTCCCTCGCCCATAATCAGCAAATAATAAATTTAACGTCGAAAAGACCTGCGGAAAATCACAATTTCCAGCTATACATAGCAGCATATTTTCTGGAAGATATGTTTCCTGCCAATATTGCTGCAAGTTTTCTAAAGAAATCTCTCTTACTGAATCTAAGCTACCAGCAATTGGCTTAGCTACCCAGGTATCTGGCCATAACAAACTAGACATATGCCATTCATCATCCAGTGAGTTACCAAATTCATTAATTTCCTCTTCAATTTCTCGTAGTATAACCTCTCGCTCAAATTCGATATCCAACAAAAGAGGGTGCACTAAAAAGTCTGCGAATAATTGTATAGTTTTTGGAATATTATCGGCTATACCCTTAAAAGTATATTCAGTATATTCATGCCCGGTCTCAGCATTCCACTCTCCCCCTAACCACTCAAAGGCATCGGCAAGTTGAATAAAACTGGGATAATTTTTGGAACCACGAAACATCATATGCTCAAGAAAATGAGCAATACCATCTTTGAAGCGCCCATCACAGGAAAGCTCAGATTTAATCAATGCACTTAGAAAGAGACGGTTATCAAACTTAGAGTTTGCCGGACAATGCACTACTCTAATTCCACAATCCAAAGCCTTAAACTCACATTTGTCTTCGAGCATTTCTATTTCTGATAAATTTAACATCATAATCCCCAACAAATTGTCTTCAGCTTCTTATAGATAAAAAGATTTGGCAAAGTTGGGATCAATAAACACGAAGCAATAAAGACTTTGCAAGATTCTCTAGCCTATCTCGTTGGATATTCTCTTCAAAGTTCTCATGTAATAAATCAATCGCTTTTTCGGTAAATGCCTTGGCTCGATTCATAGTTAATTGGGCTGTCCGATACTTCTGTACGAGTTTAGACACAACACTGACATCTTCAGCAGAAATATTTTCTTTATCTAAAATATATATAATCAGCTGCTTTTCATCTTCAGTTGCTATATCTCTCAGCAAAATGACAGGTAAAGTCACTTTTCCCTCAAGCAAGTCAGCTTGAGTCGGTTTGCCAAATATTTCATCTTTACTGATATAATCAAGTGCGTCATCGATCAATTGAAAAGCAATACCTATACTATGGCCAAATTCTTCCAAAGCATCACGTTTTTCTGTTGGAAGGCCAGATAATATAGCACCGGCTCGACATGCAGCCCCTATCCATACTCCTGTTTTACAGCTTAAAAGATGCAGGTATGTATCGGTACAAAAGTTAAAATTACAGATATTTTCTAATTGAAGAAGCTCACCTTCACTCATTTTTCGAATTGACCGCGCAAATGTTTCAACTAAATCCATTTCGCCTGTTGCAGCCATAAGCTCACTAGCCCGAGAGTAAATCAAGTCCCCAACTAAGACAGCTGCTTGATCTCCCCAACTTTTATTTGCTGTCGGCTTATTGCGCCGCAACTCACTATCGTCGACAACATCATCATGCAAAAGGCTTGCTGTATGGACATACTCGCAAACAGCAGCAATTGGCAAAAGATGGGGACCATCATACGCACATAATTTACAACTTAGGAAGAACAGCGCTGGACGGACGAACTTACCTTCAGAGGCAAAAATATGTTCGGCAACTTGCTGTGAAGTTTCTGTCTCTAATGGAATGAATGATCTGATTTCTTTGCGCAAAAGAAGCAGCTCATCTTTTATGGGGAGCAAAGCTTCTGCCAACAATTGTTTTTCGCGGTCACTCAGACTAATATCATTGACTCCGCTGTGGCTTGTATCCAGTTTCTTGTTTTCTTTAACAGCCCTTGAAGTAGGCATATGTTTCAAATGATTAACACTCTCCAAATCTTTTTTCATACTTTCTGCAACATCCCCATTATAAGAGTCTCAGTCATTGCCACCTATCATCTACCTACCTAAGCACAACTAGCTTAGCTATAGTAGCCGCTTCCAACAACATGGAGACAGCGGAGAAATTCAATAACCTATTGAAATTTAATAATAAATTTCAAATGAAATTTTAACATATTAAATATTTCTATTAATAATAGCATCGATTATATTAATCTTGCTCATTTATTTTTAAAATGCTAAGTTCCCCTCCTCAAGCTAGGTCACCCTTGAAGCCATTTCTATCCATCATTTGAAGAAACGGTTAAAAGGCATAATTTGTGATTAAAGACATACCTATAGGATACGTTCATGGCAAGTCGATTGTCAGAAGAAAATTCATTGATATCTATTTATGACGCCGGGCACTTAGCAGTTAGTCTTACTCCAAATAGTTTGACTAGTGTAGACAAGGCTATATCGCCAATCGATTTAGCAACGGTCATGAAATCACCGAACGCAGTTGATATTATTCAAAAAAAATCTCCCATAGAAATTTACAGAGCCATAAAACTCTGCGACCCTGAACTTCTCCCAGAGGTTCTTGAGGCGATTTCGGAAGAGCAATTCACTGGTATTCTAGATTTCGACACTTGGAAAGAAGACCGTTTGATCGCTAAGCAAGTTTTTTCGTGGCTTAAATTATACGCAGAAATTAGCCCAAAAGAATTATATAAAAGATTCTCTAGTTTAGAGGAAGAGTATCAGCTAGCCACTCTTGGGCCATATATTCGTATTTACGACCAAGAAGAATACGAAAAAATGCCAGAAAGCTTCCAAGATCGGCTGATTACCCTGCCATCAAATGATGCTTACTATGAAATAACAGCCAAAGATCAAGAAACATTCCTAATTATTGAAAATCTGATTGAAGCTATCATGGCAAACAATATGAGCTATGCCATTTCATTACTAGCGCATTCTGCATATATGCCACCAGCAGAACAAGAGGAATTGCTCTCGCGGTTTCGACGTAGCAGAATAGAAGAAGAGGGTTATGTTTCTTACAATGAAAGCCTCTCAATCTTCGCACCCTATGCTTTTCATGATCTCACAAAGAAAATTGATCACTGGAATACCACTTTGTCAGATTCATGACATAAAACTGAATTTCAGCGCACCTATCAGAAGATAGTATTGAGAACAACAGAAAAGCCAAACAAAATATTCTCACGCCAGTAAATAATACAAAGAAATGGTATTTTGAATCCTTTATCGATCAAGTTCTTCTTATGGGGCCAAACACCATTGAAGTCACAAGAACAAGCTACAATATACGTAATAGTTTTATCATATTAGCAACAATTTATGTGCAGCATCCGCAAATAGAAACTGACGATGTTAGTGGCCTAAAAGTCGTCTTACGCCGCTAAAGCAACTGCAGGCCTTGCATTAGAAATTCTATCTAAAAGGACTTAGCCCTCGCTTACAAAAATTATCACCGAGAAAGAATATGCTAAAGACCTCTTTCGTCGGGCTGACTGCCGCTGCTACAGCTACGTAATCAAGCATTAAAATTGCTCAAAATTTGGTTTAACTGGCACCGAAGAGGTCTCTTATCTGGCAAACTGGAAAGTTTGTTACGGCCATATTATATTGAGGCCCATTGGCCAGATAAAATTGGATACTTGCGCGTAGAAGTCTTAAAAGGACTGACATGAACCGCTATCCGGTAAGGCTGATATTGCCTCCTGCTGAGCACACCAACGCCGGAAGCGCGTAGAACAACTATTCCCAAAACAAAGATCGTTTTTGCCCTATTGATTCTTTTTTTATCGTGTTTGCAAAATCTCGTGGCGGTATTTGATCAATTGTTTACGCCTTTTTTCCTCAGAGCTCAAAATAAAGCATTTTGCTGAAGAGAATATAAAGCATTTTAAAATTTTAACGCCGATAATTTATTAACTTTACCTGTCTTTAATGCTCTTATGAAGGCAAAATATACACTCACTAGAATATACGATTCGGATATTGAGTCATTTCTCGTTTGAAAGCTCTGATTTCAATGAAAAGTCACTATGCACTTCATAGCCTCCGTTTATGAATACTTAGAAAGGCTCGACATAAACAATTGGTCGATTTGGTGCTGGCTGCCAGTCAACATATTGGCAGTGACTTATACAAAGCCTCAAATCGGTAACTTCTGCAATTTCAGAAATCTCTAGAATTTTAGGTCATGCAAAAACAGAATCAAGGGAACTCACAGTTGCAATATTTAAGGGATATTTTAACAAATCGCTAATTTTTCTAGAATACCGTCTAGTTTATAGGATATTTTGAGACAAATAAAAACATTGTAAATTGTCGCTGTTCAAAAAACAGAGCTAAAAACCACGTCGTAAGAAACATGATAACTATTCAGCGTATTTTTTATCTGATCGATTCAAAGCCTTGACTGCCTGCGTCATCAAAGCCTTGATCAAGCCCGTCATCAAGCCTTGACTGCCTGTCATCAAAGCCTTGACTGCCTGTCATCGCTTGATTGCAATGGTCATCCCAGAGTGAAGGAAGGATTCAAAATTGGTGAAATAGATCCTTCATCTCACCTAGGATGACGGGCAGTCAAGCGAAGATTGAAGGGAAAATACGCTGAATAGTTACAGAAACATCTAAAGCATAGATCAAATAAACTGGGATCATAAAGGTATAAAGATGGACAAGATAGCGCCCCTTAATTCACAAGTACTAAACGAAGATGAAATAAGTGCAATCGAAAAGTCGTTAAACACTAAATTTTCTCTATGGCTCAAAGAAAGAATTTTTGAATTGACGACCTCTTCGTTGTCAGACGCCGTTCATGTCGTCTTAACTCTAAAAAATGCATTGATGACTTATCACTACCCAGTTGAAGCCAGGCTTATGCATAAAGAACAAAACGTTTCTAAAAAAGAAGCTAGCCTTTTCCTGATTGATTATATAGATGCCTACTTTGATGAATATTTTAGGGAAGATGAGCAGGTCTATCTTCCTATAGATTGGAAAGATTTTGAATACGAAGGAATATCCTTTCAAATCAAAGGGCAAATTCTTAACAGTTATATGGAAAAACTTGCAGATAGGATCTTAGCCGGAGAGCACGTATCAGATCACGAAGTTTATGTAACCAGACCGCACTAAATTTGTTCGATAGCATCGTTTCCTAAGTGAATACTTACACGATTACGGCCATTGTCTTTGGAGTGGTAAAGCGCTGCATCCGCTCGAGCGATAGTATCAGTTGCATTCTCTCGCCCTAGCTCAATTTTAGCAACTCCAATACTCACTGTTGTTGTGATTTTAGTTCCTTCAAATTCAACAATTGAATTTTCAACTTCTCTACGAACTTTCTCAGCTGCTACTTTGGCACCTTCGAGATCACTCGCTGGTAATATAGCAAGAAATTCCTCTCCCCCATAACGATAAACCATGTCAGTTTTTCTCAACTTATTTTTCAATACTGAAGCAACATATTGAATCACTTCATCTCCGGCTAAATGCCCATAAGTGTCATTGCACTTTTTAAAATGATCGATATCGATCATGACGAGGCAAATGTTTCTTTGCTTAGCATCGGAAGGATATTTCATCATAGTCTCAATATGCATTGGCAAATAAGAATTGAGATAACCTCGATTAAACAACCCGGTTAAGGGGTCGGTAATTGATTCCGTGGCTTTTACTTTGTATTTTCCTTGCAACGCAGTTTCTGCAGTCACATCTCGTACTAATATAAAAGCACCATGAATCATTCCACCATCTATGAACGGATAAATACCTAAAATCAGATTCAGATCTGCTTTAGTATCAGTCTGCCCACGGACTTCATCTATTCTGGTTGGTGATCTATACTTTAAAATTTCACCAACAGGTATAGCACGGCCATTGATAAAAAAACTTAATATTTCATCTAAACTGTCAATTTTTAGGATTTGTCTGCACTTTAAACCAGTAAGAACGGAAAAAAGCTGATTAGATTTTAAAACTTTCCCAAAACGATCGACAACAACAAAAGCATCAAGCATTGCTTTGGCAAAATGCTCATGTTTTTGGAACAGACTCAATACTTTGTTATTCTCATTTAATTTTTTTGCAGCATCGCCCATCGCCATCAATGCCTCTTAAATCCTATCAACTCGCATCTAACCAACTAAAAAACTCTTCCTCTAACTCATCCATTTCCATAACTTCACCACACTTTGGACACTTTAATTCTTCAACTTCTGAGTCGGAGTCACTTGGCATATTTCGGCCATCTTCAAATAATTTCCATTGCTCATTATTACAATGATCACACGCATAGCCAGCATATACAGACCTGACTTTAGCATTTCCTTTAAAGCTTGGTATCATATTTATCTGGCTAACGATTTCTGGTGGACACTCTTCAAAGATAACTTCTCTACCCTTTTCTGCAGTTCTCATGAAGTTAATCCATGCCCGAACTCCACAACTATTAACTGAAGTTATCCCACGTAGATTAAAAATCAACTTAGAGCCAAGAGATCCAGCCAGATTATTCAACTGAATCTCAGAGTCTTCATTAAGATCACCGACAAAATTTACTTTGTCACGACCTTCGACTTTTTCGACAGTGAACGTCATTTCCATAACAAAGGGCTCCGATCAAATAAAATTATATAAAATTCCATTGAGTTAGGTTCACTCAATTGATCGGCAGCAATTACTAAAGCTTGAGAATAAAGCTCGACGCATAGCTAGAATTTAGATGCAACACACTAAAATACTTAATTAATCCACAAGTTGGCGAAGATACGGGTATGCACTCAAGTATTTTTGCAATGAATCCAAAATATATTGCCCCTGACGCTCATCTACCAACTTAGATTTTTGTGCTAAGCCAACTTGCTTTGTGAAGCTTTCTCTAATCTCATCAATATCATAATTCCGACAAGCTAATAACTCGTCAATTGGATCACCTTTGGTAACTTTATCAATTTTCCAAATTCCGTCCTTGTCAATAGAAGCCTCTACCTCATTTATAGCACCAAATAAGTTATGCTCGTTTGCAAGACTTTCTTGATATGCACCTACTAGAAAAAAGCCAATCAGATATGGCTGACCAGGAATAGTTGAATGCAAATCCAACAAAGATTTATCCGTTGTACTATCGACAAAATGTTCGATACAACCATCGGAGTCACAAGTAATGTCTACAATAGTTGCTTTATGAGATGGTTTTTCATCATGCCTAGAAAGAGGTATCACTGGAAATAATTGGTCGATAGACCATGCGTCAGGAATTGACTGAAAGATAGAAAAATTTGCAAGATACTTGCTAACTTTCAATTTTTGCAACGCTTCAAACTCATCGGGCAGTTTGCGCTCGAAAGATGAAAAAAACAAAGCTTTACGACAAATCCGATGGAAAAGCTCTTCTGCCGCAGCTCGTTCACGAAGAGTCACATAACCTAGATTAAATAACGTAAACAGTTCATCATGGTATTCGATGGCATCATGATAAAACTCCACATAATTTTTTTTGCTTATATGCTCTAAAATATAATCTAACTCTTTTATGCTTTTATGCACTTCGTCTCATCATCTAATTGATAAGACTCAGCAGTAAATTGCGTTCCTTCCTCTCCTTGTACTTCACGGATATCAGCTACGACTACAGAGTGATATGCAGCAATCACTCTCCCTGATTCCGTTATAATATTAGGATGTTCAACATTTTCGCTATTACAAACCTCACCAATTACATAAACAGCGTCATTGGCGAATTCCTGCATTGTATAATTCGCACTTGACTGCGCCGAGGTCTTACTACCATCATAATCAACCCCAACGCCTCCACCTATATTAAGATGCTTTGGAGAAAAACCCATTTTTATTACTTTTGTATATACCCTTGCAGCTTCTTTTAGCGCATTTTTGAAACGTTTGATTGCCGTCACCTGAGATCCAATATGGAAATGCAGCATCGTCAATTTCGACTGCAAGTTTGCTTTTTCTAAGATTTTAAGCGCCTGTATAAGCTCGATGGTGGTAAGTCCAAACTTCGAAGTTTCCCCAGAAGATCGCTCCCACTTACCCGATCCTTTACTATACAAGCGAGCTCTGATGCCAATTTCTGGACATTTAGCAAAGCTAACTTTATTTTCTTTCATATACTTGATAACCAGCTCTAGCTCATCAGGGCCTTCAACAACCAAAATGACATTACGGCCTAGATTCGATGCAATAAAAGCAATCTCAATAAACTCCCCATCCTTAAAGCCGTTACAGACAAGCAAGGAATCTTCAGACATTGGATAACTCAAAGCAGCGATAAATTCCGTCTTACTGCCGACCTCCAAGCCCCAATCCATTTTATACCCACGCGAAACAACCGCATCAATGAATTCACGCCTTTGATTTACCTTAAATGGAAAAACACCAAAATGACGTCCACCATAATTATATTCCCAAATAGCTTCAGTAAAAGCTTTATGCATTCTCTCTAGTTGAGCCTGAATGATCTGAGGAAAACGAAGGATAAGCGGGGTCCTAATATCTTGCTTACCTGCCTCTTCCACTAATTCAGACAATCTAATCGATTTATAATCCTCGCCCGTTGGATGACAAACCACATAACCTGCGTCGTCAATACCAAAATAACTAGCTCCCCACGCTTCGATTCCTGAAAGTTCACGCGATTCTTGAATTTGCTTAATATTCATCTATGACCCTGCTGCATTGGTGAGACAATCACTCTATTATAATTTAGTCGCTGCCAAATAGTTGGCAGTTCACACCTAATATACAGAGATCCACTACCTAAAAACTATGAAAAAATAAAGCGTTATTTATCACCACTGGGTTTTTTTAGCTAGAATAGACGTAACAAATGCAGAAAAAATAAAGCCGCAGCTCCATTGAACATCCATATTTCGACAGACAAATGGTCTGAGTTACACTTCACCCTAAATCATTATAAGTTTTTGATTTTCCAAAATTTATGGCTAAACAAAATGAATTTTTAGCATTGAATCCTTAACCTTTAACGACTAAAGTTCTCTCTTAATTGCCTGACAAAATAAATATCCAAAGGCAGCATTCGTATTTTCACTTTGTCATTGTCAGCTAATTACGATAGATATAAGGGTCGTCTGTATGTGGCAATATTATAATTTTCTAAATAAATTTAGTTAATTAAACTATTTCCTACTGCTAATACAACGCGTAGATATCTATATTGGTATGGCAGTACAAAGCAGCAAGACACAGGCGCTTATTAAGGGGGAGCAAAACCTATCAGATTAAGGCTTGCCTAAAAAAAATGAGGAGATAGTACCTTTAGTACAGCGACGAATGTTTTTTAAGCGTAACGCCGTATGATAGGTTTGCTCCCTTTATATGCAATACACCAATCCTCAAACAAGCCTACAGGTCGAAATAAATATCTGTAGGCACAAAAATGAAAGAAAATATTATTATGATCCTAAATTCTGGCTGGTGCAAGGGGATGAAAATTAAAACCCCCAAAGGATCTATAACCAGGCCTACTGGAGCAAAAATTAGAGAAGCATTTATCGACATTCTTCAAATCGAAATTCGAGGCGCGATTTTTTTGGATCTTTTTTCTGGAACAGGGGCTGTCGGTTTGTCTGCTATCAGTCGTGGCGCCAAGGGCTGCCTGTTTGTCGAAAGTGACCCACATGCATACAAGGCTTTACGAGAAAATTTACAAGAAGCCTCTAGAAGAGCCGAAAAACAAGAAATCCTTTGCCAACCATTGTCAGCTATTAACAAACAGGTTTCAAAAAGCTGGCTCGATATAAAGAAGCATACTCCAATCGATATTGTCTGGGCAGATCCACCCTACGAACAAGCTGAGCAATGGGTCTCAGATTCAGTTAAGGATTTATCGCAGATTATAACAAACGGCGGATTTTTTGCTTTAGAATGCTCAAAAGAAAGTAATATAGTTTTAAGTGAAAATGAATGGTTGCTTAAAAAAGAACGTGCGTTTGGAAAGTCCAAATTACTTATTTGGCAAAAGCTATAGCAGTAGCTTTGGCAACACCAAGCCTCATATAAACACCATAGGCAAACCTCGATAGAATAGGGATAATTTAATGGCTGATATAGAAAAAATAGCCTTATACCCAGGCACATTCGACCCTATCACATTGGGACATTATGATGTTATTGAGCGCGCAAGCAGATTATTTGACCAAGTTGTAGTTGCCATCGGTCTTAATACAAACAAAGAACCTTTTTTTAACGATGAAGAACGTATTGATATGATTGAGGAAGTCTGTAAAGACTTAGCTAATGTCCGGACCGGAACATTCACTGGCCTTGCTGTCGATTATGCCCAGTCAATAAACGCTATAGCTATAGTAAGAGGATTACGTACAGAAGCAGACTTTATGTATGAAATGCAAATGGCTATGATGAATAGAACTTTGAAAAAAGAGCTAGAAACGGTTTTTATACCAACTCGTCAAGACCTCAGCCATGTTTCATCCAGCCTAGTTAAAGAAGTTTGCCATCTCGGAGGAAACGTAAACAAACTAGTACCCAACCCAGTCGCGGCAAAACTAAAAAATAAGTATCGTTAAATGATGTGGTCAAAAAATTATCTTACCTGCTCAATAAGTATATTTTCTTATAAGAATCTATTTCTTTTATCCAAGCGAACGCTTTTATTTTTGTTAAGCCTTGCTTTTTTCCCACTACAAGTTTTTCCTTCAACAGCAGAAAATAACTCTTTTAAAATAATAAAACATTCGAAATTACAATTTACTCTATATCAAGAAGATACCGTAAAATTACAAATTATAGCGAACGGCTCTAATTTAAAGTATCTATGGAAAAAAAATGGAGAGGTAATTTGCCAAGACAACGCATGCACCTTTGATTCATCAAAATGGTCTGTAGGAACACACTTTATCGATGCCCAAGTTTTTAATGAATACGGACATGCATACCTGCCATATATCATAAATATTATCAAAAATCCCATAAGCACTCCGCAAAAAGAGTTAGATCCTCCATTGGTATTATCTAGAAACAAGATTAAGTATTCATATTATGACAAACTATTTATCAAGACAGTAACTAATGGCGGCTTTGTCAAAAGAAAAGGTACGACTAGATTGATTGATCTCATTACACCGATTATGGGAAACAGCCAAATTTGGACTGATAAAGCTGGAATTATACAAATTGCTACACAAGAAAGCGAAGAACACTACCTGCTCCCTTCAACTACTATCGCTATTGAAAAACAAGATAATTCAGATCAGTATTCGATTCATTTTAAAAAAGGCATACTCCGCACAAGGCAAATTAAGGAAGCAGAGCCAAAATGGAACATTCTAATAGCAAACCACTTGCAGATAACCGGTGACCAAAAATCTGATTTTATTGTGCAATACAATCCAAAATCTAAGTCTTTATTTCTTATCCAACTACGTGGCAAAACGACAATTTCGAATAAAACATCAGACCATATAAACAGCGAACAAAAATCAGATAATAATAAAAAAAATTTTTCATTAGCCGTGATAGCCGGAGAAACTTTAAGACTAACTAAAGAAAACATTAAAACTTTAAATAATACAATAAAATCAAATTTTAATGCTGATATACCTATTATTGGATCTGTATCAAATTTAGAAAAAACAAGCGATATTATTGCTATGACAACTCCTCAATATTATTTTCAAGATTTTTTATCCACAGCTGAAAAAGAAAACTCACCCTTTAAAAAGGCTAGCAAATATTCGTTACCAATAAAGCAAAATTTGATTAGCACTCCATTGACGACTATAGAGATGTCACTACCGGCAGCAAAAAAATCATTAGAAGACAATGACTCATTACAAGCCTTATCTTTACTTGAAAAATTCAAAGAAAACGCGTTAAAAAATGCAGATGTAGCAATGACAATTGCGATGGCATCAAAGAACATACTATTATTCGCACAAGCCAGATCATTCTTCGACCTTGCTATTAAACTAAACCCAAATGATCCTCTTCCTCATTTTTCTAAGGGCAAAATGCTCGTAGCCCTAAAGCATTGCGAAGAGGCAATAAAACATTTGAATAACGCATATGATCTTCAATATACCGATCAGCAATCAGTATACTATTACTTAGGATTGTGCAATCAAGATCTAAGTAACAAGCACAAGGCATTTAGACAATTTACATATGGATTTTGGGATGAAAAAGATAATCAAATAACCGAATTAAGCAAAAAGCAATTAGCACAATTAGAAAATAATTCTAAATTTGACATTTTACTTAAAACAAGTGGAATCTATAACGACAATATTTTAGCGGGTGACAAATCTATCATCAATAAAGACATCACCGCTGTCAACAAAGACTATGGCTACACTTTATCTGGGTTTATAAATTATTATCCACAAAAAAAATTGCCTACGAATAAAAATTTATCTTGGCATATAACCTACTTTCTAGATTCAAAGCAATATTCATCACCTTTGCTTCAATATATGAACCTGATAAATAACTACGTTGCGATGCCTCTGAGTTATAAAGTAGGTTACATTTATCCAGACAATATCAATAATGACATTATAAAGATCAGCCTTATCCCATTTATTCGCACTGATTTTTTGGCATTTAAGTCACATTTGAACACCTATGGTATACAAAATCGAGTAGAAATCCTCAGCCTTTGGGGCACTCCTGCAATTACTTACGAATCAAGCTGGAGAATAGATCCATATCCCAACGGTGACAATATTTATGATAGCACCCTAGATGAAACAGCAGCACCAACTGACCGGAGCAATAAATTCGGTGCATTTTTTCTTGATTTAAATATAGCAAACTTGCACAAGATAGATATTTGGTTGCATATTGCATCAGGCGTAACTTCGTTCAAAGCACTGCAATCAGGAGAAAATTCTTTTGTGCATACTCGTTACCAAGGAAGTCTATTATACAATAGGAATTTGCGAGCAAGGTTCAATACAAGTTTCTCATTTTTAAGTAAAAAATTTTACAATGCAGAAGATCTAAGATCAGATAGCAAATGGTCACTATCTTCATCTTTCGAATGGTATTACTTCCCAGAAATATCTCAATTTGTCGTATTACAAATAGAAAATCAGAATTCAACCAGATCACAATACACATTCAAGCGCAATCAAGCATCCATTGGATTCAACTTCAAATTATAATCAGCGACTATTCTATATATTGTGATAATTAACATCTATCATGACTATATTTTCCACTACCATTCATAGATAAAATAAGAGCAAGACGCCTCCCCTTAATAAGATCCTGAATTTTTTTGAATTACATGCACCAATAGATTTTTCTCACATCTCCCTCGCATGACGAGACAGCATGAGACATATTTTAACTACTGCAACTATTGTTTAGTGAAATCAAATTCAGTCATTTTTGCAAGATGAATATGAAAAAGTTTTTAATAAAGATTAGGTTTAACTAACGAAAAAAAGAAAAAGAGAAAGATAATATCTTGACATCATTTCTATCCATATTACCTATAATCCTCACCTATGTTATTGGAGTAGTTTCTATTGCAAATACGGCTAATAAATACGAAAGGAATATAATAGATTTTCAAAAAAGGTCCAAAGAAATGTTCATCGCACTTACATGTGGCCGCTTTGAAGCAATCGAAAAAAACTTGCATGCATCTGAAAATTGGATACTAGCCAATCACGAGGTAGATAATGAAGATCTTAACACAATTTTAAATAAAAAAAATAATATCATACTTTCCATACAATCAAAACAAAGAAGCCTTCTGCAAAGCTCTTGTGACGACTTCAGATTTTCTCGGTATAATTTCGAACTATATCAAGAAAATGCCAACAGCGATTCAAATCATTGGCCCAATTGGCTTAATAAACTCAAACTCTAAAGGACAACTCGATGTTTCTGATCGGCTTTATATTTTTAATTACAACACTCAACCTGACTTTCCCCACAATGATATTTAAGAGTAATCCTTATAAGGATATACACTCCCCTATCAACAAATGTCCTAGCTATCTTCCTGATTATCTAAATGGAAGATATCCAAAATGCCTTCCACCGAGAATCGACTATTCATCACCTGGAAAATATAAGCATGTGGCACCACAGGCGATCTGCCTTTTAACAAACGATAAAAAATGGATATTCAATTACAGAGGAAGAAAACTACAATGCACTTATCACTAAATGGCTGGCCACCTATAGCCTCTCATTGCGCATTTTTATTATTTGGTTTTATAGCGGCAAATATGACGCAAACCACAACACTATCACAAGAGAAAATATATGAGAAGAAAGTCTTAATTCCGGCCAACTCGGATCTTTTCAAAGACAAAGGTATACTCACAAACCCATCTAACCTCGGCAAGTTAGTTCTCCTAACTAAAACATTGACATACGGCAAAAACAGTAAATGCACAGCTTTAGATAGGCCAATAGTTCTACTACAACAAAGTCCATTTCCTGCCGTTAATATGTCAACAAAGGACGCTAGCCAGTACCTACTATTGCTATTAAATAAAAAACCATTTGAGAAATTTCACCTTGAGCTAGGTAGTAAACAAAAAGATCTAAAAAAATGTGAAACCAGGGAGGAAATCACATATGGATCGCCATAGTATTAAAGTCACATTGGAAAATCCTTATATACTAATCATACAACCTATTTATTTTAAGATTACAATTAGAACATGCATATTCTGCATCTTCATAACCTCGCTTATTGCTATGCAAACCAAAGGATTTTCTTCACCTCCTTCTATTCAAAGGATAAATCTAGCAATAGGAGAGACCAAAGTAATACACACACCTCCCGGCGAAGGCATTAGCGTATCAAAAAAAGGCATTGCATTGATACAAAACATTTCATCTGGAAAATGGAAGCTGATAGGTCATCGAAAAGGGTTTGTAGTCATCGAAACCAGCACTGGCCTTGGTATATCTTATTTTGTTAATGTATATACACCAAACCATAAAAGGAATACATTTATCGAAAAAAATCAAAAGATTTCTGCTCTCTGTGATTTATACAAATGTATCTTTCAAAATGGCAGTTTAAGTGGGTCCATTGACAACTACAAATATTATTTTACCCTTAGAAAAATTTGTGAAGAAGAAAGCCAATGCCAATTTAAGGCAACACTATCAAATCAGGCGATAAAAAAATTTCGATCCGAATTGGAAACACATCTTGGCCTATATCACAAAATTCATATAAATGAAGAAGGATATACTTTAATCGAAATAATTTGCAGTCCGAAAGATCAACAAGAACAAATAAAAAACGTGAATACGATTGCAAAATTCATTGCTCCACAAGGAACTATAACACCAGTTTGTAAGCATAAAGACTTCATCAACAACTACACCCTTACGGCTAAAGCGATCATTCTCACGAGCTCAAAAGGAAACGAGTTGGGATTTTCCAACGATAAATCAATCCTACCTATTAATAAGCATATTTTTGCAAGCGATGGCTTTCTAACCGCCCATGCCCTAGCACAATCTAAATATGCAATCATAATAGGTGAGCCAAGTATAGTATTATTAGAAAATGAAGAAAGCACAACAAAAAGTGGAGGGGAGTTCCTCACATCAGGATTAACAACTAAAGAAGGGCAATCTCATTATGATTGGAAGCAGTATGGAATACACTTAAAGGCTAAAGTGCAAAATTTAAATGATAGCAATATCCTACTAATATATAAATTTTCTCTTAGCGCACCAAGTCATAAAGCTACAAATCACACATTACAACTAAGTGAAATATCTGGCACTGTAAAATTAATTGAAAAGAAATCTACAATTGTAGGAGGAGTTAGTTTATTTAGCGATAATCAATTAACTTCCTTCACTCCAGTTTTTTCTTCTATACCAATTATAGGGCCCTTCTTTAAACTTTTTACTAAAGAAAACTCTCTATCTAAATTGTATTTATTATTTAACATATCAAAAAATGCGGACTTAAATAAACCTAAGTAGGAAGTTGTAACAAGGCGATCTTGGCAGCAGAAGAAGTTTAACTTACTGTTATAAAAAATGAGCATTTTATAACTTATAAAATACTCGCTTAGACAGTTGAACTCTTATCTTAATTTTATAGGATCTATGACATCTATATACATCTGTCGAAAAGGTATGACCTTGTCTATTCCTTCATGCCCAAGCAGCAATGCCAGCAAACGATCAAAACCTAAAGCATTGCCACAACAATCGGGGATACCACGTTGTAGCGCGTAGATAAAATTTGGATCTAATTCAATAGGTTCCTTATTCAATTGAATTCTTTGCTCATTAACTGAATTAAATCTTTTCTTATTTTCTTGCAAATTGGTAAGCTCTAAAAATCCATTAGAAAGCTCAATCCCATTTATATAAAATTCAAAACGTTTAGCACAACCGTTTTCAATTTTTGCCAAAGACGCTTGTGACGGTGGATAATCATACAAAACAGATGCTTGCAAACGCTTAAGCCCAGGTTCAATTCTATCAATCAAAATTTTAAAAAAAGCAGTCTCAAAATCATCAGTTGCATTAACTGAATGAATTCCATTAGATCTAGCTTTTGCCGCAAGATCACAATCATTATCATACAATACAATATCTGCAAACTCTGCAAAAGCTTCTGTAACAGTTATCCGTTCAAATTTTTGAGGTAGTAATCTACCTCCAGTAAAATGCCCATCTACCGAAAAATGTTCTACTGCATAATAAAAAAGATCCTCAGTCAGATCAATAAACTGCTTATAACCAATTTGCGTTTGATACCACTCTAACATCGTGAACTCAGGGTGATGCCACTTTGCATACTCGCCATTATTTCTAAAACAAACGGCTAGCTGAAATATCTTTTCAAAGCCTTGGGCTAAGAGTTGCTTCATATGTATTTCAGGGCTGGAGCGCAACCAGAATGGATATTCATTATACTGATAATCAACCCAACGAGAAGAAAAATAATTTAGATGCACCTCAGCACCAGGGGTTAAAACAGCAATAGGAGTATCAACTTCACAATAGCTCCTTTCGATAAAAAAGCGCCTTATTATATTTTTTAGTTCAGACCTAGCTCGGTAATATATGGTGGAATCCGCCATCAAACCAAGCTCCTTTTTCTCGAAGCTGCTAAATCATCACGACCTTGGGAGGCTGCCTTTTTTTCAACATGATGGTGCTCACTCGCTTTATCATCCGTATGATATTGATGGATCTTTTTGGCAATAATGTCCAATGCTGATCCTCGGGTAAATGTCTTAGTACTGATAGATTTTGTTCCCAGCGGAACACCTGTTGCAAGTTCAAAAGCTTCCCAAAAGTAACGAACCGGAAATATTTTTAAATAACCAGATTTTACAGCTTCCCGTACATCTTTTTGCAACATAAAATTCTGCACATTTTGAAATGGAATAATTAGAGTATAATCTTTCTTATTTTTACCCAGTAACTTACAAGCACGATAGAACCCTTCAGCTTTTTCATTGATTCCACCTACAGCCTGTACATCGCCGAATTGATTAAGGCTTCCAGTCATTGCGACATTCTGGAATACCGGAATTCCAGCAATTGCGCTTATAATAGCCGTTAGCTCAGCAATGGTAGCACTATCACCATCGATAATACCATAAGACTGTTCAAAGCAAACACTAGCCGAAAAACCAAGTGAATGTTCTTTGGCTAAAACAGCATTTAAATATCCAGATAAAATATACATGCCTTTGTCGTGAATATTACCTGAGAGTTTACTAGCTCTATCAATATTGAAAATTCCTTCGTCATTCACTGAAGTCGTGCAAGTTATCCGACCAATTTTACCAAAAGAGTGATCTCCTAAATCATATACGGCTAGGCCATTGACTTGTCCAATGCGCGTCCCATCTACTGTGATCATAATGTCTTCATTTTTGATCATTTCCATAAGATGGTCCTCAAACAAGTTAACACGATCTAACTTGTTTTTGATTGCTTCTTCCACATGCCGTCGCTTAACATTCAGGCTACCATGCTCCCTAGCAATATAATCTGACTCAATCGTCAAATCTTTAATCTCACCAAACTGCGAAGTCAATTGCGTTTGATCATCGACAAGCCTAGAGCCAAATTCCACAATTGCCGCTATGCCAGATCTATCAAAATCCAATAGATCTTCAACATGAGCTCTTGTTGCAATAAAGGATACATACGCTTTAATATTTTCTCGATTGCGAGGCATCTTATAGTCAAAATCAGATTTAATCTTGAATATTTTTTGAAATTCCTCGTCGGCTTCATAAAGCGTATGATATATTTCGTTACTACCAATCAAAATAACTTTAACGTCCAAAGGAATAGGTTCAGGCCTTAATCCAGAGGTAGGTAGCAATGAATACTGTTCACCCATGTCTTCAATAAAACCCTTTTGATTTCTTAAAACCCGCTTCAACATATCCCAAACAGAAGGTGTCTTAAAAATGTCTATGGCATCTAAAACCAGATAACCTCCATTTGCTTTATGAAAGGCGCCAGCTTGAACCATAGTAAAATCAGTAAGGTACATGCCATGTTCTACATTTTTTTCAATCTTCCCAAATAAATTATAATAAGTGGGGTTTGTTTCTATAATGACCGGAGCACCGTTTTGCTTCGTTCGATCGATAAAAACATTCACTCTATACTTGCGAAACTTATCTCTTGTATCTGAGGCTGGAATTCCAACTTGCTCGTCATCTGACGATAAATCATCAAGCTCGACAAAATCTAGCAAATGATCGACAATATGCTCTTCCACCTGTTTGAGAAATTCACCAATTCCCGATATTGATTCAAACTTCTTTTTCACAGGCTCTGTTGCCGCAGCAACGATTTGTTTACCAAGTTCGGCCTGTAATTTTTCTATATATTCTTTCGTTTCCGTCTCGATAGCCCTAACTTTTCTGGCAAAATCTAAGACTTCTGGCTCTAATTTACTTCTAGTATTTTCAATCTTAGTGCGCTCTTCATCACTAAGTTTGTTATAGTCTTTCTCTGATATAGGGCGCCCATCAACAATAGGTATAGTTTCTATGCCCATTCGAGTAGACTTAACTTGGAAATCCATTGTCTTGGCAAGTTTCTCCAGCTCGCTAAACATTCTCGACTTCTGGTCACCATTTTGCGAAATATAGGAGTTTACGGTATTTTCATACTCTTCTCCCTGTAAAGCATTAGGAATTTCCTCTTTTAAAGTCTTTATAATCCCATCCATACTTTTAGCAAACATCCGCCCTTCGCCTGCTGCCATAGGTATCGCTTTTGGTGCTTCCGGCTCACTAAAGTCGTGCACATAGATCCAGTCATCTGGAGTAGGAGCATCTTTAGACCATCTTTCAAGAAAACTTTTGATAATACTCGTCTTTCCAGTCCCCCCCATTCCGGCCACATAAATATTATAGCCAGGCTTTCTAATGCCGAGCCCCATATCAATGGCTCGCACTGCTCGCTTTTGTGAGATAATTTCATGGGAAGGTTTAATTTGCTTAGTGGTTTTGAAAGAAAAGCTGCTCAAGGGGCAAGGATTGAATACTTTCACAGCCGTTAACGCTGCCGGCAATTTGTTCTCTTTCTTTTCACTAGCAGCCTTCTTTTTTCTAACTACTTTTTTTTTCTTTTTTGATATACTTAGAGTTTTCTTCTTAACCGTCTTTTTTTTTGTCTTCTGTTTCAAATTTTTATACCTTCATATAAAATGACCAGCAATATAGAACTTGTTTTCACACCTTCGCAGCCACTTTTGATACCAAAAACTTTATTGTTTTTGCCTAATTAATACATAACATTCGTGGATAAAGAACAGAAATTTGCTCCAATAAGAGAAAGCGTACCAACGCCTTGATTCCGCCAACAAACCTCCTTTATCTTCAGCCTCAAAGTTCACAAATTCAATCTAAATATGCTATTCCTGCCACGCTCTAGAGATTTTGAAACCTTCTTTGTAGGCTTTTGGAGTTTCATTTTGGAACCAAAATGTCAATACGCCCTTGTCTTTGTCAAACCTAAACTTTTTTCTCTACATTCAAACTCCTGGGGGATACAATTGCCCTACTAGGGATTTACTGTTCCCACAATTCAAATCGAGCTGAAGGCTCCTCTAAGGCCGCTAATATATTCCCAAGCAACAAAGGCCCTTTGCCAGAGTCTTCTGATAAAAGTATTCACCATAAGCATCAATTAAATCCAAAGACTCCTCAATACCTTCTCTGGCTTGTGAGCTCATTGCTGTTGCGACGCCTTTGTGCAACCATTTGCCTAACTCTTGTATATTTGTTTTCGCTTTAATCCCAATACGAACAGCTTCGCTTGCGGCTGTCACCAGTAGTTCCGGCGATAAATTTTGCTCATACTGCCCTGCAAAATAAGTAACAGTTTTATAGGCGCTATGAGTGTTTCCATCTGCTAAGAAAATTTGTACTTTTCCCATCATCCGGTCAAATGCAATCGCTGCTTTTTTACGATTTTCCTCCAAACGACGCTCTCTTGCTTCAATTTGGGGACGCATCTTCGGCTCAAAAAATCTACTGCTGCTGTTGCATCTTCTTGACTGAACATGTCAGCTACATCGATCTCCTTGTTCAGCCCCTCTCCCATATAGTGTAATACATGGGGAATTTCTGTACTCGTTGCATCCGAGATTTGGCTAAGCGACATCTGAGCGCCAAGAGGCCAACTCGGTAAAATTGAATTCAATTTATAAATAAAGTCAATCATCAAACTCGCCCTCATCCCATTGCAGTGGCACATTTAAATCCCGAATGACACCCTCCGGTTTTTGTTCATGCGTTCTATTTTTGGATTATTAAGGCATTATAAGTGAGGAGTGAGCATCTTAACAACGTAAAATCACGACCGTTGATTATAGAAATAGCAAAACTATTGCTAAATACCATATTATCAACACACTAGAGGTGTAATAATTTCAAAAAAAATTCCACATTTTGTACTAATTTTGAACAGATATAATGCACAGGGAGAGCTAAAAAGAAACACAAACGTGTCCTCAACAATGGATATACCAAAGACCGCTTGCAAACTCAGTTAAACTAGGGCGTGTTGACGTTTCATTTCCTACTACGAGCCAAACCCTTCCTAGCTGCGACTTTCAAGTATTTGTCTCTCGCTACGAAAATGAAACGTCAATACGCCCTAGAAAATTACACGCAAAGCAGCACTTTAAATAGCTTTAGAACGCAAGGACTAGCCTCATAGGGCTTAAGAAATTGCTCACAATAAAACTAATCATTCTAACATACTCTGAATTAAAGAAAGCACCTTGCACTCAGAAAACTAAGCCATTCCAAACAATCTCGATGTAAAGCTAACCCAAGCGAACTATGCTGGCAACGACCTAACGCAGCACATCTTTATGGATTAGCTTACTTCAATATTATGTCCTCAATTTACGCCTTTTTCTCATCATACGACGCTTCTTTTGGCCTTTTTTTCTTCTTCCTTTTGGGTGCTTACGCTTATGTCTTGAACCGTGCACTTAATAATCTCCAAGTTATCATGTTCGCCATTCCAAGGAGAGGAAGTTACACTTCATATACGAAAGGCAAGGCTTAGTCATTACACAATATTCAAAGACAATAACAAATTAATTCAAGAGGTTATTAAAGATGCGCTACGCCCTGCCGATAACAGGATATAATTTATTATCAGTATTAAAATTATTTAGGAATCACTCGTCATGGAAACTAAAGCATTAAACGATTCTGATCGGAAAAAAGGCCGTACCTTCGGATCAATTGTCATTGAACCGTTTAAGCAAATGAAATTTGGACTATACGTTATTGCAATCTCCATTACCTTTGTGATCCTAGCAGCAACCCTTTTTGTCATGGCATTTAACGAACAGTATCAGCATGTTATGGAGATTTTTAGTGTAGTAGACCCTGACGTACGTTGGGATCTTGTAACAAATGATGTATTTTATCAAAATGCAAAACGTTTAGGACTTCTTCTTTTCGGTTTTATTGCAATAATGGTTATTGTTTTCAAACTCACGCACCAATTATGGCCCTTTGGTGTCAATAGAACGTTTCGTAGATAGTATTATCAATGGCGAATATAATAAACGTGTCACCATCCGGAACACAGACGAGCTCCAACGCCTAGCAGGCAAACTCAACAATATGGCAGAAAATTTAGAAAAACGCCATGGAGCGAAAGTTGACCAATGGGGTCAAAAAGTCGAACGACGAAACCGCACTGAAGATAAAGAAAATACTTCAGAAATCGACAACGCCAGCTAATAGTCTCTTTGATATTTACTTAAAAGCACATTCATCTGGGAATTATAAGGCATAGACGACTTTGCCTCGAATATGGTAGGACTGCCTCCGAGGTGATAAAGTCAATGGATAATTTTTTTAACTTAACCCTGCCAGAGCTTGAAAATATACTCGCAACGGAAGAAGTTCCCAAAGTACATGCCCGCAATATTTTTGCTTCAGTCTATCGGGATGATCAAAAAAAAACTTCCTTGCTACCCCAGAAAATTAAAAAGTTACTCCCTACAATTTCCGAAAGCGTCGAACTCAAAATAAAATCAATCAATATATCAAATTATGATCAATCCATTAAATTCGTTTTACAAACAAAAGAAAACTTACTATTTGAAACCGTATTAATGCCTGAAAAAGGCAGACTTACAATATGCCTTTCTAGTCAAATTGGCTGTGCCCAAGGGTGTATTTTTTGCTACACCGGTAAAATGGGGCTTATAAGAAATTTAACGGTGAATGAAATTATAGAGCAAATAGTAATTGCCCAACAATGGATAAGAAATACACCATCATGGTCACAACAAGTAGAAAAGACCATGCTCACGCCCTTTAAGTCATCTGTCACAAATGTCGTTTTTATGGGAATGGGAGAGCCTTTAGACAATGCAAATAATGTAATTAAGGCCGTTCATATTATGACGGATACTCATGGACTAGGTATTGCGCCAAGAAAAGTCACCATTTCGACAGCAGGACATATTCCTGAGCTCAATATGCTAAAACAAGCAAATCTTAAAACCGGGCTAGCGATAAGCCTGCATGCTCATAACGATAGTAGTAGAAATAAAATTATGCCGATAAATAAAAAATGGAATTTGAAGATACTTATCGGTCTGGCTTAAAAATTACACACAAATCTGGCTCACGTACTAATTCAATATACTCTAATAGCAAATGTAAATGATAAAAAAGAAAATGCTGAAGAGCTAGTTAAACTCCTTGATGGAGTAGATTTTAAACTTAATTTAATACCATTAAATCCCTATCTCTCCTTCAAGATTAATATGCCCAATGCTGTGTCACTAGCGAATTTTAGAGATATTCTTGTCTCGCTTGGAGTTCAGTATTAATCCGTTATAGTAATGGGCAAGATATTAATGCAGCATGTGGACAGTTAGTTCAGGAAAATATTGTTTCGCATCAGTAAAGTAATTTTCAATAAATGATGGGCACTAGTTTTACGTCTGTTAAAAATACTAAAATATATGTTATATGTAAAAATCGATCTCAGTCAGAAATCAACTTTCTATCATGACTATTTAAAATGCTTGTCATATAGGTACTTGCACTCTATTTAATCTTAGAGAGAGAAACATATTCTCGGGAAATAAACTTTTAACACTCACAAAAATGATATTTTATCTAGTATTTTTCAGTGTTACTGCAATGGTGGTTTTAGGCAATGAAAGTTTACCCTTAATTACAATCATGCCTAAGCCGATAATAATAAAAACTAGTTTTTAACATCCGTTATTTTACTTATAGGGCTGTTGAATATTTGATGGATATTTCCGGACCAAAACTCACTTACAATGCAAATCAACACCGCGTTAAAGTTGAAATAAGTAAGGCGCTTGCTTTAACAATGGATACGCCCCCTGCAGATTTAAAAAATAGAGCAGAAAAAAAAACTTAAATCAGTAAAGAATCAGGGGAAATAATTGACTACAAAATTCACGACGATTGTCTTGCTAAAATATGGAGAGCACTCCGTGAGGATCGTTCATTAAGTCCAGAACAAGTAATATCATTAACGCTCGGCATTGGATTTCCTAGCATAGACGAACTGATCATTCATCCTTCAAAAACTCCGCATGCCTTAGTTGAAATTTCAATATTAGCGGATCGTAAAAAAGTAAGTAACTGGTATTATGAGTGGGTCGAGTTCGCAATTATTAGAGAAATGGAAAAACAAAAAATTCCTGGCATCCCAAATGTAAGCCAAATAAAAGGAGCATTACTACGCGCCTCAACAGGATTAAAAGTCGAGAATTTGTCCATTTCTGCTAAACAAGAACCTCCATCAAAAGAAGATTCACAAAGCAAACCGTTCTCCATGGTTGCTAATAAGGCCAGAATGGAAGTAAGTCTGGTTATTAGGGACCTGCAGCTTTCATTAAAAAAGTTAAATGAGTCCAATATACTAAATCTAGTAGCTAACTCAGTCAAAAAGTTAGAAAGTCAGGATGGAAAAAAATATCATATTCTAAAAAATGAAGTGACCACATGTTTCCAAGCTCTACAGACCAGTCCAGAACTATTAGGTTTCAACCTACCCGTCGTTATACTTTGTGCAGTTGGATCACAATCAAATCAAGCAAATAGCAAACTCACCATTGATGTTAGCAATGATGGTATGACAGCTACACTAAGCAAATTTTCTATGAACATATATGATGAACCAGGATTTCAACATAGCAAAGAATGGTTTGGTAAACAGCTTCAACGTTCAGGCCTTAGCTCCACTTCTATAGCGCCATTCTTACCAGAATTAGCAGAATCGGCAAGGAAAAGAGAAGATCTAAATGGTAGAATTGTAGCTCAAGGAACACCCCCGGTAAATGGCAAAAATCCTTATTTATTTGAATCTTTTAAAGAAAACATCAATACTTCCATCGACTATGACAGTGATACGATAGACATTCGCGACTTACAACAAAAGACATTATGTAAACCGGGCACTTTAGTTGCGGAAATTCGATATCATAATGAAGCTAAAAATGGCAAAGATGTCTACGGCAAAACTATTACTCCCACAAATTCAGAAGAATTCAAAGTCGAAATTGGTGAAGGAATCCAAATGAAAGAAGATGGCAAGTTTTACGCAACTTGCGAAGGTGTTGCCGTAATTGAAGAAAACACTGTATTTCTCAGCAAAGCTATGATTCACAAAGGAGATGTAAATTTAAGAACTGGAAACATCGTGTTTAATGGGCCAATAGAAATTGAAGGATCAGTAGATAGTGGAGCAATAATTGACGCAAATGGCGATGTGGTCATAAAAGGCAATGTAAGGGGAGCTATTGTAAAATCATTAGGATCGATATTTGTTAAGGGTGGTATCGTCACAGGCGAGAATGGGAAAATAGTAGCATCAGGTGATATACATGCAGAATTTATAGAAAACTCGACAGTTCACTGCGAAGGTAATTTAACTGCAAAAAAAGCAATTATAAACTCAAATGCAATTGTTGGTGGAAGCATAGAAGTATTAAACCAAGAAGATGGAATATTGGCTGGAGGCTCCCTCTCATGTCGATATCACATTAGAACAACTCATTTGGGATTTAAACGTGGGGCATTAACACGGTTAAAGCTAGGTGCAGATTGGAAGATTGAAAAAACAATTGCAATACGCAGTAAACGTCTGGAAAGACTTTCAGAATATCAAAAAAATTGCCGGTTAGAAATGAGAGAATTAGCGGCAAAGAAAAGATCTCAATTAACGCGAAAACACAAAGAAAGAAAAGAGCAATTACAAAAAAGAGTCCAACAAGCTCGCTCGATTATTGAAAAATTAGAATCACAGTTAGAAACTCTCAGATTAAAGCTTTCCTTTAACATGTCATCTATAATTTTTGTGTCCGGTATATTATCAAATAATATAGAAGTAAATATTGGTGGTAATAGCATAAAGATCCCACAAGATCTTGCAGGTATAGGAATTCTAGCTAAAAAGAAAAGAGGCTCTCATATCGTTGCTATTGAAGAGGCAGAAGTATTATTAAAAGAAAAGGAGGGAGGGGAAAAACAATCTGCGTAAATTATATTTTACTTTAGTGTCGAAGCTGCATATTTATTCTAAAAAGTATGAGGACATAGAACCTTAGAGGTAATAAAGCATCTCTACTTCTTTTCCAGAAGTTTTATCAATATAACTAGACAAACGCTTTTCCGAATCGCCATTAAATTCTACAAATCTAACACCTAAGCCAGTTGGACGGTTTGGTGAATTAGGATTGTAGTGAATTGTACGCACGACCTCTCCCCTTACTTTTAAAGGCTTTTTGTACCCAGGAAGGGTAAAAGATAGATTCATCTGCGTACCATCCCCAACCTCCATCTCAGTGGCAATTAACATGCCTGAAATGGACAAATCCCCAATCCTACTCGTAAACGTTTCTTCGTCTATTTCAAACTCCACATCTCCATGGATCTCAACTCGTTCAGTCGTTCGCGTCTGCTGTTCAAGCAAATTTTTTATTTTCTCAATAAAAAATGTTCTAGGAATAGGTTGCTCAACAAACAAATCGGCTCCCGCATTTAAAGCTTTTTTCCTTACGGAAGCATTACTTCTCACACTAGTAACAACAATCATAATGTCTTTCCAACGCTCATCTGACTTAAGATGCTTAGTAATACCTATCGCATCAATTTCTTCAAAATCCATATTTATTACTATGACATCAATATCTTTCTTCTTTAAATTTTCAACAGCATCATGATAGCTATTCGAAGCACAAACATGTACTCCCATTTTTCTATATCCAGCTCTATCTAAATTTGTAGTTACAGACTTATTATCAACAGATAACATCTTTATTGTATCATCAGACATTCAGCACCTCGAATCCTACAAAATACAAAGTTATTTCTCCCATACACTCGGAATTGAACAACAAATTTGTTAATGCAATATACTAAATTCATTGTAACACACTGTTTTTTATAGAAAAAAATATCCAATGCTTGCATTTAAAAAAACGCGTAAGATTTCAAAGATAACTGCCTTCAATAATAAATAGGCTTATATAAGGATTAGATGGTGGAAAAACACGACAAAGAAAGGAAAAAACTAGCTGATATCTTGGTCGATCGCCTATTTGTAGACAACCTTACAGAAGCCAAAGCTTTGATCATGACTGGCAAAGTTATAGTTAATAACCAGAGAATAGATAAACCAGGAACATTAATAAAAGAAAACAGCTGTATTCGCATTAAAGCAAAATCAAAATACGTAAGCCGTGGTGGCGATAAACTTGCTGGTGCAATTGAAGATTTAAAGCTTAATCATCAATTAAGTGGCCGTATTGCTTTGGACATTGGTGCTTCAACCGGTGGTTTTAGCCATTGCTTGCTTTTACACAATATTAAACATGTAATTGCATTGGATGTGGGAACAAACCAGTTAGATTGGAGAATTCGTAATCACCCGCAGGTCACAAGCATTGAAAAAACAGATATTAGAAAGTTCAATGCCAATTTATATCCAAAAATTGATTTAGTAGTAGCAGATATTAGCTTTAACTCATTATCACGCTTAGCATCTCAAATAGTCGGTGCTGTAAAGAACCCAAAAGCCGAATATTTGTTACTAGTAAAACCTCAATTTGAGCTTGATAAGAATGAAATACCGAAAGGAGGAATTGTCCGCGATCATAGCCTACAAGCCAAGGCAATTGAGCAAGTCAAAGCTGCATTCTTACTCTTGGAGTATGAATGCAAAGGCCTTGTTAAGTCCAGAATTGAAGGAAAGCACGGAAATCAAGAATACTTTATCTACTTACAGTCAAAACCTGCGGAAACAGCAAATAAAAAATCACCCACTATTGATTGAACACACAACCGATAACTTTTTTCCTACTCTATCATAACTAGCTGCCTAACATTCATGCCAGACAGCTTCGAAACATATAAACCTTGACTGGGCTTCATATTATGCAACCACACACCTTGTCTGTAAGTCCCTGTCCATACCAATACAATAATAAAAATGTGCAGCTTCGAGGGCATCAACCCAAATGGTATCACATATATAGTCATAGTGGGCAGAAAGAGCTTTACTTTCTATAGCGTCTAATATCGACTCTTGATCAATTTCATATAACTCGGACATTTTAATCACCGACAACTTTCTTCCTGAGTATTGCTCTGGGTCATGACCAAGTTCAAGTAAAGCTTTTGCAAAGTCATCTTTGCTGACAATTGTTGACATAAATTCTCCCTCATTTTCGCCACATGAAAAATATCACACAGCCCTAAACATTTTTCCCACTACACAAAATATCCGAATGCAGCACTTGTACATTCAAATATGTGTTATTTCCTTTTAACTATTGTACTGCTGTTATTTTAAGCATAGCAAGAGGAAAAGTTTGCTGCTCAAGGTATTCGTCTAAGATTATTCATTATGATAGCCAATCTTCCAAGCGCCTACCTTTGGTATCATTTAAAGTCTTGTGAGGATTAAAAATATCTCTAGAAATCTCTAAAAACAAAACATTCGCCATTTTACTATTACCCAATAGTTCATATAATGCAGTTTCGACATAGCACACATCAAGGCCATTCCATTTTTTTCGCGCCAATAAGCCAAAAGATTCTTGCTCTTGAAAATAGTTTGTAGCTTCTTCTTGTAATTCAGCAATTACAAACCCTGGATTAAAATGTGTTGCAACCATTGGGTTTGATAAATACATTTCCCGCTCAAATTCACTAGCGTGCGAGGTTTCCAAACATATTTTAATTCTTGTATCATCAAACGATGCAAAAACAGGGGTTCCACCAGCATCATAACCACTATTTTTTACCAATCCGACAAGATTAAAAGGCCTTGTATAAAAGTCAAGTAATTCATCATTGGAAAACCTCTGTTTTGCAGAGAAAGGAATATGGAAAAAGTCAACGAGTAAACGCCAGAGTAGCGATTCTGGCTTACCATTGCCAGTTAATGCACTTAAATCAGATCGATCCTTATAAGAACTATTTACCGTGAGCACATTATAAAGTCCTTCTACGGCTTGTAGCGCTCCATCAAAATTCCCATCTTTCAAGCTAGTGCGAATACCCTTAATACCGGCTAAAATGCCCCGAAAAACCGAGAAAAATCCTTGTGTCGCCTCGATTACGCTCCTACTAGTTCCGCATACATTATCAATATTTCGAATAAACAATGCGTCTACATCCGGAAAATTCTTTTTTATCTCAGGAAATGTCTGGACCAATGACCCATGACCACCGGGAACTTTCGAATATGTATTTGATGTTCGATCAATTAAAGGCTTGCCATTAAGATCAAACCTGATCGTCGACATCGATTCACCTTGTTCAATACAAGAGGTTTCGAGATTGCACTTCAGAGGTTCGACTTCTTTTCTAAACGACTCTTTGAACCCTGGTGGGCATGCAAAAATCTGCAAATCTATATCTTTAAAAGACTCGTGCTCCATTGCTTTTACAGCTAGATAACTATGTCTATCTAGCACACAAGGATATAACGCCTTTGGAACTTCTAAGCATGCGAGTATACTAGAAAAAAAGTCCCGATCCTGCTCAATATCCTTTTTCCCTGCCAGAAAGTCATCTAAGTCTCGAAGCTCTACTGGTAAAGCCCACTGACCATTGGATTCTTCTTTAATTCGGTCCCATGCAGACCTTATTTGCTCCACATCACCACTACGCAAACTTTTTCGTAACTTGGTCAGTGGATTAATATAACGACTCGAAGCACCAGCCGCTAATACAAAAGCAGCAATATTGATATCTGATGCACCTGGTAATTTCCGAAACAAGCTATCATCCGATATAGAAAGAACGCCTCCGTTATCACAACGACAGGTATCTTTAACTACAATTGGACTATAACCACAATCTGCAGCTAAAAGCTTTGTCACTAAATCATTATTCAAGTTGGAGTGGTGCTATCTCTAAATCAACCCCAGTCTTCTACACACAAATCTTTATCAACCATGAATTACCCGTCAATATTCCACTAAAGTTAATAGACCTCATCAAGAGGGTGCTGATCTAGCAAAGAAATAGACTTATTAATTGGTACCACGGAATCGCAATAGTGTTTACCTTTTTCTAATCGTTGAGCTAAGAAACCTCTAAGCTCTGAACCTTTCTCTACCATCTACCCTCTCTTACAATAATTTCAAAAGTTTGCGGATGAATTGGCCCTCCTGACTTCAAAAAATCCATCAAAATCAAGCTTTTCTTTATCTGGCAATTCTTATGATAACTTTACTTGCCAAGAAGCATAACCTCTTAAATTCTTTAATATTAAGTTCCACCCCGCATCTAAGAAATTTCTCACAAATTTGCTGGCCGACAACTCTTCAGCCCTATCTGTTAATTGCCACCTAGCGGCCTGAGCCCCATTTTTACCAATTACAAATTTATACAAAAAATTCTGCTTTTCCAAAGAATCTAACAAGCTATTGATTGATTTTCGAGCATCGGCATCGGAAAAAATTGGAAATTTACTTGTAAGATAAGACAATATATCTCCATCGCCAACATTTTTGTTGGTTCCAATCTCCACAAATAAAGACAGAAGCCAGTCACCACCAATCTCGTCAAGAAAAGTATCCCAAGGACATGGTAAGCTAGCAAGAGAAAACTTAAGTCGATAACAATCTAATTGATTAGGATTATTATCGATCTCTTGCGAAATCTGAAACAAAAGCTCAGAATATAATTGATCAATATCAGCTAAGAAGTAGTAATTTCCATTACTACTATTACTTTCGGTTATTGAATCAGCGGCATTTTTTAGCTTTTTAAATATTTCCGCACCTAACCCCAATTCATTCAAAAGAATTTTTTCATCAGAAATCGACATGGTCTGTACGAGAACATATAGCAAAAAATCTCGCTCAATATTTTTCTGATCTTTTAACTGTTTAGCAGTAAGAGGAAAAAATTTCTCAATTAATATGGTTATAATATCGCTTAACTCCTCTCTTTTAAGGTGAAATTTGCTAGCTATATCATCCACCACTAAAGAGAAGAAAATCCTACTACAACTCCACCTTTTATTACGCGCAATACTGTAAAGTAAATGAGTAAAAATAGATTCACAAAATAACATCGAAAGAGCCAATTCTTCTTTTATAGAAGAAAACAACCGGTAAAACTCGTCTTCAATTAAATTTAATTTTTTTGAATCAATATTGGTATATATCCAATCAAGACGATATTTCAAATTCATAATAGGCATTTAGTTCCCTTCTTACCATTGTGTATATTGTCAACAAAGGCATAGATATATGAATACTAGCTTCTATACTATTTTATCTGAGATTTCAGTATTGCACTATACATGCAGAAATTTGCATATGCTTCCAAAAATGAGATATGGAATTCTTAAACCAATCTAAAGTAATTCCGATACAAGGGAATGCATACTATAAAAATAATTTTATAGCTAAAACGTAAACAAATTAAATTTTTTAGATAAGAATTTATTGAGAAATAATATATTTTTTAAAATTGTGAAATAAATGGAAAATAACAACCCAATAAATCCAGATCAAATGCTTACCAATCTTGGTTTTGTTAAAGAGGGGGAGTCTAACATATGGATTTGGTCAGGAAAAAAAGCTGACACTTCTACAAAACACGATGAATACCCTGATCCCGATTCTATAATTAATAAACCAAGCAATTGGAGTGTTTTTTCTATAATTGATTGGAAGATAGAGCTTAGCGAGGAAAAGATTGATTCCGAAATACGTCTCGAAATAGACCAAAAAACAATGATTACAAGATTAGAAAGTGAGGCAAAAAAACTTTTCGGAAATGAAGTTATTCCACAAATTGTAGTTGGAAATCTTGGGGAAGTTTGGTGTTTATTTGAATTTCAAAAGAACGTCCCATCGTCTGATGATAATGAAGTTAAGTCCTTCAAAAAATCTATTCCCGTCGGACTTGCTGGATTTCGTTTTCAGATCGTCTCATCAGGACGAGCCATCAGAATTACCATTTCAGACCATTTCACTTTAGGATATTTTCCATCATTATTTATATCTGTCCCCCCTAAATATTTAGCCAACGCACTTGGGGTTTGGGAAAGTCAAAACTTGTTTTCGCAACAAATTTTTGATTCACTATATGAATTCTCCTTCGACATCGAAGCTGCAGCTATTTCCTCTTTGGCTAAAGGCCCTCGACCACAAATAGATCAAAATCTTAAATCGTTGGCCGACAAAATTAGGTTTTCAAAAAAAGATGCAAATATTGCGACTTCATTCAAAGAAGACAAATGGCATCTATCAAATAAATCTGCAGACTGGATTGATAGCTTTACTAAAAAATTAAAAATTCCTTTGGAAGTCTTGGAATCAAGGGAAAGCATTCAAGAACTAAAAAGTATCGATCAGCTTATTTTATCTGAACAATATGACGCTGCATTAACACATTGCAATGAACAAATCTCAACATCTTCAAATTATGTATTTATCATTCGTAGATTAGCATTTTTGGGAGTCACAGATATTGAACATAGTTATAATGCTGAAATATTAAATTATCTAGAAAATGAGCCAAAAAATAAATTATTACTTTCACACGCTCTGTCAATCTCTCTTAAAGAAGATAAAAATACTGATTCACTTAATTTCTTATCTAAACTTGGTGAAACATTAATAGAAGATGGTGTTAACGTAGATCAACTTACTTGCTTTGATATCGTCATGCCAGAGTTATTAGGCGACTGTTGGACTGAAGAAGATAACGAAATAGCGGTAAGTTGCTATCAGAGAATCTTAGACAAAAGAGGCGATGAAGCTCGCATTCTTAGAAAAGTAATAAAAATTTTGCAAATAGAAGAAAAAGGCAATGATGAGGTTAAGCTGTTAAACCGCCTCATCAGCATAGAAACTAGAAATAGCGAATCTGCTAAAATCTATCTTAGATTAGCTGAATTAGCAGAAAAAGAAAAAAATTACGAAAAATCAATTAGTATGAGCTTAAAAGCATTACAGTTAGATCGTTGCTTATATCAAGCGGCATTGCATGTAGCGGATCTTCTCTGCAAAATTAACCGTGATGATGAAGCAATAGAATTATTAGGTGACCTCGTCCGCAACGATGATCTAAATATATCGGATGAATCAAAAGCTAAACTAGAATGTCATATCGCAACTATATGGCAAGAGTTCCATAATCGCAATGACTTAGCAGCAGCGCGTTTTGAAAGCGCATTAGCATTTGACTCTAACAATACGACTGCGCGAAAAAACCTTGAAGATATTTACAAAGCAAACGGACAATATGATAAATTTGTTCAATTATTGCAAAGCCAATTCGACCGTATAGAGAAAAACTCTGATCAAGAAAGTATTTGGCTACTATTTAATGAGCTTTACAATATTTATAAGAATAAAATTGTCGACAACACATCTGCAACAAAAACATTAGAACGTTTTTTATCCACTATTGATCCTCTATTCATACATAATAGAGAATTATTAAATTTTACAAATGAAAATATAAACTGGAATAATTTTTTCGATCGATTTTCTAATAGCATTGCAAATAAAGAAGATCCACGAGAGAAGGCTCAAGCCTTGTCACTACTCGGACATTTGAAACTAAAAGTTGACAACGATAATAACGATGCTATCCATCATTTGCTTTCTGCTATAAATTTAGGTTATATTGGTGAAAAAGAATTTGAATTACTTTGCTACGAGTTAGAAAAAAATAAAAAATTTAATGACCTGGTCATCTGTTTACAATGGAAGCTTAATTCTTCTACTCCAGAAAATAAAATAGAAATAATTAACAAACTACTGAATTTTCATGAACACATCCCCAATAAAGTATACGATGATCTACTCATTAGAGCATTTCTATTCGATAGCAGCAATATAGGTTTAATAACCGATAGATTAAACATATATTTAGCAAAAAATGAAATTGATGATGGAGCAAAACTAGTTAACTTATTAAATAAAGAGGAGATTAGCCTTAAAGTTAAAATCATTATTATTGAGTATTGGATTGGTCTAATTGTCAAATCAGACTGGGAATTAAAGTATAAAGAGTTATCAAAACTTTTCTATCTTCTTTTAAAACTTCCAGGAAACGAGTCCAGCACACTACAAAAAGCCATTTCACACCTCAAAGAAACAGACAATTACGATTATATAATAGATTTCATTATTAGATTACTGAAAAAAGGTGAGATACCAAAATTAGATCAAAACAAAATCTTAGAGATACTAGCAAATAATAAAGATGCTCTATCAATTTATTATGAATTGCAATCTGAAAAATCTACAGACCGCTTGCAAGCTTCTGCATGGGCCAGAAAATCTCTTGAGTATATCAATGAGCAAACAGAATCTCAGCGATTCGAAAAGCTATTATCACGCATAGCATCACTTAGTACTTGTTCGCAGAAAAATTTAGATAAACTCAAAGAAATGGTTAATCAATCAAATAGATGGAACTATTATATAGAAGCTTTATTAGGACAAATAAAATATTCAAATAAGAATAAAGAAAAGAGAAAGCACAAAGAAGAATTAGCTGACATCTATCGATATAAAACTAATGAGCCACAATTAGCAAGACTAGTCTATGAATCTTTACTTAATGATACAGAAAATGTATCAAAGGTTCTCCTTCAACTTGCAGATATTGGAAATGAAATAGAAGATCTAAATCTTTCAATGCAGAGCTTAACTGATCTGATAACAGATCCAAATTCATTAAAAAACATAGAACAACTTTGTGATGCTATAACACGATATCAATCCGCTTCCAGCCTGCCAACTAACATCATTCACCAATTAATCTCCTACCTCGGTATATTGAGTAAAAACAATCAATTTAAAGAAGCAAAAATATTAGCAAATTGCCTTAACGACAACTCAATCAAACACCCAGGAATTTCAATAATACTATTTCAAATTGACATAATAAATAATCAGCAAGAAGATTCCATCGTAAAATGGACAAACGGTGGACTAAACTGCTCATCACCTCAATTAGCAATTGAATATATAAAAGAAAGTGAAAATTTCCTCACTGACCATGGAAATTTTGATAAGTTTCATTTGTTTTTAGAAAATTTGTATACAAACGAAAATTTTTCTGAACTTAGTATAGAAGTACAAAGTGAATTCATCTATTCCTATGCAATAAATTTATTTGATAATCCTAATAGAGTAAATGAAGCTTTAAACGTCTTCAGAAGATATTCAGAGCTAAACCCACATGACTCACGAGCATGGATACCTCAATACTTCATATTGCGAGAAATTAACTTATCAAGCGAGAGAAAGGATCTAATAGAAAGAATATTGCCGGCAATAAGAAATAATCCATCAATACTAGATCCATATCCTCTGACAATCGAATCTCTTGAAAAAGAACTCAGACAATTACGATGGAACTTTGACACTGAAGTCAAAACAGGAATTCAAACACAAGAATCTACTACAAGTATCGACGGTCTTAAAACTATTGTGTCAACATTGAAGCAATCACCTGCAGGTAATAAAAAAAGTCCCGGTTCAATATTTGAAATCAGCCACGATATGGATTATATCAATACAAATAATTCAATACAGAAGACTCTCGTCAATAGGAAAACTAAAGTAGTCAATATTTTTAAAAATACCGAAGAAAGTGCTACACTATTAACTCCCAACATCACCAAAACAGCTGCTGGATACGAACATTTTTCAATACCTACCCATCAATCTGCGTTCATGATAGAAAAAGAAGAAAATCTTCGAAAAATACTACTCGAGAGTATTACAGATGACGACTTAGAAACAGAAAACCCATCGATAAGTTTATCTATGAATACAAATATCGGCCTTTCAGGCACAAGCGACAATCTGACAGATGCATCTAATTTAGAAAAATTTGATGAGACAAAGCCACAAACATTGCAAAAGACAGAATTAGTTTATCCTCAATCAGCAGTGTCTGGGATCATCAATTTAGATAGCGAAGCTGAGTCAGAATTGCATAAAATAGAATTAGAACCTATCAAGCAAATAACACTAGAGGAAAGTTCCATTTATGAAAATAATTCGATTGACAGAGTTAGCGACAAAGTATCAAATCACATTCCACTTCCTGAAAGCTTAGAAGAGATTGAAGAATCAAATACCTTCAATAACGATCATAACGAGAGAGAAAGTATTACTCCTTCTCAAAATGAAATTGGTGTTTTTAGCCTTACTATGGTCCACTCTGATTTTAAGACATCCGATCCAAATATAAATAAGGTACAAAATCGTAAAGATGCCGAACTCGATGCAGATATTAATGAAACGTATTCATATCTAAACTTAGACAATCTCCAAGAGGATTCTGACGAAAAAATCCATGAAGACAATGCCCAGAGAATTAACATATATAATAAAGATGACTTACCTCCAGTAATTCCTCCTTATGAAGCAGATGTACTAACCAGTGATAATCCTAATGAGGACGATATAGAAAATATTGAAGATATCAAACACTATCTCCCTTCGTATTCATCACAACCTAACCTCTCTCAAGCCCTGGATTGGAAATCTATGATTTCCAATCCAGAGACTTCTGCATCAGCATTTGATACGATTTTGGAAAACAAAACTCTTTCCGATGTTGATAAACATATAGCGTTACAAATATCAGCTATAAAAACCGACAGCATCCAAAAATTAGATAGTTGGAAGTGGCAATCATGGCGAAATTTAGAAACCTGTGAATATTCGTTGTCAGGTTCAGATCGATATCCATATGGTGAACTCAGTGACATTTTTCGTTCACCTATATATAAACTAATCATGGCCATAGTTCCCGTAATGATTCAGGTCTATAAAAATAGATTTACTCATGCAAATATTCTTAACTTCATGAAAATTAATGCAAGTGATTTTGAAAGAAAACTCAAACTCATATCTTGGGAAGATCCAATCCTAAAACGATCTGGCCTATATCTATTTAAAGAAGTATTTATCACTCAAAAGCAGAAAATATTTAGTTTGAATGGTTTGGGAAAAAATATATTTTTCGATGCTATTAAAAGAATTTACTTTTTTGATCATACCTATTACGAAAAAGTACCACCAAGCCATCTACTTCATAGAATGCTTAGTTTATCTTGGGCAATCAGAAAACAATTTTTTGCACCATTGCAATTAAATATTCATACAGAAGTAATCACATTGATGAGAGAAATTGAGAAAATTTACTTTTCAACAGGTACAAATAAGATAAAAAAAATAATAGGAGTCAGCACAACTCCAATTGAGAAATTAGTGCAATCCTCAAATCCATTAGGGATTGAAAATGCTTATAGATTAGTCGGCCCGGTAAGCGAAAGCTCATTAACAAGGCTATGGTACGAAATGAATTTAGTTACACAACAATTACAACTATCGGACACCATGGACTTAGTAGGCCTGTGTGAATCAATTTTGGATTTAGATCTTACAAAGAAAAGTATTGACCAATCAGTCATTGTCAATAGTAATAAGAATATTAATGATTTGATAAAATTTGCTCTGCTTCTAAACAATAACTCAAATTAAATTCCATTCAGAAGTAATCTCATGCACTAGACTTTCAAAATACCATTAAAATCTAAATATATTTGAAAAATTATCTAGAAATTAAAAGATTAAGAAGACTCCTCTAAATCTTTTTCTACACGCCCTTCTGAGCAATCTAAAATAATCCGATCGACATTTAAAATACCAACGACTTTGTCGTCACATTTTGCTATTTGCGTTATAACTTCTTGAGCTCTAGACGATCCACCTAAGTTTTTTTCTTCTATATCAGTTGGAGATAATCCAATAACATTGGATAATTTATCAACCAACAATCCGACCTTTAATTTTTCAGCTCGCACAATTATAATCCTTGTGGCAAAAGTTACTTTAGATCTTGGCCTACCTAGTAACTTCCCTAAATTTATAGCTGGCAGTATCGTTCCTCTTAAATTTATAACTCCTTCGACGAACTTTGGACTACCTGGCACAAAGCGAATAGGCTCCAGCATAATAATTTCACTCACACATGATAATTTTAAATAAAACAATTCAGTATTAATAATCAGACCTATATATTGTTCTTTTTCGGAAAACTCTTCTACACGTTCACCATCTAAACTTTTTCTAATTGCAAACATGCTAGTATCTTCACCGTATATTTCAGCCAAGAAATCATCTTCAACTTGACTCATTAGCCCCTCCCTCCTATGATGCTTGTTGTACAATGCGAGATCGGTTGCGGAAAATAGCGTCCATTTCAGCAGTATCCAATACTAAAACAACCTCCCCATTTCCTAAAATAGATCCACCTGCTATACATGGAATATCAGCCATCATACTTCCCATAGGTTTAATAACCATCTCCTGCTGATTAAGCAACTTATCCACAACAACACCAAATTTTCTATCTGCAGTTCCTACAACAACTACGAATAACTTTTCATCTCGCTTTCTTATCTTTTTGGATAAATGATTGTTATTACTTTCTCCCTGCGATCCATACCACATAATATCATTTTTATCCCTCAGGTTAAGAATCTCTTCTAAATAAAAGATTGGCAGCACCTCATTTCGTCTTTTAATCACTTCATTAGTACCAACATGCTGGATTTCCTTAGGAGAAATCCTTATCGATTCAACAACTGAGGTCAGCGGAATAGCAAAAATTTCAGAACATGCAGTAACCACCAAGCTCTTTACGATAGCTAATGTTAAAGGTAGTTGAATTGTTATAACTGTCCCTTCTCCCATTTTACTTGAAATATCTATCAATCCTTTTAACTTTGATATTTGTTTTTTCACAACATCCATACCAACACCTCGTCCGGAGATATTCGTCACTTGCTCGGCTGTAGAAAAACCAGATTCAAATATCAACATAAAAATCTCTCGATCGGATAATTTTTCTTCTTCTGAAATTAATCCTTTTTCTATACCTTTCTTTCTTATGATACTTGCATCAATACCTTTGCCATTATCCTCAATAGTAATCAAAACCTGATTACCTTCTTGACGTGCAGATAGCTTTATGTAGCCATTTTCTGACTTTCCTTGTTTGAAACGATCTGCTGGCATTTCGATGCCATGATCACATGAATTACGTATTAGATGAACTAGCGGATCACCGATTTTCTCCACCAAAGTTTTGTCCAACTCTGTATCTTCACCTTCTATAATTAAATCGATTTTTTTCCCAAGCTGTCTAGACAAATCTCTTACAATTCTTGTAAACTTATTGAATGCATTACCAATTGGTACCATCCGAACTTTCATAATAGTACCTTGAATTTCATTCATATGACGGCCAAATAATTGTACGGTTTGGGTCATATTATGAGTCGCTGAAAGTTGTGGGCTATTTGTCCGCAATTCATCTTCAATATTCATAAATCTTGTTCTATCCGTCACCAATTCTCCGACAAGATTTACTAAAGTATCTAAGCGATCCAGATCAACGCGAATAGATGAAGACTCACTCTTCTTCTTTTGTGATCCTTGATTTTTTACACCTTGATTTGAATTTGAAGAATTATCACTTTTTTCACTAATAGAGTTAGAGGCTGATTCATCTAAATTCTCTCCCCCAGATCTAACTATTTTCCCAGCTCCCAGTAACGTTAAATCCCTTACAATTGGTGCAGTTTTTATTCCTGTTGGACTTCCATTACTCACACCTTCCATCAAAGACTTTAAAACATCTAAACCTTTTAACACGATATCTATAGCTTCTGGCGAAGCAACAATTTTACCTTTCCTAACTCGATCAAAAAAGTTTTCCATTCGATGCATCACACGTTCTATTGCCAGATAACCAAACATACCGGCAGCACCTTTCAAAGTATGGGCTGCACGGAATATTTCTTCTATAGTATTTTTACTGCTTGGATCAGTTTCTAAGGCAAGCACTTGTTCATCTAAAATATCCATTAATTCACTTGCGTTTTCCATAAAGTCTTTAATCATTTCCGGATCAGATCCAAATTCACTATTTCCAAATTCTTCAATTTCCCCAATACTTTCTACATCAAAGGATTCATCACTATCCTCTGACAAGCCATCTAATTGCTGTCTTTCTACTTTATCCATTGGCAGATCTGAGGTTTTTTTATCATAATCAGAAGAGTCTCTTGAATTCTCCATGCCGGAGTCTTGAGGTGGATTCTCCATAACCGCCACCGCAGCCTCGTCTGACATATCGCTAGAAGAAGAGGTAACAGGCTCATCCATAGCTGCAAGCGCTGCCATCGCATCCTCATCTGACATATCATCAGAAGAAGATGATGAGACAATAGGTTCATCCATAGCTGCAAGCGCTGCCATCGCATCCTCATCTGACATATCAGATTTTTTTTGGAACTCTGAGCCATCTATATTTTTACGTTCAAGATCTTCAGCTCCAGCCCATTTTGACATCAAACGCAAAAGCTCAAATGATTCACGAAATAAATAACGCAAAGAATCCGAAGATTGCCTTTGATCAGGTGCTACATCTCGTAATTTATCTAGTTGGGCAAGTAGGTCTGGTAGAATCTTCTTACATAGCGTTTCACATGCTTGTTCTGTTAGAGCATCCATGCTCACAAATCTCCTTTTCTAACCCATCTTAGGAAGCTTGCGGAAAGGCATTCATATTATCTAGAAATAAAAAATAACTCTCTTCTAATGCGTCAAATTCGAGCGGCTTACCACATGACTCACAATTAAATTCAGGAGCTTTTTTTTCTTTAAGGGTTTCAATATGCTCTGATATTTGGATTAGTCGATTTGTTTCACCGCAGCATGATTCGCTTTCACAATAGTATGGTGCATAAAATGATTCTATCTTCGCATTACCTATTGAATCTGGAACCATATTAACCTGATCTATCATTGTTACAGAGCAATTACGAAAAATCAGTTTACCTAAATTCGAATAATCTTTTATAAGATATATCCATTCTCTGATTCCACAAGAATTAAAATTTTCAACTTCTGACAAATCGAAGATTATTGTTTCGCTTTCAACGCGCGGCACATCCTCTTGCTTGAAGTGTTCATCCACGTTCCCAGAAAAGATCAGAACAGTCTTCTTTGGCTCAGTTGTAATACTTATTTTTAAATTTCCAAATTGAATGTTCTCAGTCATTTCTTTCCTCATATACCAAGTTAGGAATGATCCAAAATTCTTTGGCCGCAATATTAATCAGAACATCCGAGCCAATTTTGCGAATATGTGTTCAGAGAAACATGATTTCCATATGACTTCATAAACCTAACATTTTCTCTGTACCTCTACAGACGATACCTCTAAAGACTCTCTTACAAACTCATAAAATCTATCATACGACTACACCTAAAAAGCACTCTCCACTGCGCTAATTGCACTATTATCACACTCTTTAAGCAATCATTGCTTAATAGGCTTGCTCTACTTAATATAGTACTATTTTATCAATTTACTTGTCGGGATAAATAAAGAATTCTTTAGGAGAGATAGAGTTATTCAAAGCCATAAAAACAGCAATTTTTCCTATAAATTCAATACTTGAATAAGATATTTTTGCAGCTTCGTCACCTTGCAAGTGCCAATAATCAAGATGGGTAAAGTCAATAATATCTATCGCTGAAATACCATTTTTTATAAAAGGTATGTGATCATCTTCAATTGCTTGTTTAAAACTAGATAATTTCCCTAAGCCTAAAATCTTTCTAAAAGCTAAGTTAAGCAGCTCATTTTGGGATGTCGATGAGAAAGAGTCTTGCGATATAGTAATATTCTCCGATCCAATCATATCGAGTAAGATTAGGCTTACGACAGGAACAAGCTTGCCATTTTTGTCAAAACATTTAGCTTTGCTCCCCAAAAAATCGCAGGGTTGTAGAGCAGAGACAAAAGCTCTACTTCCATAAGTATTATCTTGAATTCGTGCCGGATGCTTCTTTAAACCATCATCCCATTGTGGTAATACAGCCTCCTCACCATCAAACCAAACCATGGCTATATCGCATAAGATATTTGACTGAAAGTTTAATGTTTTAAAATATTTCAAAAGATGTAAAAGCAAGATGCTAGAGGAACCACTATCATTTGCTCCAAGATAATCAAAACCATCAATTTTTTTCGAATCATAATGAGAGCCAACCAAAACCAGACATTTCTCTTGTTTACTAATGTTAGAAAACATCAGTACATTTCTTCCATTTTTCTTTATTACTGAATCAGCTGGAGCAAAGGCATCTTTCAACAAAACTGGATTAGGGGTGTCGGAGGTAAACTCCTGAAGAAAGCCTTCCCCTTCTGCCGGTGCAGCCTCATTAAAAATCCACAGGGCCAACTCTTGTTGCCTATCAGAACCGAAAGGATGTGGGGTTGCCGCAAAATACTCCATGCGTTTTCGCGCTTCATCTGTATTTAAAGTAAAAGATTGAGCTGCCTTAATAACTTCTGTTTCTTCTGTTGAAGATTCTTCTTTACTCTGACACATACAACTTGAACAGGATATGCAGAAAAAATACAGTAAAGTTTGTAGCCCAAGTATAATTGAGGATCTAGACCACAAATTATTGTATGCTTTTATACTCACAGTTATCCCTAAAATTCTCAATATGTGTTCTTAGCAAAAAGTGAAATAACTCAAAATCGCGACCAACGATAATCTGCAACTTCTCCCAACTCCTCCTCAATCCTCAATAATTGGTTATATTTGCATATTCTATCAGTACGGCTCGCAGAACCTGTTTTAATCTGTCCGACGTTAGTAGCGACAGCCAAATCTGCAATTGTGGTATCTTCTGTTTCTCCAGATCGATGCGAAATAATCGAAGTAAAACCAGCCCTTTTAGCAAGGTCAATACAACGTAATGTTTCTGTGAGAGTTCCAATTTGATTCAGTTTTATAAGAATAGAGTTAGCAGCCTGCTTCTCAATCCCATCCGCAAGCCTTGTCGGATTAGTAACAAATAGGTCATCTCCTACGATTTGAACCTTCTGCCCTATCCTCTTTGTAAGGTTGATAAACCCGTCCCAATCATGCTCGTCAAGCCCATCTTCTATAGACACAATGGGATAACGGCTGCTTAGATCTTCAAGTAGATCAATCATATCATTAGAAGTAAGTGTTTTACCTTCACCCTTTAATTCATATTTTCCATCGACACAAAATGAAGAAGCCGCAACATCCAACGCCAGTGCAATATCACTACCCGGTTTATATCCAGCCTTTTCAATCGCTTGTAAAATAATTTCTAAAGCTTCAGCATTAGATTTAAGATTCGGCGCAAAACCACCTTCATCACCGACTGACGTGCTCAATTTTTTATCTAGCAAAACTTTTTTTAAACTGTGAAATACCTCTGTACCCCATCTCAACCCTTCCTTAAATGAAGGAGCGCCGACAGGAGCGATCATAAACTCTTGAAAATCGACGGTATTATCAGCATGCTCGCCTCCATTAAGAATATTCATCAATGGAACGGGAAGCCTATTCGCAAAAGTCCCACCAAGGTAGCGGTAAAGCTGTAAGCCTGATACTTCCGCCGCAGCCTTCGCGCACGCAAGCGATACAGCTAACATGGCATTGGCACCAAAGTTTGATTTATTTTCTGTTCCATCCAAACGCACAAGCATCTCATCAATCTCAACTTGCTCACACACGTCCATATCTAGGAGGTGTGGTAAAATCTGCTCCTTAACGTTTTGTACTGCTTTCTGTACCCCCTTGCCTAAATAACGACCAGAATCTCCATCTCTAAGTTCGCAAGCTTCGTAAACGCCAGTAGAAGCTCCAGATGGCACCGCCGCACGGCCCCAAAAACCACTTTCAGTACCAACTTCTACTTCAACCGTAGGATTGCCCCTGGAATCTAAAATTTCCCTTGCATTTACAAATGTTATAGTGCTCAAGACCTGTACCTCATTCTTGCCCGCTGCCGCAAACACAGGCATCACATGCTGCGTTTATAGTCGAGGCTCTTGTTAATAATTCCTTTAGAAATAAAGACGCTATAGTATTAAACCAGAATAGTAAAACTGACAAGCCCCCTTCATTTCCTCGCAATTAATATATAAGCTAAAATTGGTGACTAAAATGCTATATAAAGGCGTTCAAGATTAACTGGGAAACATAATTTCCAGCAGAGCTTTCGGAATATCAGTTATTGCCCAAAAAGCCATATCATTCGACATTGACAAGTAAGCTAAAATTGTAGAATCTTGAAGCTTGTCATGACTTAGTGCTTTATTTGATGCTACTTAAAGCTAGCCAGTCTCTGCTTCAAAGTTTATTTCAAAAAGTGGATCTTGGATGGAATTTTGACAAAAGGCGAAAAGGCCGTCAAAGAACTATGACTATGCATGCAAAGTGACAATAAATAACTCATGATGACAAAAGTCAGAGAATTACATTTTATTCAAACAAAGCAAAGATTATATAAATCGCAAAACTTCTGAATCAGAGATGAAATATTTAATAAGGAGGTGTTCATTGAAAGAAGAATATTTAGAACCAAACTTAAAAGAAATATTACCGCATAGTTACACATGGATTGAAAACTTAGAACTAAAAATATGTGATATGCCAGAAGCTGGTGCCTTCCACCTTCTGCCAGTAGACATTGATGACAGTAGCAAAGATAAATTTAAAATAAACTCTTCTGCAGTTTCCGATTCCTTAAAGCAAGATATTATTGCTGAAGCAAAAAAGTTTGCTTGGAAAGGCAGTGGCTCCATCACATTATCTACTGGGTCTTCGGTTTTTACATTAATTGCAAAATCATCAATCAATACTACGGATACTCAGAAAGGACGGCAAATTGGCCTAGATTTTTCCAATCTAGTAAAAGGAAAAGATATTGACCACGTAGTGCTATGTGCTGCAGACGGAATTAATCCGCTTGATATGTTCGAAGGTTTAGCTCAAGGCCTTTATTCTTGTGCGACATTTAAAGGTAAGTCCAAAACACCCAAAGAAGAAATAGACTTATACCCCAAAAAAGTGAGCATTCTAGGGAGAAAATGCGACGACCACGAAATCGACATTGCTATGGCCTTCGCAAAGTCCAGTACTTTTACTCGCTTTTTACAAGATGCTCCTCCAAATATCATGGATTCAGAATTTTTGGCGTCTATTGCAAAAAAATTCTCGGACCAGATGGGACTTAAATGCGACATTAAAGGAAGAGCAGAATTAAAAGCCTTGGGGATGGGGTCCTTTCTAAGCGTTGCTTCCGGAACACCAATAGATCCAAAGCTTATTACCATCGAAATTGAAGGAGTGGATACAAGTAAAACCTTAGCCTTAGTCGGCAAAGGACTTACCTTTGACGCTGGCGGTATTAGTTTAAAAACAGCAGCAGGCATGCACGAAATGAAATATGACATGTCCGGTGGCGCTGCAGTACTAGGAACAGCCATGTTTCTAGGTATGGTCAAACCACCTGTTAACGTTGTTTGTCTAGTCGGCGCTGTAGAAAATATGCCAGGTTCGACCGCCACACGCCCAGGTGATATCGTCAAAGCTATGAATGGTAAAACTATCGAAATATTAAATACCGACGCCGAAGGCCGTTTAGTTTTAGTCGATGTATTACACCATGCTGTTACAGCTTATAAACCAGAAATGGTAATTAATATAGCAACACTTACTGGAGCTGTTTTACATAGCTTAGGTACTACCGGCAGTGCGATGATGTCAAACGATCAGCATACCGCGGATTATTTGCTCAATATATCTAAAGAAGTGGGAGAACCTTTTTGGCAGCTTCCTCTTTGGCCAGAGCACGAAAAAGAGATTAAGAGTGATATCGCAGATTATAAAAACATAGCTTCCAGCAATGTTAGAGCCGGAACAATAATTGCTGGAGCATTTTTGAAAGAATTTGTCGGTAATACAAAATGGGCACATCTAGATATTGCCGGAACCGGCTGGAGTTGCAAAGCAACAGGCTACCCCACTAATGGTGGTTCTGCCTTTGGTTTACGCCTTATGGGTAAAGCCTGCCTTAACTTCAACCGTTAGTCGAACTAGAAGTTGTCTGAAGCGTTGCATGCCCAGAGTTGGAAAGCTAGATTGTTATAAAAATACTTTTCTATAAGGCGCGAGGCCTGCTTTTATCAGACAACTTCAAAATACAGCGCAACACCCATATACAACCGGGGTCTGAAATTTTTTGAAAAACTGTAGTATTTTCAACGGATTCGAAGTTCGGCCAGGTGCTAGGCGCGAGGAGGTGGGAAACCGTAGTGTACATGTTAATACATGAGGATTTCCTGACGACGAAGCAATGTGGCAACCGGCTAGAAATTCGGATCCGGGATACAAAATGCGCTTTGATTGATCTATTTCTTTATGTGTTTTGTAAACAAGTATTATTTGTTAATGGATACCGATCCGATACATTAGACTCCTAAATGTTTTGTATTAAAGATATTATGGGAGTTTTTAAAAGAAGGAGAACAATGTGGGTGGCGGATTTATTCCTGGAAGCCGTGCCAGCTTTATTATGGATAGTTTAGTGATCGCGATGGGGCTTTTTCTCTGTATCATTGGCTATAGCATCGCAAATGTCAGGAAAAAAAAGTCTGTAAGACAACATAGAAAAATACAATTACTCAGCAGCACAATCTTGATTGCTGCGATTATTTTATTCGAAGTGGATGTCAGACTGTACGGATGGCAAGAACAAGCTAAAAAATCACCTTTTTTTGATACGATTTTATATCCATTTCTTTATCTACATATCGCTATTGCGATTTTAGCTTTTGGTGCTTGGATGGTACAATTGATTACTGCATACAAAAGAGTTGATCGCGAGTTAAAATACACCTCTCAGTTTGCAGCCAATCACAAAAAGCTAGGATGGATGGCGACAGCATTAATGACAGCAACTGCTGTTAGCGGATGGATCTTTTATTATATGGCATTTATCGCTTTAAGCGATTAGGGCTTAAAAGCTATCTGAAGTTTAGAATTTCGGATAGCTTTTATATATGACTAACTAAAAGAATAATGAACTTCCTTCTTCTTCACCACCTGCATCTTCATTTTCGACGCTAAAATCTATAGGCCTCATTAAGTTGATTAGCGCGACTAAATGCATTTGAAACCCATCAAGTTTAAAAACTAGCTCTTTTCTCGCCGACTCTGGCTTCGTTTCCATTGTATTTATATTTTTACCATGAAAAACTGATGGTGTTGTAATCATAAAATCGACGCCATATTTCAAAATTAAATTTTTCACACGGCCGATTATTTGGTTAGCAATTTCTCCAAGCCAGTCTGCTAGATCCTCTTCAGCCACATCCATCCCCATTGCTTTACTCGGGTTCGATGCTTCCAACAAAGGTAGGCCCATTGCTACCGCAATTGAACCTTTTATGGCTTCGCCCGCAAAACCAATCACCGCACAATAGTCATTTCCATCTCCCGGACTGCCTTTATGCTCCACATGCTCAATGCTAGAAATATTATTAGCTTGGAACAATTCCTCAACAGCCTGAACAATTAGACTAACAACTTCTTTTGGAAACTCATTCATAGTGACCCCTGACCACAAAGCTACCTAAAATTAAATATTAAGTAGCCCTGTCCAAATTTCTATTTTTCTTTTTAATTTTAAGCAGATAAATTATATCACTTTAAGTATGAAGTTTTCAATGCAGCTGCTTATGTTAGTTTAACTAGCTGTTTTAATAAACTATTTCCACCTCTGCGATAATCCTTAACCAAGCGCATTTCAAATCCAACATCTACCATCGTAACTGGTATAGAAAGAATACCTCCATAACAGATTTAAACCATTTATTTATTAAGCAGATCCTGTCAGATGTAATTATTTATTAATTATTAAATAGTTATGTAGAAAATTATTATAGGCACAATACCTGCATTCTCAGCGCAGGAGAATCTTTAAAGAAGGTAAATGTTGATCAGTTTGAATTTTAAATCACGGACGAAGGTAATTTAGAAAGATAGCAGAAACTTCCGTAGAAAAGCCGTGGAGGAATAATGGCCGGATCTGTCCAACTTGATAATCTGAAAGACTTGTTCTATCACTGCAGTTTCAATAAACTTCTCCGTGTTTTAGAAACGATCGATAGCTGCGATACTATAGTAAACAGAACACCCGACTTAGCTTTATTAAAAGCTAACTCCTACTTTGAGCTCCATCAAATCGATAAGGCTGTCGAAGTACTACAGACCCTTACAAGGCTCCAAGATGATACGTTCGAAGGTGCTTACACCTATGCATTGGCGCGTTTAAGTTACTTCGATAATGATTTGAAAGGTGCTTATGAATTATTTTTGGATCTACTTGAATCAACTGATGAAAAAACACTGCAATTTAAAGCACTCCTTGGTATGGCCAATGTCTTGTATTCAAACGAAAGCTGGCAAGAATTAGAGCCTGTAGTCTTTGATCTACAAAGGTTTGAACCACTTGAATCAGATGACGAAAAGATAAGCCTTATGCTATTTTTAGGAAATTATCACTGCCAATGCACATCAAAAATTGATGAAGCTTTAAAATATTTCAAAAATGCACTCCACCTTTCATCAAAAAAAGGTTGGAGCTATTTTATTTGCAGAAGTATATATGGACAAGCGTCATATTATGAGCGCGCAGGAAAAACATCGGAAATGAACTGGACCCTAGATATGCTCCGTTCATTTATTGATGAAAATGAATCCAAGTTTTTCAGCCATATTGTTAATAAAAAATTTGAAAAGCATAGCTTTTCAATCAAAATTCCTATGGAATTTGACCCTAACAATAGGCGTATTCTCATCGAAGACCACTGGCTAGCATTCCATGACAAACCGCTTCTATATCGCTTTTTAGAAGTACTACATGGCAACGATAATTTTGTCTCAAAAGAAATTATAGCCAACCAGCTATGGCCATCAGAAGAATATAAATCTAGAGTCCACGACCCCAGAATCTTTGACATTGCTAAAAGAGTCAGGGGAATGGTTGAAAAATATCAAAGGCAGCCAATTGTGCTTCTTTCTGGACGATTAGGTTATAAATTGGCATGCGCTTAAATAAGGAGAACTGCATGAAAAATCAAATAAAAATTTTTGGGATCCTTTGCGGCGCTTTAGTAGCCTTTATTTCGCCGCTCAAAGCTGGAATCAATGATGGCACATTGCCTCTCAAGCTTGTAGGAAAAGCTATTAACTTAAATACCCAAAGTCAACCTGGAGTAGCAGCTACAGTAGTATTCCAAAAGATAGATAAAAATGATCTTGGCAACCAAGCAACATTCAAATGCCAATCCATCGATCCTAATCAAACCAGACACAATGCTACTGGATGGATACAAGTCGGAACAAAAAGATACTCTATAAAGGGCATCTGTATAACACCACAAGGTAACCAGGAAAAAATTGAAGTAATGGCAAATACTGGTAATACCGGTGCTAGACTAAACGGTATTTTCTCAGAAAGCGTCAGGGAAAAACTTATTGACGGTAAAGTTAATACTGATCAGCCAAGGGGTCAAAAAGAACGTTATAAGCTTAACGTTAAGAGTAAATAAATAACTCTCTTAATAACATAATCCTTTAAAAGCCCTCCACATTCTTGCTAGGATGTAGAGGGCTTTTAAATTGTCTCGATATCCTTTTGATGCCTTATTAAGGGAAGTAAAATTTCAATACTCAGCCCAAAAATCGAAATAATGGTTCTTGCCATGGGTGCATTATGATCACAAAAGAATTCCAAATCAAACTCCCTAAACACGGTATAACCCTTTCCGTAGTTCACCGGCCAGGACGCTCACCCTCACCTATCTTGGCGCTACACGGCTGGCTCGACAATGCCAACTCATTTGAGCTACTTGCGAGACAAATGCCCGATCATGATATCTACGCATTGGATTTTGCTGGACATGGTAACTCTCAACACTTACCAACTTCGACAACTTATTCCATGTTAGAGTACGTAAGCCATATTCATGAAGTGGTAAATGTTATGAATTGGCAGCAATTCAACCTTTTAGGTCATTCTCTCGGAGCCTGTGTGGCTTCCCTATACGCCGGAACATTTCCAGGCAGAATAAGTAGACTTGCATTACTAGAAGGCATTGGGCCTTTAACGAGAGAAGCCCAAGAAGTTCCCGAAGCTTTTGCTAAATACATAGACAAACGCATAAGCGGCCACTCAAAATTACCATATTATGAAAGCAAAGATTCCGCCCTTGCTGCGAGGATTGCAGCCGCAAAAATTTCATCCAAGGGAGCAGCCCTTCTGGTGGAACGTGGCTTGATAAAAAAAGACGCATATTATTATTGGAAAACCGATCCTAGGTTAACCCTACCATCTCCACACCGCCTAACCGAAAGCCAAGTTCTAGCTTTTTTGAGCCAAATTAAAGCACCATCAATACTCATCAAAGCCGAAGATGGCTATTTGAACGAGAGAGATACGATTGCCGCCAGGTGTAATGCTGTCAAAAACCTTAAAGTGATAGAGCTTCCTGGGGCCCATCACCTTCATTTTGATATCCCCGAAAAAATTGCTGCTATCTTAAGTCCCTTTTATAACAACACCTCTACTCAATAGGCATTGCTATCCAACTCAATGATTTTACTAACTTAACCGATTATACTTGACCTTTCATCCTAGATAAGCAATTAACATTACTTCTATTTTCAGACTGGAGAGATGTCCGAGTGGCTGAAGGAGCACGCTTGGAAAGCGTGTTTGTGGGAAACTGCAACGAGGGTTCGAATCCCTCTCTCTCCGCCATCTGTCAAATTTGAGAACCCTAAATCGGGCGCGATCCCCACGCTACCATTAATTTCCCAGCCACTATTCCATTGGTTCCTTTGTTTCAATTCGAGATCTCCGGTTGGGTAGAAAGTCAAGCCCTCTGGCAGAAGCCGTCTTAGGACCGGGTTAGCTTCTGTGGGATCGGTATCGACAAGGCTCCAAAACTTTTCCACTTTGCTTCTTAGCGCAAAAGGTGTCACTAGTATGGACTCCAGATTGACTGACTTTAAATACTTTACGCGTTGATCTACATACCCCAAACGTCTTTCCTTTTGAGCAAGTGAATCGCTAACGCTCTGCGAGATGTTTCCGTGGGTAGCAATGAACTTCAACAGGTTTGAAACTTCGGTTTCTAGTTCCGACCTTTCCAATTCAAATCTCTTCAATTCATCGGGCGTTAGTTTCATTCTGGATTTTATCCGATCGTTAAGCATTGTGGAAGCTCGCTTCAAATACTCCTCGTCTGACAAAACACTAATGATTTTCTTCAATACTCTCGGTTCGACCTTGTCTCGTTTTATCGTGCGTTGATTGGAGCACTTTTTCTTGTCCTTACGATAATAGGTAAAGCACCCATAGTATCGAGCATTTACCAAGCACATAGGACCACCGCAAGATCCGCACTTGAAGATCCCGGCAAAGAGATACCTTGCGCTTCCGCCGGTGTGTCGGGTCTTGTTGCATACTTCCGCCGCCGTGCTGCTCTCACGGTAGATGCGCTTATTGCGAGCCAATTTTTCTTGAACTTGCTTCCATTTATCAAAGTTAACGATAGCTAAATCTTCTCGAATATTCTTGCCTTCTAAATGCTCTACCCACTCGTTCTCTGGATTTTTCAACCGAACATTTCTCTTGGTTTCAGGATTCGTAACCGTTCTGGTTTTGCCCCATTTCCATATGCCAATGTATTTTTCGCTCTGCAGAATGCCCAAAATGGGTGTCGGATTCCAGTTACATGTTTTCCCACAAATTGCCTGGCTTCTCTTTGATGAAGGGATACCTCGTTGATTTAGTTCTTTCGCTATAGCTGCGCGGCCCCAGCCAGATAGAAACCAATCATAGATTTGATTGACTACTTTGGCTTCGTCGGGATTAACGACAATTTCAAAATGAGACGGTATCTCACGACCACCCTGCATTCTCAATTGTGTCGGCCTAGTCGAGTATCCGTACCGAGTATCACCGGCACTGAAACCTTTTAATACTCTCGATTCCTGCCCTCTTCGCGTGCGAAGCGCGTTTATGTCATTTCCAAGTTCATTGACCATTCCCTTTATTTGGAAAAAAGTCTTCGCATTGGGAGCTTCAGAACTGATTCCCTCACAGACGCTATAGAGTTCGATTCCTTTAAATTTCAAGAGGTTATAGAGATCAATTTGGTCCCCCAGCGACCTCGTTAAACGGGAAAGGTCATCGACTATTAATACTTCGAATTGATGCTTTCGAATGCCATCAACAATTATCTCATAACCATGACGATCTGCTACTCTGCCACTTTCCGCCTCATCCTTTAAAACCCAATTCTCATCGATTGTTACATGAAACCTGTCTGATGGATATTTCAGAAGCCGAATTAATTTTCTTTCATTGTAGTATTTAATCCGGTCGATTTGGTCGATAGCGGAATCGGGGCTCTGCATGTCTGACGAGTACCGAGCATATACTGCCGCACGAATGGTGGATTTGTCGTCGTGCTGTCGGCCATCAATCAACTCGGCGTTGCTGTCGATCATTCTCTACTCACCGCAAATAATGTTTCGAGACTCTGAAGGTGTTTCTTCGTTCGAAGATCCAATTTCGTCCATTGGCTCCTTCCCACCACAAACAGATTGTCTGGTTCTGAACTCGTTCTCGCAGATCCAATCCAACATCATTCCGTATGCAGTCCAAAATTCCGCTGTGGGCTTCAACTTCAGGTTGATTGCCACACCATCCTCTGACGTCCGAACTACCTCTTCGTCGCGGTTGCTCCTTGCAAAACGTCTTTTGAGGGCCAGGCACCCTTTGCACGTTCCACGGATGCTTTTTTTTCGATCGTTTCGCCGTCCAAACTCTTGTAACGGTTTCCATGTTTTGCATCCCGTACAAACCTTACCTTTAGAGCGGATATATCCGCTCGTAGCGCTGTTCTCATAGCACCTTTCGGAGCTATTTTGAAGCGGTTCCTCGCCACCTAAGTTCCTATTTTCTTTAGATTTATCCACTCATTATGCAACCCCTTTCCTAGCGATATTGTCCATTTGCGGCATCTAGCCCTGACCTGCTCTGTCCCTTTCGGAACACGTCGTAGATTCGGGGTTTGAGCCCCGAATGAAACCTTTCCAGCACTAACTTCTTGAATGCTTTGAATTGGGCGGGGGTGAGTGAGCTCTCGGCCACAGTAAGGATGTAGCCAATGAACTCGTTTTGATGCTTCAGCAAAGTTTCTTCCGCGCCCACCTTCATATCAATCTCCTAGATGCAAACACTAACTGGGGAACTGAACCAGAACCCGAAAGTACGAACACTCACTGACGAACTGAGCCCCAAACCCGAAAGTACGAACACTAACCGACGAACTGAGGCTGATATCAGAAGTACGAACACTAACTGACTAACGCTACGAACAGACGAACCGAACGAATTGTACGAACTAAACGAATTGTGCGAATTGAACGAATTGTGCGAATTGAACGAACTTACGAACTCTACGAATTTTACGAACTCTAGTAGCGTCATAGGTAATATTTGATCCCCACTGCTTGATCGGTGGGCTTCCACGCATCGACACGCCGACCTTTGATTTCAATGGTCGTCTTCACTGCAAAACCCATTTCCACAAGGTCACTGAGAGCTTGGGTGATTTGCTCGGCGGGGCGGTTGTTGTTGAACAACTTATGAATTTCTTTTCGGTTTACACCCTCACGATTCGCTTTGAGGTATTTGAGAATTTGATCTGCCACCGGGTTACCCACACGATTTCCCCAGATGTACCGTGCAGAGTTTTCGGCATACTCCCAAATGGCGAGACCTGCTCGGATGTGCTCGATCTCGATGCGTGGTGAGCAATCGAGCAATGCGTAAATCATGGCCAGTCTCAGCACCTGGGGTTCAGACCGGCTCGTCATCATTCCTAGTGTGCCGAGAAGCCCCGGACTAAGTTGTTGATAGAGCTGATCCCAATACTCTAAGGCTGCCTGCGACGGGTCGATGCGACCAATCTCCCTGCCGAAGGTGATAGCGTCTCGGAAAGAGTCCAGTAGGTCGGGAAACTTTGTGATGTCGAGCTTGGTACCCCAGGAAATCATCCGGCGACGGCGCACGCAAAACCAGAGAAAGCGGTTGCCAAACCCGTTGGCTACGTGGGTGGCGGCCATCGTCTTAAGTAATTCCGCCTTGGTGATATGCCCTATAATCGAAATGTGGCCGTTGGTGACGCGCAATGGTCGCTTCGTCATCGTCTGAAGGTTGCCGGAATCCCATGCCTCTCGAATATATTCCGTGAGGTTGTTCCCAGATCGATCCACCACCTTAAACGTCGCTGCAAACTCCTCCTGTTTGACGAGCATGCGTTTGTCGGACACACCAGGGTGAGGTGCATCATCGTAGCTTTTTCTTCCCTGCTTCCGGTCTTCGTAGTCATCGTCAGCGTCGCGGATTGGATTGATGAAACCCTCACCACTGGATAGCCCGCTGTGAATGTTCTTTAAATACCAATCAGGTTCCAACTCTCTAAATACCGCACTTCCAAACCGAAACGAGGTGCCCTTTCGTGCTTTGGCAGTGTTACCGACAAGGCACGAAAAAATGTTTGTAAAGTGATCCGATCCCTGCTGATGGAAATGTGCTTTCCTTCCGATAATGTTTCCAAAGCATGTTAGCAGGGTGACGAGGGTAGCGATGGGATCGCACTCCATTTGGTCTTCGATTCTTTTTATGTAGTCGCCAGCGATTCCACGGTAGGCCAACTCGTTCATCACAAATTCCCAGTCGTGACTGGCAACATCAAAACTGACCCCTCCCGCAACATCAATTTGACCCCCTTAGCAACAGTAGAATTGACCCCTGTTGCAACATTGGTTTGACCCCCTTAGCAACAGTAAATGTTCGATTACTAAACAAGAATCGTAAAAGGCTTGACGTGGCGCAATGATGTCTAATTATGCCTATTTTTTATCCAAATAGGCTGTTGCTATGAAGTCAAAGAAAATGATTGATCAGATTCGAACCCTACATCAAAAAGGCTATCCAATAAAAAAGATTGCCAATAGTCTTGAAGTTTCCAAGAACACAGTACGTAAGTATATTCGTTCAATTACCCAGCAAGAAGAAGATCACGTCGGTGCTGAATTTACTCGTATAAAAAATAACTCAGCAGCTTGGCAAAAAGAATACGACTGGGATGAGATAGTCAAGAAAAAAGCTACAGGAAAGACTTCAAAACAGCTTTTTAATGAATATCAGCCACCAGTTGCATATATGAGTTTTGCGCGGATTATTAAGCAACGTTTAGAAAAAGGCTTAGCACCATCTTTACGACTTATCCATTCCCCTGGCGAAAAAACTCAAGTAGATTTTTCCACTGGCATATATATCGTTGATAGAAAAACAGGGAAGCAAACAAAAACACATTTATTTTGTGCTGTCTTACCATTTAGTAGTTATACCTTTGCAACATTTGTTTTAGATCAAAAGTTAGAATCATTTATCCGCTGCCATGAAAAAATGTGGGCTTTCTTTGGTGGAGTTACTCCTTATGTTGTACTGGATAATTTAAAGTCTGGAGTCAACAAAGCTCATAGATATGATCCCGAGTTGAATGAAACATATTGTGATTATGCTAACCACGCTGGTTTTGCAGGACTACCTGCTCGTCCTTACAAACCAAAGGATAAAGCTGCTGTTGAATCAACTATTGGTGTACTAAAAAAAACATTCTATCAAGAGGTGTCTGATGAAGTGTTTTATTCATTGGCAGATCTCAATGAAAGGCTGCATGCTTTCTTAAAAAAATTTAACAGACAAATCATGAAAAATTATAATGTGAGTCGATATGATAGATTTCAAAATGAAAAGGAGCTATTAAAACCTGTAAACACAGAAAATTATGAAATCGCAGAATGGAAAAGAGCAAAAGTTCATCCAGATTGTTGCATTCAGATTGATAAAAATTTTTATTCTGTACCATTTAAATACTGCGGGCAGTTTGTAAGAGTTAAATATACAAAGAATATTATTGAAATTTATAGCCAAGATACCACTGTAATTTGCTGTCATAGTCGTACATATGGTGTCGGTAAAATAAGTATTGTTGATTCTCATCTTCCTGATAAAAAGATACAACTAGATAGGTACGAAATACAAAATTCGATTATTCTAGCAGCAAAAATTGGTGAAAACCTTCATAACTTAGTTAAAAAGCAGTTCGACGATTCTTATCCTTTGAGACGACTTAGACGTGTTCAAGGAATTCTTCGCTTTTGTAAAACAGAAGCATCCCCAGCAGCAATTGAATATGCTGCTGGACAAGCATTAACATTTAATAAATATACACTTTCATTTTTTAAAAATTGTGCAAAGTATTTTGACGCTGGTGGTCAGCGCCTCAAGGTATGTGCACCAATAAGAGATGTTAATACCTTGCATCTCCATGAGAAAAGTTAGGAGAGTAAATGCTAGAAACAACAATGCAAGCTGCAAAACAACTTCGATTGTACGGAATATCACAATCACTAGAAAGGAGGTACCAAGAAGCTGTAGCAAACGAATTAAACCCTAATGAGTTCATCCGATTACTGTTAGAAGATGAAATCGACTATCGCAAAGGGGTTAAAGCTAGAAAGCTAGTAAGGCAAGCAAAATTTAGAAATCTTTATGAACTTGAAGACTGGGATACCAGTTTTGATCGAGGAATTACAAAAGCTAAGCAGAAGGAATTGGCATTATTAAACTTCTATCACAAAACTCAAAACCTAATTATTCTTGGTAAAACTGGTGAAGGTAAAACTCACATTGCAATATCATTAGGTAAGAGGCTATGTGACGATGGCACCTCTGTTTCTTTTTTCTCTGTAAATCTGTTATTTGAAGAGTTGCAAGCTCAAAAGGCAGCCGGCACCTACCTTAAATTCATACAAAAAATAAAAAAAATTGAGGCATTGATTCTAGACGATTTTGCACTGAGAAATTATTCTCACGAAGAAGCAAACCTTTTGCTTGAATTGCTTGAAGAAAGATATCGTAACGGAATTGTAATTTTAACTTCTCAAGTTGATTCAAAAGGTTGGAAATCACTATTTGAAGATCCCGTAATTGCTGAGGCTATTGTCGATAGATTAATCAATCCATCTGATACTATAAAACTTAAAGGAGGTTCATATCGTGAAAGATTATAGAAAAAAATTGACCCCTTTGAATATTTAAGATAATTGCACTTTTGCTCGTCGCCTTCGGCTCCGCTAATCGGGGTCAAAACTTGTTGCGATGGGGGTCAAATTTGATGATGCCAGCCAGTCGTCTTACTTTTGCTATTTGAACCAGCTACTGCGGGTGTTTGACTCCGTTGTAGCCTCGGAAAGGAAGTCAGTTATCTGTCACAATAGTGCAATTACTATTGTCGCGCTATTGTCACGCAGCTTTCGTAGGCGTTCTAATTCCGGTGCCTCCAATCGAGAATCCAGTGATCTTTCCTGATTTGACATCCGGCCACAACGCATCTGGGATCCACATTCCCATCCACCAACTGCCCTTCTTGACGGGCTCGCCGAAAATCTTCTGATCGCATCGAACAATGGTTGCCTCTATGATCCTAACTCCGTCCGCTTTCGTCTGATGGTTGAGCCCAATGGTTTGGGACGTCTTCATAAAATCTTGGAAGGCCTCTCGATAACCTCGTTGTCCGAGATAATGTCACCTTGAGCGTCGATTGTCTCAGGTTCTAGGACCACGCCGTAGACGAGTTGTTTATCGTCGTCGATTTTGCGGATGCGAACTTCGATCTCACTCTTGCTTTCTTCGGGGATCCACATTTTCCAGCCGTCACCATAGGCACCATCAAGGGTCTTAGCGATGAAACCGAGAGGCGATTCCGCATCGACCCATTCAAGGGCCGAACCGACATCGCATTCAGCTTGAACCTTTCGAGTAGGTTGCAATTGAAATTGGTCGCAATCCATGAGGTAGACCGAGAAAAAGTTTTTCAACATTTTTTCGCGTTTTGAAAACGGCAGATTCTTAACATTGCGATCGAGAAATTGAATGTCAGATAGGACTAAACAATTGGGGGTATGACCTTTGCCGTGCTCGTCTTTGACGAGCCACCCCGTCGATAGTAAAATTTCGATCGACCGTCTTGAATACGTCGGTCAGTTTCGGCTCCGAAGGCGTCAACCTCCGCACCATCTTTGTCCCTAAATTTCAGATCGTCACCATTCTTTTTGTACCGTGACGACGAGGCCATCATGCAAGGCCTCAAGAGAAAACGGTCTACCAACTGCACCCCAAACATTAGATCGATCTGAAGGGAGAGTTTGGTTGACTTGGCCAAGGTGGCATGGGTGGCTGTGCCATAACTCGACTTGCGTTCTTTCGCTGGTGCCTTCAGGTACAGGGAATCTACTGAGAAATTCCCGGCATTAGGCTTTTTAGAATAGTTCCATCTGGCAAGGTCAGCGTATGGGTGTGCCCCATCAAAGTGCGTTGATTCAAGCATGGTGCCGTGCTCGTGGTCTCCACCTTCGTCGGTTTCAAGCACTGTGCCTGATTTCAAAACCGTGCCATTGGAGAGTTTCAGATCGGAGGCTAGTGTTGCTTTGTGTTTATGGATTGAGCTTGCCCTTGCGGCAGTCTCTACATCACTGTCGGATAGCGGATGATGATGGTTGCCGTCTTCAAAGGTCATGAGCAGATTGCCATCGGGCAGAATGAATAGGTGAGGATGTCCGTCGTCGTCCTGGGTTGACTTGTTAATTCGATCGATGCGATGCGCGTGCGGTCCACCTTCTGGATGCCCGCTAAGAAACCCTTTTTTCAGCACTTCGCCCAATGTCTTAGAGTACCCGCTAGATTTTGGAATCTCGATGCTTCCGATGGCAGCAAGAGCAAGCGCCACGTCAACGTCGAAGGTCTCTGGTTCCCCTTTCCGCACACGGGAGAAGTTGTAATAGAGGGTTTGGCGAGACTCGTTCCCTGCCATATTTCCGAATTGATTCTTCGTGTATGACCTTCGACTAAATCGCTTCCCAAGATCTAAATCTCCTTGGTAGGAGATAAGAACTTTACCTTTGAGGCCTTTCATTACTTTGACGAACTCGTCCTCGTCGAATTCACGCCATTCGGAGCCTCGACCAACGGGTTTCCAAGGCGGGTCCACGTAAAAAAACACATCGGGACCGTCAAATCGTTTCATGACCGCAAGTGCGTCCTGGTTGAGGATTTTCGCTGACTTTAGGCGGTCCCGGAATTTTTCGAGGTTGGCCAGAAACGTCCTGCCAGTGCTAATGCCTTTTGTACTCTTGTCGAAGGTCGCGCCGTGTCCACGATGAGAATGGAGGTTAAGATATTTAAACTTGTATACCTTCTCTCTTTGAGAGGACGGAGTTCGCTTGAGTAGCGCATTAAATCTGGACTCGGAACGCTCCCATTCTTGATTCCTAAGCCATTCCAGATCTGCTTCCGAAGCTCCTTGTAGAAACTTGAAGAAGCCGACCATGTCCCCATTCAGCTCGGCGAGGATGGAATTTTGTGCTGGTTCCTTGGCAAAGAATAAGCTGGCCGAGCCTGCGTATGGCTCAACATAAGTTTTATGCTCAGGGATATAGCGACTAAGCGTTGGGATCCAAACATCTTTTCCGCCTGGGCTCGAAAATGGTTTTGGATGCCGCTTCTCAATGTCTTCACTTGCTTCCCTTATTTTTGATTTTTCAAGGGGACTAAGCAGCACGCCGAATCCTTCGAGAAATCCCAGCATTTTTTCATTGGTAGTTTTTATAGCATCGACGACGCCCTTGTGTTCATCGCGTAGGCGTTCGATTTTTCGAAGCATCTTATCAGGGACCAAGCCATCGTCTAGGTTTGGGAGGTCTTGGATCCGCGCCAAGGTCGAAACAAATTCATTTGCGGACTGGAAGGTATCAGATTCAATAGAATCGAAGGTACCAACGATTCCGACGACGCCTTTCCCAAAATTAAACTCCTGGAGGGGCTCCCGAAATCTTTCTTTTGAAAGTTGTTCGAAGGTGTAGTAGTCACCGATTTCGTCCCGCTTATCAACATCGAAACCCATACTTTCCGCATAGGATGTGGCGCTTTCCGGCGTTGTAAAGTAATTCTTATCCAGCATGACCGATTGAACACGGATGCCAGATCTCACAATTTCCGCTCGTTTCACAATTGGCTCTCGGATTGCCCCACTCATAGTCACTCCTTACTCAAAACGCTGGTACAACAATTGACCGACACTTTCCATGATAGGGCGGAAATCCCAGTCCATTTTCTGCCAAGCGGTTGTTGTTAGCCGCATTGCGAGGGCCAAGATCTTTTCCTGATCGTCTCGAATTCCGGTGAACGCCGCTTTTAGTTCTCTTGCACTGGTGAATCCCAAAATTTGGTCAACCATTTTCATTCCCGAATCGACCGAGATGATGCGATCCTGCATGGCCAGGCATATTCTCGATGTACGCTTGTCTTCAATAATTAGAACCCGGTAATTTTCTACTCCGGCTTCACTCATTGAGATCATGCTGCCCATATTGTTTGACAACAGAGTTGCGTTGTTGGCAAGGGTATCGAAATAGTCTTCTGGGTTTGTTAGAAACCGGGTCGGTACGGTTTTATCAAGTGCATTGCTTCCAAGCGCACCCTTGATTTCATTCTCGATTCGACGAGCAGCCTCTTCGCTCGGCAAGCCCTGTTCAAATACAACATCACTCACTGCAAGAACGACTTTGTCGACGACCGACTCTGGAAATAGGACTCCTGCTGATTGGTTGGTTATCATCTGAATCGCATCAATAGCCTGGCGGTCCTTCGCAGATAGATCGATCTCCAATTTCGCGTTTAGAATTGCCTTTTCGATTTTTAAGTCAAATTTGGAAAGGAAATTTTCGGTCATAGTCCGGTAGATGATATCAACCTGCCGGTTTACAACCGACGTGATCTTCGGCTGAAATGATCGCAGAGCCTTTTCGACCTGAGAGACAATCCGTGCAACTTGATTTACGCTTCGCTCTCCCTTGAACTCTTTCATGGCATCGGTGACCGCACGTTTGGCAATTGGTTGCCATCCCCGATCCATGACTCTTGCCAACGAACGATTGAACTTATCGACCACCTTCTGCTCGCCACGGACTTTTGCGATAAAGGAGACCAACTGAACATATTCGATCTCTAACCGACCCGATTCGGGTAGCTGTTCAGCCGTCGCTGTCATCGGCTTCCTCCAGATACCCTTCTAGATGGTTTCGAAGTCGTTCTTCCCAGGCTGAAACCAAATCGATCTGCGATTCGCTGGGATTTAGGCACTCCCTTATTTTTTTTAGCGCATCCGGCATTTCCAAAGGGCCGGACAATTTACGCTTACGGTTTGGAATTTGACCCTGGTTAGGGGCTAAGGGGCCGGAGTTTGGATTGCCTCCTAAAGACACCTCACCCTTAACAGCCTCTGCCATTGTCAAAGGGAAAGGTATGTCGGGATCGAATGGCACCTTTTCCGAGTCATAGAGTTCTACCTCCTCGTTCATAATGTCGGCTTTTATTTTGCGACCATCGTTAGGCGTAATGGACCCCACTTTTGTAAGTGCGTTTGCCATCTTGATAAGATCTTCGTCGTTGGTCACGTTGGGGCTAAAGCTCTTGTAAATCCAAAACTGGTAGCCCATATCGAGAAACATTTGAGTTATCTTGCGGTCCATCTCCCGCCGTTCGGGGGCAAATATTTGTTCTTCAGCTAATTTGCGAGATTCTTCCGCGGTGGCTCGATTGATATCGTCGGTTTTGCCTACAAAGATCCCCGGTATTCTAAAGGCGCTGCGGATCTTCTCAGAATTGTTTTTATCGTACGTCTGAAAGAGCATGTCATTGTGCTGCTGCTCCTTGAGCGGCTTTACTTCGATCTTCGCTGTGCTGCTGTTGGCCATGCCTTCGATCGCGGGCTCGGCTTCGATGACCAAAAACTTCGAACGGTTATTTGTGCGCTTTAGGACGTTGTTTGCGAAGTCTTCCATACGTTTGATCGTACCCTCGGTAAGCATGGCGTTGCCCGAAACCAAAAACAGAAGTGAGGGGACGTTATTGTTTAAAATCGTCGTGTAGTTGATCTCCTCGCTCCCGCGACTACCAAAGATCGAGAAGAGGTTCCCAATGTAGCGAGGAATTCCGTAAGGGCTTCTGGCTGAGTGAATCTTGAAGTGGAGGACCGGGTTGGCCCAGTATTTTCGCTCGACACCGGCTTTTGTCGCTTCGTCTTCTGACTTGAAGGCCTTGCCATCTCTTCGATCCACAATGCGGGGATCTCCCCATTCTTTAAAATACGTCATGCGATTGTTGCGCTTTTGGACAAACCTCCGAAATCGCTTGAGGAATGTCTGTTCCATGATCTCGCCCGTGTCTTCGTCGACCTTTTTCTTGGTGAAAGGAGTTAGATCATCGTCTTGAACTGTAATCCTCATGGTGTGGGCTTCGACGTAGTTGAGTGCGGTTATTTTGGTGTGGTCGCCCCTCGCCGGGATTAGTTCAAAGTACCCATTACCAGTAAGTTCCAGGTCGTGCCGAGCCTTCCGTCGAAGCATGGTAAGGTCATCGTCTGGATTGATGTTTAGCAGGAAGTTCTTTAAGGCCTTCTTTTCTGCTTCGATTTGCTCTTTATTTTGCTCCCTTTGTTTGGGGGAAAGCTCCCGCATTTGAATCCGGCCACCGAATGCCTCGATATTGATCTCCATCGCATCAACAAGCTGGCCCATGAATGAGCTGTTTTCCTCAATCATTGTGAGGAACAGCAGATCATAGGGCGGCTCAATGACGTTGCCGTCGCTGTAGTTGAACGTATCGGTGGGGAGTGTCTGGGAATGCCCACCTTCAGAATCTTTAGTAGGTGGGTCGTCCTTTCCAATGACGATAGCCTTCAGTATGGTTCTATTGGTTTCTTGAGTTTTGCCCGGATCTTGTAGGGCTTTAACGGATTCACTCACTATATCACCCCAAATTCTACAGCACGTTTTTTTCGCATCCCTTGCTGCGAGGTGTTAACGGCGATTTCCAAAGCATCGAACATATCGTCGTGCTCGCCATCGGGCATTCGCAGCATTTCTTCAACAAGATGCATTTGGTCTTTACGAAAAAGCAGCTCCGCGGATTCGACCTTCGCGGCAAGTTTCATGGCACGAGTCACTTTGTCCTTTAGAGTGAAGATCGGAACGACTTTACGTCGACCGATCAACTCGCCAACGGTGTTGGCTTGGGCAGCCTGATAGGCGTTGGCTTCAATGCCAACGCGGAGAGGTTCGAACCGAAAAAACCGCTTTACTATGACATCAGTTTGCTTTGCAAAGCTCGCACGCGTCCGAAAAATATCTAGCACATACCGCTTACCTAATGGATCTAGACCAATGGTGCAGTGAGCAAAGTAGTCACCATCGCTTTTCTGACTTATTGCGAGGTCCACACCCTGAAAGCTGAGAAGCTCGTCTGGTGGGCGCTCATACCAGTGAAACATCTCATAGCTAAAAATTCGGCCTTCCATCGCCTGGGTATTCATCTGGTATTGAGTTTCAAAGATGGGAACGCCGAGTTCTTCTCGAATTTGAATGATACGGTCCATGGAAAACCGCTCTGGCCAGGGTGTTGTTCCGTCTTGTCCGATGGCTTTTACGACGCATGGCTTTATTTCGGGGGAGTTTTTTAGGACATAGGAATAAAGATCGTCGGGATGCCAACGGGTGCCGACAATGAACACTCGTCCGTTTGGCTCCAGTGTGGGCAGGAGAGATTTGTAGAACCAAACCTTAAGGCGTTCCCGTTGTAGCTCGGTTCTGGCATTTTCCTCATCAACGATGTCATCGCAAATAATCAAATCGTAGTGCCGCGAGGCCGTGGGACCGCCAACACCGATACATGACACAGTTGATTCTTTGATCGTCTTGGTCCGCTTGGAAACAATGATTTCCTTCGTATCCCATTTGGACCCCTCATGGTCACCGAAGATGTTTCTTAGCTTTTCGTTGGTGACGAAGTGATCTTTGATTTCCCTCAGAAAGATTTCCGCCTGAAGCTGAGTCTTCGATGCAATCAAAATGCGGATGTTGGGGTTTTTGATGATTTCATAGATGCAACGAACAACCGTAGCGACTGTGGACTTTCCACAACCGCGAAAGGCTAAAATCATGGCCTTCCCGATGACGCACCTATTCTGGGTTTCGATAATGTCTTGATGGAAATCCCTGATGTCGTAACCGAGGATTTCGGTAGCCAATAGATCGACACGATGTTTGCCTAGTATTAGATCTCGAAGTAATTGATGGTATTCATCAACGACCGTTTGCGCCTGAAGGGCCAGGTTCTTTTCATCCAAGCCCCTTAAAAACTGAGCGATCTCCTCCTCGCTCGTGGTAGTATTTAAAGTTTTAGATTGCGCTTCTGCCATAAGTGATTGCCGTTCATTTTCCCGTTGACAGGACGTTGTGGTTGGAAATTCAGGTAAGGTATTGGAAGGTCTGTCCACATAACTGCACTGAATAATCTGTGCAGCCGGGAAAATGAAACGGCAATAATGCACTGATGATCACTATAACTATATTCCTAGAATTAAAAATAGTGGATAAGGTCGAGTTTTTACGAAGCGAGATGTTCGCGCACAACCTTTCTTACATAGCGAGGCGTGATTCCAAGTTGCGCGGCGATTTCCTTGGCGGCAATTCCAGATTTTCTAAGCTCAACTATTTGAGCCTTTGAGACGCGAGGCTTGCGCCCAAGTTTGCGTCCTTCGGCTTTGACGCGCTCCAGACCGGCCTTAGTGCGGAGGGATATCTTTGCCGTTTCAAGCTCGGCATCGTTTGCGATAGCGATGTATTGGTGGCGGCCATATGGATCTGACGTGTCAATTCTTTGTGTATAGGAATAAAACTGCACTCCTAAGGATTGGAATTCATCAAGGATTTGGATGGAAAAGCCGCAATCACGCGATGCCCTGTCAAAGGACCACACCAATACGCGGTCAAACCTCCCAAATCGAACGCCTCTTAGAAGCTCATCGAAAGCTGGGCGTGACCGTTGCCACCCCCGGTGATCTTTATCTACGAATTCGATGGTTCTTGACCATCCCATAGCTTCACAAAAATTTCGAAGCGCGTAGATTTGATTTACCTCTTTTTGCTTCTTAAGTGATACACGAATATACAATGCGATTCGCGGTGCCCCCCCATTCCCCGGCTCGTTGCTTTCAAGAACTTCTTCATTTTTCCTCTATATACCTCGCTTCTGTTGAAAAACGGACATTCGCTCTGTTCAGACTATTTTGCAATTACTTTAGTAAATAGTTTTTGAAAATAAACCTCTATAATTTCGCTAACATCACCCAACGTTTTAAGCCGGATTCAGTTGATGGCAAATATGAAGGAAAAAACGCCGTGTTTTATTAATGTCTGAAGTAGGAAGGGGAAGGGCATCATGACAAATAGAAAAAGAAAAAAAAAGCCATCAGACTATCCCCGTTTCGAAGTTAGATTCAGAAACCAACATGAATATCAAGAAATCATCGATTTACTTACAGAAGTAATGTGTCTGATGAACCAGAACCTCATTGATTCTGAAAAGCCATTCAACAAAAAGGAGGTGGTCATCGAAATATTTAGGGAGGGGGCAAAATCATTACGTGACAAACTTAGTTGAAGATAACATCCACACACGCCGGTTTATTAGACGAAAAATTGTCGATCAAGACGACGCAATTCAGCACGAGCAAACATTTCCTGTCTATCATCACCTACATCTTGACAGCGCATAATCTGGTCAAGAATAGCGGACCGAACGTCACGTTCGTACTCTACTTTTGTACATAAGATCATTTCACCGACAAAAATTGACTGTTTAGCGACTTCTGCATTCATTAGTTTCCGAGTCCCAAGAATTGAATATAAGAGATTGATTTGGCAGACCGATTCTTCATCGTCCCCTATTATAAAGCAAACCTTCTCACATGTCTCAATGAGGAGTTCCCGCAACTCCTCACAACACTTTCTATGCATAACTCCCGCCTGGATTTCTCAATTAAAAACATGTATAGGCTTCCAACCTAACAAGTCCGATTCACCTTGCGATTGTGTTCATCATAGATAAACCTCATTTATGATTGTGATCGTCGCCTTCCCCATGTTGATGTCCATTTCCCCCTTCTTTATGAGCCTTTTTCCAGTTTCCTCCGGCTTTCTTGCAGTCTTTTCGATTTTTGACATCAGGAAGGTCTTTCGTCTTTCCGTCGACTGATTTTTCGCAGTGATACTTTGACTTTTCCTTGGTGTCTGACTCATTCGCTATAGCACTGTTGCCTAGTCCTAGGAATGTTGCGATTACCAATTGTGCTCTGATCATTTTGAAACCTCGTTCTTATTAAAGTTAAACATCTACTACCTCTCCACTTTTAGGTTTTTCATCGCTATGAAAAATTCTGTAGAGGACAGGCAACACAACTAATGTAAGTAAGGTTGAGGATATGATTCCGCCAATCACGACCGTTGCTAACGGCCTTTGGACCTCTGCTCCAGTTCCCGTAGCCAACGCCATTGGAACAAAACCGAGTGATGCCACCAAAGCAGTCATCAGTACAGGACGGAGACGGGATATGGCCCCCTTTTTGATGGCTTCGTCCAGAGAATGTCCATCCTCCCGGAGTTTGGCAATGAACGTAATCATAACCAGTCCGTTCAGAACCGCTACGCCCGATAGGGCGATAAAGCCGACGCCTGCAGAGATAGATAATGCAATGCCACGAATCCAAATGGCTAGAATACCACCTGTTAGTGCTAGCGGTACGCCGCTAAAAACTAATAGCGAATCTTTAACATTTCCGAAGGAGGTAAACAGCAAGATGAAGATCAACAGCAGTGCCAAGGGAACAACAATTTTTAGCGTGTTGGCAGCTGATATCATCTGTTCAAATTGCCCTCCCCATTCCACCCAATATCCAGATGGAATTTTAACTTTTTCACTCAAAGCCAGCTGGGCATCTTCAACAAAAGAACCGAGATCACGCCCTCGAACGTTAGCAGTTACAACTACCCGTCTCTTCCCATTTTCCCGGCTAATTTGATTAGGTCCAGGAGTTAAATCTAAATCTGCAATTGTGCCAAGAGTGATGTATTTAGAAAGGCCACTTACACCTCCAGATTCAGCTTGTTGATCGCCATGTTCTGGAATTAGAATTGGCAGTCGTGCTAATTCGTCAACGTCCCGGCGAATATCATCAGGAATACGCACTATCAGATCAAACCTTCGGTCCCCTTCGTAAATTTTACCAGCCGCCTTGCCACCAACTGCTATGTCTACCGCCTCTTGAACATCGGAAATATTTAGCCCCACTCGCGCAAGCTTCTTACGATTTACTTTGATAGTGAGGACTGGAAGTCCGGTAACCTGCTCAATTCTACCGTCAGAAGCACCATCTACTCTTTGAAGTGCTGAAAGAACTTTTCCGGCTGTTTCTACCAGAACATCCATGTCATCGCCGAATATCTTAACTGCAACATCAGCCCTTACTCCCGAAATCAGTTCGTTGAAACGCATTTGAATTGGTTGCGTGAATTCATAGTTATTACCAGGGAGATCTTCCAGATACTCTTCAATTGTTTTAACTATGTCGGCTTTGGTACGACCTGGTTCCCATTCGGATCGTGGCTTTAACATGACGAAGGTGTCCGCAACATTGGGAGGCATGGGATCTGATGCTACCTCTGCAGTTCCAATTTTTGAAAAGACGGTTTTCACTTCTGGGAAATCCATGACTTCTCTTTCTAGAACCTTCTGCATTTCCACCGACTGAGTTAAACTAGTCCCTGGAACTCTCATTGCATGAAGCGCAATATCACCTTCGTCAAGTTGTGGGACAAATTCACGTCCAAGGCTTAACGCGACTAACAAACAAACTGCAAAAAGACCGACGGAAGATAAAACCACAGTCTTTCGATTGTTCATCGCATAATCCAGAATAGGAACATAGACCTTTGAAGCGAGGCGCATAAGCGGATTTTCTTTCTCTGAAATTTTTCCCGATAAGAAAATCGCAACGGCTGCAGGCACGAAGGTCATCGAAAGCAACATTGCACCAAGGAGGGCGGCTATTACCGTAAACGCCATCGGGTGGAACATCTTTCCTTCAATTCCAGATAGAGTAAAAATCGGAAGGTAAACTATAGTTATGATAGCCTCACCAAACATGGTGGCCTTTCGAACTTCCTTCGAAGCATTGAATACAACTTCAAACCGTTCTTTCATCGTCAGGAGACGGCCCGCCCTATGCTGGGCCTCAGCTAGCTTGCTAATGCAATTCTCCACAATAATAACTGCGCCATCGACAATAATGCCGAAATCCAAAGCCCCCAGGCTCATAAGGTTTCCGCTCACTTGACGCTCTACCATACCCGTAATCGTCATTAGCATTGATATGGGAATAACCATAGCTGTGATAATGGCAGCTCTGATGTTTCCTAAGAAAAGAAACAAGATGGCAATAACGAGCAAAGCGCCTTCGGCTAGGTTCTTCTTTACGGTGTCGATTGTTTTGTCAACAAGCGACGTTCGATCATACACCACTTCTGCTAAGACGCCTTCTGGTAGAGATTTATTGATCTCAACCATCTTCTTTGAAACGCGCTGAGAAACAACTCGACTATTTTCGCCTAACAACATGAATACCGTACCTACAACGGCTTCGTCCCCCTCATAGGTTCCAGCCCCTGTGCGCTGTTCTTTACCATAGATAACTTCCGCAACATCTTTGATATAGATAGGAACACCGGACCTATTTTGAACAATAATCTGCTTGATTTCTTCAATGGTTTTTACTTGTCCAGGTAAGCGAACAAGGTATTGTTCTCCGTTTTTTTCAATATAGCCTGCACCAATGTTTTCGTTATTATTTGCAAGCGCCTCGTAAATATCAAGAAACGTTAATCCATATGCTAGAAGTTTTGCCGGGTTTGGTGTTACGTGGTATTGTTTTTCAAATCCTCCGATGGTATTGACCTCGGTGACGCCAGGCACATTGCGGAGTTGAGGCTTTATGACCCAGTCTTGGATTTCGCGTAGGTCCCTTGGTGTGTATTCGGTGCCATCCGATTTTTTTGCTCCTTTTTTTGCGTGAACAACCCACATAAAAATCTCGCCCAAACCAGTTGAGATAGGCCCCAAAGCAGATTCAACTCCTTTAGGAAGCTGATCCTTAACGCTTTGAATCCGTTCACTTACCAACTGTCTTGCAAAATAGATGTCAGTCCCGTCTTTAAAAACGACTGTTACCTGCGAAAGCCCATACCTTGAAATTGATCGCGTGTAGTCCAGTCCAGGCAGCCCAGACATGATAGTTTCCACTGGGTAGGTAATTCGTTGTTCCACTTCAAGAGGAGAATAACCAACGGCTTCAGTATTGATCTGGACTTGTACGTTCGTGATATCAGGAACTGCGTCAATTGGAAGTCTTGTATAATTATAGACCCCAAGACCACAGACAGCGACGGTCGCAAGAAGGATGAACCATCTTTGTTTAATCGAAAACTGTAATAACTTTTCTAACATAGCTTACCCTATATTTTTCTAGTGAACGTGTTCCGCTTGTGATTTCAAAAAATCCGCTTTTAAAATGTAGCTGTTTTCCGACACATAATTTTCACCTACGGACAATCCACTTAGAATTTCAACAAATTTCGATCCCACACGACCGAGTTTGACTGGGCGAACTTCAAACAGTTCATCATCCTCTCGCACAAATACAACCTTCTTTCCTTCTAAGATCTGAATTGCATCTCTATTAACCGCGACCTCCACTGGGTCGTTGTCGGTAATTACTTTTGCTGTGACAAAAAGCCCTGGTCTCCATGATAGATCTTCATTTTGGATTATTGTGCGGGCCAAAACGGTTTGAGAATCTTTATAGATAATTGGAGACACGTAGTTTATCGTGGATTCTATCGTTTTGTTGCTTTCCCACGATTGAACAATAACTTTTTGACCCGCCGTTATCTTAGAGAAATCAGTTTCTGGAACAGAAAGGTCGACCCAAACTGATTCAAGGTTTGCAATTGAAAATATAACTTTGCTATCAGCTACAAATTCACCATGGACTACGTCCTTCTTAACAACCACACCCGCCATTTTAGAAACTACCGGATATCGAGAAAGGCTTCCGTTTGCTTCGATGATAGCAAGAGTTTGACCCGTTTTAACCATGTCACCTAGGTTTACGTTGACGGCACGAACAACGCCAGGAAACCGGGGGTTGATGTGGGCAAAATGATCTTGGTTGGGAATAATTCTACCGTTTATATTAACACTGGAAATGACCGGGCGGCTGATCGCCCGGTCAGTTACGATACCTCCCAACTCAATAGCTGTCTCGGAAAGATTTATTTTATCTTCATCGTGACCACCAGACTCGCCATGTCCATGCTCACCGTGGCCAACACCGCTAGGTTTCTTTCCTGATAGCGCGAGGTATGCCAATCCCGTGATAAATACCACCAACAAAATGACAACCATACCTCGCAAGGGTATAGACGATAGTAGTTGTTGACCTCGTAGTCGCAAATTCATTCCCTTTATCAAACAGACCTAAAAATTTTGATCATATATTTTCTTGGTTCATCTTCTCGGTAGCTACAAAGAGACTGATAAACCTCTCTTTGAAGACTCTGCTCATAGAAACGCTCCACATTAGGTCGATTTGTAAGGCATTCATTAAGGTTAGGATAGGTGCCAGGCACGTCTTCTAAATACAGTTGGTATATCTGAGGCCAAAAAAATGGATACGGCATTGAAACAAGGCTAAACATTGATTTCTGAGGTACCGGGAAACTATCTGTTGATGCACACATTTGGAAGATAGCGTTACCATCGAAAGTCGCTATGGTTTGTGAAACTCTAGGCTTTTCGGATTCACAATCTTCTTCATTAGCGTAGGAGGTAAAATAGGTAGCTTGAAGGTTTAATCTCTCGCGAGCGTAGTAATAAAGATACACACGCCCTGTTCTTATATGTAATTCAGATACTGTTACTCCTAAATTGGAAACGGCATCAAAAATATCTGATCTCACCTGATCTGGGTCTTCAATCCAAATGTCGCCAAAGCTATACTCTCCAGCAAAATGACTGTTGAATAACCGACGTTTTATGGGTGATTCGCCAAACGCACGAAGGAAAAGATATCCTTCTGGACTACAATATGCAGCATACGCTTCTAATCCTGTCTGCGATTGGAACAGATCAACCTGATAGTTCAAATCTGCATTGCAAGCATCTTCTCCTCGGTAACTTCCATATAAAAGATCGTTAATGTTAGTTTCTCGTGGGAGAGGAACTCTAGAAGTGAAACTGATATTTATATCATAGCCACCGTATCCAGAAGAGTATGGACGTTTACATTCCGTCTGAAAAATACTAACCCCAAAATCCGTTGCTAATTTCTGGCCCCATGTTCCCGCAATGTCTTCACAGTTCTCAGCGTCTGCGGGGTAACTCGGCAACGTATAGGTTCGAAGCTCTTGGCCATTTGAGATGCCACAAATTGCAATTAATCCTAGAAGAAATGAGAGAACTTTCTGCATTGTGTACACTCCCGTTAATTCATCAAGTTATAGTTAACAAGATCGTGGGACTGTAGGAGTCTCCCGAATCCGTTAGAATTGAATTTTAATTTGATTTCTTTTTCGTCCGACATATTCAGACCGGTTGCAACGCGGACACCGTCGCCGACAGTAAAACCTAGACGCCCTGTGTAAAAATCATAGCTACCACCAGTTATGTCAATGCGACGAGAAAACCCTGCCTTGTAGTACAAATATCCTCCAAATGTTAAAGGAAAAAATGGATTCTCTGTATTAACCGGCGTCTGTGCCATTCTTACAGCGACATTTAACTCTAATTCATCAGATTCATACTCACCTGCAACATCTTTGAATGGTTTCAAGTTCCCAGGCAAAGGCGACAATGGTGCGCGATTAAACTCGAAAGTTCCGACCCGGCCAAACAAAATGGAATACCAAATCCCACGAACCACACCATCTCCAATATGTGTTACTTGCAGGATTGCATCGACGTCGGCGCTAGCTCTTTCAAAAACAAATTGTCGACTTAGAATTTCATAGGGCCTCTCTTCAAACCTATAGCTTAGTGATTCTGTAGAAGACAAATCTCCAAAATAGAGATTTGCAGTAGCGGACATACGCAGACCGCTACCTTCCGGGTCTTGGTACGCTATGATATTAATTGCGCCCGCCTGATATTGATCAAGGAACTCATGGTGTAAATAGCCCAGGTATGTACCGGAAAGTCCTGAGACCGGTCCGCTGAGCCCTCCTCCACCTCCAGACACGAGAGCGTTAGACGGCCTCCTGGGGTTCGTTTGGGATAGCGACGTTGTTTCATCGGATATCCGTCCAAAAGTGCAAGCTCCGCAAGTAATCGTGTCCTCATTTACGACGGTACATGACATACGTTGCTGCTGGCCCAATAATGTGAGTTGATCCTGATAAAAATTATACGAACCAGCATATATGTTGTTTTTAACACAAGGTCGCGCTTGTGCATTCGGACAAAGGGATTGGCTATATGCTGCTACCTGACCTCTGATTTCGTAACTTCCAAAGGGGTTGCCGATGCGAACTGTATCAGCCATTGATCGGAAAGTTTGTAATTGAAGGGTCTTAACCTCATTGTCACAAGTCGCTTTGTATTCTCCCCACAGGGGGCCAATGATCTCGCGAGAAGGAGATGCGGTTCCATCCTTTACCAATTGAAGCTCACCGACGTCTCCGGCTACAGTCGACCTTACGGTTGCTTCAAAATCCCCCGCTGAGAAATTCGTTGTGATAAGGGTGACATCCTGATCTGGTTGATCAAATACGAGTTCACCGGTTACAAGATTGTATCGAACTTGATCGAAGTGATAAGAGACATATTCTCTACTATCAAAATCTCCGAAATACAGGGACAAAACCGCCATTAAGTGCAATGTATTCCCTTGTTCTCTAGAGACTATGAAATCTAACTTTGCATACTGATCCTTATTAACCCTGGAATGTTTCATTGTTCCGACGTACTGACCAAATAAGCTGCTTTGAGCCATCGCACTAGAACTAGTTGCAATAATCATTGCAACCCCAAAAATGTTGACCAATCTTCGCATCGACACTGTTTCTCCTTTCACAGTAAAAAATCATTTCTCTTTAATAACTTCGATACTCACTGGAGTTCCTAGACCTCTTTCAAGACCAATTCGTTCAATGAGGAAATCAAACTTAAATCTCTTGCGTCTCTCCATAGCATCAAACAAGCCATCTGCTGCGCCGCTTAGATCCGCAGAATTCTTGAACCCTCGTTTGTATTCTTTTTTAACTGACTCATAGTACTTCCTTCCGTTTGCCACATTATCCTCTTCTAAATCTACTCGTGCCTCGATCGTTTTTATGCGACGGTATGATGTTTCTACGTTGGTGATTGAATTTAAGATTTCGCTTCTCAACTCTGCTTCTGCTGCTGAATATTCGGCCAATTTTTCAGAGCGGCTATAAGTGGTACTGAACCCAGAAAAAAATTCATACGTAGCCGTCAACGAGATTGTCATTCCTGGTTCCTCATTTTCGCATAGGAACTGAGATGATGATCCACTTACAGAACAGCTTTCGGTCCGTTCGTCGAGTGGAAGATAGCCCGCTCTAGCTTGAAGATCGATGCTTGGCATCCATCCGGAACGAGCTTTTTTTGCGCTAATCTCAGCGGCTGATTGGTTTTTTGCGGCCAAAAGCACTGATGGGCTTTGAGTTTTCATGGAGTTTAGATATTCCATAATGGTTCCGTTGAGATGTTGGTGTTGTAGGTTTCCAACAGGCTCAATTTTAGAACCAATTTCCTGCCCTAGAAGGCGTTTTAAATTAATTCTTGCTTCTTCTTGTTTCTGCTTCAATGAGAAAAGCTCTGATTTAAGAAGCGAATCTTTAAGTTCGAACTCCATAACGTCTGTCTGGGAGGCAATGCCGGCAGCCTTAGTTTTTGCTACGAGTTTTTGGTGTTCCTCGTTTAGTTCAACGGCCTCATATTTAAGCGCAATTAGATCCTTGTAGAATAGGTATGTATGGAAATACTGCTCGACTTCCAGACCAACGATAAATTCCATCTTCTTAAGTTCGATTGCAATTTTATCGCGTTCAATATCGGCTAAATTTGAGTTGTAGTTGTCCCGAAACCCGTTGAACAGATTGTAATTGCCGTATAAGTATCCGATGGGAACTTCGTTCTCCCCTGAGTTAGATTGCAACTCCATACCGCCCGTGACGCCTATTTTTGGCATAAACGCGGAATTGAGGCTTTTGCGCCTTGATGCCGCGGCCTCTAATTTTTGCTTTAAAGCAACAATTTCATAGTTATTTTTAGCAGCAAATTCTTTTGCCTGATCAAGGCCGACTGAAGCAGGATTCTCTTGGCCAAACGCCACATTTTGTGCGCTCCATACAATCGCAATCGCCAATGCTGATAGATTTAATAAACCCATTGCCATTCCTTATCGCTACTCACCATGATCATCGACTTCTGCGTGGTCATGGTCGTCCTGCTTTTCTGCTTGTTTGTCAAAAAAATCATTCAGTTTGTCTTCAATTTCCTTGGTGATATTAGCTACTATTGTCTCTCCCTCATCCAGTCCCCCAAGTATTTCTAAAGAATCAAAGTCATTCCCCCCCAAATCAACTTCTTGCAGTTCAAAATAATTGCCGTTTCGAACTAGAAGATACGGTTCACTATTTTTCATATAGACTGATTGTTTTGGGGCAACTACCGCAGCTTTGCGGCGTCCTGTAAGAAGATGGCCGTCGATAAACATACCTGGTTTCCATACTCCATCTGGATTGGCCACCTCCAACGTAGCTTCAGCTGTTCTGGTATTTTCATCAACTATAGGCGATACATAAAACAAATTACCTCTGGTAACATTCAAACCGTCTCTCGAAGTCACGAGAACTTCATCCCCAACCTTTACTAGAGAAAGATCTAACGGCCTAACGGTTAAATGCACCCAGAGAACGTCAGTATTCGCTACCGCAAAAGCCTCGGTATCTTCGTTTACATATTCGCCAATACTGATATCTCTTGTTAGGACCGTGCCGTCGATGCTCGATGCGATATGATAGATCTGCAAACCAACATTGCTTTCAATTGTTGCGAGACGAGTTCCAGAATTAACGGAGTCTCCAACAGATTTATAAACAGACTTTACAATTCCCGGATAGCGAGGATTAAGATGACTTGCTCTGTTAGGATTGAGCTCAACTTTCCCGATAATCGTTAGATACTCTTTGATTTCGCCAGACGAAGTGGTTGCGATGTTTGTTTCATCAATCCCAAATTCATGTGTAGATAGTTTAATTTCTTGGCTGCTGTGATGATGATCCTCAGAATCACTACTGTCAGCTGGGGCTTTATCTTCACTAAACATGGCGACACCAAGAGCTATGCTTCCGACTATTACCGGTGCGATTAAGTAAATCTTAGGATTTACCTGTAGAGGCTTCATGAATTTTGACACCTTTAACTTCATAAATTTGCTCTATAGTAAGATCTTCGTTCCAAGATTGTGATACCAACCACTGAAGGCCTGATCGTCAGATATCGAACGTTGATATTGACTCCTTATCGTAATGCCGCCAAAGGTTACGTTAGGGCCAATCGCTCCGCCGAACAAAGTCAAAGCTAGAGCGCCGTGATAAACAGGAACCCAAAAACCTTGATCGACACCATCAACGGTTCCAGTCTGATGAAACCAGTTAGTACCTACACCTCCTTCGATACTGGGAGTAAGGAAGCCCATACGAAGAATTTCAAAATCAAGCCGAGACGCAATTTGTAGTGGAACCCATTGAAAGGTAACCGTATCTTCTATTTCTGTTCCTGATGATGACTCAAGTTTGTAGGTGCCTTGCTTATATGCGTAACCAAAGCTACCTACCGCGAATATTGATGCGGCTTTCGTCTTCAATACTTGGTTGGCGACGGCAAAGGAAATCAACGGTATTGATCCCAAATTTTCTGCATAGTCTGCCTTAAAGTAGTCATTCTCTAAACTCAGCTCCTTCAAACTCATCAGTCCGATTTGGGGGGATAGCTCCGAGGTTCCAGAGCTATCACTACCTGATTTTGAGGCTGTAATTGAGCTGTCGTTGTAGAATTTTTCTACAAGATCCTTTTCAATTTGAAACTCAGATCCTTCCATTTTTGCCAGAAGACCTTTTTTTTCCGCCTTCTTTGTCTGTCCCAAAGCATGATGGCTAAATATGCTCGCCAGAACGCCAATGACCAAAACTGTTCTCATTGCTTTTCCACCTCATAGTCGGCTACTTCGCCAAGGGCATCGTGAAACAGTTTCCCCGATATGCCGGTAGGCTCAATAAATCCGTTAATAGTATAAGTTTCTTCACCACTCGTAGAAGCTACTAGCTCTCTTGTAAAGAAGTTAAATCGAATCTCTGATAGGTCCATCTCAACATATTCCTGAGAATTAAAGTCGCCAAGGTAGAACCTAACGTTACCTGTGATTTTAATTCCGTTCGGTTGACTAGGGTCTCGCCCTGTCACAAAGCTCACCATGAATCTTTCGGGGAGGTTCGATCCTGCATTTGTATTGGTCAAACGACCTCGGTAACTCCCGTTGATAGCTGAGAAACGATCTAAGCTACTATCTGGAGTTGGTGGCGTGCCCTTGTTGTAGATCAAGGTTCCAAGTTTTCCGGTGTAGTCGGAGAACCAATCTCCAGTGATTTCTCCGTCGTCAAGATAACCTTTGAAAGATACGTCAGCGTTTTCGCTTTTTAGAATTATTTGACCAGTTGTTGGATTAAAGGAAACGTTGTCGTATTTGTAGGTGAGGTACTCAAGAGATGTCCAATCTCCGAAAATTAACTTTGACGTCGCAGAAATTTTCAATCCTTCATCTGCATCATATGCTGTAATCAAGGTTAGATTTGAGTACTGGTAGGCATTCTGTCCATCCCACTTGAGTAAACCCAAATACTCTCCACCAACATACTCTCCACCCGACGACGGTGATCCTTTGGAGGCGTCAATGTTTCCGACTTTTCCAAGTGCGTCATAGAGCAACTCCCCGCTAATTTTGCCTGATAGTACGTCCGCTTTTACGGTGAGGTTATAGCCGTCAGTAGTTTTCGCAACGAGCTTGCGGGTATAGAAATTAAACTCTACCGAAGAGAATGGAACCTCAATAAACTCCGTTGATTCATAAGGCCCAATATAAAATCGGATTTTTCCGGTAACAGAGAGACCTCGTGGTTTTGAACTATCTTCTCCAGAAACAAAACTAAATAGTATACGCTCAGGGAAATTCGCCTCTGGATGCGTATCACTTAGTTTGCCATAGTAAGTGCCGTGAAGGGGTGAAGCTAGGTCGAGGTCATCAGGCACTTCAATTTCAAAGTCATTGCGTACGAAATTTGCGGCTCCCATCTTACCCGAATAATTTGTGAACCACTCTCCATTTATCTCACCGTTACTTAGCGTTCCCGTAAACGATATCTCAGCGCCATCATCTCGGATTGTCACCTGGCCCGTAATGGGATTAAACTCAACTTGATTGAAACTGTAGGTAAGATATTCTGCGGAGCTCCAATCTCCAAAATATAGTCGTGTGGTGGCAGATAGTTTGAAGTTATCAGGAGGTATTAAGGCGGTGTTTAACGTTATCTTTGCATACTGGAATTTATCGTCAGCGTTCCAAACTAAATAGCCCCCATATTCACCACGTAATTCATGAAGAGGGTAATCACCTAGTAACGCCGAGCCTCCGGAGTTTTTCGATTTTGACAACGAAAGATCCCCAGATTCAGAAAGACTTGGTGCCGTCCAAGTGCCCTCTAATTCGTTCGCTTGCTTTGACAAATCCAAGACAACTTTTTTGAACTCATCATTTTCAACGACGAGGTTGAGTTTTTCAGTCTTCTGATTATATTCACCATTGGTTATTCCGAACCCTATATATTCTTCTTCGCTACCTGTATTCGTGCCGCCATAATTGAACCGTAAGTAGCCTGATAGTGTTGGAATCATGACAGGGTCAACTTCACCGTCTTCCGCACTTGGAATATCTTTGATCTCAATTTTCAGAGTAACGCTTTGCCCAGCGCTACTATCCTGCTGAATAAGACCAAAATATTCACCCTCTATGTTCTTGAGCTCCTTTCTTTTGGATTCAGCATTGTTGCGAATCTGCTCTCGGCGTGCATCTCGGTCGCTTTTCTTTTTTGATCCGCATCCTGTGCTCGCGAAAACTGCGGTCATCGAAAAAGCCGTTAACAAAATTATTGGTGATATTTTCCCTGTCATAAACTGTCTCCTCTTTGCGTAATCAGCTTCCAACCCTGGAAGCTGAGTAACAGATAGGTTTATGGATATTGCGCCATGTCAACATTAGCGACTTCTCCCAACCCATCCGAATGAACAACACCTAGAAATGTGCCATCCTCATTCATTGTTCCCTTGAAAGTTAGTCCATACCTTTCTGTTTTTGCCGTCAAAAAGCGATTATAGAAATTGAACTGAATGTCAGAAAAATTAAGCTCTACATATTCCTGAGAATCAAAATCACCTAAATACAACCGCGAATTTCCTGAGATATGTATTGTAGGATTGTCAGGATCAGAGTTGTCCTGAGTCGTTACAAATGAGAACGTTACCCGCTCAGGAAGGTTCGATTGAGGATTGGTATTTTCGAGCGTTCCTCTGTAGTACCCCGAAAGGGATGTAACTAATTCAGCTCCATCTGGAGGGTCTGGGAAGTCACCTTTTTGAGCCTCGAAGGTGCCAACGTATCCAACTAAGGTCGAAAACCACTCCCCCGAAATTTGACCATCTCGTAGGTATCCAATCATACTAACGTCGTTTACGTCGTTACGAATACTAATTTGCCTGGTCAGTAGATTTAAAGGGACGTCGGAGAATTCATAAGTAATGTATTCATTCGAGTCAGCTTCGCCGAAAAAGACGCGAACGTTTGCAGATATTTGAAGTTGCCCGTCGGGGTTGATTGTTCTAAGGGTAATCTTTGCATACTGGAAAAAGTTTGTGTCTTCATGGTGAAGAATGGCCTTGTACAGGCCAGCAATGTTGTCTGTTTGAGCCGAGGCTAAAGGGACGTTGAGCCCCAGAAGAACTCCCACTACAAGTAATGAACGAAAAACTACAAACATGAATGTAAACTCCTAAACTACATTTGTTAAAACAAGACACGGATACAGAGCCCAATGCATCAACTGCACATGAACTAAAAAATAAGAAACTAATTTGCAGGGATTTTTAATTTAGAAAGATAACTGATCGGATGGCTTGGTAGTGACGTTTTTGACTGATACCTATTTCACTTAGGCTGCGTAAAGTCTCACTAACAGGATCTTCTTGGATGTAGAAAGATTGAATCTGGCTGATAAGTGTGACGGCTCGTAGTTTCTTCACGTTCTGCTGCACTTCATCGTAGGATACTTTAGTTCCAAGCAGAACAGGATTGAGTAGTTCTATGTCGGTACAACCAGACTTGGAACACTCGCTACAATTGACATCTGGGCATTCCTGATCCGCATGATCTGACGGCACATGCCGATCAGACCATGCACAATGTGAAGCTTCAGTAGTGTTTTCGACAGCAATATGATCGCCAGTTTTGCTAATGCAAAGAATTTTTGACTCAGCCGGAACAACAATAAAAGAGATAAGGGCAACCAAACCCAATAGCCTCTTTACATGTGTTGTTGTTTGAATCATCATTTTGCTCTCTTAGTAAAACCCCAAGTGTTATTAAGACCAGTTCATTAGCATAGCAAAATTAAAACCTACCTAATAAACTATTTTAATACAATCGAATATTGAAATAAAATGCCTCTATCGTCTTAGTCGAGAGCCGGATATAGCCTGCTTTGGCGGTGTGTGGACGTACTGTTCATCGCCAAGTTCAGTTAATATCTTGTACGACTTGACTTTGAGATCTCCATTCCAAAACAAAATGCCGTCCGACTTTTCGGCCTCGACTTCAACCCGGTAGTTTTTGCCGCTTTTGCAATGGAGATCCGAGAGCTCTGAACTCTCCAAGTCAAATTCTTCCCCATTTTCTTGATTAACAAACTCTAGTCGATGGTTATGTCGAGTTGTATGACTTGCGTGTTTACAGTGGATGTTACCTTTCAGAGTAACAATTTCTTTGGGCATAGGTTTTGATTTCTGATGCATGGAATGGTCGTGTCTATCATCCCCCCGCGCAAGAACCGCAGACGAAATCAGAAAGAAACTGCATACGGTGATTACAAATAATTTTAACATAATAAAGTTCCTTATCGAGACGGGCGCAAAAATTTGCCCGAATTAAAGATTATTTCCTAATGGCATACTCAAATATTGTAGCTTGCTAGGTTGAGCCGATGAAAGATGGCTTAGGCAATAGGAGGGCGAAAAAGGCCGCGGAGATAAACATTGGTCTTAGGCTTCTCGTTTCCAGTGCTGGAAAGATAATGAGGTTGAGGTATAGGCTCAACGGAAGAATTGCTTGAAGAAAGAAAGCAATGACCAAAATGGCAGTGATTAGCACATTCGCCAGTTGAAGTATCGCAATCTCGTTCATCATCGTTATCACTGCCGCTATCTTGGTGGTGATCGTGGCCAGAAGACGCCAAGGCGGCAATAGAATGCGTACTGTCAGCAGCAAAACACTCATCTATGAACCCGGACAGGTTCAACAGACCAAGTAGAATCAGAAATTTTGCCACTGTCTTTTTCATATACCCTTCAACTGCGTTTTGGCGTCGTGTACAAGGTGCGCCAATATGGTAACATAACATCGGGGTAATTAAATCAAAACTTTAATGAGAATCTTATAACTCACTGACTATAAAGAATAAATAACTTGTTGAGACTGCCTAATCACCCCTCTTCAAGCGTCCAGCTAGATCAGAAAATCCTATCGCAATTAAACTGTTGGAGGTTTGCCTACGGAGAACTGCAACTCGTAGATGTTGGTAAGATATCTTGGAAAGCCTGTAAGCCCTCAACGGTCACACATCCTCCCGTTTCGCAAGTGCCCCACTCAAACCAGCCTTTACCAACCCATTTAGCTAAAATGAATTTCTTGCGCTTCGGATTCATCGGGTACCCGCCCAACACACTACGTTGGGGGCAAGAAGGTTGGTGGGTCAAGACATATTGCATCATCGCTAGTTCGTCGGGTTTTCGATCCATGGTTCTCCCCCATGATCAAATTCCCTCCCATACTAGATGTTTCAACGAAAGCCGCCATGCTAACGAACCCAGCCAATTGATTTTTTCTGCTCCTCGTTCAAACTTGCTAGACGCTTCTTCACGTCCTCGTAGAAAAAGCCAATCGTCTTCTTGTCATTTGCCGTTGGATTGGCGTTCATCGCCAGGAGGATCCCCGCAATTGCAGAGCCATAAACTGCACTGACTTCGGGGTCGGGCACTGTAATAACGAGTCGCGTTAATTCCTCTCGCATCGTTGCGAGGCTATTTTGGACTTTTTCGCCGCTTAGGCAGTTTTCAAGGGTTTCCAAACAGTCGAGAAGGAGCTTGCCCAGTTTTTCCTTATCCTTCATCTGTCCTCCTAATTTAGAGCCTACGTTTTCTTAGCTCGTTCAAAAGATCCGCAAGATGTACCGCATCCTCAAGGGGAATGTTGAGGTGTTCTTCGAGGTAACGCGGATGCTGCATATCATCAATGTCTATGTGGTGGGCACCACGGTCCTTAATGCTCACCCAAGCACGACGACCAGGGTGTCCCCCGTAAGGCATTTTACCCATCAAATTAAACTCTCGATTGATTGAAACTATCAAGGCGGTCATCCCATCAGCACAATAAGGAAACAGAAGATTTTCTTTTTTCCGAAACGCAGCAGCAAGCTCGTCCCAATCTTCCGCTTTGGCCCGAAAGGTTCCGTTTTCATCCATGGTGCGCCTCCAAAAAGATATGGCAGTAGCCACAGTATTTGTTTTTCACATCGTTCGGATTGTGGCTCGTCATGCCGCAGCGATGGTGAGTGATAGAATTCGCCTCGGTGGAGTAAGCTAGGCACTCGCTGCAGGAGACCGGATGACCTTGCTCGGTCTCATGTCCGGTGAAGACCCCGCACATTTGGCAGAGAATTCCCTCCTGCATCATTTCGCTTATTTCACCCACCTAGATCCAAACCTCCACGATGGCAGGGTCGTCGTTTGGCTGGCGCGGCAATTTATACAAACCAGGGGGTATCGACTCTAACGCGGATTCCTTTGACTCGCTAACGGCTAGACAATCACCCTTTTGAATATTCCCACCTTTCATGATTGCCCAATGGCGCACGACGAATTTTCCGGGATAGTCCCTCGGATTCTTGTAAACGACGTATTGATCCATAAACGATTCGTCAGCCATGAATACCTATTTCCTGCTCGATTTCCTTCAATGCCCGATCTACCTGTTGTGATGTCAGTACCCAGGCCTCATCTTTCAGTGGTGCGATTACTAATTCCTTAAACCGCTGGTAGGTGTCTTCGGCACGCCCATCATCTTCAAGGTGATCGGCAAGAATCGCAAACGCTAACTGCGCGGGACCGGAGCCTCCATAACCCCACTCGAAACCGTCGGGACTGTGATTTTTCAGATCAATACGTGGATTCAAGAGGTATTCGTGATCCGCATTCTCAACTTGCACGACAACAAAAGTTTGTCTATCTGTTCTCTGGCCCGTATAGCGCTTCAACGAAACCCCTCAAATCAACCGCTTCATATCTGTACCCAAAAACTCCCAAATTTTGGGAGGAAATCCAAAATCCGATGCGAGGATCATGCAAAGGGAAGTAATAGTATAGCAAAGCAGATCAATTAGCCATCTGCAACCTCGCTTCAAATTGCTTCCAAACGTATCCTCTCAGATACCAAGATCAGTCATTCTCTTCGACCTCCAAAGAACACCTCGAAAGACTTTCTTGGATGGTCAAACACCAGTGCTTTATGAATCTGAAAAACTGCTCTGCCCAGCGCTGGATTTAAGGGGGCTAGGCTGCGCTTTTTAAAATTCCCGGCCCCGAACGAATCACACCGGGGGGTCTATGGCCTCAAATCGAGCGGATTGAACGGCTCTGGCTAGATCATTACTGCCGTGATTCTAGTAGGTTAGTCCTTCGGGGAACGAATGGACCCTTTAGTTCCCTGAATTTGAAGCAATATCAATGAGTTAAGTGGTGGTTAGAGTTGGGGCCAGTGACATACATGAGCCGCGCCGACACCCTCAACTCGTCCATCAAGATGCCTCTTACAAGACCGATAAATGGAAACCACTAAAATTGGAGGATTAAGGTCTGGAAACTCTCAGAGACAGAATCATTTTTGGCTGTCTTCGCAACTCGCAAGTGGTTGATGATCGATTGAAGGCGCTCGTTGACGTTGCCTGGGAGAACCTAGAATTAGCCATTAGAATGATTGAGGCCACAGGTCCGTCGGTCCACAATAGTGGCGACGAACGGTTGATATCCATCAGCTATCTACTTTCTAATTGCGTTGCCGATCTAGCTTGTGCGCTGCAAACAATTCGACCCGGATTTGTCAGGGCCGCTCAGATCACAGCAAGAGCGGCGCTTGAGAATTTAGCAGTAGCGATTGTATTACATAACGACAAAGCTAAATTCTCTGACTTCCAGAATGATCAACTAGACCCGAATAAGTGCATTGGACCTGCTAAAAAGATTTTCAGGGAAATAGGCGAAGCATACGGATTACTTTCCAACCATTTCGTTCACGAGAAGAGTGCCAGTCTCGCCAGATCGACAAGGGCAGATGGCAACCGGCTACGGTTTCTTGTACTTCCTTCATTAGATAAGACTGAGACAAGGGCGATCGCGTATGCGCTGTTGGCTGTTATTCATCTTCTCAATCTAACTGCGGCTGTCGGCGAATTAATATTTGCACGTCATCTTACATCATACGAACACTGGATCATTCGTAATGGAGATGAATTAGAACAGAAGATTCCCGACTGCATGAGGGAACTCTTGCGTGAACTAGGCGATGGCTTAGTTGAAAGAATTGCGGCAAATGTTGATTAGGGCAGTCTAGTTCGCACCTTCCCGAACGCTATCGATGTAAACGCAAACATGGCTGCCAATGGGTACACAAACGTATAGATCATCAGAAGCACGAGCGGTAAGCCAAAGATCGCAAAGGTACCTAGAAACATCCTTCCTAATAGTTTCATCCATTTTCTCCTCTATGAAAAAGAACACGGCGTCCGCATTCGGCGATGAGAATAGCGTCAACGAGCCCGTCATGCGCAACCTTGCAATCATCCGTGGCCCTAAGGTCGACGTTTGGAAATAGCCGTCTGTAGGTGATCATGCTTTTGTCTTTAGGCTTCATGGATTGGTCGAGGCCTTTGTGCATGGCTCTGGTCCATTGTGTGGGTGTGAGATAGGTGACGGGTATGCCCATGATTTTGACCGCGCATTCTGCTGCACCGAAGACGCGACCGAACTCGAAGCTAGAGGTTGCCGACGCGCCTTGGAAAGCTGAAACTTTTTCTAAGAAGCAGTGAAGCTCTCCGAGCGATTTATAGAAGGCGAAGATCTCGCGCAGTTTAACATGATCGATCTCGCGTCCGATCATAGGCATCACTGCCATATCGAGCAGATTGGCATTGTGGTCCAAGAGGATGATTCCTCCTGTTTTTCCTGGATCGATACCGCAGACGTTCATGCGACCCCCATCAGCAATTTAAATGCGTGCCGAGATTGTTGGGCTGCGAACTTGTGGCAACGTCCTTTATCAACCACTGAGGGCATGGACAGCAATTCGCTTGTTTCATCTAGTGCCTTGTTCATGCGCTTGGGTGGATCAAAGAGTCGCATGTGAAATTCGAAGGCCAGCAAGAACCACCGCTTCGATCCATCGGAATTGTGAGTCGTGGCCCAACGACACATATAGCCAGCTTCAAAAATTCCTGGTGCACGATCTCCAAGTGTTGAGGTGATGCAATTGGTAAATCGATTAGGAAGACGAACAAAGGTCGAAGGTCACGAACTGCTCGTCCGACTTCTGGTAAAACGTCGAAGCGTTTTTTATCCAAGTCTCGCGCAGCTTCGCCCTTACCTTTGCACGCAGTTGGCAACTCTCCGTACATGATGTCGATTTGGGGCAGCAGGTCGCCGGTGAGCGTTGTGAGTTTGTCCCAGATGGGTGCGATCGGCAATTTGCCAACCGACATGCGTTGAAGAAGGAGATCGGTAGCCGATTGGTTTTCCTCACAATAGGCGATTGGGACGACCCAGTCTGATAGGGCTGCAGTGAGCTCTCCTGATCTACTAAACATATCCAAGCCATTTAACATCCTTCGCTCCCCTGAATGCCGAGGCGGGCACGTCCACGTTTCAGCAGGATCCAAGTTCTTGTAGTAGGTTGCCGTCCTAGTCGATACGCTACGAGTAATCCATTCATGCCTTCCACCAGATCGAGTAAGCCACGCAGGATGCCCTCTAGACTTCGCGCATCCTTCCAATCTAGCGCCGGTGGCATGTGTTGGGGAGTGTCTTGCAATCGCTTGGCGAATTCCAAGATCTCCGATCGTATTTGTTTTGGAATCATCTAGCGCGTGACCTTAGTATTCTCGGTTTTCTTTTGAACGTGATTGCAATCGACACAAACAAATATGCCTTCACCTTTTTCAAAGCATCGATAGAGTGGTTGTTCGCTGCCACAATTCGCGCAGTTTCCCAAACTACACCTCCTTGAGACGATGTTGTTGGCACCACAAATCGTAGTGGCGGCGGTAACCACATTCACATGGACCATCACCGCTGCATGACGACACTCTGACAAATGCGTAGAGCGCAACGGTGGGTGGCAGGTGAAATGCAATCCACCAGGCGATCTTTCGAGGCAGCTCGCAAACGAACAACTTGATTCCGTACCAGTACATTCTGATCACTTCCGTTTCTCCGTTTGCCGCTACAAACCGACAGTTTTCTGGGTGGGATCCCGGTCTAGAGCTTTTTCCAGGTAAACGCAAAAGTCTAAATGCTGCCGGAAAAAATGGACAAAACGCGAAGTTTCGCTACCGTTCTCGCACCAGATTTTTCGCTCAAATGCGATCTGAATCTTGTCTTCAAGACGTTCCATGTCTTTAAAAAGCCGTTGTGCAAATGTTTCAACCGGGACGCCGTCGATTTTTACTTGGGGAGGTGCATTCTTGATCTTGTCTTCGACGATGGCTTTGGTCTCGTGAATGTCCTTGCCTTTTACATCGTCGACAATTTCATCCTGAAGTTCTTTGTTTACTCGAACGAGTTGTTCTGCTTGTTTCTCGTTTATGTCGCCATCATCTAGTGCGGCTGCGACGCTATCAGACATCTTCTCGCCAATCCTCGCCTTGCGAGCCACGGTGCTTTCACCGATGCCAGTCTCTTCAGAAACTTTTTCGGCGAAAGTTCTATCCATCGGATTTTTCTTCCTTCCTCGGCCTCCATCGTGTCGCGTCGTAACGTGACCGTTACGTTGGCAATACGTTTTATACCAAGCAATGGCTCGCGCTGATTCAGATGGTGTGTAGTCTTCGCGTTGTAAATTTTCGATCACACCGAGAGCACGGAGGTGATCGTCATCTCGCACGTCCTGGTATTTGCAATCAACTAACTTGAGGCCAGCGAGCTGTGCGGCTCGAAGTCTCCTTTCGCCTGATATGAGGCGCTTGTCGTGGGTCACGACAATGGGCTGGAGTTGCCCATCATGTTTCAGGCTGTCGGCCAACTCGTTGACCTCGAAAACCTCTCTAAAATTGTGGCCCGTCACTTTGATTTGATCGATCGGCAGTGTTGCGACTTCCATGCTTCGTTCCCTCCTTTGGTTGAATGATGCGAATAATTTCTTGCTGAAAAGCTATGATTTCCTTTTTCACCGCCTCATCCGTCGCAGCAGAGGCCCAAGCACTGAGTCGGGTCGAGATGGTGGAAAGGATCATTGAAAACTGAATTACGGCATTGTTTTTCTGCTCATTGAGATCGATCAATCGCAGCATGACGTTGGTATCTTGGCTCATTCGAATTTCCCATTTGTTTTTCGAAGTTGTGGGTCAAAGTTTAGGGGATAATTTTTACAGAAGCTAGACGCCCGTCAACGATCAAAGTGCTTTTTTTAAAGGGTTTTCAATGGGTTTGAATTACGGACTATACGAATTTTACGAATTCAATTCTTAATTCGTCTAGTTCGTTTAATTAGTCCAAATCGTAAAGTTCGTAGAAAAAGGGAATTCGTCAGTTCGTAGTTCGTAAAGGGTGTTCTGGATCCTACAGTTCGTAAAAATCGTAGTTCGTAGCGTTGAACAAGAGCAGGTAGGTCGTAGAATAGATACTCTATATTGCACTATGCAAGACAGAGGGGATAGAGAGGTGCCCCTGAACGAGCGGCGTATATCTCTCAGGCACCTACAGCCAGATTTGCGTCTTTAAAGATTTTTATTGCAGAACTTAGGAATAGGACTGTCAGTCCGAAGCCAACGGCTAGATCGGGCCAAGGAGATTTCGTTAAAAAGACAACGGCTGCTGCGACTAAAACGGATACATTTGCGACAATATCGTTTCGGGAGCACACCCAAACAGATTTCATATTGATATCATCGTCTCGGTGCCGAGTTAGCAGAAAGAGGCAGAATAGGTTGGCTATAAGGGCAATGGAACCGACAGAGACCATGAAGGAAAAATCAGGGATCACAGGGTCTATGGCCTTATAGAAACTTCGTGCGGCAATTGCTAGGCCGAAGAAAAGCATAATCGAAGCCTTGAGCTTTGCAACCGAAGCCTTCTCTTTGGGACCCATTCCGACGACTGCGAGGCTTGAGCCGTATGTTACAGCATCGCCAAGCATGTCCAACGAATCACCAACAAGAGCGAGGGAATCCCCAATAACGCCAAAGGTCAATTCGACGAAGAACATGAGTGCATTGATGATGAGCACCATCCACAAGATTTTCCGATGCTTCTTTGCGGTTTGCTCTAGCTCCCCATCGCTGGGACAGCAACTTCCCATTTGTGACCACCTCAAGTTTGGCTTCGCTGAAGCCTACCACCAAATCCTATTCCATCCCACCTGTATGGATTTCGTTGTAATCTTAGAGGAATAAACTAATCCACGCACTTGGAAAGATTTAGCGAGCCACTTCTTGTTCGTCGACATAGAAGTAGGCCTGTTCAAGCTCTCTAGATACCTCTTCAATCATTGAGCCGAGGCCATACAACGCCTCCTTTGAAAAAAGGGACTCATTGGTTTGGTGCTTTAACGTGGTGGCGAAAAACTCAAGGCGAGTGTAGGAAGTGAGAAGCACATCTCGGACATCGATCTTACTCTTTTTCGACATCGACGCTTCCCTCCGGCTCTTGGTTTTCCTTTGGTGGTGGGGAAGATGATGGTCCTGTCTTGGTGGATGCTTCTCGCTTGAGCATTTTGTCGGTAGCAGTAGCTTCGCATCGTGCCTTTAGAAACTCGGTAAACTCGACCATCATTAGATGGAAGGGAGAGGGCTCTTTCTCCTCTGATTCTTCGTCGGTATTTCCCTCCTCGTCGTCATCAATGCTTGGAGGTTGTTCGGGACCATATAGCAGAGTCTCGCTGACCTCTTTGACCTGCCCCGCGAGATTTATGATCAGACCACCCATTCCATAAAAGGTGTCTTGGGAATGACAGGGATCGGTGTCCTGGTGCTGGATGAATTCACCCAATGCACTTAGATAGTCTGACAGCTTCGACAGGTCATAACCGGCCTTATCGGTCTCCTCAAGTGATAGTAATGGCATAGCAATTTCCTCCTACGTCCTGCCGGATGAGCGGATATATCCGTAGTATGCAACGGACATATCCGCTGTTACCATGGAAAGCAAGCTCGAAAAATGGGTGGGGGAAAATGCCTAGAAAGAGAATTCAACAGGTGGGGAATGCCAAAACACGCAAATTGGTCGAGAATCTCCAATTGAACACGCTTTACTATCGAGACAAGTGCAGTTGGAATCAGGAGGAGTTGTCTGATGCATCTGGCCTGGCAATAGGGACAGTTCGTGAGCTGGAGCAGGGTAAAGTTACAAACCCCAGGATTGAAACAGTTGTGGCACTGAGCGACGCTTTTGGGCTCGAAGATCCACTTGTACTCCTTCGAAAGCCCAAGGGTCGTGTCATCCCAAAATAGCGCTTTGGGACGACATGCGTATTTTTGGAGCAGAAAGTCTAAAAGAAGACGACAGTTCCTGGCTGGATTGGAAATACAAATAGAAGTTATCTAGATCAAAAAAGCGAAAGATTTTAAGTTGCTTAATGTAGTAGGGGAATTAGATGGCAATACGAATGGGATGACAGATGGGTTCGACTTTAGTATGTTGGGGTCCGCCATTATTTCTGCAATAATAGCATGTTAGAGAGAATTTCCCAACAACATTTATATCTGGATGGTTGAACGGCTCTCCTTCTTTCGTGGTGGGTAAATCCTAAAACCCTTCAATGACAGTCATTCAATATTACTCTGTGGCGTGGCTTAACTAAACTTTCAGACTCCGTTGAAACATTGGCTAGGTTAAGAGGTACTTATGGGTAAGACTAAGATTTTTTAGGGCCAACTCAATGTATCCTGATCTATTTCAAGGTTCAAAGATTATGATATTGCCATTGTTGAAAACGACAAAGGGACACTCACCGGCATAGAAGTTGGAGAATACTTGACTGCACTATTGAAAAACATGCCTTTAGTTCTGATTTCCTGCGGTCTTAGCCCAACACGCCTTATCCAAGAAAGTTGGCCTGTGTCAATCAAAGGCTTTGTTCATAAAAATGAAGGCCCAGATGCGATTTTCGATTCAGCCTTGCGATTTCGCAGTTTGGCATCGTAAGGAATCGAGCATGGACTAACCGAAGCTTAATTGAAACAAACCAGATTGGCAGAGCAATCGAGAAAAAATCTCAGGAACACTGTAACATACTCTCTTAAATCTTCAGGAAATTTTCCTAACGATCGCGTCCAAGGAGAAGGAACCTGCTCCTAAAGCAAGGAAAGCTAAAAACCCGCTGAAGTATAATAAAGCCATTTCTTTTTTTGCGAAAGGGTCTGCACCATGGGCGATAAATGCCGCAACAAACATTGTAATCAGAAGAAACGAAGCACTTAATCTGGTCATTAAGCCAAGAGCAACAAATAAAGCACAAAGGAACTCACTTAATCCAGCACACCATGCTAGAAAATCGGGAAAGGGCAATCCCATTTTAGAAAGAAAGCCAATAAATTGTTCCTGTGGTGGAATCTTTCCTAACCCATGGCCAAAAGCCATCATTAACCCTATTTGAACCCGTACAACAAAAAATAAGAAATTTGGCAGCATTCCCTCGATATTCTGGCCTGAAAATAATAGTTTCTTCATGTTTTACCTCTTCGCTTTTCGGTCAAAACTCGTAGGCGACTCTTTATGTAGAGTATCAAGACTTGATACTTGATGCAATCAATTGAGCATGCTAGTCAAAATCATTCATATTCGAGTTCGAAGAAATCCGGCTGATGCAAACCTTATCAACATCAAAGTAACAACTTAATATTATAGGATAAATTATTATGCTTTCAAAAAATTCACTTCATTTATAAACTCAATCTAATCTTCAAAATATGATAATTTGGACCATTACCCTGACTAACTATAATAAATGTAATTTTGATGAAAGTGACTACCTTGGAATTTTTTAAACAATCTGGATTAATGAATAATATCATTGGATCTATAATTTTAATAGCTCTGCTATTTTCATTCAGAATACTTGCTCTACGGACTATTCAAAAATGGAAATTTCCAAGCAACGAAATTAGAAGAAAATGGATAGTTCAATCGAGAAATGCCACCATTGTTTTTCTGCTTTTTGGCTTACTATTTATCTGGGCATCTGAATTGAAAGAATTTGCAGTTTCGATCGTTGCTTTTGCTGTAGCCTTGGTGATTGCAACAAAAGAGATGATTCTTTGCATGTTGGGAGGCTTTCTAAAATACAGTGGCAACCTGTTCAGCATAGGAGACAGAGTAGAAATAGGTGAAGTAAGAGGCGATGTCATAAACCACAATTTTTTTGTAACCACCATATACGAGATTGGGCCTGGACAAAAAATGCATCAATTTACGGGGAGAATAGTTGTAGTTCCCAATAGTTTATTTTTGTCAACGCCGGTAATTAATGAAACAGAAACCGGTCAATTTGGGCTTCATGTTTTTCGTGTGCCATTCTCCAGAAATACAAATTGGCAAATCGAAGCTTCAAAACTTCTGGAAATTGCAAAGCATGAATGTTCTGAATACCTCAAGCAAGCACGATCAGAATTTGAAAAGCTTAGTAAGCGAGAAGGTTTAGAAATACATAAAATTGAACCAAGGATTCAAATTCATTATTACGACGAAAAGAGAGTGGATGTTGTCCTTCGGATTCCAGTTCCCGCAAGAGCAAAAGGGCGAGTCGAACAATCTGTTCTGATGAAGTATTCGGGGTTACAACCATAATTACTGGGGTATAATTTTTTACAAAAAACATGAAACATGAATTTTTATTTAAGCTATATTGTAGCTGAAATCTATTTTGCGATGGATAAGGAGCAACACAAAAATAATTTTAGCCATGTAAATAACATTTAGTGAGGACTAAATTTAGAGGAAGAAAGACACATATTTTCAAACCCAAGAAATAAAACTACCCCCTATTTTTCTTCTAAAAAATTTAATGAGTTTAGAAACTCGATATACTTTGTACCAATAGGCTTAGTCTGAAATCCAACACCAAGTTCCTCGGCTTTTATTTTATCTCTATCATCATCAGAGTTTGTCATGAGAATAACAGGAATCTCTCCTTTTATTTTTTGTTTTTCAAGGGCCTCTAAGACATCAAAGCCATTTAACCCTGGCATTCTAATATCAAGTAAAACCAAAGAAGGGGGAGAATATATTCCATTGTTTACGTCATTCATGTACTTTAAAAATTTCTCTCCAGATTGAAAAAATTTGATAGGATTTTTTAAAGTGCTTTGTCCGTAAAAGATCTCAACAATTCTCAAGTAATCCTCATTATCGTCGACAAAAACTATATCTTTTTTTCTGGTACAATTCATTTACTTCCCCCGTCCAGAATGAACTTCATGTGAACAAAATCATCTTCACCTTCAATCCAGATTTTTCCTTGGTGATGTTCAACGATTCTTTTACATAAGCTCAAACCAATGCCGCTTCCTGAAGATTTCTCAAGTTTTTCAAATATTTGAAAAACTTTTTGCCTCTTATCTACAGGAATTGTAGATCCAAAACTTTTAACTCCTAGGATTTTATGATCATCCTCTCCAATTTCCTCAGTAAAAATAACAAGAGGGTTTTCGTTTTTAGAGTGTCCAATCGCATTTTTTATAAGATTAAGATAAAGTTGATATGCCAAAATCTTATAAACAAAAATTGACTCTGAACTGATCTCAAATTTAAATTCAGCTTTATCTTTCATTATGCCTAAATTATTAATTACCTCGTCAATTAAACCTTTTAATTTAACCTCTTCCCTTTGCATACCCGGCTTACCTATTTTGGTAAGCTCCCTAAATGAATAGACTAATGCCACCATTTGGTTACAAGACCTATCGAGCATTTCCATCATTTTATTGCGCTGCTTATTCTCACTTTCAAAATCCAAACTTTTTATAATTTCTACTATATTTTTCATCTGCCCTAATGGTTCCTTTAAGTCATGGGCAGCAATATGAGTAAAATGCTCCAAATCTTCATTTTTCTGAATTAGCTCTCGGCTTCTCTGTGCAACCAACTCTTCTAAGCTATTGTTGATCTTTTCAAGCTCTACCTTATTTTTATAATTATCTAAAAAAAAGTTAATCTTCCCTTGCAGTACTATTGGCTCCACTGGAGTCAATAGATAGTCTACAGCTCCAAGCTCATACCCCTTAAAAATAAACCTCTGATCCCTATGGACACCCGTTACAAAAATTATAGGAATCTTCTGTGTAGATTTTTTCCCCCGCATCAACTCAGCCAGTTCAAATCCACTCATTTCCGGCATTTTAACATCTAAGATAGCAACTGCTACCTTATGGTCAATCAAATACTCTAGCGCTTGTTTACCAGATTGAGCTGTCAAAATATTCACATCATCGCGTTTTAGAACTTTTCTAAAAGTATCTAAGTTCTTAATTTGATCATCAACGATCAAAATATTAATTTCACTTTTCATAAAATACCTCATTCGAAAAATGTGCTAGGGATTTTTTGAAAATAAAATGCCATCATATAATCAAATCCATTTCTTTATTAATTTAATAAGTTTATCTATATCGACTGGCTTAGATAAATAATCGCTATAACCTGCATCTATACACTTTGTCTTATCTTCTTTAGCAGCTTTTGCTGTTAATGCAATTACGGGAAGCTCAACAAAGCCCAATTCATTTCTAATCTTTTTTATAGCTTCTATACCATCCATGACCGGCATCATTATATCCATTAATACCAAGTTTGGCATCTCACTATTAAGCTTCTCAATAGCATCTTGACCATTTTTCGCTACGCGGACATTTATTTCATATTTCTCTAGGACACTAGAAACAGCAAAAATATTACGCATATCATCATCTACTAATAAAATTGCCTTATCTTTCAAAATTCCATCATCGATTTCTACCTCACTGTTAGTACCTTTATCCTTGACACTAGTCAAAAGATCAGCCGAATTATTAGTTGGTTTTTCGAATTGTTCCCCAACACTAGAAGTGCCCTCTAATAAAATATTTTGAATTTCTGATTTTTCATCCAACTCATTTGGCTTCCAAGGCAAGGTGATAGTAAAGGAACTGCCTTTACCGACTACACTATTCAACACTATCTTACCACCCAACAAATGAATAAGCTCCCTAGCAATCGACAGTCCCAACCCAGTTCCACCGTATGACTTAGAGATACCTTGATCAACTTGATGAAAGGCCTCAAATATATGCTCATAATCTTTTTTATCAATTCCAATTCCGGTATCAGTTACCATAAATCGAATACAATGATCAAAGTCTGTTTCTTCCTTTAGCGAATTAACAAAATCAACCTTGATTTCAACACGCCCTTCTTCGGTAAATCTAATTGCATTAGATGCCAAATTCTTCAATACCTGTTCCAACCGCCTTGCATCTGTGGCCATCATCTCAGGTACGTCTAAATGTACACTTACCTCAAAGCCAATATTTTTTTCCTCTGCAATTGGACGCATGTGCACTGCAAAGTTACTGATGAAGTCCCTTACATTAATCGTTTCTTTCTGTATCTTAATATAACCTGACTCGACTTTAGAAAGATCAAGGACGTCGTCTATTAAACTTAGTAAGTCCTCCCCAGACTCCCTGATAGAAATCAGAGAAGCAACTTGATCTTTTGTTAAGTTATTTTCGTCATTCTTCTCTAATAACGATGACAAAATTAAAAGACTATTCAATGGCGTCCGCAGTTCATGCGACATATTAGCCAAAAACTGAGATTTATAGTTATTTGCTTTTAGCAGTTCTTGGGTGCTATGCTCCAACTTTCTTTTTATCTTTTCTAAATCATTGTTCTTTTCATCCACTATTTTTTTCTGGGTCTCAATGGCATTATTTTGAACAGCTAGTTCTTCATTACTTTGCCTCAACTCTTCTTGTTGGGCTTTTAATTTTTCACTTTGCTTTTGGGTCTCTTCAAGCAAATTTTCCAATCTAAGATCCCAGATTGCGAGATTAAAAGCGATAGCAATGGCTTCTGAGTTTTCATCGAAAAATCTTATTAATTTTTCATTAAAACTCTTTAGTAGAGTAACTTCCACGACTGCAATGCAATCGTCATTAAAAAAACATGGTGCAATTACTTTCTCGCTTATAGAACTATCGCTTTGATTCGAATTACTATTTATATACTGGGAATCTTTAACAACATGAATCTTTCTATCCTCAATCACTTTTTTAACCGTATCAGAAAGTGAGGTATCTGATCTGAAATCACTAGATTTGACTGCGCTTATTTGAGAATAAGATGCCACAACATTAAACACACCTCCATCCTTGCAATAAATCATACCTGAATAAAGGTTAAATAAATCATCAATATGATCTAATATGGCTTGTCCCAAAGCTGTGACATCCCTTTTATCCCTTATTCTTTCATTAAGCTTTAAGGCCCCATCACGTAACCATTCTAGCATTTCAGATGCTTCAATTATTTTCCGCTCTTGCAAGGTTCTCTCTTTAGCCATCGAATTAAATGCGTTAATCACATCATTAATCTCTTCATCTTTATACTTTGCAAGATAAATATCTTTCTCACCTTTCGAAAATTTCTGTAAATTTGCGGCAAGAGCGATCAATGGTGTCGTCAACTTACTAGAAAACACCCAACTTATAAACGTCCCAAGAAGCACAAAGAAAACTCCTATTAGCATGCTATATTGTCTAATCTGAGCTGCGCCTTGTTCGATGACTTCATATGGTATTAACATAACTGGAACGATAAAATTATCCGTACCATCGTTACCATTAATTGCTACTTTGACAGCATGGACCAAATAAGTTTGTTTTTCAGTCTTAATAATTTCGGTGACACTAGTCGATTTAGAGTCATTTAAAAAATCAGTAAGCTCTGGATAATCCACCTGCAGATTCTCTTGCCCACCATATTCCCAAGAAAATTCTTTAGACCTATTTTTATGAAGTAAATAATAGCCCAACCTATTAACAATAAAAAATTCATTATTTTTAGGTAATCCATCCCACAAACTGTCAAAAACAGGTCCCATGTCTTGATTAATCACAAACATACCCAAAAATTCTTTCCCCCTTTTAACTGGGATACCTATCCGTATAGTTTTGGTAATCGGTTTTGATATCTCTCCAAACTCACGATTCAAATTAATTGGAGATATATAAACTTGGCCAGCATCTAACTTCCTAGTTTCGACATAGTAATCACGGCCACCCTTTTCTTGTAGAGCTGTAGCTTCGCTCAAAATTCCGTTTATCTTATCAATACGTAAAATCTCTTGACCAGCATCATAGTCAGATAGGTACCTGATCTGTTGATACCTAGGCCTTATTTCTGCTAAAGACGCCATTAAATGCGATAAGCGCATTCGCCAGTTTTTATCTTGATAATATATTTGTGGGGATCTTCCTGAATTAATCATTTCATCAATAGGCAATGCTTTAGATAACAAAATTGCATCACCTTTGAGATTTTCTATCGAGGCTAGTGCTTTATTTGAAATTGCATTTAGCTCGGACTTAAAGGATTCGATCGTATCGGCGAGCTCTCGTTGCTCAGCTTTATATGAAACTAACATTGAACCAGTAAAGGAACATATTAACACTAAAAAGGAGGTCATCACCATAAAGCGAAATTTCAAACTTGTATGCTTCAGTGTATTAATCTCCTTCCATTCGCAACAAAATAGAAACGGAACATGCGCATAAACATTAAGTATTAGCTATAATAACAAAAGCTGACAATTTAACTTTCACCTCTTCTTGTCTGAACTACACATTTCATAACTTATTAGAAGCTAACTAACTCCAAGACGCTCAAATCAAAATAAACACTTCCAATCCGAATAACACCTTGCTCAATTTAAACATCATAATAAATTGCGAGATAAAAACCTTTAACCTTAGCACAACATCCACATTGACCAATAGCTACAATATTATTTAGTTTATGGTAGGTATTCGTTCAATTGTGACAATGCACGAATTTCAGCGACAGCCTTACCGTTATTCTATTGAGCATTTTTTTGGGCGTAATGAACTTTAACATACAAGTTAAATCTTTGTCATATATTTACAATAAAAGCTAATTACCAAATATTACGTTAAAATACGGAAACACGCGCATAATTTAAACACACATGAAACGATTAATCCTACCCTCCTAAAATTTAAATACTTTTTTTATTAGGAGCGATTTCAAAAACAATCGAAATAGGTACATTTATGTATTCAATTTTCATAAACAAAATTAATTTAAAATTTACATCTCAACATTTTTAATCCATAAAACTACTCACTATTCATCGATAAAATATACTCTTCGCTTCAAGAGCCTATCCATAACAGCCACCAAACAAGTCGATGAAATTCAAAATGAGTAATAATAAAAATCAGAAGGATTTTTTCAACCTTAAGCTTAAATATTAAGACGTGTTGGCCAATAAAAATGAGAAGCAAAAAACAAAATGCACAAATCAGATATTAACGTTCATTTATTAGGGGAGGAAACACAGAATTTTAATTCAAGACCACAGCATTGTGAAACTACATATATATCTTTACTAGTCCAAAGTAAGTTATCTTATGCTTACTTCATATCCCCGATCTCTATAACAAAGTTCCACACATTACATTTTTAAAAAATTACTATTATCATCGTCTAAATACTATTCTTCACAGACAACCACAATCTCTCCACTTAGACTGCGGCTATCATGGTCGTACATTAAGTCGCTTCCAGGAGTGGCACATGGAGTAACATTATTACTATCAATAGTCTTAATAGATTTTCCTCCATATTTATCGTACGCCTCACCTAGAGCCATACCTCCAATCTGCTGATGAGGGTTGCCATGAAGTCTTAAATCAGGTTTGTATTCATTAAGAATAGCTAGACCAACTCCTATAGGCAGAATTATTCTTTCAGCGGAAACCATTCGCCCACCATTTTCATCAGGATCTTTTGCTTTTACAATAAATACATTGCTAAGTGCAATACGCACATCTTGTTCTACAGTTTTATCTCCGTAAGTAATTAATATTTTGCTTTTATGATAATCCATAGGTTTCACTCCCCTTAACATAGAGGAAGATTCTACTAAGTGCTTAAAATTAATTTTAACAATATTTATACCTCTCTGAAGTTTAAACCGGTTTTCAGATGACTCTACATTATTAACTATTATGTCTGGGATGACACCAGCAAGAATGTCTTCGTTTGAAGTTATCAATACTTCAGATTCGGATGCAGACTCAATTTTCATCTCAAGCATTCCGGTAGAGTTTTGGTTCAACAAGATAGAATTTTCACTCATAGTAACTTTTATCGTAGAGGTATTATCCTGTTGTGAGTCATCTCCATTCTCATTTGAAACCTTACCCTCGCTGCTATTGGTAGCTGCATCGAGTTTGGCAGTGCCCTTTTCATCGAGATTCTTCTCCTTGACGATAGCATCAGATTCAGATGTCGAATCTTCATGAGTACTTCTTAAATTCGTAATTTCTGATTCATTACTACAAGAAAAGATCACAATTGCTGATAAATAGTTGAGTATCGAAGATTTTTTTATTCTAATCATCGGCTGTTTCTCGTTATTTAGTTTTAAAATCCCACTATCAAAGTGGTGTATCGGATTTTCTTAATATAAAATTGAATTTTTTCTAAAACATATTGATATTTCTCTTAAAATTTTGGGGTTAATTCGAATCAGTCCACCATCAACAACCGGTCTCATTGCATTCTTATTTCAGCTCGCTTAGTTCTATGCACATAGACCCACCTGTGTCTTTTTCTTTACAACTGAATTCTGAAAATTTTCTTTAACAATTCCTCAGGCTAAATGTAACATACTGAAATTTAAAATATAAGAATTTGGCATCCTTTATGCTATCTGCTGCTAGACCTCGCAAATTCAGACCGATCGATAGAACGAAACTTTTTTGGCAGAGGTATGAGTTAATAAGAAATTCTATTTTACTATTGAGGAGGTTTACGTGCCTTTGAGAAATTATCAAGACTATAGAGATATCCTAAAGGCTATTCTATCACATCGTAAGAAAAAGAACCCAGCGTACTCAATGCGAGCTTTTGCAAGGAACATTGGCATATCTCCTTCAAGGTTAAGTGAGGTCTTAAACTCCAACCGTTCTCTATCAATAAGGATGGCCAAAATCATCGCTACAAACGCATTTGATACTCTTCGTGATCAAGAATATTTCACTAATTTAGTAATCCTCGAAAGCAAGACGTCTAAATTTATCATAGATGCAGCACGCAAACGCATAGAGCAATATCGTAGCGATACACAGGCAAGAACTTTAACTTCTGATGAATTACAAGATTTGAATAAATGGCATGATATGGCAATACTGCAGCTCATCAAACAAAGAGATACTATCCCTGAGATCGATGAGATTGCCAGCAGGCTAGGAATAGAAAAAAATCAAGCAGATCGGTCATTGCAAAAACTGCACACGCTCGGATTTTTAAACCAAGAACTCTCTAAACAAAGATACTTAAATGTTTGCTGTCAGGCTGGGCCTTTAATACCCAAAGAAGATATGGCAGATATTCAAAAGCAATTATTTCAGTTATACCAACAACGAAATTTATCTGAATGCAGTGAACAAATATCATCCCATTGTCAGTATCTATCTATTCCTGACAACAAGATAGAGATAGCCAAAGATATATTACAAAATTGTCATAGACAACTTGTTGAAGAAGCCCAATCACCTAATACTGAACGTATATTCTGCTTATCTACTAATTTTTTTGAGATTACCTTAGCCCGCCAATGTGAATTTTAATCATTAAAGCTGCTAACACACCAAGTTGGGCAAACCCTCAATAAACAAGAGGCGATAGAAAATCTAAATGACAGCCGTATGATAAATCTCAAAATCGGTACGGCTGATAAAAACGAATGGCTAGGGCGTGTTGACGTTTCATTTCCTACTACGAGCCAAACCCTTGAGTCACAACGTTGTCATGGTTTCAAAAATTATCCTCAATGTACATCTAGTACACCTCCGGTAATTTTTGAAACCCTTCCTAGCTGCGACTTTCAAGTATTTGTCTCTCGCTACGAAAATGAAACGTCAACACGCCCTAGAAACTTTCGTTAAAAAGAAGTCATTTAATCTAAATTTTTTATAAATCATCCACTAGTTTGCGAACCTTTAGGCCATCACAATTTTCTTTTTTTAAAATTTCGCAGGTAGGAAAAAACACATTATTAATAAAATCAATTGCAAGCTGAGATAATGCCCCCCCTCCTTCAACTGGAAGCTTATCTTCTGCGTCAATAAACTGATCGAACTGGTGGACATATTCGATATTAGGTTTAAATTCCGCTTTTACAATTTTAGATAGATAGGCAGCTACTTTAGATGGCATAAACTTACCAAATAACGCCTTACTTATATTAACCCTAGCTCTTGCATCGATTTTAATCCGAAGTCGTATAAAATTATACAGATCATGATAATTTCCATTGACTACAAACTTTTTGCGAATAAGCTTTTCCTTATCCTCAGGATTCTCCATAACACTATATAAGGAAAACCCAAGCTGCCGAACCCACCCTTCGATACTCAATCCGGCACTGGCATCAACTCCAGAAAAAATCTGCCCTCCTATGCCACCTTTTAAAGCAGATGAAATTTCAACCCGCCCCCCCAACTCAAATCTATGCGAACGCATTTCAATCAAACGAATTCTAGACCAAACAACTTCCGCATCTTCAGGTGAAATAACATCGACTGCATTGATATAATCCGCTGCTTCTTCGACAGCACGGCCTATCTGCTCAGATAAAAACTGGTTCCTCTTAGGGGTATTCACGCCAATTGGATAAAACTCAAGCACTTCCTCTACAGTTTGACCATTTCCAGTAGCATATTCCAAACCCCTATCAGAATTTGAACTACCAACGCCCCTTGGTACCAACTCATCCTTCTTTGATTTGTAGGGTAAAGGTAGCTGACGGTGAGTATAGAAGTACGCCTCATTACTCCCCCACTCCCTCAAAGTCGCATCTGTATAAAAATGACAATAAGCTGGCCGGTTAAGTTCTTTTTCAGAACAAGAAGAACTAATTTCTTCCATGTCTATCGACTCTATATCGTTCATATCAGTAGAAGTTTCATCACTGTGAATACTCAGATTGCTCGATTTTTTTATATTTTGACAAGAAGCGATAGTAAGCGAGGTTAAAACCATCAAACCAAAGCTTTTAGCTCCCCGAAAAAGCATTTTTATCTTCCCCACAACTCAATTAAAAACGTAAAAAGCCATCTGCTATACACGTCTACATGTTTACTTATCTGTATAAAATAAAAATTCTTAAGTTTACTTCTTGCCTACTTGCGTTGTTAATTTCTACTATCAAGACAATTTTACATTCCTCTAAAAGTAAGCATCTTATGTAATAAAAATTATAAGTTGCCCAACAAACGAATACACAATCAACTCACCACAATCAGCTTTTGTGTTTATATTTTGAGCGAATTAAGAAAAAAAAACACCGCCGAACAACAACTAAAAAAATTTGCATACCAAGTTCTAATCAGGGGTTGTCTTATATGTTTAAATCCACCATAGTATTCATTTACAGGATAGAGATAAGAGATAATACTCAGATACGAAGTAAGGAGTTTTGAATGATACTTTCTAAACAAAAATTTCGAAACAAAGCTTTGTCACTCTCCGCCGCCAGCCTTATAAGTCTTTTAGGCCTAGCAGCGTGTGGTGGCGATGCAGCCGACCCTAAAATAATAACTCTAGACGAGTTAAAGAGGGCTAGCTCCCTAGAAATTCTCGATCAAGGAAATGGTGCAATCCAACTCAGCTGGGTTGGCACTAATAGCGAAGACGATTTTTCTGGCTACAACGTTTACGGTGCAAAATGGACCGAAGACTTTGGCAAGGCATTAACCGCTGCCGGTGTGGAAGAAAACGGTGCTTTAGAGCTTTTAGATAAAGAAGGTGAACCAAAGGCAGCAGCTAAAGCGTTATTGCAAATGATGTCTTATAACGGCAGTGATTTTGAATCACCAGCAGCAACGGAAGAAGCTCCAGCTGATGAAGAGATGAAGTTTCAAGTATTTCCTTATTATAAGGTCAAAACAGAAACCGTATACCCTACATGCCAGCCCGCATCTGAGTTTTCAGGCTCAGACGAGTGCATCATGCTAACTGCTGAGCCTGTCAAAAGGCAGTTTATTGGTAAGACATGGCTAAAAATTGATGGCCTCAATCCAGGTTCTAAATACTGCTTCCTAGTCCTATCAACACTTGATGCTGGTAAGAAGGTTGCTATGGCATCTAGCGAACTGCGCTGCGTCACTCCAATGGTTAAAGCTGATGATTTAGTTGTTGTGCTTAATACAGGTTCTACAAAGCATCATATTATAGATATAGAAGCGACAAGAGACGCATGTACTGCAAGTAGCTGCACCATTACACCTAAATCTTATGGTTCCGACTGTAAAGACAATGACGCCACTGGTGAATCGCTTTGCTTTGAAATATTTGTTGCAGGAAAGCCCGGCATAACTGGAGGCCAGTTTACAGTCCTAACTGATTTTGGTTATTTTCCCGATGGCTTTGATGACGAGCGCTTGATGAAAACCTCTGTTCCCATCCTTAGCAAATTAGACCCTAATGCTATAGCCCATCCAGGAGGGTATTCACCATCGGCACAAACCGTGCCTCTTCTAGTAAATCACATTTATATTGTTGCCCACCGTGCCACTGAAGATGCCGAGCCGACTTCATTTTATTATGACTGGTATTATGTAAAAGATATTACCCACGCAGGGAATGATTCCACGGTAACGTTCGAAGTAAGATTAGCAAAAGTAGCTGACGCTAAATAGGGAGACCCATATGAAACATTTTAAACTTATATTTAGTATTATTTTAGCCAGTTTAATTCTAACAGGCTGTGATGGTAAGACTGCAGCAGATCCAGAAACGGCAAGCCTAAGCGATCTTAATGCACCATCAGATCTATATACAGTCACTCAATCGGGAGCCATTAAACTTGGATGGGCTGCTGGAAACGTCGAAGAAGATTTCAAAGGCTACCTAGTTTTAGGCACGACGAAAAAGCTAGAAGATATCAAAAGCGGGCTTACTTATCCAAGCACAGATGCTCAAGATGCTATCTCTGCTTTAGGGCTGCCCCGCTGCAAAGGCAATAGTGCGTTTTTTGAGGCTTTTGGCTTTCCTGCCGCAACTAATGATTGTGAAGGTGTAAATACCGAAGATACGACGGGGGAAGACAGCACAGATAACAGCGATACAGAAAACGATGATTCTGCTGCTAAAGAAGAAACTAAGAAAGAAGACCTAACAGGAGTGTTACTTCCATGCGAAGAGCGCAGCGCTGAGGTTACCATGGTATCACTGGATGTAAAGCCACCGGTAACATCCATGCAAGAATGTACTGTTAAGCAAGTATATGATCCAAGTACAAAAGGGCTTATAGATATTGTTGACGGCACTCCTATGACCTTTATTGTATTTTCAGTTTTAGGAAGCGATTACGATACCCTAAGTTGGAGTTCTAATGCAGTTGAAGATGCTTCTTCGACTACGATTATCGATAATGAAGAGTTCGTCCTTAAAACTGATGAATATCAAGCACTAACTTTCACAGTTGCCGAGACAGGAATTACAGCTGCCTTTGCTCCCTCAGCGGCTGACTGCGGTAGTGATCCTCACTGCAAACTTTCAAGTGCCAATAATGAAACGCCTAGCAGCCCAACTATCTATATAGCTCGTGATGCAGGCTCAGGGACTCATTTACAAAGAGTATTCGTATCAGTTCCTCAAAACTCAGATATTGAGATTCAAACTAAATACGACCCTGGCCATGCCTCAGATGGTTCTATTGAAGACCGCGTTGCCCGCGATGATCCAGAAGCTGATTATGAGAGTAGCGGCCTGACCATTAACTTAGACGGTCCTCAGGTATTTGACTTTAGAATTAAAACTGGCACCAATACATATAACTACGGCAAGTTAGTTTTAAATCTCTTAGCTATGCTGATGTAAGCAGCAAAAGTACAGATATTACCTTTAAGGTTTCGGTCATTATCCAGCCCGGGGAAAATGTCCGCCATTACTTTTGGTGACCTAACGTTCATGTAAGCTAATAATCTTATAAACCAACATCCCTGCGACAAATTATAATGTTGCAGGGATGTTCCTGTTTAAGAGGATAAAAAATGAAAGCAGCAAAAGTAATGGAACAGCTATTTAAAAGAAGTAATATTTACTTCCTAGCTTTGATTATGGTAGCATTCTCACCACTGGCAAATGCTAAACCCATCAATGTCAATCAAAAACTTCCCAATGACAAGCGCGAATACCGGGCAATCAAGTTAGACAACAAACTAGAAGCCCTACTTATTAGCGATGTTGCATTAAACAAATCAGCTGCAGCTTTAGACGTCAATGCTGGTAGCATCAGAGATCCTCTAGATAAGCAAGGCTTAGCCCACTTCCTCGAACATGTGCTATTTTTGGGGACAAAAACATACCCAGAACCAGATGAATTTATCACCTTTGTTGAGCAGCATCGTGGAAAATGGAATGCATTTACAGCACCGGAGTCGACTAATTACCACTTCGATATTAACCATGACGGCTTAGAAGGGGCTTTAAAAAGATTTTCCTTATTTTTTATCGAACCTACCTTTAACAAAAATTTTATTACTAAAGAACGCAATGCAGTCCACTCAGAATTCAAGAAGAACTTAGATAACGATTCAAGCCGTATCTACCGCGTTTATCAAGAGCTTATTATTAAAGACCATCCAGCAAGAGGTTTTGCTGTTGGCAATAATGAAACCTTAGCAAAGGTTGGCGGCAAAGAGCTTTTAGACTTTTACAAAAAATATTATTCAGCAAACATTATGAAACTTGTCATAATGTCCAATAAAAGCTTAGATGATCAAGAAAAACTGGTAAAACAATATTTTTCCCCCATCAAGAACTACAATGTCAAACTTGATAAAATCCCGACAAAAATAATTGATAATAAAAACCTTCCCAGTGAAATCCGTATCCAAACTCTAAAAGACACCAAAGAGCTAGAACTCAGCTTTCCCATCCCTTCTATGTTTCCTTATTGGCAAACAAAACCCGAATCAATCCTCTCACACCTTCTAGGACACGAGGGCAAAGGTTCCTTATTCAGCCTGTTGAAAAAAGAAAATTTAGCCAGCGCCATTGTTGCCAGCACTCATTCGACCAGCTTTGCCGGCAGCTTTGATGTTGACATCACCATGACAGATTATGGTCAAAAAAATATAGATAAAATTGTCTCCCATTTCTTTTCTTACATAGAAATGCTCAATAAAAATGGCTACAAAAAATATATCTATGATGAAGAATCCACTATGCGCTCCATTAATTTTGTCTACCGCGACCATCAAGAAGGTGTATGGGTTGCCTCCAAATTCGCTAACCTTATGCAAAAATATCCCCCATTGGAAATAGAAAAAGCTCAGGCACTACTGCAAGAATATGGTCCGCAAGATTTTTCGATGCTTTTAAGTCATATCAAGCCAGCTAATATGATTTTATTTGAGCAAGGCAAAGACGTTAAAACTGATAAAACAGAGCATTTTTTTAAGACAAAATATGCTATCAATATGATTCCTTCTAAAAGGATAAAAAAGTGGGAAGCAGCAAAATTAAATAAAACTTTAAGCTATCCACAACAAAATCCTTTTATTCCCAAAGATTTGGCATTGTACAAAACGCAAGATACAAAGCCTAAAAACATCATCAATGCAAAATGGGGAGAGTTTTGGTTTCAAAGCGATAACAAATTCCACTTACCAAAAGCCAGCGTTGAGTTAAGACTGCTTACAGACAAAGTCAACACCTCCCCTAGCAGTAAAATGCTAGCCAATTTGTATAGTTTGGCTTTGAATCGCAGCTTAGAAGAATGGAAATACCCGATCACTCTAGCTGGGCTTTCTTTCAACATACAACGCATCGATCGTGGCATCTCACTACAGTTTTCTGGCTATTCTGAAAACATACCGTTCTTAATCGAGTCAATTAGCAAGAAATTACTCCTATTAGATGTCGATCAAAAGACTTTTGAAGATATCAAATCAGAATTAAAACGTATGGTCATAAACTCTTACAAAGCGCCTGCATATCAGCAAGCGATTTATCACCTTAGATATTTGGCTGACAGTAAAATGATCCATCCAAAATACTATTTCCAACCATCTGGGCTCCCAGGAAGTATCGATTTAATTTCAGATGTCACCTTAAAGCAGGTAAGAGAAAATGCCAAAAAAGTTCTAAGCCGTTTTGCAATAGAGGGCGCAGCTTATGGAAACCTAAAAGAGCAAGAAGTAAAAACTGCGCTATTAAGCTTGCCCAAAAATTTAAAAGCATCTCCTCTACCAGCTGAATTAAGAGGAAGGAGCTTAGCTCTAAAGCTTGACCAGGAGAAAGCTTCGCTGCTAAAATAAAATCAAGCGTTAACAATAATTCTTGGGTATCCAATATCCAGTTTGGAGAAAGATCTCCAAAACTACATGCTATTCTTGCTGTAGCACAGGGTGTTCTAAGGCTAGCTTTTTCAAAGAATTGAGAACAAAACAACAATTAGGCTATGTAGTTACCAATTGGATCGACGAAAGTGACAATCTTTTAGGAATGAATTTTGTGATTCAATCGGACCAGTACCCTCCAAATGAGTTATCGGACAGAGCAGCAACCTGGATGCATGAGTCTCTAAATGTCCTAAAGAATGTTTCAAATACCGAACTCAAACGCCTAAAGGATGCGGTTGCCATTCAGTTTAGAAGAGAAATCAAGACAATACCCGATCAGTTAGAGCGCATTGTTTTTGAAGCTATTACTTTAAAAGGACAGTTTGGTTATAATGAAGCGGTAGCAAAAGAGGCAGAGAAGTTAACCAAAAATGATATGATCGAAGCCTTTAAAAATGCCTTCAACAATAAATCTAAAAAATCACTATCGGTTTATTTATCTAAAAAAGGCATCAAGGATTTTAAAGTTAAAGAAAAAGTCATTCAAGATGAATTAAAGTTCAAAGCCCATGCAAAATATTATTAAATATTGACCTTTCCAATAAGCTTAAGGGAAGTAAAACCTATTATAGCCGTAATACAGTATGACAGGCTTTGCTCCCTATCAAGAACTAAAAAAGCTGTCTGCAAATACCAACCAAGTTTGAATATGCCGACAGCTTTCGCATTATTAAGGGGAGGGTCTGTAAAAGCTCACTCTAAACTGTCACTAAATACTTGATAGCGAACATAACGAAAGCTATATTCCAACTCATTATAATCGTCTTGCAAGCGATTTCCGGGTCTAACAGATGCAGCACGCTGCCACTGGCGCTCAAAACTAAGCCATTGCCAAACAACGAAATGAAAATCATCCTTTAGCTGCTCACAATCACGACCATTTTCTACCTTTACAATAAAATCATCAGCAGCACGCATAAGCTCTATCGCAAAAGAATAAAGCTGGTTAAAACCATTCTGCCAGCGAGACAAATCTGCAAACTCTTGTGCCCTTTGCGACAAATCAAAAGTAGATGTTATAATTTCTTGAGAATTTTCACACTCAACACCCACTTGATAAGAATGTGATGCTAACACAGGTGATGAAACCATAATCAAAGTAATACTAAGCCGTTTCCATCCTTCTCTCAAAAGACCTATCAAAACATACACCTCTCGCTAGCCTCTACCAGGCCAAGAAAATTTAATTAAATTGCCTAGATATGACCTTCTCACCCACTCACCGCTGCGACTATCATCATTACCATCGCTAGTAATCCGTGTAGCGGGTATATACAGCTCAACACCATTATCAGAAGACACCCCAGAAATCAGCCTATTATCTTCCAGTTGAATATTCAATGCTCCCGTATAAAAATCAAATAAACCGTTCGCAATCGAAACCCTTTTAGCATCCAAACCACCATCAGCCAGCCAACCTCTAATCTCCAGAGGATATACATCTTTAGAATTTAAAGAAATTCCTGACTTTACCTCGAGGCGAAGCTTTGCTTTCTTTTCCGAGAATTGTTGGGTTAAAGAATTCATCAATTGTGCCTTTTTTGCAATTGAGGGCATCCGACTTTTAACCATTTCAACCGTTCCAACTCTACCAAAATTTTTCGAATACCAAAATCCTTTCAGGCCTCCTTGCATCCATTGATTCACTGCAAAGAGCGTTTCACCATTGCCATCAAAAATAAAGATCTTTCTTGCTGGTACGTAACGGCGTGGTAAAAAACGATAGGAAATAAACTCTTTATTTTTTCCATCACCAAAAAACAGAGTTGCCGATCCATAAAGGTAAAACCAACTCTCTCCATTCTTTTTTTCTTGATGTCTTGATTTAATCTCAAGCCTCAACAGCTGGTATTGGTTTAGGTGCTCATGATGAACAAAACCAAAATACTCCCCTTCCATAGATTTAGGAGAATTGTTTCCTTCAATACTTTCATTTTTCGAATATCTAACATGATAATTCCTTGGATAGATATGATACGGCTTATGTTCTGCTATTTTTCTCTCTTTTTTCACCAAAGCATATCCACAATCACCGCATTCCAAACCTTTTTCATTTACAGTGCATTTTCTTTCCTGTTGCTTCGACGTTAGCAAAATACTGCGTTCTAAAAAATTATAGCCACCCTCTAAATCCTCTTGATCTTGACATTCATTTAACAAACAGTTTTTAGATGTAGGTTTCAAGAGATGTCCTGAAATTGCCATATTGAAAGGTTTAATTAGTTCCTTTTCCATATGCAACTTCCGCCTTGTCTCCAAACGAAGCTCATGTTTTATTCCTTCGCAAGTAGCTTCATAACGTCCAGCAATATTGTGCGCTACTGCATTCGCTGACAACATGTCTTGATCAGCAGTACTAGTATTTAAACTTTCTTTCCAGCTAGCAAAAAAGTTTCCAACAATATTAGTCTGAGAAAATTTAATTTTCCCATTCAACATGTCACCATGGAGCTCAACTCTTTCAAGAGAAAAGGCATCCTCAACACTCTTAAAGTCGAATTTTTTTTCTTTTAAAAAGTAATCGACATAAGGAAAATAAACAGCAGAATATTCACTACTGACAAAAGACTCATTTAAAATCTTCACAATTGCACGCATTTTCATGACGCGTGAATTTTTACGATAGGCGATTAAGTCAATAATAAGAGGGTAGCTCTGCTGAAAGTTCTCTAAATTTGCATAGCCCATATACCGCCCGATACCAAAACGACTTTCATCACTATTAAGATTTAAACTTTTGCTACCAATAGATGATGGTTTTATCTTATCTTCTGAAACTATTCGGTTGGACTGAATGTCACGTGCGGGCCTACAACCATAAAGAATACATATAGAAATAATAAGTACAACTGCCTTACAGCCAAATCCTGATTGACGCATCCTTGCCTCTCGTGACTTTATTTTCACAGCGTTAGAAATTGTATAATAGAACAGATACCAAAGCGCACAGAAAAAAGCTCAAAGCTATATAGTCATAGCTGGACTTTTTTCTGCCGCTACGAAAAGATCGCACAACTTAGGCTTTACTAACTCTTACCCATAAGTCATAAATTAGATTGGAGATCAGACCTCCACCATACCGAGCCGAAGAACCTCTAATCTCGTGCTCATACTTAAGAGTTTCGAGATGTTTCGCTTCACTCAACATGACGCTCTTGCATACTTACAATAAAAACAAAAGTTATCCTTTTTTATGACTCACTAATTTTGGCTTCCAGCCACTGGCATTACCCAAAGCCTCTTCAATAATTCGATTTTGCTCGACTTGATGTGATTTTCCTGAACCTTCGGCAGTAGTACCACTACCTTTACGTCCCGTATAACTAAGGCTCCAGCCGCGCTCACGCCCCACCTCTTCTAGCCTTCCGCGTATGAAGCTCCATGAACCCATATTTTGAGGTTCCTCTTGAACCCAAACGACTTTCTTTAGATTCGGATAAATAGCCAATGCCTCACGTATCCGCTCCCAAGGAAAAGGATACAACTGCTCAAAGCGAATAATAGGTTTAGCCAAACGAGGGTCAGCTTCCACTCGCGCTAATAATTCATAATATATTTTACCACTGCAAGCCAGTACCGTCTCTACCGATGCCTTATTTTCGATTAAACGATCATCAATGATCTCTTTAAATCCAAGCTCATTTTCAAATTCCTCAAAATTAGAAATAACCTTAGGATGTCTCAGCAGGCTCTTAGGTGTCATAATGACTAAAGGCTTTCTAAAGCTCCTCAAAGCTTGCCGGCGCAGCAAATGAAAATATTGTGCGGGGGTTGTTACATTGCAGACTTGCATATTTAAACTACCGCAAAGCTGTAAATAACGTTCAGGACGGCCACTAGAATGCTCAGGTCCCATACCTTCATGTCCGTGAGGAAGTAGTAAAACTAGAGAAGATTCTTGCGACCATTTTGCTTCTGATGCAGCAATAAATTGATCGATTATAATCTGAGCTCCATTGGAAAAATCACCAAATTGTGCTTCCCACAAAACCAACGTCCCAGGGTCCGCCACTGAGTAACCAAACTCGAATCCAAGGCAAGAAGCTTCTGACAACGGACTGTTAATAACATCAACAGCATCATTACTTTTCATATTTGAAAAAATATTGTGAGGCTGCTCATTCTCAACATCAAATAAAACGGCATGACGGCTTGTAAACGTCCCTCTCTTACAATCCTGTCCCGAAAGGCGAATTTTATAGCCTTGCTCTGCCATTGACGCAAAGGCAAGCAGCTCACCCATTCCCCAATCAACTTTACCTTCACCAGAAAGCATTTTTTCTCGTGCTTGAAATAATTTTTTAATTTTCGGATGCGGATTAAAACCTTTAGGGATTTTAAGAAACTCTTTACCCAAATACTTCAGACCATCTCTCGGTACACTAGTATTAACCGGCTCTATAATTTCACTCCGATCAACCTTACGATAGCGCATACTAACCTCAAGCTCTTTAGGTATCATATGCGGCTTAATAATTGGGTTATCTCCTCGAATATTCTCATAAGCCTTTTGCAACCTATCTTTGACTTGAGAGGCATATTTTTTTATGTCGCTTTCAGTAAAATCTCCTGCTTCAACCAAGTTCTTAGAGTATTTTTCTAATACAGTTTTTTGCTTGGAAATCCTTTTGTACATTAGAGGCTGTGTAAACCCTGGTTCATCTCCTTCATTATGCCCGTGCCTCCTATAACCAATTAAGTCAATGACAATATCACGACCAAACTTTTGCCTATAATCCATAGCCAATTGGGCAACCCAGATACAAGCTTCCGGGTCATCTGCATTCACATGTAATACAGGTGCACGCACAACCTTTGCAATATCACTTGGATAATCACAAGATCTGCTATCCCAATAATTTGTTGTAAATCCAATTTGATTATTAGTAATAATATGAATGGTACCACCGGTATTATAAGCTTCTAAACCGGTTAAATTTAGAGTCTCCGCGACAATTCCCTGTCCAATAAAAGAAGCGTCACCATGGAGTAGTATGGGGATAATTTTACTGCGATTAGAGTTAGCTACTAATTTTTGACGGCAACGCACAAAGCCTTCAACTACTGGGTCAACTGCTTCCAAATGACTAGGATTTGGAGACAAATAAAGCCGCATTTCATTACCACTAAACGTCTGAACTTTATTTGCATAGCCCAGATGGTATTTAACATCACCGTCTATATCGAAAAGATTATACTCGCTACCCTCAAACTCAAAGAGCATCTTTTCATATGATTTTTCCATAATATTTGCTAGCACATTCAACCTACCTCGATGTGCCATACCTATACAAATTTCTTCTCCACTCGTTAAACTAGCTTCATCGATCAAGACATCCATCATAGGAATCAAAGCATCTAGACCCTCTAAAGAAAATCTTTTCTGCCCTAAATATCGAAGTTGCAAGAAACGCTCAAATCCTTCCGCCATACTTAGCTTTTCAATAATGCGTTTTTTATGCTCTAAACTCCACTTTGGTTGATTATTGCATGCTTCCATTTTTTCTTGGAGCCATACAACGGTAGGGATATCATTAATTTCTCTAAAGTCCGCTCCTATTCTCCCACAATAGGTCTGCTGCAACTTTGACAATATATCTGCAAGCTTCATAGGTTCATCATTATTAAAGTTAGCCGGATGAAAAACTTTTTCTAATGAAATATGTTCCATATGATGACTGGCCAACTGCAACTCAGAGGACATTCCCGGTTTCTCATCCAATGGATTCACATGAGCTGACAAATGGCCTAAACGGCGATATGTATGTATCAAGGCCTCTACTTGAGCATTTTCATGGGCATCATCTGCCTGCACTGATCCGCGTGAGCCACTTAATGCAAACTCATAACCTTCGAAAAACTTTTGCCACGAAGATTCAACACTATCAGGATCTTGCCTATATTGCTCAAAAAGCGCATCAATAAAATTTGCATTCGTTCCGGTAGCAAAAGAAAACCTATCTGTCATCCTATTAAATCTCCGATCGTAAATCTTACAACTTTTATTAAAGGGATTAAAATCTATCTGACGAAACCTATCATCACGAATGAATCATGCGACCATCCACACCTAATGCTGCCTCCTTAAAAGCCTCTGCCAATGTAGGGTGTGCATGAACAGATCTCGCAATATCTTCGGCACTTGCTTTATATTCAAAAGCTATTGCCGCTTCGGCTATCATTTCAGATGCCATGGGACCAACAATATGAACACCAAGAAGTTGGTCAGTTTTTTCGTCAGCCAGCACTTTCACAAACCCTTCAACCGATCCCATCGCTTTAGCACGACCATTTGCTTTGAACGAAAATTGACCTTTTTTATACTTAACTCCGTCATTTTTTAACATCTCTTCACTAGCACCAACAGATGCAACTTCAGGCCAAGTATAAACGATACTTGGAATAGCATCATAATTAACATGCCCAGATTTTCCGGCAAGATTTTCTGCAACCGCAATTCCTTCTTCTTCAGCTTTATGCGCTAACATCGGCCCATGAATGACATCACCAATAGCGTAAACATTGGCTACAGAAGTCTTAAATCCATGATCAACAAGAATCCTTCCCCTCTCATCCATCTTTAAGCCAACTTTTTCAAGCCCCAAATTTTCAGTGAATGGTTTTCTGCCTACAGCCACCAACGACTGATCACCAGAGAGCTGTATACTTTTCCCGGCATGCTCACATTCAATAGTCACTTTTTTATTTTTAACGGCTGCTGTTTTTAAAAGCGTTTTTAAATGAAATTCTATCCCTTGCTTACTTAGGATTTTTTGCATTTCTCTCGAGATGCCAACATCGGTAGCACCCAAGATCTTATCCGTAGCTTCAACAACAGTTACTTTCGCACCTAAACGGCACCAAACGCTACCAAGCTCTAAGCCAATGACTCCACCGCCGATGACAATAAGCTCTTTAGGCACTTTTTTAAACTCAATGCATCTGTCGAATCGATAATAATCTTATGATCAAATGGAGCGCTGGGAATTTCTATCGGCGCTGAGCCAGTAGCAATAACAATATGCCTCGCTTGATAGTTAACACTCTTTCCATTTTCATCTTGAACCGCTACTGTTCCACTATCTACAAGCGAGCCTCGACCGTTTAACCAAGCAATCTTGTTCTTTTAAAAAGAAACTCAACTCCCTTAGTAATGCCATCAACAACTTCATCTTTGCGTTTGATCAACTTTTTGAGATTCAAATCGACACCATCCAGCTCAATTCCATGCTCGGATAGACCGTGCTTAGCCATATGATAATGATGGCTCGACTCTAATAGAGCCTTACTTGGAATACAGCCTACATTCAAACACGTGCCACCGAGTGATTTTCTCTCTTCCACACATGCTGTTTTAAAACCGAGTTGGGCTGCTCGAATCGCGCACACATAACCACCAGGCCCTGCACCAATGACAACAACATCAAACTGCTCAGACATATCCTAAACTCCTAACAATATCCGGCTCGGGTCTTCTAGACATTCTTTTACCTTAACCAAAAAGCTCACAGCTTCTTTACCATCAATAATCCTATGGTCGTAGGACAGAGCCAGATACATCATCGGACGGGCTGCAATGGAACCATCAGGCATCACCATAGGCCTCATCTGCGTTTTATGCATTCCTAAGATAGCGCTTTGAGGTGGATTGAGAATAGGTGTTGATAATAATGAGCCAAAGACCCCACCATTTGATACCGTAAAAGTACCGCCGCTAAGGTCTTCCATAGAAATCTTATTATCTCTAGCTTTGTTAGCAAAATCTGCAATTGCCAACTCTACTTCGAATAATTCCATCTTATCAACATTGCGAATAATCGGAACCATCAAACCCTTTTGAGTAGATACCGCTACACCTATATCGCAGTAGTTATGATAAAGAATGTCCGTTCCTTCAATATAAGCATTCACAGCAGGAAATTCTCTCAATGCTTCCACACTTGCCTTTAAGAAAAATCCCATAAATCCAAGCTTAACCGCATGTTTTTCAAAAAACTTATCTTTATATTTCTTGCGAATATCTAATATCCCGCTCATATCTACTTCATTAAAAGTAGTCAAAATAGCAGCGGTACGCTGCGACTCAATCAAACGCTCGGCAATCCTCCGTCTTAGCATCGACATCGGCTTCCTGGTTTCAGCGCGCTCTAGTGAAAATTTGCTCTGTTGGGTTATGCTCTTCGTGTCTGTTTGAGAAGTAGCCCCTTGGGCTGCATTTGAAGCAGGTGTCGATGATACAGCATTCTGATTTCCTTGCATAATCAGATCTGCTTTAGTCACTCGACCACCACGCCCAGTTCCTACAACCGAATCTAAGTTTCCTTCTCCTTCAGCAACCATCCTTCTTACAGCCGGACTTAGCTTTTCTGTGTCAGTTTTACCTGCAGTTTCAGTCTTCTTTTCTCTATCAACACCACTTGAAGATTCAGCACTTACTGCTGACGTAGAAGGCTGAGTTGATTTCCCTTCAGGCTTTGACGCGTCGGTGTCAATCCTAGCGATAACTTCGCCTACCTTAACAACCGCACCAGCCTCTGTAATAATTTCCAAAACTCCGGATGCTTCAGAAGTCACTTCAACTGTCGCTTTATCTGTTTCCAGTTCCAACAAAACATCATCGACCTCTACCCAGTCTCCAGATGATTTATGCCAAGACTCAATCATACCTTCTTGAACCGACTCTCCAACTCCGGGTACTTTAACATCCACCTTCGCCATTATTTCATCCTAAATCGTATACAATTTGACCATAAATTTATGTTCCCACCACACACAAAACAGTTCAATCTCTGTGTGTGGGCAATTACTGCTGTAAGTTATTCTTCTTTCAAAGAAAATGCAAAGGAGTGATAAAAAAAAATGTCAGTTTATTTGATAAGACGCCTGACAAGTACAATACCAGTGGGTAAAGAAAAAAACATTCATAGGTATGTACCCAAAATAAAAACACTTTTTCCAAAAACCGCCTGAATGTTATATATTAGGCCACCTTCATACTCATAAAAAATTTACGAATACCCTCAATACTGCTTCAAAAGTACTCTATCAAAATCAATAAACATAACTGTTTGAATTAACTTAATTACGATCTAAATTGCTATTATGCACCAAAGATCATCTGCCTATTTAATAATCTATAAGGATTAAGAGGTAAAAATATAGCAGGGCAGTTTCTCCTCATCTCCACCCATAAATCACAATTAAGGTGCAAAACAGACTATCCATCGTTAAGAGCAAAATTCGTCAATCCGGGTAATCTCCAATCTTATACCTATGCTTAGAAATTTTGAGAGGTTTCGCTTCACTCAACACGACGATCTTATTAAGGGGAGCAAAACCTATGAGAGCAAGGCGCAGAGGAGCGAGCAGCACAGTATACATATGGGTACATGAGCAGCGCAGCTATCATAGGTTTTGCTCCTGTTAATAGGTCGACGAGCCTCACAAGATCCAGTTCTACTCCAGCTTGAATATTTCACCAACTTACACTGTCAATATCGAAAGGCATTAAAAACATATCTCGAGAAAGTTTTTATAAATTTCTCTATGAAACATTAGGGTGTGTTGCCATTTCGTTTTCGTAGCGAGAGACAAATGCGTGAAAGTCTCAGCTAGGAAGGGTTTCAAAAATTACCGGAGGTGTACTAGAAGTACATTGAGGATAATTTTTGAAATCCTGACAACGCTGTGACTCAAGCATTTGACTCGTAGTAGGAAACGAAATGGCAACACACCCTAATTCTTACCTGGGTTTTCATAAAAGACATATTGGGTAGAGTAATCACTAACCTCAAAATAGACCTTATGTTCATTAGCATCTACTACGTAGTTTTGATTTAGATCCAAAACACCATAACCAAACCTATAAGGCCTCGAAGACACACCTCCAGTTTCAATCGCAGTAGTAAGCTTATCTATCTTTATGAAGCGGTACATTACTTTTCCGCCATTCATGATATCTAACACTCCGTTGGTGCCAGTCCAATTTTGAATTGAGCGAGAAATTTTATTTTGCTGCTCTTGCGTGCACGATAAAAATAAAACCATCGAGCTAAAAAGTACAAGTTTTAATCTTTTAAAAAATATTTCAATCAAAGCAAACCCTCCTTAATATAAACTTAATAAAACAATAACATACCATAGAAACATCTAAATCAACTGCTAAACACCGCCTCAATTGCATGTATACCTAAAAAAGCTAACGCACCACTATTAGCTGCAAAAGCTCTAAGTAGCAAGGAGGAGAACAGTAGGATTTACCGTCACTCTGGATCGAAGGCGAAGAATCTTCAACCTCACACTAAGGCTTAGCAAATTCGAGATGTTTTATTTCATTCAACATGACGCTCCTGCATATATATATAGGTAAAAGTAAGCTATGAAACTAGGCAGTATTTTTCCTGCAACAGAAATTAATGCTTAAATATTTTAAAGGTATACTTCTTATATACCTCCCAAGTGAGATAAGGAGTAATACAAGTGAAAATTGTTTATTATGCGCTTATTTTGAGCATCCTCAACAATTGTAAATCAATAACTCAAGATACAGAAAAAGTGGGAAGCTCGATAAAAGCATCTGAAAAAGAAGAAGATGCAAATCAGACTTGGTTATATGAAAAAATAAATGGCGAGCTACAAAGAAAGAAGTTCGACTTTTGCCCTAGTAGCTCTGTACATAACAATCAAAATGCATACTGGCTAGGAGCATTAGCAAATACCGCATATGTCCACAAAAGTATTATTGAAGAAGATTTTAAGAGTGTAAGAGATTTACCGTCTTTTAGCAAAATTGAATTCTTCTCTTCGCAACCACCTAGCATTGGAGATAAACGCGAAGTTTCAAATTTGACTTTAGCCTTATCGCCACCTATGCCACCTAATGCTTGTTTGAACTGGGCGAGTTTCAAAAACTGCTTTAGCAAACCTGACGGAAACTTCTTCTATAGTCTTCCAGATAATCCCTTAAAATATTTAGAACTGTCCAAAAAGAAATCCAATGCACCCGAGTGCGGCATATCAGATTTACCATCTCTAGATGGAGGCAAGGCCTTACCATTTGCACTAGTTTACAGCCATAAAGATCTAGAAGAAGTTCAAAAATATTGGCGTGATTGTATCAAAAAACCGAATAGTTCTTGCAATAACAACTCTACTGCTGCAAAACGATACCAGGTTATCGACAAAGCCGTAATTGACTATATAAAAAGAGTAAAGGAAAAAGAAAAGAAAAATGAGAATCAAAAAGAAGAGAAAAACAAGGATCAAATATTATATGATCGAATCACAGGTTTTGACTCACCTACTTTCCTAACTGCATGCGATTATTACCAACAACGTACAAATCCATTTAAAGACACACAAATATCATGGTTTGAAAATAAAGACATGGTCGTCATTAGCTTTAGAGGTACTGAAGCTGGCTCTTTAATCGATATTTCTACCGATATAAACTTCGGTTCTCAAACATTTAACCTTGGCACTGGGAAAGACAAAGATTCAGTCGAGATCTACAATGGATTCGCTATAGCACACCAACTAACCATGCCTTGGATCTATAAAAATCTTCAAGAAGTTCAACCTACCAACAAGCCCATTTTCATTACAGGCCATAGCTTAGGAGGAGCATTAGCAACCTTGACAACCTTTCAGCTTCTATGGGAAAAGCGACATGGTTACCTAAAAAATGACTTCAATATGAAAGCGCTATATACTTTTGGTTCTCCAAGAGTTGGTAAGAAAAATTTTGCCAAAAAATTCAAAGAACTGACAGCAAGTTACAATGTAGGTGCTTACCGGTATGTAAACTTTAGTGATCCTGTTCCAAGAATTCCTTGTGGACCACTTGATCCATTTTTCCACGTTGGACAATTATATCATGCCCGCTATGGTAATAATGGAAGAACCGAAAATGCTGTTCCAGAATTAGTGCAAACAGAGAATATGTTGGGCGCTGAAGGAGATATTTTTAAAAATAATGCATGTCTATATGCACCTTTAGCAAAACAAGCAATCACAGATTTAGTAACTAGTCAGAAAAACTTAGAGATCGCATCAAAAGATCATTTCATGAGTAATTACTATAAAGTCCTAGATAGATATAGATCAGTGGATATCGAATGTAAATAGTATCTAAAATCTTAAAAAGAAAATTTGCTCATAAAATCAAGTTCAACAATTGCAGATATCTCTTCTAAAGCTCAAAAGTCGATATCTGCATAGTTAATAATTCTTGCAGTTAGTCCCCAAATATCAACACCCTCGCAACGATAGAAATCGGATTGCCTCCAACGCCCAAACAGATTAAATTGGAAGGGTTGATTTTTCCTCTTGGTAAACGCACTCCAAGGCAAGCAGTAGCAACTGTCAACCTCAGATTTTTGTAGGCAAAAGTCCGTATATTTAACATCCGCCGTCAAAATAAATGGAATAACAGGATTACCGTTTAAGGCATTAAATGGTGGGAGGGATGCATGCACCGTTAATTTATCTGCTGCAACACCTAATTCTTCTTCAACTTCACGTAGTACTGTCTCTTTCGCTAGACGTTCCCCAGGTTCAGCTTTACCGCCTGGAAAGCCAATTTGTCCCTTGTGACTACCCACCTTTAGACTTCTTTTAATCAACACCAAATTCGCATGATTACAAAAAGCATCTTTTTCACTTGGAATAAACAGCAACGAAACAGCAGAGCCACCAGTAATATTGGGGTTCCACTCAATATCAGATGAATAGAGAGAGCAGAAAAAATTTGGTAAAACCGTATTCTCAAACCCTCTTAGAGCAGTAAGACCAAAAGACAATTTAATTTTTTCTTGCGTCGTAACTTCTAACACCAACCTCAGGCTCTTTAGTTACAGATTGCCCCTGCCCTTGCTCACCGTTTTTATGCAACTGCTCGACCTTAGGGGCACCACTTGTTTTTACCACCGCTGGATCTATCATTGTCGAACGGCCGTTAAATTGCGCCCCTTCATTGATAATCAAACAAGGAGATATGATGTCCCCTTCGAAGCGACATGTGGACGTTAACTCGACTCTACCAGTAGCATATACCTTTCCTTCAACTGATCCTTGAATCACAGCTTCCTCTGCACGAATCTCAGCTGTCACAATCGCTTCTTCCTCAATAATCAGCATACCCTCAGAGACAATTTCTCCTTCAATCCTGCCTCCGATCCGACTTGAGCCGCGGCAAAATAACTTACCATTAAAATGGCATCCTGGTGTTACGATCGTAACCGAGGACTCTTTACCACTTGCACCCCGACGCTTCTGACCCTGCTTTTTCTCTGTTAGTGCCATAGATTTATCCTTACCAAGATTGCTAGCTTTAAATATTACTATTCCTCTATTATGCTATAATTATCAGAAATAATAAGAGCAAAACTTGCCGATCAACACTTACACAAATTCAAGCAATTTTTGACTATTTTTCAGATTACAAAGCCTAAATCTCAAACAACTTTTATGGGAAACCCAATGCCATGAACAAAGCAACAGAAAATGTTATAAATTCTCCCTCTAGCTATTTGCCTTCATTGTCAGATGTAGGTTTCAGGTGGGTAATACAACCTGATTGGCTTGAAATGCAACAACAGTTCTATCTCAACAACAGGCAATATGAAAATATGCTAGCCTTCAAAGCTGCAAGTTTTAGTAAGCATCCCAACCATCTAAAGCCGCTTATGAAGTGGGTACTATGCCCCAATGATTCAGATACCCCGATCGGATGGGCCGAGTGCCAAGGGCTATTTACTCACCTATCAACCGTATTTTTAAATGTCGAAATGACCAAGGAAGAGACATTTTACCCACAACCAATTTTAGTTGAAGCATTAGGACTGTTAATAGCTGCAATTTCTATATCATGTACACCCGACGTTATTAAACTAATGGCTCCTACGGATATAAAGCTAAATCCAATCTCTGAGCTTAATTGGGGCACCTTAACATCAGTCTGGACTCCACAACAAAATGAACTATTGATGCCTAGAATAAATAGAGCTCACATAACACACCTACTAACAATAGATTGCTGGGAATGGCGTGAAAGCAGATATGGAATGAAATATAGAGAAAAGCTTAGCTATCTAGAAAAGCGGAAAGCGAAGCTCGATGCACAAGCCTCTTGCGGTTGCGAAAAGCAACCCAAAAAACGTGGATGGATTGCAAAAATACTAAGGCCCAAAGTCTAAACCCTGAGCCTTGGCATAAATATGAAAATATCTTATTAAATAGAATCTTAACGTTTAGAAAATTGGAACTTCTTACGTGCACCAGGTTGACCAGGCAGCTTACGTTCTTTAACCCTAGAGTCCCGAGTAATAAGACCTTCTTTCTTCAAAATAGCTCTCATTTCTGGGTCCAACGAAGATAAAGCCTTTGCTATACCATGACGAATTGCTCCTGCTTGTCCAGAAAGCCCGCCGCCAAAAACATTAATTTTAATATCGTACTTTTCAGTAGCGTCCGTCAAAACCATCGGATGCATAATCAACATTTTAGATGTCGGACGTAAATAATACTCGTCTAATGGACGCTTATTAACAGTAATCTCACCTTTACCTGGCTTCATCCAAATCCGCGCTACAGCTGATTTTCTCTTTCCAACAGCATGGGTATATTTAACTGCCATTTCTCGTCAAATCTCCTTAATATGTAATGCTCGGTGCCACACATCATGCACTGCATTTTAAAATCTGTTTATTTAGGTATTCACGCCTGTACGCGGTGCCAATTCAACTGGCTTTTGCGCTTCATGTGGATGCTGTGCATCAGGGTAAACCCTTAAATTTTTCAGCATCTGGCGTCCAAGCTTATTTTTAGGCAACATACCTTTTACTGCAAAGGTAAAAAGTCTTTCAGGGTTTTTCACCAAAAGATCTTTTGCTTTAATCGCCTTAATACCACCAATATAGGATGAATGCGAATAATAGACCTTCTGATCCCACTTCCGTCCAGTTAACTCTACTTGCTTAGCATTGATCACAACCACATTATCACCACAATCTAAATGCGGTACAAAATTTGGCTTATGCTTACCTCTAAGCACTCTAGCGACTTCTGATGCAATCCGCCCCAAGGACTTATTAGCTGCATCTACGACAACCCACTTTTTAGCAATGTCAGCTGGTGTTACGCTGCAGGTCTTCATCTATAATCTCCAATAATTTCAACACCCAGCGACCGATTCCATGGGCCGCTCAGCTTAGTACAGATTGCGCACTATATATTGCACTTCCGCCCTGGTCAACACATTCCCACAATTTTTACTGATTTTGCACAAAAAATCATCCATCTCTTTGAAATTATTGAAAAATCAAAATTCTATGTGTCCAGGAAAACGAGGGCATGGCAGTGTGTCTCTTATATTTTGCATTCCTGTTATAAACAACAACGCTCTTTCAAAGCCTAAGCCAAACCCTGCATGGGGTGCCGTACCATACCTTCTAAGATCGATATACCATTCAAGGTTATCCATCGGAATCTTCATTTCTTCCATTCTTTTCAACAAAAGGTCTAACCGTTCTTCGCGCTGGGAGCCTCCAATAAGCTCACCAATTTTAGGAACCAATAGATCCATACCAGCAACCGTTTTGCCATCATCATTACAACGCATATAGAACGCTTTAATATCTTTAGGAAAGTCGTAAACAAAAACAGGTTTTTTAAACGTTTCTTCAGATAAGAAGCGCTCATGTTCTGAGTTAAAGTCCATTCCCCAGTTTACAGGGTGCTCAAATTTCTTGCCGGACTTAGATAAAATCTCCACAGCTTCACTATAACTCACACGGGCAAAAGAGCAGTTTGCAAGATCATCCAACTCTTGTACTTTTATATTCTTATACATCTTTTCAAAAAATTCGAGTTCTGCCGGACATTTATTGACAACATCCCTTAGTAAGCATTTTAAAAAATCCTCAGCTAAATCCATGTCGTCCGCAAGATCTGCAAAAGCCATTTCTGGCTCTATCATCCAAAATTCAGCAAGATGCCTATATGTATTAGAATTTTCAGCTCTAAACGTTGGCCCAAAGGTGTAAATATCGCCAAGCGACTGAGCCATAAATTCGCCTTCAAGCTGACCAGTCACACAAAGGTAGGCCCTCTTACCAAAAAAATCTTGCGCAAAATCCGTTTGCTTTTTATCTGTTTTGGGAAGGCTCCCTTCTAAATCCAATGTGGTGACCGAGAACATTTCGCCTGCTCCCTCACCATCGGCTGCAGTTAATATTGGGGTATGAGCCCACACAAATCCACGACTTTGAAAAAAATTGTGAACGGCCATACTAAGAGTGTTGCGAACACGAAACATCGCACCAAAGGTATTTGTCCTTGGGCGCAAATGAGCTATCTCACGTAAAAATTCTAAGCTATGGCCTTTTTTCTGCAGTGGGTATGTCGCATCTGCTTCACCAAGCAAAACTACTTCCAACGCTTGCACTTCCCAGCTTTGCCCTTTAGCCGGAGAAGCTTTTAGTTTACCAACCACCTTAATGGCTGCTCCAGTACCGGCACTTTCAACAGCACTATATGTGGCAAGCGATTCATCGGCCACAACTTGCAGCACTTCTTGACATGAGCCATCGTTTACGACAAGAAAAGAAAATCCTTTTGACTTCCTTTTTGTTCTCACCCAACCACAAACAATAACTTCTTGTCCATCTTCCCCACAGCCTAGAAGTTTGCTAATTTTATCACGCTTCATTGATAACCAACCTCAAAAATAATCTCGACCGCCCAAATACAACCCGGATCCGAATGTCTAGCCAGTTGCGGCGTTGCTTCGTCGTCAGGAAATCCTCATGTACCAACATGTACACTGCTGTTTCCCGCCTCCTCGAGCCTAGCACCTGAGCGAACTTCGAATCCGTTGAAAATACTACAGTTTTTCAAAAAATTTCAGATCCCGGATACAACTTAAGAAAGTAGCATCTGCGATTCAATCTCAGCCAATCTATTCCACTCTTCATATGAAATCAATTTTTGCGTTTTAGAGCTATCAATAGAGCTGTTAAAAACCTCATAATAAACAGCTAAAACGTTTCGAGCCACACGATACCAATTAAAACTACGAGCCCTGACATAGCCTTTTTCTACTAAACTCTCTCTTACATCATTATCTTCTAATATTTGCCGCATACCTTCTGCCAATTGATCAGAATCAAACGGACTTATCATGATAGCAGCATCTCCTACAACCTCTGGAATAGAAGAGGACATAGACGTGATGACAGGAGTCCCACTTGCCATTGCTTCAAGCGGCGGCAACCCAAATCCTTCGTAAAGGCTAGGGTAAGCTACCAAACTAGCATTAGCATAATACGTACGTAAATTCTCGTCACTCACAAATCCTTTAAAAATCACATCACTTTTAAATGCTTTGATTTTTAATCTTACATCAGCAAAAAGTGGGCTTTCTCCACCAATCAAAACCAATTTAGTCTTGATACTCGGATTTCTTGTCCTCAATAACACATACGCATCGATTAAAGTCTTAATATTTTTCTAGGCTCTAACGATCCGACATAAAGAATATAATCTTCATCTTCCTGCAGCTTTGTTTGTTTATTTCTATTTTTCTGATCCAAAAAAATCTCATCGACGGCCCAATACACCAAACTTACTTTATCTGCCGATATCCCAAAAAACTGCATTAAATCATTACGTGAATTATTACTGTTAGTGATTACCTTTGTTGCTTTCTTTGCCAAGCGAGGGATCATCAAATTATAAAGAGTTCGAAATGAAAAGGAATACCATTGAGGGTTCACAACAAAGCAGAGGTCATGAATATGGATAATAGATTTTCCTCTGTAAAACAAAGGAGCAATATTAGCTGGAGAGTGTAAAATATCGATATTATATCGTTTTACCAGTCTTGGTAAAATAAATTGTTCCCACAAATGATTGCGGATATTCTCTCCACTACGAATATGAGACGCTATTATTTTGACATTATCATACTGCCATTCAGGCTGGTCTAACTCCTCGCCTCCTGTAAATATCAAATATTCGTTTTCTCTATCAATCTTAACTAGAGTCGTAAGTAAATTATATGCTGCTCGCTGCACCCCAGTCCTTTTTGCAACCAGAAAACGCCCATTCACGCCAATTCTCAAAGCACCTCCCCCACTGTCAAGCTTTTAGAAGCACTTAAACACTGTTCATAAACATCTAATGTTTTTTTAGCCATAGCCAACCAAGAGTACTTTTTAGCGTGCTGTACCCCCCTACTGCAAAGCTCCTCCCTGATGTTGTCATCCTCGATCCCCATTTTCAATGCCTTAGCTATATCTTGAAAATCGTATGGATCAGCAAAAATTGCATTACTTCCCACGACTTCTGGCAAGCTAGACGAACGAGCGACAACCGCAGGTATTCCACAAGCTAAAGCCTCAAGAGGGGGCAGGCCAAAACCTTCATACGTTGAAGGATAAACAAATAATCGGGCCATCGAATATACCGCTGGTAAATGCCTTTCTCTGATATACTTCGAAAAAAACACCAAATGTTTTTTGCCGTAGAGCTCGGCCATACGGATAAGCTCTCGGTCTACCGGACTCGCAAGCACCAAAGGAATTTGCAAGTCAGAAAAACAATATGCTCTTACCAGTTGTTTGATATTTTTATGGGGTTTGTCATTAGATATACAAAAAATATAGTTTTCAGGAAGCTCATATAATTCTCTTACGTAAGCCAAATATTTTTTATCTTCAACCCTGACATAATTCTCCGACACGCCATTGTAGGTGACAAAGATTTTCCCAGGGTCCAAAGTAAAGTTTCGGACTAGCTCTTTCTTTGAAAAATCAGAAACCGTTAGTATATACTCAGAGCGTATAGCACAACTACGAACAAATATCTGATAGTAGAATTGATGTAGCGGTGTATAAAACTGGGGTAAGACCATATGATTCAAATCGTGTATCGTCATAACCAGTTTACAAGGGCAAATTAATGGGGCAACAAAGGAAGGCGCATGAAAAAGATCGGCTTTAACCTCCTCAATACACTAGGTATTTCCCATTGTTCTCTAAACTAATCCACTTCGCCTTCATTTTAAACAATTTAATATGTGAAGGCCAAGACTCTTCTTCAATGGACTACCGGGGTTTACCAATGCAGTAAATGTATAGTCACTCCTTAAGTCTTTAATTTGATGCAATAGTTGAAAGACATAGCGAGCAATCCCGTGCATGGAGCCAGGTTTAATCATTCTAGCATCATTACAATCTGCCGGTTCCGCCTTAATGATAGTGCTTAAAATATATTCATCGCTTGTCAAATACCGAAAAGACCAAGAGCATGCCTCAATTAAATTAGCAAAGCATGAGATAATTGCCAACTTAATGTATACTTGGAAAGATGCAAAACTCTTCAAATCTTGCATAACAAAGATTCCAGGTCTTTCTCTACCCTAACTGAACAAAGGTAAAGGTCGCTTATTGCTGAAATACCCCTAACTATCCTTAAAATCACACAACTATTGACTCTAAATTTTAACTCACTCTATAGCATTGGGTCAAAATTTCGCTAATTTTGGACATCACAATGGATATAAAAATAGAAATATTTGTACTTAAGCAGAAAACATATGATAAACTGTGCTGTAAAAGAATACAATCAACTAATACTTGGATAATTTATGACTGCTCTTCGTATTTTTCTTGGCTCAGCATTCTGTTAATTATCTGTTTTAATAATACAAATGCTACTGCTCAAAATATTTAAAAAAATTCTCTCCCCAAGTTAGAGCTCTGGCACATTGGGTCTTCCATAACAACTCCGCAAATTTTACAGAACGTAGATTGAAGCAAGAATTTATTGCAGAACATTTTGAAATCCCCTTGAAGCATGTAGAACATTGGTTTATTGAAGGTGCATTAGATCCAAAACTGAAAGAATCTCTAATCTTTGAAAAAAATAATGAGAAATGGGTCAGATGGTTAATTAATCCAGAAGACACCTATTTTGCCAATAGCCTTGAGAAATATCTGAAAAGAAAACAACATCCCATATGCAAAAGGTCAATTTTTTGAAGCTTTACTAAGTGAATCTCGAAGTATATTCCTGCGAAACCCTGATTCCGGTTATGAATTTTCAGCAAAAGTCTCTACCAATATGACAGGAGGAAATTGGCCTCATAAAGGCTTAAGGGACCGACTTAATCGAAACTTCTAAACTTGTAAATAACGTAGCTTATAAGCAAGGCCTCGATACTGAAGTGGGAGACCTTAGAGCTTGCATTAGAGCCTGCACATTTCAAAGCACCGGATGGCAGGGTATGATAGTTAGAAGCCTAGATGGGCTTAAAGAGAAGGGATCTTTCATATACCTGCTAGCTCTAATGAATGAAGCCGAAGGTACCCGCCTTGCAGCAATGACTAATGGAGGCAATACTAGTAATACAAACACACTAGACTTTGCAGCAAAAATATATCTGGAGCGAGCTCCGGCAGCAATGGCTGAATTTGCCGCAAGAACAGGTCTAATTATGACTTCAAGCCATTCACAGCAATTTCGTGTACCTGTAAAAATGAGAATGCTGTAGTTGACGACTACGGTAAACTAGTCTCTGGAAAAATTCAAGCTACCGGTAAAATCGCTATGATTGACTTTCAAGACGGACTTCTACAGCAGAGATGTTGCTGCATCTATTGGGCTGCAAAAAGCTATAAGTAATTGGGAGAAAGTATTTTCTATGGAAAATTCCGAATTTTTTTCAATAACATTCCGCCCAGTCCATGGGATGTTAAAACCTCGATGGCTTCCCAACTATAACAAAGCATACTTATTTGAACGATTAGATTTATTCGAGCTTGCCATCAAATAAGCCTAGTGCAAGATATGGCAAGATTATGCTCACAAAAATTTATTGGATACTTTAAAGCACATTTTACGAGCACCTACTGCTACTGCCGAAAATTTGTTAAACACGAAGAGCAGGGTATGGCAAAACTACCTAAATCGCATGAGCACTCCTTGCAAGCACTTAAGTTTTTCAAAAATAGATAACGATTTTAACCTATAGGCATTAGACTTTAGTATACTTAATTGCTAGCTCTATCTAAGCTACTTTTCTTAAAAAATCATTTGTGTTTCAATATTCAAAAAAAGAACCGCGCATTTAACCCGCCTGCAACCAATATTATTACGATCACTTTCGTCATTTTTAGTCATTCAATACATCAAAAAACCCATATCAAATTATATCTCAACTATCTATAATTATATATTTTTTTTTGTAGATTTTGTTTTTATTAAAGTTTTTAAACCTAACACCGAATTCTTTTTTTATGCTGGCACTTTAACCTTTAGCCAGCCTTTTTAGAGGAGAACATCTATGTTATTCAGAGGAAAACCAACCGAAAGGCTGGTGCTACTCACCTACTCCGTAATCCTATTGAACGCCTTATTAGCTAGTTGTGGAAATCAAGATCCTGCTTTTACTGAAATAAGTAGCACTAAAAACAATGAACCGCTAAATGGCGAAGAGAGCATCGTTGCCAACCAGCAAGAAATAGGTGGCATGGATGCGCGAGTTAAGGATTCTCAAGAAGAGCCATCCAAGCCTGACGAAAATACTGATAAAAATATCGATCAAAATATGTCTGATCAGAACACGGCTGGCACTAGCGAAACTGATGCCACCGGAAGTTCAGATGATAAGCCAGGATCTCAAGAGAATAATGGTGCCGACAATACGAACATGCCACCATCTAACTATCAACTAGTAACTATAGAAAAAACACAAAACAATGATAACAAAAAAGTCGATATTTTGTGGATCATTGATAGTTCTGGCTCGATGGAGGAAGAGCAAGACTACCTTGGGCAAAAATTCGATTCGTTTATCAGTGCACTAGCCAACTCCAACACTGACTTTCAAACGGCTATCACTTCGACTGATATTTGCAACGAAACAATACCTTCGGACCTAACAAAAATCGTTTGTCCAGTTGATTACAATGGTGACGGCTTCCATCTTAGAGGAGATTTTGTTGGTGAAGCTGGGAGAAAAGTTCTAAGCAAGTATGACTCTGACCTAGTAGAAAAGTTCAATGCCTACACCAAAGTCGGAATTTCAGGATCAGGCTTTGAGCATGGATTAAAAGCAGCCGAACTCGCAGTCAAAAAAGTCCTTACCCATGAAAACGAGGGATTAGTCCGTAATGACTCTTTTCTTTCTGTTATTGTCGTAAGTGACGAAGAGGACGATGGTATAGGCCTCGGAATGAAAGATATGTACCACGGTAGAAACTTTGTTGAGGAAGGTCTAACACAATTTCGATATACTCACGAAGATTTGAAAAACTACCTAACTGAGACTCTTGGAGCAGGAAAGTTTTCCATTTCGGCAATTACAGGAACTAGAAATAATGATGGCAGCATGTGTAGCTCACCACATTCAAGCCCTGCCGAAGAAGGAACACAGTATATTGCGGCCGCAAATGCAACTGGAGGAATTATACAAAGCATTTGCGCAACCGATTGGGATAGTTCACTTTATAACATGGGTATGGATATCAACGCACAGATTTCACAGATAACTTTGACGCTAAAACCATACGTACCATCGATTAAAGTATATGTTAACGGCAAGGCTGTTTCTGGATGGCAATATATTGAAGGCACCAATCTTATAAAATTTAATGCTGATGCAATTCCAGAAGATGGTTCTATGATAAAAGTTGAATATTATGGTCAACCTAAGTAGATTTTAAATTAAATAACATCTTAAATTTTTCAGCCGATTTTTTATAAGTAGAAAGCTCCTTCACTGTATTCACATAGTGAAGGAGTTTTTAATTATAATGCATTTTATCCGCAAAAATCGAATAAAGATAAAAATTTTCTAAAAAGACCAACCAATTTCTATATCGGGAACCATTCTAGACATCAACCTACGACTTAAGGTCCCTTCATCGTGGGAATGGATTTCGACTAAACTATCATTTGGATCTGAAAGCTCGACATCGTCAGAGTTATGTATAGTATTTTGATAATGCCTAATACCAAGATAAATACCGATAACAAAACCTAAGTCTGATGACACATAGCGATATCCCCCTCTTCCTTCTAAGGTAGTACCGCTAATCCTCACTTTATTGGTAATCTTACCATTCTCATCTTCAAGCCCAAACTGATCCTCTGCCAGTGCATAAGGCGATTTTACCCAAGTAGCATCGAGAGTTCTCTGTCCAAAGCCAAGCCCCCAATACCAACCGCCCATCTTAGCCCCTTGGCTATATCTGGCAAACATAATTTTATACTCTCTTCCGTTTATTTTGAGTGAATCCCCATCGCGTTCCTTCAACTCATCCTCACGCAACTCTTCTCTTTCGGGCATATAAGATCCCTCTAACGCGATACTTCCCTTAGTAGAAAGGTTAAACTCCACCCGCGCGCGTTTATCCTGTGCAATAGAAACGAGAGGCAGCGTAAACAGCATAGACTTTTTACCTTCCCCAGCAGCTTTTGCAGGAGTCCAGAATGAGCATGTTGCAACTCCCAATATCCCTATCAATAGTTTTTTTATCACTGCTATGCTCCTTTATTTTATATTTAACGGGGTTAATTCATATGCTTTCATTAGCCCTAATGGCCGCAAATATGTGCCAAAATAGATCAAACACGCTATTAGCAGAGACCCCTCAGGTATGTACAAATTATAGCAATTTAGCTATTAGAATGGCTATCAGAGCTAATGGGCAAAAAAAACCGTATCGGGCTAAAGTAGCCTTTTAAAATACATATCGATAGACACACTATTAAATTTCGGTAATAATCCAAAAACTCAAAACCTAGCTAAACTCGATTGAATACTATTAGGTTAACCACATGAGGAGAATGCATGTTAGTGATTGCACACAGAGGGGCAAATCATGAAGGCCTTGAAAATAGCTGGCAGTCTTTTAATGCCGCAGTTAATATGGGCTGTGATCGCATCGAACTCGACGTTCATTTGACTAAAGACAATATACCAGTCGTAATTCATGATGATTTTTTATTTAGAACGTCAGGTGTTCTCAAGAAGGTATCAGATTTAACCATTTCTGAATTAAAATCAATTCGCCTTAAAAATGGTGAAAATATTCCTTTGCTTGTGGATGTCATTGAAAAGCTACTTCCTCAGATAGAAATCAATATCGAACTAAAAGGCAATAGCGCCTCCTCAGCTCAAATTGTAGCACCCATGATTGATACATGCGGTTTGAAAGAAAAAGTAATTTTTTCTTCATTTTATGGTGCGCCCCTTGCCTACCTACGAGATAATTACCCACATCTAACAAGGGCTTGCTTGTGGGGTGACCTCAGCATAGATGCCAAAAATTTGTCAAATTTTGCCCCTCAACTTATGTTAGAAAAATATGAAACCAAGATTTTACATCCACATGTTTCTCAAATTAACCAAAATCTTATGGAACAAGCGCATCTACATGGTTGGATAATTTATGCATGGGATTCACTACACGGAGAAGAAGATGTCAATAAAGAAAAGCTATGGACAATGTTGAAAACATACGAAATTAATGGGCTTTGCACTAACTATCCTCGTGAATTAATGGCATGGCTTAAAAATGCAACGACCTTTGAATCTGCATTGGTGTCACAACAACACTCAAACTACACGGTGCTAACTCAAGAAGTAAGCATGTACTAACTCCAAGGCTCTAGCTCCGTTCATGTAATCAGAAAGGTTTATCGATGGTCGAAAAATATCCATTAGGCCGCAATTGGTCCTTTTCAACCATAAGAGATAAAAACAATCAATTATCTATTAGATATGCTGTTCATTCAGCCGCCCCAAAAGGATCGATAAAAAAATACCTAGTCTTTCTTAATGGCCGTACAGAGTATATAGAAAAATATTCGTACCTACCCAAAGATTTCAAGCTACCTAAAGATTTTGCCTTTCTAACTTTAGATCACCGCGGGCAAGGAGCCTCAGGAGGGGCAAGGGGGCATATAGATAGTTACGAAAGCTTTATAGATGATGCAAAAATTGTTATTGATAATGTGGTAAAAGACACTCCATATATCATGGTATGCCATTCTATGGGTGGACTTGTCGGCTTATTAGGACACCTAAATCAAACTTTTTCGGCAAAAAAGCTTATTCTTTCTTCCCCTTTACTTGGCCTACCTGATAAACCAATGCCAAAGCCTCTTTTCTAGACCTTTATCATCCATAATGACGGCTTTAAATGCTGGCCCAATCAGTGCTCATTTCGGACAAAATAATAAAAATACTTTTAGTAAAAAATAAATTGACCCACTCTTTTGAAAGGTATGAAAAAATACAAAATGCACCCTACCAAATACCATCTGTAACATTTGGATGGGTGCATGCAACCTTCCAAGCTATGGATGAAATATTTTTACCAAAAGCAATAAAAAACCTTAATACTGATGTATTTATTATGGGCTCACCAGATGACCAAGTTGTCGATCCATCTGCATGGCAAAAGTGGGTATTAAAAAGCTTCACAGATTAGTGAGAGATGTATCAACTTCGAATTAATACATGGAGCTAAACATGAATTATTTTCAGAAACGCCTAAATTTTATAACCAGGCTGTTAATAAAGTCATTCGAGAAATAAACACCATTGACTGGACATAAACTAGGCGTTGCCTTACTTACAAAACTTAAGACAACTTACACTTCATGAGAAATTTCTGGAATATATTAGTAATCAAAATTCGATGAAAAAATTATCAATAGCCAATGACTATAGTATGAAAAAGCTCCTTCCAAGGCAACGCTTAGGTCCTATTATTCAGTGCTCTTGAACACAAGATATATCTGGGCAATCTTCTTTTTCAGATTCAAACTCTATAGTTAAATGAAATTTGCCTTTCATATCAATAATGTTACGAATCAATTCTTTCATCTTTTTAATATCATCCATAGTCGAAGATGCAGGTACCACAACATGCATAGTTAAAACATGAGTTTCACCATCCAATGACCAAGTATGGCAATCATGAACACCTTGGATGCCATGAATTTTATTGACATCTTCAATGATATCCTTGACATCTATTCCAACTGGCACGCCCTGCAAAAACAATCGAATGGTTTCAGTCAATGTCCCATATACGCCCTTCAAGATAAATATTGTAAAACCCGCAGACATAATAGGGTCTAAATAAGGAGCATCGATAAACATCATCACGATAGAACCTAGCAGAATTGTAATCCAACCTAACAAGTCTTCTATCATATGCCATGAGATTACTTTTTCATTCATCGAAGCGCCATGGCTCGTCTTCCAAGCTGCGTATCCATTTACTGCAATGCCGAGTATAGCTAAACCAAACATCCCTTCAGCTTTGGGCTGGACAGGATCCATAAAACGCCCAACCGTTTCAATTAGAATAAATATGGAAGCAACTAACAGAAATACACCAGTAAAAACAGCCGAAAGAAGTGATAAACGTCGGTACCCGTAAGAATATTTCGCGTCAGAGCTCTTTTGAGACTTTTCTTGTAAATACCAAGCAAGCCCCAAAGACATTGAATCACCAAGATCATGAACAGCATCCGACAAAATGGCTACGCTTTGCGTTAACAAGCCACCTATCAATTCGATCGCAGCGAAAGCTAGGTTTAACGACAAGGCCACCCGAATATTCGACGCCGCTGAATGATGGTGATGATGATGATGCGAATGGGTCATTACTTATTCTTCCAACAGTTTTATAAGCTCAATTCCAGCCATATTAAACAACTCTTTAGCATCAGTGCTTCGATAGTCATTAGCATAATAGACTGCTTTAACATTACCAAGGTTTATAAGCCTTTTGGCACATGATACACAGGGATGATGCGTCACAAATACCAATTTTTCTACCGAACGAGGGCTATCACAGTTTATCACTGCATTTTCTTCAGAATGAAGGCAGCCACAATTTCCTTTTTCCTCTCGATCACACGTATTAGGAAGACCACTAGCATTGCCATTATAGCCGACTGCCAAAACCTTGCGAAAATCAGTGCTGGTAATTACAGTCCCTACTTTCATCCTTTTACAAGTAGATCTTTTGGCCATTATTAACGCCAGCTTCATGTATATTAACTGAAAGCTGGGCCTTTCATTATTTTCATCTATCATGACATTTAACTCCCCCCTCTAATCAAAATAGGGCGATTTTTGATCAACTTCTACCCTCTAGCTAAAGCTACTGATAGAATAGAACATTCAGAAATCAAGAAAAGTCTTAGGATTTATATACACACCTATAATAATAGAGCTTTTCCTCAAACCATAGCAAAAAAAGCCCACAGCATACCGGTTTTAAAGATTCTGCAGCTTCATTCATATAATATATCGCCTTCTAAAAGCAAATCATTGCCCAACGACGTCACTTCACGATTAACTATTTGCAATCGAGTGCTATTTTCAACCTGCTCAAGCCAGTGGCGACCTCCTACTAATGAAGCTGGGGAGCTAAATAAATGTAGCTTATTGGCTAGCCTCCAATTAAGGAACTGACCCCAAACACCGCCACCTCCTTCTAACAAAATATTTTTCAATCCGGAGGCATATAATTTTTCTAAAAGCTCCGATGGCTCCATATCGGTTGGCGCTGTTAATGAAATCCGATTTACTAACCTTTGATCGCAAAAATTTAGACTCTCTCGCGGAGCAATTTGCCAACTCTTTTCATCTGCGATCCAAACAATTTTCGCATCACTATTAGTAAAAATCTCAAGTCTGCTAATATCAAGTTTACGCAACACCGAGCCTTTTGGATCAAATATGATTTTGACAGGATTAACGCTAGGTATTTTTCCAAAACGCACATCCAGTTTTGGGTTATCTAAAGCTAAAGTTCCGCTACCAATTAAAATCGAGCCATAAAGTGCGCGAAGCCAGTGACCATAAGTTCGCGAACGCTCGGAAGTAATCCATTGCCTCTGGCTTCCTTGCATAGCATAAGATCCATCAAGAGATACCGCTGCTTTTAGGCCAAAATAAGGGACCTCATGTTTAAGCGACCATACAAAACGATCAGTTAAAAACTTAGAGCGCATTTCAAAAGCAGAATGTTGCTCGCAAAGAATGCCTGCCTTTTCAAGGATGGCAAGCCCTCTACCATTGACAACAGGGTTTAAATCTTTTTGTGCGTAAACAACCTTTTTAATTGGATACTTTGCAAGAAGTAAGGCACACGATGGAGTCTTACCAGAATGAGCGCAGGGCTCTAAGGTAACATAAATGCAACCTCCGGTAAGTGCATCAATCAAGCCTTTTTTCTCTAACTCCCTAATCAAGTTTGCTTCAGCATGAAGCTCACCATATTTTAAATGCCCAGCTGAGGCCAAATACTCACCTTTCGCACCAACAGCGACTGCTCCAACCAGAGGATTTGGATCTACTTGCCCAATTCCTACTAATGCAGCCCTAATCGCAAGGTCAAAGCACGTACCTTCCGAAATAACATCACCTATCAACGGTAGGTTAATATCTGTATGAGCATCTAGGGGAATTGAACGCAATAAATTCGCCACTTAGTCTCCCGACAAACATGAACAGTATAGCTAAAAAGCTCAAAGCAGCACCTGCTGCAATTCTAATAGGCAAGATGTTTAAATGCCATAAATTTGTTAATAGCTCAAAGGATTATTTCATTGGAATAGCGAAAAAAATAGCCACTCGGCTGCAAAAGTTTCTAAAAAATACGAAACTTTTGCAGCCAAAGTAAAGGTGCAGGGGCAGGGGCTATTAATATAGCCGACTGCCTGTCATTAGGATACGATAGTAGGGATTTGATCTACAGTGAACAGTAGGGCAAACATACCGTAATCCTTTGACTTCAAAAGTAAAATATGGAAAAAAATCCTCCAGTATTCCATTTATTTTACCAAATTGAATCATTAGGTTTTCCAATAGCCGCCCAATCATTTTGGTGGGGTCCTTTTATAAAAAGTTAAATTCTGTATGGAAAATAGCTGAAGCTCTATTGTGGGGGCATAGATTCGGTAATTCCTCCAAAATTTACCTATCTTTAGCTATTTCCATAACTATCACTAATTACGTTCGGAGCACCCTGAAGGAACTTTAGGAAAGATTCAATTACGCAAAAATAACATGTAATTTCAGAATGTTATACGAAGAAACTACAGCCTTTTATCCTCTAAATTGGGATAGTTTCGCTAAGTTTCAGCCGTTCCCAACATTAGGCCTACTAGTACTTCTAGAAATCACTTGCTTTAACACCCCTATTATAGCATCCACGTCAGAAGCACAACTTCCATGGCCAAAGCTGATGCGGATAGAATTTAGAGCCGCCCACTGAGAATATCCCATTGCTAAAAGGACTTCGCTCGGGCGAGCCACTCCTGAAGAACATGCACTTCCAGTCGACACGCAAATGCCCGCTAAATCCAAATTTAATAGTAGCTCTTCTCCACTAACACCCTCGACATGAAAATTTAGAGTTGTCCCGAGCGCAACGTCAGCATTAGTATGAACAACCACTCTTTCTAAACGCCCGAGCTCTGCATTCAGCTTATGAAAAAGTGGTGTACAATGCTCCAACCAGTCTGGCTTTTGTAAAATCTCCTTAGCACGCAATCCAAAAGAAATAATACCTGGCATATTCTCTGTACCAGCTCGACGCGCACGCTCTTGCCCACCTCCTATAATCAAAGAGTTTAGCTGTGTCCCCCTCTTTAAATAGACAGCTCCACATCCCTTATAAGCCCCAACTTTATGTCCGGATACAGAAACACTATCAACCATAGAATTTGCTATCGAGGTTAGATCTAGCTTTCCAAAAGCTTGAACGCCATCAGCATGAAAATGAATCTTGTTATTTTTATCTTTAACGGCGGCCGCCAGTTCTTCTATCGGATTTACCACACCCACTTCGTTATTAGCGTGAATTACAGAAACAAGGCAGGTATCATCGTTGATTGCACTAAGCAAGGCTTCACGATCAACAAGACCATTGTTAAAAACATTGATAATACTGAGATCGCAAACACCTCTTTCATTTAAAAGTTTTGCACAATTGCGGACAGATGAATGTTCCGCGGCAGTAATTATGATATGTGGCTTTCTACCTGATATTGATGCCTTACCAACAACACCTTGAATGATTAAGTTATTACCCTCAGTTGCACCTGAGTTAAATATGATTTCTTGAGAGTCACAAGCAAAAAATTTTGCAACGTTTTCTCTTGCATCTTCCAATGCAACTTTAGCTTCTCTCCCAAAGTAATGAATACTCGACGGGTTACCTACAATCGTTTTTAGAATATCACACACCATATCACAATGAGACGGTGTTACTGGTACAGTCGCGTTGTAATCTACGTATATACGTTTCATAATATTACTTTCCCCATAAAATCTGTCTTAATATTCTCTTTCTAGCAGCCCTCATTTGCGATTTCTTATAGCGGTCGTGAGAGGCCTCCCCTCCTTCAATAAAGTAATTAGACTCCTGATCAAGAATTTGCACTTCAAAAGGAAAAAAAACAGCAACCTCATGCTCATTCCGACACTTATTCCAACGAGTAGAAAAATCTATAAAACTGTTTAGTAACTTAAATTCCTTGCTATTATTTCGATCAGGATGTGCTTCTAAATAATCTTTAATTTTTTCCTTCCATGAAAAAGAAGGGTTTTTATAGCGAATTAACTGCCGACAAGTTAGTTGGATTGATCTATAACTAGATGCTGAATGAGGATTTGACGTCCGTTTTTTTCCAGTACTTTGAAACTTAAATCCATTTTCTATAGCATCTAAAAACTCCTCAGCACTAATAGTTTTATGCACAAGGTGTTGTCTTTGCTTATCGATATGACTCTTAAATTCGTCTAGGCCCAATATAGTGTTCCGAGAGCGTGCCGGGTTAATGTTTGGAAATGTCACCATATAGAAATCACGCAAAAATTTAACCACCATCATTACATCTGACTTACGCTTTGTAATAAACCGCACACCCAACAAGTCATAAATCGTCTCAGCAACATTACCCGGTTTGTGAAGCAACTTCATAATTACTGAATTACGATCTTTATTATTTTTCCACTCGACCCTTTCTAGTTCAATAGCCGCCTTGTCATCTCCTAGCCACAACCCCCCAGAACGATCTCGAAATAAATACTTCTCAAACCTCTTCATAATTTGCGTTCGAGCGATTTCTACGTCAGCGCTCTTATGCATGCCATGCAAGTGAGCTATAGTATGCATGACTCTTAATATGGCACATGCCCAATCTTGTAACTTCGGTTGCTTCGCTTCACTATGAGATGCCCACAACAAAAGCTTCCTAACATCTTGGCACTCCAATAATTCATTTGGAGGTAAAATACCGCAACTCCACTCTTTTGGCATTAAATGGCACTCGATAAAATGAATAGCTTCAATCAAATAAGCATGCAGTACCTTTTGATCACAAAGATTGTTGCCATCATATCCATAGTTGAGCAAAAATTCATGTGCTTCTTTTTCATCCTGTACATGCAACCTAGGTAAATCAATTGGAGACTTTCCTCCAATAAGCACCTCCATAACAGGCCAGTTGAAGTCCCAATTTTCAATGAATTTATCGTTTACAACATCTTGTACTTTCACCCTACGCCCCAATTTTTCAAACTGCTATACCGATATGGCTAACTATCAATCGCCAAACCGTTTACATAGGCCTGCATCCCCCCTTAGAAACCAGCTTCCGTACAGAATATCAATTCCCAATAAAAAAGTATCCGAGTTATGCGCCTTTCCAAAACTTTAAGCGGAAACTGTCATACGATAGCTTCTTGTTTCTATCCAGAAAATCTAAAAAATTTTACATATCCTAACATCTTCGTACACGACAAAAAGTAGGTTCAAGTTGATGACTTCAAGCCAATTTCTTCATTATTGAGAAAAGCTCTGATATAGATTTAAGTTATAACACCTTAGCAACAAATAACACTGCAAAGTAGGCAAGAATTTTCAATATGTTACAAATTTTAACCATGGTAGGATTATATATAAAGCAGATTAGCAATTCAAAATGAGATTTTATGAATCAATTAGTAAACTTCCATCTATCTTTTTCCATTAAAATGCGCAAAGCACTGCAACTGCTTATAGTAAGCACAGTACTTATCAGCAATTACAATCTCTATGCCAATGAGAATAAGCAAATTTTAGAAGAAAACAGCCCCAAGAGAGAAGCCATGAAAAAAAAAGCTCTTGGATTTACCATTACCAATGATTATGTCCATACTTGGATAAGATTTCCCACAGCCATCGGAAAATCTCTATCTGGGGGTAATGTAACAGTCAAGCCGGTCACCGGAATTGTCACTATATTCTTTTTTATAGCTTCCTGGGATGTAAAAAGCCAAGAAATTCTATTTAAACTCAAGGAGATCGAAAAAAAATATAAAAACCTCGATGCTAATTTTGTCTATATTTTCACACATGATACTTACGAAGATGCAACTGCATTTGCAAAAGAATATGATATAGAGGATGGAATTATTGCAAGCCATGAAATAAACAAAGCCTTCCATAACCCTAAGGTACCAAGTATTTATATTGGGGATCGCGAAGGATGGCTTTCTACCCGCTTTCTAGATGTCAAGCAACAAGATTTAAAAGAGTTGGATTATTACCTCTATTTACTTACCATAATTTAGCTTTACACAAAAAAGCTGCTTGATATCATGTACTATCAAACAGCTTTTAAGTGATCCCCCCTTATTACTGTCCTAACTCCGCTTCTAAACACAAGAATAAACTAGCAATAAAGAGAAACAATTTACAATATTCTCAAACACCATCAATTTTGAATAAACCTATTATACGAATTTCCATTAATACTGCGAACATGAAGAAGCTTATCACCTTCAAGATGAGCCTTTAAGCCAACTTTCAAGTTAAATGCATCTGTAGCATCATTGCATGCATCACCATAAAGCTCTTTCATAACCGGCAGTACTACAAGAACATCATTTTCGACATCTTCCTGAACCACCTCTTCTATTTTCAAACACCCTCGTTTAAGAAGCGGAAATCTACCAAAAATTTGCAGGTACTGCCTGCCGTTCTCATCTGACTCTACATTAGCGCCTTCGACCGGAGCATAAAGAAAATCATCGGGAGATTCCACGGTTCTTTCTTTTATCTTCAGACTAGGGGATTCTCCACTTAATCCAAGGGCCTTCACTTCGTAACTTCCAACTTTCAAAATTCCTAGTTTCACAGGAACTATATAAGGGGTCATCACCTGTGCACACAACAAAGATTTGTGCATATACGCAGTCACCCAAACGGTAATAGTTCTTGAGGATTCATCTATTGTATAGCCATTTCTCCAAGTGCGATAACAGCTATTAGGAAACACCCCTTGCACAACGACTTCGCTAACATCATTGTCATCAAAGCCGCTCGGCACAAAAACACGCTCAACCGGAGCTAAAGTTTCCTCTGGTGGAAACTGCTGGTCTGCCAAAGCATAACCAGTCAAAAACACAAACCACACCACAAATGCAAATGTTATAGTCCTCATAAAGTTCTCCTTAAACGTTCAAAAAGTGCACAACCTCTAGCTCAAGAGCATCCTTAGTGCGATTAAGAAAGCCAACAAAACTCACATAATATAGGAAGCACTAAGTAAGCAAGATGCACTTTGCTGTACTGCAATGTAGAGGCCAACATAGGAAAAAGGAGGGGGGCTCTTAGATTTTCAATTATTACAAAGAAGTAAAGGTGCGATGATTATATAATAAACAGAAACTGTGCGTTATTACACACTCAAATACGCATTATATCACTCATGCCCAAATATAATTTGCTTAACGATTACCTTATTCGATGGGCCAGCATAATCAGATTTAAAAGCTACTGTTACTGGAGTTTCCATGCCTTCAAAAGTCTGTGCACCATTTCCTGAATGATTATATTTTCGCCCACGGCTATCGGACACCACTAATTGGTCATAAGGTTCTTCAATATCGAATTCAATCATAAACGAAACTCGCTCGCCTTCACTTTGCTCTAATGCCATTAGCAAGCGGTTTTCATTATTTTCAAATGGACCAAAACTTACAGATCTCCTACCATCCCAGCCATCTTCAGGTTTATTAGAAGAAGCAGCTTTTTTAAAGGCAGCGGCATACGGAACACTCTGTATTAATGTCCCGTAATTTTCATTAACCCGCCCGCCATTGTGAATTCCTAATACTTTGAAAGTATGTGCATCAAGCACAGGGCTTCCGCTATTTCCCCTTTCAGTATCGCATGTATGGGTAAAACCAGCCGGCACTTCCACCGTATCATTTTTTTGAAGAGTACAATATTTAGACCATTCTAAATTTCTACCGTTTGGGTAGCCCAAAACAGTAATATTTCTTCCATCGCTATTTTCTATTGGGCTTAACTCCAAAACTTCCACAGGATATGGATCTACGCGTAAAAAAGCATAATCACCATCAGTATCGTATCGACGATCAATGACTTCTATACAGTGACTTTCCTCTGAAAAATCTAGATTCCCAGTTTTTCCCCATTTTATTGAAAGATTTTGACAAGGGATCCTTTGCTCAGGCCGATAGTCATCTGCAACGCAGTGTCCAGCGGTGGCAACCAATCCAGAACCTAGATGAAAAGCTGTGCAGTTGTTCGACATTTGCCCTATAGCTCCGACTGCAAAATGAAGGCCGAGGGGTAAATTCGATCTATCTGTTCTTACTGGCATGAGATCGTTCTCACCAATAACTGAACTCACTAAACTTAATGAATCAGTATTTTCACTGGAATACTCTGAGCCACATCCGACTAAAACGAAGAAGAAACTAAATATTTTGATTAATTTACCAAATCTCAATATTTTCCTCCAATAGTTAGATAAGAACAGGGCTTCGTCTATCTACTTGCAGACTATATTGTCGAAAACTCGAACAACTTAAGATCGAGATTAATCGATTTTTCATGTTTTGTCTAGCCGGCCAGTCAATAAAATTCACAAGTATTCTAAAAATGTATATTGTTAAATCAGATATCGGCCTATGGGCGAATTAAATTAGGCAGGATCATATTTTTAAAGTACAGATACTAGGGCGTGTTGACGTTTCATTTCCTACTACGAGCCAAACCCTTGAGTCACAACATTGTCAGGGTTTCAAAAATTATCCTCAATGTACATCTAGTACACCTCCGGTAATTTTTGAAACCCTTCCTAGCTGCGACTTTCAAGTATTTGTCTCTCGCTACGAAAATGAAACGTCAACACGCCCTAGGCAAAACTTAGCCTAATCGACGCAATCGAAATGTTACTCCGAACGGTGGTGTAAAAATCGCACAAACGGAAAATAAATGTTTTATTTCCACACTCCCCTCTATCTTGTATTAGAATGACTTTTAAAAATTAATATCTAGCTTTGTGCCTCTATGAAAAGCTTCGAACACTTCTAAAATTTAGCAGCATTAAAAGTATAAAAGAAGATCCTCAAAAACAAAAAACCCTCGGATATTTCACCGAGGGCCTTTTCTCTTAAAGCTGGAAATTTGTTCCGGATATTCAATAAATATATTTTCTCTATCCGTTCTACAACTCCTCAAAGAGATAAAATACTTTACTTTATATGAATGAAGCGATTATAAGACTCACCGTTTATCGAGCGAACATGCAGTGCACCTTTACCCAACATCGGTTGTGGCAAGCCATAAGTTTGATTAAAGTCATGGCTATAATCCTCACCACATTGCTCTTCACTTAGAGTTTCCATAATTGGTAGAACAACTAACACGTTATTTTCACCCAACTCCATTTTAACTTCTTTTATCTTTAGGCAACCCCAGAAAGTATGAGGATAAGTACCCACTAAATTAAGAAACTGTCGACCATTCTCATCAGTTTCAATATTGCCACCATAAACTGGAGCATAAAGATAATCGTCTGGAGATTCTACAGTTCTCGCTTCTACCTCAAAAGACTCCAAGATCGAAGGCGCATTCTCAACTCTCACTTCATATGTTCCTTTTTCAAGGATACCTACTTTGATCGATTTAAGGTACGGCGTCATTACTTGCGCGCATAACAGTGAATCATATTTGTATGCTTTTACCCATACTAAGATCTTCTTTTGCTCTTTGTTAACAACATATCCACCTTCTCCAACTTGATAACAACTGTTAGGAAATTCTCCATGCACTAAAACTTCTGTAACATCATTGTCATCAAACCCGTTTGGAATGAAAACTTTTTCAACCGGAGCTAGAATCTCTCCAGGACCAACCGCCTTCGCAAATGCCGACGTAGTTAAACAAGATGCCGATGCCACAGCTAAAAACACAGAACGTAGATTCATCATAGCCTCCTCAAAATTCGTTAAGTGACGACTCTAAACAGAGGTACACGCTATTGTTGTTATCAGCAATGCAAGTATTGTTTAAAGTCACCAAGAGTAAAGCATATTTCATACCAAATAGAAATAGATTCTTGAAGTGATTGAGCTTAAAGAAATTAGAAAAAAACGATCAAAAAACATACAGAATTCAAGGGATCATAAAGTTATAAGAACACCGCATTTTGCGCGATATGCTACTAACTATCAAATTGTTTTGATATTTTAAATCCTATCAATATCGAAGGGTCTAAAAGCTAAGGCTATTTCTATGACGAATCAGTGACATGACTCATTTTAACTTGAGTAATTAACCAAAGATTTAATTTAGGCAAACACTTAGAAAGCATCAAGAGATGAGGCCCATATAAACTTGAATAATTAGCCAATGATTTAATTAGTTAGATTGTCCAGACTCTAGTGTAGCAGCAGACTGAACCATTTCAGGATGCCAACGTAGACGTATTTTGACAAAATCATATTCCAAATCTGCTTTGGATTGAGACACTAAAGTTCCTAAAGGAGTTTTACGCTGCCCGGAGATGTCAACAGCATCAAAATCTAATTTAGTAGAAGCACCAGCACCGGATTTAAAAGCCTTCTCTTTAGTCAATCGCTTGGCTCTCGTAGGGCTTTTATCAGAAGATTTTTTCTTATTTTTCGCTACCAGAACTTGGCCATTTAAAAGCTTAGTTCTCCCCTCTTGTGGAGGCTGATATTCAAATTGAAAACTGGAAGGCGTAAGGGCTGATGCCTTTGGTGAGATAAAGAAAATTATAATTGATACAGTCAATCCTATACCGAAATTGAAAAAACAGAAAAGCTTTCTCTCCATACTCACCATAATAATTTCCCCTCCAATTAACCGAACCCTCTATCGGCATTTTACAAAAAATCTTTAGTAAATTCACCTATCATGTGCTTTTGAGGATTCGCCACTACAGACTTTACTAGGCAAAACGTACCCAAACCAAAGAGAATAATTTGAGTATAATATAAATAGAGTCTATCTGCTCAACGCGATGGCTAAGCTTAGCTATTAACGGGAGCAAAACCTATGATAGCAAGGCGCAGAGGAACGAGCAGCACAGTGTACATATGGGCACATGAGCAGCGCAGAGGCAAAAGCAACGCAGCTATCATAGGTTTTGCTCCCGTTAATAAGAGGATAAAAATGTATAAAAATTTGATATTCATACTCACAATTTTTTTTACCTCTCAAGCTTCCGCTATTAGCTTGGCTCCCAAAACACAGGCTTGGCTTCGTCTAAACTCTAGTGCATCACAAATGAAGCTCTCTCCAAATGGTTTATTTATCGCATATACAATAAACCAGGGAAAAGGTTTAAATATTATTAAAATTAGTAGCAGAAAAATCTGGAATATTTCCAAAGAACAAATTGGCCCTTCTTTTTTTTGGACCCCTGACGGTGGTCGTGTTGTCTATCGCGAAATAGGAAAAACAAAAGATAGCAAAGTTGAAAGTATAGTAAAGATATTTGATACCAAACTTAAAAAATCGATCATAGCAGATCACTATCCTCATACTACTGGGTTTTTGACGTTTGATCCCAGAGACCAGAAAATTTTCTTAATGCACGAAAAGGGCATTCATAGCAAAAGACTCGATTTTCCAAATAGCAGGCTTGCCCGATGGCAACTCGCTCAAAAAAATAAAATAGGCACTTGGATAGCAACCCAAAATGGTATTTTATGGGTAACTCAAAGAGGATTGTCCATGAGACGGATGGATGACGATGGCTCACCAATTGAATCCTTTGATGTTTCTCCAGATGGGCAATCTATAGCATGGGCAACTCAGAAAGGATTGGTCTATACAAGCACCGGAGGAAGCAATCCGATTTCATTAGGATACGGACGCGATCCTGATTGGCATCCTCGTAAGCAACTTTTAGTATATGCCGGAGCTAGAATGCTTGGCTCAAAAGCAATCGACTATGATATAAAAATGGTTGACCATCTTGGCCGCTCTCGCTGGCTCACTAAAACTCAACATTCTCAAGAAAGATGGCCGCAATGGGAAATTAATCATGACGGAATCATTTATACTAAAGACAAAACTACTGACCTGTACATTATGGAATTTCGACCTTGAGTATCTTCGCTTCAGTACTTCTTGCTATAAACAGTTCACTTATTGTGAATGGCCTAAGTGAACCACAACGAAAAGAAATTCTAAAACCATATTTTCAACCACAATTTGGTGAAGTGCTAGATATCGATCTGACGTCATTGACGAAAAAAAACAAAAAAAATAATCCAGAACACCTAAAAGGTTATATTAAAGTCTCCCCTCCAGCCGGCACATGTTTTACAATTACCAGAAATATTAATATCCCAGATATTCGAATATGCAAAACACAAATCGTAAGATTTCAATTGCAAGACCTAGATTTAACTGGTCGCCTAACGTGGAAAATTGATACTGGTGAATCTGATATCGGTACCTATGTTTCTTGGCCTACAGTTATTAGTATTGGAAAAGTAGTAGACTTAAATATGGAGTGGCCAGGCCTAGCAAAAACTGTCTTCATAAATAAATGCCTAGCCCAACATACCCCGTCGGAAGGCCGGCTTATTTATCTATATTTTGTGACAGGAGAGAGATGGAAGATCCGCCTACCAGATACTGACACAGCAATTGAGCAACTAGATGAGGTACCAAACGTATTCCAGACTCACAAAATCGTTGAAAAACAGGGTGTAAACGAAAAAAAATCGGGACAATCAAAAAGAATAAGAGCTCAGTTAGTTTATGAGTCAGACAAAGAAAAATACCAAAAGAGACAGTGGGTTCCAACTTGGCAAACCCATCCACGGGACGCTTACTCAATGAGTGCGGATGGGTTTTTTCCTAATGGCAGCACAACCCCAGGATTAAGAGGTAAATGCCGCTATAGGTACGATGAGTATCGCACAGACGCACAATCAGGCTCCTTAGAATGCCATGATGTCAACTCATTTAAATGGGTTTATGTGCCAGTCCCATGCATAACCGATCTAAAGTTCGGCAATAAGTAGTATAGCATGACGAATATTTTAATAGTACAAGACTAGCAAGCACAACGCCTATCTACAGCAGAATACAAGTATTATACCGATCAACAATAAACCTTTTCCTTCCAGAGCTTCCCAGATTAAGTTGGACCTTCACAGAATAACTTCCAACCAAACTTCGAAGCCTACGATCTAAATACACTTGAGTCACCATATCTCATTGTTTTCTTTAATGAAATTAATATTAACTTATCAAAATATAATTCTTTCCGATTCTTAATACAACCAGATGCAAGCATTATTCTTTATGGAAGAAATTGCGCGTAACCGCACAACATTAGTAAAAAATAAAAAGGTGATCTTTATATAAGACAAGTTAGATTTCCAGATAAAAAACTCGGGCGCATCTTATGGATTTTTGTAATATAAAAAAAAATATTATAGTGCTGATTTTTTTTAGCAACTTGGTTTGCTTACAAAATCTTTTAGGTCAGTCAGATGCGAATACAAGTGACTCTAATGAGCAAACTGTTCTCGATGCCAGCCCATTTATGTCAGCTAGAGCTTCAGGCATGGGACAAGCTTTATCATCATTAGCAAACGGCTCCGAAGCGTATTATTATAACCCCGCTGGAATCGGGGGCCTCAACACTAGCAAAGGAAAAAAAGGGCTCCTTAGAACATTTCATTTCCCTTACATTGGTGCTGCTGCCAATGAAAATACGAAAAAACTACGGTCCGAGTTTGCAAATCAGGGAGGAGCTTCTGATAGTAGTATAGGTGAAACCATTGTCGAAGCTAATGAAGGTAAAAGGCAATATGCAAGGTTCTCAACATTATTAGATTTAACTCTTGGGCGAAGCGCTTATGCAGCATATTCTGATGTACAACTTGCTGCTATAAAATCTTCTGGATCTAGTAATTCTGAAGGTACGATTTCTTTGCAATATAAATCGACCAGTGGTGTTGGCTTCGGTTTCAGTGTGGTAGACTCTAAAGATCGATTCTACTTAGGTGCTTTTTCAAGTTATAACTCAATATCTTTAACCGATGCCGAAAAAGTTAGCTACCTCGATATTGTCAGCGTGGATCGTCGAAAGACAGTTATTTCCGATTATTCGACTAAATGGAGTGGCACTTCTTCAAACATAGGAATTATATGGGTGTTCTCAAAGACGCTTCGACCTTCCTTGAGTATTGTAGCTAGAGACATCGGAAACTCTGTATATACACGTGGAAGCGATAAATCTGATCTTAACCAAGATACCTTACAAATAAATCAAGATTTAACCAGCGCATTTTCACTTTCACCATCAATAACAAAGGATTTCTACCTTAATTTTATTGTAGAAGGCCATCACCTCACAGATGCTACGACGGCATTAAAAAAGAAGATGCGCTCCGGTTTAGAGCTAACCTATGGTGGTTTTGGTTCGAACTCTACCTTAGGCTTAAGGGGTGGATATAATTCAGCTGGCGCCTCATATGGAGCAAGCATAAATATAGGACTGCTTCAATTAGAATATGCATCTGAGACAGTAGATATTGGCCTTGAAAATAAAGAGGTGACAGAGCGCCGATCATTAGCCATTTTTTCTGTAAATATGGCTAATGACTAAAGGTTTATTACGCTATAAAATTCAATGATATTTCTTTCATACCCTCATTAAAGATACCGCTAAGATATCAGCCTTAACCTACCGTCAATCTGTGAAAAAGATTAAGCATAACTGGTCAAGCTTGACGATAAGCATCAACAATACATACAATTTTAAAAAAAAGTATTGTTAAATCAGTTTCTTGCTCATCATAACCGAACGATAGCGGTGCACCTCCAAAATTAAACCTATACTGCATTAAAAGGTGTCGAATCGCTGACATTCAAGGTCTTGATGGATTTCCGCATGGATAAGCAGTGACATCCAAAGAGATATCATGCTAAATTTGACCTACATAAAAGTTAATAGAATAAACCAATCCAAGAAAATCGAGACGTCAATGTTATCTATAAAATCCCTCAGCTTTGCATTTCAGCATCGTCCACTTTTCAAGGAAATAAATTTTGACCTAGTACCAGGCAAATTAGTACATTTAATCGGAGAGAACGGTACTGGTAAATCAACGTTTTTATCACTTATAGCAGGATTTAGAACCCCTAATGAAGGGAGTATTTCTTACTTTAATGATAAAGGGGAAGAAGTCGATGATCGCAGAGTATATATAGAATACCTTTCTGCGGAAGCTAATGGGCTATACACCAAAATGGACGCAACACAAAACTTAACATTTTGGTCCAAGCTAAGAGGACACAAATACTCTACCCAGCAAATGGTCGAAGAACTAAAAAAATGGGGATTAGGACACCCCCTAGTTAGAACAAACTTTGCAGTGGAAAAATTTTCAACTGGAATGAAACGCCGGCTAGCACTCGCTCGGCTTAACTTGTCTGCCTGTCCGTGTTGGCTATTAGATGAACCCATTTACGGGCTGGATACAAAGGGGATAGACCTATTCAAAAGCGCAATATTGAATCACAAAGAGTCTGGTGGTATGGCCTTTATAGTTAGCCATGATACCTATCCTCTTAAAGAGCTTATAGACGAAAAAATTGAGATTGGAGCTAAGTAGTTTATAGTGAACACTATTTTTAAGAATCAATATTATCTTATCTTAAAGCATGGCATTAAAATGGAGCTAGCGGACAAAGAACGCCTTATATCTCCAATCCTTTTTGCTACTACAATGTTAATACTCTTCGCCTTTGGAATTGGCGAAACTAGTGAAGATCTTATTATCAAAATTTTTTTAGCACAGACGTTTCTCACCCTTTTATTTTCTCTACAGATTACATTCGCAAGAATATTTGACCCAGACGAAAAAGATAAGGTATTTCAATTATTGCAATGCTATCCTATTAATCATGCTGCCTGGTTTTTGGGAAAATATACGCTAGTTATTTTAGTAGGAAGCTTAGTTTTGGTACCAACCATGCTACTTGCAGGTCTGCTCAATCACAACCCAAAGGCTCCCTTATTGACTCCAGAAATTTTTTTAATTGCCTTTCTAGCTTTAGCGGGGTTGGCATCAATTGGTGTATTATTATCAGCCATGACGCTCAAAGCTTCTGGACGTGAAGTTTTGTTTCCTTTGATTTACTTCCCACTTTCGACTCCTGTACTTTTAGCGGCAATTCAAAGTTCACAAGTTTTGCTTTCAGGTAACAATTCGGACATCCTTTGGCAATGGGTTGGCCTATTAGTTTGCTTTGATGTAATATATGTTACTCTTGGTATCCTTTTGTTCGGCGAGCTTGCAGGTTCCGAATAAAATTTGATTATTTATGGAAGTGGGAGCCTTATGATAATTCTCGATAAGAAGCAGCTAATCACGGGGTGCATCTTCTTTGTAATGTTAATGCTTGCATGGTATTGGAGTCTTTTCGTTGTAACGACTGAGGAGCATCAAGGAGACGTCTATAGGATCATATACCTCCATGTACCTAGTGTATTTACGGCCTTTCTTTCAGCATTCATACTGCTGTGCATGAGCATATTGGGCTTATGGAAAAAATCTTATAAAAGCGTACAAGTTGGACTAGCCTCAGCCGAAGTTGGTTTATTATTCACTTTTTTAGGCCTAGCAACAGGATCTATTTGGGGCAAGCCGACCTGGGGAACTTGGTGGACTTGGGACGCAAGGTTGACCACTACATTTATTCTAGCCTTGCTCTATTGTGGTTATATTCTTTTATGGAATTCGGTACAGTCAAACCTCATGCGCATCAAAGTTTGCTCTGTTCTAGGTATCATGATAGCTGCAAATATACCCATCATATATAAAAGTGTGACATGGTGGAGAACTTTGCATCAACCGCCAAGTATTTTCCGCAGGGGTGGCTCTAGTATGTCTCCTGAGATTCTTAGCTTACTCTTAATTAATATTGCTATAATGCTTGCAATCGGAATCTGGTTAATTATACAGCGTTATAAAAATATAACACTTGGAGAAGACTTAGAAGAAGAGTCTTATTTACAAATACGCCAACAAGAGGGGGGCTAACATTGTTTCAGGGAAATACCGATCCTTATCCATATATAGTAGCCGCCTATATGGTTGGCTTTCTGAGTATAGCCGGTTACACAGCATGGCTAGTGATCAATCGGTATAAAATTAAAAAGCTTCTCAATGTTCTATCTAAAGGTATACAAAATGAAACGAAGTAAAAACAAAAAATGGATAATTGGTGGGAGTATAATCATTATTGCGATCATCGCAATTTCCTTTTTATCCTTAGGGGACAATATAGTTTATTTTTATACACCTGAAGAAGCTGTAGCGAAAGCTAGTGAACTGCAAGAAAAAAATA
>JAWKNZ010000006.1:0-351081 GCA_041391425.1 Bdellovibrionota bacterium
CCTGTTTCTTCGGGAATCTATCCTATGGGTAGCAAAAAGAAAGAAAAGTCGGTTCCTTTAGATTTGTGTAAAAATAATTCTATTGCTCCTAGTTTAGCACCTAGCATGATGGGTGAAAAAAGCAAAGTAGGAGATAAAGCTGATAGTTCAGAAAATGTACAAGTTAAGACCAATTTAGAGGAGCAGTTTTTTAACTTTCGTTTTGTGGCAGGTAAACAGTTAAGAGAAAAATTATTGCGATTGGCTGAAGTAATGAATGTTGCCAATATGGAGCTTAATCTTGCTGAAATTTTAGAAGAAGCGGTTGATTTAGCTCTGCAACAAAAAGACCCGAAATTAAAAGAAGAGAGAAGGAAAGTTAGTTTGCAAAAGAAAAAATTTGCAGAAAAAGAGCAAGGAAAAGATGAAGGCAAAAAAGCTAAGACCAAAGAGGAGCAAAATAAAAAAGACGAAAGCAGCTCCAAAGAAAAGGTGTTAAGAGATAAAGAAGAAATAGAACAAGGGCAACAAAAAGAAAGAGGAAATGAAAAACTTCGTTATATCCCAGCAAAAATCCGAGCACAGGTTTTAGAGAGGGCTGGTTATCAATGTGAAAAAGTAGGCGTAAATGAGATACGGTGTACGGCAAAGACTTGCCTTGAAATAGATCATATTGCTCCATTTGCAAGAGGTGGAAATCATGCAATCTCTAATTTGCAGGTCCTTTGCAAAGCTCATAATTCTAACAAAGCCAAACAAGAATTTGGTTATGAGTTTATAACTCAGAAAATCTTGGCTAGTAAATTAGCTGGGGGTTTTGCAAGGAATTCCTAGGATGAACGAGCTGTTGCAGAGATTTTTGCCCTGGTTTTTTGATAAATGGTGTATGGATCTGATAAGAAATTTATCGGCTCGAAATCGCAAGGCAAGCTCAAATTTAGACAAACAAAAATTACCTTCCTAATATTTTGAGCTCAAACTCAAAATAAGGTCATAGTCATCCGCTTGTACAGAATCTTCATGAGCAGCAATATTGGTCGTTTTAGCTCCACATTTTATGCATACAAAATGTAAAGTTAGACCTTTTTTACTATGAATTGAATAGCTCACTGCCTTCATAAGCCCTGTACAGGTATTTTGCCTATCACCAGGATTGATATCAACATGCTTTGAATGCAGACAGTGAGGACAATGATTTCTACAGCCTTTACTTGAAGGTAAAATTTGATGTTTACAGTTTTCACAAACAAAACTGTCATTATTGTGAGTAAATTTTCTGCCCATTTTCTAAATAATAATTAAGATTGATTTTTGTCTTTCTTCGCTTCTTTATATTTTTTTAACAATACTTTGATCCTCGGGCCACACCGCTCACCCTTACAGCCTCCACACCCAGTACCCACTTTTCTATTCACATCTTCAACAGTTTCGCTGCCTTCTAGCCCCCTCAAAACAGCGGCTAACTTAATTCCTTTACAAATACAGACAATTCGATTCATCTGCTTTGCTCGCTCACTCTTGCGTCTTAACTCTTCTTCTCTATCAGATGGATTATCCGTTTTCTCCATTATTATAGTAATTCCTGCTTTTAACGTTTAAAGGTATAAAAAGCCCAGCCACTCTAGCCAACGTGCGTCAATTATTGAATATATAATAACTGAGGCATTACAGACCGCATGTAATGTGATTGCAGGCCCGAGCTTTCCACTACCAACATATATGATTTCGCAAAAGAGCGCCAAGAAAAGTGGACCTAAAGGCACTCCAATCTTTAAAGATAAAATATTTGAAACTGTTGGCATAGAATGCGCTAGCGCAAAAACAAGAACAGAAAAGTAAGAACCCCAGAATATCCCAGCATTTTTTCTAAAAAAATTACCAATGCAACAGCGGAATACTATTTCTTCTATAATAGGCACCCAAAAAACCCAAGCGTAATTACGCAAGCCAAAATCAAGGCGTTTAGCATCTCCCCATTGCGCAGTCAAAAAAGAGCCAATTAAAATAAAGACTAAAACCAGTATTGCTGGACTATAAGCTATATAAGGCTTACGAATTAGCTGGTTAAATGCGGACTGGCATTGAAAAATCCTCAATGGCTTTTGCCTATAATCGACTGCTTTTGAAGAAAAAACTAGTAGATAAATCACAAACAAGAGAGAAAGCACAGAATTGATGACTGCCGCTGAAAACCAAGGATTTTTAATATAGTAAGCTGTAAAAGTGTATAATTCGGCTAGAAGGACAGGAATTATTATAGCCAGAAACATAATAAAAACTATAGCTCGACTCGTAGAATAAATACTATCTTGGGATAATAGCCTGTTTTTTTTGTCAGCCGGCTGCTTCATGAGGCCCCAACTCTTCTAGGAGCAACCTAGTTAAAGTCTTTATGTCATTTTTAATGACATAGCCATTAGCACCTAAATCAATTGCTGCCTGCTGATTTGCCTTTCCAGCAAGAGAGGTATGTAACAAAATAGGTATGTCTGGATAATTGCTAGAATTGCGAATCCAGTTAATCAAACTAAAACCATCCATTCTTGGCATTTCAACATCAGTAATAATTAAATCAACTGGAGGAGTCATTGGATCATTTTGTGGATCACTAAGAAATTCCTTTGCCGCTTGACCATCCGAGGCCAAGGTAACATGGAAGCCGAGTTGTGTTAACGCTTTTTGAGAACTTGCCAAAATGAGATTTGAATCATCTACCAATAGCAAATGGCCACGCGATCCAGCAGGAAACTTTTTTCCCTCTTGCAAAGCCTCATAGCCTGGATAAAAAGAAGGATTTAAATTCTGCAATTTATCCGCCCTTGCAGCAGAAGAAATAAAGCCCGTCATTTGTGACTTATTTTCAATTTCTAAAAGGATCCTTTCTAAATCTAATATAAATAAAAAATCATTATTTTCTATAAATGTCATACCACTTATACATGCTCCCGCATCTGAAGCTGGTGGTAAAATCTTATCCCAACTAATTCTTCTAATTCTATGTGTTGAAGAAACAATAAAACCAGCACGTTTTCGACTGAACTCAGTCACAATAATTTGCTTATAACTATCCTCTGGAGCTTTTTTATCACCAAGTACCATTGCCAAATTAATGGCAGGAATCGGCACTCCGCGCAACTCAAAGATGCCGGCAACTTCATGAGAACGTGAAGACAGTCTATTTATCTTTGGCATCCGTACAACTTCTCGTACTTTTGCGACATTAATTCCATAGCGTCCATCAACCACCGAACCGTCTGCTAAATGACGCATTAAACTGAATTCGACCAACTCGAATTGATTTCTACCAGGCTTTATACTATTAGAATTTTCTGTACTCATTAATTAGCCATCACTAAAGATTCGTCTTAGCCTAAATAACATAGCAGCCATAAACAAGGACGCCTTCACAACCCTCGAAATAATCTCAAAATGGTGCTCATCTATAACAAGATTATCGGTAATCAGCGCCTCGGCTTAAATGATACAAATACTACTTCAAGAAAATTGCCGTCCGTACAACACCTTTATTACCCTTGATAAAAAATGTCTATATTATGCAAATATAACGGATACTTTCATACACTTCGAAACCAAGATCTTCTCTAATTTACTTCAATGACTCCACGACATTAAAAACAAAACTCTGAATGAATCATAAAAATATTCTATAATATCAAAGCGTTGCAATTCAATACCATGTACGACAAGCTGTAATGTCAAAATAGGAAGTAAGTAGAATAGATTACTACATGAGGTAAATCTTCAAAAGGCACAAAAACAAAGAAACAGACCATCGCACATAGCATAAACCGCCATATATAACCATGATCTGCTTTTTAAAGTTCTAGGTATGTTCTAATTAGACGAGCCTAATGCTTTCTTTAAAAAAAGATCCATTCTGCGAACTGTTCTCGCAGCAGTATTTTTTTTCAACAACCCTTTTGAAGCCGCTTTCATCAATTTTGATTGGGCTGCAGCAAAAAACGGTTGAACCTTCTTAATATCTTTTTCAGAGCTAGCCGCCAGTTCTGTTACAGCACTTCTAAAGCTTTTAACTGCAGTGCGAACAGAAGTGATATAGCTGTGATTGACAGCATTCTTTTTAATAGTTTGCCTTGCTCTCTTCTTTGCTGATTTATGATTTGCCACGAATTCCCTCGATTTATTAACTGATTCTTACGAACTAAAGACTAAGCGTTTTAACAGCTACAAGGTAGTCCTGTCAAGGTTTTGCTGGTAAAAGTGATAACACGAGCAACTATCTGAAATTAAACAAATTTTTCTGCCTCTTGCCTTGCTATTTGATCAACTCTTTCATTATCTGGATGTCCAGAGTGCCCACGCACCCACTCCCACTTAACTTCATGTTGTTCAAGAAGTTCCATCAAAGCCAACCAAAGCTCTTTATTTTTTACCGGCTTTTTCTGAGCATTTTTCCAGCCATTTTTTTTCCAGGATGCCAACCAGCCTTTTGAAAATGCATTTATCACGTATTGGCTGTCGGTCGAAATAGTAACTTGGCAGGGTTCTTTAATGAGCTCAAGGCCTTTAATTACCGCCGTAAGCTCCATACGATTATTCGTTGTATTTTCTTCGCCAGCTGAAACTATCTTTTCATGACCATTATAACGCAACAAAGCAGCCCAGCCTCCTGGGCCAGGATTGCCAAGGCATGATCCATCCGTTGCTAGTTCAATCTTTTTTATAAAAACTTCTCGATCGTCTTTAAATTAAGTACACAAGATTATATATTTCCATCTCAACAAGAAGACCATCCGGCATATACAACTCTTCCGCCCTCGTTAGAAAAAAAAGCCCCTTCTTCACGGGCACACACTCCCTTGGGGGCTTTCTCTTTCGTGCCTTGTCTGCATAACAGTCAAAGCTTCTAACAATAGCAGAGCCTACTTAGAGCTGCTTTCTGCCTTCTCTACTAGTTTCTTCTTAATGCGAGCTTTTTTCTTACGTTGAGCTTTCTTTTGCTTCATTTTTGCAGAGTTTCTGCGGTCGCCACGACCCATAACAATCTCTCCTTAAAATTACCCTATAGCTTAATTCCCTGGCGTTTTGCGTATGCATCTAACCCTAGCTTATCGATAGTTCTGATAGTTGAAGTTGCGACAGCAAGAGTAACAAACTTCTGCTTCTCTACCGACCAAAAACGCTTCTTCTGAATATTTGGTAAAAAGCGATGCTTAGATTTAATGTTAGAGTGCGAAACTCTATGTCCAACCAAAACACCTTTGCCAGATAATTCACACTTTCTAGACATCAGATCCTCCTTCTCGCTGATCAAAACTCGAAGGCGCATCTGCTGACGAGCCATGAGACTGTCTATCATTTGGACGACCTACACTTCTAGTCCTATATGAACCTGCACTAAAGGACTGGGCTGCCAGTTGCATGTCTCCTGCAAAACCTCTTTCTGTTCTATGAGCAGCAGAGTAAGGCAACAACCCTAAATAACGCGCTCGTTTGACAGCAATCGTGATTGCTCTCTGTTGAGCTGCCGTTGCTCCAGATATCCGACGTGGTATGATTTTACCTCGATCAGTAATAAAGCGCTTTAAAATATCTGGGTTTTTGTAGTCGACCACTAATGTAGGGTCGATAGTGCGCTTGCGGCGCATTAAAAACCGGCGTCTCTTTTTTCTTGCTGCTATGGACATCCCATGCCTCCAAAAACTTCATATTTCAAACTGTCTTTTTATGTCTTGTTGCGGCTTTTCCCACCATTTTTTTTGGCGGTTTTTAAGCAATTCATCTTACTTGCATTCAAATAGGGCTGAAGCTGCTTAATAAACAAGACAGAGCCAGGAAAACTACCCTATAAGCACGCTACAAGCAAGGATTTATATACTAATGTCGGTTTTTTTTTACCCCCACTCCCCCAGCTAGGGTTGGATTTTATTAACTATTTAAAATCACAAACTTATTTTAAATATTAAGTTAGCAGAAAAGGAGGGTTGCTTAAATATTAGATAGACATCCCATCATGATCAAAGCCACAGTCTCGGAGCATATCTTCTTTAAAGAGTAAAAGTAATTGTTTATAAAAAGCAGATCATAGATCATTTTTCAATAGTCACCTAGATAACACTAGCAAGAAGTCGTATGGAAATAGAAGTCGCAATCCCATCGCCACTGCATCAAACGTTCACCTATGTTTTTACAGAAAACATAGAAGCCGGCAAGCGCGTACTCGTACCTTTTGGAGCCCGAAAAATTATAGGCGTTTCCTTAGGCGCAGCCAAGAAAGATAAAGCGGAAACAAAAAGCTACACCTTAAAGTCAGTTGCCTCTGTTGTAGATCAAAAGCCAGTCTATAGCCAGGCCAGCTTAACCTTAGCGCGGTGGATAAGTGATTACTACATGCATCCAATCGGAGAAGTTCTTAAAACAATGCTCCCGGCCAGCACCACTAAAACTCTAAAGTCAGTTTACCAATTGACTACGCTAGGCCAGCAATATCTGGACAAATTTCCTCATATAAAAGATCCTAGCATATTGGCAAATACACAATTAAGCGACACTCAGCCCGATCAATATATGGTGTCATTTTTAAAAGCTCTTTTTATCAGAAAGCAAACTCTAAGCGCAGCTTCCTTAAAAAATAGATTTAAAAAGATATCAGAAAGCCAAAGTATTAGTAAAGAGCTCCTAGAGCAGTATTTATATTCAGCACAAAAGAAAAAATTCATCTCATTGGAAAAAGAAAATGAGCTAAAAACAAGAACATCCACTGATATCCTTTCCACGCACCTTTCAAAAGATCAAAAGCCAACATCGATACAAATTCCTACAGAAGAGCAACAAAAGGTAATTGAATTTTTTTTAGAATACGGCCTAAATACTGATGCAAAACATGAAGAGCTCTACACAGAGGTAACAGCCGAACAAGACACCACCCTTCAAAAACCATTAAAACCTTTTTTATTACATGGCATTACTGGATCGGGAAAAACAGAAGTCTATTTAAATGTTATTCAAAAAACATTCGATTTTTACAGGAGACAAAAAGTACCCACTAATACAGAAAAGATTGCTTGCACTGAAACGGAAGAATGCTCCGGACAAGTTTTAGTGCTCGTACCTGAAATTTCTTTAACCCCGCAGATGACACATGTTTTTGAATCTCGTTTTCCTGGCAGGGTATCTGTTGTTCACTCTGCTATGAACGACCAGACACGCTGGCAAGAGCTTGATCGGATACGATCTGGAGAAGCAAAAATATTAATAGGTCCGAGGTCCGCAGTCTTCGCTTCGTTTAAAAATCTCAAATTGATAATCGTCGATGAAGAGCATGATAGTAGCTATAAACAGACTACAGGCCTCTGCTACAATGGACGTGATGTGGCCATTGTAAGAGGCTCATTAGAAAATTGTTGTGTAATTCTGGGCTCAGCAACACCATCGCTCGAGAGTTATTGGAATAGTAAAATCGGAAAATACCATTACCTTCAAATGAAAAAAAGAGTTGGTAATCGACCTCTCCCAACAGTTGAAACAATTATTGCAAAATCTGCCTCAACTCGCGGAGTGACTATCTCTAATACCACAGCCTCACAAACATCTAAAATACAAAATAATAATATTCAGAACAGCAATGCAGAAGAAAAATCTAGAAAAAGTAAAATACGAACAGATAATTTACCAATTGATGCAAGCATTATCGAAGCAATTAATAACAATAAAAAGCAAGGAAACCAAGCAATAGTATTAGTTAACCGACGAGGATATGCGTTCTACTTGTTTGACCTCAATAAGAAGACACCATACTTGTGCAAGAATTGCAGTATAAGTATGACTTTACATTCGAAAAGCACGGTGCTGCATTGCCACTACTGCGATTATTCCATTAGCTTACAAGAAGTAAGAAGTGAATTCCCTGATGCCTCATTTGTTGCCGTTGGCTATGGGAGCCAAAAGGCTGAAGATTGTCTCAACGAAGTTCTCGACGATTGCGAAGTCCTTCGTCTCGATTCTGATGTTATTGCTAAAAAAGGCGTCTTAGCAAATGCCTTAGAAAAATTTAGGAAACATGAGATCGATGTTCTAGTCGGTACTCAAATCCTTGCCAAGGGTCATGATTTTCCCAAGGTGACCCTTATTGTTATTTTAGAAGTAGATCAATTGCTAAACCTCCCAGACTTTAGGGCAGGGGAAAAGACCTTCCAATTACTAGTGCAAGCAGCTGGAAGAGCAGGCAGAGCAGAGCTTCCAGGACGGGTCTTAGTACAATCCTCACGAGCGGACCATCCAATTGTTGAAGCAGGGCTGCAACAAGATTATGAAAAATTTGCAGAAAACGAACTGGAATTTAGAAAGCGGCACTCTTATCCACCTTTTAGTAGAATGGTTCATATCGAATTAAATTCCGAAAATGAAAAAAACTTAGAAGAAATATGTGAGCAAATCATTAACTGGCTTGGTCAATTAGAAAATCACAACAATATCCTATCACTTGTTAAAATCTTAGGTCCTAGTGTGCCAAGTATCGAAATTATAAGAAAAAGGCATAGACGCAGTATTTTATTCTCGTCAGCTAATATCCCACTACTTCGTTCCGTGGTGGCTAAATTTTTAGCAAAATTCAAAAAATTACCAAAATCAGTGCGGATGATTGTGGATTTTGATCCACAATCGTTAATCTAGTTTCATTTTGTGTTATACTCAAGCAGAATAGAACAAGTTTGGTCCCTATTCATAGTGGACATTATTCCATATCGTTATTGTTATCACTTTAGTTGCTAGGAGATCACATGGCTGAAGATACAACCCGCTCACTCAATGTCGAATACGAAAATTCAACTCTAGGCGCCGCTCTTTCTAGCCATTTGCAGGACAGCAAGCTCGTCGAATCAAGAAAAATTTTCATGTTTGAAGGAGTTAATGCTAATGTCGCCAAGAGAGTTAATGCAGACCTTTTAATCCTAGACTCTATGGGAAATGAACCCATCGACTTTTTCATCAACAGCCCGGGAGGTGAGGTCAATAGTGGCTTTGCTATTTTCGACACCATTAGATTTATTAAATCTCCTGTTCGTATAATTAATGCTGGTCTTTGTGCAAGTATTGCTACAATAATCAATATTGCTACTAAGAAAGAGCTCAGATTTTCATTACCAAACTCACGCTTTTTGATCCACCAACCATTAATTATGGGACAAATTCAAGGGCAAGCTTCGGACTTGGAAATTACAGCAAAGCAAATTTTACAGACCCGTGCAAAAATAAATAAATTGCTCGCACTTGAGTGTGGCCAAAGTCTAGAGAAAGTTTCAGAAGATACCATCAGAGATTATTGGATGAGCGCTGAAGAAGCGAAAGACTATGGCTTAATCACGCATATCATAGACTCACATGATCAACTAAAATAAAAAGACTTTGTCACCAACCTGATAGATTTTTATCAGGTTGGTAGCTGACTTTTACCAAGATACCTCCGAAACTCTTGCGAACTTTGCACATCCGAGCTTTCGCCCGCAATAGTTATTTTACCTTTATCTAATAAAACAATTTGATCACAATAACTCAATGTAGATAAGCGGTGAGCCACAATAATAATACAACAACCACTATCTGCAAGCTGCCGAAGCGATTGATTAATAAAAGCTTCGTTTTTAGGATCAAGAGCCGAAGTTCCTTCGTCGATAATCATAACCTTATTTTGATGATACCAAAGTCTGGCTAAAATAATTCGCTGTTTTTGCCCTCCAGAAAGCTCGAGAGCCCCCGTCCCTAAAATAGCGCTTAAATCATTGGTCTTCTTCAGAAGAAAATCAAGAAGCTGGACCCTTTCAAGCGACTTCCTTACCTTGTCATCATCTATATTTATTTGCTCAGGGTAAGCAACATTTTCTCGAATTGAACCGGAAAAAAGAGATATTTCTTGAGGGACATAAAGAGGAACATCTTTATAATTTCCCATTTCTTCAGTCAAATCCAACTTATGTTGTTTATAAAGTATAGTATTTCCACTTTCGGGTTGGACAAGACCAAGTAGCACCTTCATTAAAGTCGACTTGCCAGCTCCAGAATGACCACAAATACAGTACATTTTATTGCTGTAAAAATGGTAGGAAAAACGGTTTAAAGCATAGTCTTTTTCCTTACCGTAGGTGACTGTTACATTCTCAGCTGAAAGAACCAGGTCTTGCGCAACATTATCACTTTTAGAAACCAACTGAATCACTGGCTGCTGATGACAATTTGTAAAATTAAGACATTCTACAATCCTTTTGACAGCAGCTGCAGCCTCACGATTACTGTTATAATACTTTCCAAATCGTGTGATTGATTGCGACATCAATCCTAATGTCGCTAAAAAGGAAAGAACTACCGAGCCAGTTATGTTTTCATTATTAACATCAGATAACGAAATATAAATAACATAAGCAAACGCTGCTACTCCTGCAGTCTCTATTAAAGGAGAAGACTTTGCCTTGGCTTTTACTGACTTATAGAATCTATTAAACAAGAGATCCGTAAGTTTTTTAAACTTTTGCGACTCTTCCTTCTCAGTATGATAGTGTTTGATAGTTTCGATCCCAGATAAGCGCTGCTGTAACCATTCAGTCAAATCAGAAAAGTTTTCTAGAGCTTTCTCTGATCTTGAGTAAATAGCTTTCCCAAGTCTTTTAATCGCGACACCTATAGGCAGTAGCCCAAGAAAGAAGATAAAGAACAACTTTGCAGAAAGTAAGTATAAGGTAATGCCAAGAAAAATTGCTTGTAAAAGCTCTCTTGGCATTCCGCCGTAGTACCGCACAAAATAATCTTTCAACATTTTAATATCTATAGAGACATTGCTGGCAATATCTTCCTCAAATCTTTCTTTTTCTTTAACATCCTTAATATCTGGACTTAAATAAAGATAACCTGATATAATTTTTGAGCGCAAAGACCTTGCAATTTTTTCTCCGACCACTTCCCATAAATACCACTGCAAAAGAAAAAAGATCGCTTTTAAAGAGGCCACTACAATCAGTATTAAAGGAAGAACCTTAATCAGCTCATCGGTAGCAACTCGCGTTACGTTACAAAACTTTGATACAATAAATGCTAACTTGGGGCCAACCAAGTCTGCAATCAAGACACTAGTAACTTCGTAGCTTCCAGAAAGCAGCTTAAAACTGGGGCCTGTGGCTGTGCCAATAACTGCGGCGACAACCGCAAGCGCAAAGGTAAAAAAGAACGCAGCGACAACGAGATGCCAATGTGCCCTAATTTGTGAGTAAAGTAAACTTTTTGAATGGTAAGCTTCACTTAGATTATTGTAGTCGGCATTATTTTTCATGGCCGGATCATGCCATATGACAAAAAAATAGTTGAAGAAGAACCCTATCAGAAGCTACAAAACAGCTCATCTATTACAAATATCCTCAGCTCTTTTAAGAAGCTGCATAACGACACAATCTACTTAGTTGAGACAAAAAATATCATCATATATGATATACATATTAAAGAGAGCAAAATCTATCATACTGCGTTACGCCTAAAAAACATCCGTCACTGTACTAAAAGTACTATCTCCTCATTTTTTAGACAAGCCTTGTCTGATAGGTTTTCTCCCCTTAATAGTTTAGATATCTTCCTTACATCTTAGCATTTTGTTCGTCATACAGCTGTGCTTATTTCAAAACAGTTACTGACGGGCTCTCTGGCATCTGAATCAAGCAATCTACTTTAATAATTCTTTAAACTTTTCTTGCATGATTGGCACAGCCTCAAAAAGATCGGCAACTATTCCATAATCTGCAACCGAGAAAATAGGGGCGTCTGGATCTGTATTTATAGCGACAATGACCTTAGAAGTTCTCATTCCAGCCATGTGTTGAATAGCACCGCTAATACCACACGCTATATACAGCTGTGGGTTGACTGTCTTACCAGTTTGCCCAACTTGCATATCGTGTGGCGCATACCCTGCATCAACCGCAGCTCGAGATGCACCAACTGAAGCACCAATCACTTCAGCACAGCTATGTAATATTTCAAACTTCGATGCGTCTCCCATAGCGCGACCGCCAGAAATAATCACCGACGCCTCAGTAAGGTCAACCTTATCGCTCTTACCCTTTTTAATTTCTAATGTCTTTATCTTGCTATCATCAATAGTAACGTTCAGCTGTTTAGCTACCGCCGCTCCAGTCGAGCTCTCTGCTGCAAAGACGTTAGGACGTAATGTAGCCATCTTTAGGCCGCTGCCAGAAAATTTCACGTTAGCCAATACTTTACCAGCATACATTGGTTTTACACCGCCACTAAAACCATTAAAGTCTATATCGACAAGGTCAGTAAGCAGTCCGGCGTCTAAGCGGGCAGCACATCGAGCAAAAAGGTCACGCCCCATAGGCGACGCAATACCGAGAACCACATCCGGTTTAAACTCATCACACGCTGCTTTAACTGCGGCAGTATAGCCCAATACGTTGTACTTTCCCAATCCATCAGAATTAGCAGTAAATACTGTATCTGCGCCATAGTCTTTAACTTCAGCTGCTAAAGCCGCTACGTTATCACCAATAATCAATCCAGCAACATTAGTAGCTTCCCCTTTTGCCATTTTATTTGCAACTGTTAGTGCCTCAAGTGCTGAGGACTTTAACTTACCATCTCTTTGCTCAAGAAAAACTAATACCTTCATCCACAAACTCCTTAGATCACTTTTGCTTCTTCACGAAGTAATTTGACAACCTCTGCCACCATCGCCTCTACAGGTTGATCTTTGAACAATTTCCCTGCCGGCTTCTCAGCTGGATAGCTGTAGCTCTCCACCGAGGTTTTAATTGAAGCCTTTACATCGTTAAGGTCAACACCAATATCGCCAACCGTCTTGTTATCAAAAGGCTTCTTCTTAGCTTTCATGATGCCAGGAAGTGATGCATACCTTGGAGTATTAAGAGATTTATGAGCACCGAAAAGCGCGGGAAGTTTAACTTCATAAACTTCAACTTGTCCACTTTCTACCTCTCGTTCTACCTTTGCTGTATCACCGCTCACCTCAAGTTTTGTAACAACATTCACATGTGCCCAATCTAACAATTCAGCAGTCATAACACCAACATGCATGTTATCATCATCAATTCCTTGTTTACCACAAAGAACAATATCTGGGGATTCAGACTTGATAGCACCAGCCAAAATCTTTGCTATTGCAAGAGAGTCTGCGTTTTCTACGCCTTCGTTATTAATCAACAGACCGCGGTCAGCCCCCATCGCCAAACCTTTAAGAATCCGATCTTTCGTATCAGCATTTCCAAAACTAGCAATAACAACTTCGCAATCACCATTTTTGGCTTTAATTTGTAGGGCTTCTTCAATTGCAAACTCGTCATATGGATTGACGATGTACTTCATTCCGGCAGTTTCGATATTTTTCGAGTCACTGCTAATTTGAATCTTAGCTTCAGTATCGGGGGTTTGCTTCAATAGAACCAAAACTTTCACAGGTTCCTCCATAAAAAATCAATAAGAATGTGTCTAACCAAAAATAATACAGGTATGTTTTATTCTGTGACCGTATCAAAGACGGCCAAGTTAACAAATCCATGCAAAACTTGCTACCCTGGATTCTGTATTTCTATATCAAAATATGCGAGCCCCAAAGGCCTTATAAAAGCTGGGTCAATCTTACGCCTGCGCTAAATAGCAAAAAACGACTCATAATCCTATTGATTTTACAAAGATATTTGATCCACTAACTGTTCATAACTATATCTAATGTTAAAACAAGACAACCAATACACAGGAGACTAAGATTAAGCTCTAACAGATAGCTCATAAATAGTACAAAATTTAATCAAGAAACAAGCTATATAGATGCAGTAGCACTTACACAATAATGGTACAATATGCCTGAAAATAAACGCAGGCCTAATACATATCAGAATATAAAAAAGAAGGGAATGCCTGTTCAAATGAGGTACGTAGAAACTGATAATGACAATTTAATAATGACATGGAGCATCAACCGCCCCAATAGGGGCAACGGTTTAGGCACAGCAGTTGCCAGTGAGCTTTCTCAGCAAATGCAGATTTTAAAGGAGCATCTAGCAGAGTGGGAAAAAGATAATTTCAGAAAAGAATCCGCTCCATGCCGAGTGTTGGTGATCGATGCCAATCTTTGCGGAAAGAAAAGAGATATTTGGATTTCTGGTGGAGACTTAAAAGAACTTGCTACAATTAAAAATAATAGTGATGCTAAAGAGTACGTACAAGCAATGAGTCGCATCTGCCGTGATCTAGAAAATCTACCCATTCCAGTCATAGCATGCATCGGGGGTGCTGCCATCGGCGGGGGAGTCGAGTTTGCCCTAGCCGCTGATATGCGCTTTGGTTGCCCCAAAACAAGTTTCCAATTTAAGCAGCTTACAATCGGTTTATCTACAGGATATTCCAGCTCTAAGAGGCTAATAAGGCTTTTAGGTATGGCACAGACAAAGCAAGTATTATTTTTACGTCAAACTCTAAATGCTATCGAAAGTAAAAATCTCGGATTGCTCACCAATTTATACACAAGTGAATCTGAGCTTAAAGCTCAGGTTAAATCTATTTGCACTCAATTAATAGAGATCGAGCCATCTGCTTTGGCAGCACAAAAGAAAATATTACAATTAGCCTTCCCTCCATATAGCGATGAACAAGAGGAAAAAGAACTGGAGTTATTTGCTAGTCTTTGGCTAAACCCAACTCATAAAGCGTATCTAAAACACTTCATAAAGTCGGTTGACCGGTGATAACGAGCCCAACACTGCAAAAAAATCCGTACTTTGGCTATATGGTTTCTGTATTTTTCACGCTATGATCCCCTGCGAGCAAGATACGTTCTGATAGAGGGAAGAGCTATATATCGAGTCGAATAAGAATAAACTCCACATTATAAAAGGCAGTGGACAACATAATGGATACAAAGACAGCATGGCTGACGGTGGAAAAATCTCTAGATGCAGAGGGATCAAGCCTTTGTGCCTCAAAAGAAAAGCAAAAATACTGCGGATTAGTATATGACACAAGCCTACAATCAGAAGGCCAATGCTGCAAAACCACAACCTCAATTCATAAATTGATCGTCGATTGGAATAATCCTAGGCCCGAAGGGTATCTTTACAGAGTGAATGAAAAGTCAAAAAAAATACATTTAGCTACAATCGAAGGTTTGGGCTTTTGCTGTGATTTACCAGATGCATTTTTTCCTGATCAGATTCCTCGCAAAATTCAACTCATTTTTACCAATGGCACTTGTCTATTACCACCTTCATTCGAAAAACTTCGAAACTTAGAAAAGGAAGTAATTTGCATTCCTCTCTGTGGATTATTCGACTCAGCTTGGCATGATGGTTGGATAATTCATATGTCAAGCTCGGCTGAAATTAGGACCCTTATTCCACCCGGCATGCCTGGTAAAGCCTACTTGAAGTTACAGGACCCAATGAAAAATACTAAAGAAAAAACGACCAACAACAGTATAGCTTTGGAAATTTTAAATGATCAAAAAAACCAAAAGGAAATTTTTCGTCAAGCTGTAATTTCAAGCCTCCGACATGCATATAGTGAAGAACAAATTCAACAAGTGACGGTTCACAACCAGTCCATGCTCGAAGCATTATATATCACTTTATTAGTACAAGCGTTTCCTAATGTAAACATCACATGCTCTCCTTCAGATAGAGAACAGAACATAAAAATTGCATGGAAAAAATTTTGTCGCGGTATAGGCGTACAAAACAAAGCAGAGGTGCAAAAAAACAGCTTAAGGTTAAATGATCTATCTAATCTTATTCCTAAACATTGGGAAGAGGCTATTAGAGATCAAATAAACTCTGCTGGGCGCATTTTTGCCATAAGTGGTCTGGTTTAACGTATAGAACCTCGGTTTACATGCCAACCATAAGGTCCTATACGTTAAATCTAAATTCCATAACATCGCCGTCGGTTACTATGTAATTTTTACCTTCAGTTCTTAGCAAACCCGCTTCTTTTAGTTTTGCTTTAGAGCCGGTTTTAGTCAAATCAGCCACAGTGTATACCTCAGCACATATAAATCCTCTTTGAAAATCTGAGTGAATAACACCCGCGGCTACTGGAGCAGAATCTCCTGTTTTTATTGTCCACGCTCTAATCTCTTTTTCACCAGCAGTAAAATAGGTTTGCAGACCTAAAAGTTCATAGCCTTTACGAATCAAACGATTCAGTCCTGGCTCCTGAATCTCCATTGCTTCTAACATTTCTTGCTTTTCGGCATCATTTAATTGAGACAATTCTTCTTCGATTTTGCCGCAGACAATTACAGCACCTGCATTTTCTTTTTGAGCATATTCTTTCACTTTTTTTGTATACTCATTATCAGTCTGTCCTCCCGCTAAATCTTCGTCTACATTGCAAACATACAAAACCTTTTTCGCGGTTAGCAAATGCAAATCTCGATAAGCATTGGCAACTTCTTCCATCTCTCCAACATATTCTTGCAATGGGAAAAGTCGCGCAGGCTTTAATGATTGTAAGTGATCATGCAGGGCTTCCAGCAATTTCAAAACAGCGGTCACCTCTTTCTTTCCCGTCTTTATCAATTTTTGATAGCGGGGAAGAGCCTTCTCTACCGTTTCATTATCAGCCAAAATTAGTTCGGCTTGTATAATCTCAATGTCTCGAACCGGGTCAACATCACCTTCGACGTGAGTAATATCATCATTTTCGAAACAACGAACAACATGAGCAATGGCATCAGTCGAGCGGATATGGCCTAGAAATTGGTTGCCTAAGCCTTCACCCTGTGAGGCTCCTTTTACTAAACCGGCAATATCGACAAATTCCATACTGGCAGGTATTATTTTTTTTGCAGGAACATACTTTTCTATATCTAACAAGCGAACGTCAGGAACATCTACGACACCAACATTCGGATCTATCGTGCAAAACGGATAATTCTCGGAAGCAGCTCCGGCGGATGTCAGCGCATTAAAGATAGTTGACTTGCCAACGTTGGGCAATCCAACGATTCCACATTTAAATCCCATTGTTAACTCCGCATATTGACGTATTGCAAGGGTAGCCCTACGTCCGAGTTTTTCAGTATTCCGATGACTTCTTGTAAATCATCTATTTTCTTACCAGTCACACGAACTTGGTCATCTTGGATTTGCGCCTGAACTTTAAGCTTAGAATCCTTGATGATTTTGGTCACTTTCTTAGCGTTATCTTTATCCAATCCGCTAATTAGAGAAACTGTCTGGCGTATTAAATTTCCAGATGCATCTTCCTCTTTGCCGTAAGTAAGCGCACGGCTATCAACATCCCTCTTCTGCAGTTTAGACTCTAATATCTGATGAATCGCTTTCAGTTTCATATCGTCATCGGCAATAATCTGAATACTTTTTTTCTCTCGTTCAAACTTCAATGACGACTGTCCACCACGAAAATCATAGCGGGTGGCAACTTCTTTTTGAGCTTGGTTGACGGCATTATCCACTTCTTGCAAATCAAGTTCGCAAACAATATCAAACGATGGCATCTCTTAGCTCTCCTGTCTAAAATTTGGGCTAAAAAGGCAAGCTCTTTATTAGCAGTTGGCATCTCATTGAAATCCATTCTAAAATAGTCCTCATCAAATGCCCATCCTTAAGGAGCTTTTTCCCATGAAAAACACAAATTGTGTTGGTGCAATCTATTACGCTATTTTTTCTTTTATTGCAAAAATTCTTATCGTTTCACTCTGTTTGTTCGAGGGCTCTCTAATTATTGCTAAAGAAAGCCAACCTAAAAAGAGTTTAACGGCAAAATCGTCAAACCAAGAACAACGAAAGAGCATATTGAGCAAAAGATCTAAAGCTAGGCGGAGTAAGAAAAGAAATAAAAATGAAATTAAACTGTTACCACAGACAAAGAAATCTGCCAAAGCGGCAAGTATAGGTTTTAAACAATGTAGATCCAAAAGTCTTAAAGAATTGAAAGCTCAAAAAATCGACTCCACACAGCTTAAACTACAATTGGCCACCTGCCGAGAGCGTTTTCCTACTGCAAATCTTTACGTGGGTTGTAAAAAGAGAGTCTTAAAAGAATTTCGCGGTAGCGATAAAAAAGAAAAATTATCACAGCTTCAACGCTGTAAAGAGCTCCTTGCAGCTGCCTCCTTCGACCCGGAAAACGCTATACCCTTTTTTGTCCACAAGAAAAGGATTTTTTTTGCCGGCATTGGTTTCAACAAAAGCATACCCTTGAAAGATTTAGAGCTACCAAATTTTGATTGTCAAAACGCTATCAGCCAAATGGAAAACCCTGAGAAAGCTGAGTACATCTTATTCGGTAATAGTCCAAGATCATTTGAAAAATTGAGAGGAAAAAAACGCAAAGCTCTTAACAGCTTATTAGGCAAAAGGGGCTGGTCCAGTGAAGAAGGCGTTCATGTCAAAAGATTTGGAAAAATTTACGGCGACCCAATAGGTTCCGATTCTGCAGTCTTTTTTCCAAGTGCAAGCTGCGTTTTTTCGGGGCCTTTGGGCGAAATTTTCGAGGGCATTACGGCATATTACCTCCTAGACTCCCAAGATAAGTCACTAACTCCTTATTTCAATGTTGCATTTTATAAACCTGAAGTGAATGCACAACACATAACGGCAGAGCAAATCGTTGAAAAAACCCTAAAGGCGCTGGGAAGTAATTTTTCAATTATGCATCAAAATAAAGCTCGAACCATAATTGCAACACATAAAATTCGATCCTTTGACAACGAAGGTGACCCTAAAAATATCTGCAACTCACCGAGAAAGCATGATATTATTGCAATAATCAAAAACCGCGCTGACTCTCAGCACCTCCCCCATTTTGTCTTGTTAGCAAATACCAAACAGCTCTGCGAGTACGGAGACAAGGTATCCAATCGGCTTTAAGAAAGACATAATTCAGAAAGATCCTTCGCTACGCTCAGCATGACGGAATGATTACGCCAGGATGAATAAATAAGATTCATTGCCATAAAAGAAGACATTTGCTACGTATAGTAATAAAATAAAAAATTTACTGCATTTAAAGCAATGGAAATAAAAAGCCAAAGAATCTCAAATCCTTCCGTCATGCTGAGCGCATGCGAAGCATCTCTATCAAAGGGACCTCCTACTTCCAAAGCGTTGGATTCTTAACTCACAAAGATTTTTGAATGCCCGAAATAGATTGTTGGTTTACAAAACACAAAGAATATAATGTAATCCACATGGACAAGGACAAACTACCTGGTGTCTAATATTACAATAGTTGACTTAGTATAGATGGTGCACAACGCTATGCTCGCTCTAGAAGACATCAAAAATAAAATTTTGACAACAGTACCTCTCGATGAACTCATTGGCGACACCATAAAACCACAGCGGAAGTCTGGGAGAATAACTGGACTATGCCCCTTTCATGCAGAGAAAACCCCCAGCTTTTATATCTATGATGACCATTACCATTGTTTTGGATGCAAAGCCCATGGAGATGCCATTACTTATGTGCAAAAAACACAAGGTTTAGGCTTTTTGGATGCTTTGCGCTGGTTAGCTAATAAATACGGCATTGACGCTTCGGCATTAGAACGTTCTTCTTTTGACAAAGCTGAATTAAAAGAAAAGTCTATTCATTCCAGACTTCTAGTCGCAGCTCAAGATTATTTCGTACGCAGCCTAAACAGCCCTCATGGGGAGAAAGTTCGAGTCTACTTACAAGAAAGAGGATTTGATTCAAATTCGATTAAAGCATTTGGCTTTGGTTATGCGCCAAAGTCTAGGGCAGATTTGGCAATACAGATGAAAAGCCTTGGCTTTGAGTTCGAAATGCTGAAAAAATGCTCCTTGGTAAATGGCGACGAAAGACATCCATATGACTTTTTTCAAGACCGTGTCATGATTCCTATTCGAGATTTACAAGGGCGCTTAATTGCCTTTGGTGGGCGAATTTTAGGCAATGGAGAACCTCAAAAATATAAGAACAGCAGATACGATAAGGGTTATGTATTATTTGGAATGGATACCGCACGCAAAGCCATGCGCAATACATCCCGTGCTATTGTTGTCGAAGGATATATGGATGCTCTACAAATGTGGCAAAACGGTTTCCCTGAAACAGTTGCATGCCAAGGGACTGCCTTAACTTTGCACCATATGAAACAACTAAAAAATGCTGTTAGCACTATATATTTAATGTTCGATGGAGATAGCGCCGGGTATAACGCCAGCCTTAAGCTTGTTGATAATGCAATGCAAATTGCTGGAGTAGAATTTAAGGTCGTAAAGTTACCAGAAGGAGAAGACCCAGATCACTTTGCAAGAAACCACACAAAAGAAGAGCTTGAAGCGTTATTAAAGGGCTCACAGGAACTTATTGATCACTGCATCCATGCCAAATTAACCGAGGCTCCCAATACTGCCATTCCTCAATTAATCTCACAAGAATTCGTTCCCTGGCTCCTAAATATAGACGATCTCATAAAACGAGATTATCTAGTCTCCCGCCTTTCTCAAAAAACCGGCATTTCGGCGGAGTCCATTCGCACTCAACTTAAGCAACCTTCGGCTAAATCGAAATATAATGAGAGAGAAAAGCGAGTTAAATCAGAGACTTCTGGTGTTATCTCCCAAGAAAACAAAAATACAAAGCAAACGCCCTTGAGTGCGCTGGCAAAGGAACTTTTAGGGCATTTATATTATGCTACGTCCGATGAAATAGACCCAACAGAACTGCTCAGATTTGTAAAAGAAGACCTAGGTGAAGCTGAAATCTGGGAGTCATTTGCATCTGAGATATTGAGCTCTTTAGAGCTTGGCACAACTCCTTCCGAACAGGATATTGGCGCATGGGCATGCGCCCACAGCCCCGAGGTTGGCCGCTTTATTATGTGGTTACAAGATTGCAAAGAGGCCTTTTTTTGCCACAATCGCGGTAAAATGATAAAGAAATTGCAATTAACTCACAGACAGAAAAATCTAAAAAAACAAGTAAGTTACCTTAAAAATAAACTTGCAATTGGTTCCAGAATCCAACTTACTAGCGATAATGATTTAAATCACATCATTTCAATGATCAGCGACATTAGCCAAGAGCTAAAAGATCTCCAATCTGAATTATCCAAATGTTAATTGCCCGCAATACTTTTAAGAAGATATTTAATAACTCCACCGCCGCAACAATACTCAAAACCAATGCTAATTTTACTATAATTCATTGATATTTTTAACAATTAGAGATGTTATATAGATTATTTAGGATAAAAAACTATAATCCGGGCTTTAAGCTTGAATTATGCTTAAATTTTCACTATTAATAGTAGTTTAACATGGTATAATGCCCCCTTGTCTCGAAGGGCTTTCACTAGATTGTTATTTAGTGGGGATGTACTCAAAATAAAGTAGGGCTGCGCACAATAAAATCCGGCGACAAAACTGGCTTTCGAAATACGAGGGCAAGTAGGGTGGATAGCGCACATAGGCAAATCTATTTTATTTAAGTATAAAGCTTATTACAGTTGGGCTGGTATCAGACATCACAGCCGTCTACTCTAACTTCAGAGGTACTTAGATTCTATGACAAAAAAAATAGCTGGCAAAAAAACAACGACAAATAAAAAAACCAATAAAACCTCGAAAAAAACGACTGCAGCATCAAAAAAGAAAACCACCACAAAGCCTAAGGCAGCCAAAAAGGCCGTTACAAAAAAGAAAACTAAAGTAACTCAGGCCAAGAAAAAGAAAGCTGCAGTAGCTGCAGCTACAAAGAAAAAGACAACGAAGAAGAAAAAAGCTACTTCTAAAACCACAAAGAAGAAAGCCTCTAAGACCTTAACTGCAGTCAAAAAAGCGGTGAGTCAAATTAAGAAAAAAGCTTTAACATCGACTTCGAAAAAGAAAACAAAGCCCTCAACTAAAAAGTCGAAGGCTACTGCATCCTCTTCAAAAAAAGTGACAAAAAAGAAAACAACGACCAACAAAAAAGCTTCTAAAACTAAGAAAAAGGTTGCTATTAAGAAAAAAACCGCCAGCACTAAAAAAGAAACGGCCAATGAAAAAACACTCAAGAAAAAGTCCACAACAAAAGCGAGTCAAACAGTAGAAGCATCACCAGCTCCTGTCAGTAGCGAAAAAAGTAATGCTCCTATAAGCGCCAAGGCTCCAAAAATTAAAAATGAAAAATCGGGAGAGGCTAACAAAGCCCAAGCTTCAAAAGCAAAGCCATCAAAAGAAACTGACTTTTACAAATTAATCAATCAGCTAAAGGCTAAGGCTAAATCAAATGAAGGTGTTATCTCATTTAAAGATATCAACGAAATATTACCTGATAAGAAAGCGTTGGCCCCAGAAGTATTAGATGAAATTATCATTACTTTGGGTGATATGAATATTGAAGTCGCTGATTCCGACAAGAAGAAAAGTGAATTTCAAGTTAGTGAACAAGATTCGTTAGAGTTTGATGACGACAGCGATGACATTCCTGATACGGATACGGATACGGATACATCCTTCAAAAAAGAAGAAGAGCGAAAGTCTGTTTCGACTGATTTGGGGCGCTCTAACGATCCGGTCCGTATTTATTTACGCAAGATGGGAAGTGTCTCTCTCTTGTCACGCGAAGGCGAAGTTGTTATCGCTAAAAAGATTGAAGCAGCTGAAAATCAAATTCTTGAAAAACTCTTAAACCTAAAAGTTGGTGTTGATACAATTATAGGTGCTGCTGAAAAATTTGTTAGCGGCGAAATAAGGATGAAGGCTTGGATCAAGGGATTTGATGACGATGAAGCTTCTAATAATGAAGAAATTCACGAAGAAAAAATAAGAGCAGCCACAGAAGAATTTTTGCAAATTTATAACGAATATGATGCCTTAAAGCAAAAGAAGGCAACAGCAGGCAAGCAAAAAGAAAAGCTTGAAGCTCAAAAAGAAAAAATGTTCACTGCCTTAAAAAACCTAAATATTAACCGTAAGTTAATAGCAAGCGGTATTGATCAACTCGCAAATTACGCGAATGCAATTCGTGAAGCTGAGCAAGACATGGTTTACTATGCCCGGCGGTTGCGTACAAGTGTCGCCGAGTTAACAGATTATATTTTAAAATCTCCTAATGTCCCTTATGGGCATGCAACTGAAAGGGAGTGGCAAAGGGTAGTTAGAAACTTTCAAGCCGCCTTCGATACAAACAACCGTTGTGTACAAGAAAGCGGTATGGATATCGATGTACTAACCTCCATATATAACGACTTAGTAAGCCATCAAAAAGAAGCAGACCTTGCTAAAAGAGAATTAGTTGAAGCCAACCTAAGATTAGTTGTCTCTATTGCTAAAAAGTACACTAACAGAGGTTTACAGTTTTTGGACCTAATCCAAGAGGGTAACATTGGCCTAATGAAGGCGGTAGAAAAGTTTGAATATCGCAGAGGCTATAAGTTTTCTACCTATGCTACTTGGTGGATCCGCCAAGCCATAACAAGAGCGATTGCGGATCAGGCTCGCACCATACGTATCCCAGTACATATGATTGAAACTATTAACAAACTTATCCGCACAAGCCGCTATCTGGTACAAGAAATGGGGAGAGAGCCAACCCCAGAAGAGATCGCAGCAAGAATGGAAATGCCACTAGATAAGGTTAGAAAGGTTCTTAAAATTGCTGTAGAGCCTATTTCACTTGAGACTCCAATTGGTGAAGAAGAAGACAACCATATTGGTGATTTCTTAGAAGATAAAACTACGGATTCTCCATCTGATTCTGTTATTTCGGACTCTCTTGGTGATCAGACGACCAGAGCATTGGCGACTTTAACTCCTAGAGAAGAGAAAGTCCTTAGGATGAGATTTGGTATTGGTGAGAAAAGCGACCACACTTTAGAAGAGGTCGGACAAAACTTTGATGTAACACGCGAAAGAATCAGACAAATTGAGGCCAAGGCCCTCAGAAAGCTGCGTCATCCTTCGCGTTCGAAGAAACTGCGAGCTTTTATAGAATCGTAATTTTATATTTATTTTTGTTGCCGAAATTCTTTTCTCAATGTTTAATATGCTTTCAAAACGGGGCCGTAGCTCAGTTGGTTAGAGCAGGGTGCTCATAACTCCAAGGTCCCTGGTTCAAGTCCAGGCGGCCCCACCAAAAAAGAAAAGCCAGCTATAATAAGCTGGCTTTTTTATTTAAGAACCCAAACAACAGATCTACTTTAAAATATCAACTCGAACTCTAAACAGCCTTCTTAATATCCCTTTCGGAAAAAGACTCATCCAAAAGCTTATTATTTGTATAATTTTGTTTTATAGATGAAAGTTGTCTAAGAATCTTTTCCATAAAATTAATCAACGTTTCCATCGACTCATCAGTAAAAATCACTTCTGATTCCATCCTCAAATTTTCAGCAACATATTTATTTGCATATCTCTCAACAATAAAAACCAAACTATTGATTATATCTTTATAACGTTTTGAATATTCTGAACGAAATTTTTCATTGCCATTATTTTGATTTGAAAAATGGTTCGTAACAATTAGTAAATCCAAATGAAAATCTACAAAGGTACAACTATCAGGCATCAAATCAAGATACACAACTTCAGCATTCAAGTGCTCGGTTAAAAGTTTCCCCAAGCGGTCATGATAATGATTTTGCGAGCGCAAAATTCCGATATTTGGTTTGGATTTCTTAAGAGAAATTTTAAAAGTAGATCCTTTACCAAGTTGAGAATCACAGTACAATACACCAGAGTGAGCACTTATAATCTCTTTACATATCGTCAATCCTAAACCACTGCCTTTTTCGCCTTTAGTTCCTTTAGTTGAACGGATAGCGCTAGCCCCCATGAGAGTTTCTCGGACTTCATCGCTCATTCCTACTCCATGATCACGTATAGAGATAGTATGGCTATCATCTCGAGCCTGAAAAATATCAATTGTGCTATTATTATGGGAAAATTTAACAGCATTAGAAATTAAATTTGAAATAACCTCTCTTAATAATGCACGGTCTGCAAAAACAGTTGCTCTGTCATCTATGTCTGTTACAATCTTTATGTTCTTTTTTTCCAAAGAAAACTCACTGTTTTTCACAGACTCTACCACCACTTCATCAATACACAATAGCGTTTTATTAAGACAACTTGCACCAGAGCGTAAACGAGTCAAAGACAATATATCATCAATTAAAGTATTCATCCTATAACAAGACTTGAGGGCTATATTCAAATTTGCTGTAACTTGAGATTGGCTAAAAGGGACAGAACTATCTGTCGAGATTTGTAAATAATTTATACTTAAACCCAAAGGAGATTTTAAATCATGCGCAACTAAACCGACAAACTGATCTTTAAGCTGATTAGCCTTTTCCGCCTGCTCTTTTAATCTTAAGAGTTCAACTTCAAAAGCTTTATTTTTAGATATATCACGAATTATAAGAGTAAAAGTTGGACCAAGATCAGTCATTATTGGACATATTGATATACTTAAATCAATATCCTGATCATTACGATTAATTTTAATCTCTTTAGTAATAGCTGCATCTCTTTCAGAAATAGTAGAATTTGACAATAACAGTAAAGACTTTTCTAGAAAATTTTCTTCATTAAAAAGTGATGGCAATAAATTTTTTATCGATGATCCAATGACATTATTTGCAGAAACAGCAAATATATGTTCAGCTTCTTCATTACAATGAGTTATTATAGACATTCGATTTACAATAATAATACCTTCATTGACTTGTTCAAAAATAGTCCTAAAAAATGGTTTAGTGGCAGATTCAAGCGAATCTATCACTTTATTATATTGACGTGCGATCTCTCCAATTTCTGTGTGAGGTTCCTCAGCTATCCTTTTTGACAAATCTCCTGATGACTCTTGCTCTCTCATCGCTTCAAGGAGTCTATAAATTTCCGTTGTTTCTCCATGCTCTGAATAATTGAGGCCTGATAATTCATCTTTTAGTGATACCCGCAATGGAATGTAACGATTGACTACACGTAAGAAAATATAAGGAATAAAGAAAGCCCATAAAAATGCTACTATAATACCAAGTAACTGCACACCCAACTGATCAATTCGAGATAGATCTTGTGTAAAGCGATCTGTAGATCCAAAAATAGCAACGGCTAACGTTCCCCAAGCACCTCCACCTAAATGCACAGGCACCGCATCCACCGCATCATCAATCTTAAATTTCTCTAGCAAGCGTGACGTTATTCCCATACTTACCATTCCGATCGCTCCAATTATAATAGCTTGGTATGGAGAAACCATATGGCAACTAGCAGTAATCGCAACTAATCCACTAATCATACCGTTCATAATGAGGACGATATTAATCGGCTCTTTATGTTTTATCATATAATATAGTAATGGCAGTATAAGGCCTCCCACTCCTCCCAGTACAGTATTAAAAATTATAGGTAAAATCATTTCATCATAACGGAAGTTACTACCACTATTAAATCCAATCCAAGAAATTGCTAAAATAATACTCCCAGCAATAGCCATTGGTAAATTGCTACCCGAAATGCGTCTAGGCTTACCTGCAACTGGAAAACGACCAAATCTAGGACCAATAACCAATAAAACAGCTAACGAAAGAGCTCCTCCAATAAAGTGAACCACAGACGAACCGGCAAAATCGATAAAACCGATTTCCATCAGCCATCCTTTCGATGATCCATAATGAATGCCACTCCATGTCCAACGCCCAAAAACGGGATATAAAATTCCCGCAATAATGGCAGTCAACATCATATGCCATCGAAAAGTGATCCTTTCTGAATTCGCCCCAGAGATAATTGTTCCAGCTGTGGCGCAATACAATAGCTGAAAGAGAAAAAAAGTAAGAAACCATGTGTCATCAGTTTTAAATGAAGTAAGAGAAAAAATCTCCGATACATTCAAAGGCTCATACATTAGATGAAAGCCCACAATAATAAATAAAACTGCAGAAACCCCAAAATCGGCAACATTCTTTGCAGCAGTATTAATTGAGTTTTTGGTTCTTGTAAGTCCCGCCTCCAAACATAAGAAACCAGCCTGCATCATAAAAACCATGAAGGAGCACAAAAGAAGCCAAAGGATCTCTATATTCATTAGTTATTCACCTATTACACGGTATACTACCATCTTAGTAAATTAGAAAATAGTTTCAAAAAATGGGTGATATTACTGATACATTGAAACTCGATTAACCAATGATTCGGTATTTCCCTCCATAAGTTTAGATAACCTAAAATCGACTCAAATTTGGTTAATCTGTAAAATTTTATAATTAATCTTTATATCATAATGCATAAAATACTCCTTAAATCTCGGTTTTAAAGATTTTTAATTAACATCCGAATTAAACAACAATGGCCTTGTCAAGTAGGATAAGTGAACTCAACTTTATTTATTTCAGACTGAGCTTAACTTGGAAAGATCAGATGGATTTGATGCCAAAAGACATAAAAAGTATCGATATTATATGATGAGTAGTGATGAATTTTTTTTTGAATCAATCTAAAAAACACCATATGCAAGGTTAACTCCAAGGGTAAAGTTTTTATATTCAGCAAATTCGATAATATTAAGATTTTGAGAGGAGATTACTATGACATCGGAATTCGAACTTCACGATGGCGATAGGTTTTTAAATTTTGTACTTGGTGATAACCAGTATGCAATTCCTTTACTAACAGTAGTAGAAGTAATAGCAGTACCGTCTTTTACTCCATTTCCAAAATCTCCAAAATATTTTGTAGGCATTACGGACCTACGTGGTCAAGTTATACCTGTCCTAGATTTAAGAAAGAAGCTGGGAATTGAGCTTTCGAAAGATAATTCCAATGAAGCAGTGATTATAATTAGGTTAGGAGAATATTCGCTCGGTGTTCTTGTTGATTCTGTCGAATCAGTTTTAACTCCTAAAAGTGACGAGGTATCTCCCCCTCCCTCATGGTTATATGAAGATTCAAGCTTTATTCTGGCTGTTTTTAAGATGAATTTGGGTATGGTATTATTAATCGATATTATCAATATCCTAGATCAAAATGACTGGAAAAGTTTAAAAAAAGCACTTGGCAAAGCTGCATAAATAATTAGACATCGATCATGACATCTTGTTTCTCTCTAATTAAAAGTCCCTAGAAACAAGATAAATGCTCATCAGCCAAATTTATTCAATCATAAAATACCTAAATAAGTTTATTCCAGTATATTAACACGAAGACTTTTTATAAAGAGGCAATTACTTAACAAAATATTGGTATCAATCGCTATGAAAGCTTATGCAATTTTAAAATATGGAAAAGATCCTCTTGAACTTATTGAAGTTGATAAGCCTAGTGCAACTTCAAATGAGGTATTAGTTAAAGTTTGCGCAGCTAGTATCAATCCAATAGATTTTAAAATCCGCAATGGAAAGGTCAAAATATTACTTCCGTATGAATTACCATTAATTCTTGGAAATGATTTATCTGGAATAGTCTGCGATATTGGGAGCAATGTAAATAAATTCAAAATTGGAGATCCAATATATGCAAGAGTACCTAAGCATAAGATAGGAACTTTTGCAGAATTTATTGCTGTCGATGAAAGTGCAGTTGCCATAAAACCTCCCTCTTTAACTTTTGAAGAGGCTGCTTCTATACCTTTAGTCGGGCTGACCTCCTACCAAGCTATTAATGATATATTAAGGTTACAATCTGGGCAGAAAATATTTATCCCAGCAGGCGCAGGCGGCGTGGGGACATTTGCAATTCAATTAGCAAAATCACTGGGCGCATATGTAGCGACAACAGCAAGTGAAGCAGGTAGAGATCTAGTTAGTTCACTCGGAGCTGATTTAATTATCGATTACAAATCAAACAAATTTGAAAACTATTTAAAAGATTATGATGCAGTTTTTGACACATTAGGTGGCGAATCATTAAAAAGATCTTTTCAGATTTTAAAAGAAGGAGGTAAAGTTGTCTCAATTACAGGAATGCCAAATTCTAAATTTGGAAAAGACTATGGTGTAGGATTCTTTAAGCAAATCTTATTTGCATTGCTAACAACACACCTGACTATTTTAGAAAAAAAATATGGAGTTGAGTATATATTTTTATTCATGAAACATAATGGTGATCAGCTAGAAAAAATTAGTGATTTAATAGAACAGAAAAAAATAAAACCTATAATAGACCGCATCTATTCATTCTCTGAAACTCAGAAAGCAATATCCTATTCAGAGTCAGGTAGAGCCAAGGGGAAAATTATAATAAAAGTTTCCTCTTAAGACACGGCTTAAGTAGTAAATACTTGCATATCCCTATATTTAGTTTCTGTCATTTCAGCATCTTGCATTTTCAAAGTATCAGTGCTCGCTGGCACAGCCCGAACAATATAGATGAATCCCACTGATTTTATTGTGGAAGTCACGTTAATTAAAGTTTTTTCTATAGATGCCGATATGTTGTATGTGAAGTATTTAAGAGTTTTTCAGGAGTCAGAATATGGATATGCGGCTTAGCATCTGCACGTTAAATATAATCACTCTAGGAATTGTTTTATCTAGTTGTAATGACAGTGCAGACTTCTCAAGCAGAACTCCGACTAAGAAACAAAACTCAGAGAAGCTAGAAGTAGAGCAAGCCTCAGATTCAAGCTTTGACTCTAATCCTACATTTGATCCAAACGCACCCAATAATGATAGTAATTCAAATCAAAAGACCAAAAGTGAAGATGATCCGGTCACAAGTATTGAAAATACGGAAAACAAAGATGGATCGATTACGGAAAAATTTATCGGACGCCTCCGGGCTGAAACCAACTCGAAAGTTGATTTAGTATTTGCTGTAGATACTTCTGATAGTATGGATGCTGAACGTTCTATGCTTGCACAAAATTTAACACAATTTCTAAGAGAGCTTAGTGCTGAGAACAAGATTGATTATCAACTATTATCGATAGGAGGAGGTGTTACATATCCTGCTGACGCTGACCAAAGCCGTTTCGGATATGTCGGCCTTGAAGTCGATAGTGATAGTGCCTTAGCTAGGTTTAGGCAGCTGTTAGGTGATCCTCAAAAATATTCGAAGCTGCCGTTTCGCGAGGATGCAAGCAAAGAGTTAGTTGTGGTCACAGATGACAACTCTGGAGTAACGGGCCTTGACTTTCTTAATTTCTTATACGCCAATGCCCAAAGAATGGGAACATTACATTTTAATGGCTTTATCGGCCTTGAAAATAGTGTTGATGCAGGAAAAGGTGGTCCTTCCTGGTGCGGCATTAGACGGATTGGCAGTGAGTATCTTGCTATCGAAAAAGATCCAAAATATGGCGGAAAAATGTTCGATCTGTGCACTGCCGATTGGAGTAAATTGCTAAAAGACCTTGCAAATAGAATTGTTAGGGTTAACGCACAATCTGAATTTGTAGTAACAAAAGGCACTATTGACTCATCAAACGATATCAAAGTAAGCATAAACGGCGTCGATAAAATCCGCGAAGAAGAGTGGGTACTAAATGTCGATAAAAATATGATCGTATTTAAGCCAGAACATGCTCCAAAGTCTGGAGAGGTTGTGACAATTACATATCAAATGTCTGTAAAATCATAGTAAAAGGGCAATTCTGGAGAATGATTTCTCCTAAATGGCAAACTTTTAAATTCGTTTCTAAAATCAAAGCAGACATTTATAAACATAAATAGTTGGGCAGTTACTTCGAAAGTGCCCAATACTCGAAGACCAGAAGCTCACATTGAAATAACACTTCAACCGTTTAAGCCCAATTGCTCCTCTTAGCTATGTAACTCTACCACAATTTATTATATTCATATCTTTGTTTTCTGACAAAAATGATTTATAAAAATATTTGATTATTTAAAAATTTCTTTATAATTTTAAATAATCATCTTAAAAAGCACAGGATAAAAAATTATTTTATAGGCTGTAGAAAATGGATATATCTAATAAGTACAAAAAGATCAATTTTAAAGAAGTTATCATATTTATCATAGCTAGATTTAGAAATAAAATCTTAATTCGAACACTAGCAAAGATGGCAGCTGCATTCACAAAAGGATATGAAAACTATAGCTTCAATCCATTGTTAAATGGAGAATTACGGGTGATAAAAGTCCTCTCAAATTTCAATCCTGATCTTATCTTTGATGTTGGAGCAAATCATGGACACTGGACATCAACTGCACAAAAAATTCTTCCTCAGACACAATTTCATTGCTTTGAACTATCAGAGGATACCTTTTCAATTTTAAAGAAAAATCTTATGGGTAAAAAGAATATCTACCTAAACAGCTTCGGTTTAAGTGAAAAAACCGAAGATATTGAGTTTAACTATGCCATTGGACACGATACGCATTCTTCTATTTGTACTACTGCAATTAGTGGAGATTATGAAAGAAGAAAGGCAAGAGTAGTTGCTGGTCACGAATATGCAAAAAAATTCAATTTAGAATCCATTTTCTTTCTAAAAATTGATGTAGAAGGTGGAGAGCACTTAGTATTAAAAGGTTTTGAAGAGATGATTCGAAAACAAAGAATTGTTATGATTCAATTTGAGTATGGAAAAACCAATATAAATACAAAATTTTTTCTAAAAGATTTCTATGAAATATTAGAAAAAAATGGATATAAAATCGGAAAAATTTACCCTTCTTATGTTGACTTTAAACAATACAAAAATTTGAACGAAGATTTTATAGGACCCAATTATTTGGCCGTCTTAGACAGTCACACCAGCCTGATTAAACAACTTAGCTAAATAAAATTTCAAACCTTTATAAGATAATCCATCAACTAGTATAGTGCAGACAGATATATTAAATAGATTGTTTTCCTAAATATTAATCTGGAAAATCGATAAAACTTAAAGGTTACATTTAAATGACAAGCATCACTGATCCACTAAAACTGCCATGCGGAGCAGTACTAAAAAACCGCCTGGTCAAAGCTGCAATGAGCGAAAACATGTCAACAAATGACCACACCTCTAGTAAATTATTTGTACATGCCTATGACACCTGGAATAAGGGAGAAACTGGGCTTCTTATCACTGGAAACGTGATGGTTGACTCAAAGCATCTAGGCGAGGCGCGGAATATTGTTATTGAGAATGGGCAAAACTCTGGTTTCGATCAATTACAAAAGTGGGCTCAAGCAGGCACAGCAAATAATACCCATCTATGGATGCAAATCAATCACCCAGGAAAGCAGTCACCGAAGTTTTTATCTAAAACACCAGTTGCTCCTTCCGCAGTTCCCTATACTTCTAAACTAGGGAAAATGTTTAATTCTCCAAGAGAGTTAACTGAGTCAGAAATCGAAGATATTATTTTGCGTTTTTGTTATACCGCAGAGATCGCAAAGAAAGCAGGGTTTACTGGAGTTCAAATTCACGGAGCTCATGGATACTTAGTAAGCCAATTCTTATCTCCTAAACATAATATACGCAAGGATCAATGGGGAGGAAGCCTTGAAAATAGGATGAGATTCTTAATGTGTGTTTATAACGAAATGCGGAAAAAATTAGGAAATGATTTTCCGATTTCTCTCAAACTTAACTCATCGGATTTCCAGCAAGGCGGTTTTTCAGAGGAAGACTCCATCTCAGTAGCAAAAGCAATGGCGGATGCAGGAATAGATCTTATCGAGATATCAGGGGGAACATACGAATCTCCTGTTATGACTGGCGCAAAGCAAGAAAAATCTTTAACCAAAAATACCTTGAAAAGAGAAGCCTACTTTTTGGAATATTGTAAAAAAATTCGCTTAAAAATTAACATACCACTTATGCTCACAGGAGGCTTTAGAAGTTTGGAAGGAATGAGACAAGCAATAGAATTAAACTCCTGTGACTTAATTGGATTAGCTAGACCTTTAGCCATCAACCCTAATTTTTCGAAAGAGGTCCTTAGTGGTGACAAATTTATTAAAAGTGAAGTTAAGCCGATTACAACTGGTTTTAAAAAGCTTGATCGGATGCTTCCATTAGAAATTTTATGGTATACTAATCAGATTCATAGGTTGGCTCATGGAAAAAAGACAACACCCGATAGTTCTCCATTAATAATGATTTTCAAAAACATTATAAGTCATGGGGTGGAAAACTTAAGATTTGTAAGAAACAAGTAAAATTTCTATACTTACATCACAACCTAGACTCACGACTTTCATGATTACCAAACTTTCAAAAAGAGCGGTTTTCGTTTTTTTGAATCAGTTGCGTTAGTTCAAGGCTCATTTTAGGATTCAAAGCGCCAAAAACAACCTTTAATATACTTCCATCTGGTGAAATCAAAACCGAATTAGGTAATGATCCAACGGAAAATTTTGCTGCTAAATTACCAGCCTTATCAAAAATCAATTTATACGGGATTCTATTCATTTTGCCCGATCTTAACAAAGCATCATATTCGTCGTAAGTAACAACTCCAACAATTTTGATGTGCCTGTCCAAATCGATATACAGCTGCTCTAAGTACGCTTTTTCAGATGCACAAACTTGACACCAACTCGCCCAAAAATTAAGAAGATAAAATGAATCTAATTTACTGCTATCAAAATGGAAAGCTCCAGCATCAGCAATTTTCTTTACAGGAAGACCATGCTCATCCTTAATTAATGGAGCACTAAAGGATGGAGCCTTATTCTTCTCTATACTATTCGCTTGGGAAGAATCAAGAAGTTGGATTCGTGTTAGAAGCAGTGCGAGTGCCAGCAGTGCCACTAAACTCAAAATCATCTTCATTATTATTGACTTGCTTAGCACGACGATAGACCCAATAAAAAATACTCCCTATCATAATCAAGGGAACAAATGTCAGAAGAGCAGTGGTTGAAATAAAAGCATATCGACTATCTTCACCAAAGCCACAAACAGCGCATGCGTAGGCTTTTGATGAAATAAAGGTTGAAATCAAAAACACGGTCAATAAAAAATTTAATTTAATAATTCCCATATCTACAACCTATTCTAACATATTAAAAATATACCATCTTATAAAGTACAGGCCAGATTCCCACTATAAAGTACCAAAAAATCTGCATAGAATAAATATGCTCTAACTTAATCTCACCACTTGCAACAATGCGATAAACATACACCATTGCCAAAACTGCAGAAAAAGCGTGAATGGCATGAGCTCCTATTAAAAGAAAAAAACAGGCACCAAAAACGCTACCAGAAAGCGTCATTCCATAGCGAATAAGATTTACCCATTCATATCCCTGGACCATCACAAAAAATAGCCCCAAAGCCATAGTCGCCAAAAGCAGGTTCTCTACTTTGGTTTTGTCTTTTTTGTCTTTAACAGCACGCCCAACAAAGTAAAGCATTATCCCACTTAGAAACAACACACCAGTATTAAAGGCTGTAGTAGCTATCGGAAGTACAACACCCGAGGGAGGGGACCAAACCGCATAATTAGATTTAATAATAACGAAGGCACTTATAAGAGCGACAAAAAACATCACTTCTGTGATCACAAAAACAGAAGTCGCAAAAATCGTATTTGGAACAAGGGGCTTCCTACGTCTAAGACTTTCTCGGGGAGTAGGCTCCAATAACCCAGTTGAAGTCAACATGCTAATTTCATGCCTCCATATTCGAACTGAGCATTAATTCTCACTCCATGCACTTACTAAAAGGAGAGTTCAAACTATCTGCAATTAACTCAGTTCAGTGTTTACTATGCTCTAACTGTCCACCATGATGTTTTTCAATCAATACTGAGGCGGCAACATTCTTCCAGTTGTGCCCACTCGTTCTCATAACATCTACTACTGTTCCAGCATAGAACAAAAACACAGCAAGAAGCATAGATCCCAGCATCCACCACATAATCTTTTTTTCGACATTAAGATGCATAAAATGTGCACAAACAAAATAAGTTTTAACTATAGCAATCCCAAAAGCAGTTACCAGTGTCACTGCTTTAATTCCCAACTCAGGGCCTATAATACTAATAATTAGAAGAACAACCAGAATTCCCCAAATCTTAACATAATGGGATGCTCCATGTGCAGACTCACTCATATCAAATCCTCTTTAACCACTTACCCTGTCAAATAAAACTTAAAAATCCAAAACAAATCTAACTTGAGTTCAATCTCACATTACTTTGCAATATACAGCAGTGGAAATAAGAAAATCCAAACAATATCAACAAAATGCCAATACAGCCCGATCAATTCCACCCTATGAAGATTCTTAGCTCTCAAGACATCAAAAGAGATGATAGCCATAATAATCATCCCCGCAATTATATGAGTCGCATGGATACCTGCCGCTGTATAATAAAACGACCAAAATAAATTTGCACTGATAGTAAAACCGTGTGCAATCTCATTACTCCATTCAAAAGCCTTAAATATCAAAAAGAGGGCTCCACCTCCAATCGTAAACCAGATATATTTAAAAGCCTGGAGATGATTTTTTTTCTCTGCATGGTAATGCGCAAGCACAACAAACAAACTAGATGTCAATAGAACAAATGTATTAACACTGCCGATTGCAGTATTAGTATGTGAAGCTGCCTCTGCCCAATAATCAAATTTGAGCCGCAGCATGATATAAGACATTAGTAGACCGCCAAAAATCACGATCTCCGAACCGATAATCCACCAAACGGCCAGCTTTCCAGTCCGAATTCCCGTTGCGCTCCTACCTGTTGCTACTGGTATTGCATGTCCCACGTTTGTCGTCCTTGTAGTTAAGTTAAATAAAAATTCTCTTATTCAATACAAAATTACTTTTCATTCTGAGGCCAGAAGTCCGATTCCCGCCCTGGAACACTATACTCGTAAGGTCCACGATAAACCTCAGGTAAAACCGGGAAATTACCATGAGGCGCTGGTGATTCCGTTTGCCATTCAAGCGTATTTGCCTTCCACGGGTTTCTGCCGGCTTTCTCACCCCTAAACAGGCTGGCAATAAAGTTTATCACGAAGATAACTTGGAATGCCAACATCGCAATAAGAGAGCATGTCGCAATTATCCTTAAATTCTGCATTGAAGGATTCGCTAAATCTGGAAAGTTTTGATAATTAAATATCCTTCGGTGCTGCCCAGCCGCTCCGAGCATAAACAGAGGGATAAAGATCAGGTTAAAGGGGATAATCGTACCCCAAAAATGGATCTTGCCCCAAAATTCATTCATTTTACGACCAAACATCTTCGGATACCAGTAGTAGATTGCAGCAAAAGTTGCAATAATTGCGATAGGAACAAATGTATAATGAAAATGTGCTAATACGAAGTAAGTGTCATGAAAATAGATATCTGCGCCACTAGCACCAAGAAAAATACCAGTAACCCCACCAATTAAGAACTCAGCCAAGAAAGATAAGGCAAAAAGCATTGGGACCGAAAAAGTTATAGATCCCCCATACAAAGTAGCTATATACACAAACATCATTTCTGCAATTGGAACTGATATCATAACTGTTGTTACAGTAAAAACATTCGCCATGCGTGGATCAATTCCTGAAATAAATTGATGATGAGCCCACACAAAAAGCTCAAAATCCCTGTCGCAACTGCCGTATATAAGACTGTTTTATAGCCAAAAGCTTTTTCTAGAGAAAACGGTAATAATTTCAGCTACTATACCCATGGCCGGTAACAATACGACATAAACCTCGGGTGCCCAAAAAACCAGAAAAGATGCTGCCAAAGTACTGAGTCCCTCCCGATGAAGGGTTGAAAAACCCTGTTCCTAAAGTCTGATCAAAAATCAGCATAATTGCACCAGCAATTAGAGGCCCAACAGAAGCCATAAACATAATACTGGCAATGACAATCATCCATAAAACCATGGGTATGTCAGTCCATTTCATCCCTGGAGCCCTAGAATTCATAAGGGTCGTGATAAAATTAATCCCTCCGAGCAAAAAGGCAACAAACTCCAACGCAACAGCAGTAATCCATAAAGTCGCCCCTAACGGCGTCAAATTGTATGTAGACTCGGCTGACAAAGGTGGATATGCCGTCCAAGCACCACCAAAACCTCCTCCAGGTACAACAAAAGAGACGCAGAGCACAATCGCACTTATTAAAAATACTTGATAAGAAAGACGGTTAATCCTCGGAAAAACCATATCATCAGCGCCAATCATCAAAGGAATGAGAAAATTCCCAAACGCAGCAATCAGAACAGGCATGGCTACCCAAAAAATCATAATAGTGCCATGGTTAGTTACTAATGCATTGTACTGCATCGAATTAACTAGACCAAAACCAAAAACCTCTTTTCCTGGAAAGGCAAGCTGCATTCTAAAAACGTAGACAAAGAAACCTCCAATTAAGGCCATAAACATACCCGTAAATAAATACTGCATGCCTATAATTTTGTGATCTGTCGAAAAGACATATTTTGACCAAAAGCTCATTTCATGATGGCCGTGACCGGCAGTTTCTGCATTAGCAGTCATTGGATCCTCAAACGTCTGTATATTAATATTCCACTGATTTTCTTAACGAAATACATAGCACGACAAGAAACTTAATTATTGTGGTTGTCTATGATAGCTAAGAAATCATCCTCGCTTATTTTTCAGCCATTTATTGTGATCATCATCAGATTCGACAAAAACCCGGGCACCCATAACCCCGTGGCCAATACCACACATTTCTGCACACTGAAGATCCCACTGCCCTACCTTCGTTGGCTTAAACCAACCTGTTATGACCCTGCCAGGAATAGCATCCTGCTTCAAACGGAATACCGGCACTGAAAAACTATGTATGACATCTGCCGACTGCAACTTAAAATGATAAGTCTTACCGACTTTAAGCCTCAATTCATCGACAGTCTCCACATCATCTTCAGTTCCTAATTTATGATCTTCTCCAGGGTGGGTAAATCGCCAAGCCCATTGATATCCAACCACACCAATAGTCTCATCTGCCTCTGGAAGCTCTTGCTTAATTTGGTACCATACATTTATCGCCATAACCAAAATAATGATATCAAAAACAAGAACAGCAAAGTGCGGAATGGAAATCCACTTCATTTCCGACTTGTTCTCGCCAGTAATGTATTGAGCTTTCTGCCCCTTTTTTGCCTTAAATTTGAAGCAAAAATAAAAGAGGATTGCCTCAGCCGCTATGAGCCATGCAAAAACAACGACCGCTATGAAAACAATCAGAAAATCTACTTCGCCAGCAAAGCTAGATACACTTTCAGGTAAGAGACTTATCATAAAAAAGCCCTATTCTATCTTGGTGAATTAAAGAATAAAAACGAAGACAACTGAAGAGTACAATATCACTCCAATTAATGTTAGGTAGAACCACTGTTTTGCATATACTTCTGGGTCGTTGCTAAGATTCATCGGTGCCTCTCAGTTATCTCAATGTTTGAATATAAGTAATAACATCTTTCATCGCTTGCTCATCAAGAGTTGCGGCCATTCCTTTCATGGTAGCTCCTGTCGGATCTTTCTGAGCATCTCCACCACGGATACCTTGTTTAAAGTTTTTCAATTGCTTTAAAAGATACCAATCACTTGATTGAGTAAGAGGGGGACCACCAATTGCCTGCATACCTTTACCTTCAGGACCATGGCAACTGCTACAAAGTTTATAACGTTCTTCGCCAGCAATCACACTTCCCTTAATCTCAGTAGCCGCATGCTTAGATTCCATCACAGTATCTTTTTTTAATTCAACCAGCTTCAAAGATTCAACATATTTTGAAACTGATTCAATATCCTCTTTATTGTACAATGCTCTAGCCATCGAGCGCATTCGTAACCCAGCAACATCCTTTGGGTGTGCCCCTCTTGCACCTGTGCGGAATTTTTCAATTTGAGCCTGAACATACCACGCCGGAAGCCCAGCTATTGATGGTGCCTGCAATGCTAGGTTGCCTTCACCAGCAGGTCCATGGCAAGCAGCGCAGATGTTGAAAACTTCACTTCCGCGTTCTGCAGCAAGAGTTTTGTCCACAAATGGGAATGCAAACTGAGCGATGATTAAATTAAGAAAAAAAATGAATTTTGGTGACAATCTGTGTGTTTGCAACAGCAGAACTCCAATCTAATTAATAGATAACTATCTTATATTGCTGATATTACTGCAATCATCAATTTTCAAGGATTTGCGCCTTTGGTCCCAAAAGGACCTATCCGGTATGGGTGGATTAGAGCATAAGTCACTAAAAAGATGCAAGATGAAAAATAAATTAGAAAAATTAAGGGGTCTTAAAAATCTCAGTTCTACCATCTGGTTTGGACTCTACAAACATTAATACCGAGCTCTCTAAATCTGAAGAAAGTATTAATAGGATGCTGCACAAAAAAGAGCCACCTTCTCATAACAGCGAGCAGTCTTCACAAAAATTGATTACAATCAAAGCATGTTATAACCAATAACATAGACAATAACAAAACATATTCAATCAAACATCGCCTATTGTAACCTTATGGACAAAGTTAACGAATAGCAGGCTATCCAACAGTGGATTATCTATAGCAATTGACATGAATATATATTTATATGAATATTGATTCAATATTTATCAAAAAAACCTTTAACCACAATCGGTAGTTTTATGCTTTCAAGCAAAAGAATTAATAGCAATATGTCATGTGCAGATGCCCTTAAAATCCTTTCTGATGAAACTAGACTTGGTATAATCGTAAAACTTTTAGAAAAGCCAATGCCAGTGAATGAAATAAACGAAGCCTTGAGTATAGAACAAAGCCTACTTTCACATCATTTAAGGGTCTTACGCCTTTCTGGCTTTGTTACCTCAGAAAGAAGCGGAAAAAATGTTATTTACCGTTTGACACAAAAGCTCAAAGCCACGCAATCCGCAAATGCAGTTAATTTAGGCTGTTGCCGGCTTTCTTTTACATGATAGTTATATTTTTTGCGTTCATATACTTAGGCGCTTCGAAACATTTATTCAAAAAACGGAATGAGCTATGAGAACAACATCAAAATTATTAACAGCAACATACAGATTTGGCGGTTTATTATTCCTATTTTTATTGTCCGAGACAAATCTTTTTGCAGTGGAAAAACTTATTCTAACTGGATCAAGCACCGTTGCTCCATTAATGTCAGTTATCGGCAAGCGCTTTGAGTCATCACATCCAAGTATCAGGGTTGACGTTCAAACCGGAGGGTCTTCTCGGGGAATTGCAGACACCAGACAAGGCTTAGCCAACATTGGCATGGTTTCTAGATCTTTATCATCTAATGAACATGATCTAAAATTCTTCACCATTGCAAGAGATGGCATATGCCTAATAGTAAACAAAGCAAACATGATAAAAGAACTAAGTGATCAGCAAATTATAGATATATATACCGGTAAAATTAAAAACTGGAGTGAAGTTGGCGGAAAAAAGGCACCAATAACAGTTGTCAACAAAGCCGACGGCCGATCTACCTTAGAGCTTTTTTTAAAGTATTTTTCCCTAAAAAGCAGCAGTATTAAAGCTCACGTTGTTATCGGAGACAACGAACAGGGGCTGAAAACAGTTGCCGGTGACCCTAACGCTATAGGCTATGTTTCGATTGGAGCAGCAGAATATAGCCACACCCACAAAGCCCCAATTAAGCTTTTGCCAATATCAGGCGTGGCTGCCTCAATAAAAAATGTAGAAAACGGCAGTTTTCCACTGTCAAGGCCACTAAATTTAGTAACTAAGGCACTTCCAAAAGGGCTAGAGAAGAACTTTATAACATTTGCAAGATCTAAAGAAGTTAGTGATCTTATTAGGAGGCAATATTTTGTACCGGTCGCTAACTGATCAAATCATTACAAAAATATTATGGCTGCTATCAATAATTGCTACATCGATAATAGCTTTAATTTTATTTTTTCTAGCAACTGAATCAATCCCTTTTCTTCTAAAAAATGGAAATACACTTTTCCAACCTGGCGGGCATTGGAGCCCTAGCGAAAATTCCTATAATTTAATCCCAATGCTAGTTGGTAGCTTACTTATAATGCTAGGTGGAGTTGCAATCGCCGCACCGCTTGGAATTATATCTGCCATTTTTTGCAAGTTTTATGCAACCGGCTTCATCGGCACTATATACAAGAGAATCATAGAAGTTCTAGCGGGCATTCCATCTGTTGTCTTCGGACTGTGGGGGTTAGTTGAGTTGGTGCCAGCCTTAAGACACATCCAACCACCAGGCGCCAGCTTACTTGCTGGAATATTAGTTATTGCTTTAATGATTTTACCAACTATGACACTTATTATTGACGCTGGCTTTTCTGAAATTCCAAAAAGCCATCTCAATGGAGCCATGGCATTGGGATTATCCCGATTTACAACGGTCCGGAAGATTATATTACCGGCATCGACAACAACCATCATAACTGGAATTATATTATCAGGTGGACGCGCCATTGGAGAAACAATGGCCGTTGTCATGGTCAGTGGTAATATAGTGCAGATACCGAGAAGCGCCTTCGAGCCAATACGCACTTTAACAGCAAATATTGCTCTAGAAATGGCTTATGCCATGGAAGATCATCGCTCCGCCTTGTTCGTTAGTGGATTTATTCTTCTATTATCAGTTAGCTTACTATTATTATTATCTGAAATGGCTAAAAAAGGATGGGTTCGCCATGCAGCTTAGCTTTGGCTCCTACAAATTAGAATGGAGATCAGCCCTGTTAATTAGCCTAATCCCAACGTTAATTTTTGCGACTTTCCTATGGTTGATCAGCGATATTTTTTACCAAGGCGCATTTGACATAAATTGGGAATTCTTGGCTACTTCAACTCAAGATGCAGGCAGATCCGGTGGCATAGCACCGATCATAATTTCAACAGCCTTGATTATACTCACTTCACTCCTCGTTTCCTTACCAATAGGAATCGGAACTGCCATTATCCTAGCTGAATTTACCGCACGTCAAAGTTTGTTAGGCAAGCTTATCCGCAGAAATATGGATATTTTAGCTGGTGTTCCTTCTATAGTATTTGGACTGTTTGGCAGTGTTCTCTTTTGCCAAATACTTGGGTTTGGTTTTTCTATTTTGTCAGGTGGACTTACACTAGCTTGTATGATTTTACCAATCTTTACTCGTACGGTAGAAGACGCATTTAGTTCGGTTCCAAACGAACACCGCCTTAGTGCAGAAGCATTAGGTTTTAGAAAAATTTCAACCATATTCCAAATCCTACTTCCCTTAGCTATACCCGGAATTGTTACTGGCCTAATCCTTGGGGTAGGGCGTGCAATGGCAGAAACAGCAGCATTAATATTTACTAGCGGATACGTCGACAGATATCCTGAATCGTTATTCGACTCAGGACGAAGTCTATCTATACATATCTATGACCTATCAATGAACGTAATGGGAGGTGATAAAAACGCCTACAAATCAGCCTTTGTCCTTCTTGTTTTAGTCTTGTTAATAAACCAAGCGGCAGTGGCTGTTTCTAAATGTTTTTTACGTAGAAGGACATTTACGTCATGAACCGTAACACAGAAAATATTCGTTCCGATTTCACGGCACTGCAAATCGAAAATCTCGACTTAAAATATGGTTCCCACTACGCATTTGAAGATATTTCACTACCAATCATAAAAGGGGCTATCACTACGCTGATAGGACCTTCAGGAGTTGGAAAGTCGAGCTTTTTATTGTGCTTAAATCGGCTTGTCGATACCACTATAGAGAAAAAACTTTCCGGCTCTATTTACTTCCATTCACAAGATATTTTAACAAAAAACACAGATTTGACTGATCTACGAAAAAAAATCGGCATGATTTTTCAAAAACCAAATCCTTTTCCAATTTCAATATGGAAAAATCTAGAACTCCCACTAAAAGAGCATGGAGTTAAAATCAAACAACAGCAAAGGGAAATCATTGAAACCGCTTTGCAAGATGTAGGGCTTTGGGATGAGGTAAAAGATCGACTGCATACTTCGGCCCTCTCACTTTCTGGAGGACAACAACAAAGGCTATGCATTGCACGCGCTTTAGTCTTAAAGCCAGAAATTTTGCTTATGGATGAGCCTTGTAGCGCTCTCGATCCAATATCAAGTGGAGTCATTGAAGATCTCATTTTAGAACTTAAAGGGGATTATTCAATTTTTGTGGTTACACATAACTTGGCTCAAGCTCGACGCATAGGTGACTATACAGCTCTATTTTGGCCTGGGAAAAAAGGTGGCTACCTTGCAGAATACGGGCGAACCAGACAGATATTTACCAACCCTGTTCAGCCCATTACCCAAACTTATATAAATGGAGAAAGATGCTAGGTATTCCCGTTTGCAAAGCGTAACCCTGAACCTTCAAAAGAGCTTTCATATTGTAACTTAATCGACGGCACATAAGATAAACCCTTAAAACGCCATCAAATTAAAATTAGCTTTGATGCCATAAAGACTACCCTTATCAAGGTCTATCAAGGGATGCACTGTAACAATAGGATAAGAGGCTTTCATGTTAAAAACCAGGCCTGCATCCGAAGGGACTTCAACTGAGCTATCAACTAACATTGGTGAAAAGACGACATAAGTTCCAAAAATACTCCCACAAATGAATCCAATTGAAGCTCCAGCATATACATAATTTAGCTTACTTGAGGGATTCGCTGTAAGTCCCAACACTGCAGCACCTAAGGCAGCTCCAAAGGCGGTAGAATAGCCCGCGATGATAAAAAGATCATGAAACCTCTCTTCAGTATCAGAAGATTGCGCGACCGCATTTGTGGCTTGAACAGGAAGAATGGACAGTCCGATTGACAATAAAAGTATGGACAGTATTTTCACCACAGTAAAACCCTTTTGGTATGGTACTCGTTAAACAAAACATAAAACTATTGATAATATAGCGCTCATCATAAAGTATTCAATTTTATGATGCAATCCTCGATGAGATAACTGACAATTTATATGGGATATGCTGTGATTATAGCAAGTTGACAGATAAAAAACTTGAATTAAAATAAAACACTTGCTATTTTAGTGTGGTACACGTATTAGTGTCCTATACGACAATTGAGGAGTGCACAGTGCTACTTGCCAGTTACTTCGACGTATTGTGAACTTTCCTATAAAATTGTTTTAAAGATAAGACTTAATATCTACCTTATAATTCAACACCACATCTATTACGGGGAAAACCCGATTGAGAGCTTAAAACGTTTTTCAAATCAAACCACACATTCACGAGAGCATGACCTATGGCCAGAGAAGCCAACAGAGAATCAAAAAAGAAACAACAACAGCAAGAAGAAGTAGCGATCGATGAGTCAGTACCTGTCATTGATCTTAATGAAATAAAAAATCGTCGTATCGGTGATTTGACAAAACTCGCCAAAGAGTTTGGAGTCGAAGGCGCCTCAGGTATGCGCAAACAGGAAGTTATATTCAGCTTGCTGCAAGCTCAATCCGAGCGCGGAGGTGTCATTTACGGCCAAGGCGTTTTAGAAACTTTACCGGACGGCTTTGGTTTTCTTAGAGCCCCAGACTATAATTATTTACCAGGCCCGGATGATATCTATGTGTCACCATCACAAATCCGTCGTTTTGGGTTACGAACAGGCGACACCGTTGCTGGCCAGATCCGGCCTCCTAAGGATAGCGAACGCTACTTTGCTTTGCTTAAAGTAGAAAAGATAAATGGAGAACAAGCTGATCGCGATAGCGACAAAATCATCTTTGACAACTTGACTCCATTATATCCAATGGAAAAATTAAAACTCGAATATTCACCGACAATCTATTCAACTCGGTGTATTGACATGTTAGTACCAATTGGCAAAGGGCAGCGCTCTCTAATCGTGGCCCCACCAAGAACTGGTAAAACAATATTAATGCAACAAATTGCAACGGCCATTGAAAAGAACCACCCTGAAGTTGTTTTAATTGTATTGCTCATAGATGAGCGTCCCGAGGAAGTAACGGACATGCAACGCTCCGTCAAAGGTGAGGTCATCAGCTCAACTTTTGATGAACCGGCTCAGAGACACGTTCAAGTAGCTGAAATGGTTATAGAAAAAGCGAAACGCTTGGTCGAACACAAAAGGGATGTGACTATTCTTTTAGACTCAGTAACGCGTCTTGCCCGAGCTTACAACTCAGTAGTGCCACCATCTGGAAAAATTCTATCAGGTGGTGTCGATTCTAACGCATTACACAAACCTAAACGATTTTTTGGCGCAGCTCGAAATATCGAAGAGGGCGGTTCCCTTACGATTATAGCCACTGCACTTATTGATACTGGCTCTAGGATGGATGAGGTTATCTTTGAGGAGTTCAAAGGCACAGGTAATATGGAGCTACACCTTGACCGTCGAATGGTAGAAAAAAGGATCTTTCCTGCAATCGACCTTAATAAGTCTGGCACCAGGAAAGAAGAACTTCTTTTAACCAAAGATGTGCTCAATCGCATGTGGATTTTGCGAAAGCTCCTGCAACCTCTAAACCCAGGAGATGCTATGGACTTTCTTTTAAACAAGATGGACAAAGCAAAAACCAACGAAGAGTTTATTGCATCTATGAGTGCGGGTAACTAAAAAGTCTGATATCCACAATTTTAGGCATGGCTACAGAAAAATTGCTATTTATAATAGGCCTGTTGCATTTTCTCTCTGAACTTCGCTCTCGCTTGTATCATATAGTTCTTGTTATAACCCGGATCCGAATTTCTAGTCGGTTGCGGCGTTGCTTCGTCGTCAAGAAATCCTCATGTACCAACATGTACACTGCGGTTTCTCACCTCCTCACGCCTAGCACCCGGCCGAACTTCGAATCCGGTGAAAATACTACAGTTTTTCAAAAAATTTCAGATCCCGGTTATAAGCTAAGTGCTTATAATCAGAGGCACATAGCTAGTCTAGTAATCAATCATTTCTAAAATATAAAAATAACTTTATTTTGCTTGACTATAAGTTGGACTTGCAAGCTGATAGGTAGTATATAGATTGGCTGTTGAACAGAACAGCATAAAAATAAGTCACGTAATGTCGTGGCTTGAAATTAAGAGGAGAATTATGAAGAAGGACATCCACCCAAAGTACGAAAACTGCCACGTGAGCTGTGCTTGCGGCAATACTTTTGAAACCAGATCAACTTTAGATAAAATCGAGGTAGAAATTTGCAGTAACTGCCACCCGTTTTTCACTGGAAAACAAAAACTTGTGGACTCTGCAGGGCGTATTGAAAAGTTCAAAAAGAAATATGCGGCAAACAAAAAGTAATGCCATCTCTTTATTGTACAAGCTCGGCAGCTTTTTACAGCTGCCAAAATTAAATTTCTGATCCAAATTTTAAGAAATCGCCTGTTAACATACAGAATCTTGAGAGACTGTCTGACACATGCAATAAGTAAAGGTGCAAAAAAAGTAACTAAATCAACGTATTTTTTATCTGATCGGTTCAAAGCCTTGACTGCCCGTCATCCTGAGTGAAGCGAAGGATCTCAAAATTGCGAAATAGATCCTTCGCTTCACTCAGGATGGCGATGTATCAAGCGACATATTGAAGGGAAAAAATACGCTGATTAGTTATCAAAAAAGAAAGTACCTGAAATTAGACTTTACAATGAAGGCATTTTTTCTGAACTTCATAGAAATTATGTTCAGCATACAACGTCTAAGCCGTTAGAGAAAAAAAATATTGTCGGAACTGTCGCTCGCAAGAGCCTTTTTTAAGATAACGCGGAGGGTTCATAAAAAACCACTTTTGAACCTAAATCCAAATGTTTTAACAACTTTAATCAAAAAGCGATGCTGCACATGTTTGAAAAGCTTGAGACAATTGAAAGGCGGTTCGTCGAAATCGAAGAAACCTTGTCTCAGCCAGGTATTTCTTCACGAGAGCTCATGAAACTCACTAAAGAGCGAGCTGAAATCGAACCTATTGTAGAGAAGTTCCGGGTCTATTCTCAATTAAAGCAAGAAAAGGCTGAAGCTGAAGACCTGGCATCAAATGAAGATGTTGAGCTCAGAGCCATGGCTAAAGAAGAGTTAGATAAGTTATCAAAGTCAATGGTGGCATTAGAAAAAGAACTCACCATATTAATGCTACCGACAGACCCAAATGATGATAAAAATATTTTCCTCGAAATACGTGCTGGAACTGGAGGAGATGAAGCTGGACTTTTCTGCGGAGATCTTCTCAGAATGTATACGAGGTATGCTGAAAAGAAAAGATGGCATGTTGAAGTCATGAGCGCCACGGAATCTGAGAAAGGCGGCTACCGCGAAATTATTTTAATGGTTCAAGGAAGTAAAGTTTATAGTAAATTGAAATTCGAAAGTGGGGTACACCGAGTGCAAAGGGTACCAGCCACCGAGTCTCAAGGACGCATACACACGAGCGCTTGCACCGTCGCAGTTTTGCCAGAGGTTGATGACGTTGAATTTGAGATCAATCCAGCAGATTTAGAAATAACAGCATGTCGAGCCTCAGGCGCAGGTGGGCAGCACGTCAACACAACGGATTCGGCAGTGCGGATTGTTCATATCCCTACTGGCGTTGTAGCAGAATGCCAAGAAGAAAGATCTCAGCACAAGAACAAAGAAAAAGCGATGAAAATGCTAAAAAGTCGTATATTAGATAAGCTAGAATCTGAACGCGCCGCCGAGATCAGTGCTGATAGAAAATCTCAAGTCGGTAGTGGAGATCGTAGTGAGCGCATACGAACATACAATTTTCCACAAGGACGAATGACAGACCACCGCATTAATTTAACTCTCTATAAGCTCGATGAGATCATTACGGGAGATCTGGACGAAATATTAGATGCACTTGGAGCTAATCATACAGCTGAATTGCTCAAAAATCAGGCCAACTAATGGTCGAACAACAGACTCATCCGAAACAAGTCAACCCTAGCTCCACTGGACAGTGGACTATCCAGAAGATCATCACCTGGTCTACAGACTTCCTAAAAAAGAGCGAAGTAGGGTCATCAGCGCGATTGGATGTTGAATTATTATTATGCGAAGTCCTAAAACTTTCCCGGATTGAATTATACACAAATTATGACCGCCCCCTTACAGAGTCAGAGCGCGCACAATTTAAGGAGCTGCTTAAGCGAAGGCGAAACTTTGAGCCTATTGCCTACATCCTTGGTCACAAACAATTTTATAAACATACCTTCAAAATCAACGAACATGCCTTGATTCCAAGAAGCGATACGGAAATCTTGCTTGAAGAAGCCGTCTCTTTTCTAAGGGACAGAAATCATGAATCTGCAAAAATTCTTGACCTAGGCACTGGCTGCGGCTGCATAGCCCTCTCCCTAGCACAAGAATTTTCGTCAGCACAGGTACTTGCCGTAGATATTTCTCCCGATGCAATTAAGCTTTCCAAAGAAAACTCAGATATCCTCCGTGTAAACAATGTCAGTTTCGAATGTAGCGACATACGAATTCATACATTTTGGGAAAGTGACCATCGTTTTGATTTAATCGTATCCAACCCGCCATATATTTGCCCCACAGAAAAAGATGGCCTGCCTGCAGGCGTCTTACAATATGAGCCCCATTTAGCACTATTTGCCGAGGACGAAGGAACACACTTTTACAAGTTGATGGCAAAGCACGCGAAGAAGCTACTCGCACCTAAAGGAAAGTTAATAGTAGAAGTGGGCTATCTTCAATCTCAGGAGGTTGCTAAAATATTTGAAGTAAATGACTGGACAAAGGTTAGCTTTAGAAGTGATTATGCAGGGCATGTCAGAGTAGTATCAGCCCAATTAGCGGACTAGACTGAATTTTGTTGCAATTTAGAAGCTTTCTGCCATGCAAATATATTGGAGCACAAAATAAAAAGTATAGAAGTTATGCATCCATACCTTAGATGCTTTTTTCCGAATTACTGCATAGCTCTTGCACTCTAGGCTTCTTATACGAAAATCGGATTCCACTTACTGGCCTGGGAAAGGATATTCGATGCAATTTTACAAAGTTCAAGAAAATATTGACTGGCATTTGGTTAAACGCTTTGTGACCTTTTGTGCTTTGCTTATCGCTTTTATCATATTGCTGACCTTATTTTTTAGCCCAATTTTAGTGCCTATTTTTCTCAGCTTTCTATTTGCTTACCTTTTAATCCCGATCGTAAATCGCTTCACACGCCATAGATCTTCTAGAGGTCCAATTTCATTAGGAATCATTGTTCTATTTGTTGCTCTGTTTACATTCGCCTCATATCGCATTCTCCCACTCGTTTATTATCAAATCCTCGATCTGCTTAATTTAGTGCCTGAGGCAGTGAGAAAAACTACAAGTATATGGATTCCCAGCATCAGAGACTTCGTAGTCACCCATGATATCCTCGACCAAGAAACATTTGACGAGTTGGTAAAAAATGCAAGTATTATGACTCAGATTAGCAACCAAATCCGGCAAGCGGTCACAACCATTTGGAACTCAGCACCTCAAGTATTAGGAACTGTGGTCAACTTAGTCCTGGTTCCACCACTAACGTTTTTTTTGCTAAAAGATATGCCAGTAATTGAAAAACACCTAGCAACACTAATCCCTCGCGATCTACAATTCCTTGTCTTAGAAACGTTTCGTGGTATCAACAAAACCTTGCGTACTGTCATCAAAGGGCATGCGACTGTAGCGGCAATTTTAGCTGTTTTGTATGTACTTGGGTTTAGTATTGTCGGCCTACAATCAGCAATTGCAATCGGACTGGTTGCAGGCCTTTGCCGGATTGTCCCTTATCTAGATGTGGTAGTCGGTGGTATTCTTAGTATAATTGTCCTAGTACCTAATTTTACTGGATGGGGCCAAGTATTAGCTATTATAGGAGTCTTTACCTTTGTACAATCGCTTGATGGTATGTACATAACTCCACGTGTTGTAGGCGAACGAGTAGGGTTACATCCGATGATAGTTATTTTGTCCGTTTTTGCATTTGCCGATATGCTAGGGATCTGGGGGATTTTAATTGCAATACCAGCGATAGCTTTAATCAAGGATTTATGGCACGCGATTGTACCATATTATTTAGGATCCAGAGCATATCAGCCAGTAGCACTTAAAAGTAATACAAGCAAGAATATTAATGAGTTAAGCAACTCAAAACCAAACGAACAGAAATAAGCTCTATAAGCCAAATTGGTTTATAGAGTTAAGGTTTAAAACTCAGAATTGATTCATAGGAGCTTATCATGTCAACGGAACTGACAAAAAGGAAGCATGTACGATTTAAACCAGACATTGAAGATCTATGCCTGATTGACTTGAACCTCACAGGCGAATTCAAGCCTACAATAGGTGCTTTCATTGTCAACGAATCGCCTATGAGCGGCTGCGGTTTAGTATTGCGGGTAAACGACGGTGTCGACTCTGGAACAAAAATTAGGCTAAAACTTGGCAAATTAGCACCTCTAACTGGGGAAGTGGTATGGCACAGAGAGCTCGATCATGAACTGGTAAAAGTGGGTATAAAGCTTTTAGATTGAGATTTGATATATAAATAAACATGCAGACCTAAAGCCATGGGGTAAAGTCCGCCTTTATTTTGAGCAAATCTTTGAAATTTTGACCGCTTTTAGTTTTTTTGTAGAAAAAGGGCTAGAAGCGTACTAGGTTGTACCCCTGTTCTATTTTGTACAATCCCTGTGAATTGGAAATTGAATGTCCCCAGGCAGCCTTTCCGCAACAATAAATAATCTAAAATCTAATCCAGCAATGCCTAAGCATGTTGCGATTATCATGGATGGCAATGGTCGGTGGGCGCAAGAGCACGCTCGCCCTCGAGTTTGGGGCCACAAGAAAGGCGTTGAGAGCGTTCGAGCAGTCGTAGAAACTGCTGGGCAGTTAGAACTATCAGCTTTAACACTTTTTGCTTTTAGTGAAGAAAATTGGGGCCGGCCTTCATACGAAGTCGAAGCTATTATAAAACTTCTCGATACATACGTTGTCAAAGAACGAGATGCACTGCATCGTAACAATGTTGTATTTCGAACAATAGGTGACCTCAGCCGACTGCCTAAAAGCACGCGTCGACGCATTGAAGAAACCAAGGATTATCTAAAAGGAAATACGGGTCTTGTCCTAAATGTTGCTATTAGTTACGGAGGGAGATCAGAAATTGCGGATGCATGCCGCCAGATTGCATCCAAAGTTCAAGAAGGCTCCCTCACTCTTGAAAAAATTGATCAAAACTTAGTAGACAGCTTTATGTATACAAAGGGCCTCCCTGATATTGACTTAGTAATACGCACAAGTGGTGAACTTAGAGTTTCGAATTTTCTCCTATGGCAAATTGCCTATGCTGAGCTCTATTTTTCTCAAATATATTGGCCCGACTTTCGCCAACTGCAATTTATTGAAGCCATTCGAGACTTTCTAGGAAGGAAGAGAAGGTTTGGGCTCTTAGAAGATAAGGTTAACAGTAAAGAAAGTACAAAACCAATACCTTCAGAAAATTCCGAAGCCGAGCAAATACCTCTAAAGGGCAATGACATCACCCCCAGCGCTGGTGGTCTTAGATGCTAAAGCAGAGAATTATTACTGCCATTGTTTGTCTACCAATTGTATTCTATCTACTGATATGGGCTGATCAGAAAATCGCTACTTTTTTTTTTCTAGTATGCATCGGGCTTTCTGTCTTTGAAATTTCTGGACTTATGCTGCCAGCACTAGAACAAAGGCTTAATGCAAACCCATCTAAAACAGGCTACTCCTTTAAAAAATGGCAACTCCTCTGTGTGATTTTTGCTATTTTTATGTTTTTAATTTCCACCTTTGGTGATCAAAGAGCAGGTAGAGGTGGCATTGTCTTAGGCATGAGTTTACTAATGCTTGTCGGTGTTTTTTCAAGCCGTACCATAGAACGTTCTATGGTGAGACTTACCGGATTTTTAGTAAGCATTTGCTACGGTTGTTTGCCATGGCTAGCAATATGGGATGTCTATATTATGGGACAGTATGGACAAGGCCTAATGTTAGTTATAGCAATTGTCATGTCAAATGACACTGGCGCCTATTTTGGTGGCAGGCACTTTGGTAAGCGTAAACTTGCAAAAACGCTCTCTCCCAAAAAAACTTGGGAAGGGGCTTTTTTTGGAATCATTTCAGGCGTTTGTGGAGCATTACTGATAAATGCACTCTATCAATTTAAAATAGGCAGTTGGCCTGTCATGGTTGTGGCAGGAATAGTCGGAGGTATCGCTGGCATTATGGGAGACCTAGTCGAATCTGCTTTCAAAAGGTTTGCCGGTGTTAAAGACTCTGGAAAAGTTTTTCCAGGCCACGGAGGCTTTTTAGACAGAGTAGACTCACTTTTGTTTGCTGCTCCCGCTGTGTGGTTTATACTCTATGCGAATGAAGTTTTCGTAAAGTAGGAGGCAATGATGTATGATTTTTTAAGCCATCCGATTCCAGCTGTTCTTTTCTTACTTGGCATCTTAGTTTTTGTACATGAATTCGGACATTTTATAGTTGGCAAGCTATGTGGCATCGGCGTCGAAATTTTTTCCATCGGTTTCGGTCCAAGAATTTTTGGATTTCGCCATAATGGAACTGATTACCGCATAAGTTGGATTCCTTTAGGGGGTTATGTCAAATTCGCAGGGTCAATGCCCTCCGAAGATGTGCCCGATCGTTTTATCGGAAAGGAGCTTTATCGAGCTTCCTTACTTAAGCGATTCTTTGTGATCTCAGCAGGTCCTTTTGGCAACCTTCTATTAGCAGCTGTTGTTTATTTTATCCTTGGTACTGCCGGGATAAATCATCCTAGTTCCGTAATCGGTGAGGTCAGGCCTGAAAGCCCCGCAGATCGCGCAGGTTTTATGTCTGGTGATCAAGTTATCGCAATCGATGATAATAAAGTTGAAAAGTGGAGAGACCTGCAGGAAATAATTTCAAAATCAGCGGGAAAAAATCTGTTGGTTCGTATCTTACGAGATGAAAAACCTATCGACTTACAAGTTAGTCCAGCATCAGTCACACAAGAAAATATGAATGGTAAAAAGGTTCAGATTGGGCGTGTAGGAATCGGTTACGGTTTTCTCCCCCCCTTAGTAAGTATGTTATCTAAAGACTCTGAGCTAGCTAAACAAGGGATGAAAACCGGTGATAGCATCTACTCCATTGAATTTAACGGTAATGAATATCTAATTAAATCATGGGCTGAATTTTTAGCGAAGTTAAATCAAGCATACCAAGACCAAGTTGATTCTTTAAAAATTAACTGGTCAACAGTTCCAAGCGAAAATTCTGGCAATAGTAAGGATCAACCAAGTGAAACCCCACAAAAAATCCATTCTGCGACTATATTGACAACAATATGGAAAACTACTGAATTTAATAACGAAGTGCAAATGCTCATCAATGCTAAAGCCATGAATGCGTTTCGCAAAAAACTTGCTGAAAGCTTGTTCCTATCGGACGCACAGCTCACAATAAGCAAGGCCTCAGGTACATTAGATAAAACGCTGAAACAAAATGACCGAATTCTTGAATTTTCACACACCCAAGTTCGTGATATTTATCACTTACAGGAGCTCATTAGCGAAAACAAGGAAGCAAGTGTAGAGCTCCTCATAAATCGAAAAGACCAAGAGTTGAAATTAAAAATAGATCTGAAGCCAGTAGAAGTGCAGAAACCTTCAGGATTGGAGATCGTCTATGTTCTTCCAGTTTCATTTATTGGCGCCTCAATTGAGCCCGACCCTGTGATTGAAAAGTATGACAATATTTTCGCTGCATCATGGTATGGTATTAAACAAACAGTGGCACATTCTGGAATGCTAGCAGCTAGCATTTGGGGGTTAATCACAGGTGATGTCCCTTTGAAAGCATTGGGAGGCCCGATGCTAATTGCAAAAGTAGCGGGAGATTCTGCTAAATTAGGATGGCAGGCTTTTTTAACATCGATGGCCTTAATTAGTATTAACCTAGGTATGATCAACTTATTTCCCATTCCAGTCTTAGATGGAGGGCAATTAGTTATCGTCGGTATAGAAGCTGTAAGAAGAAAACGCTTAAGCGAAGCAGCTATTGAAAACTATCAAAAAATTGGCTTTGTTATGGTTATGTCACTAGTAGTTTTGGCGACTTACAACGACATAAGCCGCTTTTGGGCATCTATGGTCAAGGGAGTTGCGGGGCTATTTTAATGAATCTTGCTTTGATTCTAGATACAACTATACAAGGGGTTTCGATGGGGCTTATAGATTTATCTTCCCCCAGCAAAGGTTACTTATGGAAAGAAGCCCACTTAAAAAAATTTGGCTCAGCACAAAGCATATCGCGTTTATTCAAGAAAGCTATGGATAGCATACAGTCTAAACCTGAAGCGATAAGCCGGATCGTAATCTCCAATGGACCCGGCTCATTTACAGGCATTAAAATTGGATTATCTTGGGCTAGTGGTTTTGCCCAAGGACTTAAAGGTGGGTGCTATTTTCAAGCACTTTCATCGCTGGAATCGGCTGCACATGAACAATTCTTAAACGCCTCAAAGAAAAAAACGCACCCCGAAGGCTTTAGACTAGTTTTTTTAGCAGGTTCGACAAAAACTCATGGCTTTGTAACCGTTATTGATCAATATTCAGCATCAACTCAACTATTTGAAATTAAAAGTGAAGATTTTAAGAATTTACTGCACTATAAAGAAAAATGCACATACCTTGTATTAGCGAATGTATGGCCAGAATTTGAATTATTTAAACAACAAAATATAAACGAGCTTAATATCGAGTATATAAGTTTAACCGATGAAGAGACTTCCCAATTGGTACTAGATGGAATGGCTAGAAAAGCCTTCGAGGCATTAAATGACGATTTAGAAAAAAATGTTTTAGCACCAAATTTTATGCGGGAATCAACAGCTGAAGAAAGACTCAAGAGAAAGGTTGGCATAAATGGGATCTAAGCGGTTTATGACTCCCAAAATTGGGGGTGCAGTCTATATCTTACCTAACTTATTAACGACCGGAAATTTATTCTTCGGTTTTTTTTCGGTTGTCAAATCTTTACATGGAAACTTCTGGGAAGCTGGGATTGCTATTTTACTTGCTTCAGTTTTTGATATTCTTGATGGGCGGGTTGCCAGGCTAACTAATGGTACAAGTGAATTTGGCGTTCAATACGATTCTCTATGCGATTTACTTTCATTTGGCCTAGCTCCTGCTTTTTTAATGTACCAATTTGGCCTAAATTCTATGGGGAGGGTGGGCTGGATTCTTTGCTTTGTTTTTTTAGCCTGCGGTGCCCTCCGTCTAGCACGATTTAATGTGCAAAGTGCCATAGGCAAAGCTCATGGTGATTTTACTGGGCTGCCAATACCAATGGCTGCAACCGTGGTTGCCACTTTTGTCGCTTTTTCTGTTGATCTACAATCTAACCCTGACGAAGATTTATGGATCATACAAAAGATAGCTGAATTTCTAGACAAGGACCAAATTCGTAACTTTATCTTGATTGGAATGGCACCGACTTTGGGACTTTTAATGGTTAGCAATGTTGCGTACCGTTCTCATAAATCGATGCATTTTAGTATTGTAAAGCCTTTTCGATTGCTAGCAATTTTAGTTATGGTAGTAGGTTTATTGGCCGCAAAGCCGGAAATGTTCGGCTTTCTCTTCTGTCTTCTATACGCGTTAAGCGGGCCTTTTGAATGGATAATTGGATGGAAAAAACTCGAAAATGACGATGATATTTTTACACCTATAGATGACAATGATTCAGTAATGGAGACCCGCTCAGACCTAGTGGGTAAGAGTTTAGAGGCTAGAAATAACAAGGATAAGCCATGAGGCCAGAAAAAAAACGAAGCTTTGAAAAAATAGCCATTGTTGGAGCTACAGGAGCTGTTGGTCGGCAAATGTTACAAGACTTGGAAGAGTTGCCGAACTTTGATGCTGAGCTTTTTCTTTTTGCAAGCCCCCGATCTGCAGGAGAAATATTACATTTTCACAACAAGCGTATTGCAGTCCAAGCTTGGAGCCTAGAAGCAGCTAAAGACATAGATATATTTCTAATGAGTGCAGGTGGCGATTTTTCCAAAGAGTATTCACCCAAGTTAGTAGAACAAGGCGCAATCGTCATCGATAATAGCAGTGCCTGGCGCATGCATAAAGAGGTTCCATTAGTGGTGCCGGAAGTAAATTCTTCACAACTTGACACTATGCAATCAGGAATTATTGCCAATCCAAACTGCTCTACTATCCAAATGGTTGTACCACTTGCTGCAATCCACCAAAAACTTGGACTTGAAATGGTTGCCGTATCTACATATCAATCGGTTTCAGGAAGCGGACAAAAGGGTATTGCTGAGCTATCTAAGCAAATAAAAGATCGTTTTAATTTAAATGAAATTAATCCACAAGTTTATCCACAGGCTATTTCATTTAATGTTCTCTCTTCTATCGGAGCAATTGATCCTTTTGGCCATTGTGAAGAAGAGAAAAAAATGGTTTTGGAAACACGAAAAATCCTTGGATTAGAAGATTTAGCAGTCCATGCAACCACAGCCAGAGTGCCGACAATTAATTGCCACTGTGAATCTGTCCTGGTTAAGTGTAAAAAATCCATTAGCTTACCTGAACTAAAAAAACTCTTCGCGGCTATTCCTGGCGTGGTATATGATCCTGACCTCTTACCATCAGACTCTCCAAGCCCTCTCTTAGTAGCAGGTAAACCACAAATATACGTTAGTCGAATCAGATTAGGCCACGAGCAAACAAAATCTGCATACTTTCAATTTTGGGTTGTTGCAGATAATTTGCGCAAAGGTGCAGCTACGAACGCTGTACAAATTTTAAGTTATCTATGGGGTACAAAATAATTTATTCGGTTATACTAAAACCTCGAATACTGACACAGTGGTGAGGATTTCTATGTTCAAAAAATTTGTTTCATTATTCCTAAGATTTTCGTCGATATTTTTAGCGCTGACTACAACCTATAAAGCGCTAATTTATGCTCAAGATGAACAGCAGATTAATAGCGAAGAGGAAAATATATCTACTCCTTCATTATCAACGGAGCCAGAAAGGTGGAATTTTGGTAAATATCGATTGAGAATTGGTGTTGGCCGGCCAGACTTTCCAGATAAAGAAGGATTTTATCAAGCGCATTATGGCAAAGAGGCTAATTATTTACTTTTCGGGGGTGACTACAATCTATGGCAAAAATACGTTGCCATAGGGGTAGGGGTCAAAGGCCTCTATTACACAGACAGAGGGCATGCTTCGCTTCCTGCTGATCAACTAACAAATGCAACATCAGATAGCGTCAATGTTTTAGATGCCAAAACAGAATTTACGATTTCCTCAATCCAAAGTCTTTTAACTCTGCAGGCAAGCCCTTTTCCACTGAAGTATTTAACCCTGGATGGATGGGCTGGGGTAGAGTACTTATGGTTCGATGATGTTCGCATTATTGAGGATGAAAGTGCAGATTCACCTAGTACAGATGACAGCACTACAAAATCAAACACCCAAGATATGACAAAAGGAGCCCGAACGTCTCTAGTTACAGGGGTCGCTCTCAATATTTTACTCAATGCCCTTGATGACAGCTCTGTTAATTCAATGCGTAGAACGATGGGCCTTGGCTCTGTGTATATATCTCCGTTTGTAGAAATTGTTTCTAGACTAGGCAACAGTAAAAAAGGAATCAACCTTGATCGGAATGCCATAGGCATCTCTTTTACTTTTGAAAGCACTAGGTAACAAATACGATGTTTGTTGGTCCAAAGTACAAGATAGAATTAGCTTACTTTGGAAAACCCTTTGTCGGCTTTCAATCTCAGCCGTGTGGCAATGCAATCCAAGATCATTTAGAAAAAGCGCTGGGAACTTTTCTAGCACAAGACATAAGAATAGTAGGTGCATCACGTACAGATTCAGGGGTTCATGCAGAACAGCAAATTGTAACCTTTTCTACGGATAAGCCTTTTAACAAATTTGCTTGGCTTAGAGGGCTAAATGCCCTAACTCCTAAAGAAATATCTATCAAAGATATTTCTTTAGTCGACAATGAATTTCATCCAATTCACAGCGCCAAGGCAAAAGCCTATCGTTACCGAGTTTGGCTTGGAAACTGCTGGAACCCATTTGTACAGCCTTTTGTATGGGAAGTCATTCCACCCATTGATGTGCAATTATTAACAACGGAAGCAAGCAAACTAGTCGGAGAGTACGATTTTACCTCATTTTGCAACACCGATACTGATATTATGACAAAAACCCGAAAATTACTTGAAGTTAAGATTGAACAGAAAGGACCATTGCTTAATTTTTGGTTTATTGGGGAAGGTTTTTTAAAGCAAATGGTACGTATTATAGTGGGCACTTTAATTGATATTTCTTGTGGTAAGCTAGAAACCCCTATTGATCTAATAATAAACAGACAAGATCGCCGTTTGGCAGGAATCACAGCTCCTGGAAAAGGCTTAACATTAGTCAAGGTTTTTTATAACGATGTTGCAAAGATAGATGCACTAATTACAGAGTCCGAGCAAGGTTTTTGCCAGAGTATTTAACTGTGAAATTACAACCAATTGCTACAAAAAGGCCTAGCGGCCAGCTGTTCTGTGGTTTATCATAACTATCGAAAAATCACTTAATACTAGCCATGGGGTCAGTACCTTGTCTTTTAAAACTATCAATCTGTTACTGTATGTCATTGCAATTTTTCTAACCAATTGCAAAACAGCAAAGCAGGAAAAAGGCTTATTGGATGGTGAATCCTTAGAAAAAATGGAGGTGCACCAAACCGATTTTAACTCAATACCCCCTTCACTCTGGCCTCCGGCTGAAAGACAAGCCACTGCCACTTCATATTTCTTAATTGCTGAAATGAAAGCTCTTGAAGGAAATATGGACGCTGCCACAAAGCTATTCGAAAAAGTCTATAACTTAGATCCAAATTCTTATGTAGGACAAAAGCTAATTACAGCTAAAATAGGTATGGGTAAAATTGAAGAACTCCTGAGCGACGCTCGCAAGATGGTCTTATTATACCCCAAATCCAGTGACTTACGAATGCTATATGGACAAGTCCTAGCCAATAAAAAACTATACACTGATGCCATCAAAGAATTTAAATTAGCAATCCGCTATGCTCCAACTAACGAGAATGCTTATTTTCAATTAATAAGCCTTTATCAAGGCCTGGATAAGCCAGAAGAAGCGGAAAAAATTGCTAGAGAGCTTACTAAAGCCGTACCAGGTTCATTGCTCGGATGGTCTGTATTAAGCCGACTTCTCTTAGTAAACAACAAATCTAAAGAAGCCCTCACTTCGGCAAGGCGAGCATACGAAATGCAAAGCAATAATCCAGAACTAGTTTTAATTTATGCATATATTTTAGAAATTAATAAACGAACAAAAGAAGCTGTCTCTTTATATGAAAAACTCTTTCGCCTAAACCCTACCAACCAAGAGCTTATTGGTAGGCTTATTAGTTTGTACAGAGAAACAGGTGGATTGAAAGAAGCATTAAATTTATTAGACGAGATGGTTTCAACTCCAGGAGGAGATAGCCCTGCTGTGCAACTTCAACGAGCCTTTCTTTTATGGGAGTTAGAGCGTTACAATGAAGCAGCAACACTTTTAATATCTTTAGCAAGACAAAATCCAAACGATGATAGATTAAACTATTTATCCGGCCTCGGTTATGAAAAAATCAAAAAATTAGACAACGCTCTAAAAATGTATCAAAAAATAGGTGAAGAATCGCCTTTCCGTAAACATGCAGAAATGCGGATGATCATTGTGCTCCAAGAGCAAAAAAAGTTTCAAGAAGCACTAAAAATATCTGAAGAACTTATTAATCAGGAAGAAAGTGAATGGGAGTTGTATGTTATTCACGCGGGGATTTATGGTGATCTAAAGGAATATAAAAAAGCTATAGAGACACTTGATTCAGGCATCGAAAAATTTCCGAAGATATCACGATTATATTTTTTACGTGGTGTCAATGAAGAAAAATCTGGAGATATTAGCGCATGTATAAATTCGATGAAAAAAGTCCTGGAACTAGATCCAAAAAACAGCACCGCCTATAATTACCTTGGCTACCTTTATGCCGAAAGTAATGAAAATTTAGAAGAAGCTGAAAAACTTATAAGGAAAGCTTTAGAGCTTAAACCGGGGGATGGTTATTACCTCGATTCTTTAGGCTGGGTCTACTATAGACAAGGAAAGTATAAAGAAGCTCTTAGTTATTTGAAGCAAGCTATAGAAAAAGTTCCTGGCGAAGGGGTAGTACTCGAACATATTGGAGACGTATATCAAGCGACTGGAGACACGAAAACCGCTATAGAGTATTACAAAAAATCAGCTACTAGCAAATCAGAAGAACGAGACCTAGATCGAGTTCAGAAAAAATTAAAAAAATTGGAAGCAAAATTAAAATCATGAAGCATTTCATCGCAATCATTGCATTACTAAATTTATATGCTTGTAGCACTATCGAGGTTGTCGAATCTATTCCTCTTCATGAATCTGAATTAGTTAAATTTGGCACCTGTTTCCCCAAAGACGGCGGCTTAAAGCTCGAAGTCAGTTTTGACTCGGAGCGTATATTGCAAATTAATCAGTTAGATTGGATATCAACATCAAAAGATTCTTGGAAAGCTCAATTTTCGGACCCAATTGGCAGAAGGCTATTAGAAATAGCGTCTTCAGGATCTAATATTTCTATTATAGGTAAAATGAAAGAAAATCTTCCAGAGATCTCAGTAGATACTGATGGTTTTCTAGAAGTCAATGGCTATAAAATCGGTCTATTAACATCTGAAATTCCTTGCCTATTGAGTTTTACTCTACCTATTGAATGGACTGAATACGTAATAGGAAAAGTAATTTCGGAGAAATTAACAACTTACGATGTTCGTATAAATAAACGTGCGATTTCAGTTAGAAGCTACGATGATTACAATTACAATTCTGAGCGAGCTTGCTCAGAAATTAAATGGACTTCTATGCTGGGACTGAAGACGAACAAGATAGAATGGTGTAAAGAAAACATATCTGGCAAAAAAACTTCAACACTTAAAAATGCGCAAGGGATTGTCTTGAGCTGGAGAGAAGATGACTACTAAGATTCTTGAAATTTTACGTAGCGAAGGAGCACTGTCCGACTCTACTGGCAGATTAGTATATAATTATATGAAACGCTGGAATATCAGCGGCTATACCGCCCTACTCGACACCCACATATTTAATGAAGCTTATCTAGCAGATATATTAGCAAGAACACTAAGGATAGTAAGGATATACAACGTTCTTAGTATTGGTACTAATAGTGAAATCTGTGCCTTACTCCCTTATAAAGAAGCAATATCTAGATGTTGCATGCCGATAAACTGGGTAGGAAATGGCAAAGATACAGTTGAAATACTGTTTTGCGATCCTACAGATGACACAAACATTGAAGAAGTTAAAAAAATCATGGACTGCAATCTCAGCCTTGCGGTAGCAGAGCGCTCTGAGATAATTGATGCTATTAACAATGGCTACCCTATTGAATTCCAGATACCAGAAATAGGAGAGCAATGGTGAATATGTTACTTTCTGTGGACAACTTAACAACGAATTTTTCAACCGACCGTGGCGAAGTAACTGCGGTCGACAGTGTAAGTTTTTCTATTGCCAAGGGACAAACTGTTGGCCTTGTCGGCGAATCGGGCTCAGGGAAAAGTGTAACTTCTCTTTCAATCATGAGACTTATACAATCACCCCCGGGGAAAATAGTTAACGGAAGTGTACATTTTGAAGGGCAAGATTTAGTTCGCTGCAGTGAAAAACAAATGAGAACGCTTAGAGGCAATTCTATCAGTATGATTTTTCAAGAACCAATGACCAGCCTTAATCCTGTTTTTACCATTGGCAATCAAATTTCGGAAGTCTTTAGGATTCATCAAGGTTTGAGCAAGAAAGAGGCATTACAAGAATCTATAAGAATGTTGGATTTAGTCAAAATTCCTGCTGCAAAAAAGAGAATTCATGAATATCCGCATCAGCTTTCCGGAGGGATGCGTCAAAGAATTATGATTGCAATAGCTTTGGCTTGTAAGCCGAAGCTATTAATAGCAGACGAGCCTACAACCGCTTTGGATGTAACTATCCAAGCACAGATACTTGACCTTATGGCAGAGCTTCAAGAAGAGTTGGGAATGGCTATTCTGATGATAACTCACGATCTAGGCGTAGTGGCAGAAGTCTGTGATTATGTGTTAGTTATGTATGCTGGAAGAATTGTTGAACAAGCACCTGTCAAAGATATTTTCACCAATCCCCAACATCCATACACTATTGGATTATTGAATTCGATTCCTAAACTCGGAAAAAAAGTAGAATTGTTACCAACCATAGCTGGAACTGTGCCAAGTCTTGCTGAACTCGGTTCGGGATGTCACTTCTACGGAAGATGTTCTGAAGCTTTGAATAAATGCGAACAAAATAATCCTCCCATGCTGGAATATGGCAAATCACATTGTGCAGCTTGTTGGAATAGACAGCCAGAAATACTCTGAGGAAAATTATGCAACAACCATTACTAGAAATTAAAAATTTAAAGAAGCACTTTCCTATCAAAAGCGGGCTATTTGGTCGAGAAAAAGAACGTGTTTATGCAGTTGATGGTGTTTCTTTTTCACTGAAAAAGGGCGAAACCATAGGTTTGGTAGGTGAGTCTGGTTGTGGCAAGTCAACCCTTGGACGTACAATATTAAAGTTATATGAGCCCACAGATGGCTCTATTATTTTCGATGGAGAAGACATCACAAATTTATCGCTATCAAAAATGCGCCAAAAGCGTAAAGACTTACAAATTGTCTTTCAAGATCCATTTTCAAGTCTGAATCCTAGAATGACAGTTGGTAATATCATCGCAGAACCAATGAAAATTCACGGACTAGGCAACCGACAAGAAATTGAAAATTCTGTCAGAGAGACTTTGCATGTAGTCGGATTAGGAGAAGATGCTGCTTCTAAGTTTCCACATGAATTTTCTGGTGGGCAAAGGCAGCGAATTGGGATTGCTAGAGCATTAGCATTAAAACCCAAATTAATTATCGCTGATGAGCCCGTCAGCGCTTTAGACGTTTCAATTCAATCACAAATCCTTAACCTTCTAGTTGAACTAAAAAAGAAATTTGAGCTCTCTTACGTATTCATAGCACATGATTTAGCTGTAATAGAGCATATCAGTGATATCGTAGCTGTCATGTATTTAGGGAAAATAGTCGAGCTTACATCTGCAGAACAGCTTTATGCAGAGCCAAAGCATCCATATACACAAGCACTAATCTCCGCTATCCCAGTACCAGAATTTTTAGGAAAGAAGAAAGCCAAACAAATTTTGACGGGAGACGTCCCTAGCCCCATCAATCCGCCAGTAGGCTGCCATTTTAACCCCAGATGCCCGCTTGCAACTGAAAAGTGTCGAATCGAGCAGCCAGTAGCCAGAAATTTAGGTACAAGTAATCATCCACACTTAGTAGCATGTCACTATGCATAGAAAAGACGAAATGATTAATAATAGTGAAAATCCTAATAATAGATGTAATAAAAAAATCGCATTAACTGGCGGTGGTAGCGCCGGCCACGTAATGCTTCACATAGCATTGTTACCTGAGATGCAGCAACGTGGATGGGATATCTATTATATAGGGTCAAAAGGAATTGAAAAAAAAATTATAGAAAAGACGAATATACCTTTTTACACTATTGCAACCGGTAAACTCAGACGTTATTTTTCTATCCATAATTTTTTAGATATATTTAAAATTTTTCTTGGACTAATTCAGTGCTTAAAAATCTTCATTTTTCATCGCCCAAATATCCTTTTTTCAAAAGGAGGATTTGTTAGCGTACCACCAGCTATTGCAGCATGGTTGTTGAAAATTCCCGTCATCACACATGAATCAGATGTGACGCCAGGGTTGGCAAATCGCATTCTACTTTATTTTTCGAAGCGTATGCTTTATTCCTTTCCAGAAACCAATCGCTATCTTCCAAAACGAAAATCTGAATTTGTAGGGTCGGTCGTTCGAGATGAGCTACTAACAGGTGAGAAAAAAAAGGGACTTCAGTATTGTAGCTTTGATGCAGATGACCTCCGCCCTATTGTTTTAATAATGGGAGGAAGCCAAGGGGCAGAGAAAATAAACAGGGTTATCGAACAGTCTTTGGCTGAGCTTAATAAAGCATATCGAATCATACACATTGCAGGAAAAGGAAAACGCAATTCACACCCCAATAGCAATTCGTATGTTTCCTTTGAATTCGTAAGTGATGAGCTAAAACACTTATTTGCTGCATGCGATATGGTAATCAGCAGAGCTGGCGCCAATTCAATTTTCGAGATACTCGCATTAAAAAAACCTATGCTATTAATTCCTCTTGACGTTGGCAGCCGAGGAGATCAGATAATTAATGCAAAAAGCTTTCAAAAGAATCACTGGGCCATGATCCTCTCAGAAAGAAAGCTCAACCAAAGGACTCTATTAGAAAGCCTTAATGCACTCAAAAGGGAAGCTCCAGAGATGATAAGTGCTCAAATGAAACATTCTTCTAGCTTATCAAAGGAGAGAATTTTTGAAGTCATTGAAACCTACCTATAACCCTGCCGTACGTATTTTACTGCGTATTGGATAACATCTAGTCAATATGCACAGATTTTGACAACGGATTTTAAGAGGCAATTGGGAGACAAGAATTTTTCTAATGATATAAGGCGATTACATGAATTTTTTTGAAGTAATTCCTTGGAATAGAATTTGCTGTGTAATTTTCAGAAAATAGAGGCGGTACCTATCCCTGCCAAGAATTGCATGTTTCCATTCTAAAAAATTTTGACGATCAATGGCTTTAGAAACTCAACTAATTTACTCAAAACTCTAAAAATCCAACCTTCTGTTGAGAAAGTTTCGACAATGAAAAATATTAGTGAAAGTAAGGTAAAACATATAGTGATTTTGGCTATATCGTTAGCTCTACTAAATTACGCGGTCGGTAAATTTTCTAAATATAATAAGCAGAAAATGTCAGCAGCACAACCTGCGATTATTTCTTCAGATGAAGGATTAAATGAGGGTATCAGCCCTTCTAAGAGTGAGGCACCCTCTATTAAAAAAATTAAAGGTGTATCTGAACTTGAAGAACCTTCTCGCTATTTTCTAGATATTACTTCCCAAACTGAGATGAACTATGAGTGTCTGCCAATAGTGGTCGAAAAGAAACCTAAATACGATATTGATTTTTTGCATTGTAGTGATGCTGCACTTGAGCAGGACGGTAAGTCTATTGAATTGACGAAAAATTTTCGAGTCACTGAGATGTTAGCTCGTCGTTATAATTTCTGGCGCCGGGTATATTCACATTTTTCCTCCAATCAATATTTGCTACATTTGGCTGAGTATCCGGAAGTAGTTTTGGAGATTTATGACTTATCTAAAGTTAGTGATCTTGATTATCATCAAAAACGAAAGTTAGTGAGAAAAATTTCGCAGAAGAGAAAATATTATTATCGTAAATTATTTAAAAAGCTTCACAAACACCGTAATGATGATCTTAATAGCTTTAGCCCTGATATGCAAAGAATCGCTAGATTAATGGGGCATATTAGCAATAAGAAAAAATATCGAATCGCTTCATTGTCCATACGCACTCAAACTGGGCAAAGAAATTATATTGAAAAAGGTTTGACGCAGGCATCAAAATATATTTCAGCGATTGAAAGTGAATTTAAAAAAGTGGGCATACCTAGTGAAATTTCGCGTCTAGCATTTGTTGAATCTTCATTTAACTTACAGGCTCATTCTAAGGCAGGTGCATCTGGAGTATTTCAAATAATGCCAAGTACTGGGCATCAATATTTAAAAATAAAAACAGGTATTGACGAGCGTAATGATCCCATAAAAGCCGCGAGAGCAGCAGCCAAATTGTTACAGTTAAATTATAAAATAACAAAAAGATGGCCCTTAGCCATTACTGCCTATAATCATGGTGTTGGCAGTATTAAGAGAGCTGTGAAAAAAACAGGAAGCTATGAAATTGATGTCATTATTGATCGTTATAATCATAACAGCTTTGGTTTTGCTTCAAAGAATTTCTATGCTGAGTTTCTCGCTATGCTCGGAACTTTACATGAAGCACATTTATTATTTCCAGGCAACCTCCGCTATGATCCTCTGGCTTTTGATACAGTTAAATTACCGAGAACATATTCGATGCATACCATAAGAAAAAAATATGGTGTTACAAATCAGCAGATCGAAGAGCTGAATCCTGATATTTCCGATTGGTATATTAAACGGGGAGGTGTTTTACCCAAGGGCTTTGACCTAAAAGTACCAGTTGAGAAAGAGTCTGATATTTCTTTGTCAAAGTCATAATTTCAGCTGAGTGGGTTGGAGTCAATGACTTGGATGATTTACTGTTAATAAATTAATGGGTTAAAATGATCAGTATTCTTGTATTAACTAGTTTACATATTATTTCATAGCTATAAAATATGATAGCCGAATGAGCATCCTTGCAGTATACTTACCATGTATTTTAGTATTTTCTTGGTAATCCAAAGTTTAAAATTACGTGAAAAAATTTTTTGAAAAAATCTTTATAAGAGTCATTTATTCTTTTATCTATATTTTGTATAAAACATGCAGAATCACCCATAACAATCTAGAAAATAGAGATCTTGCAAAGTCTTCCCATAAACAAGGTAGCTACTTGCTAGCGTGTTGGCATGAGCATGTTATTATGATTATTCTTTCTCAGAGGGGCGTGCCATTTCATCCTAGTGTAAGTCGATCATCCTCAGGCAAAATAGTCGCTTATGTATGTAGAAAATTTGGGTATTTTCCAATACTGGGAAGTGCAGATAGAGAAGGCATGGATAAAGGAGGAACAAAGGCTCTTTTTACTATGTTAAGGAGTTTAAAAAAGGGAAATCCTGTAGCGATAACGGTAGATGGTTCAATTGGTCCTCGAAGGATAGTAAAGCCTGGGATAATAGATTTAGCTAGGAAAACAGGAGCAAATATTTTACCGGTATATTGTGTTTGCACCAAATATTGGGAACTTAATACATGGGATCGTTTAAAGATTCCTAAACCTTTTTCAAATATTACTATCCATTATGGTCATCCTGTAACAATCGATAAAGAGACTAAAAGGGAAGATATGTCTGCCCTACAAAAAATGTTGGGCGCATCTATTAGTCATGTTGATGCATCACTGCTATAGAATCATAAATTCAGAAAGGCATTTCTAGTTATTTTAGTAGCTTCTACATGCTTAGTGTTTTTAAATTCTAGAAAAAATTTCTTCACAATTATGTCAACTCTGATATTTTTTGTACCTTGTACACTACAATCTATCTAATTTCTTAGAGTATATGCATTTGGGTATAAATCAGCCATGTCTTGTCTAATTTGCTAATTTTATCAATATTTTTATGCGGTTAAAATCTTCGCTTTATGCTTGGAGCATTTAAAACCGTTAAATATCATATATTCAAATACGAGATTTTCAATATCTATATATGGAAATAATGCATTTTGCACAAAAAAGAACGCAAAACTTATAGATTTGTCCAAAGAACTTTGTTGATCTTACTTTTTTTCAGTGCAATGAAATCTTTTGCTCTAGACTTTAATCTCTTTGGAGGACAGCAAAAGATCAAAAGTAATACCTTATTTACAAGTCAAGAAGGTGTTGGTTTCCAGTATATTGCAAGAGGACATTTTTCAATCGATAAAAGTGATACTATTGGCATAGATTTGGGAATTGGAGCAAGTTTATATCGTTTGAACTATGAGAGTATTGACAGTGACGTGACTATTAATAGCAAAGGAACTTTCTATAGTGAATTTTTTGAGCCTACGCTGATAGTTGCGACTCCATCATATTTTTTTCGACTATATGCCGGATTCAGTTATATTTTTGCAAATTATTATTATCGAATGGACAAAAATATTTTGCAGTCTAGTGATGCAGCAAGCATTATTGAATCGCAGGTAACTTCTGTTCTTGATCTAAAATCAAATGGTCTCCGTGCCATTGTCGGAATAAGAATTGGCGGTCAGTTATTTGGTATGGTCGAAATAAGCGACTCTTATGAAACTCTTGAGATAAAAAAAGCCAAAATTTCATCAAGTAATAAGATAAATGGAGAAAAAGAAGCCGAGGATGTATATGACAGTGCTTACGAAAATTCATCTCGCGAATTAATCGGTAGGAAATTTAATTTTTCTACCAGATCTATCTTAATAGGTGTTGGATATAATTTATATTAGAAGCTTTCAAGATGTGGGAAATTAAAGTGTAAAAAATATGTAACTATTCAGCATATTTTTTTATCTGATCGATTCAAAGCCTTGACTGCCAGCCATCCTGAGTGAAGCGAAGGATCTATTTCGCAATTTCGAGATCCTTCGCTTCACTCAGGGTGACGATGTATCAAGCGACATATTGAAGGGAAAAGATACGCTGAATAGTTACAAAAATATAATGAAGAAGCTTTTACTTTAAGTTGAACAGCAAGGCCATGCGCATTAAATAATCATTTAGGTTCTCAGGGTTCATTAGTCCAAGGAGGTTGATCTCCCAGCTCTTGGGCCGGATTTCTATCTAATGAAAGTAAGCGATCTTTCTCCAAATCTAAAAATATTTTCTGCTCATCTATTGCGCGTTCTACATTACTTGCTACGAGACTATTGCAGTGACTATAAGGTATGTAAGAAGATGCACTGCATAAGCTTCCTTTTAGATTGGCTTGATTGCTGGATATTAAATTTAACCATTCATCTAATGTTAGAGGGCCACTTGAGTCAATAGCTTGGTCAAGTGCAAAAATTTCTCCGTCGATAGAAGCTACTGGTACAATATGAAACCACCAATAAACTACTCCGCTAGGAGCATTAGTTGTTTGAGCTGATAATTCTCCAAAGATATATAATTTTTTAAAATTTGAGTATCCCCAACCTGCTAACTTATGAATTGCAAGGTCGGATCGAACAAAGCAACCATCATCTGGATAGAGCCAGGAAATACGCCTGAGAAATCCTGGTTCTTTTTCAGTAGTTAAAAAACGATAGTCTCTTACTTGTTCAAATGCGGTTTGTAATTCCTCAATGCTGCCAAAGTCTTCCATGTTTGAAAAATCTAAATCTGCAATTGGACGTGCTAAACTTTTAACTGAGAGTGTATTGGTATAGCTTTCTAAAGCAATATCATTTAAATTATTTTTATATCTAGCTTCGGCATCTTCAAAACTTTCATTCGCATAACGTTTTTGGCTGTTATCAATGAATATACCGTCGGTTTGAATTTCTTTGTTTCCACAGTAACTGAGTGCTATGGAAAACATTAAATAAAGGAGTATCTTTTTCAAGGGCAAGTAAGCTCCTACATTAAACGAAATACCAACACGCTTCATTATCTAATCAATTTGTATTTAGTAATAAGTATACGATCAACATTCTACAATATTTACTGCTAGGCCGCCCCGTGAGGTTTCTTTATACTTAGATTTCATGTCTTTTCCAGTTTGCAACATTGTCGCAATTGCTTTATCTAGATGGACCTTGTGTTTGCCATCTCCCAAGATTGCCAATCTAGCTGCATTAATCGCTTTTACTGCACCCATTGCGTTGCGCTCTATACACGGAACCTGTACCAGCCCACCGATAGGATCGCATGTTAAGCCTAAATTATGCTCGATACCTATCTCAGCTGCATTTTCAACCTGCTGAGGTGTGCCGCCTAACACATCTGCAAGAGCTCCGGCTGCCATCGAACATGCAACTCCAATTTCACCTTGACAACCTACTTCGGCCCCAGATATGGAAGCATTTTTTTTGAAGAGGATACCTATAGCACCTGCTGTTAACAAAAAGCGATAAATCGCGCCTTCTGATTTGTCTCCTATAAATTTACGATAATACGCCAGAACCGCAGGTATGATACCAGCGGCACCGTTGGTAGGTGCAGTGACAACTCTACCTCCTGATGCATTTTCTTCGCTCACAGCCAAAGCATAAAGATTGACCCAGTCCATAGCATTAAATGGATCTTTATTCTGTGTGCGTGTGTTCTTGAGCCTTTGGTATAAAGCTGGAGCTCGACGCTTTAGCTTTAAGCTTCCGCTTAAAACTCCTTCTTGTTCTAGCCCACGCTGCATGCAAGCATCCATTGTATTCCAGATATTTAATAGATATTTTTTGGTCTCGCCTTCTGAACGCCATGTGTTTTCATTTTCCATCATAATTTTTGGAATACTAAAACCTGTTTGATCGCAATAAGAAAGTAATTCTGAACCTGTGGAAAAAGGATACTTGACTGGTGCTATGCTGGGCATATCACCACAAACTTCTTTTTCGATACCGTCCCAGACAAAGCCTCCACCGATTGAATAGTAATCACATGAGCATATAGTAATCCCGGAAGTATTGAAAGATGTGAAGCGCATGCCGTTGGAGTGCATTGGTAATACTTTTTTGCGATGAAACACCAAATCGTCTTTTCGAGAAAAAGGGATTTTATATATTCCAGAGAATCTAAAGCTCTCTTCGTCTAAAATCTCTTGATATCTGGACTCAAGGACATCTGGAGCTATATCTTCAGGCAAATTAGATTCAAGGCCAAGTAGTACTGCACGATCAGTCCGATGTCCAAGCCCAGTTAACCCTAAAGCGCCGAACAATTCAACTTTGACGCGGCTGACATTTTGCAGTTCTTCATCGGAGTGTTTCTCGATAAATAGCTTTGCAGCTCGCATTGGGCCTAATGTATGCGAGCTTGACGGGCCAATTCCAATAGAAAAAAGATCGACGATGCTAATAGTCATATATTATACTCGCAAATATATTCAATAAACACGCTATAGCTATTTATTTACGCCTTTTGGGTCCGGTATGTCAGACCTCTTTTATATTTTAGCCTTTAGCTCTCGATAAATAAATTTGGTTTTTATACTATCATTAATTCGCTTGCCATCGGCTTCCATAAAAGGAAAGATAAAATAATTGAGAGAACCTGATTTTTGCTGAGAATTTAATACGATATCTCTGCCAATGGAAAAAAGTATCCGATCGGCCGGCAATTGCCCAAAATAAAATTCCCTCTTATCTAAGCTTTTCTTTGCTTCAGATGCATCGATTGGAACCCATCCAATTTTAGGCAGGTAGAACTCAACCCAACAATGATAGCCTGAAATGATTCCCTCTTTATTGTTTTCTGGAATTGGCAGGCCCATCTTAAACCGCGCTGTTATCCCTTGTGATCTTGCTAATGAAATGAACAACGCATGAAAATCAGTGCAATTGCCATATTTTTTGCTATAAGCCCACTCTGTATCACCTTGTCCCCAGCCCGTTCCTACTTTTTTGTATTCCATGTTGTCTATCACGAAATCGTAGATTACTTTTGCCATACCTAGTTTAGAGCCATCTGTCTTGGATAAGACGGCTAAAATATCATTTATGAACTTTCCAGAAATAGGCACACGCTGGTTGGCAGAAAGATACTGAGGATTGCTTGGTAGCTGCTGGGCATCAATCTTTGTTGTTATAGTGTCTGAGCCCGCAATTTGTTTTCTACGCTTTACCAAATATTCAATTGTAATTTGAAGTTCACCTTTGTCATTATCCCTGTTTAAAGGGATTGCCGCATACCAAAACTCGTTACCGTAAGTTTGGTCTTTGGAAACACTTCCTGGAATGGGGCTGGATATTTTTCGCTCTAATATATCTTGATTTTGGTTACTTGTGGTTAATGGGACATATATTTGAGATTGTTTGTTTAGTGTATCTGTTCTTATCGTCACATTATAGTAAAGGCGAATAAGTCTATCCTTATTTTGATCCGAAGCAGATCCTTTTAGAGGATAGAAAACAATGAAAAGAAGGAGTAATGACTTCATAAGTATCCGTACTGTTTATCAGGGAAAAATAAAGCCTGCTTTGTCTAAAAAACACGCGTATTGCGATTATAATGTAGAAGCTGTCTAACAGATCTTACTTCCCTTGTAACTATTCAGCGTATCTTTTTCCTTCAATATGTTGCTTGATACATCATCATCCTGAGTGAAGCGAAGAATCTATTTCGCTTCACTCAGGATGACGGGCAGTCAAGGCTTTGAATCGATCAGATAAAAAATACTCTGAATAGTTACTTCCCTTTTATATATTAAGAAGTGGCGCTCATGATGTAGCAGAGTGCGAAACTCTTAGTTCAGCTCTATGAACGGCACCAGCATCGCCAACCTACTAGAAGATTGGCGTATAAACAATCGATACTAACCCACGATAGATAATGCACTGATAATACAAGTAATTTAGCTGTGAACTACATAGTTGCTTTTGTTGTCCTTGCTAACATTCTAATCTTTTCAAAATAATTTTGGATTCTTGCCGCATTAACCCCAAAATCAGATTTACCAGTTCGAGAGCGAGAACGCATATGAATTTCCGATCCAGTGCCAGCTTCTCGAACTTCAATCGCAAAGTCATCAGTAAAACGAAAGAATTGCGTTGTTTCTGATCCAGTAATTCTATTATTAGTGGTATCTTTATTTATATGATTCCATTGTGGAAAATAAGACAGTGCATTTTCTGCTAATGTAAACGTTTGGCTGGGTGGCATTGGAAGATATAGCGGTGTAATATAAGAATAATATTTGGCTAATTCTTGCTTTGTTTCGCTTTCGATTTGATCATTAGCGTCTCCTTCTAAATTAAGTTTCGGCGGTGCATCAAGAGAAGTTGAAATATCATTGATCCTTGGAGTAGCTGAATTTAAGAAAACGAGAACTAACGCTATAATAGCTGGGATAACCTGCATAAATAATATATTTTTACCAACAGTTGCGGTACCATAAGCTCCAACTCCAATTATGAATAATAGAATGAAGTATTGGATAGGAGTAGATTGATGGCTGTTTTTTGAAATTAATGTCCAAATTAAGCCTATCGCAAGTAGTAAATTATACACGCCTTGGTTTGCTGCTAAAAGAGATCCTGCTTCTGCCTCTGCTTGACTAATTTTAAAAATCTTAGGGCCTAGAGGAGTATTCCAGATAAATCGTTCTAATATAAAGAACCAAATATGCAAGATAGCAACCAGTCCAATAAGAATATTCTGCAACATAAAATAATCTCCTTTACAGCAGTGAGTTTGGATCAGGTTAAGCGAATAAAGTAAAAGCCTAGAATGAAATGCTTAACTCCAACACTTAAAATATAAAACGGTTTTATAATATACGAAATTTTACCAAAAAAAACACAAGGGGTATATGCTTTGCTGCCAAATTTTTTTCTAAAGTTGATTGCAAGTTCAAATCCACCAGCCCCTGCACCTACAATAGCTATAGTTGCTTGTCCCATTTTTTCTATCCAAAGTTTGGTTTGCTACCATCCATTTAAGAATTTAGGGATAGGTTTAACTGAAATTATGAAATTTCTACTGATGTCATCTTGTGGGTTTATTGGGGGTATTGCCAATATTTATGGAAAGGACATCGTAATGAATAAGATCTCCTGCCTACGATAAGTATCCGTTTGTCATTTTTTCTTATAGCTAAGATTTTTGCTTGCACAAACCTCACTTGTGAAAATCTGGCTAACTTTCTTAAATCAATATGGATATCATCATAGCTATAATAACCTGAGAGATTCCAGGGAACATTCCCAAATATGGCGTTTGAGTATATTCTGAAATGAGTGTGATACTGACATCTGGCAATGAATCCATTGCGAACTTTTTTATGCATACAACGTGCGCATGTCCGCTTCCGACTAAGATGAATTCTTTGAAATTTGGAATTGAGCCTTGCAATATTGGCCTATATATTAAGTCGATGAAGTAGTTTTTCAGGTAACATCTTTAGTATGCCCATGATGAAACGCCAAAACCGTGGCAGATATACTATGCCCTTTCTTGCTTTAATTGCACGGTAGACCCCCTCACCCACCTCTTGTGAAGAAGAAAACAAGAAATTTTTCTTTAAGTGGCTTGTCATGGCAGTGGCTACATAGCCCGGCCTAATATCTACCACAGATACTCCTGAACGCAACATTCTACCTCTAAGCCCTTGCAGAAATATAGATAATCCGGCCTTAGAGCTTGCATAAATATAATTTTGCTTTCTTCCTAAGTCTCCAGCTACTGAGGTAATAACAGCAATAATTCCAGATCGCTTCTCTTCAAAATAGTTTGCGATGTATGTGAGCTGTACCACAATGCTCATGAAATTTGTATTTAAGGTTTGTAGAGTCGCATCTGAATCTGAAATTTCACTTTTGAACTTAGATAATGTCCCATAGCCAATTATTACAATATCAAGGCCATCTAAGTCTTCGATAGCTTTTTTTAAAAAAATATCTTTGCAATGTAAGAAATAATCTGCATCGTGAACTGCGGAAACAATTTTTCCAGCTCCACGAGCTCTTAGATCTGCCTCAATGGTCCTTAATTTTGAAGAATCGCGCCCTGTAATAATGAAATCACAATTTTCATTCGCAAAGAGCTTGGCTGTTTCATGTACGATGGCAGAAGTGGCACCATAAATTAGAATTTTTTTTCTATTAGACATAATCTACCTTTTTTCAAGATTTTGCGATTCTGTTTATGCGGCGCCAAAAATCAGACGATATTCCTGGATCAATAAAACTTTCAAATTCTTTGATTCTTTGGTAACAAGAATGAAAGGTTTGTGGATCCATTGTGGAATCTTTGGCAGGATAAATTCTACCATGATTATTGATCACAATTTCTGTAAGCTTATCGATAACAGATAATGTTTTTGTTCCATTATTTGGAAAATCAAATGCAATCGTATATCCTTTCTTGGGAAAGGACATTATTCCCGGAGATTGAATATCTCCGAATTTCTTTAATACTGTTAAGAATGAACTCATTTTAGAATTTGCTACAATTTCAAGAATCTTTATTAATGCCTCTTTTCGATCTGTATCTAATACGAATTGAAACTGCCTGAAGCCATTTCTTCCATATAATTTATTCCAGTTTCTTATTCCATCCAATGGATAAAAAAAATCTTTAAATGATACATTTGATGTTGAAATTTGATTTTTTTGTTTGCCAAAGTAGATATTATTAAATTTGCTAATTGTGAATTTATTTAGCATAAATGAAGGAATTTCTGTTGGTATTGATATTTTTGCTTTAGTCGATATTTTCTTAGGTAAATAAGTTACTTTATCAAGATGATTACCTCTAATATATAAGCCTCTACCTAAATTCGTACCTGTGGCCATAGAATCGACCCAAGAAACAGTGTATTCATAATTTTCTGAAGACTCTTCTTCTATAATAAAAAATTCATCAATATTAGAAAATTTCACTACTTGTTGATAAATTTTTTCTGAAGTGATTTTTTTTAGCTGAATTTCGGCAGAGGTTATAATACCTGTAAGCCCTAATCCGCCGATAGTTGCACCAAAAATTTCATGATTTTCTTGAGCTGAGCACTCGACTATAGAGCTATCCGTACGCATTAAGTAAATGCGATGTACATGACAGCCAAAACTGCCGGCGCGATGATGATTTTTTCCATGAACATCATTTGCAATTGCTCCACCAATAGAGACATGCATTGTACCTGGAGTTACTGGTAAAAACCATCCTTTGGGTATAGAAAATTTAAGAATCTCTTCGAGGGATACGCCTGCTTCACAGTGCAATATACCTTTTTCGTCATCGAAACGAATTAATCTATTTAAACCAGTCATTTTAATTAATGTCCCTTGTTTATTTAGACAAGAATCTCCATAACTGCGTCCAAACCCTGTGGGTAAAATTGTTTCTTCTTTCCTATTTCTCATTAATCCAGATAATTCATCAATCCAGTATGGTGTATCAACCTGCTGGTCAAAATTAAATATTCTTCCCCATGATAATTCTTTAGCGGAAACCACGATATTTAAAATCCCCGTGCAAAGATCCAAGAAACGCCCACTATTAGCGCAGAAACCCAGCTGGCTCTATCTTTTAGAGCAAAAAGAACAGGGTCACTTGACATCAATCCTCTGTTTGTTAGTAGCCAATAGCGGCTTATCCAATACATTAACACAACGCACATTACCCAAAGATATTCTGGATGCTTATATAAATTTCTTACAACATCTGAATTCACATACATAGCTAACACAACAATTGAAATAAAGCCACTTACACTTCCTAGCATGGATAATTGTGGCTGGTCATCTAATCTATAACCTCGACTTAAAGTTGCTTTCCCACCAATATCTATTTTTTTTCGTAATTCAGCACTTCTTTTTACTAAGGCAAGATTTAAAAAGAAGAATGAAGAAAATGTTATAAGCCAAACTGAAGCATCAACGCCAGATGCTATACCACCAGAGAAAATTCGCATAGTATAAAAACATGCTAATAAGATGACGTCTGCAATCTCAACACGTTTAAATTTTGTAGAATATGATATTGTAAGGATGAAGTAAGCTATGATCATACCCAAAAATCCTATGGGTAAATTTAGGCTTACTGATACAGAAAGAGCGAATAGTGCAGGGATTAGAGCTAAACCAACTAATACCGATAGATCCCCTGATGCAAATGGTCTCCGGCGTTTATCATGATGTTTTCTGTCTGAATTTAGATCGAGTAAGTCATTAAAAACGTATCCAGAAGAAGCTACTAGACTAAAAGCTACAAAAGCTAGAAAACTATTAAATACGGTCTCTATATTAATAATATTTCCCAAAATCATTGGAAAGAAAACCAAAAAATTCTTTGACCATTGATGTGGTCGCAAAATTTTTATTAAGCTCCGAAATTTGGATCTCCTTAAGCTAACAATATGGGGATTAGAGCAAGTTGTCCTTACTTTTTTTGCGACTTTTCTTGTGCCATTGACCACTATTGCTCTATTGGCGAATTTCCAAACTTTCAAATCTGATTTGGAATCACCACAATAATCGAATTTTTGCTTTCCATATATAGTCGTAAGAAGTACAGCCTTGTTTTTTCCGACGAGATTAATAGAAGCATTAGAAGCATATACTTTATCAAATATTCTTAAGTGCTGCGCGACACCTTCAGCGATAATTTTATTTGCTCCTGTAACTAATACTACGCTTCTGTTTTTGCTATACTCCTTATTCAAAAATGATATGAGTTTTTTATTGTAAGGTAAAGCAGCATAATCTATTTTAGTTTTTCGCGCTAACTGCCATTTGAAATGTGACTTCCCCCTTAAAATCCAAAGAAAAATCAAAAATATCCCTAATGGATTTTGTTTTAAAAAAAGAGAAATACACTCTACTAAAGAATCTGTCTGGATCAGAGTTCCATCAAGGTCAATGCAGATAGGCACATCTATGGGAGAGCTTATCATCTCTCTATTTGGTGGTGAAATTTCCTTTGCGCTTGTCAATTCTTATCCTTAAGTAGAGTTGAAATATCATTATATGATTTTAAAAATTCTAATGCGATAGAGGTATATACTGATATGTTAGCGAATCAGTACCTAATCGCATTGATATATTATTTTCATTAATGGCTCTATATTTCCTTATTGGACCTTCGTGGCTAATTAAGGCACTCCAAGTTGGATGTTTTAGTACATCTTTTATATAGTATTTCTTGCCACCTACTTCCATTATATTCCAAATAAATCTTACGCCATGACTGTAGTCAGCATAGGTATTTCCATGTACTAGACTTAGGGGTTGTATCGGTTTTCCTGATTTGCGATGCCATCCATATATAGCAACACGATTTGGTAATCGAATAAGTCTATTTGTGATTACAATATCTTTCTTGTGCCCTGAAGTTAGTAATCGATATTTTTCAGATTTTAGCTGCTTTTCGACAATTGAATTATGTTTAGCAAAATAAAAAGTCGATGTCATAGTGGGGCCAGGCGGCAATGGAGAAGGAGATAGTTTGATTTCAGATTGTCTATATATTTCATCTACGATTTTAGTCGTGGGCAATATAAATCCTAATTTATCTGCGATTTTTTGTGCTGTGATAGGCGTCATAGGTACGCGAACAAAATTTTTATCAGTTCCAATCGAAAAGTAGTCGCGCATTACCGTAATACTGCCGTATAGCCATTTACCAGATTTAAGTTTTGTCTTTAATAAAATCTTTTTAGGTTTTTTTAAAAAATTTGGGAAGTTACCTAAAATTGCTTGTTGGTATATCAACAGCTCTCTAGTTGTATTGGACTTATTTTGTAATGTTTGTAAAAACATTCCTCCTGTTAGAGCATTTGCTCGTCTTTTTTTTATGACTAATTGTGGTTTAATTGTTCTTTTTGAGTTTTCTTTTATAGGATGGGCGCAATCAAAAGAAGCAAAAGACAGAAATAAGAGGGTAATTTTTAATTTTATGTTCAATGCTGTGCCTAAGATTAAATCTGAAAGGTTATCCATTTACAAAATTTAACAGAAAAAAAATATCGCCCTAAGATTTTCTGATTTTTATATAAATATATAATATAGATCGGCCATAAATTATCTTTTCTTAACTGGATATGATCAAATTTACGACTCAAATGCGTGTGTGATTTTGAATGTTTTCCATTATTGCTGATTCTTGAATTAATTTAATTTTTAAATATTTCTTTATAATTTTTCATAGATATATTTTAAAGTGACTTGTATCAAATATAGAGTCCTTTAGAACATGAGTATTTAGTTGTATACTATTTAGGTGTCATTTTACACGATGACTTTATTCTGAATGATCTCATGACTTCTCACTTTTGAAGTGTCACTAAGTTAGTGTATGTAATTTTAGCTTTTTTCGGAAACTTTTATGAAATTTTTTTTAATTGTTATTTTATGTTCTATCTTGTTTTTTAATAAATTTGTATTCGCGAAAAGTATAATTGATATTCAACCAAATAAACTCATTTCTACTAAAGAAATCACCTCAGAGAAAGGCAAGCTAACACAATTTTCTTTGATAAATCTAAATGCAGATTTTAATAGATGGTATATTTTAAAATATGATCAGATTACTGAAAAAAAAATAGATTATTTTCATTTTCAAAACCCAGATCCTGATAATCAAATTATTAAACTGAGCAATGTCAAAGATTTCGCTATCGATATTTCTGTGAATGGAAAGGTTTATACTTGTGAATTAACTGTTGATAACTTAACGAATCTCAGCGAGAAGGCTAGCAAATCTTTGTCTGCATATGAAGAATTATGTGATAATCGAATTTTTTTAAGAATTGCTATTAATGGAAGACGGAGCTCAAAGGAAGCGGTAGCAAGCTTTTTGCGTAAGCATATATGGGGTGGAGAAAAAATCACTTCAATAGTTAAACAGACGTTATTTAAAGATAAGTTTATGCTCGAAGTTGTCGGTGATCATTCAAGTCAAACTGATAAAGTTGGATTTCCCGAAAAGAAGGGGCCTCAAAGAGCGAAAATTGATGAAAAAAGTTCTGGTAGATTGATTCCAATGCAAATGCTTGGGATACCGATATCCGACGAAAATGTAAAGGAATTGAAATCTGGCGAATGGTACCCGACGAAATATGATAGTAGTGTTTATGTGAGTGCTATAGAGCCAAAATCTGTTGCTGATGAGATTTTAAAGTCTTATCCCGAAAGGACTTCGAGTCTTGATTCAGTGGAATCTAAAGCTATTGCTTTTCTAGTTGCCTTTGACCTTGAAAAGTTTGGTATTGGATTCATGGTGGGAACTGAACATCCAAGCGCTGAATGGTCAACAAGAGTTTCATCTGAAGTTAGAGATAAAGATGTAGGCCCAGATGGATTCGACTCATTATTACCGATTGTTGGAACGGGAAGGCTGACTAAGAGTCACGCACAAGATATAGCAGCAACATTTACCGGTGGTTTTAAAAGAAGTCATAGTGGATTTCGTCATGGTCATCTGAGTAAGGTTAATAATGGAAGTCATTATGGATTTATTGAAGAAGGCGTCATTTTAAGTACTTTGCAGCCTGAATTAGCTACAGTTATTATAGATAAAAATAACAACCTCAGTATGAAAACGTGGGAAACAAAAGATAATAAAGAGTTATTGCCAAATATTCAATATGCTCGGCAAAATGGTGTTCCTATTATAGATGGCATTGATAGTAAGACATCAATCCCAATTCCAGGTAGTTATGTTAATCAGTGGGGCAAAGGCAACTGGTCGGGATCGATTGATAGTAAGGAAAGAGCCTTAAGAGCGGGCCTTTGCCTTTCAAATTATAAAGGTAAGAAATATCTTATTTACGGATATTTTTCAACTGCAACACCAAGTGCGATGGCTAGAGTTTTTCAAGCCTACCAATGCGAATACGCCATGCATTTAGATATGAATGCATTAGAACATACCTATTTAGCAACTTATTCATTTGAACATGGTGAGATATCTGTTCATAACTTAATTGATGGAATGAAAGTTTTGGATCGATATCATGAAGGTAAAGTTTCGCCACGATTTATTGGCCAAAGTGATAACCGTGATTTCTTTTATTTATTTCATAAGAACTAAATAATTTTTCTCTAAATATGGAGTTAATTGATTATGTGTCAGCTTGTCAATTTTAAAAAGAGTTTTACTCAGTTGCTGCTATTTTTTGAATTGATATTCATACCGTTTTTAGATTTGGAATTAATTTTTGCTGGCACAGAAAAAGTTACATTACAGGAACAAAATAAAATTTTGCTTGAAAAGATAGCTAAGACACACAATTTGACCGAAGAGCATCTAAAAAAACTTACTAATATTTTTAAGACTAGTGGATACATTGGACAAGGAAATCCTAAATTGACGGTACATCCGATGTCCGTGCAAAAATGTCATGAAAAACTAAAATCAGAAAAAATATCTTATGAAAACATTAAAGATGAAACCATATGTGGCGGAAAATATATGGCACCTTTGTATAATGTCGAAAAATCTACTAAAGAGAAGGCAAAAGTATGTATTGATAAATTTGAATTTCCTGATATTCCTTGTGAATATCCAGTCGTCTGGGTAAAGGCAAGAGAAGCTGCTGAAATTTGTCAGGCAATTGGTAAACGTATTTGCGATGCTCATGAGTGGGAAGGAGCATGTGCAGGCGATTTGAGAGAACCTGATTATGATTTCACTTTAGCAAAAAAAATGGATTTTCATTCTGCAATAAAGAAAATGCGTTATCAACATAATTTAAAAGAGGGAAAAAACAAGAGTTGGAGTTATGGCCCTAAAAGGAGAACCGGCATATGCGCAGCAAATGGTAGTAAAACAGAAGGATGCGGGGGTGAAGGCTGGGCTAAATGCGGATCGAATACTTATCCAGCGGGTGCATTTCCAGAGTGCAAGAGCAGTTTTAATGTCTATGATATCCATGGAAATGCGGCAGAGCATATGAATCTACCAATACTGCCTGAGCAAATGGCTAGTAAAAAAAATTCGCAGTTAGGATATACTGAAATGAAAGGCAGTTGGTTTATTTTCGATAAATATAAAGCGCATAAGGATTACTGTCGTTGGCGGGCACCATTTTGGCACGGAACTCGAGTTATGGATTCTAAAAGTCATCATAACTACCATTTAGGATTTCGTTGCTGCAAGGATTTATAATACGTTAGGCAACACTATGGATACTAGGAAAATCTATCGGCGTTTCGATAACTGAATTTTCTGGTTTCCATTGGAATACCAATAATGTTCGATCATCTGCTTGTCTGTTGTTTTCGAATAGGTCACAGCTTAAGTATAGTTCTTCAATATCGGTCGCATTTAAGCTTAAATCTCTAGATGCTAACTTTTGTTTTAAATATTTCAAAAAATCTTTTGCTCGCCTTGATGTATCAATGAATCCGTCGCTAGTAATTACAAAAAATGACCCGGGCTTAATTTGCATTTTGTGAAATTTTGCATTTGAAAGAGGCAAAAAGCGTGTATTCCAATAATTTTTATTATCGACTTCGTTCGTTGCTGATAAGTTTGTCGTAGGTTCGATAATTAAAGGAAACGGGAAGTTTACTCTAAATAGGCTAATTATACCGGTTTTGGCATCAAATTCAGCCCCCCCAATTGCAATAATATCTGGGTCATCACTGATCTGATTCAGATATCTTTGTACTTGCATGGAGTATGCCTGTAATTTATTTTCTCTCCATTTATCGTCATCGGTTTGACCATTCCAGATCGCATCTGCAATAACATTTGCGGCTGACGCTTTTAGTGCTGCTTGAATTCCATGGCCTGTCACGTCGTTAATTAGAAATGTTAATTTTTCATGTTGATCATTCCAATTAACAAAGTATGTATCGCCTGACACGTAAAGCATAGCTTCATGATAACATTTAAAGCCAGCAAATTTTGGTAATTCAGGTGTATTGAGAAATGATTTCTGTACAGTGCGACCTAACTCCATTTCATGCTCGATTTCTATAGCTTTGGCTTCAATTTTGGATAGTTGTTTTACCCTTTTCTCAAGGGTCCCAATATTGATAAAGGCACTAAAAGCTAGCATCCAGGTTGAAATAGGTTGTAAGATATCGATTAAGGTTGAAACTGGGCCACTCGCTTTTAGTTCCGGGAAATAGGCAAATATTGGTTCGACGACCTGCTCAAATGCTCCAATAGAGGCGATTAATAAAGCTGCAACTCTCCAATTTAGATCTTTTCCACGTAGTAAATATGCTGTACGTAAGCAAACAATTAATCCTATTGACCCTATAATAATATCTCGATAGCGTGGTAAACGGTATATGAACCAATATTCGTGCTGTAAGCCATAATGCCACGCAATACCATATGGTACAGATAGTAGGCTTCCAATTAAGAGCCAAGGCAAGACATTTTTAGGTATCATTCTTGCTAATTGCAAGAAAAAGAATAGTCGAAAAACATCGCCCATCTGGTAGCAAAAGTTTTTTAAGAATGTGGCGTCAAATGGGAGCCAATCATATAAGGTTGAAATTGCTATCCCTTCGAAGCCGAGAAGCATAGCTAACCCTAAGGACTCAGGTGATCCATCAACAATCATAAAAAGAACAAGTACTAAAATGGCCATGCAGATTCTTGCCATATGTCCTACATAGTTGCCTCTTCCAACTTTATCTGCCGCTAAGAATTCTTGGTATCTTGAATACTCTCTTTTGGACATGACAGTAGGAAAAGTTTCGATGAAATTTTTTTCATGCATTCGAATTGGCATTAATGATGGTTGCATAGGCCTCAATTGAACAACTAAGTCAGCTTGCAGTGATTCTTGCAAATACTCTTCAGGACTAAAGTAAGCAACAATTTGATCTCCTTCGTAGAAAGATCCAGTAAGAATGCCATTTAGATATAAATCTATTTTACGAAAATTTATTTTAGGGAATGTTAAGGCTAATGCATTTCTCGAATTTAGAGACTTCCACCAAGAGGTCTTTAATTTTGTCGATAGCATTAGAACTTCGGATGAAGCATATGCATCGTTTTTTTTTCGTTCAAGAGTATATGATTTGATATCTGCGGTATATTTTTGTACACCTTGGAGCTTTTGATAGCAATTGAATGCACCTGACGACATACAATCATAACCCAGAACTTTGGTTGCATACCAATCTGTACTCTTTAATATATATATATCTTTTTGCTTTGATAAATAAGTGCCAACGTCTTGGCGTAACCACGCCATGATTAATATAAATGCCAATGTGAAAGCAAATAGAGCCGATGCAACAAGCATTGTCCACATGTTTCTATTTTTTTCAGATGGATTAGTAGTCTGGCGAGCTAGATAAGCATCCTCAAAGGCCCTTTGCGACCAGAACCATACAATTGAATTTTTAATTAGTTTTTTCATAGCAGCTAAGTTTTCGGTTACGCTTGCTTAAAACTTGATGAGGGCATGGTGTCTTGGAGCCCTATAAGCTCATATTCTGAAAAATTTGTGTAAATTACCGCGCTTCAGCTTGTACTGGTATAGATTGTTATGGCTTTGGAAATGTATCTTAATAATTATTATTTTTTATTATTACAACCGATTAATAATATTGACTTATTAAAAACAATGTATATTTTTTATAATAAATGTAATATACAGCTGAAATCAAAAAAAAGACAATGATTATTTGTTGTTAATTTAAAATATTTTATAAATATTATTGTTGGGAAGATTTATTATGTGGCACAATATTAATTGGATAACAGTTTTTACTGTGAATATTTTGATCTTTGGGTCTTGTAATTTTGGCAAAAGCCATAAAAAGCCAAACCCATCAGATCAGTTAAATCCCGATAAGCAATTGACGCAAGTTGTAAGTGAAATTGGAAATACAAGAAGTGCTCTCGAAGAAAAAAGAAAAGGTGTAGAAAAGGCTAAAGCTTCGGGGCAGTCCATTAGTGATGCTGATCGTAATAGACTTGTCGAGCTGGAAAAACGTATTGCCACTTTGGAAAAAAAGTTTAGCGATAAACAGAAAGCAACTTCTCTACCAGCAATGAATACTAAAGTACTTTCAATTCCTCAAGCTCTAGAAGGGCATACTGATCTACATTCATTTGCGGGGACATATAAAATTTTAGTGATTCCAGTAGAATTTCAAGATGTGAAATTTGATGATCGCCATTTTTTTACAAGCACTAAAACAAAGGCTTCTCCTGCTCAAGAGTATCTCTTTGGAGATAACGAAAATTCTATGACTCAGTATTATAAGCATGCTTCTCTCGGGAAGTTTAATTTAGCAGGTAATGTTGTTTCCCCTGTCACTGTATCTGGAAATTTAGCTGATTATGGTGAAGCAGTTCCTGGTAATACCGATAAAAATGCACGTGGGCTCGTAGTCGATGCTTTGAAAGCAGTGCGTGATCAAGGTAAAAATGATATCGATTGGTCTGAGTACGATTTATGGGATTTATATGATTATGATAAAGATGGCCATTATCATGAGCCTGATGGATTTATTGACGCAGTTGTCTTGATTTATGCTGGGAAAAGCCAAGCCTCTTGCCAGGCAACTTTTGATAGCGCTGGTAGCAGGCCTGCAACCTCTGAAGTGCCTGAGACAGATCCTAGGTATGATGCAATTGTTGAGTGTTACAATAGAATTTGGCCACATAGATCAGGTATATTTTTAGATCATTCTAGCGATGATTATTCAGAGAATGGTCCTGTTGTCGAAGGTATAAATAGACCTGCTTTCGGTGGTTTAAAATTGAGTGAAACTGTATTTGCTACAGATTATAATATGCAGTCCGAGTATTCAGATCGTTCAACATTTATGCACGAATTTGGTCACTCGATTGGCCTTCCCGATGTATATGCCATGCGAGGAAGTAACTCTGTACAAGAGTGGGATCTTATGGCGAATAATGCACCTGATGAAGCACAAGAACTTTCATCATATAATAAGTATACGCTTGGATGGTTAAAACCTAAAGTGATTAAACAAGGGCAGGATTTTTCAGCTTATCTAGGAGCCTATAATTTTATAAGTGCAGAGCATAGAGAACACCTCACTACGTATAATGGTCCAAAAGAATTAAGTGCAGAAGTGGATGGAAAAGTGCAATCTTTTGATATAACCGCCACAGTTCCGGAATTTGGTGAGCCTGTATATAGATCAATTGTTGCTCTAACCAATGGCTCGGTAGAAACAGTCCCCGTGACAAATTTGCCAGAGATTTTTGGTAAGTTTAGTGCATATAGCGGTAAGTATGATGATAAGAGTAAGTCCTATAAAATTAATGTTTTGGTACCTATAGAAGGTGATGCAACATTAAGTTTTGATACCAAGTATGCAATAGAAACCGAAACAAATTTTACTAGTACTGAGGAGAAAATCAGAGTTGTTACTGACTATGATTTAGGGAAGGTACTAATTAATGATGAAGTTTTTGAGGAGTTGCGAACGATTTCAGGTGATGAAAATTATGATAGTTTAGCTGAAGAAAATCCCGATTGTGAAGCTGATCGAGTTATTGAATTACGTCTTAAAAAGATTAAATCGGAATTAAACCAAGATGAGCAATCAGAATTGAATGAAAAACTTACAATATGTCAGACACCTGTTTGGCAGACGAAGAAGTATGATTTAACCCCTTACAAAGGGCAAATTGTAGAGTTTTCTATCAATCTAACGACGGATGCAGCATATACTGAATTTGGTATTGTTTTTGACAATATTCGAATTGGAGATAAGATGATTGAAAACTTTGAATCCGCAGAAGAAAACCTTTCGACTCCATTTAAAATTATCGAAAATGGAAATGATAGGATTGCATATAATCAATTTTATTTATTTGAATATCGCGTACCTGGCGAAGATTTTGGCACTGCTTCATATAATAAAGATAATAATATCGGGAAATATCGACATTCTATGTTTATTGGCGTCGATCCTAGTAATGGCCCTGAACAACGAGGGTTTAATATTATACCACAGTATAGGATGATTGAAGCGAATGCGCAGCCTGGAGTATTGGTTTGGTATTTTAACGCAAAATATAACCGTCGCGAAAATAACCCAGAGTACCAAGAGGGTAAAGGCTATTTGCTGGTACTTAACTCAGAAATTAAGGATTTGCCTTTGCCTGGACCATTCGCAGACGGTGTATTTAAGGATGATCAAGGATTTTATGATAGAAATAGTTTCGAACTAAACTCTCTTATTGCTTTACAAAGATCAGAGTTTATCTGTTTTTCTCATACAAAATATAACGAATATCAGACAGGTATAGCCCCGGATTGCTCGAATTATGATGACATTGATGTATTGGAGGAAATCACTAAGGATGGCCTTGGTTTAATGTATCGCAGAAAGCGCATTAACTTAATTTTACCTAGCCATAGGAAGAATTTCATTAGCATTAATGTTCCGTTTTTTAATACTGCCGGCGCTCGCTCCATCTATTCTACTTTTAGGCCAACAGGAAGCGCTAGTCATGTGCCCTTTAAGGCATATAAGATTGAGACTGATCAAAATAATGATATGAAGCTAATTCCAGATATCGACATCACTAATACGCTGCTGGGATTAGCACCAGTATCATCTTTCGATGACAAAGATAACAATCTTGCTGATCGTGATGGATTTGTGAGTGATAGTGTTGTCGTTGAGAAAAAAGGTTTTTCTTTTAAAGTTGTAAATCCTAATGGCCAAATAATAAAACGCTTTAATGGACTTGATCCAAATGAAAATTCATATGAAGCGAGGCGCCCGCGTGCTAAGTTGATCTTTCAATGGAAAAATGAAAAACATGTAGAGTAATAGTGGTTTTTTTAGTTGATAGAAGCTTCATTGAGGGAAGCGAAACATTTCGAACCTTGACTCATGGACATGTGAATAAGTGAGGTTACTTACTTTTGGTGCAGAATAACGGACGACGGCCGCCCTCTTTCCTCCCCACTAGTTTTATGACTTATGGGTAAATTAAGGATAAGCTTTCTAAAGAACATTCATTATTAATGTTCGTCATTAGCTGGTAACATTATTTTACCATTTTGACTCTGAGATATACTGTCAAAGTTCGGTGTGCCAATTGCCAGCCTTCCTCTAAGAGCAAATATAATAATGATCAATAATGCCACAATACCTAATAAGTTCTCTCTTCTCAGCGTAAACACGACTCTTCTCCTCATTCACAGTCTTAACAGTTTCAATTTAGAGGGCACCTAATCTCGATTTCTTTTTCTATTACCGTTCACGACATAAGCTATGCAAAATTAGAGCCAATAATGTTTGCTAATCGTTAGATAGATATAATTTCAAACATCTAACGCTCGTTTCTTTTTTAGTTTCAATCTGTGGGTCTTAATTTGCCTGTTATGGCTGTATAATCTCAGGCTTGTCGGTAAATGGCATAAAAGCTAGGCTTTTTTGATTAAAAAATATGCAATCATATTTTCTGCATGATTGTTCTCAATATGATACTTAATATCATTTAAAAATGCTAAGATTGGAGCTTATCAGCTATAAAAGGAGTCATATGACTTCAGTGGATTATAAGTTACAGCTGTAACCAGATGTTATAATCTCTTCGTTTAATTTATCCACTACTCAATTTCTCATTTTTTTAATTTTTCATAGTGACTGGGATTGGTCGCGCTTCTAAAGTAAAAGCCCCAACTTTCACATCTGCTTCTGAGTAAAGAGGCAGCTGACCTTTATCGGCACTAAAGTACATGAATATACCTTTCCTTTGTGCTAAGGCTCCTTCTACTTTAGTTAGAATCTCTACTTTATGAGTTTTTATTTTTTTATTCGACAGCTCAATATTTTTTTGTCCCAGAACACTTGCTTTTAAATGGTAGACTTTGCCATTTGAATAGATGTTATAAAATATGTCCTTTGTTCTAAACAGATTTTGTCTTCGAATTAGAAATAGAATTGAGTAAGAGTCGACAACATATTCGTCCAATTCATACTGTCGGTAATGGATTTTTGTATCTCCTTCTGACTCTTTTTCAACGACACGCCGGTTGTCGTAGTCGAAAAGTACAGTTTTTCTTTGGTGATAAGAGCCTTCTTGTTTATCTACATTTAGGTATAATGTCTTCCCTGATTCTAAATCAAAATAGCCTTCGATATTTTCTTTGATGACTATAATCCACTTATACCAGTCGGCAGATTTGGCGCGTAATGCGAATTTCAATGCCCATCTTCCTTGTATTTTTACAAGCTTTTCGATAGCTGCATGACAATGTCCGCCTAGTATTCTTGACATGAACGTTTCATGGTATGCATCCATAGAAACAAGCTCAGGTATTTGAAAAGGCAATTTTGAGAGATCAGGAAGAGCATCATTAAATGGCCCTTCTTGTACATTGATCTCGGGCTCAAGCTTGCCAAGCTGAAGTTCTTTTAAGTACCGAGAGTTTTCACAATATGCGTTAGGTGTAAACAAAAATGCTAGAAACCATGCAGTTGATATTTTAAAAACTAGACGTGGTATTTTATGCATATTTTACACACTTATTGAAGTTTAAAAACCAGCCATCAGAAGCTATTTTATGTACAAAGAATCAAGGCGCATAGAAAAACTTACGACATTTTTCGTAATGAGAGCACCTTTTAAAACAACAAGATCAGAGGCCGCATCTTAGATGCCTTCTTTTTATTCTCCACAGAACAATTCCATCAAATTTGGAGCTTCTGAAGATTCGTCGTCAGTTTCAGGGCCATTTACTTCACGAGTGCTTGGTTTTACCGCGCTAGTCGTTCCATTGACGGTATCTGTCAGTCTAGCTGCAAAGTAAGATAGATCCACTTGACCCACATAGTTTCTATTGGAGTCGCCCTCGGACTTTAAGTCTATTTCTGCGCTTTGAAGTAGTTTCCAGAAGCTGCGCTGTGGGCTACCTTCTTTATTCTGGATAATTTTAGATGCTTTTAACTTATATAAAGCTGCAAGCCCTGCGACATAGGGGGTTGCCATACTTGTGCCGCTCAGAATTTTATAGCCACCTCCTGGGTATGTGGAATAAATATTTGTTCCAGGTGCGGAAATGTCGGGACTAGTGCGTTTTTGAGTTGAGGAAGAAATACTAGGATCAACTCCTTTTTGTGACTGTAAGGAAGGGAAATTGCTATATTCTGCTAGGGTACCGTTAGGATCTGTGGCGCCTATACAGATTGTTCCATTATAGGCGCATGGAAGCACAGTATAACTTTCTATCGTATCTTTGAAAATAATAAGTGAAGATTGCTCGCATTCTCCTCCTAGAGGGCAGTTTTCATTACCCGCAGCAACAATAACAATTATACCTTTATCCACAGCATCACGGATAATCTTGCTTTCAGCACCGCCGCTGCCCTTTAAGCTGTTAAAATCAACAGCCCCGCCTAAGCTCATAGAAATAACATCTGCACCTTCAGAAATAGCCCAACGTATGCCTTTATTGATGGCGCTGGTACTACCCCCACCTTTAGCATCTAAAACTTTAACAGGCATGATTTTGACTTTCCCAGGTGCTGCAAGCTCTGCAACCCCAGTCATCTTCTCGGAATTTACAGGTTTTGCCGCAATAATCCCGGCGCAATGGGTCCCATGCCCCTGGTCATCATCGGCATTCGATGAGTTGTCGACAAAATTATAGCCTTTAACTTGGCCATCAACTTTATAAAGCACATCTTTTAATGCTGGATGATCAAGGTCGACTCCAGTATCGATGACAGCAACGATCACTTCCTCTTTTTGGTCCTTGAGGGCAGATAGGACTTTTATCCCTTGCTCTAAATTTGTTTGTTTGTATGCCCATTGTGAGTCATTATAGGAAGATTGTGTGGTTGAAGAAACTACCTTTGCAGCTGCTGCATTAACTTTAAAGCTGTCTTGAACAAAGCTGAATGGATCTTCTTCTACTAGAGAGAATAGTTCTGAATTAATGGCATCTTTCACCCGTGAATCATTTAACAATGAACTAGCTAATTTTGAAGCAGATCCGAAGGTACCTCCAATTTCAAAAAAACGGATCCCATCGTCAAGTCCTTTAGTTAGAGGTACAGATTGGATCGATTTGATATTTAAATACTCGGTTAATGAAGCCTTCTCGATAGCATTATTAATGAGGCTCTTTAACTTGCTATTAGCCGTGTCATCATCTGCTTTTGTAAAGCCCGGCGACGATAAAAAGTCTAACAAATTTTTATTTAGACCAACAGTCAGACTTGATGTGTCTTGACTAGAGCTTAAAACTGAACACAGTATTGACCCTCCTGTTGAACTGTTTTTGCCACAAGTAGTTAACACAAACAAAAGAAAAACTGGCTGTACTATTGATTTTAACTTGCGGTATTTTATCATTATAACTGCCCCTACTCATCAACAAAACTAGGTTGTTTTTTATCTCATCAATTTACATTTAACTTAGAAGCAGTCCATTAAGTGCAAATATTCGGCTGCCTCAAAAATATTTCCTTACATAGGCTACTCTGAAATTTATTTTCTTGCTCCTTATATTTAACGCATCAGGAAATCGTTTAAATGTACTTTTTATTTATAAGGAATAGGCTTTATCCTAAATATTACCAATTATACTAGCTCTTAACAAATTAAAATCAAATAATTGATGAATTGATTTAAGGTACCTTTAAATTTTATATGTATGAGACTCAACCTAATCAGATTCTGAATATCTTCGAGCTATAGCTTAATAATTAAACTAGATAACCTAAAAGAAGGCGGTATTCAACCGCCTTGTGGTGACATTAAACAAATTATTGCATTTAAATATGGATCGTGAGTTTACTTCGGATTTAGAGTTCCAGTGAGAGTCTCTGTCCCATTAGTCGCAGTCCAAGTAGGGGCTGTCTCAGAATCAGTGTAAGTCATAGTTCCAGACCATTCATTAATTGAAAACTCAATGGAAACATTTTCATAGTAGGTTCCATTTTCAGGTTTAATTAAACCTGAAGGTAAGATCACCCGAGATGCAATTATTTCCTCTTTATCTTCATCTGTATTTCCTTCTGTTTCTTCATTGCCATTAAGTATATCCCCTACCTGACCTGTTTTAATTTGCTTTTTATCCCTAAGGCATTCCGTTTTATAAACTACCTTTCCATCTTCAACGACGCGCTCGCAAGCAGAACCATCTTTTTGATGAGTGGCACTCGTTGACTCAATCTGCACTCGATTTTTACCGAACAGATAGATTTCCATATCCATTATTAATCGAGAATTGGCAAGTAAGCTTGTTTTTGATGCAGAGGTACATGCGCTTAATTGCTCTGAAAGCGCACTTTCAAAGATTGAGTCTTTGGAAACCGTGGAGAAATCCACACCTTCACATTTGAATTCAGAAAAAATTTGCATATTTGCTACATGGGCTTTAAAAAATTGAGCTTCTTGCTCAGCAGCCTTTTTATTAATGCATTCAGCAAAATCCCCTTTAAGTTCGATTTTTAGGGTATCACCTGAACCGAAACTTGCATTATCAAGTGTATTTTGGAAGCAAGCTTGGCTTGCTTCATCGGTATTTGAAGAATCTTCAGTGCCACTATCACTGTCCTCCTCTTTTTCTCTATTAGCTACAAATACCTTCAATTTGTTTATTTCACTTTTTAAATCTGTTTCTGATAAAACCGTCAGGGTCTCTTTCCCTTCTTCAAAACTAGCGGGTGTGAGAAAAGCTACGCTATCCTTACTATTTACTAAAACTGTAGGTGTTTCTTTTGATGAGCCATCACCTTCTTTCTCATCTCCGCAACTTACAAAAAAGGCAAAAATTACACATAAAAACGTCAAATACAACTTCATCATTCACTCTCCTCTAGTCTATTAAGCATAGAAAGGCCATGCCAAGCTTTATAGCAAGCATGAATTGTTCCACGTATTAAAACATGTAATTACCCTAAGTTATTGTAAGTATAGCTTTGATTGAGGCAAAATGCACACAAGGAATTAGCAAGTTTTAAATACAACTGTGGCCAAAACTACATAGCTAAGCGAAATAGGCTTTAAGGGGGTATAAATTGATTGAATTTTTAAGATCATGAAGGAAATGTGCTAAATTTTTTGGAGCGAGTTATCCTTATAGATAACGCCCATTTTTGGATTAAAGAAAGGTTTCAGGCTATGCGAAATTTCAGCTTGTATTTTTTCTTGTCTATAGCTTGCATGATTATTAATGTGAGACAACTTGCTGCAAGCACAAAGGATTTTGTGTCTTTTTCTCAAGAAGAACAAAATCTTCTAAATGAGAGGTTTTCTGAGATTGGAGTTCCTATCGAGTATCTTAAGGAAATTTTTAGTGATCCAAGATTACATAAATATCCAGATATTTTACCTAAGAATATTTATAACAAAGAAATTGTAGCTAATTATTCAAGCTTTAAAAAACCATATTCACTATATCTAACTCGAAAATTTTTAAAAAAGTGGCGAACTCGATTTTTGAGAGCAGAAGCTAAGTATGGTGTTGATAAGGAAGCAATAGCCTCTATTATATTAGTAGAAACGGGCCTAGGATCTATCAAAGGGCGGTATCATGTAATGTCAGTTTTCGCTTCAATTGTTGTGGAAGGTTTAAAATCATTAGAAGAAGGCGATCTTGAAAATGAGGCTAGATATGAGAAAAAGGTGGACTGGGCAACTAATGAATTAAAATCTCTTTTGATCGCAGGAAGTGAAAAAAAACTAAATGTATTAACTTTAAAAGGTAGCCGCTCTGGAGCTTTTGGTATCTGCCAATTCTTACCATCCAGTTTTCAAAAATGGGCCATTGATGGTGATAAAGATAATAGAATTAATCTTCATACGCCTCAAGACGCAATACCGTCAGTAGCAAATTACTTAAAAAATCATGGATGGAAAAGAGGTTTAAAACATAAAGACAATAGAGGAGCCGTCTTTAACTATAATAATAGTAATATCTATGTAGATGTCATTTTGCATGTAGCTGAAAAATTGAAAAAATAGTGATTTCCATCATGAGAAGCACAAATTGCAAGGATGTAGCTCTAAATTATTCATAGTATAGAGAAGTTCCATGAAAAAATATACCTTAATCGCAGTCCTTTCAATTGTTGCAATTTTTATAGCGATAAATTTTAGCAAGCAAGTTAAGTTAAAATACTATAGTAAAGAAATACCTTTAGGTAGTGAAACCTTTAGATATTCTGATAGCTCCTATGATTCTGCTATGAGATTAATTGTACATGGGTATATCGGTAAGGGCAGGAAGTTATTATTATACGAAGAAAAATTACAAAAAAAAAATAGAACAATCACTCCAGTTCATCAATTAATTGAGCGTATAAAAATCAGATATGAAAGATTAGGGTTTATTTTCCGCGATTTGAATTTTGGAGACTTAGTCGGAGATAAAGATGGGTCTGTGATAATTATTAGTATGACGCAGGGAAGATTTGGGTTGATCCCATTAGCTTTAATAACTTCAAATCAATATATTGGAAAAATGAGATTAACACAAGAAGCCTATGTGAGGAATATAGTAGATCATATGCATATAGTTAGAATATTAAAAAATAAGCGGAGGTGAATTTATTTATGAAGCATTCTTTTTAGTTGAGTTTTTAAAATTATTGAATTTCGAATAAAGGGCTAGACTTTCTTTTTCATCTCCATAAGCCGCCAAAGCAATTGCTAAATTATGCATCAGTTTCGGATTAGTTGGCTCGATTAACAGGCCTTTTCTATATTCATTTATAGCTTTCTTTATTTTATTCTCCTTTTTATAGCTTACACCCGCAATATTAAAAGCATCAACTCTTTTAGAGTTAGCTTTAATCATACGTTTGCACCATTTTCTTGCGGCTGAGAATCTTCTTTCATTTAATGCATTAACTGCTTGGGTCTTGAGATAGAAATAATCGTTTGGTCGCTTTGTTATTGCTTCCTCTACAACTTTCTCTTTTGCTTCTTTGTGATTTACTTGTTCAAGAAATTTATGGAGCCCATCTCTAGTTGAATCATTTTTTACATAATGCCTAAAATTTAAATTTACAAAATTTCTAGCTTCATCTTTAAAGCCATTTGCTTCAAGCTTGTTAAAAATTTCCTTAAATTTTTCAAAAGACATGTTGTCTTTTTCTAAGTCTTCCTTAAGATTTTTCATCAGCCCTGAAACATTCTTATCTCTTTTATAAACATTTAAGGTATTTTCAAGGTCTTTAATGGCACTGTTTTTATCATCCCAGAATTTTTTGTGTAATGTTTTTATTGGCTTACTAAGATTTTCAATACTTTGAACTGCAGCGTTGTTGTTGACAATTATATTACCAAATTTACTATTTTCTTTAAAAATCTCATCAAATGTTCTGAGATTTTTGTTTTCAGTCGCAAGTAAGTTAAATGCATAGTCAGCAAAGGGGCTTTTGATTACAGTATCAATTAAACGGACGCCTCCACCTGAAGAAATAACCTCATTTAGTACTTTAATTTTTCCTTTTTTGTTTAAATTCTCGTCAAGGTCCATGCCAGAGCCTTCTGCGAACTCATTTAGAATTTCACGACTTACTGAATTTGAATAACTTGCGTCAAAAAACGCTTCACATAAGCTCGACTCGACAATGTCTGAAACCAAAACATTGCCGTAGCCTCCTATAATAAGGTCTTCCATAAATTTAATTCGCCCATTTCCTCCTAAAATATCCCCAAGAATCTTTATTGATCCTGGCGATTCTAATGCTTCTTTGAGCAAAAATGAAGATTTGTTAGAATCGCAAAATTGTTGGATCATATTTTTGGACCCTAGATTGCTGAATACGCTAGATACTATATCATCTCCTAGGTTTTCTAGTTTGTGAATGAAATTAGGGAAAATACCGTCTTCTTGTCCAGCAAGAAGAAGATCTTTATGATCAGTCTCACTTAATTGAGATACAATAAGAGAAGCATTTGATTCATCACCTAATGTATTTAAAAGATTATTTTTTTCAGATGTAAGTAATTCTTGTAAACTTGAAGTACCAAGATTTTTACTAATTTTTCTTGAAAGCTTATCGTTTTCTTGGATTTTTTGAATTAATAGGTTTCCAGCTTTTGTTTCCAGCAAGTCTGAAATATAAGTTTTTGATGCCTTATTTTTCAAGACATCAGCAATTAGTGATTTATGTTTTCCTGCAGAAATAATATTATCTAGGACTGTAATTCCGCCATCTAAACATGAAGATTGTTTTAACAAATTTAACTTTGCATTGTAATTCAAGGATTCAAAAATCCCAGAAAAATTTCCACTGCTTTCTATTTCGGAAAAAACTTTATCAGTAAATAAACTTGCATTGCTTTTAATATCAGGATTTTCTGAAATATTTGAACCTTTTGACAAGAAGGCATCGACAGCTCCGGATTCAATAAATACTTTTCCAATATCGAATAGCACGTTGTTGTCATCTTTATTTTTTTCAATTTTCTTGCTTAGTCGATTAATATTATTTTTCTTATCATCGTCATCTATAAAAATACTGCCGTTTTTATAAAGATCATGTAATTCTTTTCCCAGTGATACTACGTAATCTTTAACTGCACTGTTTATTTCATTTGAATTTAATTGAGTAGTTATTCTTCCATTCATGAGCTTTGCTTGTTCTGAAATAGTTCTAATTGCTTTTTCGTGCTCAGGGTTTTCATTTTGATCACTATCGCTTCTAGTTTTGTGATGTTTTTTTTCTGCTTTATCACCTTCATGAAGGCGCATAGTTTTTTTATTCAACTCGTCTGGGGGAACCCATTTTACAAACTCTGTTTCTTCTAAAAGATCTCTATTTTTTCCTTCGTCATCAATTGATTCATTTTTCAAATAAAATACTTCTTCATAATCATTGAGATTGTCCTGTTGTTCCTTAATAACTCTTCTTTTCAATTTTATTGGCTTTATATTAAGCGTATTTTCTTCCGATATTTCAGCTTCATCTCTTTGATTATTACTTAGATCAGGTTCATCTTTATTCTCGTGAATATCCTTGTTATTAATAACGTGTTTATTTATATTGCTTGAACTCAAGGCTCTTTTGTTTGTCGGCTCAATAATAATTTTTGTGTCTTTACGATTACTGCTATTATCTACTTCATAAGATGGTTCTTTAGTGTGTTTTGATAGGTGGCCATTTTTAGGATTTTTGTTTGTTGTAATTTTGTAATCTTGATCCATATTTTTTTTCTGGATAGCCTTTGGGCTGTGTACTTTTTTAGTCTCAATTTCTTTCCTAATTTTGGATTTTGTTGGATCTAATTTATACGTTGATTCATTTTCATTGCGTCGTTGTGTTGGTACGCTTACTGTTTGTTTTTGACTGTTTTGATTCTTTGGGGTTTTTTTAGCGGAAGTTGGTTTAGAATTCCTTTTTTTAAGGGAAATTTGATTGGATTTAGTAATATTAATTTTTTCTTGACTCTCATCTATTTGAGATATTTTTTCCATTTTATGGTTTTCTGGTTCTGGCTGAATATCGATATCGTTTTCAATTTCTAATGAGAAATCATCATCTCCAATTTCGATACTGCTGCCATTGTCTTGATGGATCGTAACACTTCTATCTTCTTCTGAAATTATATTTTCATCTTCTTTTTTCCCAGCTAAGCTTTTAAGGCGAGTCATCTCTTCTGAGTATTTTTTCTTACTTTCTTCACTTTTTTTTCTTTCAGCTAATTGCCGTTCTTCAATCCTTTTTTTTTCTTCTTTCTTTTCTTTTATGGTTTTTAAAATGACCGCACCTTCTGTAAGAATCTTATCAACGACACTTTGATATCTCGCATCTACTTTTATGGCTTGCGCGCATAATGCTCTGGCTTCATCTCCCAAGCCTTGCGGAATCACGAATTTTGCTTTTGTTATGTGTGCCAATGGGTTATTTGCATCAAGCAATAGCGCTTCATCAGCATAATAAATAGCGGAATCATAATTTTGATTTTTTCCGTTGTGCCAAGCAAGTCTGAGCAAAGCCCCTACTGCCATATTTTTTGCCGGTTTTAACAATTCTTGCATTAAGTTCATATGATCTAATGCATTTGAAAGTGTAATAGTTGAGTATGGCTTGAGGCAGTACGCATTGATGCCAAGCTCAAATGCTTGTTCTAAATTATCTATAAACTCTTCTTCAAGTAAGATAACAATTTTAACACGATTTAAATTTTGTGACCGAATAGCTTCAGTAAGTTGTAAGGCATTCATACCTTCTAGTTCCATAGTAGTTACTAGAAGATTAGCCTTCTTTTTTATCAATAGATTTATTGCATTTTGCCCATCATCTGCATTTTCAATATTTGAATATCCAATATTTTTTAGAATATTTTTCATATTCATTCGATCATCAAATGTTGATGACGCTATAACGACTATATTATCTTTGTCAATCCCAAATACTTTACGTCGGCTTTGTTCTGGTGTTGAAGGAAATAGCCTGAATGCTTGAGGGTCTATTTCATTTGAATCTAACGTCAATTTTTGCTTGGGAATAGGATTTTCTTTTAAAAACTCAACTACTTTTTTCTTATACTCTTGATTGATTTGGGATACAGCATTCAAGTTTTTTGTCGAAGCTTCAAAATCTCCGGAAAAATGGTAGCTTTTTGCTAGATTGAATAATATGGGTGGATAAGCTTTTAAGTTTAACATTTCTTGATAAATTGGAATTGCATCATGGTAGTCTTTTTCAACTTCACAGAGTTGAGCTTGGCAATGCATTTTTAATATATGTTGGTCATTATCGTAAATTTTCATAAGATTGAAAATTTCGTTGAGATAATTGACCATATATAACTGAGAAAACGGTTTAATTATAAAGCCGGCAAAAGGTAGGTCCATTGCCTCTTTGAGATCTGATACTTGGTCGTTTAATATAGTGTAAACAATTTGAGATTTTTCTAATAGTGGATAATCAGGAATGTTTTCGATTAAATCTATGCCAGTAATGTCATCTAAAGACATATCGCAGATAATTAGATCGCATGGTTCTTCTTCTTCAACAATTTTTCCTATGCCAGTAGAGGCATTTCCAAACTTAAGAGCCGTAATCCCGAGATCTTTTAGGGTATTGCATATATCATTACGCATTCCTGGGTTAGGATTTAAAATCAAAGCTTTTTTTACATAGTCGATTAGGCTCACTCGTGGAGATTCCTAAAATTTATTTGTGAATTCTTTTTCACGAGTGATATCGACATTAATTAGAGAAATATTTAACATTTAAGGTGTTTAAATGGCTAATTTTATCGATAGCCGCAATCAATATGTAATTAGTTGCTTTCAACCTTAAATTTGGCGATATTTGAGAAATTGCCAAAACAAATGCCTTTGTATGGACGCACTGCTACTGAATGAGCTGCTGGATTCTTAAATGTAACACTTATATCTTTTTTAGAGCTGATTTCCATTGAGCGGATATCATCATAATCAGAATACCCTGCGTAGTAAAGTTGATGCTCAACTTGTGGGTCGCTTTCAGAGATAATCATTGTGGCCGACATGCCTGCTGTGGAAACTGAAATGTGGGATGCATTCGGAATTGATGATGAGCATGCAGTTTGGCTTATCCAATCTATATATTTTGAAACTCGAGTGTATACACCATAAGTTCCTTTAATAGCGCATCCGCGTCCAAAGCTGGTTATCCCAACCAGTTGCCATCTCCCTAAATTGTCTTTCACTACTAATGGACCGCCACTATCTCCTTGGCATGTATCAACTCCACCTCTGGGATATCCGGCGCAGATCATATTTTCAAAGATGTTCATGCCAGAATGCAATGGTGCTTTTCGACAGGTATTGTTTGAGACAACTGGTACGTTGGCTTCATGCAATTTAAAGGGAAAATGAGGATCTTCATAATTAAGATTACCCCATCCTAATATTTTCCCATTAGCAATGAATTCACTAGCTTTTATTTTATCTAGATCATTTTCATATACTGAGGGTGTATTAATACTTTGAGCAATTAGGCCAATCGGGTGTATAAAATCTACGGGTTCACTCAACTGTAGTAATGCAATATCATTTTCATGTGTGCTAGTATTATAATTTGGATGCATATAGACGTTTTTAATTTGAATTCGAACACCTTCATTCTCATCTAAATCGTGTCGTCCTACTACGATATCTGCTTCTCTGATCCCACCATCATCGAGCCTTAAGCAATGTGCTGCTGATATTATCCAATTTCGATCTACAAGGACTCCACCGCAATATTGGCCATAATATACATTCTCTTTGCTTCGTTGAACGATTGCGATCATCCATTTGTTATCATTCTTATCTGATATAGAGCCGCCTATAATTTTAACCAAATCTTTGACATTTTCTTCGCTGAAATCTGCAGTAAATTTTCTTGGTTTTTCACTTTCTTTTTTGCTTTCTTTTTCACAGCTTAAGTTTAGTGATGTGGCGAAAACAAACACAATCTTCAAGAAACTCAACATTTTCACAGTACATCCCCCTCATCTTGGCATTTACTCACATTTGATAGAGCAGAAAATATGCCAGTGGAAATAAGCCTGATTTCTCAGGTTAATATTCTGTATTTATTAGGTTTTGTTTTTAAAAATATATGAATTTTACTTAATGAAGTGTAAAAATTGAACCATAATGAATAGAAAGTAGTCAAAGCGTACCTCTTACATTGCATCTGAATAAATTTTGCTACGCCCGTTTTTCATGACTGACAGATTTTTTTCTATAACTGCAATACCTTAACATACATTTGACCCTCTGGAATATCACTTGCATTAACGCGATGGTAATGGATTTTTTGTGTGATTTGAAGTCCACGATACTGGCGGTTGGCGTTAGTAATTGGATCATATCTAAAAGGATTGGAGGAGAATATGAAACGGATTGTATTGGCTATTTTTGTAGGTCTCTTTTTTCTCGGCTGCGGAACTGTATCAGGAACTCTTGAAGTTTATAGCCCTTTAAAAGTTAAAGCGAGTAAGTTTGGACAAGACGATTATTATGTGACATTACAGCCTGGAATATACACGACAGAGTTTAGAGCAACTTCCAAGAAAAAAGCACATGTAAAAATATTTTTAGCTGGAAATGACGAAATAAAGGTTAAGCTCAGAATCCCACACGGAACGAATTTTAATCAAGATCAATACTACTTTAGCTCATATACTATAGGACAACCTTTCCATATTTCAGGAGTGTCGGGGGAAAAATATCTACAATCTCCGTCCTATAAACATCAGATGATATGTCAGGTATCTAAAAATCTCGATGACTGTGACATCATATATAATCAACAACAAACGCATCAGCAACAACAAACGCATCAGCAACAACAAACAGCATCAGCAACAACAAACGCATCAGCAACAACAAACGCATCAGCAACAACAAACGCATCAGCAACAACAAACGCATCAGCAACAACAAACGCATCAGCAACAACAAACGCATCAGCAATATTTAACAACAGACCAAGGTGCAACAGATGTGAATATGCAATGCAATATAGAAATTGAGCAAGAAGCAAGAATAGGAAGGCAAGACCTTCAATATTCGTACACTCTAGATCAAAAGGGCTATGTATTCGATATCATAAGCGCTGATGGCGTATCACTACTTGCAACCTATAAAGAGGGAAATGCACATATTGAGCGTATTATATCTTATCAGGGCGAGTGCCATTAATTTTTAATTTAATAAAGTAGGGCTGCTGATTTCAGAAATGAAAGATTGTGCGGCCTTACTAATAATATAAATGCGGGCTATCAAAGCTATACTCAGACAAAACAGGTTTGCCTACCGCATCGTCAATGCCCGCAATTATTAACTACATAAATCCCACAAATAGCCCCACATAGCGTTAAAACCTGTTTTGTTTGAGCTTTAATGTTAGTGATAGATAAAATTCACACAGTGTCGTCATTTTTCGAAAGAATCAATCTCAACTTTGGAGGAATCCGATCCATAGCCTTGAAGGTATTATTTTCTCTATCGAATTTCACTAACTTTAACGATTCAAGAACAAGAGGAGGAGTTCCCTCACTATCTTTAGCTTTGTTTTCAAGCTCATACTCTGCTTTTTTCTTTTTTCTTTTTTTTACGGCTTCCTGTTCAGCTTTTTCTTTCATACGTTTATAATTTTCTTTACGTAATATTCTCGCCTTCTCTCTAGCCTGTTGACGGAAGTCATTATCCTGCTGTTTGCTGACTTTCTCTTTTTTCGCAGCTCCCTTACGATCAGCCTCATATCTAAGTTTAAGTTTTTTAGCTCGCAAATAAGCTTTTTTCCTCATTTCACGCGCGAGTTCTTTTTGCCTCTGTTTCCAATCTTCAGTGTTATCATCCATGTCATTTGGCTAATTAAGTAGGCTAAAAAATAATCTTTTATGTAAAAAAACTATTAATAAGCCTCATTCAATAAGCTACACTCCTTACTAAGACCGTTTATACATGATTTTAAATTTCGACGTACGTTACGTTACTAACAATATAGTTGCTAGTCAAGAAAGGGATAAATTCTCGATAATAAGCTAGAATGCTACCGGAACAGGAGTATGCTGGTCGACATTTCCAGCAGTATCCACCAATCGCCCTACCAACTCCTCACTCCAACAGTAACTCTTGCCTTCGCTTGCAGTTGCACAACGGTGACGAAGAAACTGCCTGAAATTACTACACAACAATACATAAGTTTGCCCGCATTAAAATGCTCATAGCGACCATACAGCATGTACTCACTAAAAATACCCTGCGGCATAGAGGCTGCTGAGTAGAATCGTAGCACTGCTTGAGCAATTTCTTATATAATAATCAGTTTTCTTTAGGTCAAAAAGACAACTCTCTTTATATTTGCCTCCCACTTAATCGAGCCATCATTCTAATGCTAGCTAAAATCTACCTAATTCATATGCCTTCTCTATCAATCATTACTCACGTAAAATAATGATATATGGTTACTGTCAATAGTTTGTGACAAAATTCTGATTTGCACTGTATCAAAATTTTGATAATTCCCAAGGAGCGTTAAAGGTTGGCAACGAACAAATATTCAGGTGCTCAAAAGGCTGCAATTCTTTTACTATCGTTTGGAGAAGAAATTTCCGCTGAGATATTCAAAAATATGTCAGAATTCGAAATAAAGCGAATTGGCAGTGCAATGAGCCGCCTTGGTAGATTAGAGCAAGACGTTGTCGATGACATCATGTTAGAATTTTACGAAATTTTACAGCAAAATCGTAAATTTTTCTACGGTGGCAATGAATTTACCAAAAAAGTTATTGGGCATGCATTCAAAGGGGGAGATGCAGACGAACTTATTGAACAATTATCTTTAGGTTCATCGGCTAATTTAGATTCACTCGAGTTAATTGATCCAAGAACGTTGTCAAACTTTATCAGACATGAGCATCCACAAACAATCGCATTAATTTTAGCACATTTAGACCCCAAGAAATGTGGTGAGACTTTAAAGCTTCTTCCTGAGGCCTTACATACAGAAATTATGCTTCGTATTGCAAACTTAGACGCAGTAGCGCCAGAAATTATAGATGAAATAGACGATGTTCTTCGCAACGAAATTCAATCTATGGGCTCTATTTCGACACAAAAAATTGGTGGTGTCGAACCAATTGCAGAAATGCTTAACTTGATAGATAAAGCAACAGAAGAACAAATATTAGATAATCTTGAAGAAAGAGATCCTGATTTAGCCGAGCAAATACGACAATTAATGTTTGTGTTTGACGACCTTGTTAAGATCGATGATCGAGGAATACAGGAACTCATTAAAAATGTTAAAAATGATCAATGGAAGATCGCCTTAAAAACAGCATCTGAATCAGTTAGAGATCTAATTTTTAGAAACATGTCAGAACGTGCTGCTCAAATGCTTAAAGAAGATATGGAAGCTATGTCCGCTGTGAAGCTTTCAGATGTAGAAGAGACACAATTTGAAATAGTCTCTATCGCTAGAAAGTTGGAAGAAGAAGGAAAAATAGTAATAGCCAGCGGCGGCGATTCGGCCTATGTCTAATAGTACAAAATTTTAAGACGACCTAAATATAAGAGCTGATCAGGTAAAAGACAAAAAGGCTGCTTTAGCGGTTAAAACCGCACTTGGTCATAATTTATTCTAGCGATCCCAAATTTCTTGTTGCTCTTTAAGTAAAGCCTTAAATCTATTTTCATTAATGGCTTCCCGAATTTTACGCATAAAATCCAGATAAAAATGTAAATTATGAAGTGAAAGCAACCTCATCGCAGTGATTTCTCCCGCAATATATAGATGCCGCAAATAAGATTTACTAAAGTTCTGGCATGTATAACACACACACTGAGAATCAAGAGGATCTTGATCAAATTTATTTTTCGCGGCTTTAATTGAAACCCGACCCTGCGATGTAAATGCTGATCCGTTCCTTCCGTTTCTGGTAGGCATTACACAATCGAACATATCAACGCCCAATGCAACAGATTCAATTAAATCCAAAGGAGTGCCGACACCCATTAAATAACGGGGTGATGAAGCTGGAAGATTCTGACAAGTTACATCAGTCATAACACGCATATCTTCCTTACTCTCACCTACTGATAGCCCACCAATAGCATAGCCATCAAAACCAATCTCTAATAAACCTTCGGCACTTTGCTTTCTCAAATCTGGATAAGTGCTTCCTTGAACAATACCAAATTGAAATAAATTCATCTCTTTTCTTGATTTTCTGCAACGCGCGGCCCATCTTAATGATCTTTCCATTGACGATTTTGCCCGTTCATAAGTAGCAGGATGAGGAGTACACTCATCTAATACCATATGGATATCTGTACCTAAGGTTTCCTGAATCTCTACCGCAAGCTCAGGTGTCAATAAAAAACGCTTACCATCTATATGACTCTTAAAGTCAGCACCTTCTTCAGAGAGCTTATTTAGCTGGCCCAAACTAAAAATTTGAAAACCCCCGCTATCGGACAATATTGGTTTATTCCAGCCAATAAATTTATGAAGTCCACCAAAATGCTTAATAACATCCATACCTGGGCGTAAAAAAAGGTGGTAAGTATTGCCTAAAATAATCTGGGCATCTATTTCAATTAAATCTCGAGGAACTAGCGTTTTTACAGAGCCAACAGTACCGACTGGCATAAAAATTGGGGTCAAAACGTCCCCATGATACAATTGCAAACGACCGGTCCGAGCATTACCGTCACTATTAATAACCTCAAACATCAAATAATAGCCTTTCCAAGAGCAGATTGAATAAGCTCAACCATTAACTCCCCAGAAATATGCTTATTATCAGTCATTGGATTTAACTCTACGAAATCCATCGAAGTAACTTTTTTGGTATCTGCAATCGTTTCAAGCGCAAGATGAGACTCTCTATAGCTTAGTCCACCTGTAACTGGTGTACTAACTCCTGGTGCATAAAGGGGATCGATAGCATCAAGATCAAATGATATATGAATACCTGATGTGCCAGCTGAAGCAACTCGAATCGCTTCTTCCATAACTGATTGCATTCCACGTTCATCTATTTCACGCATAGTAAAATAACGTATACCACTTTCTTTACAAAGCTTTCGCTCATTTGCATCGATCGAGCGAATTCCAACTAACGCAATGTGCTTAGGTGATATCGTCGGAAAACGACCAGAAAGACCAGTAAATTGCGAATGCCCATGTCCAATTAGCGCAGCTAAAGGCATACCGTGGATATTTCCAGAAGGAGACGTTTCTGGTGTATTGATATCAGCATGTGCATCAAACCAAATAAGTCCTAATTGTTGATCAAGGGTTTTTAAATAAGAACTTACGCCAGAAATAGAACCCATTGCGATGGAATGATCGCCCCCTAAACACAATGGTAGACGCCCATGCTCCATTGCTTCAAAAGTTTTTTCATAAACCTGCTCACAAATGTCAGCAATAACGGGTAAATAATGACTAGCAGCGTGTTCCGGAGCAATCGTTTCTCTAACAGGAATTAGCACGTCTCCACGATCCACAACGTTATATCCAAGAACGCCTATTTTTTGATGAAGTCCAGCAATGCGCAATGCAGAAGGACCCATATTTGCCCCTCTGATATTCGCCCCTAAGTCCATAGGGACGCCAATAACTTCAATATCTCGTACTATATGAGTCATAAATATTCCTCTAATATTTTAACTACAGAATTATAAGTGTCTTTCCATAAACTGTAAATTTCGAATACCAAACCAGCTTAAAACTTCACCATCAACAAGCGCAGCTGGATACTTAAGCTCAGAAATAATCTCGGTCTTTTTATGAAATGGAAAAGGTTCAGACGCACATAATAGCAAAGTATGGTCAGGATCAAACTCAGATAACTCTATAGTTGGATATTTACTTTCGAATCTAGGCAAGTAAACATCAAGCCCTAAGCAGCTAAGAATACTATGAATAAATGTATCCTGGCTAATTGTCATCCAAGGATCATGCCAAATCAGATACAATACCTGCTTAATTTTTTTGCTTGGCTTCTTCACCCATTTTAGTAAGGCAGGGACAGCTCTCTCCACACTTTCTTCAACCCCGCCTAAAATTTCCATATGTTTTTTTTGAGCTGTACTATATGCAGATTGATAGCGACTCCCAATAACAGCTATTTTTTCTGCCAAATCGGGGGGGAATTTATCTGCTAATTGGAAAAACTCCACTCCTGCTGCTGCCAAAGAGCTAAAGTGCGTTATAGCAAAATTAAAGGATTCATGTTCAGAAAAAGACTTAGGATTTTCTTCCTTATCAATAACAACAAGATCAGGGCAAAGCTCCTTAATGCGGACCCAACGAGCCTGTTTCGTACCACCAACTATAGGGATACTTTTAACTCGATCAATGGGGTGACAACAAAAGCGTGTACGCCCAACTACATTAACACCGACGGATAAAAATGTCTCAGTCAACGAGGGAACAAGGGAAACCACTTTGAAGTCACTGATTATCCCTGTTTTTATCTCTTTTTTGATCTTTTGGCTCAAAATTTGTCTCACCTTTGCCATTTACATTATCTCTATCACATTTGTAACCATAGGGACAATGTAAGCAACCAGACTCGCAACAATAACCTCGCTTTAAATGATAGGCCTCTGTCATAACAAGAAGACCTTCCTCATTAAAGTAATATAATGTTTCCGATTCGTCGTTGTTCATCCATATTCCAAGTTATTATAATTATCTAATTTTATTATATTTTATTCCTTTTATGTCAACATTTTACCTCAATAGGTCGATAGCAAGTCCAGTTGATTAAATCAACGGGTTCTTTAAATAAAATTACAGGTGCTTCAATGTCTTACTTTTATCCTACTTTTAAAAAATCGCTCTATTTTCTCCTGGGAATTTTTTTATCTGTTTCTATGCATGCGTGTAATAAAAAGGAAGAGTCGAAGAATTCAGATGATGAAATAACCCCGACAAATACAACAGTTCCAGTGAGCAACCCAGGTTCTTTAGCCGTCGGTGGTTTACCGTCTGAGGAAGAATACGAGGGAGCTTTAGAGCTAAACTCTGACGAAACCAATATAGCAGTATCGGACGTACATGAAGCAACAACAGAAATGCCCCTAGGCTTAGCAATTGATGCAGCTGCCACTAGCCTAACTGCTGAAGAAGAGTGCTCAAACGGATTATTTTGTATCACCGAAGCATTCAGCAAAATTTTTGACATGGTTACCGGAGCTGCAAAATGCAATTTTGATCTATTACTTGGACAATATACAGAAGGGGAAGTTCCCTTCAAAAAAGTCTCCGACAAATCTATTTACTACTTAGACGGATTTGGTGTCGTCGGTATTGGTGAGAATGGAGTAAGCCAATGTCCATCGATAGAAGAAGTTGACAATTGGGCTAAACAGCACCATTTAAAAGATGGAGAGCCAACACAAGAAGTAAGCGAGAACACATTTTTTCTACCAACCAGACTCGTTGTATTTAGGCACAGAAGTGGATCGATATATTGGAAAATAGTCTTTTTTCCAAATGACTTTATCGACAAACTTGCCAAGCGCATAACATACTTTTCGCGCTTACTTGATCAAGACCTCGACTTTCTCGCCTTTAACGGTGATCAAGAATTCGGAGCCGATGTCGGCATGGGAAAAGGAAATATTACAATCGACTGGGACGAAATATCTAGGATGTCTTCCCTTTTACAAGAAGACTCATCTTCAGAGTCGGGAAACCTTCCATCTGGTAAGATATTAATTAATTACGATATGGCCTCGTCTCCACAAAGCTATACAACCACGTTTTTAGATGGCTTCTCTTTTGGAGATAGTGATGATAGTCCATTTTCTGTGGGTATGCCTACGACAGTTTACAAATCAGATAGTGAAAATTACATACATTTTGTCAGCAATCAAGCATTTGGCAGACCTGACCCATCAAATCCAGACGATGATGGTGGCCCAATGGGGGTCGTTCAATTTTGCTTAGATGATTCTTGGAAACAAGAAAATGGCGGCGGTCCGTTTGGCGCTGACGTTAAATACGTTTCGGTACCTGAAAGTAGCTATTTAAGCTATCCGGCAGTAAACCACTTGCAAATGATTTGGAAAGAAGGCGCAACTGCTGGAGAGCCAGAAAACTATACAGTCGCAATGACAGCCACAAAAGGGGGTGCATATATCTACGGAGATGTAGAATTTAGGGCCGGCTCAGTACCAAACAACTCACAGACGATTATTCGAGTTAAAGCTCCAAAATGTACGACTATGACACAAGCAATGATCGATGAGCTTGAGCAAGCAATGGCTACTGATGGTGGGCAGCCTGGTTTTACTTTCTTTGATAATGAAGGCTTTAGAAATATGCTTTTCGATGGACCCTTAGGTCCAAATGCAGGTAGCCCAACCTTTGTATCAAAGGCAGATGCAGAAGCGTTATTTCCTCAATTCTCAACATTTCACTTAATCACGATAGGTACTGACGAGCTTCCATATTAGGGAAAACCATCCATACGCTATAGTCCTAAAAAATATATACTATAAGATTTTCTAGGGCTGTAGCTGACGTTGAAGTAGATCGCATCACGTACAATATTCACCATTGTATCAGCACTATCTACGAAAATATTCCCAAAAGAAAGCAAGATTATTCAGGCTTAATGATAGAGAAAAGATATAAAGAATATCTATTTTCATAATAAAGACATGCATTTTACAGCAATACCAGCATCATCTATAGTATAGCAATCATGACTTCAAAGTAGTACGCCCATCGATATAATTCTTATAAAAATAAAAGACCACTTATCCACAAAGTGGATCAAGTGGTCTTACAACTCAAAAGGCTTCCCCAATATCTAGAAAAACAATCTAAAAAAATTTTAGCCCAGCAAACTAAGAGCAATTTGTGGCTGTTGATTTGCATTCGCCAAAATAGCAGTACCTGCTTGTTGCAAAATATTATTTTGCGTCATGGTAGCAGTTTCAGCAGCAAAATCAGTATCTACGATACGGCTCTTTGATTCGGACAGATTTTCTACCTGAATGCCAATATTTTGCACGGTTGAACCTAATCTATTCTGAATCGCACCTAAGTAGGCTCTATGGTCGTTAACACGCGTAATCGCCTCATCAAGTTTTGCAATACTCAGCTGAGCACTCTGTTTGGCATTTACACGAGTTCCTTCTTCCGCACGGCCGATATCCAAAGACCCATCACCAGTCGTATAACCATTTAATTTCGAAAAATCTATTTTTATAATGTTTACTGGATTAGGAGCGTCAATTGCATCAGAAGTTTCGAAATAGTCTTTACCAACATGAATCTCTAATGGAAACTCATTTGCATTGGTTTGCATTTCTTCAGGCACTTCCGAAGTACCGACTAGTAATCTTGTTCCATTAAATTCTGTCGAATTTGCGATTCGATCAATCTCATCTTTCAATTGCAAAAATTCTTTATCCAAAAATTCTCGTTCAGTATTACCAATGGTATCTGAAGCAGATTGAATGGCAAGCTCTCGCAATCGAATCAACATATTGCTTGTTTCTACCAATCCACCTTCAGCAGTTTGTACTAATGATATACCATCCATAGCATTTCTTTTTGCCATATTTAAAGAACGGATATCAGCACGAAGATTTTCAGACACAGCCAATCCAGCCGCATCATCAGCTGCCTTGTTGATTCTCTTGCCCGAAGCAAGTTTACTCATAGAATCTTTTAGATTTTCTGTTGAAATTCCCAAACGTCTTTGAGCATTGAGAGATGCAGTATTTGTTCTTATCCTAAGACCCATGAATCCTTGACCTCCTGTCGAACTAGTTTCACTTCATGTGATTTTAAAATTGTGACTACTCTGCTCGGAGCTAGGAAAAAATTGTTTAGAACTGTTTGCCTACTAAAATACAACACACTAAAAAAACAAAGAGAAAATCTAACATGAACTTCTCTACTTGCTACTCCTGCATTTTGAGTTCCTAGTATTAACTACCCTCTAAAGCTTCTTTCCCATTAAACATCTATTGAATAGATGTTTATAATAACTACCAATATCGTACTTATCTGCTAATTTATCTAATTTAAATGAACTAGAATAGCCGCTTTTGAAACTTGAACGCTAAGATTAATCCTTTAATTTATAATTATTCTCGGCATATCTCCTAAATACTCCTTATTAATTGAGTTCTACTCGTTAAAAAATCACTGAAAACAAGTTCCACATATGCTCCAAATCGCCCTCCATGCTAAGCAAACACGTACAATCTCACTAATGATCGTTTATAATACCCAAAGCAAACTCCACACGTACTCACAATAGTCCGTCATGCTGAGCAAATGCGAAGCATCTTAATCATTTAAACTGCATCACAATGTTCGAAATAAGTTAAAAATTAATTTCATAGGAAGAAAGCAAAAAGATAATACCATGACTCTCGCATACCAAACATATAAATAATTTGAGTAAGATCAAACATTTTTAAAAAATTAAACTGTGACCAAGAAAATGAATTAAAGATGAGCTAAAAATTCAGAGGCTTTTCTAATACAGAATGCAACAAATAAAAAAGCAAACTTGGAGAGGATCATTAATCTTACAACTTGTCACTATCAATCATCAGAAATCTTCTTCAACATTTAGTTAAACAAGATTCATCATTATAATAAAACAACAGTTATCACGAGGGATAAAGAGCCTTAGACTCTTCTCCCTCGCCGTATTGTCACATCGAAATTGAATCTACAAGTTAATACTAACTTTAACCAAGTAAGCTCAAGGCAACCTGCGGCTGTTGGTTTGCATTTGCTAAAATCGCAGTACCAGCTTGCTGCAAGATATTCGACTGAGTCAATTTAGCTGTTTCAGCAGCAAAATCTGTATCGCGAATACGGCTTCTAGATTCAGATAAATTCTCGGTTTGTACACCAATGTTATTAATCGTTGAGCCTAATCGGTTTTGAATCGCTCCAAGGTAAGCTCTAAACTCGTTAACCTTTGTTATAGCATCATCAAGTTTCGCAATGCTTTGTTGCGCTTCTGCTTTGCCAGATACGCTAGTACCTTCATCACTTTTACCGATATCTAAAGATCCGTCTCCTGAAGTAAAAGCATTTATGTTAGCAAAATCTATTTTTATAATATTCACTGGGTTTGGAGCATCAATAGCATCAGATTCATTAAAATAATCTTTACCAACTTGAATCTCTAATGGAAATGAATTTGCAGATTGAAGCTCTTCTGGAAGATCAGTAGAACCAACCAATAGACGTGTTCCATTGAACTCTGTCGAACTTGCAATACGATCAATCTCGTCTTTTAATTGAACGTATTCTTTATTTAGGAATCCCCTTTCAGTATTTCCGATAGTATCAGATGCCGATTGAATTGCTAACTCTCTAAGGCGTATAAGCATATTACTTGTTTCTACCAATCCACCTTCAGCCGTTTGGACAAGTGACACACCGTCCATTGCATTTCTCTTCGCCATATTCAACGAGCGAATATCAGCTCTTAAATTTTCAGATACAGCCAAGCCAGCTGCGTCATCGGCGGCTTTATTGATTCTTTCGCCAGATGCTAGTTTTGCCATTGAATCTTTTAAGTTATCAGTGGAAATGCCTAATCTTCGCTGTGCATTTAAAGATGCAGTATTCGTCCTAATTCGCAGACCCATTTCGACCTCCTGTCTGGGGTTGACACTTCATGTGACATATAACCGCCCTTCGTCTAAAAAATTAAGGTAGTTAAGCATTTTTTTCCTGCTTTATTATAACTAATTGTAATTATTTAATTAATTTTATTAGCTGTGAGCATTTTTCCTATGATGCCGCGCCAACTTGCATAAAAACACAGGATCACACTGTTTTTTATGCTCACAAAAATTTTGCTTTTTAGTTACTTTTGACTCTTGCAAAACCTTAGAAAGGAAAGAATGATACTGTGGCCAAACGAAAAATTCATATTTTTATCAAGGCACTGAATCCCTTGATTGAAAAGAAACTCGTGAGTTGCTTCTAAGTGCGCTTGTGCGCTCCAAACGGGAAGTATTTTATGGCGTATTGCTTCGAAGGAAATTAACTCACTGCTTCCCCAACACTCCAACTCGCCGTGAAGCTTTTTAACGATTTCATTATGAGAGACAACAGACATTCCGGTAGATTTTGTAAGATTTAAACGTGGATCTTCTTCAAATTCAACTTTCCTAAATCCTTTAAGCTTATCCTTCTGAACATTAAAAAAACCAACTTCGCCTCCAAAAACATGTGCGATGAGCTGATGTCCATAACACAGGCCCAAAGTTGGTACTCCTCTAAGCATTTCCTCAAACAACCAACTCGCAAAATTATCTTGCCATTTTATGTTATCATGCACACTTGTCGCACTGCCAAAAACGATAATTCCTTTTACTAACGAAGGATCAATACTATGTAATGATCGCATCGATAAAAGAGCCGGCAAATGATAGCTACATGGCAACTTTGAATTACAAGCAATATGATTAAAACAATCCAATTCCGGTGTGTGGGATGCAGGATCAATAACAAGTATTTGCTCTTTAAGATTCATAAATCTCAGAAAATTTCTCTTAGAAAAAATTTTTAAGGCCTAAATTTCTTCTTGCCTGCGAATTACAGCAAAGCATTACTTTTTAGTTAGGCTCATCTTCTCCTCGCAATTACACTTGAGCTTGCTCTTCTGTATGCTTCTTTGGCGGAAGTTTATCCTGGTAATAGCACTTTCTAGCTAAATTAGGACTTAAAGCCGTTGCCTTCGTTAAATTCTCATCACGGACAACTTTTATTTTTGGATGGTTGCGAAACTCATAAATTACAGAATCACAATGAGCACATTTTAATTCTACACGTGCTAACTTTTCGTCTTTATCATCAAAGGTGACATGGTATCTTCGTGAGCAATGCGGATTATCAACAAAAATTTTTTGATACGCCATAGTTGGTCGAGCCTCTTTTCGTCTACTTATTTTAATAACTGCTATAAAGCAGCTTTTATCTAAATCAGTTCTGTATCATTTCTCAGCTTTTTTACACAGTCAAATTCTCTCGAGCACTAACACGCCCAGCCCCAGAAACTAAACTTCAAATGTATAAAGCAGCCACAGGAGGTTTGAAGTAAGGATAATGAAAATCACTAAAATATCAATATGTTTTCTTATGTATATCCACATGAAACTCCCGAAAAGCCTTCTTCACACACTACGAAGATACAGCTGAAGCAGCTAGAGTTATATGTCTATAATGAAAGTGTTTTTTCCTAAATATGGGTGGAAATGTGGATGATCCCTGTTATAGCCTCCACTTACTATCCCGCAGAAAGAATATTTCTTGGCTAGAATTACAGCGCTTGACAAGATATGATTCTACTGGTCATAGAATAGAGGAACTATGATGTAAATATAGTCAGCTTAGAAAGAAAGATTTGCCTTATGATATCAGATATCAAAGCCGCTCTTAGTGAGAGCCAGCGCGCTTTAAATGCTTTAATGAGTAATGATAAGGCTTTAACTGCAATTGAATCAGCAGCTATGTTGCTTGTAAATTGTTTTTCTCAAGGCGGCAAAGTACTCACTTGCGGTAATGGTGGCTCTTTGTGTGATGCAATGCACTTCGCGGAAGAGCTTTCTGGAAAGTTTCGTAATGACCGAGCCCCACTTCCAGCGATATCTATTTCTGATCCTGCCCATATGAGCTGTGTTAGCAATGACTATGGATATGAATTTGTGTTTTCACGGTATGTACAAGCGCATTGCAATTCCAATGACATACTATTTGTCATTAGTACGAGCGGAAGCAGCAAAAATATTTTACAAGCAGTTAAAGCCGCAAAAACCTTAGGGGTAAAAGTTATAGCACTAACCGGAGTCGACTTAACAAAACAAAGCTGCGAGCTAACCGAATATTCTGACTGCTTCATAGGCACTCCTGGTGGCAATGGCTACGCTGATCGCGCGCAAGAACTACACATTAAATGTATTCATATATTAATCGAGTTGATAGAAAAAAAGTTGTTTTCTTAATCTATCCGTAGATTAGTTTTACATAAACATCGCGAAAACAAAAAGCTTTAAAGGCATAGATGATGGACGAAACAATTTTTGATAAGATCATAGCCAAGAAAATTCCAGCCGATTTGGTTTACGAGGACGAAGACATCCTAGCTTTTAAGGATATAAACCCTCAAGCACCAGTTCATGTTCTTGTAATACCGAAGAAAAAGATTGGTCGATTTGCAGAATTAGGCCATCAATCGACTAACTTTATCGCTAAATATTTTATCGGTATTTCTAAAGTGGCAGAACATCTAGGATTGGAGAAAGATGGTTATAGGGTCATTTTTAATAACGGAGAGGATGCGGGTCAGGAAGTCGAATATATTCATGCCCACATCCTTGCCGGACGTCGCTTGCAATGGCCTCCAGGTTGATATACAAGCATTGAGAAAAATATGAACACAGCGAACCTCGATAAAACCTTTGATAACATCATCAAAGGCCCCATTTTATTGTCGATTGATAACTTTACAGAATTATCTAGGACCCCTTGGGGCGGGGTGAGGATTAAGCAAAAATATAAGAAAAGCATCTTAGATCAAAAAACCAAACAAGATGTTCAAGTCGGTGAATCTTGGGAATTTTCCTGTGACCCTCAATTTCCTTCTCTTGTAAAAGGAACAGACATCCGCATAGCAGACCTCATAATGGCACGCGGAAAAGAAATCTTGTCAACAACTTATATAGAGCAGGCATCAGGAGGGCACTGCCAACTACTGGTAAAATTGCTAGACACAGCTGCTCCTCTTTCTCTACAAGTACATCCTGATGACTCTGATCCCGCACTTAGTGAATTAGAGTGCGGAAAACCAGAGGCATGGCTGATATTAGACTCTGACCCAGGCGCAGGTGTTTACTTGGGATTTAGCACCAGCCTAACAAAAAATGAATTGCGAAATATTATCAATCAATCCGATGAAAGTTTGGAAAAATATCTAAATTTTATAAGAGTACAACCTGGTGACTATTTTGATATTCCTGCAGGCGTTCCCCATGCAATAGGACCTGGCTTAACCTTATTAGAACCACAGCGTGTATTATTTGGAAAAAGCGGTAAAACTTATCGCTTATGGGATTGGGGAAGAAAGTATAACAAATCCGGACAACCTGATCCTGAGTCTGGGGTTGAACGACAGTTGCATTTAGATGAAGCATTATCAATTATAGAGCCATCAAAACAAGTTGGTCAACAATTTGCCGATAGCCTACGTAAATGCCCTAAAATCTCCAAGATCAATGATAAGCGAGTGTACCTAAAAGAATATCCAATCACTTCATTTTGCCAACTCGTCGTCATAACGTTAGAACAAGGCGAAAGCATTGAGTTAGATGTAAAAGATGGCTTTACAGTTTGCTTTTTAACAAAAGGCAAAATGCAAATAACTTCAAAATATCAAGTTACTGCCGAGTTGATCATGGGCCAATCTGCATTACTTGCCGACTACAGTATTCCTGTTATAATCTCCACAAAGGAACATACCGAGGCTGTTATGATGTTTCCAACTACTGCAACGTACAGGGTAAGATAGAAATGAATAAAGATAAGCTGAGAACATTCAATGGTCCGGCAATTCTAATATCTATGTTGCGCGAGCTAGATCCTGTGACAAGGCAACGAATGACGAAAAAGCTTGCTTCTGCCTCACCAATTTTTGCAAAGCTCTACGAGCATTGTGAGTTTCTTTATGCCGATATATTTCGCCTCGATGATAAAAGTATCCAAAATCTATTGACCAGCTTTTCCGAAAAAGAATGGATAATTGCATGGAAGTTAAGCAGCGAAAAAGTAAGACAAAAACTTCTGACAAATATGTCTGAACGAAGACAAAAAGAGTTCATGCAATCACTTAAAGCATTTCCGAAAACACATAAAAAACAGGTAATCAAAGTCCAGATCAAAATTGCCAAAAAATGTCTAGATTGCTTACGTAGCGGGCATTACAAACTACACTCTAAACGCCTCTTAGGTTAGGCTTCCCGAAGACTGAAACACAAATGATATCCAAATCTTTGAGTGAAATGCATTCTTATGATACAAAAATAAACCCATGTGTTTAGCGTGTGCCAAAAAAATCTCAGGAGCCCTACACGTGCGATTTTTAAAGAAAGAATACACAATTCAGTTTATAATTTAGAAACACCCTAAATCTGACTCTCTTGTTTAGAGTGTCAGCATATTTGTTTTTTAGAACATTAATGTAGGTAATAACATTATGATCCCTTTTAGAGTTTATGATAGAGAAAACAAAATAACATGGACCATTATTAATTATCACGACAAACCTACAGGTGGAACATACCTTGCTGCAAGGGGCGACGATAGTGAAGAAGATCGTGTTTTATCTGAACTTACAATAGAAGAGCTTCTCAAACACCGAATGGTAGACTTCTTAGATGAAGGAGACTAAAGTGTCCATCTTAAATACATGATAACTAAAACTTTGGAGCATATCAAAAGGCAGCTGTTTATTCAAAGATGCATGTATTGTGACCACTCTCCCAATAAAAAATTTTGTTGTCATATAAAATAAAGACAGCAGTGTTAAAATCCTATGCATTTAAACATGAAAAGCTCAACGTAGCCTAAAAAGGAAACTGAATACATAGGATATTAATTCGCTCAAAGAAATTAGGAATCACAGGGCTCCAAAATATAGCAGCCTTCTCCATTCTGACGCATCACAAAGACGGCGTGTCAGACAAACAACTTCTAATCTGCTATAGTATCTTTAAGTTCCTTGCCTGGGCGAAACACAGGCACTCTACGTGCTGGTATTTGAATCTCTTCTCCTGTTTGAGGGTTTCTACCAACGCGAGCCTTTCGATCCGAAACATCAAATGTTCCAAAACCTACGAGCTTTACAGCTTCATTTTTTTTAAGACTCTCTGTTACAACTTCGATAAAAGCATCTAAATGCTTTTCTGTCTCAGATTTCTTATGATTCGTTAAGCCTGTAATGGCCTCCACTAACTCAGCCTTATTCATTTATTGGCTCCCTACAAATTAATCCAGACGATAATTAAGGGAAAATTTACCTTCATTCTGCCTAAAGTCAAGAGTTTCATGCCCCTCCAATAATATTTTTTTTTTGCAAGTAATTTTTTAAGAAATTATCAATTTTAGATACCCACTTATATATTCAATTTCCTTACTACTTGATTTTTATTTTGTGTCACCTCACTATAAAATTGGAACATCTTAGAATATTAAGAAAGTATCCCATTACGCCAAATACAGTTAAGAGGGCACGTGCAAAAAATGCTTTGTTTTCACTCAGCAATAATAATAGATTTTAAATATAAAAAAATTTGAGCTCGCTTTAAGAAAATAGCAACGTTTGTATAACACAGGGAATTATTAGGAAAAAATATTGTGAGATTAATACTATTATTTTATGCTTTTTCTCTATACTCATTTCAAGCTATTGGAAACAGCAATCCACCACTTGGGGACAGAGTTTTAGCAGAAATTAATAATACTTTTTATACGCAATGGCAACTTGAAGGTTATTTTTTAATAAAAAAGGCACTCGACAATACACCGATAAACGAAAAATCTTTGCAAAGAAAAGAAAGTTGGCAAAAAGATTTAGATATTTTTTTATTTGATATGTTAATCCATCAAGATACCCAAAAAATGGGGAGTTTTTTCCCAAACGATCAATCCATTGATAAAAATTTGGAAAAAATCAAAAAACTATCAAGTACAAATATATACTTTCGCGATGCTTTACAAGTTTTAGGACTGAATAATAAAACACTTAAACAAACTACCATCACTGTAATTCAAGTAAAATCCTATAAGCAAAATAAAAATATAGGGATAGAAAAAGATGATAGCATAGGAAAAACTCCAGCATGGAAGTCTGATCTCAAAAAAAAATATATAATTAGACGTTTTAAAGATAGCCAAAACTACTACCCTTTACTTTCTATAGGAAAATAATAATTGCAGTTAGAATTATTTAAGTTTAAGCAAGAGGAAATTACTGAGCTTAACTTATTAGCTAAGAATTGGAATTTCTGGAATTGTAAAGATATTCTTAAGATTTTGAGGCAAAGTTCTTACTACTTATATTATATACATGACTGCACAGATGATCACTGGCAAGGTTTAATTTTCTTCCAAAAAAACGATTCATTCACAGATTTGTTATTTATTTATGTAACCCCGTCAAACCGGAAAAAAGGAGTAGGGGAGAGCCTTCTAAATTCTCTAATGGATTTACTAAAAAAGGACCCTATGCAAAAAAATCTATTCCTTGAAGTTAGACTTTCAAATAAAGCAGCACAAGCATTGTACGAAAAAATTGGCATGAAAAAAAACCGAATCAAAAAATCTTACTACTCCAATCAAGAAGATGCAATTATCTATCAAAAAAATTTATGATAAATATTTATCTAAGAATAATCGCACGAACCATTAAATCCCATCTTACTTGATACAAAAGCAGATTCGGCACTTTAGAAAAATATACTACTGCGTTCCAAAAAGGCGGTCACCTGCATCCCCCAATCCTGGTAGAATATATCCTTTTGAATTTAACTCGCGATCTATTGAAGCAGTAATAATGGGAACATCAGGATGATGCTCATGAAAGAATTGAATTCCTTCTGGAGAAGCGACAATACAAATAAATTCAATTGATGTGGGCTTTACCTGTTTTAATCTTTTAACAGCTGTCACTGCTGAATAGCCAGTAGCAAGCATTGGATCCAAGACCATAGCACTTCGTTGATTTATATCTTTTGGAAATTTCAAATAGTATTCGATGATGCTATGGCTATTTGGATCTCGATAGAGACCAATATGACCGACGTGAGCAGTAGGCATTAGCTCAATCATGCCATCCAATATTCCATTTCCAGCTCGAAGGACCGATATCAAAGCGCTTTTTTTTTGCCTTAAAACAGGCATCTTCGCCTTTTCAAGTGGAGTCTCTATTTCCTTCTCATCTAGTTGCATTTTTCTCGTTGCTTCATATCCCAATAAGAGGCTTACCTCTTTAATCAAAGAGCGAAATTTAGCAATACTAGTATTTTTATCTCTCATCAAAGTTAACTTATGGGCGATAAGAGGGTGTTTAATTTCTTTAACAATCTTTTGCTGATTACTCATATAACATCTTCCTCTTCAAATATATCTACACAAGCATTAAAAAACAGTTCCATCACTAATTATATTAATAGGCGGAGCGCCATCATGTCTCAATTTTTGAGCTATTTCTCTACCAGCAAGCCATGTGCCTCCTTGCAATACTTTCGCTAAGGGGAATTCATGACTATCTTTCTGCAATTTTTGTGCGATTTTTTCCGCTATTAGATCCAATAGACAAATAGTTAGCGCACGCCATTCAATAATAATTTCATCTTCTGGAGAAAAAGATTTTCCAAATACAGAATCATTTTTTGCTTGAATAACTCCCTTATCAATAAATAATCCACCGTTGCGATATTCCGCCAAACCGGTTAATCTATCTATTTCGATTACAACTACACCATATTGCTCGAGTGGCTCAATCAGAGAATATGTCAACCACTGCGATAGTTTATGGAACGGAATAAAGTGATCATTGATATTCAAACCATTAATAAGGGGTGTGTCCAAACATCTCCCAAATTCTCTCCATCAATATTTAAACGATTTGGCCAGATTTCCGAAAAATAATTTAACACTCCCTCTAACAAACTTAATGCAGATATTTTATTATCTATCGCCTGACTCAAAAAATAGTCAAATAAATGTCCCAATCTAGAAACGTTATTTAAGTGAAAAATTTGAGGCTGCTGCTTTAGACAGTCGGCAAGCTTATTAATCAATTGCACTCTACCATCCACTCCAAGAAGTGGGTTTTTATCAGACACCTGAAATGCATCACGCATCTCATCAACAGTAATGCTAGCAAGACCCTCTTGATCAGCTTGCAATAGATTGCTCTTAGCCGAACTGTAAGAACCTTTCATAAATGCATCAAAGCTAGCTACTGCCAAACCTTCAGAGCGCCTTAAATGAATTCCATTCTTTTTATCAAGATAGCACCAATCTTTTCCAGATCCTGCATCTAGTAATACTGAAGTAATAGCTATTTCATATTGAATCCTACCAATCTCTTTTTTGGAAAGTTCAGTATGAGAAGTTAAAAAATTTTTCCATAAATCTATCTCACCATAGCAAAAATGCCGCCAACGACTATGATAAGGGATATTTAAATCAGGATAATTACGCTTAATAACTTCAAGTACATAATCAACAGTGTCATCTATACAACCCAAATTTACCTTTAGATGAAGCAACTGATCATTAGTAGCTAAAAGAAATAATTGATTGCATCTTTCCCGAATTGCTTTTGTACTTCTTAAATAGTCAATAATAGGATTTGGTGTTAAATTCAATTTTTATTCTTTCATAGAAAAAGACAGAAATAGTTAAGTACATTACTATAGTGGGGGCTATTCGTCCAGGCGCCGTCCCTTAGTGTTTTTTAATCTATTTTCATCGGGAGTTTCATTTTCACTATAATAACCAGCAGCTTTTTTTGCTTCCATCTCCACATTAGCATCATTAGGTATCATATGTTTAGGAATAGACACACGCTGTTTAATATCAATTCCCGATGAAACAATCGCATCATATTTCATGTTACTCATCGATGCAAAGCGATCTATAGTGCTAACACCCAGCCAATGCAATACATCTGGCATCAGTTCTTGAAAGCGCATATCTTGCACGCCAGCTACACATTCAGTACGCTCAAAATACTTCTCAGCACTATCACCGCCTTCTTGACGTTTACGTGCATTATAGACTAAAAATTTTGTTACTTCTCCCAATGCTCGCCCTTCTTTACGGTTATATGCAATAATGCCAGCTCCTCCTTTTTGTGCTGCTTCAATGCAAAGTTCAATGCCATGAACCAAATATGGCCGGCAAGTACAGATATCAGAGCCAAACACATCAGAACCATTACATTCGTCGTGCACCCGCACTGCTAAAGGCTTTTTAAGATCGGATACCGTATTTATATCACCAAAGATATAGACTGTTATACCGCCAATTGGCGGCAAGAATACTTTTAGGTCTGGTCTTGTAATAAGTTCAGGGAACATACCACCGGTCTGTTCAAATAGGCACGATCTCAATTCATTTTCATCGCATTTAAACCTGTTCGCAATACCAGGCAAATACCAGACCGGCTCGATGGCAGCCTTCGTAACTACACAATCACCTTTTGCTGACAGAATTTTTCCATCTGGCTTTATTATTCCTGAACTAATTTCATTTGATAATTCAGGAATATTAATATGCGCTTTTGTAACAGCTATAGTAGGTTGTATGTTATAGCCTTGATCCAAATATGACTGGTAGCTCTCTCTAATCAAATGTCCAAAAGGGTCGATAGAAACAATTTTTTGCGCATCAGACCAGGCATTGAAAGGGCCAATATTTTCCGCTTGCATAGTATTGGTAAGATCTGCTTTATGGCTTGGATTTAACGCCCCAGCTGCTACAGCTAAAGCACGATAAATTGAATACGATCCAGAATGTGTGCCAACAGCATTACGCTGTTCTACATTAGTAAGTGTCGCAATAATTGGACCTCGCTTTAATGGATCACCATCACCCCAGTTTATTGGTATAGGTTTTTGTCCGAGGGTATCTGGATGTGATGTTAATGTTATATGTTTAGCTCTTGCTTTAACTTCGCTCATTACGGCATACCTACTTTCAATTCATATCTAAAATGTATCGGAGATAATATCACTGCAGTTATATATTTTTATCTTTCAGAGCGCTATTCATCTGATCAAATTCTTATCTTTAATATTAATTATACTAAATTATTTTATATTAAGTATTTACTGGGCGTGATTTTCAACAACCAAAAAGTTTTTAATGATAATTATTTGATATTAATCCATCATAACATGTTAATACTACTGTACTTTATTGATCTCTTTTAAAACTCCTCAAGATTCCTATCGATTTACCGATAAAGATAGAGTGGTTCCCTGAAAATTTTATAATTTTCAACTTTTGATGAGCCAGAAATTTTGACTCTATAAGAAGAGGAAAGCATGCCATTGAATAAAATGAAAATTATTTTAACCATATTTCTCTCCTTGGGAATTTCGCAATGTGGCGATAGCGATAAAACGAAATCTCCAAAAAGAGATAATAGTACTAATCTTCGCCGTTCTAATGGCCAAGATTTAATGAGTCTCGATCCGAATTCTCTTACAGATTCAGAATTGAAATTATTTATTAGTCAATTGATCAGCCGCGATCAGGCAGAGGCAAAAGAGTTGGTAATACTAAAACAAGTTAATAAAGATTTGTGTGATCGTTTGCAAAAGCTAAGAACGGATTGTTCTGCATCTTCTCGTATTATACCTGATGGCTCGGAAAAAATCCTGGGATGCTCAGGAGCATATAGCGAAAACATCAACATTGAAAAGCAAATTAAAGTTAATATTGATACCGAAGGATCTTTCTACTTACTCGCAAATAAAAATTTTAAATCAAGTGAATTTTCTACAGGTAATAGTGCGATTAAATTCGTTCCTTTTGGTGAAAACACCACGAGGGCACCAAGGTTTATAGAACTAACATCGTTGCGCTTAGTTCCAGTAAATGGAGAATCTCCAGCTCTTGAATCTCTTGGGTTTGAGTTGTCAATTAATGAAAACACTGTTTTTGATAATTCTCATCTAGTTTGGTCACAAGAAAATGGATATTTCAAAATTGACCCTAACCATCTCTTTGAAATTAAGAAATCGCCCACATGCACTGTGACGATTGCAGATATCCAAGAGATTCGAAACCGCGTTTTAGCATCGATGGCTGCACCACAACCTGTAATGCCACAAAATCAAAATATTTCGCCAGGCATAAATAACCAAAATCATCAACAAGTCAGCACGTATGACAATGGAAATAATGGCACGACAACACAGAACTCAGAAACTGAGTCTCAAATAAGTGGTGGCAGTCAATAGAAAAGGGATAACTGTGTTGAATTTAAATTTTAAGGAAAGACCATGAGCAAAGTTAATATTTTAAAAAAATCAAATATCAGAATTGCTGCTATTGTCATCTTTTCTTCGTCAATAAGTATGTCCTGTCAAAGTAAAAAAGCTGAAAGATCGCGGAGCGCATCGAGCAAATCGACAGATATGCAACTTCAGCGGGCCAGCGGAACGCGCTTGCAATTAGTGCAACAAGTAGAACAAATAAAATCGAGTATCTCCTTAAGATATAACGAACTGCAAGCACAACGAGACAGACAAGGAAAAATTACTTCTGAGCTTCTCAATCAAACCAATCAAGGTTGTTTTGCAAACATGAAGATAGATAAGTTGGAAATACTTGTCAAAGGATCTTGGCTTGGAAGAAAAGGCTTAGGGGAAACAAAAGATCCTATGTCCAGCGAAGCAAAAGGAAATCCTTTTTCCGTAACGTTTCAATTTGGTGAACAGCTTGCAGTAGTGAATGATGAGCAATCGCAAAGTTTATTCCAACAAGCAGGAAGAAAAGTGGTGACTGAATTTGCCGACCTAAAACTATCAGATATAGAATTTATTCGAATCGCCAAAGGAGGAGCTGAGTATGACTCTGAAAGGGTTTGTAAACGCTCTGGCTTCTTAGGAACTTCAGAGAAGTGCCGTTATCAAAACTATGAAGAATCGAGATTAGAGCTCGATTCCATTGAGCTAAAAATTAATGGTGAAACGTTTTATAAGCGCGACGCTATTCAATTCCAATTTGAAGAAGGCACACTAGAATGGCGTGATGATTCGTTACTATTAAATGAGGCATATCTTTCTTTGATGGGTAGAGAAGATTGCCCTCAAGGTTAGATCTTAGTTATTTTTTGAGGTGTTTTTTGCTTCGATTTTTTTTAAAAATAATTGTATCAGCTTCTATTATAGTTTCGTGTAATAATAGCGATCAAGCTGAACCAAGAAGGGACTCAAGCACACAGTCCATTTCTCTAAATAAGCCTCCAGTCGATGGTAGCACGCTTAGGCTTTATAATATTAGCGTCGCCAAAGTAAAATATATGGAAATTTGGCATGGAAGCTTAAATTATGAAGCCGACGGCCATGCGGACTATGTCGCCTATAAAGCCTGTCATGAAACCTCAGGAAGATGCTTTGAAGGAAAATCTGCGGTTAACCGAGTTATCATGCCGCCATTTAACGGCGGTAATATCATCATTTCAGGACAAGCCTGTGTCGATCCTGGCAGGTCTACAACACAAAGCCTATGTGGACCAATTACTCACGGGACATTCTTACAGCCAGCTAATGCTAATAGCACTAAAGCTGAATTATTGGCGACAAAAGCGTTTAAAACAGAACAGCTTAATAATTTTGGCGCAGCTGTTAAGAAAATTCTCGAAACTTATCAAACGGAAGTCCAACAATGTCAAATAGCAGAAGAGAAAAGCGCTGAGGTAACGGCAAGAAAACAGATGGTCGGAGCCTTTGTTGCATTAGGAGAAGCGCTAATTTCTACAGCAGTAAGTGTTTATCAGCAAAACAAAACTGTTGAAAATAATTATGATACTTATTCCGATATTGAAAACATGGAAGGTGAAAAAACTGGAAGAGTGCCTATTCCAGGACAGAAGCCAACAGTTCCAACGGAAAATACAACAATATCAAGGGCACAAACAACGACGACAAACAGTGTCTTCTCTGGCGAATATATCTGCCCCTATGCTCAAACAAGTATGCAAAACTATAGAATAGTTAATAATACAGATCTGACCCCAGTTAGTGAAGCGGCTAGAAAAAGCGCTCAAAAGCTAAGAAATTTTCGTGGTTATTCTAACGTCACAGCTTGCGCCCTTTCTTCAGTTGGGCTTTTCCCCGTGCAGCCAGTAAGTGCTATCCAAAGCTTGGCAAGCTCAGTTTTTGATATGTTTAATGCTGATAAAGTACAAAGATTTCCCTGTCTAGCTGAGCGAAAAGCTTCTTCGGAAATGGATAGCATAAAATTACAAATTGAAAAGCTACGCTCTGATATTGCAGCCATCGACAATGAGTTAGCTAAAAATCCCGGAGCATTATAATATTATGATCCAGTTGAAATTTAAAACATTGATAACAGCCTTATCCATAGCTTTGCTAGCTACAGCCTGTGATAATGGAAAAAAAATTGAGCGCCCTGATGGAAGCTCAAGTGAAAGTTATGATCCTCTTAATAACGGCCTTATGATTATCGATCCTAGGCCACCTGTTTCTGCATTTCAATTAGATGAGTTTCAATTTCATGTTGGTGGGGTAAGAGTAGGATTACAAGACTATATGCAATCTGAATCACCAGCAATATCGTTTTTCCGTCCGGAATTAGCCGATTATGTTGAAATTTTACGTTGTAGCAAAGACACTATTATTCAGTCTGGCGTCTATACTCTAAAAGATGTTGAGCTCGGAGCGTCACAGATTGAGGAACTCACTCAAATATTACGCGCTAACGATTTTTGGACTGTAGCCGAACAAACAAACGGTTGCACCTTAGTAGCAAGCGATTATTCAGATAGAGAGCTCTTCATCGATGGCGCCGCCCCATCTGGAGGTTACCGCTGGATCGTTCGCGCCTGTGTACATGCCACTAGGTTGATGACAGCAGGTTTGACTACAAGAGCCTGCACAAAGCAAATTTCTGTTTCTCCTGTTTTAGAAAATTTTAAAAACAAAAGAATCGAGTCCGAACGCCTTGCCATGGAACAAGCGCGTATGGAACAAAACAAAATGGACAGCCTCGGAAGAGCTATCTATTATAAAACTGTAGAGTACAATAATGCCTTAGCAAGATGTCAAGAAAGAGAAGACGAGCGAGCGGCAAATGTAGTAAGAAAAAGAGCCATTGCTAATATTGTAGGTCAAGGTATTGGTATTGGCGCTACAATATACGCTGCTGGATCTGCTATATCCAGCGCAGGCGCAAGTGCCGGAGCAACAGCGGCAGAAAGTAGCGTTGCCGTTGAAAGCGCTGCCACCGAAACAGTCATTGCTAATAGTAGTAGCAACATCGGTATGGCAAATAGTGCAAGCAATCGACTAGGAACTGCTGCTGGCAATACAGTGGCTAACACCGCGACGACTAACACCGCAAACATAGGCGGTTCATTCTCTTATAGCGCTGCCGCTCAAGCAGCATGGAATACTGCAGGTACGACCGGAATAGGAACACTTGGTGGTGGCCTAGGGACCAGTATCACTAGTGCAATCAATGATCTATTTTCATCCTCATCTGATATTCCTAGGTCTTGTGCTCAGGCACAGAAGATTCGCAATGAAGGTTCAATTATTACTAATCAATTAAAATCTGCACATCAATTATTCGCTATAAAGATGGACCAAGCAACCATCGTAAGAAAAAATCGCGTTAGTTTGGAGGCTCCATAGTGATTTTCCAATATCAAATCAAATTTTATATGAATTTAATCTTTCTAGGATTATGGTTAGCTTTTTCTTCTTCTTGCTCTGATAAAAAAATCAAAGAAAAAGATAAAGGCTTAAACTTAACCAATGAATTGCCAAAATTGGATCCTAATGCTGCTAAAGTTCAGTTAAACAGCTCCCAACCTAGAATTGGACCTGCAAATAGTTATAGTTCATTGCAAGTACCCATCATCGATTTGACTCATATCGATGCTGATATGGTGCAGATTTTACGATGTAGCGAAGGTGCATTGATTACGAACAGCATAGGGCAAAATGTTCAAACGCTAATTGCACAAGGAGATACTTTTTATAACCGTGAACAATTAAAGTGGACTTGGCAAGAAGCTTGGGGCAATCACCGTCAGTGTAAAGTTGTTGGAAGCAATATAGTAAGAAACACAATTGAAGATCTAGGTGCTGAAGATGGACGATTTTTTTATATTATCAATCCTTGCGTCTCGCAAACCCGTTCCATAACAGGAAAAGAAGGCTGTAGCTATAATATTGCACTCAGTGGCTTGGTTGAATACAAAAACAATCTAAAACCAGAGTTTATTCGTTTATCAAAAGAGCTTTCAGAATTAGAAGGGTTACTAGCAACACATTTTAATAACCTTTTTTATTATGCTAGACAGATTCGTGATAAAACCAGGCAGTGCGAGGATATGTACGCTCACGATCAAACAAAAGGCGGCTTTCTAAGAGGGATCATTAAAATTGCAGCTGGCATTGTAGGCGCAGTAGTAGGATTCTATATTGGTGGAGGTCCCATGGGGGCTGTTGCCGGTGCATCGCTACTTATGGGAGTAGCAAGTGCAATATTTAGAGCACCTCCTGCATTTCTTGAATGTCCACAAGTTGATGACTTTATTATGCATGCAAAACACACCACATCACTTCTAGAACCACAAGTAGCAAAAGTCATAGAAGTACGTAAGGAAATGGCTAATATAGAGAGTAGCTATGCGGCATTAGATCTTGAAATCTCTAGTGGTGGACAGCAATCCTCATCACCAGCCACCAATAATGGATTTACTCCAGGGGTTAATACTGGGGACAGCTTACAAAATACGATGACAACACAATCTCAAGAGCAAGGCTCTGATCCTCCAGAGGCTATTGAGGGTCAAGAACAAAATCAATCTTTTGAAAACAATACGTTAGGTCAATAAAATTATTAGAGTAAGGGCTGTGTGCTAGATACAGCCCCTAGCGTTAATTCAAGCAATGTAACTTTCATGCATATTTCGATAAACCCTTCCAAAGTAAATCTATATCTAAAAGCATAGTGCAAAAAGCGCCTAAAGAAGCTACAATCTAACTCTAAGGCACGCAGATATTTGTTAATACTGCTGACCATTTTTCATCTGTCTTTATTAATTTTGAAGATAGAGGATTAAAGAAAAAAAGGATTAACGTGGAATATCGATTCAACATTGAAGGAATGACCTGCGCATCTTGTGCAGCGAGAATTCAATCTGCTTTTAGTAATAATTCTTCTATCGAAGTCGGAAATGTGAATTTTGCAAATAATACTGCCTATGTCAAAGGTGATCTTAGCCAAGATGAGATAGCATCCATTGTTTATGACCTTGGCTACAAAGCTCTATTTACAGACCATGAACGATCACTTAGTGAAATTGAAGCAAATGAAGCTAGGGAACTCAAATCCAGGAAACAATCATTATTTATTTCCTTTATATTAACGTTCCCCGTATTTTTATTAGGGATGGGTTTTATTTCTTTTAATGGCGATGGCTATGTGCAGCTCCTTTTAACGAGCACAGTGATGGCTTGGCCTGGACGCTCTTTCTACCAGGTCGCATTCAGATTATTACGTAAATTTAGTGCTAACATGGACTCCCTTGTAGCATTAGGTACCGGTGCTGCTTGGTGCTATTCTTTATTTTTACTATTCACAGGAGGCAAGCATTTTTATTTCGAGTCTGCTGCTGTGATAATATCTCTAGTTCTTTTAGGAAAATATTTAGAAGACAAAGCCAAACGTTCCGCAGCGGCGGCAATAAGGGGCCTATCAAAACTACAACCAAAGACAGCATTACTCCTTGAAGGCAATTCTGAACGAAACGTACCTATTTCCGAATTGCAAAAGGGCGACCTCGTACTCGTCCGTGCTGGAGAAAAAGTGCCTACAGATGGAATTATTGCTTTTGGATACACTGATTTGGATGAATCCCTGATAACAGGAGAATCTTTACCAGTTACGCGAGAAGTCGATGAAAAAGTCACTGGTGGGACCATAAATGTCGGTAATAATGTTATCAAAGTAACAGTTACACAAGTTGGCAGTGAAACCATGCTGGCACAGCTAATAAAACTTGTAGCGGATGCTCAAGGATCTAAGCCAAAACTTCAAAGGCTTGCAGATAAAATCTCTCTATATTTTGTGCCCGCTGCTCTTATCATCGCTCTCATAACTTTTCTTTGGTGGTTTTTTATCATAGATGCCCAATTTGCAGGAGCTCTGGTCCCTGCTGTTTCAGTCTTAGTAATCGCTTGCCCCTGTGCCTTAGGATTAGCAACTCCGGCTGCTATTATAGCGGCAACAGGCCGTGCAGCCGAGCGTCATATTTTGATTCGCACGGCAGAAGCAATCGAGAGAGCACAAAAAATCAATGCCATTGTTTTTGATAAAACGGGCACCCTCACCAAAGGCAAGCCTGAGGTCTGGAAAGTATTACTACAAGATGAAAACAAAAAAGAAGAGTTTCTCTCCATCGCTTATACTCTTGAGTACAATTCGCTACATCCTCTTGCAGAAGGAATAAAAAAATTCTGTAAAGAAAATGCAAGCACCAAAATGAACCTCATATCTTTTGAAGAAATAACAGGCAAAGGATTGCGTGGGGTTATTGAAAACAAAGAATGCCTTATTGGAAAAAAAGAATTTCTCCTCTCCCATGATATTCAAATTCCTGATGTATGGGCTGACATAGAAAAAGATGATGCTGGCCTTGTCTATATGGCTGTCAATGGCGAAGCGGCTCTATTGTTTGCTTTAAAAGATCCCATTCGCGGCTCCGCGAACTCTGCAACTGAGCATCTTAAGAGCTTAGGTATCAAATTAATTTTAGCTACAGGAGACCGCAAAGAAATAGCTGAAAATATTGCCAACTCCCTAGGAATTAGCGAAATACATGCCGCAATGAGCCCACAACAAAAGCTTGAGCTGATCAAAACTCTAAAGGCTCAGGGCTTAAAAGTAGCTATGGTAGGTGATGGTATCAATGATGCGCCTGCGCTAGCAGCATCAGATCTAGGCATCGCACTTGGAAGTGGCACCGATATCGCTATGGATGCGGCAAATCTGATTTTACCAAAAGGCGATTTATCTAGGGTAGCTGAAGCTCTGAGCCTTTCAAAGTCAACAATTCAAATCATTAGACAAAATCTATTTTGGGCATTCATTTATAATACAGTTTCAATACCTCTAGCCGCAATGGGATTTTTGTCTCCTATGATTGCGTCAAGCGCCATGGCATTTTCTTCTGTAAGTGTAGTGTTAAACTCTATCCGGCTACGTAAATTTACGATGGTTTAATAAGATATCTAGCCTTGATAAAGCATCTGAGAAATTAATAAAAATAAGTCGCCGGCAAGCATTTTTAGATGTACAATTTTTCTGAAACAGCACAAAGTTCATCTAAAATAGAGACTGACCGGAATTGCTAGTCGAGTTTTAGATAACTGTGAGAACACTTTTGATTAGAGGTTGGTAATTATGGCACACAAAAAGATTAAGGTTGTAGTGTTATATGGTGGGCGCTCAACTGAGCATGATATTTCCCGCAAAAGTGCAGCTTTTGTTCTCAAAAACCTCGATAAAGAGAAGTACGATATTTTAGCTGTTGGAGTTGATAAGGCAGGCCGTTGGATTCCGCAGGATATCAACATAATTCTTGAAGCGGCTGCTGAAGAAATACCCATAGACACCGTTGGACGCACACTAGAAAATGCCTTACCAATTCATCCTACACCGGGCCATATGCTCGAAATTTCAAGTGGTTTAGAGCAAACCAGCGAAGGTGCTGAACTGGTTTTTTTCCCAATATTTCACGGCACTTATGGAGAAGATGGAGCTATACAAGGACTTCTCACCATGGCTAACGCTGCTTATGTAGGCTCGGGAATAGCTGGATCGGCGATAGGCATGGATAAATGCTTAGCAAAAAAATTAGTAGCAGCCGCTGGAATAAGTGTTGTGCCATGGCTTGAAGCACGCCAACAACATTTTGACAACTTCACCGGCGAAGCTTTCTCTAATTTTACACAAAAAGTTGAACAGAAATTTTCATACCCAGTCTTTGTAAAACCCGCATGCTTGGGAAGCTCTGTAGGAATTACAAAAGCTCACAACCACGAAGAGTTCACTGAAGCCTGCAAGCTCGCCTTATCAGTTGATGATAAGATTCTCATAGAAAAAGCTATGGATATAAGAGAAATAGAATGCGCCGTCTTAGGAGACTATGACCCAGATGTATCTGAACCTGGAGAGGTAATCACATCAGAAGATAACTTTTACAGTTACGAAGCCAAATATCTCAATGCTGACCAGGCTACAATCCGCGTACCAGCGGATCTACCTGACAAATTAAAGCATGAAGCAAAAATTATCTGCAAAAAAATATTTCAAGAACTCAATTTATATGGCATGGCAAGAGTCGATTTGTTTTTAGAAAAACAGACCAATAAATTCTATTTCAACGAAGTCAACACCATCCCTGGCTTTACACAAATTTCACAGTATCCTAAATTATGGCAGCATGCTGGAAAATCAGCCAGCCAGCTACTAGATGAGCTCATCAAACTTGCTCTTAAGCGCTACAAAATAGAGTCTAAGCTTAATAGAAGCATATAAAAACCTACTTCTTGTCTTTCAAGCATTTCAAGAAGGTGCTCACATAATGGCGTATTTTAACCTTATCCTTTGATAGACCATACACTTACCATAAGCCATAGGTTTATGAGAGACTAAGATTTATCGTCAGTCGATTCAAATCAGAAACATTTTTAGGCGTATGCTCAAAAAGCACGAGATGTTTCGTTTCACTCAACATGACGGGCGCGACATACTTAATCACACTACGGAAACATCGAAATCAAACATCACGGAAACATCGAGCTCAAACGTCATTCTGAGCCAAAGGCGAAGAATCTCTGCAAGTATACTCAAAAAATACGAAATGTGTCGTTCCATACAACATAACGCTCCTGCAAATATATGGCTAGGAGTAAGTCGATATACTGCACACATTAAGCCAGCGCTGCTTAATTAAGTAGCTCTGATATAAGATTGAAGCCTTAGCTCATTTTGGTACAATGTAACTTCGTCATATTACGCCTGCTGACAAATGTACAACTTAAGGAAATTTCAATGAAAAATTATGACAACGCCAGCATCCGGAAAGCAAAGAGAGCGTCAATTATCAGCCTGTTTATAATTCTCATTGGAAGCGTCGGCTTTGATCAAGTAAGTAAAATACATGCAGAAGAAAAACTTATGGTCTATCAAGATGAAAACAATCTAAAAAACTATCATGGTAGGCAATATCCAATTTGGTCAACTGGCGCACCAGTTGCTGAAGAAGGAAAGACTCCTTTTTATCTTTCCTTTAACTTTAACTATGTTAGAAATCAAGGTGCTGCTTGGGGGTTTTTAAGCGATACTCACGACAGCTTTCGCATCCCTTTCTTTTATATGGTGACTCTCATCGCCGTCATAGCTATCGGACTTTATTTTAAAAATACACCTCTAAGTCATAGATTACAAAGATTTGCTTTGGTTTCGGTTTTTTCTGGAGCCGTTGGCAATTTTCTAGACCGTGTCAGATTGGGCTATGTTATCGATTGGATCGATGTCAGGTGGAATTTATTTGGCTGGTCGTATAACTTCCCTAATTTTAATTTTGCTGATTCGGCCATAACCCTAGGCGTGGGTTGTCTTTTAGTAGATGCTATAATATTAGAAAACTTACGCAATAAGAGGCTAAAGCAAATAGAAAATAAAAATAGCCAACTTGCTGGTGGAAAAAGTCAGAGTTCTACCATATAGAAAGTTTGAACATTTTAAGAGATTGACTGGTACGCAAGGAATAAGATCTTAATAAAAAGATTTCCTCAACAGACAGCCTCTAAACACTTTTTTGACAAATGGATGGGGTGTCATAATGCCACAACGTTTATTAAGAAACTCTACAATCAAAGTAGCTGAAATCCTACAAAGTGCTATAACAGAGCTTGCCAACATGAAAAAGGGAGTGGTCACTGCAGAGTTTCTGCTTATGGCAACACTAGAGCAAAAGGATTCGATTGCCCTTAAAATATTTGATGAGCTTAAGCTAGAAAACAGAAAAAGTTCGCAGGCGTCTAATTGACAAAATCCTCGAATCAGCGGCACAATTACCTCCCATATCTTTTGGCAATCGCCCTGGTCAAATTGTCCTTGCCAAAGATGTAGAAAATCTCTTTTTAGCTGCCGAAAAAGAACGTTCTAACTTTGACGACGGCTATATTTCAACAGGTTCCCTTTTTCTCGGATTTTTTGATAAGGGCGTACCAATTGCCAAGAAGCTTTTAGAAGACGAAGGCCTTAGCTACGAAAAATGTAAGGAAGCTCTAAGAAATATACGCGGATCAAGTAAGATCACGCAAAAGGATAGCGAATCTAGACAAAGCCTTCTCGATCAATATACGACTGACATTACCGCCATGGCACGGAAAGGAATCCTTGATCCCGTAATCGATAGAGGCAGCGAAATTAAACGTACTATAGAAATTCTTTCTAGACGGAAGAAAAATAATCCGATCCTCGTAGGTGAGCCAGGGGTTGGCAAAACAGTTATCGTCGAAGGGCTCGCACAGCAAATTGTTAATGGTGATGTTCCAGAGTATCTATTAAATAAACGAGTATTATCCCTTGAAATTGCCAGCCTCTTGGCCGGCGCTAAAATGCAAGGAGAATTTGAAGAGAGATTAAAAGCGGTCAAAGACGAAGTTATCGCCGCAGCTGGCGATATCATTCTATTTATCGATGAAATTCACACCGTAGTCGGCGCTGGCAGAAGTGGCGGCGGACTAGACGCCTCTAATATGCTAAAACCAGCTCTAGCAAAAGGGTTATTGCAATGTATCGGCGCTACTACTTTTAAAGAGTACAAACAATATATTGAAAGTGATAAAGCTTTAGAGAGACGCTTTCAACTTGTTAAAGTAACAGAGCCTACAAAAGAGCAGGCAATTTCAATTCTAATGGGAATTCGCAAAAAATACGAAGACCATCATCAAATAGAATACACCGATGAAGCCATTGAAGCTGCCGTCAACCTATCTGATCGCTATATCCAAGAACGCTATCTTCCCGATAAAGCTATTGATCTTTTAGATGAAGCAGGTGCTGCAAAACGCATTAAAGTCATTTACACTCCTCCGGAGTTGAGACACCTTGATCTAAAACGCCAAGAATTAGAAGCTGAGCGCGTTAAAGCATTTAACGACCAAGATTTTGAGCGTATGGCTAAATTCCAAATGGAACTCTCCCTTCTAGAACAGCAAATGAAAGAAGGGCGTGAAAGCGCGTCAAAACAATTTGCTGATAACGACCGCATTGTCACAGAACAAGATATAGCAGCTATCGTGAGTGAGGGCACAGGAATCCCAGTCAAAAAGATGATAACTGAAGAAGCCGAAAAGCTTTCTCACCTTGAAGAATTCATTGAAAAGAGGGTAGTGGGACAAGGCCATGCTGTCAAATCAGTAGCAAATGCCATCCGGCGTAATCGTTCTGGCTTAAGGCGCCCTAATGCTCCGATAGCATCGTTTCTTTTTTTAGGACCAACTGGAGTTGGCAAGACCGAATTAGCAAAAGCTTTAGCTCAACAGGTATTGGATGATGAAAGCAAGATTATTAGAATCGATATGTCCGAATACATGGAACGTCATTCAGTATCTAAATTAATAGGCTCACCTCCTGGTTATGTCGGCTATGGAGAAGGCGGACAGCTAACAGAAAAAATAAAGCACAACCCATACTCCGTTGTTTTATTCGATGAGTTTGAGAAAGCACACCCAGATGTGTATAACCTACTACTGCAAGTCCTTGATGAAGGGTGGCTTACCGATGCCGAAGGCCGCCGCGTCAGCTTTTGTAATTCTATCATAATTGGAACATCCAATATTGGCTCAGACATATTAACTGATAGAAAACGTCCGGTTGGTTTAATTGCCCAGTCTGAAGAATGGGATAAGGATGAAGAATTTAAAACAATAATGAAAGAAGTCTCTAAATTTCTTCGTCCCGAGTTTATCAACCGCCTAGACGAAGTCATTATATTTAATCGCCTTAGTAAAGAAGATTTATCTGTTATTCTGCAAATACAAATCGACAACCTAGAAAAGCGTCTCCGTAATCTAGGAAAAAATTTAAAATTTACTCAACAAGCGAAGGAGTTCATATTAGATTCAATAGATACCTTAAACTTCGGCGCTAGGCCACTGCGCCGAAAGATAGAGACTTTAGTCGAAAACCAAGTGGCTACATTACTCATTTCTAGCGAGATAAATGAAAAACAAACCGTTGTCGTTGATCTAAAAGATAAGTGTATATCAGTTGCGGTGGAATAAAGTACTTGCACATAAGCACAGAGCATAAAAGATTCAATCTCATCGACATCTAGGGCGTGTTGACGTTTTATTTTCGTAGCGAGAGACAAATACTTGAAAGTCGCAGCTAGGAAGGGTTTCAAAAATTACCGGAGGTGTACTAGATGTACATTGAGGATAATTTTTGAAACCATGACAACGGTGTGACTCAAGGGTTTGGCTCGTAGTAGGAAATGAAACGTCAACACGCCCTAGTAGACAGACAAGTTTTTTATATTAACTATACTCTCGTCAACGCTCTGTTTATCTATATGTGGATTCATAATTTGCCGCGTAGTTCCTACCCAGCGGCTTAAACAGCAAATATTTCAATTTAATCTAACCCGTCTGAAACACATGCAGAAGCACTCATTTTTTCTGTAGATAGACCCTCTAAACATACGTCAAAGGCTTGACAGATTAACCTTTTGGCTTCTGGCATGTTAGAATCATGCTAAAGGCTGTTTATGAAAATTTCATTGTTAATGAAAAAATAAAATTAGCGGCAGCTTTCCATAATCACAAAAAAGGGAGGGGTCCAATGTCGGAACAATGGCTATCCATTGTAGAGTATGCCCGAGCTTACCAAGTCTCAGATATGACCGTACGCCGCCGTATTCGTAACGGCAAAATTCAGGCTGTCTTAAGAGACGGAAAATATTTTATCCGTGTTTCTCCTCAGCCAACGACTGAAACCCCTTGTTTTGACAGCGCCGATAACCATATAGACTATCCCGACTCAACTGCAGCAGGTAATCATCAATATATAGGCGTTAAACGCTCAGAAATCCCAACAACTAATAACAATAATAGAGTTAATTTTCCTAGTCAAAGAGGCTATCCACAAGTAGAGACGCCACATATTGCACAAAACAGCCAAAATTGGGATCAACAAAATTATCAATCAATAAAAAGATTCGAAGATTCTAATGCACAAAACAATCAAAAACCGACACCACAAACATATTCAAGCATCTTACCAAAAGACATCTGTAATAATTTAAGCAAAAAAGAAATCATCTCAATGGAGGCACAAAATTTACTTGCGTTTTGTGAGGCCATGGCAATACGTTTAGAAAAATCAGAAAAAAAGTTAAGAGACGAATTCGAAGCTAAAATCGGAGAAATGGAAGCTAAACTTAAAGCTAAAGATATGGAATTAAGTCTTCTAAAACAACAATGCGAGGATCTACAGCTACTCGTCAATATCATCGATACGAATAAGCCGTAGCACCCGGCAATGAATTATTTCTAGTTAAAATAGCCCTATGGCTATTTTTTTACTAACCAGAATGAATTTACATATAAGCCGTCACCGTCAAGAATTTCACCGCGATGCGTTTCATCGATCTTTAAATTATGTTTTGCATCGAATACAGCAAATCCTCTAAGCACCTCCTGCATAGTAATCTCTGAGGCATAGCGCCCTAGACAAATGTGCCTCCCAATTCCATGCTGCAGATAAACAGAGCTTTGCAGCTCCTCATAGTCTCTACTGTCATCACCATCATTCCAGGCTTTTTGGGAAGAGGCTCCACTTTCTGATGCCCTTTGCATATTAAAAGAACAGGGGTCGTCAATGACATTTTCATCAAACATTGCAGATCCATGCGCAAGCAAGACCTTCTGTCCCGCAAAAAATTTAATACTATAGTCATTTCTGCCATCATCATCAAACTCATAATCTTTTGCAGGAGCGCGGAGTAAGACTTCTCCCTGTGGATCCAAACGCAGTAGCTCCAAAGTAATATCCTTCAAATTTCTGCCAAGATATTTGCTTATACCAGCAAAACTCGCAGACCCCTTAATGGGAATAATTCCCTCTTTCAGATTTAGCCAGCTACTGATAACCCTCATATTGGCTTCTTCAGGATTTACTCCAGCCCCTGTTACTGTACCAAAAACATTTGATCTTATACGATCATCTTTTAAAAGAGAGGTTAATACATCCCTTCCCATTGCACCCTTAAAATGGTTTTTAAGAAGTTCGGGAAGACCAGTGCGTGCTGGATCTTGGTTGGCAATTTGATACCATAAAAGGCGTCCTAACATATCCAAAGGGATGAGCTTATCATCAAGACTACTTTTATATTTATCATATATTTGCGCTATCTCTTTTTTTCTCCATTGCATCAATTCATAAATATAAACTGACATTTCAATCGTTGCTTCCATCCCCGCATCCCGCCAATCCGGTCTGGCAGATAAATTATTGAAAATATTTCTAAATCCATCTCTAATCCACTCATACATAGTGTTATAGCTTGGAACCTTGCAGTCATTTAAAATTTTCTCGCCTTTGCTTGTTTGGCAAACGATTCTGGCCTTTATTTAAATAAATTTCCCCATCATTCTCTGCAGAAAGATTGGCATCTTGTGATCAGGAATGCTCAAACCACGTCTCATTTTTGTCGAAATTCTACCGGATTCAATATAGCAGGTAACTCCAAGGCATTTACTCACCACTTCAATAGCAACATTTCTACAAAAATAGACAAAATTGCTTTACCTTCATTGTCAAACTTAATACTTCCTAGCTCGATTTACCGCGGTTTGAGCAACTTTTTTAGTAAACTCTTTAAAAGCGTCACGATGTTCATTAGTCGAAGAAAATACAGCTCGAAGTAATATGGCATCATTAATATATTCATTGCCTTCATCTGTGCCTAAAATAAAATGCTTTGCACCTTTGCCAGTATAATAGCCGTCCGTAGCAATCTCCATCTGACTTTTATAATGGTCAACTTTCATCATATTGTGCTTACCAAGTAGGGAGACAACATCTTTGTGTTTTGTCACAATTGCAGGCAGTGCCGTCCAAACTTGTGGAGGTAGTTTATCAGAAAGTAGTGATAGTATTTTACTCTCTTTTGGAAAAGAGCCAGATTTTGTGCCACGCAACAAGGCAAACATTCTATAAGGTGCAACTTTCAAATATGTTTGTACCACCACCCAGATACAGCGGATCATTAAACCTATTTTTATATTACCGAGTTGCTCCTCACTCAAAGTCACAGCCTTACCCGTAGCACTCTCAAGCGTCTTTGAAATTTTTTCAGCCAAGATATCTAGATGCTTTTTCAGCACACCTTCTTCAGGATGTAGTAAATAGCCATCAATATCATTTAAAAAATTCATATTCTTGTCAACGCGCGGACATTTATCGGCTATTTCTTTTGATACTGTTAATGCAACAATTTGAGGTCCAATATAAGCTTTATATTCCTTTAAAAATTCATTAGCGACATACTCACCTGTCATAGCAGAAATCATAGCTTTGATTTTATCTTCCTGAGAGCTGGAGTCTGCTTTTAAGTGAGCTGATGGGTTTGTAGTTTTACAAGATGCTAATCCCACAAGAGATAAAGCGCTGGCACCTTGCAATCCACCAATAATAAAACCACGTCGTGAAAAATCAGCTACAAAATCATCAGAAATCTTATTTAAATCTCCTAATATAACTCTATTTATATCCAATCCAGTATCTATATTCTTACCGACATTCGCCATTATCCTCGAAACGGATTCTAGATCATCCATGATAAATACACCTTTCTTTGACAAAGAAAATTAAACATCAATACTTAGATCAAGCGACTCATCTTTAGAAATTTTTTGAATCAAATTGGCTTCTTTCAATTTGAGAAACCCTATCAGAAAAATATTGTCTTTGTGATTCAATCATATTCAAAGCTCCAGAGACAAAATTATTTATCTGAGTATCAAGTTGAAAGGTAGTTCTGCGCCCTTCATACTGTGCACTCGTTTGAAGCTGACTCCTAACAAAACCATCAAAATAATTCTTTAACAATCCAATCAGAGTTTTTTCATCGTCTTTTCCAAGGACAGGAAATTTGAGAGAGCAAGTCACATTGTTTCCTTCAGGGCAATCACCTTTAACAATCGTAATTCCATTATGTTCCCATTTTAATGCATCAACAAGCTCATCGGCAAAAACTTGAGCTATTTTATTCTCTATAATATCTCCTCTTTTCCAAGAAATAACAATTTCCAACCTCTGTTCAACATTAGGTTTCATATCTAAAGTAAATGGATAATCTTTTTCAAATGCGTCTCAGATATCATCAAGTGACTTCACTTTTCTAAATAAATTCACTTCCGCATTCATGAAGTTTAGAGAAAGATTAAAGTTTTTTAGTGCTTCGTTTGCCTTCTTAATAGCATTATTTGCAGTTTCTTTCCACCATTCATCTCCAGAAAGAGGCTGGACAAAAATTTTACCTTTTACCTGAACAGCATAATCATCTTTATCATGATTAATATTGAGCAACTCACCTTGATATTCACTTTGCGTTTTTTCCGATAGATTTGAAAAAGATACATTTGCGTCGGCTTGATGATCACTTTCTTTCCAGTTTCCATCTGCTATCACTTTTTTAATAGCTACTTTAAATATTGGATATTTCTTTTCAGCCTCATTTTGGCTCATGTAATTAACATAATTAAAGTATGCAAAAGGAGTCCAAATTATGTTCTTGACCGGTAATTTCATTTGTACATTTTCTATTTTCCAGTCTTTAAGATCTTTAATTTCATTAGTATTAGAATCAAAAATATCTGGCAGTCCAGGAGCCATAAATACAAATTCAGTGTAAAGCACAACCTTATTATTTTGGTTGACGATATTAGTATTAATCAATAGAGGACTAAATCTTTTTGACAATGCAACAAAACCCTCTTCTTCACTCGTTTTTTCATTCCAAATCTTGTTAATTGCATCATATCTCTTAATAAATTGATCCCTAATAGAATTTTTAAATTCGCCATCTTTATATTTTAAGAACCCATGACTAGAAATTTGATTACCATCAAATGCATCTGATGGAATTTGTCCTAATTTAAGGTTTTGAAATGGATTTAATGCTAAATAAAGAACCTTTAACGGTGTAGAAAAAGCTTCATCGTTTGTTTGATCAGATTTTTCTATCGGAGCATAGACAAATGTTACATTATTTGGCAGCCCTTTGTTAAATTTTAATCGCTTTAATACCGAGGTCATATAAAGATCATAGCTACTCAACATTCTCAGGGCCTGAGAGACGGCACCTTCTGTTTTTGGTTTATCTGGCAGCATTGATTTATTACCATAGCCATTTCTAAACTTGTTTGTCCAGAGAGCGTATGTCAAAGAAGACGAAAGTCCATTAATCAAAGTAACGGCGTTTTTTCTTCCCATTTCATTTGGAATATGGGTCCATAGCTTCATTGGAAACTTTCCCATAATATCCAAAAGACTTTCCTGTCCTTCGTTGCTACGTACCTGCGAACTGTTACTTCTTCTCTTACATCCAATGCTTAGGCTTATAATCAATCCACATATAAGACTAAGCCGTATGTTTGTAGTTTTCACTTTAATACCCCTTCATTTCTTTATTGATATTATTTTTCATTTACTTGCTAAGTGATAAAGAGTAATAAGCTCAATTATAGACGCATGAAATGCTTTCCTTGGAAAAGCATGCTCGTAATAATTCTGATTTTCCCTAACCTGCTCAGGAGGTATAAACGCTTGTTTGAACGAAGCATTCCAATGAGTTGCGCGAATATCTGCAAGATCGATAAACGTCGCTCCACTAGCATCCTGCATCAACATATCACGAGGTTTATCCATATCTATGTTAATGCCTTTAGCCTTTAACTCTCCGCTAAGCTCAGCAAATTCTTCATCATTTAATGACTCTTTTAATGGCCGCGTGTCCAGCGCTAGAGACTTTGTATCCATCCAACCAACTTGAGTATCATAAAGACCATTTGCAGACTCTTCAAATCCAGTTAAAGATGTAAGATGCATGAACATATTATCCAAACTAATTTCTGGCCAATTAACTACAATTTTATTCGATTTATTAACACCAAATGTAAACGCCAATTGTGGTGGTTTTACCGGTCCAAATCGATCAAAACCTGATGGATAATCACTATTTCCAAGGGGTAATAAGAAATCCTTAACTGATGACATTGCTGAAATATTGAATATTGTCTTGCCAGCAAAATTTTGATTATTCAAATTTTGCAGCATCCACTTCAACATTTCTCCGGCTGTCATTGAATTGATGCCTTCAAGCAGAACTCTTAAGGTATGCTCATTTGTGAAAATATCTTTTGCCGTACTAGCTAACTCACTTGGGTTAACACCTATTTCATCCAAAATAGCCTTAATGCCTGGTAGTGCTAATAAAAACGAACTTAAACCTGCTACCTGCGATAATTCTGCAATAACCTTTCCTTGCTTAATTCTAGCCTGAACATTAGGACTTTGCTCTTTAAATAGGTCAACGATTTTATCAATTGCTTCTTGATTAGTCTTAGCGCCTACAATGCTACGTAACGCTCTAAAGCCATTTGTAGCAGGAACTGCCCCTTGAAGAACTGAAGCATAAGTCACGATATATTCAATTTTATCAAACAAATTATTTGTCTTCGCGTTGTTGTTTGTACTCGCCCATTTCAAAAGCTCGTGAACAATAGGACCACCTTTGCTATATCCTAGAAGAATTACTTTTTTACCTTGATAATTTTTCATTTTTGTAAGTTCAACTAACCAAGGACCAAAATGTTCGCTTACAATTTTATCATTTGGGCCCAAGCTTTCACCCATTTCATCGCCCATTGCTTCAACCACATCAAAGCCAATTTCGCTTTTTTTATTGCTATTATAAAAATCATTTATAGGCATATACTTATTGTCGTTCCTTGGCCTTTGCCAATGAAATTTAAAATTTTCATTATATGAATCTTGACGCTCATAAAATTCATTTGCATCTTCAATGATGTCGGTGAAACTATAACGATCTTGGGTATGACTCGCAAATCCAGGGACAATCACAAGAACATAATCCTTCATGATTTCTCTAACTTTTGCACCCAATGGGGTATTAAAAAAATTTCTCTCTGTTACCCGGCGATGCGTATTCATATCTTTGACAAAGCTGGAAAGCTCGCCATTATTACTTGATAGCACTGGCCGGCTGAGATAGTCAGCACCCAATTTAGCCGCTGCTTGAGTTGGGTCTAATCCAAATATAGCCTTCGTATATTCAATAGCATAATCTGTAGTTTTAGCATGTGCTGCAATTTTTCTATAATTTTTAATAGCCGGATAACGGCTATAATATAAAAATCTTTTAACAACTTCATTTATTTCTTCAGGACTTGCTTTTCCTTGAACTTTCAATTCATGTTGAATATTTGCAATAAAGGTCCTCACAAAAACGTCTTTCCAGTTTATAGATCTTACTGCTGGATCGACCTTAGAAGCATACCTAGCTAAAACACCATCATCTGAAGCTTCAGAATAACCTACCGATTTCCAAATAAATCCTTCATGAATAGAAAGAAGAACCAACAATATGAGCGTAAAAAAATTAAAGCTACCCCTGCAATAAGAGCTTCGAGAAAAATTCATGAGTTGCTACTCCTGTTATCAAAAAAAAGAAATTGTCAAATTTTATTTGTAAAAAACACTCAAAACTGCATTTCGTGTATCTATAATTTAAAAAAAAGCGTTATATTTCTAAGCTAAATATAGCTAAGCGTCCTCACCATCGATAACAATATCTGCCATATTGCTTTTTGTTTATAGAAAAAAGGCACAGCATTAATAAGTGCAATCTTCTCATATTTTGAGGTAAGCCTTGTGTGCTTAATTTTGTTCTCAATAATACTAAAATGATATCAACATACAATCCAGTAGGCAAATTTTTGCCTACAATGAATTTATTCTGAGAAAAACTCACTTATTTTAAAGGAAAATTTTAGTTTAATTTTATCTAAAGCCAAGTGTTATAAATCAGAGATAGATTTGCCGTTCTCTTGTTCAGTATACAAATACTCACCGCTACTTTACTCATTGCCATTGCCACATTATAATACTAGTCACAAACTCATAAAAAAGCAGCATTTTAGTTTTACATATTTATATAGTTTTATAGGAGCTATGCTTATGAAGCACACGATTTGGTTACTTTTTTGGGGTGCCTTTCTAATCCAATGCAAAAGCACAAGACCAAGTGGTTCTTCGAGCTCTTCTTCTGGACGTGGTGATACCGAAATCGCAGAAGTTCAAAAAAACCATAGAAAAGTCTCCCTATTATAAATACATCAGTGGCGCAGAAGATTCTTTAAAAGGAAGTTATAGCCCAGCATTGGCTAATGCATCAAAAAACGAAAAAATGCGTGCCCATAAGATTGCTTGGAATTGGTATAAAGAATCTCCCCTCGGTTTTGGAGGCGTCCCTCTCGTTATATTTAAAGCACTTCCATTTGTGCCTTTAGAAGGTATACAAAATATTTGGAATCCAAAGGTCAATAGTGCCGGAGTTGCGGCTGAGCTTGGTGTATGGCCTGCTATTAAACCCAATAAAAATGCAATATTCATGGATGAAAGTACCGTCGATGATGAAGCGATCCTTCCTTTCGGCGTTGTGATTCCTAGACCAGACAGTAATAAAATAGCTCGGTACACATCTAGAAAGGATAATTTTGATTTCATTAAGGAGCTTGGAGGAAATTTGGATCTAGGTATGGGAAAAATCCAACTCGATGGTGTTTTCTTTTCTTGTGCCGCCTGCCACACAGGCAGAGTTATTGTTGGAGAAGGCGATCAGAAGAAGGTGCTCTTAATGTATGGAGCTCCTAGCACTGAAATAGATCAGCAACTCTATGGCGGAGTTTTACGTCAATCTGCAAGATATTTATTTGAAATATTAAATGTTGAAGCTATAAGAAAGAAAGAAGATCCATGGAATCTTGATATTAAAGAATCTTTAAAATTGCTTGCAACGGGGGATCCTCTACATGCTATAGCAGAAGCTAAAAATGAAAAAATTCTCGCAAGTAAAGCCTATAATATTTTGAGGGCGGCAAGAATCCTTCGCTCTACACTAGGACTCACCATTAGAAAACTAACAGATGATAGAGAAAATTTTGGAGTGTTTATCGTTAAAGATAATGGCAAAAAACAGATAAAAATTGTTTTAGATCCGGCTGAATGGCAATCCATGAAGGCTGACTTTGCTTTCCTGTATAGTCAAAAATTGTTCAATATAGCATATTTTACAAACGATATTAGTAAATATGAAGTTGAAAGAAAAATTTCCAAAGCTTCATTCTTCTATGGAAATAAATTTGGAAGCTCTGAATCTACTTACGCAGGAAATACGAATACATCAAATTACGAAGAAAGAAAGCTCGAAGAACTTCTTAGCCCTGTCGGTGGAAAAATCGCTACAAATATGAGCAATATTGCAAATAGTCTGAAACAATATGGAGACAACCTTTCTCGCTTAATGCCAAAGGACAACTACTTAGAGCATCTTTCTAGTTACATCACAGGGATGAAGTTAAAGCGTTCAAACGGAAAGGATGCAACAATTGGCGGTATTCCACTAGCCCTCTTAGCTTTAAAGAAAATCGTAGAACCTGGATTAAAAACCGAATACGTATATATCAAAAGCGTATCTGAGCATGGTGATTACCACTCACCGGAGAAGATTGCCAAAGCAAACAAAGATGAAGATGAGTACCATATAAAAAATATTTTAGTGAACCAAAAAGAAGCGAAAAAATTAGGAACCTTTGGAAATCGTATTGGACAAATGGATGCCTTTGGAATGTCTTCTGGGTTAGCGGCCTTACATTTAAGACGTCCTGAGTTTTATGAAACATTAAAACAGAATGATCAAAGAATATCATCGACAGAAAAAGACTTTCCAAATATTGATGCGATCAATAATGGAGTATTTGATGCTATACAAACTAATAATCAGATAGACCCTGATACCGGCCATAAGGTTTCACCTTTAGTCGGATCAAGACTAAATAAAAAAGATACAGAAGGTAAAAATGTAATTGTCGATAAGAGAGATTTAAGAAACCCAAATGTTTGGAAAAGTTCTTGGTTACCACCTGGAGCCGCAATTGTAGACATTAAATCTATGTATTATTCCTCAAATAAAAAATATGCTAACTGGGACGGCAATCAAGACCGTGAAGCCCGCGTCCTAGCATCAGGGGTATCCTCTGTTGGTGATCCAGCTATGGTGAATTATGAAGTGATCCAACCGATGAACAATTTTATCGATTATTTACCACCAGCTCCGTATCCATTTGAAATTGATTTAAGCAAAGTAGAGGCTGGAAAAAATATTTACCGAGATCCGAGATTTAAGTACAAAGGTATTGATGTTTCTTGCCAATCTTGCCATGGCAACAAGTTATCTGAAGAGTTGTCAGGAGAAATATACTCCGACAAAATGAGCAAAGTAAACACAAGAGGATTATTTTCAACAGAAGAAATCGGGACAGATCCTGGTCGCGCTGTCGTAAACTCGGAGCCAGCGAGAAGAATTTTAGCTGACCTAATCCTCGAAGCATGTGGGTTATGGCAATCTGAGTTTCGCCAAAAGACCGGTTTAGAAGATATTTTCAAACCTAGCAAAACATGGTGTCTTCCGCATGATAAAGATATTGGTAACACCATTAATGACAAAAGATAAAGAAATAATGCATTATTTAATATTACAAAAAGGATTCAAAGAATTTGGTACACTTAGAGCCTATAAAGCCGATCCTTTATATGGCATTTGAGCCGCAAACACCGTACTTATAACGCTCTGTACCAGCAAAACATTACTTAATGGTAAAAAAAGACCAGATGAGATTTATTAGAGGCAATATCAACTATGACAAAGATGTCGGATTTGTGGCAAATAGAGATGGATTAGATTATCGAGAAAAGTGGGGAGGTAAGGTGACGATTATAACATAAGCTTCAGGAAACAGTAATAAAGGGCACAATTTTAATGTTACAGGAGATGATCTTGAAAACTTGCTGCCAGAATATCATTTTGGCTTTCTAAAATATTTTAGGCACATCCGTAAATAAAAGTTCCAAAAGGATCAGACTGTGCACAGCTTACTTTACCTATGAATAAGAAACACCATGTTGAGCAGAGACATCTTTTTGGGTTCAACCATTCGGCTCAGACGGGAAATTAAAGCACCAAAGAACGTCATGTTGAGCGGAGCGAAACATCTTTTGAGATTCTTCGCCTTCGGCTCAGACGGGAAATTAAGCACAAAAAGAACGTCATGTTGAGCGGAGCGAAACATCTTTTGAGATTCTTCGCCTTCGGCTCAGACGGGAAATTAAGCACAAAAAGAACGTCATGTTGAGCGGAGCGAAACATCTTTTGAGATTCTTCGCCTTCGGCTCAGACGGAAAATTAAGCACAAGAAGAACGTCATGTTGAGCGGAGCGAAACATCTTTTTTGAGATTCTTCGCCTTCGGCTCAGACGAAATTAAACTTCCAAAAAGACGTCATGTTGGGCGGGCAAGCCTCTTTGAATTCTTCGCCTTCGGCTCAGACGGGAAATTAAGCACAAAAAGAACGTCGCTGGCCAGGCGGGCGAAACATCTTTGGAGTCTTCGCCTTCGGCTCAGACGGAAAATTAAGCACAAAGACGTCGCCAATGAGCGGGCGAAACATCTCAAACAATTTGACATGATTAAGAAGCTTGAGATTAGAACCGGCAAATTTGAATCGCCATAACTAAAAAAACGGTATCTTTCTCATGGCAGTTTGATAATGCTCATAGCGCATCAAAACCAATCAGCCCTGCTATAAGCATAAAGAGTGTTGATTCAGGCTGATGAAGGTGGTAATCAGCCCACTAAATAAAGAACTTTTATAGCGATCAGAATCATAAACAGGGCGCACAAATAAGTCAGTTTCATACCAGTTACCAGCAAGTTCCATCAAGTCACAACCATTCTGCTCGGCCTTAGATAGACCGGAAATTCTACCTAACGAAATGAAGTCGTTCCCAACCCGACTATAACCTTGCCTTCACGCTTTGCAGCGATCAACTTCTCACGGCTTCAACACTTGCAAGCCAAAAATATAGCTCCTTATGCATTTTATGTTTTGAGACATCATCTTCCTTTACCGGAAGAAAGGTTCCAGCACCAACATGCAATGTTATTGGGACAATTTGAATGTTTCTTTCTTGCAAGCGCTCTAGTAGCTCAGGGTAAAATACAATCCTGCTGTAGGCGCTGCCACCGAACCCTGTTCATTTGCATAAACGGTCTGGTAAGTGCTTTTATCGGGAGAATTTCGAGCCACTTCGGCTGCCTCTATAGTCTCGGAGAGCGTGGGTATATAAGCCGTTTTGATCATCCAATCCATTAGAGCAATAGCACTCAAATTAAACTGCATCGTCAATGAAGGTGAGCACTCATCAAAATTTTTATCTATCACACTTCCAATAACACCATTTGAAAAATGGAGCTCAGTACCCGGCCTCAGCTTTCGCATTGGCTTTGCTAACGCCTCGACCTGGCATGTTTCGACAAGAAAAACGCAGACGGACTGGTGGTACGATTTTTTCATCAACAAGAACTCTCTTTACAGGCTTTTCAGCAAGAAAACCTCGACCTTCCCCCCAGTTTTCAAACGGCCGATCAATCTACTAGCGAATACCCGGGAATCGTTTACAATCAAGATAGAATGAGATGGTAAATGGTCTGGCATTAGAAAAAAATACATATGCTGAGAACGACCATCTTGATGTCGAATGAAGATAAACAGGACTGATCTCCTCTTAGCCAATGGTTGCTGAGCGATCAATTCAGACGGTAGGTATAGTCAAAGTCAGCAGGAAAGAATTCTTGTACCCACTTCTCTTTACTGAAACCTCAAAATATAAGAATTACAAACTTAAGATACTGTCTAAAGCGACTGACTTTCTCTCCTTCTGAAAAAAACAATACATTATATCTATATTAATTTCCGCTTTTTTCCTTTTTGCCTATCAAAATTCAGACCTAAGATAACAGCTCGTATCAATTTTCTCACTTCTCTTATCACAACTTTATGTTTTTCCGCAAAATTTACTCAATTTATTCTCATACACTATATGGATTTATTTTTCCTTTTATTTCAAATGGTTGCCCTATTTCGACTTTGCCAACGAACTCTCTCCCCCCACTCACGGGAAATCCGCTATGGACTACGAAATATTTATACTAGAGGCATCCAAGGCTAATAGCTGGAAGCGTTTGACGACGCAAATCGATCCCAGTGATGAAGATGGCAGGTTTTATTCTTTTCAATAACGACTGGGAAAAGAAAGAATTTAAAAAAAACAGACCGCATCATTTATAAAGCAACGAACTTTGGCAGGCAAATAAGCTTTCACGATAAACTGCCATGTCAAGGCAACTACATATATGAAATAAAAGACAAAACTAAGCCTAATCGCTATGCCTACCTAACAAATTGTCCTTTAAATTTAGATTTCTCCAAGCTTCCTAAAAAAATCCATGCATCAAATAGCGTCCATTACGATAGTACTAGCGGAGCCATATATAGCAAGCTTTACCGTTATAGCTTTAACAAAAAAAATCATCTACTTTTTGACCAAATAGATGTCGGTGCAATACCTCATAATAGACAGTCAGTAGCCAACACCTCAGATATTACAATCTTTGCCAACGTCAAAAATTTCTTCAATTTAAATTTTGATTCAACAGATATCGAATCTTATTTAGAAGAGGTTAGGGTGGGTGAACTTAGTGTGACTGCAAAACTCTCTTTTTACCTACGCATATTCTTTATGTTCAAAATCAAACTAGAGCTTAGCACCGATGTTTCTTTCTACGACGATTCTGCTAATATACCTATGGTTATGCATCTACCCGTCAATCCCCAAAAATATTTAAATCCTGGTAGTGGCATTATTTACAACTGGGTGTACGATGACAAATCTACTGCCACCCTCGGCGAAAAAATCCCCGTGCTTATAAAAGACTGGGTACAACCCATGCGAAAAGATAAAGAATTTATTAAAACTATCGGTAAAAATTCTTGTTCAGGATCTTCTATTTGCCGGTATCGATTTACCATGAACACCCAGAAAAACAGCTTTAGTATGAACTTTAAGATTAATAAAGACCTTGTAGAAAAAGGTTTTTTCCCTGTCTATATTGCTGACCTTTCTAACTATAACGAAGCCTTAAACTGGAACCTCGACCTCGATGAAAAAAAAATCCACTCCGGATTCTTTTTTGAAACATCTGGACTCGAGCAAGGAAGTTTCCCGTGGGATTTTTGGCTCAGATTAAACCAATCACAAACACCAAAACATCACTGTCCATACCCTGTTTCAATTAAAACTTTATCAAAAACTATAAAGTTCAATTAGAAGCCTCATGATAATACTGCAGCATTTTTGAGCGTCTTTCCGTCAATTTTCTTTCCGGGGCAGTAAAAGGATGTTGAAGCGACAAGAGTAAACTCGGTAAAAATTGTTTCCAATACTGAGGTGCTTTTTTCGGATCAGTTGTTTCCAGCTCTAATGTAATCGTTGCTAATCCACGTTCATTACCAGCATAATTTCCCAAAGAGCCAGGATAGAAAGAGTAATCGACAATGCGGTAATTTTTACTAACTTCAGACATCTGATTAACCAAACCTTTTGCAAGTTTTTCAGATTTAGAAAAAACCCTTGGCTTCTGATCTCCTGGGCCATCATAATCAAGAAATCCCAATGGAGCATGAATCGAAATAACTTTGCCTGGACTATATTGATCGATCAAACCAACTTGAAAAAAAGTCTCAATTTCCGTATTTGGAAAGTACCAGGGAAATACCGAGCCTCGCCCAGTCGCTTTTTCTCCAAGTAGAAATTGCCTTGTGGTACCAATCATAAGTTAAAAAATTTCTATTAACATCAACTCCGTTTGCGTTTGTTCTGCTGGGAAGATTACGAATAAAACCGTCTGGATTTACTAGCGGCGCAATCACAACACGAATATTCTTATCTGTATAAACAGAAGGATTTTCTTGTAAATACCTAGCCAACTTAAATGCTAAATGCACTGGAGTCAGTTCGTCGGGATGCACACCACCTAAAAATAACGTTGTATTATCACCTTTACCAAACACTTTATAAACCAACGGATGTCCATTATTAGAGGCGAGCTTCGCATCCCAATGAACACCACCACAAGGATCTTCGCTCCACTTATAGTCGCCAAATTTATTCTTTAACCTTGTACAATAGACTTCTATAGCTCTATCTTTTTCATTTTGAGCTATTTTATATTGAGAAATATTATTTTTTGACACAAAAGACAGCGGCGCAAAGGCAAAATTAGCAAAAGTTTCTGAAGCAACTATTTGCGCCTTCGCAATGTCAGATATGCCAAAAACCAAAAGGAACAAAAGCAGCACTCCGGGCATCAAACCTATTTTTTCAAGTTGAGATTTCCAGCTATTTTTGACAAGTTCTAAGCAAAATCTATTAATAGTTAAACCTCTCTTTTAAAGCCTTCATAATATACAATTCATAATGAGTATTTATTAAAACCCAGCCGGTTTCTTCTTTAAAATAGCATAATATTCAATTCCATTCCGGTCATGACAAAATCCACAATAAATGGGGTAACACAACTCTTCCTTTAAATACCATCTATTTTGGCAATTGGGGCAGGAATAAACATACTCCGCCTCTCGTACAGTTCTTGAATGGATATGCACTTGCGGATCCACAGGCAACCCAACCACCGAAAATTCTTCCATTTTTTTATAAAATCGCGCTGTGTGACTTGGGTCAAGGCAACAATCATAGAGCCACATGTGCGTCATTTCATGAAACAATGTATAGGGGAGTAACCATGGATTTTTACAGAAATAGCTTCGATTTAATCTAATAATGCGATCAAACAAATAGCTTAATCCAAGCTTTTGCTTCATCCGACTACTAAACTCAATAGAAACATCACATTGCAATGAGCCTTCAGGCTGATTTGTGAAAAAGGGAAGAAAACTATCGAAATAAAAACCTGCAAGCTCAAACATATCATGGCCAGCTAGTTTAATTTTGGGACTTTGCGTTGTACGAGTTAAAAGAGGATGCTCCCATCTGTATGCTTCAATCTGATTGCTTGGTATATCATCTGGAAACTGCTTATCGACAAGATTTGGAGCAATTGCAACCTGGCTTGACGCCACCTGACGTCCAAAATCTTCAGAATGCTTAAGAAAAAAAACATTCTCACCATAGATGTCTCGTTGCGTTGTGCTATCCTGGCTATTTGATAGCGTTTCAACTTCCGTTTCAACAAAGGTATTTAACCAGCTCGTTTGCAAATTCGGCCTAGGAGCATTAGGTTTCACAATAGATTTAAAGTGTCTAGTACCAGATTTTCTTTTAGTTCCAATCATTGTGCTAAAACTCTCCCTCAGCAAAAAAACACTAATACATAGCCACTACTATCTAAACCTAGCGATTTACAGATCATTACATTTACTCATACGTCATTCTGAGCCAAAGGCGAAGAATCTTAAAGCTGCACACACATCCTTAATAAATTCGAGATATGTCGCTCATCCTTAATAAATTCGAGATATGTCGCTCATCCTTAATAAGAGATGTTTCCCTTCACTCAACATGACGAGCAAGATCACCCGTCATTCTGAGCCAAAGGCGAAGAATCTCAAAGCCGAACACACTCTTAATAAATGCGAGATGTTTTGTTTGGCTCAACATTGCACTCCTGCATACTTGAGTAAGAGTTAGTTACAAATCTAGTACAGCATATATTAAAAATACTTGGAAACAGCTCCATCAGTGCCAAAGCAAAGTGATCGTTTCAGGGCCTAGACAAATTTTGTGGATATACTTATTTTACCGTGAGTACACTCAAATCGGAAATTTTTCAGCTAAATGCTCTCTAGCCTATTCTAAGAAAAGGAAAATAAAGGTAATCCTTGATGGCTTCCATCCCACACATTGAAATGACTGAATCCTAATTTTTTTATTGAATTTTTACTTAAAAATGAAAATTCACTATCGGCCACAGCCTGCGCGTGTGGGGAATAGCTTATGTTGAGCCCATTCACCTTTTTTAGTAATTCTTTAATATTATAAAAATTGTGATCAAGGTTAATAAGAGGAATAATACCAACCAAATTAGCAAGATAACTTGTCACAGTTTTCCTTGAGAAAGTAGCCATTGAGGTTTCTCGATAGTCGTATACTGGAAGCACTGGATCATAATTATACTCTCTTTTATAAAAGGGAATACCACATCTAACCAGCTCACAGCTGGCACAATCCAAAGCCGTTTTTTCTTCAACGGTTAAAGCAGGTGCAAGTATTTTCCTAGTGTATAATGTAAAAGCCTTTTGGAAAAGAAAAATTTCTTCTTCATTCCAACCATCTATAAAAACAGCGCGGGTTGATAAACAACCAAGCTGCTTCAAATTTAAAATATCCTGACTAAGCTGAGACAAAAGATTTGCATCCTCTTTAGCAAGTAAGGTAACCACAATTTGACTACCAAACCCTTGTACCCGTCCAGGAAATATCTGCCTAATAGCTGAAACTGTTTCATCAGAGCCATAAACAATAACAGCAGAAAAAAGATCCTGAGAGTTGCCACCTACTTGATCTACGCCCAACCTATAATCTGAATTAAGCAAAGAAATTTTATTTGACGGACAATGACTTTGATAAGAACCTAAAAATTGAAGGAGCTGCTTAATTGTTGATGAAGAATGAGCAAATTTTTCGGGTATGCGAAGATGCAGTTCTATACCGCACAAAAAACTAAAAACTATGGGATAAAGTCCAACTATGGAATGGTTGTTAGGCAAAATCAATAAGCATGATCTGGGAGCATTTAAACCATTGCTTTTATCCACAGCATCACGCCAAGCCGGTAAATCATTAGGTAGGCATGCTAGCAAACTGTCAATCACCATAACAGCAATGGCATCTGAACCAAACTCACCGACCAAGCTATTATAAAAATCTTGGCTACCCACAAATTTAGGAAAATACTTTGCAATCCATTCTAATTTATCTCCATCCAATTTTTCTGGCACACTATTTCTGTGGGATTGTTTCTCAGAAATTAAATTGCTGCGAGAGCTACCTGCATTGTTAGATTTAATATGCTTACTTTCTAACACTTGTTCAGCAAGAAGCGAACATCCTTTTAAAGTTGCACCTGGCACACGACCTTTTAATTTAAATGTTCCGTCTTCTTTAAGAGAGGCTATATCTTGAGTACGAATAGGCCAAGGACAGTCAATCCGCAATGGATCTTTAATCAGCAAACTGCCTTCTCCATACTCTTCAAAGTGATCTAACCCCTGAGTTGTTGCTAAAGAAACCCAACTAGGAAAACGAAAAACTCTTTCTTTTTCAGAAAGGTCCTTAAAAGGCACAAAATCGTAGGCCTGGGAAGCAAGCTCGCACATTCCATACTCGCTGATAATTTGACGTTCGGTTATTCCAAAGCAAGCACAAATTTTCTTATAGAGCTCCTTTTTAACCAGAGACTTAAAACGCCCTTTACTTCCACCCGTCTCAATAATGATGCTCCCCTTAGGTAAAAGCAAAGTTCTATTTTTTTCTATAAAGCTCAATAAATGAAGGGCGGTTGCAAAAATCCATACCGGTTGATGGCTTGTTGAAGGCGTAAGTACTCGTTTTATAGCAGCATCAATATTATCTTCGTTCACGTACTGCAATAGTAAAAATTCCGATATCCATCCAATCATCTGCGCCAAGCTACTGGATTCCCAAACGCCTATCGGTGGCACCAAACTAAAACCTTGCATAGACCAAACATCGTGGGTACCAGTATCAGCAGTTTGGGAAAGCACATCGATAAAGCATGCAATAGAAGCAAATTTATACAACTCTAAACCAAGTTTAGAAAAATGAGATTGGGCACGCTCTGCCTGAGTTGTCCCGCTAGATAGAAACGTCTTAAACGGATCTGTTTTATAAGCAGCTTTCTGACCCATTTCAAAAAGCTGCTTACTTTCGTAACGTAATGCCTCTATGGGTAAATAAAAATTTTGATTTTTTTTAAGTCGACTCTCAGCATCTGCCTCATTTTGCTCAATTTTTGGTAACATTGGTAATCTAAAGCTTTGTGGAGATATTTGTTGTTTGCCTCTTTTAGGCTTTGACCCTACGCCCGCCTTGTCCTCCTCGCCTTCTATATAAAAACCAGGCCTAGCAGATGGAGAACTTAACGGATTATCAAATAAAAACAGCAAATTATCTAATCCTACAGCCGGCGCAATATTAGTTTTAAATTCTTTAAACTTTTTTTCCCAATGAAATTTTGACATCATCCTCTCATCGAAAGTACTTGGCCAGGCCTTTAAATGGCGATATAAAGACAGATCGAAGCTAATGTCCAAGTATACTCAAACAAAATAGGTTTGCATACTAAGGCGGAAGGGACACTGCAAAGAAACAGTATTCAGTATACAGTTGATAGCAGAGCGGACTACCCACTAAAGTAAGCTTAGCTATCTTGTATAGGTTTAAGATTATACGCGTTCCTTGTAAAGACTATATATTTATTGTTAAGGAGCTTGGATAAAAGCCATTTGGCGTGCAAAGATTTTGAAGTGTTGGAGAAAAATATCCATATAATACATGACGGAGAAATTTTTCTAAGACTAGTATAAAAACTATACATGTCGCGTAAAATCGTAAGACTGATAGGTTTGGTGTGACAAGCAAATATTTCGTTAAATTAGAAGACTTCGAAGGACCACTTGACCTTCTCTTGCATTTAATTCGTGTGCATGAATTAGACATTTTTCGCATCGATTTATTTGTCTTGACCTCTCAGTATTTAAACTACCTAAGGTTGCTGAAATTTAAAGATTTAAACGATGCGGCTAGCTTCATGGAGATGGCTGCCATCCTTATCGAAATCAAGTCTCGCTACCTCCTTCCCAATGCAGACAATCAGCAAAATGAGGAAGAAATAGACGAAGAAGATGAAGCCGCTTCACTACAACGCCGTCTCCTCGAATACGACAAATTTCGTAGGGCTGCTAGTTTTTTAGAGGCAATGCCTCAGCTAGGAATGCAAGTTCAGACCAACAACGAATGGAAACGGCTAGAACCATTATATAGTGATATTGAAGGACCACTGAGAGGAGAGCCAGCCACCTTAGTTGTAATGTACGAAAGCCTCCTAAGCACCTTATCTGATCGAAAACCGACTACAGTAACAGCAAAGACTGAACGTATAAGCTTAGAAGAAGTTATCCATAAAATGGAAAGCTTTATCGAAAAAGCGCGTTTTGTATTGTTTCAAAAAATGTATGCTCAAATGAATAGCCGTTATGATTTAGTAGCCAATACTCTTTCCATGCTGCAATTAACTCGTGATGGCAAGCTAAACATCTATCAAGAAGAGCTAATGGGCCCTATTTGGCTATATCGCAAGGATCTAGAGCTACAAGACGTTCCGATAGATCAAGACGAACCCAATAAAGAGCAAGATAATAGCGAACTTGAATTGACAGAGTCAGTTGGACACCAGCAACCAGATATACAACCAGACTAATGAGATAACTAGTATACTCGATGTGCATGGTCGCTAATTATTTATAACTATAAAGATAATCGGACCTCTAGAAAAACAAGTGTGGAGAAAACTGTGATCGATCCCAAAGACCAAGAAGACAACATAACTAAGGATGGCTTCGATTTTATAGAAGATGAAATATTGGAAGATACCTTTGATGAAGATCAAAATTCGGAATTAAACGATGATGATGAAGGTATTTCTTTTCCATCACAAGAAATGCTAACCCTCGAAACAGAAGACGTTTCTAGAGACGATGGAGATAGCGCTTCCTTTCCTATGCAAGAAATGCTAGCTCTTGAAGCACAGGTTGAGGCTGTTATTTTTGCTTCCCCTAAGCCAATAAAAGTAGGAGAACTTTTAGAAATCATCGGCGGAGAAGACACTGGCGCAAAGGACATCCAGCTAGCTGTAGACCGCCTTATGAGATTTTATGAAGAAAGAGGCGGTGGTTTCAAATTAGAAAATATTCGTGGTGGAGGCTACCAATTCAGAACAGCTAAAGCAGCAGCTCCTCTAATGGAGAAAATATTTGCATCGAGACCAAGGCCAATCTCCAGAGCTGCTAAGAAACATTAGCTATCATCGCGTATCGCCAACCATGTACACGTGCTGATATCGAATTTATACGGGGGGTTGACGCCGGAAGTATCATCAAAAACCTTCTAGAGCGCGACCTTATAAAATGCGTAGGACGCAAAGAAGATGCCGGCCGTCCCATGCTTTTTGGTACAACCTCTGAATTTTTACAAGTTTATCAGCTTGATACCATTAAAGATTTGCCACCATTAGACTCGTTCCAACCAGCACTAGATACGATTGAAAACGCAAATGAGCTTATCGATGGAGACCGAGAAGTCGACATTGCTCCTTTTATTGACGATAGTGATATCCTTGACGAAGAAGATAACCTATTGATAACTAGTGAAGACAATGAGCTCCAAGAAGATCTTGTTGCTGATGAAGAAAAAGAGGACATAGAAGACCCAGCAGAACAAAACATTGCAAACAATGAGTCTGAAGAAATTACCTCAAGCCAAAATATTACTGGTGCAATTTTTGCTGAATCTATTGATTTAAACCAGCAGGAAAATGAAATAAATATAACAGCATCGGAGGAGGATGAATCTTTTTTCACCGCTCCTAATGATAGCGGGCCTGCTAAAACGCATTTTGAATGAAAGCTACTCTGAATGGAACCAATGAGATTACAAAAGTGGATTTCCCAGTTAGGGATCGCCTCACGCAGAGAAGCTGAGCGGTGGATCGAAGAAGGCCGCCTGAGTATAAACGGTGAAATCGTTACATCTCAAGGGCTGAAAGTAGATCCTAACGTAGATGAAGTGCGCCTCGATGGCAAACTTCTCGAAGCCAAACCACCTCCGAGAGTCTATTGGCTACTCAACAAACCAGATCAAGTTCTCACGACAAGAAAAGATCCGGGGGACCGTGAAACTATCTTCGACTTGCCTAAATTGCAAAAAGTAGGCTTCACTGTCGCGCCAGTTGGGCGTCTCGACTACCGTACAGAAGGGCTTTTGTTATTATCAAATGATGGAGAACTCGTGCATCGACTATGCCATCCTAAATACAAAGTTCCTAGGCACTATCATGCGTTAATATCGGGTAAACTGAGCCATGATGCGGAGAAAGCAATACGTAAAGGTGTAGAGCTTGAAGATGGGCTAACTCTCCCCGCTGATATAATCTATGCCCACGGCAAGAATCTAGGAAAGTCAAAAGGAAGTTGGTATTTTATTACTGTATACGAGGGACGAAACCGTTTAGTACGTAGGCTTTTTGAATCCTTTGGTCATAAAGTTATTCGATTGATAAGAACCGGCTTTGGTGACATAAAATTACCTGAAGAGTTGCAGCCTGGTGATTATAGGCAGTTGAGTGCGGAGGAGATTAAGTTGCTAAAAAAAGCAGCTAAACTTTAAGAGGTGCATGGTAAAATACTTTCTTCTAAGTTAACGCCAAAGTCAAACACCTCAGATAGCTTATAAACCCAGTTATTAAAACTAGATATTAAGACTGGTTATTAAAAAAAGGAGTAATTATGAAACTCGGAACCATTAAAAATGGCACAAGAGATGGCCAACTCGTCGTCATATCCAAAGACAACAGCCATTATTTAGAGGCAAGTCAAGTTGCACCGTCACTACAGTCAGCATTAGATCGATGGACTGAGTGTGAAAAAGATTTATACACCTTGTATAACAAGTTAGAATCAGACCTATCCTTAGGAAAACCAGTAAAGGAAGATCTTTTTCATGCGCCTCTACCAAGAGCATATGAATGGATTGACGGCTCAGCATACATCAATCACGTGGTTCTTGTAAGAAAAGCCCGAGGAGCAGAGCCTCCAGAGTCGCTGCGATACGATCCTCTCATTTACCAAGGTGGTTCAGGCGTATTATTAGATCCGACAGCAGACCTCAGATTAGACGATCAAGCGTGGGGACTAGACTTCGAAGCGGAAGTCTGTGTAATCATGGGTGATACTCCTCAAGGCACCAAAAAAGAAGATGCTCATAAATATATTAGACTTATTTTAATTGCTAATGACGTTTCTTTGCGAGGTTTAATACCGGAAGAACTTAAAAAAGGATTTGGATTTTTTAACTCTAAACCAGCAACTGCATTTTCTCCTTTTGCAGTAACACCAGAGTTTTTGGGAGAAGCTTGGAAAGAAGGGCGAGTCCATCTTCCTCTTCTCTCTATTTACAATGGCGAAAAATTTGGAGACCCTGAAGCCGGGCCAGAGATGCACTTTTCTTTTTATGAACTCATTGAGCACATTACAAAAACACGTGCTTTAACTGCTGGGACAATAATTGGCAGTGGAACCGTGTCAAATGAAGACCGTTCCAAAGGCTCCTCATGTCTGGCTGAAAAGCGTATGATTGAAAAGATCGATACAGGCGAAATCAAAACACCTTTTATGAAACCTGGAGATAAAATCACTATTGAATTGTTTGATAAAAATGGCCAGAGTATCTTTGGAAAAATTAATCAAAAAGTTGTCAAAGGGCCAAAAGCACCTTAAGTAGATCAAGTGCAGGACTTTCCACTATCGAGAACGGGGTTCTCCGTCATTCTGAGACGAAGGCGAAGAACCTCGAGATCGTAAACACATCCTTGATAAGTTCGAGATGTTTCGCTACGCTCAACATGACAAGCAGGATCACCCGTCATTTTTCGTCTCACTTAACATGACATTCTTGCATACATATAGAAAACCGCACGAAAGAACCCAATCTAAAAACTAACAATGAATTGATAAGAAAACTCAGTTTTGGTCCGCTCTTCTCTAATCAACTCCTCTTGATCTGTAGACCGCTCTTTAATCTCCACCACTGGGGATTGGCTAAATAATGTCGTCGTCGTGTTTGTAAAAACCAGAGAAAAATTTTGATTGAATTTTAGTCTAAGCCCGTAGAGATAAAAGCCACTAAGTGAATTATTATCGTCGAAAACGCCAAAATCATCCTTTTGTTTCCAACTATGAAAGCCTAGGCCTGCACCAACAAACGGCCAAAACAAAGTGGGATTTGCTACGTATAGCACAACAGGGAAGTCAAGTTGAGTATCTGTAAGTCTATAATCATCTTCTCGTACATCCCTATAGGAAATCACTATTTGCGGCACTACATACTTGTTGTAGTGATAATTAGCTTGGAAGCTTCCATAAAAACTAGCTAAGTTTCCACCAATACCAAGACTAAAACTCCATTTTGATGCGCTGCTCGCAACTTCATCAGAGGAGCTCTCTGACAATTTTTTTTCTTCCTCTTTACCTTGTCCAACATTGTCAGGGTCGGCATAAATCTCCTCTAGAAACTCCTCTGCCAAGAGCGAAGAGTTCATAAAGAAGAACGCAAGGGCTAAAAATAATCTAGAAAGAAGCCCATAAACCTTGAAGTATTTCATCTTATTAAACTTCACGATAGATTTTCACAGCCCTTTCATCTCCTTCACCACAAGACATCGAAACATATCCAGCATCAACAACCCGTTGGTGTTGTAACCTGCGTAAAAAGCTATTTTGTGGCTTGAGCAAAAGCTCCCTTAGCCCACCATCTGCTTTCATTTTGCTAATTGCCTCATCGGCCTCCTTAAGGACAATTTTCTCAAGTTCTCGATCACGACGCACACGATTTGGTTTGCCATTTTTTGTACGCGGTGGCCTCCTATCTTTACCCCCATGGCGCCCCTTGGAGGTGCTGCTATGCTCCTTCTGAGTTCTCGTTTTTCCTGAGCCGGAGCGACCAGAATCTCTACTAGGCTTGCCACGCCCTCCGACACGTCCTTTCAGTAACATTTTACTAAAACGTCCAACTGGGGGAATGCTCTTTAAATCCAACTCTTCAAGCGAAGATTCTGTGTACTTCCAATCTAAAAACTTAATAAAATAGTCTGCGTACGTAGGAGCTAAATCAGAAAGCAGACGGTCAATAACAGACCATAAGGCAGCTGAGGCATCACTCTTACCACGACCTGGCATTTTTGCTTCATTTGTGACTTGCAACACCAGCTCTTCAAGATCAATTAGCAACAGAGCAAAAGCTGGAACCAATTCTGCGGCAGTGGCGTAATCCAATGGTTGTTGCAGAGAAAGCTCAGGGTATTCTTCTTTATACCAAGCGAATAACTTTGGCAAAAAAGCAGGCAAATCTCCTGGTTTCTCGATCCCTAAAGTTGACAAGCACGCATCATCAGAAGCTTCGCCACCTGACGCTACGAGCTTAGATTCGGCATATTTAATCAAAGGGGGAAATTTACCTGCATAAGCGTCTCCAATGTGGGCTTTTTGCGTAGCCATCTGCTCCATGCAAGAGTAAAAAAAGTAGTCTAAGTTAACAACCTTTCCTTTAGCACTTATAAACCTGTCTAACGTGTGATCTTTAAGCTTTTCTTCAAGTTCTTTAATCCCTGGATCATCTGATATCATAATAGCTTCGCCCTTAATATAATTCCTGGCTCGAATACGCTTGCTCCCTCTGGAAGAACAACATAGGCATTTGCTTGTGTAGAAGCTTCTACGCTTGCACTGCCTTGTTTTGAATAAACATGTGCAGAACCATCATTAAAATTTACCAACGCCCGATAAAAACATCTTAAATGCTCGGGTTTTTTAACCTCATTAGCCAAAACAACTTGGCTATAAGAGTTATCCTTTATTGAAAAAAACGCATCCAAAATTGGTCGCAGAAAAAAATGAAATCCAACCATTGTTGATACTGCATTCCCTGCTAAGCCAACCCATAATTTATTCTCTTTTTGTGCAAAAAATATCGGTTTCCCTGGGCGGATCGCCACCTTATGAAAAACAACATCAAAACCTAGATCTAAAGCTAAATTCGGAACAAAATCCTTTTCTCCAGCGGAAACAGCTCCCGTTGTCACAATAAGACTAGCATCTTGCTCAGTGGACTTTAAAAAAGTTTCCACCTCTTCCACCGCCGTTTCTGGGCTGTCTCGAAGCACACGATTAAAATCCGGTATTAATCCAAGATTATCAAATGTAGCCTGCAAAAAGAAACGGCTAGAGTTATATATCTCACCGGGGCGAAGAGAATCACCTGGCATTGCCAACTCATCGCCAGTGGTAAATATACCAACATGCGGCTTCTTATACACCTTAAGAGAATCAAGCCCAAAGCTTGCAGCCACCATCACACGCTCGGAGTCGAGATAAGTGCCAGCTCGCATTAGTATACTACCCTCTGCCACATCTTCTGCCTGCCTTCTAATATGAGAGCCCGCCTCCGGTAAGCTATTAAAGACAACCCTATCGTGCTCATCTGAAGAATTTTTAGGAAAGATCTGGCAATTTTCTACCGGGACAACCGTATCAGCCCAAGAGGGAACTGGCGCGCCAGTCATAATGGGTACACAAAACCCTTTGCGCTTGGCAGGCATCTGTTCTAAAGGTTTTGCAAAAATCGTTTCTCCAACGAACAAAGACTCACTCGATTGGGCTTCCAAGTAAACCACCGCAAACCCGTCCATCGCAGAATTGGTAAATGGCGGTGACGCAATCGGTGTAACAACGTCTTCAGCCAAAACCCTCTTGTTACACTCTACAAGCTCAAGCCTTTCAACATCAAAATCAAGGCTGCTCTTGCCCTCAGGCTGTGCTCTATTGTTTTCTCGACATTGTGCTTGAAACTTCTTTTTATACTCTTTACCTAAATTCTCAATTTGTTTGCATGCTTCAATATAAGATTTCATAACTCAACCGTCCGCCTGCGATGCTTACAAAGGCCTCTGAGGGATAAAATCAAATGGGGTAGTAAATCTCTTAGTATATCAAGCTGCTCAGATGCAGCCTTTGGGCTGCCTGCTAAAGCCAAAATCAATTTTTGTTGCTTAACCCATCCACCACAGCGGCTTAAATAAGCATTCAACGAATATTTTAAACTTTCGGCCCTCAAAAGCTCTCCCACTCCTGGTATACAGTAGTCAGATAATGCCTCTATGGTCTGTGGCGTGATATCCCGCTCTCCTAGTCCAGTACCTCCGGAAACAATGACAACGTCGTTGCGAACAAGCATATCCGATGCTTTTTCTTTTAATGCCGATTCATCATCTGGAATGACTGCCATCTCTCCCAAAGTAAATTCTAGCTGTGCCTCAATCCAAGCTTTTACAGCCGGCCCAGTCTTATCCTCGTAACGCCCTTGATAGGCACGATCAGAGGAAATAACGACGCCTACTCGCCACACTGGTTTCTCGTCCATACCCCAGCCTTTCCTCCAGATTTTTCTATTAACTTAAACTCTCCAAGCCAGGCACCCGGATCAACTGCTTTTATCATGTCGTATATAGTAATCGCTGCCATATTAGCAGCAACAAACGCTTCCATCTCAACACCAGTGGCTGCTTCCGTCATGGTCCTTGCCAAAAGATGAAACGCCGGATCATTAGAGTCTTGAAACTCAATGTGAATATCAACTTTAGAGAGTGGAACTTGATGGCACAACGGGATCAAAAAAGCAGTCTGCTTTGCGGCTTGGATACCAGCTAGCCGTGCTGTCGTAATGATTTCTCTTACTGCCTCGATCGTTAAAGCATCTCTACATGCTTCAGATATGCTTATTTTACCGCCAACAACTGCCTGTCTTTTCGTTTCTGCTTTTCCAGAGATATCTACCATAGTAGCTTCTCTGTTTTTATTTAAATGACTAAAATCACCCATTTTATTATCTTTATATATTAACTAAACTACTTTTATTAACAAAACCAAGGTTGCCTTATATTTTCTAGCATCTACTTCTTTAGCCATGCTCTGAACAGCGAGTCCAAGCCTTACTTCCATCCGCATAAAATTCGTGCTTCCAAATCGGCACGCTAGCTTTCAATTGATCAATTAAAAATTTACAACCCAAAAAGCACTCTGTCCTATGAGGAGCTGCAACTTGAATCATTACCGCCGTATCTCCAATTTCCAGACGGCCAAACCGATGCACACCGTGCACACGAGAAAGCTTAAACTCTTTTTGTGCTAAAGAGGTCAAGCGGGCTAACTCCTTGAGTGCCAGTTCTCTATATACTTCATATTCAAGGTGTATCACTTCTTTACCGTGATTGTCATTACGGATGATACCTTCAAAGGCAACATAGCCTCCACAGGCAGCTGGCACACAAAAATTGCTCCTAAGTGCTTTAACATCGATAGGCTTATCAGTGAGTTCAAATCGGCACGTTTCATCCATTGATCTACCCTCCAGCAACTGGAGGAATAAAGACCACTTGGTCTCCATTAGTTAGTACGCTATCGTTGCCCGCAAATTCATCATTTATCGCCACCCTTATATACTCAAAGCCCAGGGGAAAGTGGTATTTTTCTGACAGGCTGTAGTAAAGCGACTTGGGAGTTTCATTAGGTTCGACCACCACATCCTCTTCATCTTTGCTGGCTAATTCTCGTAGCTGCGCGAAATAGCGAACTTTTACTTGCATAAGCTGCCTCTTATCATCTTCATTGAGCATTACCGACTTCGATCATAGTCAGATAGACGAACACTATAGCACACAAAGCATATAGATATCATTGCTGGATTTTACTTCCGTTCTAGATAGGCTTACTTGCCTATAAAATTAGCATTTATTAAGCCCCTTGGTCTGTATTCTCATCCAGGCCAAAGGCTAGTGCCAAATGATATCAACCCATATCCTTATTTTTCGCCTGCTATAGTAGAATTATAGATACCTTATCACTTAACAGACGTACCAGATTTTTCGTCATTCTGAGCAAAGCGAAGAATCTATAAATTCGCACGCATCTTTGATAAGTTCGAGATGTTTCGTTTCACTCAACATGACGTTCCCGAATGCTCAATAGTCATAAGTTCGAGATGTTTCGTTTCACTCAACATGACGTTCCCGAATGCTCAATAGTCATAAGTTCGAGATGTTTCGTTTCACTCAACATGACGTTCCCGAATGCTCAATAGTCATAAGTTCGAGATGTTTCTCCAACATGACGTTCCGAATGCTAAAGTCATGTTCGAGATGTTTCGCTTCACTCAACATGAAGTTCTCGCATGCTTAATGTGCAAGAGAAAGCACACTCAAAGAAGCATCACATTGATGAGTGAAAATAATCTTAATACCCCTAAAATGCAGAGCGCAAATCACCTATCAAAGTAGTTAATTGATGACGCAAATAAGCCCTTTGTTCAGAGTTCGCCAAAGCATCACGCCATGACAATTTTTCAATCCAGAGTGCCCTTCTTTTAAGATACTCTTGCTGAAATTTACCAATTCTCAAAAGTTCTGGGCGTTCGATCCATCGCAAAACTCTTTCATTGAGCTCTTTTCGAGTAGGCTTTTCTTTAAGGAAAGCAACAAAGCTTTCCTGGCTGGAGCGCCTAGAAGCCAAATGTTTTTCCAAATCTACTCTACTTACCGAAACTAATGTTTCAGTTATGAGGTCAGATTGCTTTTTCGTCGGGGCTCCATAAAATTTTTCAAATCCCTCTAGTTCATTTTCTAACCATTCCTCTTTAAGCTCTTTTTCAGATTTCTCTAACTTGTCTTTTATCCACTCGTTGCCATCTTCAAGATTACTAGCAAGTTCATCCAATTGTTTAGAAGACAAACTCAATAACAATTCACTTGCACCTTCTCCATGCGTTAGCCAAAATTCTTTCATTATTTTTCTAAAATTAACTAAGGAAGTCTGTATATCTTCTTGAGTTAACCCATCCTGTAATGTCTTTTCAAGGCGCTTTAATTCATCCACTATTGGAGCAAGCCAATAGGTCGGAACTTGCTTCCATATCTTATCGACATAGCCATCGAGTTTTTGCTTCTGATCGTCTTTAAGGCTGACATAGGTATAGATTTTTCTTTTTACTAGATAATCACCATTTGCAATCGCAAGGCGTCTAAAACTACAAGATGTGGATAAGAATAGATAAAATACAATTAATAGCAAACAAGTAAAATACGATTTACTTGTAATAGTTTTCAGCACAACACACCCCAATGCTAGCAACTATTCTAGTTTATACTCAAACAATTCAGCTGTTGCCTGAACTACCGCATCAACAGATACGCGGTCATAACACATCGGCTCATTGCTACAGTCTTTTTTCCAACAGGGCGAACAGGCTACATCAGCCTGAATTTTAGCACCTCGATCATACAAATCAATTTCTTGCGAACAACTAACACCAAACCAAGCTATAACTTTCTTTTTTAATGCGATCGCAATATGCATTCCCAACGAACACCCTGAAAAAACCAGATCACAGCAATCGACCCACATCATTCCTGACCGCAAACCCTGATCTGTAGGTGTATTTACAACCATAGGGTCATTTTCAAATGCGTCAAAAATTTGACGGTTGCGTTCTAAATCTTCCTTTCCCCCTAAAAGAGCGACGCAGTAGTCAGGAAACTTCGTACGCCACGCCTTCACCAATTCAATAGAGCGTTCGATAGTGAGTTTTTTATTTGGATATAACAATGAACAACCTGTGTTATAACCAATAACACCTTTATGACTACCTACGATCTCCTGCCTACGGCGCACTATTTCTCTTTTTTCTGTCTCATTAAATTGTAATACATACGGATCCCGTTCCCAGGAAAGGCACATTGATTCTGTTAACTGCTGCGTCTCCGGTTTTTGATTTTGATAAAACTTCAAATTATCATCTAAACCGACATCATATTGATAACTCGCTTCTTTATTCAAAGGGCGGATAGCACCATAAGTATTCAGGCCGAAGCCTAACTTTTCCTTAGCCTTCATATGTTCGACTAATGAGCCTGCTTCAAGGGATTTATCAACACCTAGCACCAGATCAAACTCCAAATACTGAACTAACGCTAAAGATTGGTGGCTTAAGCTAAGTAGTCTGTCAATATAAGGATTATCCTTAAGCAAGGGTATTGCATTGGCATATGTGATCCACGTAATATGAGCAGTTGGATATTTATGCTTTAGTGGCGGTAACAAACATGTCGATCTAAGCACTGCTCCCATAGCTTCGAGGCTTACGATCGCAATACGTTTTTCTGGAGCCAGATACTCAGAGCAGCCGCTGCAACTTCTCTTAAATTTACAAGGCTTATATCCAGTGAACCAGTGACAATCAAACTTGTATTCCATAACTCAATCCAAACCATTTCTAATTCAAAAAATACTTATTCCATTCAATACCTAAACCGTTCAAATCAGATTTTCCACATGTTATCCACTTTACAGAAATAAAGCATAACTTAGAGTATAATAAATAGAGCAATATTACATGTCATACATGTATGACATGTAATTATTAAATTAATACAGATGGTTATGAGGTAGATCAGTATATGCCGCAGCAGCCAGGGAAAGAACAAAAAAATAAACTGCCAACTATTCGTATTATTAGGCCTAGTAGCCGTGAGAAAGACTCCAGTCTGATTGGCAAAATTGACACTTTAGCTAGCTTTGGATTTCCCATTAAATTTGACAACCTAACAAAAGACGGTGGGCAAGATTGGGAAGCAAACTCATTGACAACCAGAGTGCATGAGTTAAATCAAGCCTTTCTTGAGCCAGATAGTGATATCGTATTTTGTGCTCGTGGTGGTTATGGTGCGAGTGATCTATTACCTCTTATTGCTTGGGAAAAACTCAAAGGCAGTAAAGAAAAGCCCATAATTGGTTTTTCTGATATTTCAGCTATCCTTTCAGGATGTTATACAAAGCTAGGTTGGAATGGCATCCACGGACCCATGCCCATTACTGACCTTTGGAACACCAATGGCAGCTCTGATGTCCATATGCTCTTTGAGTATTTAACAAAAAAACAAAACTCATTCAAAATCCCAATAAACCCATTTCAATCGAATAGAATTGATCACATAGAAGGGTGGATGTTTGGGGGATGTTTTTCTGTATTAACAAATCTAATTGCAACTCCATATTTCCCAACATCACTTGCTGGTGCGATCTTATTTTTCGAAGACGTCTCCGAAGCCCCTGCTAGAATTTTACGTTACTTGAATCAATGGATACAATGTGGATGCTTATCACAAGTAAAAGGAATCATCCTCGGAAGATTTTTTGACAATGATGAAGCAGGTGAGCAAAACCAAATCATTCTTCACAAAGAATTTCTACAACGAACTAATCTCCCAATCTTCACCAGCAACGCTTTTGGCCATGTTAGCCCTAATTTGCCAATTAGAATTGGTGCCCAAGCATCCGTCGAATCAGAGTGGCTAATCTGGCATTCTTAATTGATACTAAAGGAAGTTAATCCTATCAGAGAAGATCGTACATTTGGTACATTGACAAACAGTTAGAGGCAACGCAGTATGATAGGTTTTTGCTCCCCTTAATATATGCGGGATCTGAAATTTTTTGAAAAACTATAGTATTTTCAAAGGATTCGAAGTTCGCTCGGGTGCTAGGCGCGAGGAGGAGGGAAACCGCAGTGTACATGTTGGTACATGAGGATTTCGACGACGAAGCACGACGCAACGGCAAATTCGAATTCTCAACGGATTCGAAGTTCGCTCGGATGCTAGGCGGAGGAGGAAACCGCAGTGTACATGTTGGTACATGAGGATTTCCTGACGACGAAGCAACGACGCAACCGGCTAGAAATTCGAATTCTCAACGGATTCGAAGTTCGCTCGGATGCTAGGCGCGAGGAGGAGGGAAACCGCAGTGTACATGTTGGTACATGAGGATTTCCTGACGACGAAGCAACGACGCAACCGGCTAGAAATTCGGATCCGGGATATATGGAGCTATACTCAAAATAAACTATAGTTTAGGATAGAACAAACAAAAGAACCGAAGTTATCTCTCATTAAATCACGAGGGCAAAATGGATAAGCTTGAAAAGGGAGCTAGAATTTATTTCATGGGAATTGCTGGCACAGGTATGGCGGCAGTTGCTGGCTTAATGCAAGAAGCCGGATATAAAGTATGTGGAAGCGACAATGAAGTCTATCCACCCATGTCAACAATGCTAGAAGACCTACAAATCCCTTTCAAGACGCCTTACGCAAAAGAAAATCTTAACAAAGATAATGTTGACATTGTAGTTGTTGCCAATTGTCTTTCTCGAGGCCATGTAGAGCTAGAACACATGCTTTCTGAAAACATTCCCTATACAAGTTTTCCAGAAATCTTAGGTGAATGCTTTCTAAATAATCGTACGAGCCTTGTCGTCACTGGCACACACGGCAAGACGACCACAACTTCAATACTGACACACCTTCTAACTGAATTAGGAGAAGATCCCAGCTATATGATAGGAGGAATTCCAAGAAATTTTAACAAAAGTTTCCATTTAGGCAGCGGCTCATGCTTTGTCATAGAAGGGGATGAGTATGATACTGCTTGGTTTGATAAAGAGTCAAAATTTTTACACTATAAACCAAATTATTTGCTTTTTAATAATTTAGAGTTTGACCACGCCGATATTTTCAAAAGCCTCGCCGATATTGAAAAAATGTTTTCAAAATTTTTAGACCTTGCGACAAGCCCTAAACGTATAATTGCAAATATTGATGATAGTGGCGTTGCTAATTTACTACAAAAAAAAGGGCTAAAAGACCATATTACTTCTGTTTCCATGCAAGACGAAAATGCAGATGTCTTTCTCGGCAGAGCAAAGATAACTGCTAACGAATTAGGGCAACAAAATTGTGAATTCTCTGTGACAACAAAACAATTTGGAGAATTTGTAATTAAAAGTAAATTAGTTGGAAGTCATAATATGGCAAATATCGGTCAAGCTATCGGTTGCTTAGCCTCCATGGCTCAACAAGAAGAGTTTCACAAACAAATAACCGGTACAAATATCGCAAACGCGATGGAGTCTTTCAAAGGAGTGTGTAGACGTTTTGATCATATCAGTTCCATAAACGGCATTGATATATTTGAAGACTTCGCTCATCATCCAACTGCAGTTGGAAAAGTCATTGAAACATTTCGAAAGACTTATCCAACAAGGCGGCTGGTTGTTGCTTTTGAACCCAAGAATGCAACCTCTAGGAGAAATGTTTTTGAAGCTGCCTACGCTGAAAAACTTAGCGGAGCGGATGAGGTGCTGATCGGAAAATGCCCTGTCGACATAAGAATTCCTAAAAATGAGCGTATGAATGTCAACAATATACAATCTGGAATAAAAACTACGGCAAAAGTTTTTACTGAAAATGAACAACTGCTAGAACACCTCATCGAAACCCTAAAGTCAGGTGACTCAGTAGTCTTTATGTCCAGTGCAAGTTTTTCTGGTATACAACACAAATTACCTTCAGCATTACAGGCAAAAAATGCTACAGCTTGAGCAATAAAATGGGTAATAAGCTGCAATCTGATCTTTAAATAGCAAATGACAATGAATATTTAAAAATAAATTGTGGCAAGTATGCATCAAAGCATTGAATTTCCAAAATCATTGTGAAATACTCCTCCAGTAGTTATTGAAAATCCAATGGATGTACTGAGGAGATCTTAATCATGTTTTTGAGTAAGAAACATACAATTGCAGCCTTAATCCTAGGCATGAGCATGGGCTTTGTAGGTTGTACCGATGATGAAGCAGCAGTTGAAGAGCCAATAGAGCAAAGTAGTGGCGAAGAACCCCTGGACCCAACTCCCGTTGAAGAGCCAGTTCCAGTAGAAACTGCAGCGCCGATAGCACCTGAAAGGATATTCTTCGGTTTTGATGATTACACTCTAAGCATGGAGTCTCAAGACAGACTTACTACATTTGCAGAAAGCCTAAAAGCTGGCGGCAACTCTGTTGTTCAAATCGAAGGCCATTGTGATGAGCGTGGCTCTATTGAGTACAACCTTGCGTTAGGTGAAAAAAGAGCTCAGTCGGTGAAAAACTTCTTAGTTAATTTAGGAGTTGACGCTTCAAGATTGACAACTATCAGCTACGGCGAAGAAAAGCCTGCTTCTGAAGGACATGACGAAAGCGCATGGTCACAAAACCGTCGTGCAGAGTTTGTTATCTCCGGACAGTAGTGTAAAGCTCAAAAAAGGGCTAAATATAATGCCAGCTACTTAACCCCTAACACTTGAGGGATAAGGCTGGCATTTACAGTTTTATCCTAATTTCTCTTGTTAAAATCTTGAGGAACAAGAAGTATACCCCCCCCAATTATTAGCCACCTAATTAATGCATGGTACTAAACATCTGTACACAAAATGAACTAACTTAGCTCCCAAACATCATAAATACGTATTTTGCTCCTTTGAATAAAATTAGCCAATTGCAAAGCAAACTTTAGCAATATATTGTAAGAAGTTCTAACTCGATGTTTTGAATTTATTAAACTGTCATATTCATACCTCGAACAAAACCAAATTTGGATTTATGGAGAGATATAAGTGGATACAAGTACTGCAATTGTCATAGTAGCCGTTGGTCTGTTCTTCGGGCTCATTGGCATAGGATTTTTCTTTAACAAAAAGCAACTTGCGGCAGCTTTTGAAACTGCCCAAGCGGAATCAAAAGCCATATTAGAAGAAGCACGCAAAGAAGCAGACAATATTGTAAAAGAAGCTATGCAAGATGCGAAAAACGATGCACGCAAAAAACGCAAAGCTTTTGAAGACGAAGCTAAAAAACGCCGCTCAGAAATTAGTAAGCTAGAAGCAAAACTAAAAAAACGAGAGCAAACCTTAGAAAAGCGCCTTGAATCTATCGACAAGAAAGAAAATGAAATTGAAGTCACTCAGAAGCGGTTAGCAAATGCTGAAAAGCGCCATCACCGACTCATTGCTGAATGTGAGGTGATGATAGAAAATAACCAAAAAACACTTGAAAAAGTCGCTAACATGTCTGTTGAAGAAGCAAAACAGGAGCTTACCAAAAGTCTAGAAGAAACGGCGCGGAAAGAAGCACAAGAGACCATCCGTAAATTAGAACAAGAAACAAGAAAAGAATCCGTAGCAAAAGCACAGGCCATTATAAGCCTCGCAGTCCAAAGAACTGCTGGCAACTACGTAAACGATTCAACCATCACAGTTGTGGCCCTTCCAAGCGAAGAGATGAAGGGGCGTATCATAGGAAGAGAAGGTCGTAATATCAGGGCTATCGAACAAGCAACTGGAGTGGACCTTATTATTGATGACACTCCTGAGGCAGTCATAATCTCGTGCTTTAACCCAGTACGCCGTGAAATGGCAAAAATAACGCTTGAGCATCTTATCGCCGATGGACGCATCCACCCGGCAAGGATTGAAGAAACTGCGAAGAGAATTGAAGCAGACTTCGAATCGCTGTTGAAAGAAAACGGCGAGCAAGCAGCCTTTGATGTTGGAATTACAGACCTCCACCCAGAAATATTGAGCCATTTAGGCCGTCTAAAATACCGCACCGCAGGAATGCAAACAGTGTTACAGCATTCTGTCGAGACTGCGCATATTTGTGGCATGTTGGCGTCTGAACTAAATCTAAAAACACGCAATGCCAAAAGGGCTGGGCTACTACATGACATAGGCAAGGCCGTAAACCAAGAAACAGAAGGAAGTCATTGGGAAATTGGTGCTAGCCTATGTGAAAAATACGGCGAACACGAAAGTATCGTTGAAGCTATAAAACTCCATCACGAAGATGATTTAGACTTCGCAAGTCCTCTTGCGGTGATAGTAAATGCTGCAAATAAATTATCCAGCAGTCGCCCGGGCGCTCGTAAAGAAGTTATGGAAACCTTTGTCAAGCGCTTGTCAGATATGGAGGCCATAGTTAATTCCTTCGAAGGCATTGACTCTGCTTATGTTTTACAAGCAGGCAGGGAAATTAGAGCACTTGTCTCTCCAGAAGGGGTAGATGATCAAGAAGTAACTGACCTTTCAAGTGATATCGCCGTTAAGCTTCGTAACGAACTAAGCTTCCTGGACAAGTCCGCGTTACCGTTTTACGCGAAAGCAGACATGTGGATTACGCCAAGTGATTAGAGTACTTATTCTCGGTGATATTGTTGGGAAACCTGGGCGAAGATGCATCCAGGAATTACTTCCAGTTGCCCGTACACACTTTGCGCCAGATATAGTGGTGGGAAACGGTGAAAATGCTGCTGAGGGTTTGGTCTCACAAAAAAAGTTTTTGACCTCCTTACAAGCAAATATGGAATCGATTGTATCACCATGGGAAACCATTGGCCTGATAAACGCGAAATATATGATTTTGCCCCAAAGCATAATAACCTACTCTTACCTGCCAATATGCATAATGTTGATTCCTTGGAACAGAGCTACGCCGTATTGAAAACTAAAAATGGAGTTTTCTACGCGGTTATTAATTTATATGGACGTGCCTTTATGAAGGGAGAAAACCGCTGTCCCTTCCTTGCCGCGGATGAAATTCTCAAAAAAATACCTGATTCTATCAAAATCATTATAGTTGACGTCCATGCTGAAGTAACAAGTGAGAAGCAAGCCCTTGGACATTACCTTTCAAATAAAGCAAGTATTTTATATGGAACGCACACCCATTGCCCCACAGCAGATGAACGTATTTTAGCAAACTTCACCGGTTTCATAACTGATGTTGGCATGACCGGAGCCTATGATTCAGTTATCGGTATTCGTAAAGAAGCTTCTATTTTACGCCTAAAATCAGGCGAAAAGAAAAAATTTGAACCTGCCAAAGAGGACCCCTGGATGTGCTTTGCTTTGTTTGACCTCGACGAAACGACAGGGAAATGCACAAAAGTTAGGCGGTTTCGCTGGGAGCTAAATACATTTAATCCAAATCAGAACTTTGCGTTATCCGTGGGATCTGAAATATTTTGAAAACTATAGTATTTTCAACGGATTATAAGTTCATCCAGATGTTAGGCGCGAGGAAAAGGGAAACCGCAATGTACATGTTGGTACATGAGGATTTCCTAACGACGAAGCAGCCGCAACCGGCTAGAAATTCGGATCCGGGCTTTATAGACAGATACCGAAAACAAAAATCCCAGATATGGGAATAATGTTTTCAAAAGCTGGTTTTATGGTATAGAAATATTGATAATATTAAAACTATAGGAAATCATAAATGAAAAATAACTTTAATCATTTATTTATAACTAGATTGCTTGCAGTAATTTTAGGCCAGTTAGCGTTATCCTCTGCTTCATATGCAGTTTTCTTAGATGCCAATGGCCACTACGGCATCCGCGCTGAAACGAGGACAGCTCCAAGCATGTCGAGAAGCTCGGGGCTCTATCAAGCAATTGATCAAAGCTTTCGATTAGAAGGAGAAGTTAGATTAAACGACCAATCTAGTATGTTCTTAGAATTTCGCTTATTCGATGATCCTAGACAAGCATATCTGGGCGACACTCCGCAGCCAGAATCTTGCCCAGCAAAACGAGATGAAGATGATAATAGTTGTTATGGCCGTCATCAAGACACAAGCCACCCTGGTTATGCTCCTTTAGCACCTAAAGTAACAAAAGCATATATGAGGTATGCGTTTGACTACTGTATCGTCGAAGCTGGAAGAAGAGGTCGAGATTGGGGGCTTGGCATCCTACTTGATTCCGGCAATGATCCATTTGACACATCAATGTCTGTATTTGATGGGATAAGCTGCGATATCAATATGCAAAAAGCGCAAAATTTATCGTTTTCATTTGGTTTCGATAAATTATCTGAAACCGGAACGTTTCCCTATGACCCATTTACAAATCCAACAGCACCACAAGCCGGTTCAAAAGAGAAAACCCAGGAAGACAATTATAGAGACGATTTAAATAACCCCAGAACCTTTGGTGCCACGCAAAAGGCTGATGATCACGACCAATATTTTTTCACTCTTGAATATGATAGTAGCAAGACTAAGGCACCGACAGATCTGAACTATAAAGTAGGGATGTATTTCGCCAATATTTTATCAAGCTCTGATGGAGATATTGGCTCAGCCACCGATCTAAAGTTCTTTGACGTATACTACGGCCTTTCCTTACCATCTTTTTCTTTCAAACAAGAGTTGATATATCAAGGAGGTAAATCGTCAGATCCTAACTTTGCTCGTTTAGGTGGGGTTATCGATTACTATAGCCCGTATAGAAATGAAATTCAGGCTTTTATGACAGCCGGAGTTTTAGAATGGACTATGAGTAAATCTGGCAGTAGCGTCGGCCCGGAAGAATACAAACAAGGAGATGCTAACCGCCATTTATTATTTCTCGACTACGCCATTGCTCCTGGATCAAGCAGAGGCTACTTTAGTGCAGTAGACGCTGCTGGAAATACAATTGCTGAGAGTAACACTGATGTTAATGAGCTTGCTAGAGGCAATGACAGCAACAAAGGTGCAAAAATATCTGCTGCAGCCTTTCATCAAAACTATAAGCCGGCATTAATCTTTTTTAACGGCCGCCCTCAATCAGACCATCTAAGGGTCGATGGTATCTTTGATCCCACCCGTCTTATGAATGTTTCATTATTTGGCTTAGGCTACCGGTATGAAGATTTAGCCAGTGGAAATTTCGAAGTGAAACTTATCACAGGACGATTAAGTGAAGGAATGCCGTCGGCAGTTCGAAACTATTACCTTTCCCAACCTCTGAGTTACCCTCGTCCAGTAGGATTCTATGGAAAGGATCTTGGTTACGAATTAGATCTAAAATACTGGCGTACTATTAACAGACAAATCGATTTAGGAATTGCCGGTGGATATGCCCTTCCTGGGGATGCCTGGCAGACTCTTGAAGGCGAAACTCCTAAAGGAAATTTCTTAGCACAAAGTTATATATCAGTGAGATTCTAAGGAGAGTACGATGGATACTGCACAACTCAAGGCAAGACTCCGGCTAGACCGTCAGTTGGTGCTTGAGTTTTTTTCGTCGATAGCAAGTGTCCTCAACGCCAAAGGATATTTAAGCCTTCAAGATATTGATAGTCTGCGAGTTACAATTGCCGATATCCAGTCACAGCGTTTAGATGACTTTGAGTCAATCCAGTCGCAATTATTTAGAAAAAATGAAAATTTTTGCCAGTTGCTTACGTCGATATACGGAGAAGAAAAGCTTTACCAAAATATACTAAGATATACCGCAAAAAGTCTTTTTATTGAGCTTCGTGCAACATTGGGAGCCTTCGGAAATAGTCTTATAGATAAATCAAAGCTATTTCTCAACCGCACCACAATCGTCTACCAAGACAAAAAAGCACAAGAGAAGAGGCTTCTATCATCTTTGTTAATAGACGCTGCCGAGATCGTGCAGGTATGTACTGACAGCTTCAGTAAGATAATTATTGATTTCGACAAAATGCTACCTATTTCAATAGGCGTCGAACAAAGAGCAGGTTGCACCTTAGATCAAGATCTCTATCAAGCTCTTGGCTTTGGAGCAATCGACAGCAACTCCCTTGCTTCGACTTCTGAGCACCTAGCTCGATTAGCTACTGAGTTCGTAGTCCAAACTTTCACTACCAGTACATTTGGACTTATTGAAAAATTAGCAGATAACAAAAGTGATGAAGGTTATTTAAAACTTAAAATGTTGGAAGAAGATCTTCAATTTGAGACAAAAAAATTAAATCACAGTTTAAATGTCTCCTATTACAACGAACCAGAACAGTGGGAACTGTTTAGACAAAATTTTATAACTTGCCTTCTCCACATGAATAATAGAATTAAAAAGTTAGGCATGTTAGCTGTCGATTTTGTTAATAAAAAAGGCTTAGAAAACAACAGCGACAAAGTTATTTATACTGAAGAAATGAAACGTGGAATTATTTTCGAATTAATATCTAAGGGGCTGCAGTGCAGAGAGGCAAAAGAAGCTGCACATTGTCTCACGGACTATTTAAACCACCACAACTTAGAGCCTGACAAAGTTATAACGAGTGAGTTAGAAAATATCCATCAATCACTTTCACATGAATCTCTTACAACCCTGCAGTCCCTCTATAAGAAACATGATCTATCAACAGTTGGTATGACACGCGAGAAAAATCACGCATTAAAGAAAGCAGGGGAATTACAAAAAGTCTTCAAAAAGCATATCGGCACTTCAGCTAGCCTAATTATTGCCCTGCTTTTCTTTATAATAGCTGGTTGTGGAGTAAAAACAGCTCCATTAAGTAAAGAACTTGATTTTCAGCCAGAAATTCCTTTTCGAAGCAACATTTTTAATCTGCAATCTGCAAATCCTGGATCAAAGATAAACTCTTATATTAAAATGCGTTCTTATGATAAATTGGTTAAAATACAAAATAAAGAGACTAAGCATTAAGAGGAGCTCGGGTATGAACGATCAGTATTGTGGGGTATGGACCGCTCTAGTAACGCCATTTCAACAAAATGGTCAGATCGACTGGGATAGTTTTGATGCTTTGCTCAAGCGACAGGTAGATGCTGGTATCAAGGGGGTCGTATTAAGCGGTACTACTGGTGAATCTCCAACACTAACAGTGCAGGAAAACATGTCTCTTGTGCGTAGAGCCAAGGCAGCCTATGGAGATAAGCTTCTAGTAATGGGAGGAGTAGGGGGGAATAATACTTCACAAGCAACAGAATTGGCGCGGCTAACCAGTGAAAGTGGAGCTGACTGCCTGCTTGCAGTGACTCCACCATACAATAAGCCAAGCCTTGCCGGCCTTACAGCCCACTACCAATCCTTAATTTCTGCTCAACCCAAGCCAATTTGCCTCTATCATGTGCCTGGAAGAACGGGTCAAAAACTTAGCCCGGAAGAGCTTTCACAACTTGCTAAATTACCTGGTATTTCCATGGTAAAAGAAGCCAGTGCAGATATAGGCCTGTTTTCTCGTAGTAAAATAAAATCAGAGAATGAAGCAGTTTTTTTAAGTGGCGATGATACAACCTTCCTCGCGAGTTTAGCGGTGGGATCTGGAGGCGTCATAAGCGTCCTAACAAATATCTTTCCTAGTGCCTACGTAAAAATCTACAACTCCTTTAAAAAAGGAGACCTTGATACAGCTATCAAATTACACGATTGTCTCTTAGAGTTTGTAGACATTCTATTCTGCGAACCCAACCCTTGCCCAACAAAGGCAGTATTAAAGCATTTAGGTTTATGTGAAAACATTTTTAGATTACCACTCGTTCCTGTCGACGATGGTAACTATGACCGCATTATTAGTTGTTATGAGGTCACAAGAACAGAATTAGAGAGTTTATAAATTGACTACTACAGAAATAAACAAAGCGTGGATTCACGGATATTCAGGGCGCATGGGTGAAAAAATCAAACAAGCGTTGGAAAACTCGTCTTTTTTTGAGTTAATTGGCGGCTCAAGCTTAGAGAAAAAGGACTTAACTAAAATAAATGAAACAGATATTATTCTTGATTTCTCTTCTGCACTTGGAAATATCGAGCTACTTAATATACTAGAAACCTCCAATCTAGAAAACGTTGCCGTTCTAATTGGCAGCACAGGCATCGAAGCTAGAACCAAACAGCTATGGAATCAATTAGCTCGGTCACAAAAATTGTCCCTGCTATTTGCCCCAAATACAAGTTTAGGCGTGCTTTTAGCCGCAAAAGCCGCACTTACTATAGGCAAAGCCTCTTATGCAAATGATTTTGATATTGAAATTGTAGAAACTCATCATAAAAATAAAATAGACCAACCTAGTGGGACTGCAAACTTTTTTGGTGAAATTCTAGCAGAATCCATTTCAGGTGTGCAGTTAGAAACAAATAGGACTGGGGCCAGGCAAAAAAGCGAAATAGGGGTCCATTCGATTCGAGGGGGCGGAATCTTTGGTGAACATGAAATCCGTTTTATAAACGATCACGAGGAAGTACGTATTAGCCACCGCGCTTTTGATAGGGACTTATTTGCAAACGGAGCATTGGTCCTAGCTAGATGGTTAATGCGCAAATCATCTGGAGTTTACCATTTATTAGATATAGATTTGAAAGACCTTGCGCTATAGCAAGTGCTATGATTTCTTCATTTAGAGTGTGAGGCCGTTTATCGAAAGCGAGTGCGGGCACCAAGGCGAACATAAGATAAGGTTTCGTTGTAAATAAAAATATTATCAGAAGCTAGCCAGTAGCCCTCCTGACTTTCCGCTGTAATATTATAAAACCCTGGACCAACGTTAAAAAAGATCGCCTTATTCACTGAACCATCAGAATAATACCAACCATTTCCAATCTTATTACCTTCATGATCTACCAATTTAAAACGGATATTGCTGTTTCCTTGCCCTGTTAAGCTCCCAAATTCAACAACTACAGTGCCCAGAGCAGGGTCATAGACAGTATTTGCATAAATAGACATATCCTCAATAAACCCTCGCGGCAAAAGCGGTGTTACATGAGAACCAACACCAAAGTCATCATCTACTCCGTAGCTATAAAGTGTTTGTTCAAATTCTGCAGCTTGTGAAAGCGCAAACAACCTCCCCATATGGGGCATAAGTCCGTATGCGTTTGTAACGTATCCATCATCAATTTGCATTAATGGCTCATCTTCACCTAACGGGATTAGATTAATCATGTCTACTGGGCGGTAGTTATTAGCTGCGACCTCGTCATTGCTAAGCTGCTCATGCGCTGTTGCCAAAGCTGCCAAATGAGTGAATATCTTGCTATCTTTAAGCAAATAAAAATCTTCCTCAGTATGGTAGCCCGCAAAAGAGTTCATAGGAACCGTTGAAAAAAACGAGTCTGATGAAAAGCTAATAGAAAATGGCCCAGATGGAACGTTAAAATAGCAAAAACGTCCATTTATATCTGTCGATTTTAGGCTCGGGTCTAAATAACCAAAGCGATTAAAATAATAAGGGCCATCTGCACTAATATCAATCTCGGCACTTATACCACTTAGTACATATCCCTCATGATCAAATGCAGTACCGCAAAAAGATTCCGAAGCTCTATTTAGCTCTACTCCAGAAACCTTTAAATTCATTTCAAGCGTAAAAGCTCTCATCACCTTAATCTGTGTAGCAAAAGCTTCACCTTTCATATCAACAAAAAATTCCGCCACAGTAGGCACATAAACGTTACTTGGATCTCGAACGACTACCATAAAGCGAGAATTAATTGGCATATTTGGAATTTCCACTTTGCCTAAAGCATTCGTTTTTACTACAAAATCTGTCCCCACTAAACCTACGGAAACTCCAACAGCCGGATAAATAACACCTTTTGAAGGTACAGAACGCTCATCCATAATTTGCAATGCTACTTTTGAATAACCTATCTCATTAGCTTCTTTCGCAAAGCTTTTTGATTGCTTTTTATACATATCCAAATTCATCAAAGCCTGCTTTTCTACCTCACCCATTGTCAATGGTTTACTAGAAATATGCTTTGAAACAGATATAGCAGCACTTCGCAGAGGTTTATCTTTCAACAATGAATCAATTTCGGTGAAGTTCTTTGGCATTTGCAACGCTAAACCAAGATCAAGACCATTTGCATTAACAAATGCGTCTGGAGCATCATTCTCCGCTAGAACAGTTTCGTTGCCAACTCTCTGCACACTACTTATTGATTGCGGCACTATCTGATCAGAATCAGATTTACCCTTCTTATTATCCGTCTCACTATCTACTTCTTTCTGCATCTGAAAGTTTGCAGCTAAAACTTCCTGCTTTGCACTATTGATAAGCTCAACCATAGTCAATTCATTGGAATTAGCCACGATTGCCACAGGCACTACATCAGACTGCCAAAGGACAGTCAAATTATCTTGCATACGTTGCTGAGTTGTAGCACCCTTCTCGTTTGATATTTTTACTAAATTTTGATCGATCCAACTTTCTACTGAAACCGCTTTACCAGTGGCATCATAAGAGTTGAGATAAGCCATATTAACAGTAGCTATTGGCCTAGCATATAAATCCATAGTACTTGTTATAATAAACAACACAGCCAATAGCATCAGTATGCGAACGCCATCAGAATTGATTATCAAACGCAACTGCTCGTTTCTATTTTTTTTTGAAAATAATTTTGCCTGAATCATGACAAATTAATTTACCCTATCGCTATGCTTCTAGTCTTGGTTAAAGTCCACCGGAATTATCGGTCTAATATCATGTGCACCTTAGCTTCATTGAGTATTTGCAAGCACTTAAACTTGAGAAAAAAACTGATTCATCTCTTTTCGGCTTAGAATTAATATTTTCAACATCATATTTTTAAACTTAAATATAGTAAAATTTATTAATTATCCAAAATATTGCAGTAATGCAATATTAGATATATCACTCCGTCCTATATCTATATTATTTACTTTAATAACTCGACTCTCTTCGTTCCACTTCTTACACTAGGGCCCATAATTATTTTAATAGTCGCTATTATTCATTGCAAGTGAGGCAAAATGCCGTAGATCTTTTCTAACTATAGAGTTTCAGCAAAATTTTAATCAGATAAAATATTTTATTAAAAATAACATCCCGCCAGAACCTACAAAAACTAGAATAATTTTAATTCCCATAAAAAATTATTCCAACTTACCTGTACAAGATTATCGATCTAAGCTCTAAAGTTCCTTCTCATACTTACCGACCGCAGTTCATTACCATCGGCAGTCTTTGCCCACTTAAAGAGTATATCGCAAAGAAAAGGAGAATATTATGAGTGAAGAAAAGAAATATATTCGAGACGGTGCACGATATGTCTGCCGGAAATGTAAGAAAAAATACTTCACTAAGGTAGAAGTCGAGCAATGCTACGATAGTCATTAAAATTTCGTACTAATTTTAAACAAAAATTAGAGAAATTATTGCTTTGCATTCATATTTGGAATAGATTTACTTGTTAACTGGGAGGTTATCTGGTGAATCTAAAAGAGAAAATCCAAACCGATATCAAAGAATGTATGAAAAACAAGGACAAGAAACGCATATCCGTCCTGAGGATGCTTTTAAGCGAAATGCAATATGCTGAGACTGCATCTGATCGTTCGGCTCCGATAGACAACGCTCAGATGCTTAAAGTCATAGCTTCATATGAAAAAAGGCTCACTAAGTCGTTAGCAGATTTTCCTGATGGCGACAAAAAAGAAGAGATACGCTACGAAATAAGCATTGTTTCAGGCTATCTCCCTAAAAAAGCCACTGAAAAAGAATTTTCTGCCAGTATTGATAAAATATTGTCTCAATCTGACGAACGCAATTTTGGCGTTATTATGAAACAAGTTATGTCCCAATTTGGTTCTGCTGCAGATGGGAATACAATTAGCAAGATTTTAAAACAAAAGTTAGCGGAATAAGTAGGCCTTAGTTTAAAATTCTTTTAATTGATAAAAAGTATGAATACTCATCTGTTAATGACAGACAGGTTAGGCCTTTACTTAATCCAGCAGTTTTATAGATTGACGATCATTTAAAGCAACCATAAATGAAGAGATAACAAGGGTGAATCGAACGGTTTTTTAGTATATCATGATTCGATAGCATTGATTCGGATCTGAATTTTGGAAGCTTTTCAAATTTTAGAAAGCCTTACTTAAGAATATAGCCACCACCATAGATGCTTTCTATACTAATTTCACCAGACGCAATCCTCCTTCTTAGCCTAGAGATATGTGAATCAATAGTTCTTGAAGCTACTTTAATATTTGGCCAGACTATTTCGCTTATTTGCTCTCGCGTAAGGCATTTTCCTGGGTTTTCCAGGAAATACTTAAGCAACCGCGCTTCCTTCATTGGCAGCGCCTCTCCTTCAAAATTAGGTAAGATACGAAATTCGTTACGATGATAATCCAAGACAATATCTTTATATGCAACTTCACTAGAAGGAGGGTCAACAATTAAAGAACACCTATCCATCAGTTTACCCAACAGATAACAAAAATCCAGCCTTGGTAACGCAGGATCCCAGCAATACTTTTGGCTCAAAATATCTAGGCTTAGCATCGGAGTGCCAAGTAAATTCCTGCTAGTAATATAGATTCTAATTGCCAAATTTAACTGCTTGGGAAAAGCACTGTCATCTATGTATTGATTATTACTTATAATATCATCATCAAGATTCATTATTACTAACTTTGGAAGAGCTCCATTATGAATCTTTGTCAACTTTTGAAAAGAGTCCATACTTGCAAAACATCTAACGGGAAAATTCCCCACTAAAGAAGCAGCAATCCCCAATGACAAATAATCTGGCTTTTCAACAACCCAAATTACTCCCAACAACTTCTCCTTAACTTTATAAGAAAAATATAGAAAACCTTCAATCTCTCAGATTAGTAAAAAGACAAAAAAATCAAGTGATATTTCTCTTTAGAAATCATTTGAAGCACATTCTAAATCTAAACTTTTCATTATACTTCAGATGGCTTCATATAAATGATAGCTCAGACAAAATATAGCTCTCAATATATCAACTTTTCTTAGGAAAAAAATTCCAAGCTTGAATCTCTTACAAGAAAGAATAGCTTAAGAAAGGCTATAGAAAATTAAAATTTATGATAGAAATTTTATGTTTTTAAATTTAAATCGTAGGAGACTTCCCAATCATTATGCTCTGGCTCAATATCGGGGTCAAGATGAATGATAATATCAGCTCTAGGTATTTTTTTAATAATTTTCTCTTCGACTTTATCGCCAACGGCATGAGCCTCGCTTAAGGAAATCTCTCCCGGCAATGTCATATGAAAATCAACAAATAAGTTTGGACCTAACTCACGCGACCTTAATTGATGAATTCCTTTTATCCTTTTATCCGTACTTAAAACGATATCAACAATCATTTGCTGTAACTCAGCGTCGATCTCTCTATGAACTATATCATGATAACATTTTTTTAATATAGGATAGGCCGTTTTCAAAAGAGCTGCACCAGCCAATAACGCGAAAACAGTGTCAAATACCGGTTGCCTAGTAAAAACAGCAAAGGCAAGTCCAGCTGCGGACAAAAAGTTTGAAAGCACATCACCAAAATAATGCGCATGATCAGCTTCTAAGGCTAAAGAACGCTCTCTCTTTATATTAGTTGATAAAATCTGCCGCGATAAAAAGCTTTGTATAAAATATCCACCTAATGCTGAAAAAACTAAAATACTAATTGCAATCTTTGCTTCATCTAAATGAACGATACTAGAATTGACATAGATAAGCCTTCGCATCGCTTCAAAAATAATATTTAAGCCAAACAATACAATAATAAAACCTTGCACCAAACTGGCAGCAACTTCGAATCCTCCATGGCCAAATGGATGTTCCTTATCCGCATCAGTTTTAGCAAGATTAGATACTTTTAAGTTGATAAATGAAGTAAACGCATCAGCAATAGAATCCATCAAACTGGCTAAAACCAATAAAGACCCGGAAAAATAAAAGCCAATTCCTTTTAACAACGCCAAAAATAAGCTACTTAAAATTGCACCTTTCAAAGCTTTGGCAGGGGAAGACTTATTGTCCGCTTCAGGCTTTGGCATATCATCCAACCTATATCATTCTTGAATTCCAACGTTTAAATAAGCCATTTTCAATGTCGCAAAAATCTAAAACTCTCCCGACAACAGTATCAACAAGAGCTTCTATAGATTTCGGTTTGTCATAAAAACATGGCATGGCAGGCATAATTGTAGCACCCGCATCAGATAGTGCTAACATATTTGTGAGGTGTATTCTATTTAAAGGACTTTCTCTTGGGCATATCACCAAAGGTCTTGACTGTTTGAGCATAACATCGGCAGCTCTTTCCAACAAATTAGTTGACTGCCCACTCGCAACTCTACTCATCGTTCCCATTGAGCATGGAAGAATAATCATTTGACTTGCCGCTGCCGATCCACTGGCTATGGGTGCAAACATATCATCATTCGAAAAAATTCGTAGTTTTTCATGTGCGACAGCTTTTGTCACTAGGGCATCAACTAAGGAAAAGCGCTCATTTTGAATCTTTAGTTCATGTTGTATTACTTTCTGCCCAGTTGAAGTTACAACCAAATAGACACGATCGATAACCTGCAATAATGCATCTATTAACCGCTCGGCATAAATGGAGCCAGAAGCACCAGTAATACCCACTATTATGCGCTTATCCATTCTCGACCCCTAAATAATAAAGTCTAATTGTACAAACACATAAAAGCATACACTGACCCATGCGTTTGCAGTAAAAAATGCTGAATTAATGTGTTTTGAATCCCCCATCTTTTTGACATCTTTAACCAACCAATGCTCATAAGACAATATTATTGCTACTAAAACTACTCCGGAATAATAAAACTCTCCCATCGAGGCAAAAAAACCTGCTATCGATAAGGCCAAAATCATAACAGCAAAGCAAAAACGACTAACCAATACTGACCTCCAAGGACCAAATCGACTTGGATAGCTATATAAATTACTACGGCTGTCGAACTCACGATCCTGCAATGAATACAAAATATCAAAACCGGCAGTCCAAAAAGTGACAGCAACCCCAATCAAAATAACGGAAATATTAGTCGAACCAGTCAGGGCTATGCTAACGGCTACAGGTGCCAAACCTAAACACAAGCCAAGATACCAATGTGTCAACCAACTTATTCTTTTAAGATAAGAGTAAGCCAAAAGGATTATTAGTACTGGTAAGCTCAAAATCCCACTTAAAGTGTTCAAATAAAACGCGCAAACAATAAACAAGCTGCCAAAAAACATAGACCATCTTAATGCTGCGCTTGCGCTAAGCTGTCCACTGGGAATTTTGCGTGACATAGTCCTCGGGTTCTCTTTATCGATATCCCTATCGATATAACGATTCATACCCATAGCAAAGCTGCGGGCACATACCATGCACACCACAAGCAAGACACACTGCAAGACTGTAGGTAACTTATCTGTACTCAACAACATTCCGGTCACTGCAAAAGGCAATGCAAAAATGCTATGTGCTAACTTAATATCTGAAGCAAAGTGGACAAAACTGGCCGCCAATTCTGTAGGAACTGAGGCTTGTTTACTCATACTCACATTATTCCTTATTCTCTACTCTAGGAATGAATTTATTATTCTGTTCTTTATTTAAACAGAATACAGTTTAAACAAACACCATTTAATACCCTATCTCTCCCAGTAGACAAACACTAAAATCCCATTTATGACCATCTTTTCGCCGCATCACAGAATAAACTTCGTTATCACTCCCATAAGAAAACAGGTCTATTGCAGCCGTACCTTTCGCAAACACACCAAAATCTTTAGCAGATTCAACTTGTTTGAAACCAACTCTATATAAACTTAGGGTGCTTTCCTCATCCAACCATTTCATCATAGCTAAAAATTGACCATTAGACGAGTTCACCCAATAAGGCTGAGCGACATGTGCATCGCCAAGGGGAATCATTTTTTGCCATTCGATAATTGGGCTAGCAACTCCCAATTTAATCTTTGCTAAAACCAAATTAGCCTGACCAATTAAAGAATCACCTTCGATGTAGGCTAATTTAGCCCCTCCAGGCACTGATTGTACAGCCCAAGCCTCAACACCAGCCTCAGTTGGCAACTCTAGTTGATAAACACTTCCTTGCTGTCCCGCCTCATGCAACCTGGTAACTAAGAAAAGATCTTTAATCTTACCATCATTAGCAATATCAGATTTTAATGTCAGTGCTTGAGCTGCACTTTGCTCGGTATCCCCTAATAATGCTATTTTATTTGCTGCGGAAAGGTTTGGAAAACTCTGAACCGGCAATAATCGTTCACTGCCTTTCTCATTTTTTGCAAGCAAATCACCACCTTTAATAAAAATAACTTTACTCTGGTCACCTTCAAGAGAAATCCACATTCCACGCTCGGTATTCATGAGGTTACCTCCTTGAAAATTTCCTGCAATTTTAGCGCTAGAAGCAATCACCACATTCGATCTAATATTATGGATTTCAATGATGCTTTCATCTTTAGCTTTGTTACGTAACACTGCAATTCTAGCTTCAGAGCCTTCCTTCGGTGGAAGTTGACCAACAAGTGGCATACCATTTCTACCAAATATTAAAGAATTTCTCTTTTCACTCTCTAAGCTTAAATCTCCATCGAAATCATAATAATCATAGGACTTAGCACCACTGCGCTTTACAACATGTGCAATCAAAGCTATCGGTAGTGATGTCGTATTATTTCTATAACCTTGTAAAACACTGATATTTTCAAAGCCAATATGCTTTCCTGTATCAATCGACTTACATGAAATATCTTTGGCTTGATCCAAAACCGACCACTTCGATATTCTTTTTTCAGAAGGAAATAAAACACATCCGCTCAAGCAAATAGAGCTTAAATACAGAGCAATTTGTCTCATTTTGTAAATTCCTAAATTAAATTAATTAATGCCTCAAAGAAAAAGAGTCGAAGAGGCCTACGAATGAAAACCTATTTTATGAAAGCATACTATGAAATTGCAGTGTTTGGCTAAAATTATTAATATTTTATTCATAGTAACAATAATTGTATCATGTGCAACAAACTCCCAAATTGGCGAAAACCTAATTCCTCCCATTGAACTTCCTTTTATAAAAAACTCTCCAGAAGAATGCTACTTCCTTGACGAATTTATGCCTGTTCCAGATAAACTTGTGCCAGGGAAAACCGGATCTCTCGGACTTCGCTACTACACATATAATTTGGCCAACTACAAAGACTGGGATCATAAACAAATCACATTATCTTTTTATTCTGTAGACGATCAATGTTGGTACTTATTCGAAGAATACTACAAAGCCACTGATAGATTCGAACTTTAAAAGACATGCCTTACTTCATTTAAATTTTTGCCATATTTCCTGTATAATTGAATTTTGAGAGGGATAGTCTGCGTTTCTCGTACTAGAGGAAAGATAGGAAGAATGGCGCTTATTATGAAAAAAGTCAACCTTTTAGCAGTCACTGCTATATTATTTACAAGTTGTCAGACAACAACAATCGTCCAAAAAAGAAACTCACAGAAAAACCATCTGCATTTAGGAAACCAATATGCAAAAGACGGGCTTTTAAGAGAAGCCATAACCAGCTATAAAATGGCAATACAGGAAGATCCACAGAATTTAACAGCACGGCGAAATATTGGCCTTGTCTTAGTAAAGATAGGAAACTATAAACATGCTATTAACAATTTAGAACTAGCCGTTAAAAAATTTGATTCTGATTTTGACATCAACTTTTATCTTGGAGAAGCATATCGAGGTAATGGTAATTACGCCGATGCTATTTTTTGGTACAAGAAAGCAACAAAATTAAAGCCTAATAGTGACAAAACTTTAAAAGCTCTAGCATGGAGTTATTTTAATACTCGGTTTTATAGTCAAGCTCTTAAGATCTCTAGAAAACTATACAAGCTATCTCCTAAAGACCCCGAAGCTGCTCTTATTATCAGCCGTACCTTTATAAAGTTAAAAAGACCCGGTGATGCTTTTAAAGTCCTAAAATTAGCAAAGCAAAGAGCATCGGCAGCAGATATGGCTTTTTTGCAAAGCATAGAAGGTGACATATTGTTCGAGCTTGGAAAATGCGACAAAGCGATTAACTCATATAAGAATGCCATAAAAGACAAACCATTATTGGCAAGTGCACTGCTAGGATTAGGCCGCTGTTATATGAAAGAAGGGGAAAATACACGCGCTATTACCTTTTTAGAACGAGCAGCAAGAATCCGACCTAGAATGGCGGAAATTTTCTATAACCTAGGTTTAGCATACGAAAATATTAACAGCAAAAAAGCAATCCGCTACTATCAAACTTTTAATCGCCTAGCATCGACTGACCCTGAATTTCTTAGTCTTTTAAAAGAAGTAAGGGATAAAACAATAACTTTGAAAAATCAAACAAATTTAAAGTAACTTCATTTCCGCTTTTTGATAGCTCATCATGCTACGACGAGCATCAAATAGATTTTTATAAGACTCATATCGCATCTTCAGCCGTTCGTATTCAGCTTTTGCGTGACTTAATTTTTCCAAAAACTCAACGTATTCAGCATCTGTCTCCGCTAAGCGGCGGATCTTAGTTTCACTCCTCTTATCATCATCGTGCTTTAACATAATCCTTGCTCTAACTGTAGCTTTCATTAATTCCAACCGGTCATGTTCTTTTTTGGCAGCCACATAGTCCATACCTACTTTATTAGCAAGATGAACTATATCCTCCAAACTAAGATGCTCAAACGAGCCCTCGCCTGAAGCTCGCATCACTTTGGTTGTTTGGTTTCTTGTTGATCGATTGTTAGTATCTTGAGTCAATTAACACCGCACCTTCACTCGTAATAAGCACTGTAACGCCACGCCTATGCTATGATAACTAGGAAAAAGAAACCTATCAGCACTTTTCTTAAAATTTTAATCAACAAGGCATGTAATTCACCCATCTTGCTTATTTTATTATGCAATATTAGACAGTTATATGAAAAAGGCAGCAATAAACAATAGTGGAATAGGGCATCAAAACAAATTTCCTAAAAACCCCTAAATAATCAATCTAGTTGTCCGATATGATTAGATGAGAATTGCGTCCAATGCACACGGTTTAGTCCTAACTATGACACTATGTCATGGGTCTAAAATCATAAGGTTTGTTGGATACTAAATATTGGCTGGCTGGCCAGTTTGTATGTTATAATTAAACTTATAGAGCTAGCGCGGACTTGTTAGCCTTTAGTTTAAGCAAGCTCAAATGAAACAAAGTTGTCCATAACTGCATAACACAACGCGATATTTTGAGAGGCTATTGTGATTGAAGATAAGACAATTCAATTAACTGTTTCACCAACCGAGTTTTTTCGCGAGAAAGTCTCTAGCGCCATCGATCGACAAAAACTTGAAGTAAACGATGACATCGAGTTTTATTTAGTAAATCTACTCTGTGAATATATAAATCCGACACGCGATGGCAGTTTTTCAAATGGCGACAAGCTTTTAGATACACCTCTGGCATTACAACTAAAAAATGCTCTCGAAGCTCCACCGGAAAAACAGTTTCGAATTTTCAAACAGCTTGGCGATACAAGTTTATATATTTCAGGATATTTTCAAGATTTTTTTAATCGTAAAATTTATGATATCGACTACTTTATTACTCTAGGGTCAAGCGCCTATGATAATATTGCAATTCTGATGAGAGACCGCGATGATAGCTTCGCTGATACTTACCATTCTCTTGCCAAGTTATTTAAGAGATTAGTAGAGGTTGTTGCCGAAGTTTCTGATGGTTTTAACCCAAACCAATCGTTGAATGTCTTAGCGACATATGATCGCTGGACGAAAAATCAAGATTCGGAAAGATTGCGAAGAAAGCTTGAAGAGTCAGGTATTCTCCCAATACCCATTTCAACAAAATTAGCTCAATAATCATCAAAATGAGCAAACACTTTAAAAAGATCATTAAATCTATAGAAGTCGAATTATCTGAATACTACGGCTTTGCCATTGATCACTCTGCCTCTGATCATTTAGTTAATGAAGACGAAATTAAAATATTACAACCAAATATGGATGGAGCAAAAATCGATAGGGCTGGGGTCCTGTTTCAACAAGAGCAATCTGAAGTATTTATTGGCCTCCACTTTAATTCATTAATAAAAGATAGCCTGCAGCTCGACCCAACTCATTGTCTGTGCAATAAAAATCTAGATGCGTTCACTGTCGTAGTAGAAGAGCTCAGCCACTTTCATCTATTACTCAATCGCATGAGAGCAAATCAAAAGCTCAGCCAATTAGAATTAGAATGGCAAGCTGAGATAGATAAAATTCTCATTTCAGGGCTATTTCTACAAAAATCGGCTGGCGACCCTCATATCCATGCATTAAAAAAGCTTATAATTGACCGCTCTATAATTACGAGCAACGACGAAGAACTTTATTTCAACTCGAGTAAATATGCTCATCGTTTTTGGCAAGATTTTATCGACTATGCCTACAAAGGAAAAAATAGCCTTATTGCAAAAGAGTTCCAAAAATTTATGCAATTAAATTATGAAAAGCCAATGGATCTAAAAAAGCTTTATTCAAATGCTGAACCTATAATGACAGCAGCATAAATTTACAAAATTTTTTAATCCAACCTTGGGAAGACAAAAAATCTCTATTCATATAAAGGAAACCCTTCAACAGACTCAATAAAAGCAACCCACTTAAGAATCTTACCTATCGCTCTTAAATAGCGATCTACGTCTTGCTTTAACAAGAAATTATCTCATGCTATTCTCATTTCACTTTTCTAGTAATTTATTATGCCAAACCACGCCATAAAGATCATGCCTTCGATCTCTTAAATTTCTTACCGTCCCTTGATTTCGCGCATAATTTAGATTTTCTACTCTTAAATCTGCAAAAGCTACGGTTTCTACGTTCGGAGTGGTATCTGCAGCAATGCCATCTCTAGAAAAGGAGAAGTCACAGGGCGTAAGAATACAGCTCTGTGCATATTGAATATCCATGTTGTGCACCCTGGGTAAGTTTCCAACATTACCAGATAAAATCATAAAAATTTGATTTTCTACAGCTCGAGCCTGACTACAATATCTAACGCGTAGATAGCTTTGCCTCTCATCGGTACAAAAAGGAACAAAAATCATTTTTGCACCCTGATCAACTAAATGTCTTGCCAACTCCGGAAACTCACTATCATAACAGATAAGAACTCCTATTGGACCCCAATCAGTATCAATAACCGAAAGAGAGTCTCCTCCCTCTATATTCCACCAATAGCGCTCATTTGGTGTCGGATGAATTTTCGCTTGTTCATGGATAGATCCGTCTCTAAGAAATACATAACTGATATTTAAAACCTTATCTCCTTGTTTGGTAGGATGGGATCCAGCTATTATGTTGATGTTAAATTTTATCGCGAGTCTAGAAAATAACTCCTTTATTTGGGCGGTATATTCAGTTAGCTTCAAAATGGCTTTTTCTGGCCTTAATGCCTCATTTTCTATAGAAAGCAACTGCAAAGTAAAAAGTTCAGGAAAGAGAACAAAATCGGATCTATAGTCAGCAACGACATCCACAAAATATGTCACAATCTGTTCAAACTCTTCAAAATATTTAATACCACGCTGCATATATTGTACTGTGGCTAATCTTATCGTGCCTTCTAAATGTTTTTTCTTAGCTGTTTTATTACTACCTGCTGTTTCAGATATTGAAGAAGTAATCTCTGGATTCTCCCAAAAAAGGTGAGCCGCATACCCCAGTGACTCCGGATCATTAAGATAATTTTTTAATATGCCAATAACTTTAAAACCTTGTCTAAGTTGAAATCCAATGACTGCATCTCGAATAGAACCATTCCGAATTGATTCTAGATACTTTTCCACGCTACCTACTTTTTTAATTTTTTTAGAAAGCCCTGGAAGGCGGCCTCCAAAAACAATCCCTTTCAATCTTAATTGCCGGCACAGCTCTTTTCTCTTTCGATAAAACCTATCTCCTATTCTCTTTCCTCGCATCTTTGGGTCAATGAAAATTTCGATGCCATATAAGTACTCACCAGTTGGAGTATGGGTGGACCCATAGCCACCCCCAGTAATTTCTCTCCAAGTATGAGGACGAAGGGCCAAATCCTCGTTAACAATAATACTTGCACAATACCCAACAATTCTTCCCTGCGCTTCAGCAACAAATTGTCCTTCCGAAAAGTTCTCTATCTGCGCCCTCAACACGTCCAAAGAGTAAGGCTTTCCCCACGGGTAAACTAAAGCACAAAGTTTTTGAATCTGTTTTACATCTTTTTTTTGAGCATTCCTGACAATTAAAACTGCTTCAGTCATATATTCCCTATAGCTTGGTTAAAAGTAACAAATCTATTCGAACAATTCTCGCACAGCCTCAGCATCTCCAATTCTTTGGGCAGCTAAAAGCTCATAATATAAATCTTTAAGTTTATCTTTGTAGTGATCATCTACTGCTATAGCCCTCAAATCCTGCATAGCCAAATTTTGTTCTCCAAAAATCATCAGAATACGACCTCGCTTGTATCTAGCTTCGTAGGCATCAGGGTCAAGCAATAATAGACGACTGAGAAAATAATAGCTTTTATGTAATGCTGCAGCGATTTCGTCTTTACTTTGACTACTTTCAATCTGCTCATAAGCTTCATCTGCCTTTTCATTTAGACGAGCATGTAAGCTCTCTTTATTAATTCTTAATGATGCAAGTACAATCCATGAAATTAAGAAAATTCCTAACGTCACATAACCAAGTTTTGGAACCTTCAACATCAATCGATTTGGCCTGATACGAAGCATTGCAACTGTAAGACCTACTCCTGCAATTAGTCCTCCGATATGAGCTGCATTGTCAATACCGGGAATAAATGCACCTAATAATAAATTTAATATAGCTAGAATAGTATACCCCCAGGCCATTCTAGACCGCTTCAAATCCTCAGGTAATGACCTTCTTATATAACTTTCGAGAACCAAACCAGCACCAATCAGCCCGAAGATTGCACCTGATGCTCCAGCTCCGATCATGACATGAAATGAGCCACTTGCTATATTCCCACAGATACCACACAGCAAATACAAAATAAGAAACCATTTTGCCCCTAGAAAAGATTCTATTTGTGGACCAATAAATGAGAGTGCATACGAATTAAAAAAGAAATGAATTAATCCAATGTGAACAAAAATTGGGGTAAGAAGGCGCCACCATTCCCCCTGTACTAATCGTATTGGATCTTGCGCACCGAAATTAATTAAGACTTCTTCAGAGGGTTGCATCACACTCTTGCTTACTACAGTCATTAAAATAAAAATGATGGTGTTGATGATTAAGATCCGACCGGACCAAGTGCCAAAATAAAACTGAGGGCCACCAGATAACCCGATAGGCCTTTGATAGTAAGATGGACGAGCTTCATCCTCTTCTATCCCGATCGTCATGAATAATTTCCTCTATTTATCTTGAACATAGCACTTAATTATTGAAAAAGACTTACCAAACAAAGTTCAGGAATATAATAGAATTTCGCCTCGATCTAATTAGAATCATCTAATGCGCAGATCACAAAGCTTAATAATACGCATTTTCTAACAAAACCTTCATTCACAAATCTCTATAAAATAGCATAATCACTTCTTGGGTCATGCATTTCTAAATAGCTAGAACCCTGTAAGCTTTTCTTTCGTCCTTCCTTTGACAAAAGCCAAACCGGCACACTACCTTCGGCTTGAGGAATAAACAATAACACCTGACTTGCATCGACTTCTTTATCAGTGCTTGATGACACTTCGGCAGATATCCGTAATGTTTGACCTTCTTCAATACCGATGTGAATATGGTCTGACTCAAGTCGAATCAAGTCAGCATGCCCATTTTTCACCACGCTTTCAAAGACGACAACCACTGAATTATCAGTACGATTAATTTCCCTAACAACATAATTCCCACCTACTCTCTTTAGAGTAGAAGAATTATCAAAAGAGGTGCCATTCTGCTTATGCAGAGATTTTTCTTTTTCTGACTTTGCAAGTACTGCCACTGAGAAAAAACATGAACAAACTACGATTAATATCTTCTTCATATTCATGATTGCACCTATACATCTATAAGTTAAATAAATTTATATCCATTTTTAGATAACAATGAGCGAATCTCGCCATTCTTAATCCAATTTACCACCTGCCTAAACTCCCCAGCAAGCGAACGGTCTTTGTCCATAAACGGAGAAATTTCTCTTATTTTATCATAAATAACAGCGAGTTGCTCTGAAGGACGTAAAGGTGCAAGCAAATCAAGACCTTGGCAGGCAGATAGCAATTCTATTGCCAATATTGAATAGACATTATCGATCACATCCCTAGCCTTACGCGCAGCAATAGGTCCCATACTGACATGGTCCTCCTTATCAGCAGAGGTTGGAATGCTATCAACACAGGCCGGATGACACAAAACTTTATTTTCTGAAACTAACGATGCCGCAACCACATGCGGTATCATGAAGCCAGAATTTAAACCTGAATCTTTAGTAATAAAAGCTGGCAAGCTAGATAAACTTGGATTCGTGAGCTTTTCAATTCTTCTTTCACTTATGCTACCAAGTTCGGCGACTGCAATAGCCAGGAAGTCCATGGCCATTGCAATAGGCTGTCCATGAAAATTTCCACCACTTATGACATCACCATCAGCAAATACCAATGGATTATCAGTTACACTGTTAAGCTCAATCTCAACCGTTTTTTCCACGAAAGAAATTGTATCACGGCTAGCACCATGCACTTGCGCAGCACAGCGAAAGGAGTACGGGTCCTGAACCTTGCCACATTCCACATGTGAGTTCATTATTTCATCTTCATTTGCAAATAAGGAATTAATATTGTCCGCTGATGTTCTTTGCCCAATTTGCGGACGAACTTGATGGATCCTGGGATCATAGGCACGCTTTGTTCCCCTCAATGCATCAAGACTTAGGCTGGTAGCTACATCCGCAATAACAGCTAGTTCTTTTGCCTCAGAAATAGCAAAAGCTGCAATAGCTGTCATGAATTGTGTTCCATTAATCAGTGAAAGGCCTTCTTTTGCTTTTGGCACATATGGGTCTATCCCACAGGCTTCAAGAGCCTCACTTGCTGGCACTACAGCTCCCTGAAAGAAAACTTCGCCTTCACCCAGCAAGCCTAAAGCAAGGTGTGAAAGTGGAGCCAAGTCCCCTGAGGCTCCGACGCTTCCTTTCACCGGAACCAATGGCAATATATCGTGCTTCAAAAATGCAAGAATTGTATCAATACATTGCAACGATACCGCACTATGCAACAAACAAAAAGTATGGGCTCTTAATATTAGCAAAGCTCGTACAATCTCTGGATTAACAGAGTTTCCTACTCCGCAAGCATGAGAGCGAATTAAATTTACTTGCAACTCTTCAAGTTGCTCTTTCTTAATATAAACATCTGACAAATAGCCAAATCCAGTATTAATGCCGTAAATCTTCTTTTCCGTCTTAATAGCAGACTCTACAATGTTGCGATACTCTTGAAGCTTTTCGCGCACATCACTATTTACCGTAACATTTGGGTTCGCTTCGCTAGCAAGTTGCACCAACATTTGACAGTCAAGCCTATCAACACCCAATTGAAAACTCATATTTAGCCTTTTTTAAAGAATTATCTTAAACCATAAATAGCCTGGCAGCGATCATCACTATTATAAACATAAGAACCTGCCACCAAAGCCCGAGCTCCAGCATTGCGGACTTGCTCAGCATTTCTCGAAGTTATTCCTCCATCAATTTCTATTATGATGGAATCATAGCGGCCTATCCTGTTTATCTCATGTGAAAGCTCTTTAATACGCTGAGTAGATTCCGGGATGAACTGTTGACCACCAAAGCCTGGATTTACTGACATCACAAGCACTAAATCTAAAACAGGCAATAAAGGAAAAACAGAAGATATCATTGTACCAGGATTAATTGCGACGCCTGCCTTACATCCTTTGGCTTTAATAGCTTGCACCAAACGATGTGCGTGAGTAGCTGCTTCAACATGGAAAGTCAGGATATCTGCACCAGCGTCAACATATGACAGAGCAACTTCATCTGGATTTGATACCATTATATGAACATCAAGTGGGAGCTTTGTGACTTTTTTTAGGCCTCTTATAAGAGGAAGACCAAAAGTGAGATTAGGAACAAAATGTCCGTCCATGACATCTACATGATGCCAATCAGCGCCCCCATGCTCAACATCCAAAATATCTTTTTCAAGATTTAGAGGATCTGCAGACAAAATTGACGGGGCTATAATTGTATTATTCAACGAGTTCCGCCTCCATTGACTTTAAGGGCGGCCTCTTCATCATCTTTTTTCGAATCATATTGGCCTTCAAGCGGCTCATTCTTTCAATAAAGACAATTCCATCTAAGTGGTCAATTTCGTGCTGGATACAAATGGCAAAAAGACCATTAGCGTGTAGCTGCTTTTTTTCTCCATGCTCGTCATAATAATCAACCCAAACTTCCTCTGCACGATCGACATAATCATACATCTCTGGAAAGCTTAAACAGCCTTCCATATACTTGGTTTTTCCTTGCTTTTTCGTTATAACAGGGTTGACGATTGTAAAGCTTTTGTCATGCCACCATTGTTGGACTTCACTTTCATCCTCTTGGTCTTCATAGCGATGCCCTGTCCATGGAATACAGATTGTAAGGACACGCCTTAGATCATTCACTTGGTTAGCAGCTAAGCCAATTCCATTAGATGCCACCATAGTTTCGTGCATATCTTCAACGAACTTTCTGAAAGCATCATCAAAATTACTCACATCATTAGCCTTAGTTTCTAAAACAGATGCAGGCCATTCCATAATCTTTAAAACTGTCACGATTCAATCCTCAACTTAGTGACTTAGAAGCTATTCGAAGTACCCAACTTTTGTATATTGCTTCAATAATTGCCCTGATCTCTTACACATCTAAGAGCGTCTCAAGGCAAGAATTAGCATGCATTGACACCCCCCTAAGCTAGGAAACTTACAGACAGGTGTCAATAATACCACTCTGGGCTGACTTATAGCATAAAAGGGGAGGGGGCGAAAGCTGCTTCATCATTACACAGAAAAATATCAAGAGAAATATAACTAAAAAATATATTCTAGCAGCTTTTCAGTACCGAAAGGTTAACATAATCTTTGATTATTAAGGCATAACATATTGAATTCAATGTAAATTTTTCCTACATTGCTTCTGTTGACCCTCCGTCATCATTATCAGAAAAGGTTAATTTCGCAGTTTCTTTTACCTTATACCAGACATTGGCTAACTCACTATCAACAGCTTCCACTATAGAGTTACGGATCAATAGCTCATGAGCTCGATCAAACAACGTACGCCCACTCCAAGAAATGGATAAAATGAAAACCCATACGACCATCTGCAATGCCATTTTTAAAATAATTTTAATAAATTCATTCATTTACCGCCACTCCTTAAGCCTGTTATTTCCTACATAGCCTTAATTAATATCACCAATCCAGATAATACATATTAAGATGTTTATGAGTTTTATACACCTCTACACTTCTTAATATGTTCAGACAAATTCGGTTTGAGTATCTCCTGCTTTTTATCCTTAATATCTTGAATATATAATAACCGATAACTGCGATTATCTACAAACAATCTGCCTACAACAAACTATCGAAAGTATAATTAGAAATAAATCAAGGGTATTAGCATATTTTTTGAGGAGGTGTTGTAGGGGGCTTAGTTAGCGCCCTACAACAATGGGAAGTATCACTAACTAGCTACACTGCTTTCTGTACCATTCACTTCGTGCAAGTGGCTATCGCGCCCAGTTAAGCCATGGCCTTTTTGAGCAAACAATTCATCAAAAACTTCGTCATAAGTTTTCACGAATTTTACACTTATTCCTCGCTTCACATGGTGTGGCAATGCAATATACGCAGACTTATTACCGTACGGTATTAAAACATTCTTAGCACCTTCTCGCTGAGCTGCTAGAACCTTCTCTTTCAGACCTCCGATTGGTAATACTTTACCGTGGAGGGTAATTTCTCCTGTCATGCAGCTTTTTTCTCTCGGAGCAATATTCAACAACGCTGAGATGATTGATGTTGCTATAGCAATACCGGCGCTAGGTCCATCTTTTGGGACCGCCCCAGCTGGAACATGAAGATGAACTTCGTTATCTTTTAAGACATTAAGGTCAATACCAAATTGAGCAGAACGTGATCTTATGAAACTCCACGCTGCTTGCGCTGATTCTTTCATAACATCACCAAGCTGACCCGTCAAAACTAAGTTCGATTTGCCAGGAATCAAATTAGTTTCAATTGCTAAAATCTCTCCGCCAAATTGAGTATATGCCAATCCTAATGAAACCCCAACAGCTGGCTCCATATGGTAAAAAGCATCATCAAATTTCTTGACACCAAGGTGCTTCTCGACAACTGATGGAGTGATTTTTTGTACTGATTTTTTCTTTCCACTTTCATCTTCTTCAGCAATTTGCCTCGCAATTTTTCTAAAAATTGAAGCGAATTGTTTCTCAAGATTTCTCAATCCGCTTTCTCTAGTATAACCGCGAATAACTGCCTGCACAGCACTTTTAGTAAACTGAATCCCTGCATTAGATAATCCCGTTTCTTTAACTTGCTTAGGAATCAAAAACTGATTAGAAATCGAGTGTTTTTCTTCTTCCGAATATCCCGAAACATTAATAATTTCTAGGCGATCACGCAATGCGTGAGGTATAGTTTCAAGATTATTTGCATTTGCAACGAACATTACCCCAGACAAGTCAAATTCAACACCCAAATAATGGTCGACAAACTTACTATTTTGCTCAGGATCTAAGACTTCTAATAAGGCTGAAGCAGGATCTCCACGATGATCAGATCCAAGCTTATCAATTTCATCTAACATGATTATTGGATTTGCAGTCTCAGCTTGCTTAATACTCTGAATAACACGGCCAGGAAATGCACCGACATAAGTTTTACGATGCCCTCTAATATCCGCCTCGTCTCTAACTCCTCCTAGAGAAATTCTGGAGAATTCTCTTCCCATCGCTTTAGCTATCGATCTCCCTAGGCTTGTTTTACCAACTCCAGGAGGGCCTACAAAGCAAATAATCGGGCTTTTTGCATTTGGATTTAATTTTTTAACTGCTAGGTATTCAATAATTCTATCTTTGACCTGTTGTAATCCATGGTGATCTTCATCCAAAGTTTTATTCACATGTTTTAAATCAAGGTTATCCTTTGAATGGATGTTCCAGGGTAACGATAAGACAACATCAATATGAGTTCTTGTAATCGTTGCCTCACTCGTATCTTGATGCATCCGTTCGAGCCTTTTTAGCTGGAGTGTCACTTCTTCTTTGGCTTACTCGTAAAGCATCAACTCATTCATTTTTTTCCATAAGCCTTCCAACTCATCCTTTGGATCAGCGTCGCCAAGCTCAGATTTTAACACTCTAATTTGCTCACGGAGATAATGCTCTTTTTGCATTTTACCAATTTCTTCTTTTGCCTGAGATTGGATTTTTACCTGCATTTGGTAAACTTCGATTTCACGCGATAAAAATGCATGTACCTTGCCCAAGCGATCTACGGGATTATTAATCGCTAAAATTCTTTGAGCTTCATGAACTTTCAGGCCAAGATTTGCGGCCACTAAGTCGGCAAGCCGTCCAGGAGCTTTTACATCCTCAAGGATCATCAAAATATCTGGAGATAAAATTTTGCCTAAGCTTACGACTTTTTCCAAATTTTCTCTGACAGCTCGTACCATAGCTTCAACGTCAGACGAAGGACTCTCTATCGTCGGATCATTAATAGGTTTTACTCGTACAATTGGGAAGCCATCAGCAGAAATTAATTTTTCAACTTCCCCTTTGTGAAGCCCTTGGACCAAGACCTTCATACGACCATCAGGTAATTTTCTAGTTCTCATAATTGAACATACTGTGCCAATATCATAGACATCAAAAGGTGGCTCTATGGAGCTTCCTAAGCCTTCATCAATATCGTTCTCGCTTCCATCAGTAAAAGCGGATAAAAATATTTTTCTTTGATTTGCAAGAGCTTCATCGACTGCATTAATACACAGATCTTCATTAATAAATACTGGAACAATCATATGGGGAAATACAACTATGTCTTTTAAAGGCAATAAGGGCAAGTCAACGACGACATCTGAACTCTGAGTTTCAATAGACATTATAAACTCCAAGAAATGAATTGACAGCAAGCACAATGCTTTTCTTTTTTGTTCTTTCGGTATAGCAATCGGTTGCAATTGCTAAAGCTTGAGTTTGGAAGGGTTTAGAGCAATTACCTGAAAAGCAATTGCGTGCAAGATCATCTATCTATCTTGATAGTTACTTTTAAATCTATACCTGTGGTTATCTTTTTATACTGCGTTATTTCCCACTACAAAGATAAACCCATTGGAATTTGAATTCTTTCAAGCATGTGTTCATTCTACCTCTTTGTCTTAAAGTTCAATCTTCATCAAAGGTAGCTATTCAGCGTATCTTTTCCCTTCAATATGTCGCTTGATACATCGTCATCCTGAGTGAAGCGAAGGATCTCAAATGCGAAATAGATCCTTCGCTTCACTCAGGATGACGGGCAGTCAAGGCTTTGAATCGATCAGATAAAAAATACGCTGAATAGTTACCATCAAAGATTCTAAGGTAAAATGCACAAAACTGCATGCTGGTCAGCATCTTCAAAAGATACTGGCTTAGAAAACAGTGCCTCCTTGATTCCTAATGCAACATTAGTTCAAGAAGTTCATATCTTGTTTAAAAACAAAGATTATTTTCAAGAATTTAAATATTTTTAAATACGTTGTGCTAAGACTATTTAAGCATATCCCATCATATCAAGTGATACTTCAGCTAATTCGACCCTTCCTTCTCAGGAGTTGGGACTAAAACACTTACCATAGCTGGGCGAATCAAACGATCATGTAAAAGATATCCTTTAACGAACTCATCTTTTACCGTTTCTACCTCAACCTCAGCGCTCTCAATTCTTTGTATAGCTTGATGGTAATTGGGGTCGAACTTTGCACCGATAGATTCAATTTCTTCTAATCCATTACGTTTCATTACGTCTGACAATTGCTTCAGAATTAATATCATACCTTTAATAAAATCATCTGAATCTCCAGCGGCTTGAGTATCAGCCTCTTCTTGTAATTCTGGGTTGGGGATTGCTTTTTGGAAACTATCAAAAACAGGCAACAGCTCTTTGAAAAGATTCTCATTTCCATAGCGCAATAAATCTTTTCTTTCCTTTTCACTTCTTCTTCTCAGATTATCATAATCTGCCGATACTCTCATAAACCGGTCATAGTTTTCTGCTGCAAGAGCCTTCAGTTCATCCAACTCGTTACCACATTTTTCATCGTTTTCAGAGCTATAATCAGCATTCACATCGCTCTTATCGCCATTACTTTTTTTGCTAATTTCGGACTCCCCTTCAATTTCACCCGATGCATCTTGTGTAGGCTCCGCATTGGAGGCACTCTGTCTTGCGGATTCATTTACACTATTAGGATTTTTCTTTGTGTAATTTTCTGCCGAATTATTTATTTCTTCTATCATCCCTAGTTCCTACCTGATTTTCCACCAATCTAATTGTGTACAAAATCTTCATATAAGGAACTTGGTAGATGTGCAAGCAGCTTTTCCACATACCATGCGACAAATTTCATCTCTAAACAGGGCCTTAATTTAATGTAATTCACTAGAATAAAAGTAGAAATTAGATCTATCACTAACAAATCTCTCATGCTTTATCAGGCTTACTAGAAAGACATTGGGATGTACGTTAACACCCTAAATAGTATTTTATCTGTATTTGACATTATTTTGTAGTAGGAAGGATGTTCCCAGAACGCTTTGAGTTCAATAATTTAGCCATCAAAAGGTCAAAAAATGATAAAAATATTACTCTTGACTATGAAAGCTGGTTGACACCCTCACGTCTGCTTGCTAATTATCTGTTTCAGGTCAGATCTTGTACAGATCCATAGGCCAAAGCGGCTTATAATATCGCAAACCTTTTAGAACGGGAGTCTTCTCTTGGACATGACTGAAATAAAAACTGAGGCTTCTAGTCCGGAAAAAGCCAATCCAGTAAACACATTGGAAGGGACAACTACTGGTGAACAAGCTGAAAAAGCAGGCGCAACTGCTGCCATTGAAGATAATGATCTAGCTATTAAGCTTGATGGTTACGCATTGGAAGCAATCGTAGAGTTAAAGATTTCTAGATTTTTGGACCAAATTGGTACTTACTACCCTGAAAATCTGCATTCTTTGATTATCCGAAAAGTAGAAAAACCACTTATCAACCAGATTTTACGCAGAACAGGTGGAAATCAAGTTCACGCTGCTCGTATTTTGGGAATCAACCGAAATACATTACGTAAAAAGATGAAAATGTATAGCCTTTGCTAATTTCAATATTTTGCTGAATGCATTATGGTTTAGTCATTTGAGGTTTTTTAGCAAAAAAGGGTGGGGTTATTTCAATCGGCCTCATCCTTTTAAGACTGCTGGTGTGCGCCACCATCTTAAAATGCCATATATGAATCCGGGATCTGAAGTTTTTTGAAAAACTGCAGTATTTTCACCGGATTCGAAGTTCGGTCTGGTGCTAAGCGCGAGGAGGTGGGAAACCGCAGTGTACAGTTGGTACATGAGGATTTCCTGACGACGAAGCAACGACGCAACCAGCTAGAGATTCGCGGTGGATGGTTCGCCATCATTTGTTATATAGCTAATCACCTCATTCTTATCCGTTAATTGTTTTTAAGTTAATATAATGGTAGCTGGATAGGTTATGCGTTTACACAAAAAAGCCCAGCGAAAGGAAGCCAAAAACCAACCTCTAACAATCTCCTTTAAGATCCAATCTCTCGATATTCTCAGAAAGGTTGGAAAAACAACTCAATACGGCTTGTAGTCGTTGGGGTCAAGTGTATATTTAGCAAATAGACGATACATATCGGTTCTGATACGACCGGCTACTCTTGATGCCTGCGAGACATTTCCCTTTGTGCTTCTAAGCAGTCTTTCAAGATAGCGTTTTTCAAATTCATCCTTCGCATCAGTCAATGGCTTGACGCATGAAATTTCCTCAAACCCCTGGTCATTGGAGGAATTACCTACTTCGACGTTTGAAAATATATCGCTGATTGACAGTTCACCGTTTTCTGAAAGAACAATCGCTCGTTCCAGAGAGTTTTGAAGCTCTCTTACATTGCCAGGCCATTCATAAGATTCAAGTCTAGTCATCACCTCGGCCGAAGGTGCACGAACCATACGACCAAGGCTTCGAGATATGCTCTCAACGAAATACTTGGTAAGCTCAGGAATATCCTCAGCACGGTCCCTTAAAGGAGGTGATTCAATTTGCAAAATAGACAATCTATAGTAAAGGTCTTTGCGAAATTTGCCTTCTTTGACAAGAAAGTTAAGATTGCGATTTGTTGCTACTACAACTCTCGTATCAACTTTCACCGAGGTTGAAGAACCCAGCGGTGTTACAATTTTTTCTTGCACTACGCGAAGAAGCTTGCTTTGAAGCTGAAATGGGAGTTCACCAATCTCGTCTAAAAAGAGCGTTCCTTTGCTACAGGTTTCAAATAACCCCTTGCGATCAGTTTTAGCATCGGTAAATGCTCCGCGCTTGTAGCCAAAAAGCTCTGCCTCAAGCAAAGTTTCTGGTATCGCAGCGCAGTTGACAGCTTCAAAGCATTCATCTTTTCGCTTAGACAGATTGTGAAGAGCACGAGCAATAAGCTCCTTACCGGTTCCTGACTCGCCAACCACCAGAACTGTCGTAGCAACGTCCTTCATTTTATTAATTTGGTCATGAATACGAGCAACAGCCGGGCTACTTCCAATGATACCACTGGGTACATCACACACTCTTCCTGTCACGTCGTGTGCTCTGATTCTTAGAGCACGATTGATTTCCTCTTCAACCTTATCTTCTTCAAATGGCTTGGTAATGAAACCAGACACTCCTGCATGAATCGCATTAAGAGCAAGTTCGATACTCCCATGTGCTGTAATCATTAGGATCCTAGTAGATGGATGCTCCTTAACGAGATCCGGCAGGATATCAAGACCATTCTCAACCCCTAGTTTGTAGTCAAGAAAATGAGGTCGTATCTATTCTTCTGTAATTGATCTTGCATGCTCTTTTTGTTAGTAGCGGAATCAGCGCTAAAACCCAGGCTACTTAGTATCGATCCCAATATCATAAACGAGGTCTCTTCATCATCAACAACAAGTGTTCTAAGTTTTGACAAGCCAGACATTTTTTCCGATCCATATTTTCTAAAAGTCAATTGCGACATCTTTTGTTTCATCTTTGTACTTCTTCTTCAGCAGGGACACAACATTCTTGAAGTCAGACGAAATTCTAAAAACCATTTTATCAGATTCTCTAAGGTCATTTTTCTCTCCAAGCTCTTCAAGTGCAGCGCAATCTTCCGCCATAATCGTTGCACCAAGGTTTTTCGCACCACCCTTTAATTTGTGGGCTAAGGATTCAACTCTTTTGGCATCGCCAACCTGGCTTGCTTCTCTAATTTCATCTATGATAGTAGGCGAATTGGTAATGAACATTTTAATCACGTCTTCTAGGAGGTTGTTTCCAACTTTTCTGAGACACGTTTGATAGAATCTAAAACAGAAGTTTTCAATATGTCATAGCTCCCAGTCAGCTCCTCGTCGCCATTCTCAAAAACTTCAACTGGCTTCGGTCTTACAGAAACACATCTGCTTAGGTGTTCTTCAAGCGTTTCTTTTAAGGATTCAATTGTGATTGGCTTTGCCAGATGATCGTCCATCATAGCATCATCACTTTTGATGCGTTCGCTCTTTAGAGCATTCGCTGTAACGGCTATAATGGGAATTTTTTGATAGTGACCACCCAGATTGCGAATAACCTTAGCTGCCTCATAGCCGTCAACAACCGGCATGCGGCAATCCATTAAAATAGCATCATAGACTTGGCTTTTAGCTGCATCTATTGCTTCCTGACCATTAGATACACAATCAGAGACTACGCCAAGTTGTTCGAGCATGGAGGCAACGACCTTTTGGTTGATCATATTATCTTCAGCAACAAGGAGACGTTTTCCCTTAAGACTAGAATGATCAAACTTGTGAGTAATTCTCTCTTCTCGATCAATTTCCGTCTCAAGGAAATCAACATCACCTTTTGAATTTATAAGTTCGTTGATATAGAGAAGCGCTTCAGAAATTTTTAAAGGATATCTCTGAATAGTTGAGACTTTTAAATCCAATAAGGCTTGGCGCTCATTTCTCCTCTTGCCAATAATAAGAATTGGGCAATCTTGTTTTTTTCTAATTCCACTGATTTTCCAATCCCAATTTATCCGAGTTGACGAACTCGCGTTATCGATGATAAATAAATCTGGCACTTTACTCACAGACAGATCCCGCTCCGCTTTTTCTACTTGACACTTATATTCCCCAAGATTCCAGGCCAAGGAATTAAACAACTCTTTATCATTAGTGTAAATTGCGACAAGCTTTCCCATAAGTTCATGATCCGCTATTGCCTCACCAGTACCTCGCTCAAAGTCAAAGGAAAACCTAAACTCAGACCCACCCCTCACTGAGCTCGTACAGCCGATAGTTCCACCCATTAGTTCTGTTAGCTTTTTAGAGATTGCTAGACCAAGGCCAGTTCCACCCGCATTGCGTTTAGGGTCTGCTGAAAGCTGAGTAAAGGGCGTAAAAAGATGTTTTTGGCTCTTTGCCGGTATACCAATGCCTGTGTCTTTAACGGTTATAACGATTTGCTCTTCGTTAAGCTCAACCTTGACAACCACCGAACCTGAATCCGTAAATTTAACGGCATTACCAACGAGATTGGCCAGCACCTGACGAATTCTTGAATCATCGGCAACGATCGTAGCCGGCACATTACGAGAAACTCTTGAGATAAGAAGTAAGTTTTTCTTTTCGGAGACTTCTGAAAACAGTTCTAGCGTTTCATCGATAAGTGTACGAAGGCAAAACGAGTTTTTTTCTAGCTCAATTTTTCCAGCTTCAATTTTTGAAAGATCAAGAAGATCATTAATGATGTTGAGCATCACTTCGCCCGAGTGACGAATGGTATTAACATAATTATTAATTTGATCTGGCAGCTGATGTCCGAGCAAAAGACTTGTCATCCCGATAATACCATTCATTGGTGTTCGCAACTCGTGACTCATATGGGCAATGAATTCGTCTTTAACTCTTGCAGCGCTCATCAATTCATTTTGAACTTTCTGGTGATCGGTCACGTCGTGGACAGTGACACAAAATCCAGCTTCGCCTTCTTCCCACGGTACAATTGTAGTGGTTATCTCAACAAAAATTTCATCGCCACCGGGACTAACAATCTTGTGCTGAATTTTTGGCCAGGGTCGATTGGCACCGGAATATTCTTACTAATAAGCTCAGAGGCTGACTTCCACAAAAGCTGTTCAACAGCTTTATTTGCAAATAAAACTTTTTTATCGGCAGATGTTATGAGAATTCCATCCGTCACGGCTTCTATGGTTGCTGAAATTTGTTTTGAGTGAAGATTTAGAATATCAGATGAAATCTTGCGTCGCTCGATCGCATACTGAATAGTTGGCAAGAACCTGGAACGATCCATCGACTCTTTAAAAATACAATCTTGAGCTCCCAGTTTAATCGCCTCAAGGGCTAGTTCTTCGCACCCCGTTGAACCAATGGCAATTATTGGAATATCTGAGTTCATTGCCCTAATCTTAGAGATCACCGAAAGGATCTCGTTACACTTGCTAGTAAGAGACGCAAGGATCACGTCTGGAGGGTTCTCATAAATATTGTTAAGGGACTCCCGCAAAGAACCGACTCGACTTATATCGAATTTGACCATTTCCCCGGATGCAGCCAAAACTTCATCGACAAAGCTAGCAGCATCCTTATCATCATCGAAAAGCAACATATTGATGCGCATATTTTCATCAAGAAGCTTCAATTTTTCCCTCCCAGACGTGACAACTTGCTCAGCATGTGCACATAGCCTAGCCGAGGGTTCCATAGAGCCTTGCGCTTCTCCCTGCTACGAAAATGAAACGTCAACACGCCCTAATATAAAACAGTAGCACTACTCTTACAATGAAGAAAGAAGTAGATATTGTCCGGTATAAAAGATCCTCCTTTATACAAGAGTTAACAGCTAGAGATTTTAAAAGCAAACATAAAAGATATTATTTTTTGTTTCTGATATCATTTATTTTCCAATTATAATCAAATTCAAAAGCACTGCTTAGTCTTAAACTAATCTTATTGCGATCATCAAAATTAGTTACAAGATGCTTTTTCTTCCAAGCCAAGTCTTTTGTCTCCGGCTTTAAGAAACTCGCAAGATAACTACCTGCACCTTTCAATTTCAAAGAATTTTGAGCAAAATCATCAAAATCAGAATAATACCAAAACACGATTGAATTGGCAAAAAGCTTATTGTCAGATATTTTATGAAAATGTTCCTCACTAGATACATATGCTTTAATATTTTCATCGAGTAGCTGATCCACATTCTCCTCTGTGTAGGCAATCTCCCTTATTCGTGGACAACTTAAAGCCGCACAATTAACCGCTGCATGAATACGAGGGTCTAATTTTACTACGCTCAATAGTTTTAATTCACCCGAACTTTCTCCTCGAATCAATCCATGTTCTATCTGATCAAGAGTGACCTTATAGCCTGCCATATTAATTTGATACTCACCATTCCATATGTTACCACCAGGAATCTTAATATCGTTAATTTTCAGCTGTAAAAATTCACTACTATTTATATTTATTTTTTTGCTTGCTGCGTATCTCAAAATATTCTTAATCATCATCGCATTATATATATTGATATATAATGCCTTCTTCTTATTTTCAGTCATAGCTTTAGGCTTTATGGCAGCATATGTTTGGATAAATCTATCAAGCTTCGCTTCACTCTTTTTGAAACCAATATAATCGACACCGCCATTACTTTTGACATAAGACGTCAACAATGACTGCCAGAGATCTGTATCTGGATCAATAGATTGCCCATTCGCAGTTGATGTAAATAAAAGTAGCAATGACAACTTAAAAAGATTCATTCCCTTAAGCATCACATTAAATTTCATGGAAAGCCCCTTATCTAATTCTAAACTAAAAATATTCGTAACTATTCAGCGTATCTTTTCCCTTCAATATGTCGCTTGATACATCGTCATCCTCATATGGATGACGGGCAGTCAAGGCTTCGAGTCGATCAGATAAAAAATATGCTGAATAGTTACCAGTAATATAGTGGCTGCTTGTTCTAAAAATGTAGATTAAACTTCTTTTATTAAATTATGGAAAGATACAAAGTTGGGCAAAAAGGCCAGATATACGGTATCAGTTTGCCCATGCCTGTTCTTTCCAATAATAATTTCAGATTTACCGGTCGCCTCAGAATTAGGATTATAATACTCGTCACGGTATACAAAGAGAATCAAATCGGCATCCTGTTCGATTGAACCCGATTCTCTTAAGTCACTAATTTTAGGGCGTTTATCGGTTCTTGCATCGGCACCACGGTTGAGCTGCGCGAGGGCTATGATGGGAACAGAAAGCTCTTTGGCAAGGCCCTTTAGCCCTGCTGATATCTCCGAAACCTCTCGTTCTCGACTATCGCCACGAGAATTAGAGCCCATTAGCTGTAGATAATCAATAATCACCAGGTCTAAGCCATGTTCTTTTTGATACCGACGGCATCTTGAACGCAATTCTGACAGTGTAATCGCTGGAGTTTCATCTATTGCTAGCCTATGTGAAAATTGGTGAATAGCCCTAGCAGCATGCATTAAACGATTTTGTTCATCCTCTTGGAGATCTCCTTTTCGCATCCGCGATGAATCCACTCTTCCTTCAGCAGACAGAAGCCTTTCAAGTAACTGTTCCTTTGACATCTCCAAGGTGAAAATAACCGCTGTCTTGCCGGCTTTCACTGCATTTAAAAGCCAATTTAAGCCAAGAGCTGTTTTACCCATTGCAGGACGAGCAGCAAGAATAATCAAATCGCTTTGTTGCCACCCGCCAGTAATTGCATCTAAATCTAAAAAACCTGAAGTAACTCCAGTGAGCTTGTCATCATTTTCAATTCTTTTTTCAAGCTCTTCAAGAGTGGAAACTAAAGCATCTTTACCAGAAATAAGGCCTTTACCACTATCTTGTTGATTGGAAATTTCTAGAAATGCTTTCTCTACTTCCTCAACAAAAACTCCAATACTGCCTTCGGCATTACTGGCCTTCTTTGCTGTTTCCTGACAGGATATGACAATTTTTCTTAAAAAATATCTATCTCGAACAATCTGAGCATAATAGGTTACATTTTGGCTAATGGGGCACGATTCCATAAGCTCCACCAGATAATCTGGTCCAATGGACTCGTTCTTCTCATCACCTCTAAGTTTATTTGCTACAGTAATTAAATCGGTTGGTTCATGGCTATTATCAAGTTCCAGCATCACGGAAAAAATCCGCCGGTGAGCCTGGAGAAAGAAATGCTCAGGCGTTAAAGCCACATTCGCATTAATATTGGTTAGCTCATTTTGCTCTTTTAGGATAGCCCCTAAAACAGCTTTCTCGGCTTCGAGGGAATGAGGCAAAGATAGAACAGCGTCTTGCATCATTTCCTCCACCAAGTCAATCTATACTCAAACAAGTCAGCACAACAGGATGGTACCGCTTTATTCGGTCGCTTCAGCCACAACCCAAATTTTGAATTTAGCGGTAACCTCAGAATGAAGTCTGACTTCACCGTGGTAAACACCAACTTTTTTAATGTCCTCAGACAATTTAATATCTTTTCGAGAAACTTCGACACCTTCTTTTTTAAGGCATTCTTCAAGCTCAGCACTAGTCACAGCCCCAAAGATTCTTTCATCTTCACCAACAGGCTTATTAACTGTCACAGATATTTTTTCAATTTTTGCTGCCAGTTCTTTCATAGCAGCCAAAACTTTTTGCCTTCTACGATCTAAAACAGCTTTGTGATGCTCAAGTTCTTTTTTGTTACTTTCATTGGCAACCTTAGCTAAAGAACGAGGAATCAAATAATTGCGAGCATAACCATCCTTTACGGTAAGAATGTCGCCTATAGTACCAAGAGTTTTCACATCTTCTGTAAGAATGACGCGCATGAGTGTATCTCCACTATTGAAATTATAAACTTAGTTTTGAGCTAAAGCCCCTTCTTTTTTCGCTGCTGCTGCTTTGGCTTCAGCTTTAGCGATTTCGGCCTTCCTGACTTCTACGTCAACATTTTCACCCAAACGGATGCTTAAATAACGTAAAACATCATCGTCAATACGCATCAGACGCTCTGCTTCTGCTAAGTTCTCAGATTTTCCTACATAATCAAGGTGGGTATAAACACCGCGATAGTGGCCTTTCATACCGAATGCTAATTTCTTGGTTCCCCAATTGTCTTTTTTAATGACTTGACCACCGCCCTCTAAAAGGATTTTCTCATACTTACTTAAAAGCTTTTCGGTATCTTGGTCATTTAAATGTGGGTTAGTAATAAAGGTAAATTCGTACTCTCTTAAAACATCAGACACTTTACTCTCCTTCTCGGATATTAGCTAAAAAAGGACTATATAGAAACTTTTAGCAAAGGAGTTATCAAATAAGCAATTAACCACACAGCTAATCACACCATATATTCCGTTTATCGTGAATAATCAAACTCTATCTACTTTACGCTTACCGGCGATCAAATATTCCTTTGATTCTAAGCAATACATCGTCGAAAACGTCTTCTTGCAACTGCAACAATTCGGCATCAGTAAATTTGCCCAACACCCAATCAGAAACCTCTATACGCTTATTATCACCTTCTTCAGGGCGCCCTACACCAATTTTAATTCGGGCAAATCCCCCTTGACCAAGCGTTGACAAAATACTTCGAATTCCGTTATGGCCGCCATGACCACCACCTTCTTTTGCCTTCACTTTTCCAGATGCCTGATCTATGTCATCATGTATGACAATCAAATCTTCAACACCCAATTTATAAAAAGAAAGGGCTTGTGCCACCGATTTACCGCTTAGGTTCATGAAAGTCATCGGCTTTAAAAATAGAGACTTGCAACCAAAAACAGTAGCCAGCCCAAACTCGCCGCCAAACTTTTTTGTTTGCCAGCTTCCACCAAAGTGTTCCAATAAAAGGTCTAACACTAAAAATCCGGCGTTATGCCGCGTGACCTCATATTTAGGTCCGGGATTTCCAAGTCCAACAAAGAGTTTCATCAGGCAGACTTAAAATTTAAACAAACATCAAATCAACATGAACCGCACTGCGTTTAACAGCATTCAACTGAAGCTCTTGAATTTTAACTAGCTTTGTTGCGCCTTCAAATTCAAGGTTAAACTGTCTGTCCATCTTCCAAGCTTTTGATAACCACTTTGGGTCAAGCTCAATTGGAACAGAGCCAGACTTTCCACCGATAATATTAGCGGGGATTAGGCCTCTGCTTCTTAGCTTGCGGCAATAACCTTTTCCTGTCTGCTCTCTCTTGTTTGCTGAGATGGTCACTAATTCGGACATTCTGAGCCTCTCTATACCTATATTAGATTCAACTAATTATCATAAAATCACCGTCGGCACCTGCCTAGGCGTGAATTTTTAAATTTCTTTTACTACCTTGTCATCAATGAGAATCGAAAGAAGGTAAACATACGCCTTGACGTCGTGTAACCCATAACATCCCTTAGCTATGACGACAACTCATATTGCTTGTCTATCTCAACAAGGTAGACCCAGGGTTATAGCTAGAAGTTTGGCAGGTTACAAGCAAGAATTAACATTTTTTAATCAATTCATCCACAATTCAGTAAAAAACTCACTGCTTCTCAGCAAGAACTCCGTAACCATCTTAATTTATTTATGTAATTATTCAGCGTATTTTTTATCTGATCGATTCAAAGCCTTGACTGCCCGTCATCCATATGAGGATGACGATGTATCAAGCGACATATTGAAGGGAAAAGATACGCTAAATAGTTACTTATTTATAAAATACAGGAAGCTCTCTTTTAAACTTGTTACCGGTTTAAAAAGCATATCAAATAAATAGCTTACTAATTGAGTCCTGGTTATGAATCCTACGGATAGCCTTAGCAAGAAGCTCAGAAACGCTAACTTGCTGAATTTTTTCACAAGACAGTGCAGCATGTGTTAAAGGAATTGAATCTGTAACCAAGAGGGAATCCAGTTTCGAGTTTTTAATTCTTTCTATTGCTGGGCCACTCAACACTGGATGTACAATGGCAGCAGTTACTGATTCTGCCCCTGCCTCTAGCAGAGCCTCCGCAGCTTTAGTCAATGAACCTGCAGTATCAACAATATCGTCGACAATAACACACGATTTACCTTTAACCTCTCCAATAATATGTGCCACAGCACTTTCATTAGGGCGGTCTCGCCTTTTATCGATAATAGCCATACCGCAACCAAAATGTTTAGCATAAGCTCTAGCCCTTTCGGCACCGCCAGCATCTGGGGAAACCACGACGGCATTTTCAATACCTTTACCTAAACTTTTACGAACCGAATCCACAAGAACAGGCTTAGCAAACAGATGATCTACTGGAATATTAAAAAAGCCCTGTATGGCGGACGTATGCAAATCCAGCGTAAGAAGCCTCGAGACCCCAGCCGCTTCATATAGATCTGCAACCAACTTAGCAGTGATGGGTGTTCTAGGAGCACTTTTTCTCTCCTGCCTAGAATATCCATAATAAGGGCAAACCAACACAATCGACTTTGCTGAAGAACGCCTCAAAGCATCAATCATGATTACGGCTTCCATAATATTGTGATTTGCTGGTGAGCACATGGGCTGGATTAAATACGCGTCAGTACCGCGGACATTTTGCATTAATTCGACTCGAGTCTCACCATCTGAAAATTGAGTAACTTGAGCTTTACCCAAAGGAATATCTAAATACTGGCTAATTCTTTTTGCGAGGGGTAGGTTAGCATTACCACTGAATAATATTAGCTCAGATTCCATTTCTCAAATCTCCAATTGTTATCGCTTCGTTTTATAATGCTAAACGTTTTTTAACACGAAACTAGCCGCACTTTGACAAGTTTATAGATTGCCTATGTGTTTAATACTGTCTCCACCACGGTGAGCGCAAGCACGTTTTCCAGAGTTTGTTCATCTTAATTTCCAAAAACAAAATCTATCAAGCAACACTGCCCAAAAAATGCAGAATGGAGCATAGATTTGAAAAATTTTTAAGCAGAAGCCTAGCGCCAGAATTTGATTTTAGTATTTTAAGAAGAAATCAGTGTAGATAAAATAAAGAACTTGAAAGTGGCTGGGGCGGCAGGATTTGAACCTGCGAATGCTGGAATCAAAATCCAGTGTCTTACCGCTTGACGACGCCCCAAAATCATCGAAGATCTAACGCTCTGGAATCGTTAGTATAAAATAATTGGCTTTCACACTTTGCGCAATACACTTTTGTAAAACAATACCATGGTAACACTTTTAAAATCTCTTAAGAGTATCTAAAACCATAGAACTTAAACTTAGTGTAGGTTGACAGCACAGTGAGCAAACCTGTTTTGTTTGAGTATATGCCTTTATAGAATCAGTCAAGCACTGAATGATATTTTTGGGTGGAAAAAAAATCCGTGCTCAAATAAACAACACAAAGAGCTCTGAAGTTAAGACACAGAGCCTTTTGCAGGGGGAAGAAGCCTATTAACAAATTCCTCACGACTCCACGAATATCCTTGATCTTTATCTCTTTCCAACCTCCACGCTCCAGAAAAACCCTTAGAAGATTGGCCTTCGCCTAAAATTTTATCTGCGACCGTATCAACTACGCATACCTGAAATGCCCGGCGAACTGCACGTCCACCAAATTGTCCATCTAATCCAACCGCAATAAGTGAATTTCTTAAATGAGGTCCTAAGCTAATTCTGAGTTGTCGAGAAGAAAGCCGTTCATTTAGCTGTACAATCAATCGATCAATCAATGCATCTAGATGATTTGATACCAACCTGCGAAAAACAACAACCTCATCGATTCGATTCACAAGCTCTGGACGTAACGACTCTGAAAGTAGAGCTCGGACTTCTTCGTCTGCCTCTAAAGTCCCTTCAATTTGTGTTATTGGAACTGCTAAATTAGAGGTCATAATAATAAATGTATTCTTAAAATTTACAATGCGCCCTTTGCCATCGGTAAGCCTACCTTCTTCAAATATTTGCAGCAATAAATCTAAAACTTTAGGATGAGCTTTTTCAACCTCATCCAATAATACAATTGAATAAGGATTTCTTCTAACCGACTCTGTCAGTTCTCCACCCTCACCAAAGCCAATATAACCAGGAGGAGAGCCTATTAACCTTGCAACTGAATGCTGCTCCATAAACTCTGACATGTCGATGCGAACCATCTTAGCCTCGTCATCAAACAGTTCAAACGCAAGTGCTTTAACAGTTTCGGTTTTTCCTACTCCTGTGGGTCCACAAAATAAGAAAACCCCCATGGGACGATTGGGATCACTAATTCCTAATCTCGCTCTTCTTACAGCATTGCTTAGAACCTTTATAGCTTGGCCTTGTCCATAAATTCGATCTGCCAACCTAGCTTCCATAGAAGAAAGTTTTTCAGCTTCACCTTCCAACAATTTCTTTACAGGAATATTAGTCCATAAGGCAATGACTTCTGCAATCTGGGGAGCACCGACTTTTTGGCATAACCAATCATACCTTAGTTCTGCATCTTGTAGAATTTCCTTTGCCTTTTGAACTTCCTCTTCCACTTTAGGAATCTCTAAATATTGCAATTTTGCAGCAAAATCAAAGTCACCGCTTGCCCTAGAGTTTTCATATAACTCTAGGGACTGCTGCCTTTGCACTTCAGCTTTGCGCAATGTTTCAAGGGCATCCTTATGTTTTTGCCAAGCTCCTTCAATTTGCCAATACTCTTTGCGCGCCTTTTCTAGCTTGACCTCAATTTTAACAAGTGCTTTTCTGTGTTGAGTACTTTGATCCCCAGAAATTGCTTTACGCTCGATCTCTAAAGCTTCAATCCTTGACTTTAAATCATCCATTATCCCTGGCATACTGTCAATTTGGTAACGTAAGCGGCTACATGCTTCATCCAACAAATCGATAGCTTTATCTGGTAAGGTTCTTGAGCTCAGATATTTTACAGACAATTCAACAGCAGTTGACAACGCTTCATCGTCTATCCTCACACCATGATGGACCTCATAATATGACTTAAGCCCTCGCAAAATCGCTAACGCCATATCTGGGGTTGGTTCCTGGACCGACACCTGTTGAAATCTTCTTTCTAAAGCCGAATCTTTTTCGATAAAATTCCGATATTCATCGAAAGTTGTTGCACCTAAACAACGCAATGACCCTCGTGCTAGCGCAGGCTTGAGAAAATTAGCTGCATCTGCTGTCCCCTCAGCTCCACCAGCGCCAACTAACATATGAATTTCGTCAATAAATAAGATGACATTCCCTTCGCATGCCTCGACAGCATTAATTAGTTGTTTTAAACGATCTTCAAACTCACCTCGGTATTTAGCGCCTGCCAAAAGAGCACCCAAATCCAAACTTAGAACTCTTTTGCCACGCATGGACTCTGCGACTTGCCCTGACACGATCTTTTGAGCAATGGCCTCAACAACGGCCGTTTTTCCAACACCAGGCTCACCTATCAAGATAGGGTTATTTTTCTTTTTCCGACCTAAAATTTGCAACACTCTACGAGCTTCAGAATCTCTACCTATAACAGGGTCTAACTCACCACGCTCTGCTTGTCCGGTAACATCCACGGTATACTGTTTAAGTACTTTTCCTAATTTTTTTGGTATTTTAAATGCATCTTGACTATCGTCCTCGCTGTCCTTTTGATTTGATTCGGCCTTGGCACCCTTGTCTTCAAAGGCCTTAAAACCATTTTTTATGTTATTAGTTTTCTTGGGCTTTAAATCACTGGCAGATTCTGTTAACCAACTTTGCTCAAATTCATTATCAGGATCATCGGTCTTTATAGGCGCATTACGCTCTTCCACCTCTTTAGCAAAAAACGTCTGCAAGAAAGTCGATTGCTTTATTAGATAGCTCCATAACAAATTTTCATCCACTAATGCATCTTTCGCAGAACTTTCACATTGATCAAGTGCAATATCAAGCCTAGGACCAAATTTCGGCTGGACCTTACCAAAAACCCTCTGCATGCGACTCAAATGTTGCTCAATCTCTTTCTTTAATCTAAAGTCAATACTTCCATCAAGGACAATCACTCCTAAGCGCAACATAGCTAAGGCTACATGTTCAACTTCAAAATATTGATGCCCATAACTGCTGGCATATTTCAATCCAGCATGAAAAGCTTTCTGGCAATGAAAATTATAGCGTCCTACGTCCAGGTTTTAGTTCCTCTCATATGATTTTCTTCTCTAATTCTCAAAGTAAAATCAAAGCAGAAATTTATTCAACGATCGGCGTACATTAAGGATATCGGTGTGATGTCTTGCTTTGTTTAGAACCTCCATAAAAGAAGAATCTAGAAAACTTTTAAATATTGCTACTATGAAGATCAAAAAAGGGTATATGGCCCTTCAAATTCTTATACTTATCCATAAACCACAAATAGATTGGAGGGTAAAATTTCCCGCAACCGAGAGTAGGATGTCCCATCATTCTGAACCGGAAACCTCGTCATTCTGTTTTGTCGTTATTACAAAGGTTATGACGGATTTTTAGTCCGGCGTCATCCATACCTTTTGAGCCGAAGGCGAAGAATCACAAACCTCGTACACATACTTAATAATTTCCAGATATTTCATTTCACCCAACATAACGATTCGTCTACTTAAGGGTAAGAGCAAACCTCAAATCACCGCCATAAATACTTATTGAAATACACAAAAAATGCATAATCACCTATTATATAAACAGAAAATGCTCGTTGCATACTGACTTTGTCTTGAGTACATTAGAATCTAACTTGAATCAGATCAAAACGATTAAAAAGGCCAGAGGGGATTAAAATTGACAGACGTAAATTTTAGCGACTCAGCAAAAGTAGATTTTAATGGTTTAATTTTGGGATTTTCTTCTGCGGCGTTGTACTACCTGGGACAGGCTCCGATCGAAGGCCATGAAATCAATAAGCTCAACCTTGATTTAGCTAAACAAAATATCGAGATCATTTCATTGTTAAAGGAGAAAACTAAAGGAAATCTAAACACTGAAGAAGAAAAGCTAATTAATGAAGTCCTTACAGATTTAACAAAAAAATATGACGTCGCTAAGCAACATGCATAGTCACATATCTACTTGAATTTATATTGCAATTTTTAAATTTTACTGGCTTTTCTTATAGTTTTTCACAAGAATCCTGATTTTTGAGTAAAACTAACAATCTTAAATAGACGATCTCTAATTAATCATGCCACTTCAGCAAGTTAGGTGACTTTTGTTTCTAAATTTTTTTTCATAATTAACCGATGGTGTTAACAAATAATAAGGAAGTCAGATCCTTACTTATATTGACAGACGAAGGGAAGTTTAAAAGCAGATTAAAGCAGATACAATTTTTTGAGTTACTCTTATAAAAAAACTATCCACTAAACAAAAACTCCCCACTGGATAATAATGAGAGACTCAAAAAAGTTTTATAGGATATCTTAATGGGATCAGCCAAAAACTTACATACTGGGCATAGAGGAGTTTTATACTTTACGTCCAAAGGAGGCTCTGAAGAAGCGATAAAGCTTCGGCGTGATTCTACGATTTTCGGAAGAGAAAAAGGTGACATTATTATCGATGATCATGAAGTTTCCTCTACCCACTTTCAAATTCAAAATATTAATGATTCTTTCCATATCTTTGATATGAATAGTACCAATGGCACATACGTCAATGACGAAAGAATTGTGCGAGCAAGGCTATCTTCAGGTGACACGATAAATGTAGGTAAAACTTCTTTTAAGTTTATGGTCGAAGAAGAATCGCAAATTCGTCATATATCGACAATTTTTAGCTCCCATCAAGGAAAACGATCGACTGGAGATCACCGTGTAAGTGTAGTCGATACCCTTATAGAAAATGAACTTAAGGAAGGAAGAACTTGGGGTATTGTCATCAATGTGACCTACCATAATGGCAAAAGCGAGGAGATACCTATCGAGCAAAATGTGGTCTATGTCGGCCGCGCCTCAAGCTTTGGTCAATTTGATCAAGATTCAGAAATTTCCCGTAAACATTTAAAAATCAAAGTAAACGAGCAAGGAGAAATTTTTGTCGAAGATCAAGGTTCCACTAACGGCTCTTATATCAACGGCACTCGTATCGAAGGATTGCAGCCGGCTAAGCCCAGCGATGTCATAAAGGTAGGTTTGTGCCACTTAAGGCTTAGAACTCTCTCAGATTGAAGGTGATTAATATTTGATCTCCTTTGAAGAACGAAAGCCTGCTCTCCGTGATGAATTAAGCAACAAAAGCATATAAATCAGATAATCCTCCCACGAGTTTTAGAGTTACCGTTATTCCATTTCACTATTTGCTTTCATCTTCCCTAAGCTTAGGCTATAAACATTTTTTCCACGCGGGGACGTGGTGAAATTGGTAGACACGCTGGATTTAGGATCCAGTGCCGCGAGGCGTGAGAGTTCAAGTCTCTCCGTCCCCACCATTTGCTTACATTATCTTTTACGCACACTAAATTAATTAAACTATCCGAACTAGAATACATCTGTATACGAATTTATCAAATGCCCTTGAAATTTTCTTTAAAAGCGGCCGAAACTTGCCTTAAGATATGCTTGCTGACTGGCTTATTCCATTTGAAAAGAAGGCCACTTACAATGAGAAATTCACGCAAATCGACGGTGAATCAGTCGACACACAAATGATGCATATGGTAAAAAACTTAAACTACATAACGACTGAGTCATGGCATGCTGTCAGCCTTGATTATGTTGGGAACAAAATTGCGATGGCATTTGTCCTACCTCATGAAAATAATAATTTTTCTGAATTCGAAACATCGTTTAGTCAAGACGACTATGAAAATCTTGTCCGTAATCTCAATGGAACAAACATCGATCTAACATTACCAAAATTTAAACTAGAATGGGGCTCTAAATCTTTAATGCAATCATTAAATTCGTTAGGAATGAAGAAAGTTTTCATTGGTGATGCCAATCACTTTCCTAAATTATTAGAACAAAATGGTGAGCCGCTAACTCAATCACTTTGGATCGACAATGTATATCATCAATGCAAAGTGATCGTTGATGAAAAAGGAACTGAAGCTGCAGCTGCCACATCTATTTCTGTCAGTATAGAATCTGCTCCTACCGATCCAGAAAATCCGATCGAGTTTAAAGTCGATAGACCTGCTATGTTTTTCATTTATCAAAAAAGCACAGGTGCACTTCTTTTTATTGGCAGACTCACAAAACTTTAAGTAAAGGTATCAATTGCCAATAAACGATTAGGAATTTATCATCATATATAGTAAGAATAGGTTTATCTCCGAAAGCCTATTCTTACCCATAAACCACATATTAAAGGGAAAGGAAGGCTTCATTTTCATATAAATGGTGTACATCGCAATAGATTTCGATTATTTTTTCTATCTTTTCTCAAAGTCAAAGACGAAAAATCTCCAACTTCATCCTCATACTGATAATTTCGAGATGTTTCATTTCACCAAACATGACACTCCTGTATAATTATGGGTAAGGGTAATCTCCGATAGTACTATTTTATAAAAGAGACCACATCTAGGAATTCTAGCTGAATTATGCTTTAATATTTAAAGACCTAATTAGAAAAAGGACATTATGAATGATAATTAGATGCACTATCTTATATATGCTTATTTTGGGAATTGTTTCATGCCGAACGTCAAGCGATGAGCAAGCTGATATTCAAGAAATTGCTCCAGGTAAGATTGTTCCCTCTCTAACATCATTTGCAATCCCGGCAAAAGAATACAATTATATGTCTAATGCCGACCAAGAAAAAATTCTCAATGTTATGAATGCTTTAGCAAATTGGAGTCAAGAGGAATTTTTCGAGCACCCAGACAAAGGCTATAAGTCTCAGGTTCGCACTAAAAATCTTGAAGAATTCAAGGGTTGCTTATTTGCCACGGCTTCCGCGCCATGGAGTGATATTGCCGCACATTTATACTGTCAACTCAATCTAAATTTCAGACTGTGCTTCACAGGCGCTGTTAAAGGTGAAAAAGCAATAAAGTATACTAAAAGGTTTTCTTATAGAGATGCATTCAACCACTGTACTGGTAAAGCTATAGATAAAACGCAACCATTTGGTGGTGTTTACAAGATATTTACAAAAAAAATTGATGATTTCGAAGATGTATTTAATAATCTACTTTTCCATACATCTTGTACCTATGGGGCCGACGTTCAGCACTCCATCATTTCTAAGTTCTATCAATCAAATAAGTACATGAATGAATTAGTAAGCTATAAATCTGATAAAGATATCCCTCGGCGCGACAAAAATAGATATGCATGGGAAGGCATGTGTTTAAATGCTGGAAGTGCTACAACAGGTGATAGCTTTGGAGGGGTATTAATTCATCCGAACTGCCCAGTTGTCTTTACAATCGGTAAAAATAATAAGCCAACCCAAAAAGTCGTTCGAAGAAAAGGTGTATCAAATTTTGAAGTAAGAGAATGCTTTAACTGCCGCTGTGAAACTTGTGATTTTAGAGATATCGTTCAACAATGTGTAAAAATTAGATGATGTAGGAATACACGCTAAAATTCAATCATATAAAATTTTAGCGTACTAATACACCTGCTGCACTGTAAACAAATTACTGGACTCACGCCCAACCGAAGACAACGTTACAGTCACAAAGACAAACTTATCTCCTGGTTGTAACTCACATCTTCTCTTTAATAAATCGTTTACGGCAGGAAGAACCTCTTCTATCGCTGGATCTATATCAAGACATACGCCATCTACGCCTCGCACCAATGAAAGCTTCCTATTAACTTCTTCCGAAAAAGTTAAAGCAATAATAGGTTTTTGTTGACGAAAACTAGATAAGCGTAAAGCGGTATTGCCCTCCTTTGTCAAACAAACAATAGCTCTGACTTTCAAACGCTTTGCCGTTTTATAGGCTTGTCTTGAAACAGCATCAAATTCATTATGAATGATTGGCTCTTCTTTTACCCAATTGATGCTAATACTTTCATTTGCTTCGATGTCTTTAACCACTTGCATGCTTATATCTAAAGCCTTTTAGAATAAATCCCTCGACAGATATCCTCACTTAATACCACTGCATCAGCACCATCCATGACACAATTTGCAATGTCTGAAACTTCAGCACGGGTAGGAGTCGGGTTATAGCGCATCGAACCTAAAATTTCGCTTGCAATCAACACCAATTTTGCGTGGTTATTACATAATTGAACTACTTCTTTAGTGATCATCGGTATACTAGCAGGTTCTAGTGTCAATGCTAATTCTCGCCTAGAAATCATAACACCATCAACGAGGGGTAGTAGCCCCTCCAATTTTTCATAAACGCCTTTGTTATCAATTTTCAATATAATCCAAGGCAGCTCATCGCTTGCTTTCAATATACGCCTTCTAATAAATTCAATTTCACGAGATTCGGAAAACCCTGGGAGTACTACATAATCAACACCAACTCGCGAAAACTCATTAATATTCAAGTCTGTAAGGTGGTTTAATGATGGAGGTTTGCGGGTGGAAGGAACATGAATTTCCATTCTAGGATAAGCAGTACCACCTTGTAAAACACGGCAGGTTGTAACCTCATTTTTAATCTCTTCAACCGTTAAGACTACATTGCCATAGCCAAAAAACACTTTTGAACCAATTGTAAAAAGATTTTGCCAATCTTCAGCTTCAATTTTAAGGTGTGTGGCTTTCTCAGGATTTACACTCAAAAAAATCTGTTCACCATGGCGAAGCTCTTTCGGTTCCTCTAGCCCAATAAGTTTTGCTCTGGCCTGCGGCGTAATATCTAACATGGCGGAAATACGACTACGCCCCTGCTCATACTCTCGAACATCTTTCAAAAAATTTAATAACTTATCATCACTTCCTGGCGTATAGACGAGTCTTACGGCATCAGCTGCACTCTCTGCAATGGACTTCGGCAGATCTTTAGTTAGTGCCTTTGACTTAAATGACCAAACAATTTTCGTTTGTCTTCCGCTTATTAAACCCAATGGAGCATATCCTTATCCACGATTAAATCAGCTTCGAACTCTATAGTACTCAAACGCCGAAGATTTGCATACCCAACATATAAAAAATCTTGAATCTAAATTTAATGCACTCTATTTCCTTCTATCTCTGGCGCTAGAAGAGATTGTCCCATTCTAACTCCTTTCTTAGCATTAATTTCAATTAAGCTATTTTTTTTCACAAAGTCTCGATCAAAGACCAAAACCACAGTAGAACCTAGCATGAAAGTGCCAAGCTCATCACCAGGCAGTAGTATCTGGTCTTTTTTAATAGCAACTTTACTTGGGCCAAGACCTAGCAGTCTTTTTGCGCTGTTTGTAGTAAACGAGCTATTAAACCTCGTAGAAATTCTGCCTACATTTAATGCTCCCACCATAACAGCGTAGACATAGATGTTTGGCTCCCATTCAATCACAAAAGTCAGCCGTTCATTACGTGCAAAAATATTTGGAACATATTGCACAAAGGGAGGATTAACCGGCCACAATTCACCAGGGTGATATATGACCTCTCTTAATATACCCCCTACAGGTGAATGAACCCGATGATAATTATGGGGCGCCAAATAGACGGTTGTTGCCCAAGCTGCATCAAATTTTCTCGACTCCGGCCCCTGAACCCCAAAAACAAGCTCTTCAGTAGAGTAATAGTGTCCCTTCGCTTGTAAAGCCCGATCATTGCGAGTTGGCCCTGAAAATGAAATATATCCATCAGAAGGCACCACAACACCTCCATCAATTGGCCTAACACCTGGTTGTAACTTACGTGTAAAAATACCTTCGATTGAATTATAACGGGCGATTGGAAATTCAGCTTCGTGCATATTTATTCTAAAAGCCGCAACAAAAGCTTTGTTTAGCCAAACCTTTATCGGCGAAGGCCAGCGTATCTGAGCGATTTGACCAACAAGCAGACTTATCAAATTTTTTGGAAGAAGTTTCATCAAGTTAACAAGATAATTCACAGCAATATCCCTTTTAATAGCGAACGCAAGATGTCCAACAATAACACAAGTGTCTAAAACAAAACACGCCGAAGCCGACACATACAACTGTGTCAATATTACAACAATTTTAGGCTTTAATTATTGCAATTTTGCTACGCATTTTAACAGCCAATTGTAACTGACTTTTTTTAAAAAAAGCAAAAGCTATATATTTTAAGTGTTAAATAGCTAAGCTATATAAAATAATGCCCTGCGATTAATTTTATGGCACACTTGTTGAATTAAATCCTATACCATGGCCAGAAAAGGGCTTATAACATAAGCTTGGATCCTTGGGATTGTTAAGGAGAGCTAATATGAACAAACAGGGACATATACACCAAAAGGAAGAAAAAAATAATATTCCAATGCCTGAGCGTGCAGTTAAAAACCTAGCCGACTCCATTTTTAAAACTTTATGCGATGAAGGCTGTAATCCTAAGGATATCATTGGCGTTTCTAGCCAACTTTTATCATTAGTCACCTCTGAGTTAGAGAAAGCAAGTATTATTGACTAATCGTAAGCTCCGATTGTATTGCGAACGTCCGCTTCTGGAGCGTTCGCAATATTAGACTCAAAACTAAATTACATTGATAGAATCTATTAAAGTGGGGCCTAAAATTTTTTGAAAAACTGTAGTATTTTCACCGGATTCGAAGTTCAGCCGGATGCTAGGCGCGAGGAGGTGGGAAACCGCAGTGTACATGTTGGTACATGAGAATTTCCTGACGACGAAGCAACGACGCAACCGGCTAGAAATTCGGATCCGGGATTAAAGAGACTTTCGTCGCGATAGGCGTCAATCAAACCAGAACTTCATTCCACTGACTAAATTTTTCATATGCTAAGGTACATTGAACTTGCTTTTTTTCAGCCTTGCTAATTTTCTTACTTCGCTTTAAAGACGGCAAAAGGCCAAGGTTTGCATTCATAGGAGCAAATTTACCAAGGCATCCCGCTGTAATATACGTGTATAAGCCACCCATCATCGTATCAGAAGGGGGCATTACCACAGGACGATTTTGTGCCTTGGCATCAATAGCCAATGCAGCTAATAACCCCATTGCAGCCGATTCTGTATAGCCTTCTACACCAGTAATTTGTCCAGCCAAAAATATTCTGGGATTGCTACGAAAACTCAAGTCATTATTCAATACTTTCGGACTTTCAATATACGTATTTCGATGAACTGAACCATACCTTAATATTTCCACATTTTTAAGCCCAGGTAGTTGAGAAAAAACTTCTTTCTGAGCAGGCCATTTCATTTTAGTTTGAAATCCAACCATCGAATACATGGTTCCGTCTTTATTTTCCTTTCTCAGCTGAACATTTGCCCATGGCCGTTTATCAGTTTTAGGGTCTACTAAACCCACTGGTTTCATAGGACCAAAGCGCAGTGTTTCACGCCCTCTTTCGATCATTACTTCAATTGGTAGACATGATTCAAAATACGAAGTAGATTCAAATGCGTGTAACGGCATCTTTTCAGCAGCAATCACTGAGTCGATGAAATGCTCATATCCTTCTTTTGATAAAGGCAGATTAATATAATCCGAATCACCTTTACCGTAACGGTCGGCAAAAAAACATTCATCCATATCGATAGTGTCTGCAGATAGTATAGGAGCAATGGCATCGTAAAAGTACAATCTGGTATCCGTATCACATAATTCCACTAAGCTTTGTGATAAAGAAGTCGAGGTGAGCGGCCCTGTTGCTACAAGCCAAATTTCATTTGATGACTCTAATTGATTTGATGTTGGCAGCTCGGTAACTTCTTGATCAGTTCTAGTAAAACCATCAAATTGCTTAAGCCTAGATTCAATAAAAGCTGAGAATTTTTCTCTATCAACTGCAAGAGCTTGCCCAGCAGGAACCCGTGCAAATTCACCGGCTTCAATTACCAACGAATTTAACAACTTCATTTCTCTTTTTAATTCACCAGGCCCTGTGTTTTCGCTTAAAGACTTTAAAGAATTTGAACACACTAGTTCGGCAAGGTTACCGGTCTTATGAGCATCTGTGCCTCGAATTGGCCGCATTTCGAAAAGCTCAACCGTATGCCCTCTCTTTAATAATTGCCAAGCTGCTTCGCTCCCAGCAAGTCCGCCACCTATAATGTTTATTTTCATTCTTTAACTTTCGCTGCTATATTTAACCAAAATATTTCTTTAAGGCTTGTTTGATAAAAATAAGATTTTCGTAATTTTTCTATATATTCCCCAAGTTTAACCCTCAAAAGTATGTCCGATTTAACACACTTGTAGCGTAAAAAGGCCTCCTTAATAACACTGTTTTACAAGATTGCAAATTTTTGAAAATTTTATTTGTGATAACAACAGGTTACTTGCTAAAATAGTTGGCATGATCGCTGCTTATTATTTTAATGAGCAGGAGGGAACATCATGAAAGCACGTATTTTAATAATTGAAGATAGCTACTGTCAGTTTTTCACAGCTAAGCAAGTTCTGCAAAGTCAGCTTAGATTACAAGTAAAAGCAGTAAAAGTTGCCGACATTCAGGAGCTAGCTCAAAAGACCATTGCTTTTGAACCCAGCTTTATCATCGACAGACCATGTGGGGGAGTCGTACCATTAATGGAACAAATGAAAAAAAGACAAGCTAATCGCAGAAACACTGAGATTCTTTTAATACTTGCTGAAGAAATCGAAGAACTTGAAGGACCTCAAATTAAGAATTTTATCGATCACTTTAACGTCAAGCCAGTAAGGTGGCATGAATTTGCAGACGTAGCTTAATACTATATTTTTTGCAGTGCCCTAACTTCGCAATCAAGCTGGTTAGCAAGTTATATTTGCTAACCAGGACTCCCCTATGAATTGAGGAGGCCAAAGTTTATCATATCAGCAAAAGAATTTGGCTTAAGCGACGCGCCACCGATTAAACCACCATCAATATCAGGTTTTGCCAAAAGCTCTGCAGTATTTTCTGGCTTCATGCTTCCACCATAAAGTATTCGCATAGTTTCCGCAGTTGACGCTCCAAGCTCTCTTTCAATCAAATCTCGGATAAATTTGTGAACCTCTTGCGCGTGCTCAGCCGTTGCAGCTAATCCAGTGCCTATTGCCCAGACCGGTTCGTACGCAATGATTAACTGGCTCGGGTCGGCATTTGCGGCCTTCAAAATAGCAACCGTTTGTTTCTCAATGATCTTTTCAGTATGTTCTGCCTCTCGCTCTTCTATAGTTTCGCCCACACACGCAATTACCTTCATCTTCTGAGCCAGACATGCTGTAACTTTCTCTGCTACGGTCTCATCGGTTTCGGCAAAATATTGCCGCCGTTCACTATGTCCAATTAAAGTAGCTTGAATACCGACCTCTTTTAACATTGCAACCGAAATCTCACCTGTATAAGCTCCCGACTCTTGCCAATGGACATTTTGTGCAGCAACTTCGACACCATATTTGCTAGAAAAATCACTACCATTACTTAACAAGGTAGCTGGCATTGCAATGAGAATATCTATTTTTTCGAGTGCATTCTTGAGTCCACCTGCTACTCTAGCATCTAATACAGAAAAAAATTCTGCCAATTGATGATTAAGCATGTTCATTTTCCAGTTTCCGGCTAACATCGGCTTTCTCATTTAGAGTCCTTTCCAAAAGACAATCATCTTGTACATCAAACTACCTGGTTTTAACTAGCTTCAATAGTTTTAAAATTAAAAAATAAGCTATAAAGCAAGCACTTTCAATCCTGGCAACACACTGCCTTCTAAAAATTTCAAAGAAGCCCCACCACCAGTAGATACATGTGTCATTTTATCTGCTACACCAGCCTTGTTAACGGCAGCAACCGAATCACCTCCTCCGACTACGGTCATGCCATTATTCAACGCCATTTCTTCGGCAATTGCTAAAGTGCCTTTTGCAAAACTATTCCACTCAAAAACCCCCATAGGGCCATTCCATAAGATAGTCTGCGAGTTTCTTATTACTTCCCTGTAATTCAAAATCGTCTTCTCGCCTATATCTAAGCCCATAAGGCCCTTTGGAATGACTTCTCCCGAAGTTACGTGAGGCTTTGCCGTTTCAGAAAATTCTTCAGCACATATATGATCTGTTGGTAAATGGATCTCGACTTTTCTTGCTTCGGCATTTCGAAAAATAGTTTCAACCAAGTTTAATTTTTCGGTTTCAACAACAGAGTTTCCAACCTCAATGCCGCGATATTTAAGAAAAGTATAAGCCATTGCCCCACCAATAATTAAATGGTTGCAATGGTCTAACAGACTGAGAATCACCCCAATCTTGTCTGAAACCTTAGATCCACCCATAATAACCGTAAATGGTGCTTTAGGATTATTTTTTAAACTAGAAAGCGCAGTTACTTCTCTTTCTATAAGCAGTCCAATGCTTCGTAGCTCAGGTTTAATTAATTCTGCCACCTTGACAGTTGAAGCATGAGCACGGTGCGCTGTACCGAAGGCATCATTGACATAAGCATCTATACCAGTAGACAATGCTTCCGCAAAAGCACCATCATTTGCGGATTCGCCAGGCCAAAAACGAAGATTTTCAAGTAAAATGATTTGGTTCTTTTGTAAATTCGCCAACAATTGATCAATTGGTTCCGATAAAAAATCCTGAACGAATATAACTTCTAAACCCAACAATTCAGCAAGCAACGCACCAACAGGCTCTATACTCAAATCAGGAACAATTTGACCCTTAGGACGCCCAAGATGACTTGCAATTACCAACTTATTGGTTTGCTCTAAAATCTTGCGAACTGTAGGCAATGCAGCTCGAATTCTAGTATCATCTGTAATCTTTCCATCCTTTAGAGGCACATTTAGGTCTAATCTCAAAAAGACCGCGCGATTTACTAAGTCTAAATCTTCTAGCTTACGAAATTTCATTTTTATCTAACTCCGATACATTCTCTAATTCTCACGATATTCAAACCCAATGCCTTTCGAATAAAGCTATTTAGCCCTATAAAATTATACAGGCAATAGAGATATCATTTGTGCTCACCCTTAACCACAAGTTAGTATGCAGAAATTGACACGTTCAAGTCGAGAACAGCCTATCACCCCGCAGGGAAGACATAAAAAGGGGGGAAGAAATGAAAATAGGGAAGAAGCAAAAAATGAAACAATTTCATCTGTTTATAATTGATCCCATTGAAAACTTGAATTTCAAACTAGACTCGAGCATCCGCCTAGCTTTTGAGCTAATACAGCTAGGCGCAAACGTATACAGCACCGAAATCACAGACTTATTTTGGAATATCCGTGATGCCTGTGCAAGCTGCTATGCTAATCAGATTGCATTTCCTGATGGAACTATCGAAAGCCTCAGTATAGTTAAAAAAGAAAATTTTCTCTTAGAGAAGTTTAATGGCATTCACATGCGCAAAGAGCCTCCATTCAATATCAGCTACATTAGCGCTACCTGGTTTTTGGATAGTGTCCGCGACAGAACTAAGATTTATAATGATCCAGCAGCATTGCGAGCCATCAACGAGAAATTATCTATTTTTCGCTTCCCTGAGGCAGTCAAAGATGCTCTTGTGAGTTGTAATGTATTAGATTTATATGAGTTTTTAGAGACTAAAGCCAACGGAGATGCAATCCTTAAACCCTTAGACCTATTTGGCGGAAAAGGCATTATCCGTTTACAGCTTTCTCTAATGAGCAAAGAACAAGCGCTGGCAATTCTTGATGACGCGACGAATCACTCTAAAAGTCCTAGGCTTATCCAACCATTTGATCATAGAATCAGCGACGGCGAAGTAAGGGTTTTTACATTTAATGGCGATGCCATCAGTTGGTGCTTAAAAAAGCCTAGAGAAGGGCATTATATGGCAAATACCTCTGAAGGCGCTCGTTTGCTAGAATACAAACCAGATCATAAAATGAGAAGCATGGTGGAAGAGGTGGCCAAAGCGCTTGTAGACTCAGGAATCTACATCGCTGGATTTGACATTATTGGTGATGCGATTTCTGAAATTAATGTCACAAGCCCACGGCTACTACAAGCAGCCGAAGACCAAACAAATTATTATAAAGAAATCGCAAAAAAAATGTGCCTAGAAACCGAAATTAGAAGCTAGCTTTATAAGGAATTCGGTAATGCAATAGCGCATACGCCTCATGGATCCGATATAAAGAACGGTCACGCCTACTACCTAATTCTGTAAATGTCCCTCCAATTTTTTGTGGAACATAATATGAGGAAGAAGCGCCAACCGATACCAAGAAATTTTCCGTAAACGCAAACTCGAAATCGATATTTGCCTGTGCTCCAGGTCTGAAAAAGTGAGTTACTTGATTTACATAAGAAATACTATCTGGAGCAGGCTCAGACGATTGATTTGGGACTTCAATATCATCATCTTCAGGAATCTTATACCTGCCCGTATTAACATAGGCGTAAGTGCCGACAAGGCCTAGACTCAAAGATAACCTTGCTGGCCCTATCCGAAGTGGCAAGCCCAAAGAAAGTGGCTTCCATGTAGCGCCCCATATTTCTGGACCACCCGGAACCGTTCTCCAGCCAAGCATAATACTTTCAGGAATAAGAATAAATCCAACTCTTACTTCTTCCACTTTTTGCAAACTTTTACGAAATTTCTCTGGGATCTTTCTTTTGTTTTTTTCTAGTAAGGCTTTGTTTACTACTGCCTTTATATGTAATCTAAAACCACTAAAAGGCTTTGTATCATCCCTTCCTAATTTTTCTGGGACATAGAACTTAGAAGGTCCGATTCCTAAATTAATAGGCACTTCAGTCACAGCATATAAATTTATGCTTGGTAAGTAAAACAACCCCACCAAACCAACTAAACGTAATAAACTCTGCAATACCACCCCTTCCCTGTTTCAATTTATCTTGGAATAGTCAGTCTTTTTGAGTCAATCCGGGGTCGTAGTGAAAAGCAAACTTTACACTAAACTCGTTGAACTCACTATTTCAAAGTAATTATTACTTGATCACAAGTTTAAACCAAACTATATACCAACCAAAGTCCAAATTTCTTTAAAATAAATTTAAATAGAAAAGGTTTACAATGACAAATAAACTCTCTAAAAGAACAAAATCCTACTTACTGCAATTATTGGCATTAGTTTTCGTTTGCTTATTTGCCCAAGCGTGCACCAAATGCTCTGAACAATCTTCATCATCTTCAAATAGTCAAAATACAGTCTCCGAACCTCAAAATAGCGACACTGACGAAAATACCTCAAGTAATGGACTTAAAATTGAAGATATAGTGGTAGGTACAGGAAAAACAGCCGAAGCTGGCAAAGAGGTGACCGTCCACTATACCGGAACTTTAGAAGATGGGGAAAAATTTGATAGCTCTAGAGATAGAGATTCTCCTTTTACGTTTTTCCTTGGAGTTGGAAAGGTTATAGAAGGTTGGGATAAAGGGGTAGTAGGCATGAAAGTTGGAGGTAAACGCAAACTTATAATCCCTCCTGAAATGGCGTATAAAGAACGAGGAGTTCCTGGAGCAATCCCACCCAATGCAGTTCTTATTTTTGATGTAGAACTGTTGGGAGTTAAATAACCCAGTTCTGAATAAAGGTTAAAAATTTCTTTAAAATTAAATAATTATCTCACAATCTCAAGCCTGACCACTGCATGACGATAGGAACCTCAGTGAAGAAAGATAGGTCTTTAAACCGGCTAGAAATGGGAAGTTAAAAGCTTCCCTTAGTGAGGGATTGCAGCGTGGAGAAATTTGCAACACGTTATGTAGTGTTACTTGGAGCAACCTTGGCTATGTTCGCTAACTTTATAGCTTGTGGTGCACAAATGTATCGCATTAGCATGGAAGGTGACTTTGCGGACGAAAAAATCCCGCCCGAGGCAAAAGATAAAAAAGCACCGCAATTTGGTATTCATGCTCTTGAAGGATGGAAAGACCTACCCATTAAATTTAGCTTAGGTAAAGAGATAACCCCGGTACAGAAAAAAGGGCTGCTAAAAGCCATGAAAACTTGGGAGACAGCGGTTGGGAAGCAGCTGTTTGAATTTGTTGGACAAGATGATCGAAATGGAGATTCTTTTGATGACCTCTATAGCTCTTTAAATGACTCTGTAAATGGCCATTATATGGATGACAACTGGAACAAAACAGGCAAACCTCAAGTGGTCTTAGCTACAACCATTTGGGATAATTATGATCAAGATACTATAGATACAGCTGATATTCGTTTTAATAGTAACTACTATATGATTTTAGATAGTTTAGATGAAGAAGGAATCCACCTTACAAGTGTCAACAGCGATAAAGGCATTGTAGATATGCAGTCTCTCGCTTTACACGAATTAGGGCACCTTTTAGGACTGGCCCATGTATCGGATGAAGACGACTCCTATTCAATTATGAACCCCTCTCTTTATATAGGTCCTGGGCTAACCAGTCGAAAACTTTCTTATGGCGATATCAGTAGAATTCAAAAAATATATGGCTGCGAGGGTGAAACCTGCGACGTTGCACAGCTTCATCTCTCCATGGAACAAAATGAAGACCTACCCCCCGCTAAAGATGCTCATGCCAATGAAGAAAGTGACGACAATCAAGAAGAAATTGGCTCTTGATCCATCGTAACTATTCAGCGTATTTTTTTATCTGATCGATTCAAAGCCTTGACCGCCCTTCATCCATATGAGGATGACGGTGTATCAAGCGACATATTGAAGGGAAAAGATACGCTGAATAGTTACGATCCATCAAAATAAATCATATATTCACAAAATAATCTTTTTATCCTAGCGCCTCTAAGCTCCGCTGTAGATTCTCTAATTGAGCTTGCATATTAGCAAGTTGCTCCTTTGTTTGCTTGACCACCTCAGTGGGTGCTCTCTCTACAAAATTTTTATTAGAGATCTTGCTCGTAAGGCCAATGACTATTTTTTCCACTCTCTTAATCTCATTCTCAAGGCGCACCCGCTCTTTTGCAAAGTCAAGATACTGACCAACCGGTACAAAAGCTTGGTATCCTTTGCCAACAAAAACAAGGCATCGCTGCGGACGTGGCACTTGTGAGCCTGCGCTTAAAGTGGAAACACCAGCGAGTTTTTTTACCCAACGATCTGATGTTTGCAAAAGTGAAGCAAAGCCATCTCCACATTCGACATAAACTTCAACTCGATCTTTAAGAGGAACACCAGCTTGATTTCTCACTGACCGTATGCCTGTAATAAATTCCATCACAGAACGCCACTCTTGCGCCTCTTGTTTAAATTTTGGAACCTGCAATAAACTAGGGAACTTAGCGATTACTAAACTTTCGGGCTTATCCAATAAAGGATGCTTAGGCATAGCTTGCCAAAGTTCTTCAGTTACAAAAGGCATAATTGGAGCGCAAAGCCTTAGGATTCCATCAAATACATAACAAAGCACAGAAACAGCTATCTGTCTTTGATGCTCATCATCTCCATCAATAGCATCTTTAGAACATTCTAAGCCCCAATCACAAAAATGACGCCAAGCTAATTGAAAAACGACCTCAACGGCTTCATTTATGGCATACCGTTCAAGTAGCGTATCGACTTCAACTGCACACTCTTCCAATTCAGTCAAAAGCCATTTTTGAGTTAAATTTAAATCAGATGCTGTAAAAGCTAGTAAACCTTTTTTTGCATCAATTTTAGAATAAAGAAATCTACCAGCATTCCATAGCTTATTAACAAACCTGCTACCATTTTCGAAATCCGTCTCACTCATTTTAACTCGACCACCAATCGGTGCTTGGTTTACGCAGGTATACCGCATCGCATCAGCACCACGTTGGTCAATAATCTTAAGTGGATCAATTCCATTGCCGAGGGTTTTTGAAAATTTACGTCCATCTTTGTCACAAATGATTGAATTAAAATAAACATCTTTAAATGGGATTTCTTTTTTCGTCCATAACCCCACCATAACCATCCGAGCAACCCATAAAAAGATAATGTCAGCACCGGTTACAAGGACATTGGATGGATAAAAATACTTCAAATCTTCTGTTTCATCAGGCCATCCAAAAGGACTCAATGGCCACAGCCAGCTAGAAAACCAGGTATCTAAAACATCCTCGTCTTGACTTATTTTTACACTGCCACAATGCTGACAAGCCTCTGGATCTTCTAGTCCAGTCGACGTCTCACTACACTCAGAGCAGTGCCATATAGGAATTCTATGCCCCCACCACAACTGACGAGAAATACACCAATCTTGTATGTTTTCTAGCCAATGAAAATAAACTTTTTTATATGAATCGGGATAAAAGCAAAGTTTTTCATCCTTGGCAGCATCGATAGCAGGCTTGGCTAATGCCTTCATATTAACAAACCACTGCTTCGACAGCATTGGCTCAATCGGCACTTTACCCCTTTCAGAATAAGGTACTGCATGCCTTGTAGACTCCTGTTTTTCGAATAAATCCATATCTTTTAAAGCGCGGATAATTGCCTTTCGCGCTTCAAATCGATCCATTCCACAAAAAGGGGCGGGGGTATTTTCATTTAATGTAGCATCTACATTCATAATATTGATAAACGGCAGAGCGTGGCGTTTGCCAATTTCAAAGTCGTTAGGGTCATGAGCAGGTGTTATCTTAACACAGCCTGTCCCGTATTCACTTTTGACATATTCGTCAGCAATAATAGGAATCTCTCTGTTCGCAAATGGTACGATCGCGGTTTGGCCAATTAAATGTTGGTATCTATCATCATTTGGATTCACGGCAACAGCAGTATCACCGAGCATAGTTTCCGGACGCGTTGTTGCGATTTGAACATACTGTCCTTCCATGCCCTTAATTGGATACCGGTAATACCAGAGGCTTCCATCCACCTCCTTTGACTCCAGTTCATCATCAGAAATTGCCGTTTTAAGCGCCGGGCACCAATTAACAAGCCTTTCACCACGATAGATCAGGCCCGCGTCATATAAATCAACGAATATTTTTCGCACTGCTCGCGATAAGCTGTCGCTCATCGTATAAGCTTCACGGGACCAATCACAAGAAGCGCCTATACGTTTAAGCTGTTCAACAATAATTCCACCATTTTCGTTTCGCCACTCTACGCACTTTTGAAAAAAGTTTTCTCGCCCAACTTGTTTACGAGACGTTCCTTGTTTCTCGAGAGACTTTTCAACCATCATCTGAGTCGCAATACCAGCATGGTCTGTTCCTGGCAGCCAACAGCAATTATAGCCATGCATCCGCTTCCAACGAATAAGAATGTCCTGGATTGTATTATTCAAGCCGTGGCCCATATGCAGTCTATCAGTTACATTAGGAGGGGGGATAATAATCGTGTATGGTTTTTTATTCGAATCAGGCTCAGCATGAAACCATCCACCTTTTTCCCAAAAGTCCCACCATTTCTGTTCGTATTTTTTGTGATCATAAACTGCATTAATTTCTGGCATTATACTTTGATCCTATTTCTATGTTTTCTGTCAAAATGAATGAATCTACGAACTAATTTATACGCATGTGGAAAGAACCTCATGAATTTTTGATACCGCTTCTCGTAGATGGTCTCGACTTATATTCAACGGAGGTGTTAGCGAAAGACACTCTCCCTGCACCCCAGCAGGTATTGCAATCACTCCTTTTTCTCTAAGCTTACTCATAACAAGAGCAGCTAGATTTTTCACATTAAACTCGATGGCATTCATCATACCACTGCCTCGGATTTTTTCGACACGCGAATCTGAATTTAATGCCTCAGATAGCAAGTCTCGCAAAAAAATCCCATTTTCAACTGACTTTTCAATCACTTTTTCTCTCAACAACAAAGAAATCGTCAGCCTGCCTACCTTACACGCAAGAGGATGGCCAAAAAATGTCCCTGTATGGATTGCCTCTCCTTTACTTTCGGGCCAATAATCCATTACCGCCTGAGTCCCAATGCAGGCAGATAATGGCATACCTCCACCGATTGCTTTTCCTAAGCAAAGTAGATCACATGGCACATCATGAGCAAAGGTAAGCTTACCGCTACGACCTAGACCCGTATAAACTTCATCAAAAATTAACAGCATGCCTTTTTTGGTAGCTAAGGCGTATAATTCCTCTAACCATCCGCTAGGAGGCAAATGAACCCCTCCACGACCCTGGATAGGCTCTGCGATTATTGCAGCTGTCTTTATTCCCTGACGTGCTTGCATATCTATAGCTTGTTCAATAGCCTGAGATTGGCAACCAAAGTCAACATGCGCCACTTTTTCTGACACTAACCACTTGGAAAAAGGCATTGTAAATTCTGGTCGATCATTGAGAGACAAGGCTCCGAAATCTAATCCATGGTATCCATTCTTGATGGCAATAATACCGTCGCCTTTCGTCGCTAGTAAAGCTGTCTTAATTGCAATCTCTACAGCCTGGCTTCCCGTCACTGCCAATGAAGCTTTATTTAATTCTCTAGGTAAGAGTTTTAATAAAATGCGCAAGAATTCCACTTTTTCAACGCTAGGATGAACATCGCCTAAACCCTGCATCACAGGTGGTTTTAAAAACAATAAATCATTTGCAACAACCGAAACAACCTCAGGATGATTGTGCCCTAGAGGCAAAGAGCCAAAACCAGCACACAGATCAAGATAGCTGCGCCCCTCAACGTCCCATATAGTAGAGCCAAGAGCCTTATCCATCACTAGGGGGGGCTCTTGGCCGTGTTCGGTTGCATCACGGCATTCTAGTTTTTCTAGTTCATTAAGATACTGACGATTCAACCCAATATTAGGGCTATCCATTTCCATTACACACCTTTGACTCTCGGTCCCCAAATATATTTATGCAATTGCAAATTTAAACGGCAGTCTATCCCAGAATCTAGCACCCATGCACTCAGATCCTTTTCTTTAACCAACCCCCAAGCTGGAGAAAAAAGCAATTTAAAGCGCTTCTCTAAATTAAATTCGTGAACAACATTAAGTGCCCATTCAAAATCCGCATAGGAAGCGATAACAAACTTGATTTCATCACTTGCTTTCAAATAGTCTAAATTTGGCCAAAGATTTCTTGAATCCATGCCACTTCCTGGACACTTAATATCCATAATAATATGAGCCTCTTGTGGAACAGCATCGATCGCGACAGCGCCACTAGTTTCCAGTAAAACCTGATAACCTTTTTCAACAAACATCTTCATCAAGGCTGGGACTCCACTTTGCCCCAGAGGCTCCCCTCCTGTAAATTCAACAATCTTGGGAGAAAGTTCATTCACTTTACCCAAAATATCATCCGCACTCATCAATGTGCCATTTTCAAAACCATAAGCAGTATCACACCAATTGCAGCGTAGAGGACAACCTGTAAGTCTAATAAATGTACAGGGGAGGCCAGCAAATGAAGACTCTCCTTGTATGCTGGCAAATATCTCGGTAATTGTAAAACTCAGTGTCATAAATATAAATTCCGCGTTCGAATTAAAAGTTGTTTGACTGACCGGATATCAGGGCACAAAAGAATGCGGCACAAAGATCGCGCAAATCAGACAACTTCCTACACTAATAATAGTTTAAGGATCTAGATCAATTATGGATAATAAGCATAAACCTCTGTCTGCCCTCCACGCTATTGGTGGGGGCTATAATATGCTAAAGGGCCAAACGAAAAGATGCCTCACCGTTGCCGTCTTTACCATGCTTTTACCGCAACTTGTATGTGAAATTTTATTTTCTTATAAAGCCAACAATATAGTGGAATCCCTTGAACATTTGCGGAGCTTACCAACGCTAAATAATGGGATTTATGGGATGCTAACCCCACTAGTGCATTTTTTTCCTAACTACTTGTTTTTTCATTTAATAATATCCTTTTTATTCGTTTTAGGATATTTCGCAATCTTTGAAATTATAGTGAAGGGAGGCTTTCAGCTAAATTCAAGATTAGACACACCTTTTAAAAAGCAGCCTGAAATACAAAATATTAATGGACAAAGGGAAAAAATTTTAGAGCTATATAAGCAAAATCAGGACACATTTTCTACGGATTGCGATAATGAGGGCGCCGAACGCAAAGTTACTAGTCATGACCACAAACAAGGCATTTGGGCCACCATAAAACCTATATTTGCTAATGCGTTTAAAAAAAGTCTCCCACACGGATTAATTTTTGCGTTACTCGCAGCCCTTGTCTTTGCTCTTGCACAAACAAGCTTTCCATTTTTAATTTTTGTGGTAGTTCTAACTTTAATGGGGCCGGTTTTAATCCGCTTTGAAAAACAAAAAGGATTTGAAGCCTTTCGAAGTGCGATTTTTCTTAAGTACTTAAATAAACAATCTAAAATTAGTAAATTGTCAGTATTTTTTGTCCTGACAAGCGTAGCTGCATTTTTTTATTTGGCATTATATGTAATTCAGTTTTTAAAGAAATTTCTGCTAGAGTTTGATCAAATCTTTTCTATTTCTAGATCATTATGGTCCACACCTATCTCCCATTTACCTTTCAGTCTTCCTTATATTATGACTGAGACATTAACCACATTACTCTCTGCACTTTTAGTTTGTTTCCTTCCTGCTGTAACAACACATCTATATCTACAAATCTATAACCATGCCTCCATTAGTAGATCTGTTGATCAAGTGGGAGAATAAAAATTACATGTGGATTGATGACCAAATTTTAGAACGAAGCGCTGAAAATTATGCTCTAAGAATCTGGAGGCCAGAAAATTCTGTTGTGATATTGGGTAGTGGCAACAAAGCTGACCTCGAATGCAACCTCAATCATTGCCAAAAAGATCAAATAGAAATTCTTAAGCGTTATGGGGGGGGAGGCACTGTTTTGTTACATAGCGGTTGTGCGATTATCAGCTTTGGCTGCTGGGTTCGATATCATTATAAAAATGATCTTTATTTTGACAAAATGAACTCCGCTGTTATCAACTGCCTGCAAAGCAGATGGCCTAGTTTAAGGCATTTAACACAAGAAGGTATAAGCGATATCGCCTACAATCATCAAAAGATATGTGGCACTTCGCTTTTTCGGAGTCGTAACTATTTATTGTATCAAGCTTCGATCCTGGTTGAAGATAGAATTGATTTCATCAATAGATATCTGTCACATCCAACAAAAGAACCTGAATATAGGCAAGGTAAATCCCATTCTGAATTCTTAACAAATCTACAGAAAATCGACAACAGTATCACAATTTCAGATACTGTAATTCAGCTAGAATCATCACTTATTTCAGAAATCTTTTCAGCCTTAGACGGTGAGCTCATCGAATCACAATCAATGCAAGTGCCTCATATTTTAAATAAGATACACAGACACAAAAATAACACACAAACGAATAAAACTACATAAAATCAACTGTGCATTTAAACCCGGATCCGAATTTCTAGCCGGTTGCGTCGTTGCTTCGTCGTCAGGAAATCCTCATGTACCAACATGTATACTGCGGTTTCCCACCTCCTCGCGCCTAACCCGACCAAACTTCGAATCCATTGAAAATACTAGGGCGTGTTGACGTTTCATTTCCTACTACGAGCCAAACCCTTGAGTCACAACGTTGTCAGGGTTTCAAAAATTATCCTCAATATACATCTAGTACACCTCCGGTAATTTTTGAAACCCTTCCTAGCTGCGACTTTCAAGTATTTGTCTCTCGCTACGAAAATGAAACGTCAACACGCCCTACAGTTTTTCAAAAAATTTCAGATCCCAGTTATATCTTTAATTAGGAAGGCTTTGTTTGATAGGTTCTGCCTTTAGGTTTAGTTTTGCACTCTGCAAATATTCAATAATTTCATTGTCTTGTGGTTTTTCTGAATTTCCAGATTACAGATCTCGGTTTGTCTTGAATCTGCAATATCTACAGCCAAAGCTGTTTGTTTCTTAGTATCGACAATTATTTCCAGTTTTAAATTTTGAGTGCTATCATGGCCGTGTTTTCTGGCCCGGTACTTGAGCTTTTAACTTGCTTGCGATCTACTAGGGCGGATAGTAAAAAAGCATTAGAGTTATGGCTGGTAGTGAGTATTAAAATGCGAAAGTTGTATATGATGGTGTTTTTAGCTCTCAGGAGCTTTTTGTGTCTATGAAGAGAGGGATGTTGTGGTTACTTTGGAAATAAAGGATTTTCCTGTTTATGTAAAAATTGGAGTTTTTCCAGAGGAGAGGTTAGGTGGACAAGATCTAAATTTGTGCCTACGAGCCGAACTAGATTATGATGTTTGGGATTTGTCGGATGATTGTCCTTTGCCAGATGTGGTTGATTATTCTCAAGTGATAGCGAGTATTGAAAAAAGCCTAGCTGGCCAAAATATAGAGCTATTAGAAGTCGCTGTAAAAATTGTAGGTAATATGCTCATGGATAAGTTTTCTCGAATTTGTAGTTTGAATATTAAGCTTGAAAAGCCTGTAATTCCTAATGGCCTTTCAAAAGGGGCTGCTATTAGTATTTCACAGAATTTTGTCAGGGGTTAAGTCTAAAAATGTTAGTCATCACACTTGGAGATCCTCATAGTATCAATATTGAAAAGATAGTTCAGTTATTGCCAGTTTTGAACCCCTTGCAGGATCATTTTTCGACTATACTCGTTGGAAGTTATTGGCATTGGCAAGATCAACTTGAGCGTCTTGGCCATTTACAGAACCAAAGTGTTAAGTTGTCTCGCATCTCTTCTATTGACGATATAGCCGTAGTTACTGAAGAATCCTTGGTCTATTTTTTTGATATTGGCGGAGAAGAGGCTCCAGCCGAGCTGTTGGCTCCTTTACAAAGAGGGCTGATTGCTTGTAAAGCATTAATGATGTCAGTTGAGATTAGTAAATTTTTGGAGAAAAATTTTGCTGAACATGCGCGACGCTTAGCGGTTTTGACAGCGCCTATAGATAAGTTTGCTTGTTCTAAAGCTGGATTTGATTTTCCTGGCCAAACAGAATTTTTTGAAAAAACTTGGCATCAAGAAGGAATTATGTTGCTGGCAGGTGATAAACTTAAGGTTGGATTGCTAACAAATCATATTCCTGTTAGTGCGGTCGAGTCGATGGTAAATGAACAGCTTATTCATGATAAATTACGAGCTTTGGAACATTCACTATTGGATATTTTTAACATATCGCTACCGAAGATCGCAGTCTGTGGTCTTAATCCTCACTGCGGAGATGGGGGATTATTTGGTGACTTTGACCAAAAAATCACTGAGAAAAGTCTGTTGAGTTACCAAGGTCATAGCAAAGTTAGTGGTCCATATTCGGCCGATACCGTATTTTGGCAGGCTATGGGTGGCAGCTTTGATGCTGTTTTAGCTATGTATCACGATCAAGGCCTTCCCGCCTTAAAAACATTATGCTTTGATACGGCTGTGAATATTACAGGGGGGCTTGAACACTTGCGAATATCTCCAGACCATGGTCCGGCAAAAGATCATTTTTTATTGAAAACGGCTTCGATCTCGAGCTTTGAACGAGCACTCGATATTGCTTTAGGTTATATCCGTACAAGAGCAATACACAAGGAGTATGGAAAAAATGAAAAGGTGGGGCAGCATCTAGCATACAATGAGATTGACGTTTAATATAGGCTGATAACTCGGCAAAGGCAGCAAGGTATTGAAACAAAGTTTACAGCAGATCCATATTAAAGGTGCCTGCGAACATAATCTAAAAAATTTAGAACTGAGTATAAAGCGTAATCAGATCACTGTTATTACGGGCGTGAGTGGTTCTGGGAAAAGCTCACTTGCGTTTGACACCATTTTGGCCGAGTCTCAACGCCGTTTTTTTTATACTCTTTCACAATATACACGACAATTTTTAGATTTGGGCTCTCGTCCGGCTGTACGTAGTATTACAGGATTATCACCTGCGATTAGTTTGCGCCAAAATGAAACCCAACCTTCTAAAAGGGCTAGTGTTGGGACTTTGACTGACTTAGCAGAATTATTAGGGGTACTTTTTTCTAATTTTGGATCTAGATTATGTCCTGAGCATATGTTGCTTACCACGTGTAAAAGTAGTGAAGAAATTAGCAAGTCGATTATCCACCAAGCAATAGAAAAAACGATTGCAATTTGCCTTCCTTTAGCTAAGGAAAAGAAAGGCTCATTTGAGAAATCTTTAAGTGGATATGCTACAAAGGGGTATGTGCGTGCATATATTGATGGTGAGCTGGTTTCATTAGTGCCAACCCCAAATTAAATAAGAATGAAAAACATACGATAAAAATTATAATTGATTTGATTAAAGTAAAAGATAGTTCCTATCCACGAGTGCATAGAGCCATTGAAGCCGTTACCACCCAAGCAGATGGATATGGTGAGTACTTTATTGTAAAAAATAAAAATGAGCTAGATATCCAGTCTGGACAAGTTTTTTCCAGTCAAGGTGGCTGCCCAGAATGTGGATTTTCTTGGCCGAAGTTAGATCCTAGATATTTTTCCGCAAATTCTATTGGGAAGTGTGAGTTTTGCCAGGGCATAGGCTATCTTAATGAAGAAGAAAATGTTGAAGTGATTTCCGATACCCTTTGCCTCGAGTGTTGTGGAACGGGGCTATCCTCACAATATACTGCTATACATCTGGGTGGAAAGGACCATCAATCTATACATAAGCTTTCACTTGCTGAATTGCATGACTTTGTGTCTGGATTGACGGATATAGATCCATTGAAAAAAAATATGGCTTTTATCCGTGTGCAGGAAGAAATTCTACAAAAAATTAGTAGACTTGTTGCAGTTGAGCTAGGATATTTGCAGATTGCAAGGCGAATACATACGCTTTCCGGGGGAGAAGCGCAGAGAGTTAGGTTGGCAAATATTTTGTCAGATAGCTTGCGCGGTGTTTTATATATATTGGATGAGCCTAGCCAGGGGTTGCACCCTAGCGAAGTTGAAAAAATTTGGAAAGCTTTACTCATTCTAAAGGAGAAGGGTAATACTGTTATATTAGTAGATCATGATGAGTACTTTATACGAAATGCTGACTGGATTGTTGATCTAGGTCCTGGTGGTGGAGCTGAAGGTGGTTGCATTATGGCTCAGTTTCTCCTCGGAGGCAAAGAAATTTGCAATAAAGTCTCTAACGGCAAAACACCTTATCAGTAATGAACAAAAAAAGGTAAAGAAGAGCAAAGTTACATCCTTTGATGCTCTAACTGTCGTAGGTGCTAATTTAAATTATTTAAATATTGACAGGGTAAGCTTTGTTTTTCGTAGTCTGAATGTTGTCACTGGTGTGTCTGGTGCAGGGAAGTCGTCTCTAGTTCTTAATACTTTGTATCCTAATCTGAAGATGCAATTAGGGCTAAAAAATAAGCGTTCACGAAATAATTGGTCTCATTGTGAACGGATTGAAGGTTTTAATGATCTTACTTCGATAGCAGTTATAGATCGACGGCCGATAGCAAAATCATCTGTTAGTATGCCTGTGACCTATCTTGATGTTTTTACGGATATTCGCAGGTTATATGAAAAATTACCTGATAGTCAATTATCGGGGCTTTCCGCTAAATCGTTTTCATTGTTTTCTGAAGGAGGCCGATGCGAAGAGTGTAAAGGTAAGGGGGAGGTAATTCTGAGTATGAAGTTTCTCTCTGATGCTCGTGTACGGTGTCCTATTTGCTTCGGAGGTCGGTATAAAGAAGAGGTCAATTTAGTGAAATATAATGGTCTATCTATTTCTTCTGTATTGGATTTAACTGTAGATCAAGCACTTGATCATTTTCGCCACCATAAGCGTATTTCAAAACGATTAGAATCTGTAGTTGCTTTAGGTTTAGGGTATTTAAAACTCGGACAAACCAGTGCTAGCTTATCTGGTGGAGAGGCCCAAAGATTAAAGCTGGCGCCATTCTTGAGTAAAAATTGGGAGCCAGGGAGCGTTCTTGTTATTGATGAACCAACCCAAGGATTGCATTTTGAGGACGTTGAGCGGTTGGTTATGGTTTTTAAGAAAATGGTTGACTCGGGGCTTACTATTATCATTATTGAGCATAACCCGGAAGTTATTTGTGCAGCTGATTGGGTTATTGATCTTGGGCCGCTTTCTTGTGCTGGCGGTGGTAAACTTGTTTATCAAGGGCCAGTAGAGGGGTTGATGAAGGTAAAAAATTCGCCGACTGGTAAATTTTTAGCAAGTCGGCTTGCTTGAAAGTAGTATTTTGGAAGTGGCTTACTTCTTGGCTCTTGAGTTGGCGTAAAAATAGATTTCGAAACTCAGCTGGCGTTACTCTGTTAACTTTCTTAACGACCTAGCCTTATATTGTATGAGGCCGCCTTTAAGACTTTTTAGCGTATTATGGTTATTTCAACCCTACGATTTTTCTTCCTTCCTTGATAATTGCCATTATCTGCGACAGGCTTAGCTTCTCCGAAGCCTACAGCTTCTATTCTATTAGGATCAAGTTTAAAAGCTTTAATTAGCAGTTCACGTACTGTATCGGCTCTGCGCTTACTTAAATCTAAATTATAAGTAGCACCACCAATAGAATCGGTATGGCCGGCAACAATTATTTTTTTATACTCAGGTGGTTTGCGGATGTGCTCAACTATTTTTGAAATTATTTCGACGCTGCCAGGTAATATTTTGCTATCGGATGCAAATTCGAAGTGAATACTATGTAAAATAAAAGTTTCTTTAGGGGCCGGAGGAAGTTTGGATTTTTCTGTAATATGTTTTATTTCGTTGTTTTTTTCTTTGGGTTGTCCGAATGTCGGTCCTATTGCCCAGTTAAATCCGGCAAATAAACGCCAATCTGGCGAAGAAACTCCATGAATGAGCTCGCTACCTCCACCTACATATGATGAGACTTCCGATGTGATATCATAACGCAGACCCGTGATAATTTCTGCAGAAGAGGCCTGTCGTGATGAGTTTTTATCAGTATTTGAGTGAGTAGGCCTAGAACCGTAGATCTCCATTAGTAACTTTGTGTCAATTGAAGATAATAGATAACTGATTCCTAATGATGAAATGATTTGGTCTTTTGTTGGTTGGATAAAACTATCTGGGGTTGGATCTGATGGTTTGCGCCATCTGTAGCCTATGTTTATAGCCATTGAAGCTCCAAGAATCTTTGTATCACCTACTAGAAATAGATTGTAAATATTTCCTTGATTTGCACCCATGTATGGATTATTGCGAATTCTATTTTGTACAATGGACCCAGCTAAGGCTAATCCAAATTTCTTTTTTGACCACAAATGTGCTTTTGCTGTGTAACGAAAGTGAGTACGGCCGATAACATTGAAGTTACCGCCAATGTCCGGATTGTCTATTTTACGCCGACGGATTTCTCCGGCAGAGAACCCTATTTCAAAGTTTTTATATAGGCCTATGCCTAAATTGTACTCTAGTGTAGTGAGTGAATCATTTGCATTAAATTTATTTTGGTTTGTTTCCTCATCGATAAATACTGGTAGGCTATTTATTGCATGATTTACTGTAATCCCGAAATTGATGATTCCCGTTTCTAAGGTTTCAGATGATTCTACTGTCGCATAATCTATTCCATTCGTTGTCGTATTAAAATTTTGCAAATCTGTGCCAACAACATTGGCATTAGAGCTAGTTGCGTTAACTAAAGTAAATACGGCTAATAGAATATGCATCAAATTACATTTGCTGTTCATTGATCGTCTTGAACCCTCATGCAATTGGTTACTCTTCTTTTGTTTGCTTATCACTGCGCTTATTTTTTTCTTATATAGCGCGACTTAGTTCGACTAATTTCTACTGAACTTCTGTCTTTGATAAGTTCCAGCAAAAGCATTTTTAAAAATTTAAACTAGGGCGTGTTGACGTTTCATTTCCTACTACGAGCCAAGCCCTTGAATCACAACGTTGTCAGGGTTTCAAAAATTATCCTCAATGTACATCTAGTACACCTCCGGTAATTTTTGAAACCCTTCTAGCTGCGACTTTCAAGTATTTGTCTCTCGCTACGAAAATGAAACGTCAACACGCCCTAATTGTACCTTATCACCATACGTTGTGGCAAAAATTTTAATGGTGTTGGCCTAAACATTTTAATATCTATTCTTGGTAATGAGAGTAGATGGGTGTTGATCGCACAGCGTTGCGTCATACTGACGTGTTCGTAAAAATCGTATTATGTCTTATTGACATTAATCAGGCTGCTTAGGCCTAGTCGTATAGAAAAAAATACTTTGCTTAAAGAATACGCTTTATTTTGTTAAGAAGATTTGGTACTTCGGTGAAGTCAAAAACGCAGTTGCTGTAATGTTTTGACAAAAATTTTTTCTTATTGTGCCTGCTTTATTATTTGCCGTATCGATGAATTGTATTGAACGCTCACAACTATCCGATTTCTTCAAAATTTAAATTGGAGCTTTATTTTATGCCGCGGATTCACATACCAAGTATTGAGGGTTATACTTGCTATCGCAAATATCTTAGCGATATTATTCTTTGCAAGGATATTAAAGATTCACCGATGAGCTATCGATATCTTGCAAAAAATATAAATTGTAGCCCGTCTTATTTGAATGATGTGGTAAAAGGCAGGACGAATTTAAGACTTGGTAAAGCTATGGCTATTGCAAACTTTTTAAGAATGGATGCAGCAACAAAAGCAAAATGGTTATTATTGCTTTTAAAGGAAATTGAAGATGAGGATGTATTTCGTTATTTCGAAGAGCAGCTACAGAATGCAAGTGCTTTTTTAAGACAGTATGAGTAGAACTTGTAATTGTTTTGTCACAAAGATAATCTCTTATGTCGAGTTATAAATTTATAAGAACGTATTTTTTACAGAAGTAACTGTAAGGCATACACGCGTTAGCTAGAACACTTTGGTGTGTCTTTTCTTTAGATGTCAGGATCTTGCTTTTTAAAAAGATTTTTCTTGATCCATCTTTTTATTTCACTAGCGATAATTATTTTTTCGGTAAATGGAGTGTTTTCAGGATAATAATAATGCATGGTGTCTTCAATCATACTAAGATCTTCATAACCAAGACCAAACCTATCTGCACTATATAGTTCATAACTGTAAGCTTCTCGCTCAGCATGACCTGTTCCATCAAAGCCAAGAGAGTCGAGAACCCAAATCATAAAGAAATTTTGTCTGCCATGGACTTCAATTTCGTGAGCTAATGTCGAACCTAATATCGACCAGTCTGAAAATGCGGCAGATCCAATTTTAACCCAAGCTGTTTCTGACAATGTGCCTTTGCTGGTAATCCCTCTGTCTTCAATGGTATCGTCGAAATCGGGGCCTAAAATATTTGGCGGTGTTTTTATACCAAACAAAGTCATGGCAAAATCAATGCTATCTTGATTAATTCTAGGAGGGGTCTTTGGAATATTAATTTCTACATTATGTATTCTACTAAAAAAATTTTGTTCATTTATAAGTTGAATTTTTGCCCAAGTTAGACAGAAAATGACTGATGAAAATGCAAAGATTTTAATGGCTATATTGGCATATATGAGAATATTTTTCTCTTGATTTTCCACAGTTTTTAACTTTCTTTTCTTAAATAGGTCTATAAATAGTGAATATTAAAATACGACCACTGATGGGTAGGGAAGAAGGTGATCAGTGAAGAATAATTTTACATTTGGTTACAAGGTCGAGCCGGTTGCTTATCAGGAAGGAAATGGAAAAGCAATACAACGGGTAAGTCAACATGAGCAGGATTAAGACAATTCGCAATATAGATTTCAAAATAGCGAAAATGTGATCAACTGACTCGACCTCAGAAGAGGAAGAAGGTCTACTGACCTCCTTGATTATCTATAATGCAGTGTTCGTGCCAAATGAACGGGCAGCTGTGAATACAGTGAGTTACCCATTAGTGATATCCGCTGTTGCTATTTTCTTAAATAATTATAGTACGTTACTCTTCTTAAAAACTGTCCAATGAATAGACATATGCCTATGAATTTTCTTAATTATCTTAGCGTAAATGGGTGTTTAGGTAGGCATCTACCTGCGGTGCGTCTTTTTGATCGTTAATTCCTTTATTATGTCAATTTGTTGGAGGTATTAGCCCAAGGCTTGAAAAGTGTAAATTGTCCTACCATTACGAACGGAAAAATTTGTTTGCCTAAAAAAGGTTTGTTGAGGTCGAAAACCCTGTGCATAATATTGGAATACTTCTCTGAAATTATTGCTATATTGAGATGTTTACGAACTTTAAACTGGGAGATGATTATGCTTTTAGGCTGGATAAAGAATAAGCTTTTGTTGTTGGTGACTATATTTCCTATTTGTGCATGTGCTCCTAAATCTATGGAAACAAAGCTTACGCAAGATAGTTCTGTTTCTAACTCCACAGGATGTCAAGGTGAACTGCAAGCTGCTGTAGTCAATGAAACACAGCGTATTATGGATGCATATAAGGTGCATGATATACTGATAGGTGGTAATGTAAAACCCCCTATAAAGACCGAAGCTTATCCCTCTTTAAGGTGGGGGACAAATCCTGATAGGGCTATAATTCTGCTCCATGGGTTTATGGCCTCCCCTGGGAAGTCCGTCAGCTTGCAGATTCTCTGCATGCCGATGGCTATACTACTTATAGCCCTCTGATGTTCGGCTTTGGCTCGACCAATAAAATTGCAAATGGAGTAGAGAGTTGGGGAATAGGCCCTTGGAGACAGTCGTTGAAATTGGCGGTTTCGGAGGTTGCGAAATGTTTTAGTTCTGTAACGGTCATTGGCTTTTCTTTAGGTGGAGGATTGGTAGCAGAGTATATTTTGTCCAAAGATTTAGATTCAAAAGTTGAATCTGCAGTGCTCTTAGCGCCGTATCTTGGCACAGTCGAGAATAGTTTTTTGGCACCAATCGTTTCGGCTCTGGGAGATACAATTGACTTAGATGTTGTTGCCAAACTTGCTAGTAAGGAAGATATAAAGGTCTTGGAGTCCCACCCTGAAGCTTATAATGATGCAATTCCAGCTAAAGCAGCGAATCAAGTGGTTAACTTCGGAAAAACCCTAGATAATATGAAAAGCTCTGAGAAAACAGATTTGCCAGTTAAAGTTATCTATTCAGAAGCAGATAAGACAGTGAATTTGAGCAAGATTGATTCATTTTCGAGGGCGCATTTTAATAATCTCAGTATAGAATCTATAGAAAAGCAGCATAAGATTCCCCATCAACTGTTAATTAAACACCCAGGAAAAGAGCAGATATACGATGATTTTGTAGAAGATGTGAAATCCTTTATAGGGAAGCATTAATAACCAAATTAGGCACTTATTTAGCGATCAAATTTGAAAATTATCTATATCTTTAAAAACATCGGTGTTACCCTTATGGAGTTGTTAGATAAAGCTTTTCTGATACTCAGAGTTTTTGTGTTGTTTAAGAAAAAATGTTCGCATTATTATGGATGACATAACTGTGTTATTTCTTTTCTGCTTTATGTTTGTCAGATAGCTTTACCGATCGTTATACATATAGGAGTTGGCTATGAAAACATTGCGATTTGCACTAATGATGATGCTTCTTTCCACCTTTTCAACTTTGGCCATGGCTGATTATTATGACTATTATGCTGACGGCGAAGATTATATAGAAAGAGAATGCGAGGTTGCCGTCAAATATACGAACTTGCGTTTGATTTTAAACAATGAGGCGCTAAAGATTCGTGGTCCAGCAGGGGTTGATGAGTTTTGTTTAGCACAAGGTTTTGATGATTCACGAGTACTATATAAGCATCGTAAAAAGATGAAAGATTATCGATGGGACTTTACCAATGGTTATTGGGAAGTTACTTGGGGGCGGCATTATATTAAAATTTTTGAATGTATAAGCTATTTGTCTGAAAATGGATGTTAGAAGGTGCCTGCCGCAAATGATCTCTTCGTTGCTTCAGACAAAAAGTGTCCTCATTATGGCTACATAACTGCGGTACTTTTTTTCTTCGCGCCTTGATATCATTTGCGGCAGGCATCTTCTATGTTTGTCTGCGGCAAATGATCTCTTCGTTGCTTCAGACAAAAAGTGTTCTCATTATGGCTACATAACTGCGGTACTTTTTTTCTTCGCGCCTTTGTGCCCTTCGTGTTAGATACCTTTATATGTTTGTCTGATGCAGATGGTTTCGATTTTGCTTTAGAAAAAGGTAGCCATATTTTCGGAATAAATAGTTTCGGTGCTTTTTTGCTTCTTGATTTGCTAGTCAGACAGTTTTTGAAATCGTTCAAAGAATTGAGATAGTCGATTATGCCAGATAGTATTTTTCTGGCCGTCAGAGAGATGGTCGCGAGCGAAGTTTGGTCAAAAGGGGTTGCGTTAAGTCGGCAGAATTTAGTGGCGTTGACGGGAGGTACTGATGGCCGGGAATTGTCATTTAGAGTTTCTGTCCCTAATAGAGCTACAGCTGCAAAGGTCGTTTTATGGCTTGACGATGATGATTGGAATTGTGATTGCTCAGGCCCTGAGGATCCTTGTGAACACGTTGCTGCTGCAGTTATTGCTTTAAGACGAGTGGATGGTGATGTGTCAGCATTGCCGAGTATTCAACGTGATATTGCAGAGGTTGGTTATCGTTTTCGAGAATTCAACGATTCGCTAGAATTATATAGGTCGATAAAAGAAAATGGACGAGAAGAAACTCGGCTTTCTGTTGCGTTAACAGCAATTCAGTCCGGACGAGTTGCGGGTCCAGAAATTGCACCGTCAAAAGATGATTTGGCTATTGAGTTTATTTTAGGAGTACAATTTGAAGGAATTTTTCCAGTACAAACATGGAGAAAACTAAAACCACATTTATCTCTTTGCCGCGATTTAAAATTTGCTGGCAATCCCGTGTCTTTTGCTAATAAGGCTGTTGGTTTAATCCTTAAGGTTGAAGATGAAAATAATGGCGTTGTGTTAAGAGCTGAAAATGATCCTTCTATACAGAAGATCTATGACAACGGCGTCGCATTTTGCGGTGAAAGTATAGCATTGGTAGATTTTGGAGGTTTAAGTAGTTTTGAAGTTTCGCAATTAAAACGTGGTAAGTTCTATTCCTATAGAGAGTTGACAGATCTTGCTACTAGAGTTTTACCCGAACTTTCTAATATTTTTCCTGTTGAAAATTGCTCTAAAAATTTACCTGAAATAATTGATGTTCTTCCAAAGGCGGTCGTAGAGACTCGAACTGATGGGAAATTGCTAAAAGCAGAAATTGTTATTTATTATGGAAGCCCTCCTGTTGCGTCGGTTAGAGAGGGAGAATTGCAACTGATCGAAGTAAATCGAGCACCTAAAAGGAATCAATTACTTGAAGAAAAATTAATTGCGGGCTTAGAAGATAAGTTTGGGTTCATAGGTCAGAATACGAAGGTATTAGCTGGTCAAGATGCGGTCGATTTTTCTGAAAAGCTTGCAGGTTCAACTACTAAAATATATGGAAATGGTGTGCAAATGTTTAGGAAAATGCCACCACTTGCTCCAAAATTTTTTCTATCTAAAGATGAATTCAAACTTGAATTTGTCAGTACTTCCTCGGAAAATCCATCGCAACGGGATTTTATACCGCCTCAAAACATCTTTGATGCTTGGGACAGAGGAGAACATATGGTTCCTTTGATTAATGGTGGTTGGGCAGAGATTCCCAAGGATTGGTTACTGAAATATGGAGATAAAATCCGTAGTGTTTTAGCTGCTAGGGAGGCGGTTGGGGGGGTGTCTAATGCTTTAAAGCCTCAGTTAGCAAGTTTATGTAGCGAGTTAGGCGAAGCTGCCCCCGAAAATTGGGTAGCTGTAGCAGACGGTTTGAAAGATTTTAGCGGGTTTAGTAACTATGCATTACCTCAGGATATAAAAGCAACTTTACGTCCTTATCAAGAAGAAGGGGTACGTTGGTTGCGTTTTTTGACCGAGTTTGAACTCGGTGGAGTTCTTGCTGACGATATGGGCTTGGGCAAAACTTTGCAAGCTATCAGTATTATAAAAGGACGTACGTTGGTTGTGGCACCAACTAGTGTTATTTATTCCTGGGAAAATGAGATTAAGCGTTTTAGACCGAATCTTTCTGCATGCGTCTACCATGGTGGCAAGCGTCAATTTGATCAGAATGCCGATGTTATTATTACTTCCTATGCGATACTTAGGCTTGATAAAGAAATTTTTCTTTCTGAACGATGGAGTATGTTTATCCTTGACGAGGCGCAATATATTAAAAACCCAGATAGTCAAGTAACAAAGGTCGTTTTTGAAGTTAATGCAAAATTTAAACTTAGCATGAGTGGAACACCTATTGAAAATCGTTTAGAAGAGCTGTGGAGCCAAATCAACTTTTCTAATCCTGGAATGCTTGGAGGAAGACGGTATTTCATAGATAATTATGTGAAAAAAATACAAAATGGCGATATGGCTAAGTTAGAAGAATTACGCACGAAAGTGAGACCTTTTATTTTGCGCCGGAAAAAAGTTGATGTTGCTAAGGATTTACCTGCTCGTACAACTGTTTTTTTGCAATCTGAATTAAGCACTGAAGAACGCAAAGTCTATGATAGCCTCCTATTGAGTGCTAGAAAGGATATTGCAGCTTTGGTGCATGAAGAAGGTAATGTCCTTAAGGCGCTTGAGGTTTTGTTAAGGTTAAGGCAAGCTGCCTGTCATGTAGATTTAGTGCCAGGGCAGTCTCTAGGTTATTCATCAAAATTAGCACTTGTGCTTGAGACCTTGGAAAAAAGTATTTCTTGTGGTCATAAAACTTTGATTTTTTCTCAATGGACCAGTTTGTTAGATAAGGTCGAGGCAGAATTAATAAATGCCAATATTAAATTTTTAAGGCTTGACGGGGCAACTCGAGATAGGAAGAAAGTAGTTGAGGCTTTTCAAACGACAAATGATTTTGATGTTATGATTATTTCTCTTAAAGCTGGAGGAGCAGGACTAACTTTGACAGCTGCAGACCATGTTATGATACTAGACCCTTGGTGGAACCCGGCGGTAGAGGATCAGGCTGCCGATCGTTCCCATAGGATTGGACAAGATAAGCCTGTATTGATTCAAAAATTTGTGAGTAAGGACACCGTCGAAGAAAGAATTTTAGAATTACAAGAGCGAAAACGGGCCTTGGCAGCATCTATTTTTGAAGGGATGGAAGGTGAGTTTACTATTGGTAAAGATGATATATTAGGTTTGATAGAGGCTTAAGCTATCTATTAGCTTACCATAACCAATGTATGTGGAGTGTATTTGATGGATAAAATTTCTATGCTCTATGCTACGTTTCCTTCACAACAAGAAGCGCAAGAAACAGTACGTTTATTGCTTGATAGGAAGTTAATTGCGTGCGGAAATATTCTACCACAAATGCAATCGTTCTATTGGTGGAAGGGGAAAGTGGAATCAAGTAATGAAGTTGCTGTATTAATGAAAACAAGGGCATCGTGTTTTTTTGCCATAGAAAGCCAGTTAAAAAAAATGCATTCATATGATGTTCCTGTATTGATTGAAATCCCTATTATCAACGCATTGAATGAATATCAGTCATGGGTATTGAGAGAAACACAAGCAACAGAGTGAATAAAATTGTTTGCGGAGTAATCTTTTGTATTGTAAAAAAACCCACGGCAATAGGTATCATTACCGTGGGTTTTTATGAATTACTGTTGTTTTGCTAATGAAAAGCGTCAGAGGTATACTCCGGCGCTTCTTGTCTAAACGTAACTATTGCTTTGTAGCTTTCATCTGGAAACTTTCCATGAAGCCCGCGCCATCTTCAGCATTATCACCGCATTCTTCTTTGCTTGCTGAATTAAACATCCCTTTCCAGCTTGTTTCGCTTTCGAGTCGTGCATTGATTATAGTACGGTGGATGTGCTTACATTCAACTTGCTTGTTATTTTCAGCATCCCAGCCTTGCCAGCGATCAACATTTTGTTCACTCATTTCAAAGGATCCAGCGATTCTTGGTTTTACATTCATCAGTGCCATACGACCGCTAATACGTCCTGCAAAGTTGCCTGCTTCGTCAAAACACTTACCGCCTTCTGATGAGCCTGGGCATCTAAGTGTGCGTACGCATCCTCTTTCATCACAAATTTCATCGTTAAAGATTTCAGGCATACAACTATTTTGCGCCAAGCTTTTGACTGTACTGATTGCTTCTTCATATTGAGTGCTGTCACATAGAATTTTTTCTGCTAACGGACGCCACTGTGCTGATTGATCCGAAATTTTTTGTACTTGCTGTGCAATAGTTTTTGCAGCAAATTCATTTCGACATTCTATAGCAGCAGCTTGTTCGTCGTATTGATTACTGTTTTGCAAGCTATCTAATGCAGTTGGACAGGCTAATTCAGCAAATTGATGATTAAAAAATTGTGGTGTTCTTGATGTGTCGGCAATCATCTTACCACTTCCATCTAGCTTAAGTGCCATGTCGTTCATTATCCAGTCTTTATCCCAGCAAATAGAAGGCCTTTCATTATCACTCATAGTTTCGCACATATTAAAGTTAAAGTTGCTTGGAAGTTGGCTTCCGCACATATGATCTTCTTCATCTCGGTTTCCTGCCCTAGAAAGAAGTTCAGTTACGGTTCTACCGACTTCTCGTGCTGATGCTTTGATCAAGCCGCTATATGGACCTGAGGTGATTTTTTCACAGCTATCATCTTTTGCTCCAGCGGCCCCTGATGTAACGGCGCTAATGGCTTCTGCCTCAGTTTTACCCCTTGCTGGCATTTGTTCGAAAAATCCAGAAACATTATCTTTACAGAGTAACATAATTGGATTTTTGTTAGCTGAAATATAGTTAGTAAAAGATGTTGCATCTGGTCCTAATTCTGGTGGACAAGTAGGAACTCCTTCTTGAAATTCTGAGCTACAAGCCACTGTTTCTGTATTAACAGTTCCGGTGTATTCCGTAACGGTATCGAAATCTTCAGGAGAATACCACTTTGGCATGTAAATTGTTTTTTCTTGACCGTCTTCGAAGACTGTATGCTGTTCCAATTTAGCTTCGATAAATTTACAGTTTTCAGCTGTAAATAGGGCTTGGTAAGGGTCACCAGCACCTTCATTACACCATCCCCACATAGTGCTTTCTCTTTTTAAAACTTCGTCTTTGATTACGGCTCGTAAGTTTGAAGGGAGTGCAGAATAAACGGCTGCTACCGATTTCTCATAGGCTTCTTTTGAGGAAAAGTCAAATGGAGTATCACCCATTCTAAAGCTTGGTTTTCCTTCACCAGCATCACCGATACATCGGTTTTTAGCGTCTTCGCTCTCCCAGATTGCTGCGACATTTCTTTCGCCCACAGTTGTATGATTTATATAGATGCTCATTGCTTCTTCATCTTGAGTTAGATGAGCTTTATCTGAGCATGGGCCATCGGTTGACTCTCCTTCTGAACAATCAAATTCTAAGTCCCATGTTCCTGTCAAATTAGGAAGTTCAGTCTTTCCTTGTTCAAGCAAGTTTTTTATACCGGCTAAAGCTTCTTCACTTAATGCAGAACTGCTAGGATCGATTTTCGCTATAGCTGAGCCAGTTGCAGCGTCAAATACGATATCCATTTTTAACTGACCAGCACCGGCAATTAGAGATGAATCTGATGAGGCGTCATAGTCAAATTCGACAGTGGCAAGGGTTTTCCCGTCTTGTCGAACAAAACATCCAAATGAGGTTCCTGCAAATTTTTCGCAAGATTGGTCAAAAGCACCGCTACTAGAATCCACTTCAACTTTACAGGCTGTAGGCTCTTCCATGAAAGTAACGCAATATAAGTCATAAGTACTTAATCGCAATGAAGCACCACTAGCTGAGCTACCAATCAAAGATAATGATCCTGTCATCTGAACGTCGCCAGAGCCAACTAAGTCTTCCGGGCTTGCTGAAGTGTCTGATGATTCATCTTTCTTTTTGAGTAATCCGCAACTCGCCAAACTAGCAGAGAGTATGAGTGCTCCCGATAATTTTGCGATTAGTTTTGTTTTTTGTCTCATATTAATACGCCCTTCATTTCCATCGAAGTTTACACCGTAAATTTGCCTCCCATAGACAAGATAAATGCAGGCATCGGTATTTTTTTTTCGACCTTTAATATATTGTATTGTTTCTTGTGATTTTAAATGGTTATCTTTGATTTACAGATGCCAGAGGGTGGGGTTTTGGAGGTGGGTTTAGGCTTTTTTAGCAGGTTATTTTGTGTTTTTGGTATTTTGCCAGAAAATTAATAGTATCAGAGTTAAGTATCCATAAAAAAATATTTTTTTGAAAAACTAGGGCGTGTTGACGTTTCATTTCCTACTACGAGCCAAACCCTTGAGTCACAACGTTGTCATGGTTTCAAAAATTATCCTCAATGTACATCTAGTACACCTCCGGTAATTTTTGAAACCCTTCCTAGCTGCGACTTTCAAGTATTTGTCTCTCGCTACGAAAATGAAACGTCAACACGCCCTATTTTTTGATATTGTGACATCTAGATGCATTTTTAAAGTATTATGAGCTTACGTATTGATTAATGGCTATAAACTGCTCTATCTGGGCGGAAGAAATCATCCCAATTGACGGTATTTGTCTTTTGGAAGGCGTCGTTATCTAGGTTTTTATCGGAAGATCCTTTATTGGATGTTGGGGGAAGTAGCTTGAGCATACTTAAAGATATATTTTTTTTGTTACTTACGGCAAAAATATGCTGTAGAGCAGATTCCAACCTTGGTAGGGTTTTGGCTGCGGTCTCTTGATAAAAACCTAAGTGTATAACATAGTTATTGTTAGGATATTTTCGATGTAAGTTTATATAACCATCGAACAGATCAATTAAATCTTTGGTTGATAAATAGTCGAGGGTGGCAGCATTGTTAAATACTTCTGTGATCCAACCTGCTCTCGTTGGTACCGGTACAGGTTGTGAGAATGCCGTGGTTTGATTCCACAGCTCTGTGATCCAATGAAAAAGTGGATATTTAGCTATCCGGCTTTTTACCAAGTGTGGGGGAACTCCGGAAAAGTCGTATTTAAAGCCTGATTCGACAGCTGCTTCAAGGACATCATTACTGGCCATCCAACCGCCAGCCATAAAGGCATGAGGTTTGGGAAGGTCGTATTTATCGAATAAATATAAGCTATGATCGATGAGTGTTCTAATTTCGGATTTGTTATACGCACTCAAAGGAATTTCGTGACCACAATCTTTGAGGCAGGATCGGTCGTTAAGTTGATTTCCCCAAAAGGTAGGAGAGTTTCTGAATATAACTTTGGCATCTTGGATAAATGATTTCCATCCAAGAAGTTGTAGTCCCATAGAGTCCTCTGGATAGATAGCCGATTTAATTTTTTTGGCAGTTTCTTGTGGGTCTTGGTCTTTCTTTGTAAAATATGCCGGATTAACAAACTGAAAGAAGTCGATAGATGCGAATTTTTTTCTAAAGAGCTTAATTGCTTCTAGGTTAGAAGCTTCCAGCTGGCTACCTTCCCATTGTAACGATATTGCGAGTTTTATTTTGCCACTCTGAGATCCGAATAACTCTTTTTGCAATTCCAAATTTTTTTCAATCTTTGCTTCTGAGGCAAAGGTGGTAAGTGAAAAGCATGCGTAAAGTATGCAATAAAATAGCTTTAGACTATTCATCTTCTTCATTATGACCCTTTCAAGGTAATTGATACCTATGCTTAGTTTGCTTTAGGCCTACTTTAGGTATATAAATGTTAGATAATTTATGAAAATCTGTCCATGTGACAAAAATATTCATTCTTCTAACTATTTGTATTTATATATAAATTTTTAAAAATTGCTAATATTGATAGGCATAATGGTAGGCATAATAGGATGGCTAACAGCATTAAATTGATGGTGGTTTGTGTGCTGTTTTGGATGGCACCACATGAAGAAAATAATCCACCGCCGTTATTACTACTTTTTTTCTTAGGAGTCGTTTCTGTTTCTGTCGGAAGGCTCCATGAGCCGTAATCTACAGCGCAGTTAATATTTTCTAAAAGTGTTGAAAATCCTCGATCTACCGCAATGTCGTACATTGTTTGACAGTATTGTCCAGAAAATTTTTCTTGCTCAGTAATAAATAGGGAGAGTATAAAATCTTTAATTTCGCTGTTTTTAACAAGTAGGTCAAGGGAGGCAAATACCGTAGAGGTTACGTTTTCTGCAGGAACCCCCCCTTTTTCTCTCAAGTCTCTAAGATATCCCGATATAAGCTGACCTTTTTGATGGGCTTCAATGCTATTATATGTCGTCCCCTTATATGTAATTTCATTTGCGGCACTTCTTAGACATTCACCTTTAGACCAGCATGCATCACTATTTGCGGGACATATGGATTCACCCAAGCAATCGTCTCCTGTTCTGGAATTTGCAAAGAAATCTGCTAAGCCTTCGTGGAGTACAAGGGATTCTCCACGAGTTTCTGTCAGTGTTTTGAATATCACATGATGGCTAAACTCATGAGCAATGACATCAGAATCTACTGAAAGATTTTGCAAAATAACTCCATCTCCATCACCAATTGCAATAGCCGGATGGCTTTCAGGTGTGCCATCGGAGGGAAGGTATTGGGCATTGTTTTCACTCGATCCTGGTATAGCGTGTATTCTAAGATCCATTGGTTTATTCCCATGCCATTCATAGCCGAGGCTTCGAAAATATTCGAACATTAAAGCTGCATGGACAAATGCAGAGGTTTCTTGAAATTTTTTGTCATCAACGTCATAGTTAAATTCATTGGTATCGCTCTTTGCCCTTGGAATCGTAGCTGTGTCTGTCGTAAAGAATTCGTTTGTTAAATATGAATCGCCACTTAATTCAATTTCGTATGATTTTAGTTGTCCATTCTTTGGGTTGGTATCATATACAGTTGCTGTTCCCTTCACATCAAATGCAAGCATTTGAATATCTATCACTTCGTAGGTGTCGGCAATAGCTCTAAAAGGAATGGAGTTTACTGTGAGCCAGATTTGCCAAGTAGGGACGAGGTTTTCTTCAATGATGCTATAACATTTTTCCTTTTTTGTTATTTTTGCTTTCTCAGTTTTAAGGCCCTGGCGGTATAAGTTGTCTAAGATTGTTTCATAACTTTCATTTAGCCTTGGCCAATCAGATTCAGGAGGCGGCTCATCTGTCTCGACTTGAGGGAAGTTCCCCATGATAACCTGATTTCCACTCATAAGATGATGGGCTTTTATTTGGAATCCACATATTGGAATGTTTTTTACTTTAAATTCCAGCTCAATAGTTTCATGACTTACTGGGGTATTTCTAAATTTTGTTAGACTTAATATCTTCGGATTTGTCACAGATTTAATGTTAAGACCTATAAATGGATTTTTTATTTGCTTATGGATAAAATATTCAATACCCTTTTTGAACGAAGTCGTTTGTGTATTGATTAGGTTGAAAGCTGGTGATTGGTAAGGCATTTTGTTGATTGACTGTAAGGCACGAATAGAATGCCAATGAATATTAGAACGATTATTTGTTGGTAAATAAATACTTATAGGTGCTTTTTCCCATAATGCAAAGGCTGGATTGGACTGCATAATATATAATATGCATAGTGTTACCTGTGCGCGTATGAAAAAGGATATCATTTTAGAGAAGTTTGGATTCAATAAATTTCTCAATCTTTTCGTCTAGTAATACTATACAGTTTGTAAGACCCACTGCTGGCTATTCACCCCTTTATTATCGGTCCTGGTTTGTAAAGCGTGAGTATTTGAAAAAAAAACTTTTAATATTAATATGTTATATTATTGCGCATGTTTGGAGCGAAAATGTGGGATTGTTTGTCAGTTTCTTTTGAGATGAATTTTTCAGTCATGCTTTTTCCACAATAGCTGTTGAAAAGTCATAAAATGGTTTAATGTACGTCTAGAAAGACTTGGTTTTTGCCGTGTAGCTTATTTTGTCAGCTATAATGGAAACGATGAAAGATAATATGATCTGAGGATGGGGTTACAAATGCCGGTGTTGCTAAGCTCTATAGAAGGAAACAAACAAAAGCTCGATGGTGGCTCTATGTTTGGTAATGCTCCTAGAGTGATGTGGGAAAAATGGATGACAGTAGATTCAATTGGCCGCATTGACCTTGCCTGCCGTTCTTTACTTATCGAAATTAACGATCAAAAAATTCTTTGTGAGGTAGGAGTTGGTGCTTATTTTGAGCCAAAGTTGGCTGATCGTTATGGCATTCAAAATCCAGAGAAGCACCTATTATTAGAAGGTTTGTCACATCTTGATATTTCTCACGAAGATATTGATTATGTTGTTTTATCTCACTTGCATTTTGACCATGCTGGTGGGTTATTTCCATCTTATCAGGAGCGTAGTCGAGGGCAGTTTAAGCTACTTTTTCCAAATGCCAGATATTTAGTTGGAAAGCGTGCTTTTGAAAGAGCTGTACATCCTCACAAGAGAGATCGGGTATCTTTTATTCCAGAACTTCCAGGGCTGTTGCAAGGCAGTGGCAGGCTTGTGCTTTTAGAAGGTGATAAACTTAGTAGTAACGAAGATTGGGCAAAAAAATTAAATGAGTATATTTCATTTTTTTATAGTGATGGCCATACACCTGGGCAAATGCACACGGTTGTGAAAGGTGAAAAACAATCCATTGTTTTTTGTGGTGATCTAATTCCTGGAACCCCTTGGGTTCATATCCCAATTACGATGGGTTATGACCGTTTTGCTGAGCTGGTAATAGATGAAAAAACAGAATTGCTTGAAAAAGTTGTCGGTGATGGTTGGTTGCTATTTTATACGCATGATCCGTTAGTGTCTGCCTCTAAGTGTGTTGAAGATGATAGACATCGTTGTAAGGCTGTAGATGAAATTGGCGAATTGAATCGTTATTCATTGTAATTATTAAGGGGAGCAAAACCTATGAGAGCAAGGCGCAGAGGATCGAGCAGCACAGTGTACATATGGGTACATGAGCAGTGCAGAGACGAAAGCAACGCAGCTATCATAGGTTTTGCTCCCCTTAATAGTAATAAATAATTTGGCCTTTATTGAGGTGTGAGGATTCCGACGTCGTTTTTAGCGATTTGACCTATTTTTTGACATTGCTTTTTGAGTTCTAGGCTATTTCGAGAAAATTGCAAGGGTGTCTCGACTGCATATACATACTGATTGAAGCTTATTCTTCCCTGTGTGTGGACTTGGCTTAGTTTGTCTAGGATTAATTTGTGATAGTTTGAAGTGGGCTTCTCATTACAGTATTGTTTGAATCTCATCTTTGGATTCGGCAATAGTGATACTAAAAAGGCGGCTTCTTTTAAATTTAAATTTGATGGCTGTTTACCAAAGTAGTGGTGTGCCGCTTCAGAAATACCGTAGATATTTGGGCCAAATTCGATGATGTTTAAGTAGATTTCTAGTATTCGGTCTTTTTTTAAAATGTGATCTAAATGCCACGCCAAAAATAATTCTTGTACTTTTCTTGATAGCGTTTTTTGGGTGGATAAAAAGAGATTTTTTACAGTTTGCATTGTTATTGTAGATGCTCCGACAGCCAGCCTGTTTTCTTTTAGATTTGTTTTAAATGCTAAACCTAAAGCTTCTAAGTCGACCCCTTTATGGCGCCAAAAACCAGCATCTTCAGCTGCTATGGCTGCAACTAAGACACTCTTGTTTATTTCGCTTATGGGAGCAAAGTTTGTAGAAAATGGGCTTAAGTTAAAAGAAAGGATTTGGTCTTTTGAGGTCTGCCTTTCAAATGTAAAAGGTGCAGATAATTTATTTTTGCTGTATTTTTCGGGGGTGCTTTGTACTTTGCAAGAGAATCTCTGCCTATTTGTTTGAAAAAAATAATTATCTAAATGTGCAGTGTCGAGGCGAAATGATGCATTGAGAGAGTAAAATCCTGATAATGTAAAATTATTTAATTTAGGTATGAAGCTAGGAGGAATGGTATTTAGTATTTTTTCGCATTGGGTGGTGGGGATTTCGATTCTGCCATTCCAGATTCCGTAAGGGGAGGTAGGTTTATTGAAGCTTCCTGTAAGTATCAATTTTCCAGTTAGTTGATTTTTATTTTCAGTTTGACCACTATTCGTGGAGGATAGGTTGACTTTAGAGTTTAGGATTGAAAAAAGATTATTTTTTAAATCGATAATGCTGCTAAATTTTGTGTCAAGAGTGAATGGTCCGATTGTTGTATCAGATAAAGTGGGATGAAATAATTTTAAGTTCGAAGTAGTTATAGATCCGAGAATATTGAAGTTGTCCGTGCTAGGCCAAGTAACTTTTGTCTTAATATCAACTTTAATCTTTTCTGGATTGATAAGATTGTTTGCAAATAAAAGATTGTTTTTAATGATATCGGGCATTGATTTTAATAATATATGGGTGTTAAATCCTACTTTCCTGACTTTTCCTTTTGCGTATAATTCCCAGAGATTTTGAGATGAATCTCTTCCTTTTAATATTATAGAAAGAATGCGTTTTGCTCCGATTTGAATCCTACCTTTCAATAAACCTATACTCTGCCCATTAATAACTGTGTCATCCGTATAAATTTCGAGCTTTTTGTCCGTTGTGTCTATTTTTATGCTTGTTAATTTGCTTGTCGCAATAATATTACTTTGAGAATACTTGATGGAAATTTTTGGCTTATGAAAAATGAATAATGTGTTTTCGAGCCAACTCTTTAAGGCAAAATAAGGAGTAAAATTTAGGAATTGATTTACCTGAACGTTTGTATCGCTTTTACTGAGGAAGTCGATAAGGGACTTTATGATGCTATTTTTATTGTCATCAATTTGAATCTTAGCATTGGCAGCATATATTTCGATGGTGGGTATGGTGATAACTTGAGTAGAAAATGGGTTGAAAGATAAAGAAACATTTATCTTGTCGATTTTAATGATTTGAGGTTGGGTAATTGTGACTCCATACAATGTTAGAGCTTCAGGATAGAAATCGTATGAGTCTATTTTTATTTCTGTCCCCGTTTGCTTGTGGATATGCTTAATCCCTGATATTATTATTTGCTCTGAATACAGCCTAATTGTCAGGCTGCAAATGGCCAATATAGCCAATGTTACTAATAAGGCTGTGACAAACCATTTATAAAATTTATTAGCTTTTAGCTGCATAGGCCTATTTGCTGAAATTCTTACATCAATTACGAAAATTTTTATTTCTGTGTTTCTTGTGTCTAATTTTAGTTTATATTTTCTATTATAGAGTGGGTTGAATATCCTTCTCTACAGCAAGAGTAGCCTATCTGCGGTTTTTGCCTAGAAAAGTGGATACATTTTGCCGGCATTGTCCGGCTATTTTTATAAACTGCAAGTGATACTGCTAATTAGAATGGTTTGAATACAACCAGTGCGACAATGATTAACATCAATATAGTTGGCACTTCATTCATTATTCTCAGTTTTTTGCTTGAAGGTACTTGAGCATTTATATCTGCAAAAGATTTTCTCATTTTTCCAGCCTTGAAGGTTATGAAAGTCAAAGCAATGACAAATAGGATTTTCCCGTGTAGCCAGCCTCCGCTAGCTAAGGATGGCATAGAGATTATAATGCTGATGCCTGCTATCCATGCCACTGCCATTGCAGGAACTGTAATATAGCGAAAAAGACGAAATTCCATTAACGCAAGTAGTTCATGAATATCGTTGTTATTTCTCCCTTTTTCACTGTGATAGACAAAAAGGCGAAATAGATACAAGATGCCACACATCCATGAGATTACTGCAATAATGTGAAACCATTTAAATACTAAATACATCCACTTACCCCCTTTAAATTATTTTTCCTAACAAATACTACTAATTATTTTATGCATTTCAAAAAAAGTAACTATTCAGCGTATCTTTTCCCTTCAAGATGTCGCTTGATACACCGTCATCCTGAGTGAAGCGAAGGATCTATTTCGCAATTTCGAGATCCTTCGCTTCACTCAGAATGACGGGCGGTCAGGGCTTTGAATCGATCAGATAAAAAATACGCTGAATAGTTACCAAAAAAAGAGTTTATTTTTTATACTACACATTATTTCATTGTGCTTATATGACAAAATTTACAATTTTCGTAGGAACAAAAATTTCTTTCTTAATAGCTTTTCCTTCTAGTAGTCTTGCCACTGTTTCTAACGCTTTAGCTTTAGCAATAGCATCATTTTTGGTAACATCTTGTTCGACTTCTATTGTTCCTCGCATTTTACCGTTAACCATAACTGACATAATTATAATATCTTCCTTTGCGTATTCTGCATCGAATTTCGGCCATTCAGCATATGCTAATGAGGAGGTGTTTCCAAGCATTTGCCAAATTTCCTCACATATATGGGGAGCGTAGGGAGACAAAATTAAAATAAATTTTTCTAACGCCTGTTTGGATAAACAGTTTTCTTTATAAGCGCAGTTGACAAATTCCATCATTGCAGAAATTGCGGTGTTAAAGCGCAATGCCTCTATATCCTCACCCACTTTTTTTATTGTGCGGTGTAACGATTTTTTCATCGATTCAGATTCGTTATCTGATAATATAGATGAAAGATTACCACTGTCATCGATGGCCAAGCGCCATACTCGTTTAAGGAAACGATGCACTCCTACAATGCCATTTGTTTGCCAGGGCTTTACTTGATCTAAAGGCCCCATGAACATTTCATAAAGTCTTAGAGAATCTGCGCCCCATTCTTCTATAACGTGATCAGGATTGACGACATTGCCACGGCTTTTTGACATTTTTTCATTATTACTTCCTAAAATCATTCCTTGATTAACGAGTTTTTTAAAAGGTTCTTTAGTAGAAACTAAATTGAGGTCATACAGGACTTTATGCCAAAACCTTGCGTAGAGAAGATGTAAAACTGCATGCTCTACCCCACCTATATACAAGTCTACCGGCATCCAATATTTTTCTTTTTCTTTACTCCAAGCTTCGATATCGTTGTTTGGATCAATATAACGCAAATAGTACCAGCATGAGCCAGCCCATTGCGGCATAGTGTTTATTTCGCGACTGAAAATTTTGCCGTTTTTTTCATATCTTATCCATTCAGTTGCCTTAGCCAAAGGAGGCTCTTCAGTACCAGTTGGTTTGAAGCTTTCAAGATCGGGCAGGAGAACGGGAAGCTCCTCTTCACTGACGGGAACTACATTTCCACTTTGATCATAGGCAAGAGGAAAAGGCTCTCCCCAGTAGCGCTGACGGCAAAAGAGCCAGTCTCTTAGCTTATAGGTGATAGAGCGTTTCCCAATACCTTGTTTTTCAATATAATCACAAATTTTTATTGTGGCATCATCTTTAGTCAGGTCATTAAGAAAATCAGAGTTGACTAATGTACCATCGCCAGTATGGGCCTGTTCAGATATTTCAGCTTCTCCACCACTGATAACCCTAATAATTTTTAAGTTATATTTTTTTGCAAACTCATGATCACGTTCATCGTGTCCTGGGACGGCCATAATAGCTCCGGTGCCGTAGCCCATCATAACGTAGTCGGCTATATAGATAGGAATTTCTTCGTTATTTACGGGATTTATTGCATAGCTTCCAGTAAAAACGCCAGTTTTTTCTTTCGTGGTATCGCCGCGATCTATTTCAGTTTTCTTTGCTGCAGATTCGATATATTTTTTTACTTCCGATTTATTTTTATCGGTTGTAATTTGCGAGACAAGTGGATGCTCGGGGGCAATAACGCAAAATGTCGCACCAAATAATGTGTCAGGGCGAGTGGTAAATACTTCGAAATCGAGATTGGCAATTCCTTTGACAGTAAAAATAACTTTTGCTCCAGTACTTTTGCCAATCCAGTTACGTTGCATTTCTTTGACTGATTCTGGCCAGTCTAATTCGTCTAGATCACCGAGAAGCCTATCGGCATACTCTGTGATTTTGAGCAACCACTGTTTCATTTCCTTTTTTTCTACCGGATGGCCACCTACTTCAGAGACCCCATCTTTGACTTCTTCATTAGCTAAAACTGTTCCGAGGTTAGGACACCAGTTGACGGTTTGATTGGCCTGATAGGCTAGGCCTTTTTCGAAGAGTTTCAAAAAAATCCATTGGGTCCACTTGTAATATGACGGCGATGTGGTGTCGATCTCACGGTCCCAATCATAAGAAAGTCCAATAGTTTGAATTTGGCGTCTAAAGTTAGTTATATTTTTTTGAGTTGTTTCTTTCGGATGAGTGCCAGTTCGAATTGCATGCTGTTCTGCTGGAAGCCCAAAAGCATCCCAGCCCATTGGGTGGAGTACATTATAGCCCTGCATACGTTTATAGCGTGCAATGATATCAGTGGCAGTATAGCCTTCTGGGTGTCCAACGTGGAGGCCATCGCCGGATGGATAGGGGAACATGTCTAATACATAGTATTTTGGTTTGTCGTTGTGATCATGAGTCTTAAAGGTTTTATGTTCAGCCCAGTAAGTTTGCCATTTGCTTTCAATGGATGAAAAATCGTAATTTCCAGTAGTGTTGGTCATTCCTAAGTCTCTTAATTTTAGTGATGAAGGGTGTCTTGCTGTTTTCAAAAATATAGGCGTTTTGTCGCCAGCTTGCCTAGTTATAAGTCTTTAAAAACAAAATGCAAATCCATATTTTTCTGCGTGTTTTATCTTTGCATGTTTCAGCTTGATTAATTTCAATTGCCTTAATGAAATACTTGTAATATTAATGCCTTAATGTGTATGACAAGTTTGTGCTGGTTAGGCTAACAGTATATTTGAGAGTGGGAGACGATGCGTCAGAGTCTGCCATACTGTTGAATTTATACGCTTATCTGAAGTTTAGACATTATTGCTGACCAACTATTATGTAACATTATCGCTGATCTTCTTCAAAATAAGTAAATTTTTTTGTAAATAAATATCAAGTATAATATACTTAAATAATTAAACTTTTTAGAAATATCTAAATATTTTCTAAGCAATCCCGAATAGTATTTTGTAAATGCGCTGGTGAGTTAGCGTGAGGCACTTAGAGGGAACTTAGAATCCATGACTAAAAGACTGCTAAAACAAAAGTCAAAGCTGATAAAGCCTAGCGGTTTTATGGATTATAGGCGCTACCTTGAGAGTCTTTACAATTCAGTAAAGTCTGGCTCCTCAGAATATACTTATATGCAATTTGCTGAAGATTTGGGTTTTTCAGCAACGACAGTGATTCGCCAAATTGTTTCCAAAAGTCGGCCGTTGACGGTTAAGGCTGGGGAAAAAATTTCTGTAGCATTAAAATTAGTATCTATAGAGAAGCAGTATTTTTTAGAGCTAATCTCCTATTGTAATTCGAAAGAAACAAAGAAAAGAGATGTGCACTTTGCAAATTTGTTAAAGGTTCAGCAAAAGCTTTTACCAACATCACTGGATGAAGCGCATTTGGAATATTTCAAAGAGTGGTATCATCCAGTTATTAGAGAATTAGTGGGGCAAGCAGATTTTAGGGAGGATCCGAAGTGGATAGCAAAAAAACTTATCCCTTCGATCCGTCCCGAACAAGCAAAAAGGAGTCTTATTCTATTAGAAAAGTTAGGTATGATAAAATTTGATAGGGTAACTGAGAAGTATGTTCAAGCTGAAAGTAGGGTGGATACTGGTCCTCGTGTTAAAGGAATTGGTTTAGCGAATTACCATAGGAAAATGATTGAGTTGGGTAAAGATGCGTTAACTGTTGTTCAAGCGAAAAAGCGAGATATTAGTGCGATTACTGTGGGAGTTGATGCTGAGACTGCTGCGAAGATGAAAGAGATGATACATGCATTTCAGGTTCAGTTACTTGAGGAAGCGGAAAAGACAGTAAAACCAGATCAAGTTTATCAAGTTAACATTCAGTTTTTTTCGATAGCTGAATGATGGGGTGGGGGTATGCGACTGTTTATAAAAACATCGTTGTTCGATAAAAACAAAAAAAAGTGGCACTTGCTTTCTCTCTTGGCAGCAGTCGTCTTCCCCGTCTCATGTGGCACTAGAGCTGGAAATCCTGATGATGATAGTGGCATTGAAGTGAAAATTGTTAGTGAAGATTATAGTTCGCTTAATGAAGGTGCATTATTGCTTCTGCGGGGGGAGGAGTTTAAATTCTGTGTGGAAAAGTTGAAGTTGAAGGGAAAAGGTCGCGACGGGGCGTTGCCTGTTCATTTTGAGCCTGGTTTGATCGATGTGTCAAGTGGAGAAGCCGTAGAGTGGGGCACGGCTGTAACCTCGATGGGTACATATGATGAACTCAAAGTCACCTTAGCGGCTAATTCCGAAGTGTGTGGGGTAGATTATAGTCTTATTTATGGACCATTGACGTTTTATGACCGAGTGACTTTAAAGTGGAGTTTTGAGCCTGAGATTGATGTGTATGATTCTAATGTTGCAATGTCGTTGGCCTTGGAAGAAATAGTGGAATTACTGAAAGCTGGAATTGAAAATGATGATGATAGTGACACGTTGAAAATAAAAATTGAAAATGCGCAGAATAAAGGTGTGGGTAAGGATAAATCGAAGGTTGCAACGGGAAAAGTTAATAAAAATGAAGGGGCTAATAAGCCTGGTAATTAGAGCATAGAAGGGAAGTAGATCATGGTTCTGTTTAAGAGAAAGATATTGTCAGTCTTTATTATACCGAGTGGCTTAATATTTTATGCGGCTTGTGGGGAGAAGAATACGGACACTGATGACGATAAATTAGTGATTAGTCAAGGTGTGCCTGGGAATTCGAGTGGAAGTAAAGGATCTGTGCAAGTTGATTTTAATAGTGCTAATTCTTCTTTGAGTTTAACTGAAGAATCAAGTTTAATGATTGGTGATAGTATCGAGTTAACGCAAGCAAGATTTAGCATTGCTGCAATTAAAATAAAAACCGAGAAAGAACTGTCTGATGAAGAAGCCGAAATTGAAAAAATTGAAAAAGAGCACGAACTGGAAGAAGTAGAAAAAGTTGAAAAGACTGAAAGTGATGATGATTCAGCTGCTTTGGTTGATGGCAATGAAGCTAAACCTTCTAAAGATGGTTTAGCATCTAAAAAAGATGAGTTTAAAGCAGAGCAAGAAAACGAAGCAATGAAGGAAAAAGATCGCGATAAGTCTCTTAAATTTTCTGGCCCTTATGTATATGATGCATTAGCCGGTGTGTTAGAGGGAGATGCGATTGAGCCAACAGAGATGGTTGATGGAAGCTACCAACGTATTGAATTTAAGCTTAAACGTAATTGGGACGTTGATGAAGAAGATCCGTTGTTTGGAAATGTGTTTGTGATTCAAGGTAATAGAATTGATGGTGAAGATAAAGTTCCTTTTGATGTATATTATCACATAGCTACAAATTTCCGTTTACATGGTGATGGTGATTTCTTTGTCGAAGCAGGCACTGATAATGAGTTGGAAATAGTGTTTGATCTTCAAAAATGGTTTGATGGGGTAGATTTGTCTGGCGTTGAAATTGCAGATGGAGAAAATAAAATTGTCATAGACAAGGACTCTAATCATGAAATTTTGAAAGCAATACGAAAAAATATAAGTAAATACTAGGTTTGGTAGGATGATGATGGTGATGGTAGTCTTGATGAGGATGAAGTCGCGGGTGTTGGTGAAGAAGTGGCGGATGCTGGAGATGATGAGTCTGAAACTGCGAGTGAATAAATTCAAGTTGGAATGAAGGTGGAATTTAGATGCGCCGGCCCTTAAAAGATATCTCTTTTAAGGGCCGGATTTTTTTATGAAGTAATAACTTTGAGATTGAGCTTACTAGAAATTATATTATGATTTTTTTGCTGGTGCTAGGCTAGTTCATGGATTCATTTAAATGGAAATTCAAAGGAAGGTTCAGTGGTTATAAGAGGATATGATTTGACCTAAGCACCAGCAAATGTTTTAAAGTCAGCCTTTCTTAGCTAACTGTCTCATTTCTTCTATGGTATGAGAGCTAGTATGAATAATTCATGAGAGAACCGTCCTTTACGTTTTTTTCGGTTAAAATAAGCTTTCGAAACTATCCTATTAAGGGGGAGCAAAATCTATCAGACAAGGCTTGTCTAAAAAAATGACGAGATAGTAGCTTTAGTACAGTGACGGATGTTTTTTTAGGTGTAACGCAGCATGATAGGTTTTGCTCCCTTTAATATGTGCAAGATATTGATGCATTGAGTTAAGTGAGTCTAAGTTATCTATTGATAATGATGAAGTTTTTTAATGCCTGACTTATATCCGATCCGAATTTCTAGCCGGTTGCGGCGTTGCTTCGTCGTCAGGAAATCCTCATGTACCAACATGTACACTGCGGTTTCCTACCTCCTTGCGCCTAGCACCTGAGCGAACTTCGAAACCGTTGAAAATACTACAGTTCTTCAAAAATTTCAAATCTCGGTTACATATGTGGAGGGTATTATTTATAGGCCTATTATATCGCCCGCTATAGGATCAATATCGATTTTACGGAATGATGGGAGAGAGCCTGTACCAGGCATTAATTTAAGATCACCACAGACTGGAATGGCGATCCGTGCCCCATGGTGGAATATTAAGTTATTGACGTCTAATGTGAAAGGTTGGGGTAAGGCTCCAAGATGTGGGTTATGGGTTAGACTGTATGGGGTTTTTGCTGTGCATAAATTATAATCATCAATAGCAAAGTTGCAATTGGCTTGTAACTGACGTTCAGCTTGATCGCTGAAACATACTTTATTTGCTCCATATATTTTTTGGGCAATAACTAAAACTTTTTCTTTAATCCCTAGATTTGTTGGGTATAAATACTTAAATGGTTTTTCTTTTATTGTTTTGACTTCTTTGAGCACTGTTTCAGCTAACTCTAAAGCTCCCTCTGAACCATTGGTGAAGTGTCTCGACGCCACAGCTGTTGTGCTGTTTTCTTTACACAGCTTTTGAAGTAGAAGGATATCTTTATCTGAGTCATGTTCATGGATGTTGATGCAAACAATAGGGTTGATGTTTGAGAGTTTAATAATATTGATGTGGTGTAACAAGTTAGCAAAGCCAGATCTTATTTTGTGCTTTTCTTGGGATATATTACAGTTGGCATGTGCTTTTATAGTGTCTATCGTAGCAACAAGAACTACTGCTGATGGGTGCATATTTGCTTGTCGGCATTTTATGTTCCAGAATTTTTCGTATCCGATGTCTGCGCCAAATCCTGATTCAGTTATATGGTAGTCGCAGAGTGAAAGGCCTATCCGGTCGGCGATTACTGATGACTGGCCAATGCTAATATTTGCAAAAGGCCCGCTATGAATTAAAATGGGATTGCCTTCAAGCGTTTGAACTAAGTTAGGCTTAAATGCATTTATTAAAAGAGCTGACATTGCACCTGCAACATTGAGATCTTCAGTCGTTATCCACTTATTTTGATTAGTGCTTGTAGTGTTAGAGCTCTTAGCGATAACCATTTGCCCGATTTTTTTGCGCAGGTCTTTTAAATCTTTAGAGAGTGTTAAAATAGACATCACTTCGCTTGCAGCAGTCATTACGAAATTAGACCTTAGTTTTAGCGTCGCATTTATTTCACTATCGATTTGACGCAATGATTGAGCACACAAGTCGATAGCCCAGTTTTGACTGAGGGATGACCAGTCGAGGGAAAGGCGCTTTAAACCTTTTTCTTGTAATTGTTCATTTGTATCATGCTTTTCATGAATATATCGTGCTGAAGCAGCGACCATAGCTAAGTTTTGGGCATGAGTTACTCTGTCCATATCGCCGGTTAGCCCTAAGGTTAAGAGATCTCTTGGTAGACAACGGCTTTTTCCACCACCGATGCCTGATCCTTTCAAATTGAAGGTTGGCCCTAATGATGATTGTCGTATTGCTGCAGTCGTTTTCACATTCAATTTTGATAAAGCGTCTAACAATCCGATTGTAACCGTAGTTTTTCCCACACCTTTCATGCTGGGAGTAATGGCAGTTACATTTATTAGATGACTCTTTGTTTTTTGTATTCGTCTGTCTGGCAAGGTCCCTATGTTTATCTTGGCTACGTGGTCTCCATAGCATGTATAGTCTTGTTTCTCTAAACCGAGTTTGGATGCAATTTCATCGATAGGTAGCATAAAAAATCTGTTTTCCTAAGAAAATAAGAGTCGTTATCAATTAGAATTATAGCATATGTTCGTTGATAAGGCAGGGAATTGTTTGTATTAAGGATTTTGGTGATAATATTATACCGACGGCTTTTTGATTTTATTAGTACTGGTAAATTAAAGGCCTATTAGGTATAGCTTTTCATGTGGACTAAGACTAAGAAAGTTTGCTCTTAGATAGGGTATGCTAGTCTTGTTTCCATTAATTTCTAATAGAGAGCAATGAAAATTGAAGGAGTTGGCTATGATATTTTTTTCAAGGAAAATTCTATTTTTAAGGCTTGCTGCAGTTTTATGTTTTCATATTTTATTTTCTGTAAAGGCATATTCGCAAGGAGCGGGTCCTGGATGGATGATGCATAATTCTATCAATGGGCCTATGTGTGTGGAAGGGCCTATGGCATTGATGTGGGATGATGAAGTGTCATTAGGTGTTGAAAAATTGAAAGATGGGATTGCAATTAAGTGGACCACAAAAAATGCGACGAAAGTTAAAGATCTGCACGAAATGGGTGATCACTTGAAAGAGTTGAAGTCTCAAGTTTCGAAAGATAAAAATGGGATTAAAAGTGGATTTAGAGATCATATGAATTTGAGAGGCACGCGTCGACAAGGGAAGTGGGGGATGATGCAGGGGATGCGCCATGGATTTATGATGGGTTGGTATGGTGACCCAATACCGTCGACTCCAGCTTCTATTAAGAAGGGGAAGGCGCTATATGAGGAAAGCTGTCAGTCTTGTCATGGAAAAGAAGGTAGGGGAGATGGACCGGAGGCAAAAGGGTTAGCGGTGGTACCTGCTGATCTTGCAAGCTTGACAAAACGTTTCCCAAAACATCATTTCTACATGCAAATCGCTTATGGGAGGGGAGAAATGCCAGCTTGGAAGGATACTTATAGCACAGAAGATATCTGGCATCTTACTAATTATATTAGAGCTTTTTCAAAATAAACAGAAAGTCTTTATAATTCTTATAGGGATGAGTTTCTCCTTTGGAGAGGAGTCTGATGGGGGTGTTCATTTGCAAAAATAAGCACCCTTTCTGAAAGTGCTTTTTTTTGATTGATTTAGAAATTCCGTCATCAAACAGCTTCTAAAGAAAAGTTATGTTATCATATGAGCTGGATAAATGAACAGAATCTGGTGATCACCAATAGGGAAGTGTTTTTTGATGATTGATCGTTTCAAGCTGACATGGATATTGACATTATTAGTCTTTTTTTTATTAATGTTAATTAGCAGTAACAATCCTTTGAAGGCAGAGCCTTGGTTGGGCACACGGTTTGCTCAAAATTGTGCGGGGTGTCATGCTCCGCAAAGGCTTAATACCCAGCCGCGCGATCGTCGATGTACTTTGTCATGTCAAGGATGCCATGTAAATCCTAACGGAGGGGGACTGCGTAGCTTTTATGGAAAGTGGAATGGCAACCACTGGTTGAAAAGCTACCGTTCGAGCATGCTTGGTCATAAGAAAAATTTTGCTCCTTTTAAGAAACAACGCTATGGAAAAAAGCCATATAAAAAGGGAGTGGTCTCAGAGTCAATCATTCGTAATAAAGGGCTGCCCCTTGTCGAGCAAGAAGCTCCTATGGATGAATCTCTTTATGATAGGCGTTATGGACGTTCTAAAATTATCGTGACTGATCGTTCGGAATATTTATATAGTGTTCCTGAATCAGATCCTTGGCGCCAAATGGGGGAAACTAAATATAATGCAGGTGCTGACGCCAGGTGGTTTTTGTCATCGACATCTACTGATTCTAACGGTGCAAAGAAGAAAGATGATAACAAGAATTTTTTGATGAGTGTTGATTTTGGATTAGAGTACCGACCTGTATATCGAAAATTTCACTTAGTATATGAGAATCGCTTTTTTGGAGACCCGCGCTCATCAGGGTCGACTGAAAAGACTTTGGTGTTGGCACAAAATAATGCTACTCGCAGTCTTTATGCTTTAGTTGATGACTTGCCATGGAATATTTTTGTAATGGGAGGCTATTACCGTCCTCTTTTTGGTAATCAAGTCCCTGATCATGATGCTCTTGCTCAGCAAATGCAGTCGATTATAATGTCGGATAGTCCATTTGCGCAAAATCTCAGATATAGCGCTATTTCTATTGGTACGGCGCCTAATGTACCTTATTTGAACGTGCATGTTATCCAAAAGCGCTTGGGTAAGGAAAATGACAAAACTAGAGGGTTTGGTACAAACGCGGGCCTTCGCTTTGTAACATTAGGTGGCTCACTGAACTATTCCTATTGGCGGACAAGAGATGATCAAGGAGACGAAGGAATTACTGAAACGGTTATGCATTCCATTGGTTTTGGAATGCAGATAAAACGGTTTACCTTATTTTATGAGGGTATTAGTATGACGCGCGATACTCCTAAAGATTTTAGAGAAGGTGGGGTGCATTCCGTAGATACTTATACTCGTGTTTGGCGAGAGCTTTATTTGCTTGCAAATTATTCTGTTGCTAACACTTCTGTCAGTGTTACCTCTGGAGTGGCAAGGCAGTATAAAACTGGAGTTCGAACTTTTTTATATCCGGGAGTTGATCTTTCATTGTTGTATGCATCTACCTTGAATGATGATTATTTAGCGGATAGTAAAATTGAAAGGTCTGGAATTACGGGGCAGGTTCATATGTATTTTTAGTATGAGGCAGATGTGGCAGCTAGTAAAATCTTACATAAAATAGAATCTTTGAGTATTCAGCCAGTTTCGTAGTTTGGGCGTTATGTCTTATTTTGTCGTAATGCTTTCAAGCAAATATATAGTCCCCCGTTAGCATGAGGTTACTTATCCAGCAGATGGAGTTTGTTGGTCAACAGAAGCTTTTAATTATCGTTCTAGCTGCAATTATGATAGGTGCTGTCTTTGGCCTTCAGTTTGGCGAGATTTTTAGAATCTTTGGAGCGGAGTCTATGATAGGAGCCGCAGCAGCATATGCTTTGTCTAAAGAGTTAGCGCCTGTCGTTGGCTCTTTTCTTGTTACTGGACGGTCAGGATCGGCGATGGCAGCAGAAATTGCTACCATGCGCGTTAACGAACAGATTGATGCTAGAAGGTTATGTCGGTTGATCCCATTGGTTACTTGGCAGCTCCGCGAATCTTGGCATCTATTCTTATTATGCCATTGCTTGCAGGAGTCTTCACTTTTTTTGGAGTTCTTTCAGCATTTGTTGTTGGGGTTTTGGCCTATGATGTCGATGTTGGCGTGTTTTTTGAAAAAATTAAATGGATTAGCCAACCTGAGCATATTGTTCAAGGGATAATTAAGGCTATGATTTTTGGCGCTATTTTTTCTTCCATAGGGTGTTTTAAAGGATTTACTGCTGCAGGAGGTGCTAAAGGGGTAGGGACAGCGACCACTAAAGCTGTTGTTATTTCTTTAGTGGCGATATTAATTTCTGATTTTTTTATCAGCTATATTCAGATGGATTGAATGGAAACTTAATTTCTTAACGTGTTTATAAAATAAATGTATTCTGCTATAAGCTCCTCAATACCTTATTTAGGCTTAGAGGAGCTTAAACTTTATCTCCAACCGTTTGAATTATGAGCACGAGGAACAGATTGTTCCGATAAACTGCTTGTTTGAACATATGACCGTCAGCAATAACTCCCTCACCCACCTTGAGTGTTACCATAATGGCATCCCCTTGCATCATTGAAGCAACTTGACTTGACGACGCGTCTGGTTGGCTATGTACTGGTGTATTATTGGCTGTTATGTACCTAACAACCCTCGAACCATCACCTTGCGGAACAATTGCTCCAGAGGTATTTGCAGGCACAGCGGTATTTGTAGGTACATTTGTTGCTGCGGTATTTGTAGGTACATTTGTTGCTGCGGTATCTGTACCATAGTTATATTGGCCGCTAGCATCTGCTTGTTGTAAATTATTATTGTATAGGTTGCCTGTATTTCCATAGTCGCCGCCTTCAGTGGAGGGGTTAGCTTCTACTGCAGTATTGCCTTCACTGGCGGTATTGTCATTGTAATTATAATTGCCTTCTCCGTAATTTCCGGCGACTTCTTCGTTTTCTTCATCATCACCGTAGTTCTCACTTTGATTTCCTGCTTCTTGATAAGATTCTTCACCTTCTTCTTGTTCTTGACCGTCTTGCTCTAAGCTTTCATCATCTTGCTGAGAACTAGAGCATGCATGAGTTGTAAGAGCTAATGACAGAGTGAATCCTAATATACGTAGAATGTGGTTTAGGTTGTGATTGATCATATTGTTACCCTTTCTTTCCATCGTTTACCAGTAGATGACCTCGATGCCTTTAACTTATTCCAAGTTCATGGAAGTCATACGACATAAAGGAATCAATTTGGATTACTGAGCTGTTCGGAGAGGGTTGCGAATACTTTAACGATATATTTTAACTTCTGCGCAAAAAAAATTGTTGATATCAAAATGTTATCTGATTTTTTTGCTAAATTTGTATTTATTTTTGATTTTGTAAAATATAATTTTATCACTTGTCATGTGTCTTATGTGTTCATTTTAACTTTTGCGACCCTCATTTACTTTACTTATAGATTGGGCTTAAATTTTCTAATAATTCCTTCTTTATTAATATAAGACATTATCGCTGATCTGACTTTAACTGGATTAGAAATAATACTGGATATTTAGGTTTTAAAAGAGAAGCAATAAAGTTATTAAAAATTTCATATCATTGATCTGCACTAATTTCTTTATCTAGAGATTATTAAAAAATTGTAAGAGATGTCTGACTTCTATGCTGTTTTATAAAAATATCGTAACTATTCAGCGTATTTTTTATCTGATCGATTCAAAGCCTTGACTGCCCGTCATCCTCATATAGATGACGATGTATCAAGCGACATATTGAAGGGAAAAGATACGCTGAATAGTTACAAAATATCTTACTATCGGTATACTGTCGAGAACAAAGCCCTTCAGACAATTTTTGTGCTTGAAAGGTTTTGTTGGTTATATGACGGGTTTTTTCTTTATGCTTTGATTTCCTTCATAATAGGTACTATTTAGTTAGACTTTGTTTTGTGTTAGTGCTTCAACCCATAAGCGTGTGGCGTGATAACGATGGCTAATTTGGTTTTTTACTTCGTTGCCAAGTTCGGCCATAGTTTGGTGGTACCCATCGGGGATAAAGATTGGATCATAGCCAAATCCGTCCTTTCCTTTGGGGTGCAAGGCGATAGTGCCTTGGCAACGGCCTTCGAATACAGATCGAGTCCCATTTTCGGAAATAAACACTAAACAACAGACAAACGCCGCGCGACGATCTGGCTCTGAGATTTTAGCCAATTCGTTTAATAACTTTATATTATTCTGTTCATCATCACCTTCAGTCCCTGCATAGCGGCTAGAAAAAATCCCAGGAGCATTATTTAGAGTGAATACCTCTAGGCCTGAATCGTCTGCAAGCACAGCTTCAGATGTAAATTTTCTTACTTCAATGGCTTTGATTAATGCGTTTTCGAAGAAGCTTTGACCGCTTTCTACCCATTGTATGTTGTTTGAGAGGGTAGATAACTTTTTGATTTTACAAATACTTCCAGCTAGTTGCTGCATTTCTGCTATTTTGTGCTGATTGTTGCTTGCAAGAAATACTGGCCTTGGTTTATCAATATAGGGCATTGTGTTTCCTCTAGTTTTCACGTGTTAGGTCTATGCTTTATGAAAATATATGAAATGCATCGATAAGACACTCGCATATTAGGTAAAAGGAACGCTGCGATAGAGCACTGTTTAACACAAAAAAATAAAGAAAGTAATCGATATGAGTCCAGAGGAGATTAGGGAAAAATTATTAATATCGTTTCCAGATGCAGAAGTTAATGCGCGTGATTTGACTGGTGGTGGTGATCATTGGCAGGTGGATATCCGCTCTGGCGCATTTGCTGGAAAGAGCCTTGTTGAGCAACATCAATTGGTGTATGCAGCATTGGGCGATTGGATGAAAGAAAAAATCCATGCCCTTGCTTTGAATACTTCAGAAATTTAATAATATTTTTTATCTTATTTTTCTTTAAGCCGGCTGAGCCTGTAATCATAGGCTGAGTTCATTGCGAACATATTGTCTATTCCTAGATACCGTCCGTTTAGAGTAAAATTGTGAATCTCTAAAGCGGCTCGAATTCCTGAAAAGTGTGCCCCATGCACACTAGCGGGCTGTGAGTTTAGAGCTACAGCTTCGCCGGCCCAAAATAAATTAGGTGAAACAGTTGGATCTGAAAGAATTTTTCTTGCGTATTGGACAGGAACTGATTCGCTATCGTGGACGGCTAGATAAGAGTTTCCGCCTTTTGCCCAGGGGTCTTTCATCCATTCTGTTCTTTGAATCATATAGCTATCTCTATTTGTGGGTTTCTTTTTTTTGCGTAGAAACTTTAACGTCCCTTGTGCTTCTGGAAACATGCGATCTAGGTCGCTGCAGATAGCTTCCATTACAGTGTCATTATCCCAAATGCTGATAGTTTCTGCATCTTCTGCCATGATTAATGCGGTAAGGACAGCAGGTTTTGACGGATCATTACCAAAGACATGAAAATATGATTTACCAGCTTTTCTCGGTATCCCAGTTGTTTTGGCAGCTTTACCGTTCATATTAAAATGCATTAAATCTTTCGCAGATGCCTGTGGGATATGTGCCATGCTCATATCTTTGGGCCAAAATTTTTTATCGAATACCATTTGGATCTTAGTGTGGTGTCCTGCTTTAATTGTTTTTAATGCTTCAAGCTTACGTTCGTGTAATGGAGGTGAAAATTCAACACTTCCGCTATTAAGCATGCCTACCGCAAATGTGCAAATGGCGGTTTTTGCTCTAAATTGTTTGTGAGATCCATTATCGTCGACGGCATCGATAATAACGCCTTCCCCTGCTTTTTGTCCGTATGTGATTTTTTCAATTTTGTGGCTTAACATAATATTGAGGTTTTCTGCCATGCGATCACATAATGATCCATAACCACCTGTTAGATACCATTCATGCCTTTCTTTTAATTGTTTGCTTAAATAGTCTGCAGCAAATCCATGGATACTTATTTCATTTAAGGGTCCGGGCATGTGACCTGTAAGAGTCATGGCTACAAAGTCTCGTCCTAATTCGTCATCCATATATTTTTCTTTGATCCATTGTTCTGCGCTTAGATCTTTTTTATGTGTTTGTAATGAATTGTCTATTAGAGGAAACATTTTGGCGGCGCTTATGATATTCCACTGGAGGGCAGCCTCTAACGAAGACATTTTTTTTGCCTTGGAGTGATGAAAAATAAGACCTTTTCCAAGTTTTTCAATTTCGACCCAATTAAGCTTATAACGTTCAATTTCTGCCCATATAGGGGTTTCGTAAGAAAATTCTTTATTGGTGAATAGCTTTTCGAAATTGAATGGTAAATCAAGCGGTGGTTTTCTGTGGACGAATTCCGCTCCAAGCTCAATGGGCCAGTTTTCTCCAGGAAAAAAATCTCTTTTAGTATGTATGCGACCTCCAATTCTATTATTTCCTTCGATGACGATGACACTTTGTGGACGATAATTAATTTTCTTTTTACCATTAAAAAAAGTTGTACTCAAAAAATCTGGTCTAGATAAGTATTGGGCTGCAGTCAACCCGGCAATACCGGCTCCAAGTACTAAGACGTCAGCTTCATAAATGTTATTTTTCGATGATGTGGATTGAGGCTTATTTTTTGTTATCGGGCTTGTCTGACAGCTGCTTAGCAACTTATTGCCAAGTATTCCAGTTGCAGCAATTGTTGTTCCATATTGGAGAGAGCTTTTAATAAACTCTCTGCGTTTTTGTACCGGTGAAGTGCTAATTTTGTCTGCTTGTGGGAGTGTTACCTGCGTCTTTTTTTTGTCCATTGTTTCTCCAAAAGATTTCGTTTGCTGAATAACTATATTCTATGACATAGATTTATATAAATCAGTTTTATATAAAAATAAGGTAACTATTCAGCGTATCTCTTCCCTTCAATATGTCGCTTGACTGCCCGTCATCCTTCGCTTCACTCAGGATGACGGGCAGTCAAGGCTTTGAATCGATCAGATAAAAAATACGCTGAATAGTTGCAAAATAAGATGATATTGTTTCAAGTAAGATGCATAGTTTTTTATTTTCTGCTGATCGAGATACTTATTTATTTTCATCTTCTTGTTTCAATTTAGATTTGAATCATTTATTTTATGTAAATCTGATTTGTTTGAGTATTAATTTTTTATTAAAGCCTGATTGATTGATTGATTGATTTTATAAACTTGCAGGCTTAATTTTAGCATAGTTAGTTAATAGGTTGAAAGTTTCGTCGTTTACTGATTGCTATTTCTCAATAAGCGTATGAATCTGAAAACATGGTGCATAGAGAAATATTGAAGCTATGTCTATTTCTAGATGCTGTGGCATTTAGAATATTAATGCACGAAGGAAAAATACTAGAGCTATATACCCATAATAAGAAATATTCTTTTCTTAGACGGGAATTGATTTTATTAAGCAGAGAGATTTTAATGTCTGTCCGTTACTGGTCTAAGTACAAATGGTGATAAGTATGTTAACAAAAAAAATATCAAAACTTCTGTCTATGCCTATGAGTAAGTCAATAATAGTAAGTTCTGTGATTTCCGATGCAGCGAAGTCTGGTTTTTTTGAAACTGTCGATGGAATTAGCCTTTATTATGAAGATACGCAAGCTCCGGGGGAAGTTTTATTTTTTATATATGGTTTGGGATGCTCTATTAGTCATTGGAAATATCAGATGAGTTATTTTTTGGACAAGTCCAATAAGAGTAAAGGAGTTACTCAGAAATATCGGATTGTATGGATGGATTTTCGTAATCATGGTCGTTCTGGTAAATGTCAAAGTTCTCAACTATCAGTCGTGCAATTGGCTGAAGATGTGAAACAATGTTGCGATGTTTTGGGTATTCATAAGGCAATTTTTTTAGGTCAATCAATGGGGGGCAGCGTCTTATTGCAGTTAGCACATAGTTATCCTAAGCTTGTTAAGAAGATGGTACTGCAAGGGTCTCCTCCAATAGCACCATCACGTACTATCTGTACTAGCCCATTGGCACCTTTCGCTTGGAAAAGGATGATTCAACTAAATAAGTTAAGCCCTATGTCCGTGCGTTTAATCCACAAGAGTTTATCAGGAATAAGCCGTCCATTAATGGAAGCTGCTCGCTTTAGCGGTTTTAATCCTCAGTTGGTTAATTCTGATGATGTTATGGAATATGTCAAATTGTTATTAGCTTCTGATGCTAATGTTTTCTGAAATTGGCCGAGTCGATGGAAAATTTTGATGTGGCAGATTTTGGATCAGAGATCATAGTGCCTACTTTAATAATTGCGGGAAAACAAGATAGATGTGTTCCTTTGCCAAATATTGAATATTTGGCAAGTAAATTGAAAAATGCTCAAATTGAAGTGATTCCGCATGGTAGCCACTGTCCGCACTTAGATGATCCTCCTTTGGTTAATGAGCTTATCAGTAATTTTATTCGGAAAAAGCGTAATGCTTTTTCTAAAAAGAAAAATAATTTATAGTGATGGGCTTAATTTTTAATGCGCTTTTTGACAAAGGTAGGCACTAGGCCCCATTGCACTAGACCGACAACGGAATGAGTTGTCTGATGGAGGTAACTGTTCTTTATTCTCACTTACATCTAATTGATCACTAATTCCCAGATAAGGTTTTTTTGCAAGGTTATCTCTTGTTTTCTGTTCAAATCCACTTGAATCTGCTTGATCAGTTGCCATGGTTTCATTGTCAACGAAGGGTCCGAGTTCTTTGTGGGCTTCAGGTATTTTTCCATTATAGATGATTGGGTGTGATGAGTTGAGTGGCTGACTATTCGTGCTTAGCGTACGCAATGTGTTTTCTGGAATACCTTTCCATATTCCTTGATCGCAATATTTCATGGATTTAGCTATGGCGTCATAAATTACATAACTTGGACTATGTTTTACGCATATTGAAGATGTTGTTTGTGTCGGTGTTTGTTGTGCTGCTATGTCTGAGGTCTTTTGCTCATGATTGTGCTTGGAGTTGAGAGTGTTTCTTTTATTATTAAATTGGCATCCGACAAATACTATAAATGCCAAAAAGTTACTGATTTGTCTCATTATCAACCTCACTGGGCAATTCATCATTTTGTGTATAATTCCTTCAACTTGTATTGGCCTTAAATTTAGCAATTGCTATGCTTTCGGATCTTTTTTTATAATTTTTAGTATAGAAATAGTACGCTCTAATGCGTTGTGGGTGTAACTGACCATTTTTCTTAAGAACTAATTTGAAGTTTGGGAGAAAACGAAATTTAATGTATAATTAAACTGAATTTGTTTACTTGCTGTCTGCTTTATGACAGATAGCAGTTAGGGTAATATCGAGTTGTGTTTCCGTATTTTTTGTTGGTCTCTTTTGGCGGGTTAAATTTTTTACTTTAACTAGGGCGTGTTGACGTTTCATTTTCGTAGCGAGAGACAAATACTTGAAAGTCGCAGCAAGGGTTTGGCTCGTAGTAGGAAATGAAACGTCAACACGCCCTAGTAGGATGATAAAAATAGTTTTTTGTTATTGATATATGGTTGGAGACTGGCGGCACTGTGAGCAGTGAAGGTAGGAAATTGGAGGCTTCTGGGTATGCATGAGACTATTCCTCTTTTGGATATGAAGGCTATTGACAGTATCCTTACATTTGAAAAGAAAGGCTTGCTATTTGGTTTTTTACAGAAACAATTGGATCATTTGAGAAATGAAGTCCCTGAACATTTGAGTTTAATTAATGATGCAGTTTTGGAGAAAGATTTTAAGAGCTTATCCCAACATACTCATAAGTTAAATGGTTTCGCAGCGATTATTGGAGCACAGAGAGTTAGGCATCTATGTATAGAAATTGAGAGGCTGGGGGATGAAAGTTCTGTTAGTGTAGCGAAGGAGATTGTTGCTCAGCTTGAAGATGCACTGACTGCAACTATTGATGCTTTGCAAGAAATTGTATCTAAAGCGTAACATGCTAATATTATTGAGTAGTAGTTAATAATATTGAAAGAATTCTAAAAATTATTTAAAATACCTGCCTTGAACTATAACTATTTTTTAAAAGTAATATGCGTTATATTCTTAGTTATTAGATTTGATATTTTAATATAGAATACTCTATAGAATTAAAATCGGAGAATTTTTGATTCATGAATGGTTTTACGACGACAATACCGTGGAAAACTAGACCTTTTGCAAAGAGATTTGCACAAAATTCTTTGTTGCCTTTCCTGGGCGAAACGACCTTTAATAACTCGTATTATGTCAATATGCTTAACTGTGCTTTGCGTCTTGAATTAGATAGTTTGTCACATCTTACTAGTGGCGAAAAAATTTTGGATTTTGTTGGGATTCGACAAGTTATGGAAAATCATAATCAGTCGATAGAGAGCCTTTCTTCCTTAATTGTTAGAAATAGTGGCATCCCTATAAGCCATTCATCTTTTGCCAGTACGTTTTCCAGTGTGATTATCAGAGTAAAGTCGAATGTTCCTGGTCGGCGTGCAAAATTTTCTTTACTTTCTGGGCTGTGTAGTCAAGAAAAGAAGTTGGAGCATGTTTATCAGCGTCTATTGTTAATGTCACCGTCGTGTGATAGATTCGTTGTTTTAAGTCTGCGTGAAAGAATTTCTATAAATGAATCTATTTATTCGAGATTAATTGAAAACAATCCGTTAAAAGTATAATCCAAAGCGTAATCCTGTATATGCCCCTTGATTTTTTTCTTTATATTTTACTTCATTCCAAGTTAGATCATAGCTACGGGTTCTGTATCCCACTATGAAATCGATAGTATTTTTCGTTAGGTCGATACTTGCTCCTACTTCCTGTTCGATTCTTTGTCCTAGACTGATATCTTGCCCGCTTTTATCTAATGCCTTAGGAGTATTAAATACCATTCCTGTAGCGTGAAAAACAGCTTTATCAAAAATTGGTATGAAAACTCCTACCCCTGCACCTAGGTTTGCACCAAAAAGATCAAAGCGCTCATTATTGGCATTGTTGATGCTAATTTCACCTAGTCCCACGGAGATAGTTGGATATAGCCAGCCTAATCTCCACTGCATTGCAGTATCTTTCCAGTTTGCTTTTAGATAGCTTTGATTCAGCTCGAATGGAACGTAATTTTCTGAAGATGTGAAGCTGATCCCTAAGTTTCGACTCTCACCCGCGTAAATTCCTAACTTCCATGTTGATGAGGTTGCGGTCTCTTTACTTTCTGCCGCTTCACTTTCATATGTGTTTAAGGTTAAGTCTCCTTGCATATATGCAGTCATGGTCTGCTGGGTTAATGAGCTCCCGTAGACTTGACTTCTTGTCTGTGCAATCCCATTTTCTGTGGTTGCCATGAGCGATAAACCGCAAATGATTAACATTATGGGATATGTTGAGGCGTTACTTTTATTGGTAATAGACTTTAAGATAAGCATTGTGAAAAACTCCTCCATGAGTTTTCATAGATATCGATTTACTAGGATATCGGTCATTTTAATATTGACTTTAGATTTCTTAACGTGGGTTCATTTTGGTATTTTTGCTAAGTTTTATATGATAGCTTTGTTGTAAGAATATTAAACTTTGCAGGTTTATTAAGGAGTTTTCCCTTTGCTTAATTCAGATGAAAAACATTCTAAAGAAATGCCATCAACGTTTAATAAAATGCTTTTCTATAAGATTGTGGTAGTAGGAACTTGTCTTTTGTTGGTCCTCTTATTAGGATCTTGGTTTCGTAAACTTCCAAAGGCTAGAATCGGAAGCAATTTATTGGAAGGAACCCTCCAGGGCTCCAGTTTGCATTTTTTTGCATTGGGGGATACTGGAATGGCAAATGATGCGCAAATGCAGGTTGCTGAAGCCATGGAAAGAGATGTCAGGCTCTCGGAGGTATTGATGGCTTACTTCTGCTTGGGGATACTTTTTATTATACAGGTGTTACTTCTAAAGAGGACTCTCAATGGAAGAGTAAGGTTGAAGAACCCTATGGAGGAGAATGTTTAAAAAAAGCTCCTATTTATCCAGTATTAGGAAACCATGATTATAAGGGAAATGTTGATGCACAAATTCTTTATTCTGGCATGAATAAGAGGTGGCATTTACCGTACCGTTTTTATCGTTTGGATTTTGGAGCCTTACTGAGGATCGTTGCTTTTGATTCGTCGTTTCCAGATTTTTGTTTGATTGATAACTTATGCGCAGTCGATTTTTAAGGCATTCATTGGACACACCAACGCAAAAGTGGAAAATTGTTTTAGCGCATCATCCGTTGAATAGCTCGAGTGTCAAGGGTCATAGCCATTCTGGGGGACTTTTTGGTTTTTGATGAAACCCTTAGTATGTGATAAAACAGACGTATGGTTGGCTGGGCATGCTCATCACTTGGAGCATCGACGTGATTCTGATTGCTCGGCTGACATTTTTGTTTCTGGTGGCGGTGGTGCGAATTTATATGATGTCAAACCTAAGACACCAGAGGTCAACTTTGCAGCTTCTAGTCATGGTTTTCTTGAGCTTTCTGTCGTAGAGGAGTCAATCAACTTCGCATTTATTTCCAGTTTAGGAGAGACTCTTTATTCTACGGAGAGAAAAAGGTGATGCTTTTCCAGTGCTTATGGGCTGTACTATTTTATTAGCGGTATTACTTCACTTTTGAAATTGTTTAAACACTTATACTGAGACTTTACCTAGTCCATGAGCTACTATTTTAGCTACGTTCCCCTCTAGCATAACGGCCCGTAGGCCGACAGTTTCAAGGGAGGCTATAAATAGGTTGAACGCTTCCGGCTTAGATAGTGGGCGAGGAGCAAAGATTTGGATAGATTTATTTAATCCTGGCTCCATGACAAAGCTTACTTCAGACCATGCAGCTACATGTTCTATGATTATGCTAAGGGGTACAGGGCGCGGAAAATTGAGCTCAATCTTTTCGTTTTGTGAGTCATTAAAATTAACTGGTGTTTGTTTATGATCAATAGGCTTTACTTCCCGATTAAGGTCCTTGTTGCCAGATTTGTTATTCCTATCATTTTTCATTGAAAAATCATAAACTCCGTCCAAATGTCCGACTACTTTATCGTCTCGACGTGGGCATATATAAAGTAGATAAATATATCTATCTGATAATATTATATTAAGATTCTAATAGATGTTTTATAGGCTTATTTAGTATATTCCTGAGTTGAAATCACCTCTCGCCTTCGCTGCGGCCTCTGCTTGCCATGATAATGCTGTGCTGATATCTATTTCAGATATTTTATTTTTAAGCTGTAGATCTGCTAATGACCTAGCGACTCTTAAGCAACGAATTAGAGACCTCCTACTAAGTGTTTTAGGTATCATGTGATTTATTAGATGTACAAATTCGCTTTCATTTAACCCTGAGGCAAAAATCATATGTTTTGCTTCTAAATCTCTGTTAAATTGGATTGAAAGTGATTCATTACGACGTTTTGAAAACTCAAGTGCATTTTGTACGTCGTCAGCCATAAATGAAGTTATTGATTTTTTCAAAGATTTTGTATTTGTGAAAACATCGGAGTTCTGTGTCGATGGCTCTTTCATATGAATATGGATATCGATGCGTTCCATAATAGGTCCTGATATTTTTCTTCTATAGCTTAGTATTTTATTAGTAGGACAGTGGCACTTTTTAACAGTGCTCCCGCACCAGCCACAAGGACAATTGTTAGCAGCAGCTACTAAACATACACGTGCATTCCATGATACTTTACTTTTTGCTCTTGAAACATGCACAGAACCATTTTCTAAAGGCTCTCTTAAAGCTTCAATGATATCGCGGCGAAACTCTGGAAATTCGTCTAAAAAGAGTATTCCCCCGTGTGCCATTGATAGCTCTCCAGGGATTTTAGGGGTACCTAGGATTGCTGCTGTCGTTGTATTATGATGTGGTGCTCTAAAAGGAGCGCGCCCAGCTAAGAGTGCTTTGGGAATTTTTTCGTGGCACGAGCTACTTATCATCAAGGCTTCGAGGTGTTCAGATTCTGTCATATTGGGCATGATGCTTGGCAAGCGTTCTGCAAACATAGATTTTCCAGATCCAGGAGTTCCGGTCAAAAATAAGCTGTGCATGCCAACTGCGGTAATTTTAGCCGCTAGCTCGAGATTTTGGTCTAATAGCATATCGTCAAAATTTTTTCCAAGTATCTGCGTATTCAATTGGGTACTTTTATCAGCAAGCGCATTTATTTCAGATGAAATGCTTGGAAAATCTATTTGTTCATAAAGCCATTGGAGTACTTCATTTAGATGATTGAAGCTTTTTATGGAGAATTGCTCCATTCCATTTATTTTAAACTGGGTTAGAGACCTTACTTCTGATAGATTTTTATGACAGATTACAATTCCTTGAAATCCATGGTAAACGGCAGCGAGTGTATAAGAGATTATCGATTTTACTGGTTTTAGCTCTCCTGTTAAACTTAGCTCAGAGATAAACATCCATTTGCTTAAATCGATGTTTGGCATGCTGTCTTTAACAAGACTTGCAAGTGCAATTGCTAGCGCCAAGTCAAATTGACTACCATCTTTTTTTAGGCTTGCAGGTGCCATGCTAACTACAATCCGTTTTTGTGGAAGCATTAACTCCAGGTTTTCAAGGGCGGTTTTTGCGCGTTCGATACCATTTTTACAAACTTCAGAAACATTGCCTATGAGTTGCAGTCCAGAAAAACCTCGTGTGAGTTCGCTTTCAATTGAGATTAGCGTTGTGTCCAAGGCATTTGCTTGGCAAGAATATACTTCCATTTAGTGCTTTTCCATTGAGTAGTAGTTGTTGGCTAAATGATTATGGATTTTTTGGTTAACAATGCCGGTCAAATCTAAGATCCTCTGTGTTTTTGGTTTAATCAGTCTCTATTGATATTTTTATACCGCTTTAACTATATAACGATCTGTTTTTACTTGATTTATTTCTCTTGCTGGGACTTCGCTGGCATCTTGAGTGCTTTTGAAGTGGGCAAAGCTTATGGAGCATTGATTAGGTAAACTAGGGTTTCTGTTATTATAAATTTTTTGAAAAGCCCATAGCAGCACGCATGCGTTATGTAACAAAAAGTAAAATTCATCCAGGGACATCTAAAATACGCTGTGCTATGTTAATATTTTAGGATGCTGTTTAGAAGTTAGATACACTGAAGGATGATAAAAGGTATAGGAGTTATGTCTGCATAATGACGGTACTTTTTCTTTGAGCTATGTTTATATTGCGGTTGTTATATAACTTCTAAGTTATAAAATATTAAAGGTGGATTAAGCCAGTATGAAAGATGTGATGCAGTTAAAGCGAGCGTGTGATCCGGTAAGAGCAGAAATTACGGATAGTATTGAAGCTATTTTAACAAGAATGTTAGACGAGCAATATGATGGTTTTAGTATATTCGAATTGCTAGAAAAGCCCCCTGAAGCCACTATGGGCGATTATGCTATGCCCTGTTTTCGTCTGGCAAAATTATTGAAACAAAAGCCGCAAGATATTGCTGAAACTATTAAGTTAGAATTAGAAAAAGACCGGTGTGAATGGATAGACTCGGTGAAGGTAGTCGGTGCTTTTCTTAATATTATTACTAGTAAAAAAGCATTAGCTAGCGAAGTCATTACGAAAGTTATGAATGGTTCCTTTTTTGAAGTTTTTTCCAAGTCAGCTATTAATGCAAGTATCAATGTTATGATTGAGTATTCGCAACCAAATACTCATAAAGAATTTCATGTGGGGCATGGAAGAAATGTTTGTTTGGGGGATAGTTTGTGCCGTTTATTTCGTTATAATGGTTATAATGTTTTAGCTGTCAATTATATCGGAGACGAAGGAGCACATATTGCAAAATGTTTGTGGCAACTAGATCAACAGAGTGAATCGAAGCCATCTGATATGACTAAAACAGAGTGGTACGGTAAAAACTATGTTGAAGCTAATAAGAAACTTGAAAATTCTAGTGAAGACGAAAAGAAAACATATTTGCAAGAAATTTCTTCCGTATTGCGTGCAATTGAAAATAAAGAAGGTAAATATTATGAAATTTGGCAAAAGAGCCGCGAGGAGTGTTTGGCAGATTTTCGTTCTACCTATGAATGGCTTGATGTTCATTTTGATCACTATTTTTTTGAGTCGGAGTTTTCTAACGAATCTCAACGTCTTGTAGATGAGTATTTGGATAAAGGATTCTTTGAAGTATCGGAAGGAGCTGTTGGTAAGGATCTTTCCAGTGAAAAGCTAGGTTTTTGTATGGTGCGAAAGTCGGATGGAAATATTCCTTATATGACCAGGGATATTGCTTTGGCTCGAAAGAAGTTCGATGAGTTTAATATAGATCGTTCTATATATGTTGTCGGAAGTGAACAAATTTTTCATTTTAATCAGCTGTTTAAGGTATTGCAAATGATGGGCTTTAAGCAAGCTGATGAGTGTTTCCATTTAAGCTATGGAATGGTCGTGCGCCCCGACGGGAAAATGTCATCAAGATTAGGAAATTCTGTAACATTTGGTACGTTGAAGCAACAGATTCTACAAGAGCTTAGTGAATATCTTGAGCGTTATAAAGATCAATGGAATCCTCAAGAAGTAGAAGAAATAGCCCACCGGCTATCGGTGGGAGCCATCAAATATGGCATGTTGCAAAGTGATCCCAATAGGGAGATTACGTTTGAGTTAAGTCAATGGCTTAGCTTTGAAGGTAATACTGGACCATATTTGATGTATACTTATGCGCGCATAAAGTCAATTTTGCGTAAAGCTGAGGATGAAGGGATAGTTTCTGCGGATAAAGAATTTGATCTTTTGAACCATGATCTCGAATTAGAAATTCTTAGATATTTATACGATTTTAATAACGTATGTATGCAGGCATGTGAAACATACCGTCCTTCTGTCTTGGCCCAATATCTGTTTAATCTGTGTAAGTCATTTAATCGTTACTATAGTGAAGTTTCAGTATTGAAGGCTGATACTTTGGATTTGAAAAGAGAGAGGGTAACCCTCTTGCATGCTTTTTCGTTAACATTATATCAAGGTCTTGCTTTGTTAGGTATTACTCCACCTGAAAAGATGTGATTGTGTTTTTATGGATACTCTAACTGCTTTATGGACTAGAGTTTAGGGAGGGTGAAAAATGAGGTTTATGAAATCGTAACTATTTAGCGCATTTTTCATCTGATCGATTCAAAACCTTGACTGCCAGTCATCCTGAGTGAAGCGAGGGATCTATTTCGCAATTTCGAGATCCTTCGCTTCACTCAGGATGACGATGTATCAAGCGACATATTGAAGGGAAAAGATACGCTGAATAGTTACATGAAATCTTCATTTATTCTTACGGTGTTCATCTTATCTTTCATTGGAGTATGTTTTTATACTAGTGCTTGCTATCAGTTTATGTAAATTACAATTCTGATTTGATTTATCTTATATTGATGTTTATGCTCTGATTTCACATTGATTAGCCAGAACATTTAGATTTATAAACTTTCCATTAGTTTCATTTATAATTTGTTTTAATTGATTCATTGATTCTAACTCTCCTTGAGCAGTTGGCTCTGCTCCAATCCATATGGTGGATATTGTTATACTTTGGCGGAGGGCTGTTGCAGTGACAAGTTTAGCCCTTCGATTAGAGAGAGAATCTGTGTTTTTTATAACAAGAACAATATTAGTATGGTTTTGTACATGAGGTAAATACCTTAGTTCGTCCAGATTGAATCCTAGTATTGTAATACTTTTGTGTTCTAGCGTTGCTCCTAATACTTTCGTTAATGAAAGGTAACTTTCTTGATCATTATTATTGGAAATTAAACTGATATTTAAGTATTCGCTTTGATTTCCCTGTCTAAGCTTGTCAATAATTATAGTTGCGATCTGATTTGCTTTGTTGAAGTTTAGTTGTCTATTTTGGGAAGTTGTATGGTAATTAGCTAGGGCTTGAGATAGTTTTTCACAAAACCTTAGTTCAGTAGATTCATTGTTTTTTATACTTTGATCTGTGCTTATGCTTATCTCAGATTTTTTATTTAGATCTGATGCTTTTGCGGTATAAAGGTTAGAATCTATTAATATTGGAATGATTAAGATAAAAGATGCCTCGATAATTTTTTTTACAATAGTTTTAAGTCGCATTTTGATTTTCTCAACTAGTTTGTTATTTAATTCTTTTATGCAATTGAATACTCAAAGTATAAGAGCTTGTAGAGCCAGAGCCTGCTAATCTCCTAGACTCTCTATGTTTAATTGAAGCAAATAATTTGCCATTTTTAGGATGGGGTCTTTGTTAGGAACCTTTTGTTATCACAGTATAAAATGGATTACAGGCCGTTGTGAAGGTTGTGAAGAAAATTGAAATTGTCAAATCTTTTGACAATTTAATGCCTCTTGATCATATTTTTTGTAACCGTAACTGGTAAGAATAATTTGGAATGATATATTTCTTATTCATTGGGTTTTTGTTTAGCTATTTTGAGAGCTTCGCTAAGTTTTTGCCAATATTTTTCTTTATTAGTATTCGTGGCATAGTCTGCTTCGAAGGCAATTTGCCACGAGTTTTCTTTTTGCAATAAAGCCGTGCATTTGGCATTTAGGTTTCCTGACCAAAGATTTTCAAGGAAGGAATGCTCGATAGAAAACCGGCTGCAAGGTTCGAGCGGAAAGGACAACTCTAGCATACCCCCTGTCTCATCTAATCCAATAATTTTTGCTGGGCTTTTTAGCTGCACTATTGTGGGTGAGTGTGTTTGAATAGATTTTCTTATTTCGATTTCTTTTTCTCGAGTTGTTTCAAGTGTCTCAATAAACTCTCCTAAACTGAATGGATTATTTAAATAGTGGATATAGTCTGGCATTGGATTTGTTTTAATTGTTGGACGCTTTATGAATAAGTGAGGTCTATGTATATCCTGGAATTTTAGTAAAAATTGAGCCCATTCAGCTAGTGTTTGCTCATTTTCTGACACATGTGAATAGATTGCACATATATTTTCATCATCATGCTGATACATTGTAATAGCTTGGCTTCTTGTAGAAGCAAATTGAAGTTGGAAATGGTAGCCTTCCAGTATTGGTAGAAATTCTTCATAAATAATTTTATTAGGATGAAAGAATATTATTTTTTCTATAGGAGTCTACTGTATATCTGGGGATATCAGCAAGCTGTTCTACCCATTGTCTTGATTGTCCAGAAATTCTGTTTAAAGGAAATAGATTTATGTATTTACTTTCGGACTTAAAACTTACTGGATTTTTCAAGATTAAATCATTAATTTTGTTGTCATGATAATAGCATTTAAAAATCGTGTCTAACTCTAGTCGTATATCACTTTTGCATATTAAAAAATTATTTTGTTTTCCATAAATTTCTGCATCGAATAAAATAGCAGGGTTTTCACTATTAAATGAACCTTCTGTTTTTATAAAAAAAGGCGAAAAACCAGAGTAGCTAGAAGCTACTTGTTGTATTTTTGTAAAAAGCGCTTTCGGTTCAGGAGTACCAAGAAAAAATCCTGCAAATTTTCTTTTACCTATTGCATTAATTTCACTTGGTGATTTTTTGAGAATACTTACTATAATAGGGATGCGTTTCAAAATAGGGTCTTTTTGCAGATGATCATAAAGCTCACCTACAGTTGCATCTGTTAGAATTGCTTCGGAAATAATGATGTGAGGTAGTTCTTGTTCGATGTTTTTTATGGCATCATAAAATGAAAGAGAGAGGACTACATTGTATCCTTGTGCTTTTAACTGAGCTTGCTTTGCAATAGCTCTTTCCATTTTTTCTACCACAAGGATGATTGTGTGTGTTGTTATGCTTTTTGCTGTCAATTAAATTATCCTAAATGTTATTTAATGCTTTATTTTGTAATGAGCTACGTTGATTCATTACTTTTTGTAAGTAAACTTTTGAGATTATTTTTCAACTTTGTTAGTTTCTCGAAAGTTGATCCGAATTCTGTTTCGCAACGTTCGGTATATTGCAATGCCATTTCATATTGTTTGAGCCTTCGGCATGCGAGTGCCGAATTGAGGCTGATCTTGTATTTGAGCTCTGGACGGACGATCTTGTGTGCTCTTTTGTATAACTCTATTGCCGCTTTTCCTTTGCCTGATTTTGATAGTGCGATGCCAAATTCATTTAGTTTCGCAGCAAAAAATGGGCTTGCTTCGTCTATCTTGCTTAATGTTTTCAGAGCTTCTTCAATATTTTCTGATTTTAATTGTTCTTGTGCTTCGATTTCTAGCAAGCGTGAATGGTTTGGTTGTAATTTCTTTGCTTCAAAATAAATTTGTTTTGCTTTGCTCATTTCTCCCATTTCTAAATAAGCGGAGGATAGGTCGGCTTTGCGTGTCACATCAAATGGATTTGTTTTTTCTAAAATCGTTAAATAATCTACTGCTTTATCCAGTGAGTTCATCAATAAGAGATTTTCTGCAAGTCCCGTTAAAGCAGGTCGAAAAAGCGTATTTAAGGTCGAGGATTTTTCATAATAACAAATTGCGGCTCGGTATTGCCCTAAAGCCTCTTTAGCACGAGCATAGGCAAATGCAGCGAGGTAATCAGTGAGAGCATCGTCTGTTAGTGTATCACTTAGTTCTACTATCTTTTCTTGATTTCCTATGCGAATTGTTTTCATTAATTGCAGGCAACGATGTTCAATTGAGTTAGGATCGATTACTTTCCCTTTTCCATGAGTGCAAAGGTTATTTAGATGTGTGTACCAGCTTTCTAAAGGTGCAATTTGTTCGATTCCAAATTCGAAAATCGTTGTGAGAAATTTTGCGCTTGGATTTGAATTCACGATAAGCTGAAGGTCAGGCAGACATGCTACCTTATCTTTGAAATCTTTTAGAATAGTTGTGAGTGATGTGCATACAGATTCGGCTATAAGCACTAGGCATGCTGGAGATGCACTCTCAATAATAAGTGAAGCTTCTTCTTGACTTGTGGTGACATAGTAGTTGCAAGGTAGGTTCATAGCTCCTAAGTTTTCGGATATTTTTGTGGACTCTACTTTTTGTGAAAGATTTACAATAAGTAAGCTCCAATTGGACTCAGCGGAGTCTTTCATAACTAGCTGACCTTTTAGAGATAAAATAATTGTCGTTGTTATAATATAGCTTTTGGCGATGTATCGGAGGCTTAGCTCAAGTCCTTGAGTTATCACTGTGTTAGCGGTTATTTAGTGTGAAGGATCTTGGACTGCTTAAAAAGTTATCGCGGTTATATATGCATAATAAGGATGTTTTTTTGCCAAAAACCATAATAGGGCTTTTTATGTTAAGTGGCTTTTTTTGAGTATGTGCTTTCTTAATGGGTTTTTCTCTTCGAAATATTAGAGTATAGTTCCCCTTTCAGATCAACTTTTTAAGTTTGCAAGAATTTTTAAGAAGATTTGAAATCAAGGGGTAACAGATTTTGAGCATTTAGCCATAGGAGTGAATTTATAATGGCATTGATACCACTTAGGGCACTACTTGACCATGCGGCAGAGAATAACTACGGCGTGGGTGCGTTTAATGTGAATAATATGGAGCAAATACAGGCTATTATGGCAGCAGCGCGAGAAACGGATAGCCCAGTTATTATTCAGGCTTCTCGAGGAGCTAGAAGTTATGCGCAGGATGCATATTTGCGTCATTTGATGCTCGCAGCTGTCGAACTCTATCCAGAGATACCTATAGTTATGCATTTAGACCATGGTAACAGTCCTGAAACATGCTTCTCTGCCATTAGACAAAATTTTACATCAGTTATGATGGATGGATCTCTTAAGGCAGATGGAAAAACTCCTGCGGACTTTGATTATAATGTGAGTGTCACCCGTAAGGTCGTCGATGTCGCTCATGCATTGGGGGTCTCTGTTGAAGGCGAATTAGGCTGTCTAGGTTCTTTAGAAACTGGTACAGGTGAGAAGGAGGATGGTCACGGATTTGAAGGAACTTTATCGAAGGAACAGCTACTTACTAATCCGGATGAAGCCTTTGAATTTGTCAAAATAACGGGTGTGGATGCGTTGGCTGTTGCGATTGGGACGAGTCACGGTGCATACAAATTTAGTAAAAAGCCTACAGGCGATGTTTTATCGATGGATACAATTGCTGCAATTCATAAAAAATTACCTAATACGCATTTGGTTATGCATGGGTCTTCTTCTGTTCCGCAAGACTTGCAGGACATTGTTAATGAATTTGGTGGTAAAATTCCGCAAACTTTTGGCGTTCCGGTTGAAGAAATTCAAAAAGGTATTCAAAATGGCGTGAGAAAGATTAATGTCGATACTGATAATCGTCTAGCAATTACTGGTGCTATTAGAAAGGTGTTGGCACAGTCTCCTTCGGATTTTGATCCACGGGCTTATTTAAAACCTGCACGTGAGGCTATGACCAAAGTTGTTGCTGATAGAATGACAGCCTTTGGGCAGGCGGGGCAAGCTCAGAAAATTCGCCAAGTTAGCTTAGAGGAAATGTCTAGAAAATACTTCAGTTGATTTTCTTTAGAAGGCATACTGTTTCGATATGATATGTATTAGGAAAGAAATCGAAGCATTTAATTTCAATCATTTCATATGCATCAGCAAGTGCTTTGATGTCTCGTGCTAAGGTCGTCGGATCACAGCTGACGTATATGATATAATTGGGTTCATTGCCTGGCTCTAGTATCGTGGCTGTTACTTCAGCCATACCTTTGCGTGGTGGGTCGACAATAAGTAAGTCTGGTTTCCCACCCGACTTCACCAGTCTTTTAAATCCTTGTAGAGCATCATATGCATGATAACGGATGTTATGCAGATTGTTTTCTCTGGTATTTATTTTTGCGTTTCTGATGGCTATTTTGTTGAATTCGAATCCGTCGATTCTCCTTGTGCCATCTGCAAGTATTAAAGATAGGTTTCCTGAGCCACAGTATAAGTCTGCTATTACTTTGGGGCTTAACCTATCGACGATTGTCGCTATCTCATTGCGCAGGCTATGATTGTGCAGGGTATTGACTTGTAAGAACTGTCCGGGGGAAGTGAAGTATTTTAAGGCATCTTCTTCGAAAATTGCGACCGGTGCTTCTTTAGCTTCGTAGCTTAGCCCTATCCATAGAATTTCTTCGAAGTCTTGTAATTCATCTACTAACTGCTTTAATGAATTTGTTTTTCCATCTGCCGGCGTTACTATAGCAAAAATAGAGGCAGTAGAATTGACAGATCTAGCGGGAAGTTCTTGTAGTTCAATACGAAATTTTTGTGGTGTTGCCAACGTTTTATGAGAACTTATTTTTTCAATAAAACTATTGAGTGGTTGAGAAGCTATAAGACAGTGAGATATATGCATTTGCTCGTGAGTTGATGCTTTGAAGTAACCAACACCAATTGATCCATCTGGCTTTATTGTTCCTCTTAACAGTATTCTGTTGCGATATCCTTGAATCTTTGGAGAAGGTTCTACTATTATTGTTTGGTGGGATTCTAGCCTAGCAATTTTTTGCAACGATTCTTGAACAAATTGTTTTTTCCATACCAATTGTTGTTCATATGGTATGTCCTGCCATTGGCATCCGCCACATTCGTCACTATATTTGCAATGAGAGGTTGTGCGCAAAGGACTTTTTGTTTCGATTGTTAGGACAGAGGCTTCGCTAAATCGGGGTTTGTCTTTGTTCAGCTTGCAGATAACAACATCACCTGGTACAGCCTGTTCCACGAAATACACCTTACTGTCTTTTTTTGCGATGCCTTTTCCACCGTAAGCAATTCCTTCTATGGAAAGTTTTGTTTGGGCGGAAATGGGGGATATGTTGTTATTGTCTTTTCTTGGCATTGGCTTTCTTTTTTTTCTTTTTCTTTACAGTATGCCCTGCTTCTTTCGGTACCAACTCGATTGAGATGCGTATTTTTCGACCATCTACAAGCCGTTGCAGGGGTTCTTGTAACACAGCAGCAAGGGCGAAGCCAATCTCTCTACCAAGGATTTGTATAATTTCATCCTTGCTTTTTCCAGCTTTAGATAAAAGCGTATTTAAATATGTATTTGCCAGAATGCTTGCTAATTTTTCGCGTACTTCTTCTTCCCCAAGACCGCTGATATTGTTCAATAAAGTTTTTTTAATTGTCTCTTTTATGGCCTGAGCTCCTATAAAACGATTTGATTTAGTTGGTCACTAGAAGCTGCCTCACGTTTAGACTAAGGTGCAAAAATAGAAACACAGACCCTCAGTTTAGTTGAGATTCATGTTTTTTTCTGAGTTAACAATGGAGTTTAAGCCGTCCAGCACCACTCTGTCATGTTAACAGATCCATAATTCTATCTAAATCAATATTTCCTTGGGCTTGAATAAGATTCTTCTTGTCTTTTTTTATTTCTGTGGTTAGATCGTCGACAATTTCCTCCATATCTTTGTCTTTTTTAGGCTTTGCCTTAATAGAGGCAAAGCGCTCGATAAACTGTTCTTTTTTCTCGCCGTTATTAGTCATGTTGGCCCAGCGCATCACTTCAGTGTCGAGCTGTATCTTACGCAGTTGTTCGAGCTTGTCTGCATTGTCTTTAGATTTGTCTTTAATAAGTCTGAATCCCATAAGCTTACTCACTTAGACTTTCAAGAATTTCTGATTTTACTTCTTCTGAGAATGCCATGATAATATCCATCGCATACTGTTTGCTTTGTGGGTTGATGGCATTGTCTATGTGGCGTATTTTTTCCCATGGTTGTTTGGCGCCAATAATTTTGTCGGAGACAGAAATACGGCCTGTGCGTAATCCTGAGTCATCGCTCCAACCAATGTAAACATCGTCGTCCTCGAGCTGCCAGGCCTTAAGTTTTCCATATTTGTTATTGTACCATAATGATAAACTAGTAGATTCATTTCCTTGAAACTCCTCTTTTACTAGAGAGTTATTGGCTTCGTCAGTTCGGTTGACTTTTTTCAAAGATTGTCCGATTTCTAACGGTTGGATAATTCTGGCTAGAAACGTTTTTATCCTTGCATCTGTTTCTGAAATTTCAAATCCAACGAATTGCTTTGCTTTCCATGTGACCTTAGCTTCGAGCTCATATATCTCGTCGAGATATCTTAGGCGACAGTGATAAATATCTCCAATCTTAAGGCGTTCAAACCCGCGGGGGGAAACTTCTGTTGAAAAGCCAGTTTCTGAGATGTCACGCACTAGTAAGATATCTTGCTCATTCATTAAAGCCAGATGTTTATTGTCGATATTATATCTTTCATATATCCGTCTATTGCGCTTTCGCCTTGTTGATGGTGCTGTTACCTGCGAATCACTTTCATTAGCTTGCGCAGACAGTAGACGGTTTATTAGAAACAATTTGAACATTGAAAGCCCTGTCTATGATTACATCGTTTCTATTATTGCATATCTATAAAGCAATCTCCATTTTTTTAATCATAAGCTACTGATTTTATAATGAAAAAATTGCCTATTGGTGGTTTATTAAGGACTAATAAGGGGATTATAATATATGAAATGATAGATAAAACCTGCGATTTTATCGGATACTAAAATATTTCTTTTTATTATTTTATGAGGGTAGATGAGTCGTGAAATGCTATAACCTAATTTAGGTTGCAGCTGCAATTTCTGCTTTAGATAAGACTCACATAGGTAGGAGTTTTATTTTGTTTTGATCTATGGAGACTCTGTTGATGGCTTCTGAAAAAAAAGAGAAATTAAATAAGAACGAGATTGATAAGATCAAGTCTTCAACATTGTCGCGAGGTCTTTCCGTATTAGGGATGACAGTTGCGACAGGTGCAAAATATGTCAGCTATAAATTTGGGGAGGCTTTTTCTAATCGTGAAGAAAAAAATCCTCGCCTTCACAATTTTTTATCTGAGCAGGCTAACTTCTTGGTAAAGGAGTTTGGAAAACTGAAGGGCAGCTTTATGAAAGTTGGTCAGATGCTATCGACATACGGTGAATATTATTTGCCCCCTGAAGTCAATGGGATTTTAAAAAGGCTGCAAGCGGAATCAGCGCCAGTGAGCTGGAATACAATGAGGCGTGTCATAGAGAAAAACCTTGGTGCTGAGATTTATGAGCAGTTGGATATCTGTGATGAACCAATTTCCGCCGCTTCGATGGGACAGGTGTACCGTGCCGTTCGAAGATCCGATGGCAAAGTATTGGCATTGAAAGTGCAATATCCTGGAGTTGATAAAGCTATTGATAATGATTTAAAGGCCATAAAATCTATACTCACCTTATCTAAGCTAGTTCCCATAGGACCTGAGTTTAACGAAATTTTTAATGAAGTGCGTATGATGTTGCGCAATGAAACGGATTACGGGAGGGAACTAGAGCAGATTAAAACTTTTCAAAATTTACTAGCGGATGATCCAAGGTTTATTATACCTGAGGTGTTTCCTGAATATTCAACAAAGCGAATTCTTTGTATGAGCTTCGAAGAGGGAGTATCAATGCATGATGGACGCTTGCTCGAGCTTAGTCAGTTGCGTCGAAACAAACTTGGTGTAGCGATTATGGATCTGATGTTTAAAGAAATGTTTATCTGGCGTATGGTTCAGACAGACTGTCACTTTGGTAACTTTAAAATTAAGATCGATGAAGGTGTGGATGGGGAAGATATAGATAGAATTGTATTGTTTGATTTTGGGGCGATTAGAAAATTTCCCAAAAGATATATGGAACCATTTGCAAAGTTGGTATATGCGGCATTGCATAGAGATGCCGAAGGAATAGTCCAATTGGGTGTGAAATTAGGTTTTTTGCGGGAGACAGACTCGCAAACGCAATTGGACTTATTTGTTGACCTCTGCTACGCAGCTATTATTCCATTTGATGAATGTTATGCTAGTCCTAGCCTTGATGGCGCTGATTCTGGAGATAATCCATACCTATGGGGTAAAACAGATTTGATTAATGCCCTGTCAAATATGGCTCGTGATGCAGTATTTGCTTTTAAATTTAGGGCTCCTCCTCGAGAAACTGTGTTTCTTAACCGCAAGATGGTGGGCACATATTTTTTCTTGCGAAAAATTAACTTTGAATTTGGGCCGCGTAAATTGCTGCTATCTCATTTGCAAGAAGATAAAACGAGTGGTTCATAATAGATGTCACAGAAAAATGATAATATTGATAATAAGCTTGGGTTATACTTTCATATACCGTTTTGTGATAATCTTTGTCACTATTGTGATTTTGCTAAGACAGCAAATTGGAACTCTTCCCTAACTGATAAATATTTTGTTTTATTAGAAGAGCATTTAAAATTTTGGATACACTACCTTCAAGAATCCAGAAATGCATTTGAATTTACATCTGTTTTCTTTGGTGGCGGGACGCCGGGATTATTCGCTGATGAGATGAAGCCATTATTTGAGGCTTTTTTACCAATGATGCAAGAAGGCTGTGAGGTTTCTCTTGAGGCAAATCCGAACAATATTAGTGAAGAAAAGTTATTAAAATGGCATGAACTTGGCATTACGAGAATTTCTCTTGGAATTCAAACATTTGATAATAGTGGTTTGAATGTGTTAAAGAGGGATCATGATCATATAAGTGCATTGAAAGCTTTGGAGTTGCTTAGAAACTTTGGAAAATTTTCTGTTAACTTGGATTTAATTTATGGATGGCCTGGTCAAAGTTTAAATTCTTGGATGACTGATATTAAGCGGGCTATCGACTCTGGTATTCAGCATATTAGTTTGTACAACTTGATATATGAAAAACGAACTCCTTTGGGAAGGAGATTTTTCCGCGGTGCCGTTACTAATTCACCGAATGAAGAGCAAGAAGTAGAGTTTTATGAGCATGCTCGCCGAGAATTAGCAATAAATGGATTTATTCACGAAGAAGTTTCTAATTGGTGTAAAGATGGTCATACTTGTGAACATAATTGGCTATATTGGCAGGATGGTTCCTATGTAGGAGTCGGCTCGGGTGCTCATGGTTATTTGGTACTAGATGACTTGAAGATTGGTCTTAGGTATAGTTATCCACGTAATGAACGTTTTTTTACAACGCCTGTCAAAACGAGATCTCCTGCAGCTTCATCCGAAATGCTTTTAGAGCAGTTGGAGGTAGAAAATCGAGACGATGATTCGTGGTTATTGGAGTACGTTGGCTGTGCTTTAAGGAGTGTTAGAGGAGTAGATTTGAAGAGAATTGGACAAAAGATTGGACGCATTTTTAGACCAACTCCGATTATTGCCCATGCTTTAAAAAATGGATCTTTAAAAATTGATAGTGAATCTATTTTAACTCTAGCTCCCTCTGAATGGATTCGAGAAACTCATTGGAGTTTGGCTGTTTCCGAGTGTTTTTTATCTGAACCTTAGTTCGTTTCTTAAGAGGGGGAAAAGAAACATTTCTGTCTAGTGTGTTGACGTTTCATTTTCGTAGCGAGAGACAAATACTTGAAAGTCGCAGGTAGAAAGGGTTTCAAAATTACCGGAGGTGTACTAAATGTACATTGAGGATAATTTTTGAAACCCTGACAACGCTGTGACTCAAGGATTTGGCTCGTAGTAGGAAATGAAACGTCAACACGCCCTAGTTATCTGCGGTTTTTTTTTGCTTATCGAGTGTAAAACAGAGTTATTGCATATATCGTACATAAAACGGCACCAAGCCATCTACTGAGTTTGCCTCTTGAAAACAAAATACCAAGTCTGAAAGCAATTAGGACTCCAAGCATTGCTGGAAAGTAGCGGGTAAAAAACTCTGGGTCGACAGCGAGGCCTTGCGGAGTGACCGAAGCGGCTGCTCCCGCGACTAAAAGTACATTTAAAATGTCTGCACCTATTACATTACCGACTGCAATTTGCCCATGTCCTTTGCGAACTGCTGAGATTACTGTTACCAATTCGGGTAAAGAAGTACCGAATGCGACAACAGTTGCAGCAATGGCACTTTGAGAGATGGACATACGCAATGCGATTTCTGAAGCACTTGTAACTAGTATTTGAGAAGATAATCCTAGGAATATAATGGCAATCAAGGCTATGAGTATTTGTAGGGATAGAGGCTTTGAATGACTCGCTTCTTCTTCATTATTTTGTTCTTCGTTTTCATTTTCATTTGCCCACTTTAAGCTTGCCATCATATAAAAACCAAGTAACACCATGAAGAAAAGACCGGTGTTTCTTGTCATAACTCCACCTGCAGTAAAGGCACTGGCTGGGTTTTCGACTGGGATGCAGACGATGATTAAAAGGACAGCTGCAAATAGTTGAACCCAGCCTTGTCTATTCACGATTTTTCTGTCTATGGGAATTTGTCTTATTAAGCAGGCAATGCCCATTATCAAGCCAGTGTCGCATATAATCGAGCCTACGGCATTGCCCATAGCTAGTCCTGGCTTTCCTTGTATGGCAGAGATTACAGATACAATTACCTCAGGAAATGTTGTGCCTAAACTTACAATTGTCGCGCCTACTATTAGAGAAGGAATCCCCCAGCGGAGAGAGAGCTCAACAGCGATATCGACTAAGGCATCAGCGGACTTTCCCAAAATAGCAATTGAGGCGGCGAGGGTGATAATTAATATAGGCCAGCTAGCTAAGGTTGCTACTTCATGCAGATATTCTTCGAACAAGGTGTAAGGTCCCCAATTAAGAAGGTTGAGTTCTCGCCAGTATACGGTCCGATCGCATTATGCTTTTTTTTCTTCAGGATATCCAGTTGTTATTCTATTAAGGAGCAAAAACCTATCATACTGCGTTACGCCGAAAAAACATTCGTCGCTGTACTAAGGTACTATCTCCTCATTTTTTAGGCAAGCCTTGTCTGATAGGCTTTGCTCCCCTTAAATATGTCGTAAAGTGCTTAACCATAAATAGCTTAAAAAATGCACCGGAGCGACAATGGCAGTGCATATATTTTAACGTTATGGATTTCGATTTTCTCTGCTTGTGTTTTAAGGCACAATGGCCTCAAAGTTATTTGTATAGCAGAAACCCCAGAAGGAGAATGCCGTGGTGACAGAGGTTGGTGCTTCTTATGAAAAAATACTGGCTGAAATTGATGATTCAGGTGCTAAGAAAATTAAAGTCGCGATAGCTGATTTAGATGGTATTTTACGTGGCAAATTTATTCATATTAAGAAATTTAAGTCTGCGCTTAAAAATGGATTTGGCTTTTGTAATGTGGTTTTTGGTTGGGATAGTTCGGATGTTTGTTATGACAATGTTTCCTATACAGGGTGGCATACGGGATATCCCGATGCTGATGTTCGCCTTGATTTGTCGAGCTGTAGGCGGATTCCGTGGGATGAAGAAAATTGGTTTTTCTTAGGTGATTTTGTCCAAGCGGATGGCTCGCCTCTAGCGGTTTGTCCTAGGCAGTTATTAAAAAGGGTTTTGAAGATTAGTGACACAATGGGCTATAAACCTAGAGTTGGCTGTGAGTTTGAATGGTTTAACTTTGATGAAACGCCGGCCAGCTTGGCTCAGAAAGACTTTTCAACGGTTACTCCTCTGACTCCGGGCATGTACGGGTATTCGCTTTTACGTTCAGGAATGCGCCGTGATTTTTTCAATGACTTAATAGATATGATGGAAGATTACGAGATTCCTTTAGAAGGATTGCACACCGAGACTGGGCCTGGAGTTTATGAAGCAGCTATTTGTAACTCCGATGCATTAGAAGCTGCTGATAGAGCCATCTTGTTCAAAGCAGGGGTTAAGGAGATTGCTCATTTACATGGGATTGTCGCTTCATTTATGGCACGTTGGAATGCCTCATTGCCTGGCTGTAGTGGCCATATTCATCAAAGCATTGAAGATGGTCAGGGTAAAAACTTATTTTTTGACTCTGGTGATAAATATAATATGAGTGCTACTTTTCGTAGCTATCTTGCCGGACAAATTAAATTTTTACCAGAATTGACATTAATGTTAGCTCCTACGGTCAATAGCTATAAACGTTTGGTGGAAGGGTATTGGGCTCCTACTAGGGCCAATTGGTCGATAGATAATAGAACTTGTGCTTTGAGGGTTATCGCGACTAAAGAGTCTGCCACTAGAGTTGAAGTGCGAGTCCCAGGAGCAGATATGAATCCATATTTGGGGGTGGCTGCTACTTTGGCAGCTGGTTTGAGCGGTGTAAAAAACCATTTGACTTTAGGGCAAGAAATGGTGACTGGCAGTGGTTATAAAGACGAGAAATCGCAAAAGCTTCCAACTAATATGCTGGATGCCATAAAAATGTTTAGAGAATCGGAGTTGGCGAAAGAATGGTTTGGCGAAACATTTGTCCAGCATTATGCCGCAAGTCGTGAGTGGGAGTGGCAACAAAGTCAAAAGGTCGTAACGGATTGGGAATTAAAGCGGTATTTTGAAATAATTTAAATGTTCTACCTGCCTTCAGTATAAGGAGTGTGTATGCAGGCTTTACAAAATTTGCAAAAGGGGAGCTTTCGTTTTCCTACAAAAATTAGATTTGGTGTGAAGGAAGCTGAAAATATTTCTATGGTATTGAGAGAAAATGGAAAAGCACGGCCACTTTTTGTTACTGATGCAGGCTTGGCTGCGACTGATCTCTTTCAAAAAATTGTTCGCGATGCTGAAAAAAGCGGTCTTAAGGTTTCGGTTTACTCTGATGCCCGGGGAAACCCTGTTAAAGGTCATGTTGATGCAGGAGTTTCAGCTTTTAAAGCTCACCAAGCAGATTCGTTGGTTATTGTGGGTGGAGGTTGTGCCTTGGATGTCGGCAAGGCTATTGCTTTGATGGCTTATCATCCAGGTGATTTATTTCAGTATGAGGATGATATGCCCGGTGCTTTGCCTGTTGATCAGGAGATACCATTTATGTTGGCTTTGCCTACAACTGCCGGGACGGGTAGTGAAGTGGGTGCGAGTTCAGTCATATCAGACGATCATACTCACGCAAAAAAAATTATTTACTCTCCTAGACTAACTCCGCATGAAGTTATTGCAGACCCAGAGCTGACGGTCGGTTTGCCTGTACACATAACTGCAGCAACAGGTATGGATGCGTTGACTCATAATATAGAAGCTTATTTAGCCAAGAATTACCATCCCATGTGTGATGGTATTGCTTTAGAAGGGATAAGGCTTGTTTTTAAATATTTGCATAGAGCTGTAGAAACCCCAAATGATTTGGAGGCTCGTGGCGGAATGTTAATGGCGTCTATGATGGGGGCAGTTGCTTTCCAAAAAGGTCTTGGAGTCACCCATTCATGCGCACACGCATTGTCAACGTGTTATGATACCCATCATGGCTTAGCTAATGCATTGATGTTAGATGCGTGCTTAAGGTTTAATTTAGAGGTAGTGCCTGATCGATTTGCCACAATGGCAAAAGTAGTGGGGTCTATGGAAACATTTTTAGAGGCAGGTAGAAGTACGGAAAAAGAGCTGGGGCTTGTTTTTATAAAAAATATTAGAGACTTAAAACGTTCTTTGGAAATACCTACAAACTTAGCCGTCATTTGTAGCCAGGTGACTGATAATTTATTAGATGTAGCGGTTAGTGATTCTTGCCATCTTAATAATCCTAGGCCATGTAGTCGCGAAGATTTTCATTCTTTATTTTTAGAAGCGATCAAGGGAGATGAATAATGACGGCTGTCAAAATTGGTATGTCCTCGTGTATTTTTCATGCTGATCCGCAGCGAGATATTTTTAAAGGTAAGACGCTTCTATATTTGGAAGAATCAATGGCACATTATGCAATGTCTCAGGGGGCTTTGGTGTATATGATCCCTACTGTGCATCAGAATTCCAAAGTTGCTGTTAAAGATTTGGTTGCTGGAATTGATGGATTGCTTTTACAAGGTGGTGTTGATGTCAGCCCTCTTAGCTATGGTGAGGATCCATTAGATCCCGCTTGGCGTGGGGATAAAGTTCGAGATGATTATGAAATTGCTTTGTTGAGAGCATGCCTAGAACAAAATAAGCCAGTATTTGGGATATGCCGAGGGTTACAGTTAATGAATGTAGCCTTTGGTGGTACACTTTTTCAGGATATTCAGACACAAAACCCTAGTGCGTTACTTCATAGAAATTGGGATATTTACGATAAAAATTTTCATCAAATTGATTTTGTTGAAAATGGTTATCTTGCAGGCCTTTACCCTGATGTAAAAACGACAACTATTAATAGTGTCCATCATCAAGCAATTAAAGATTTAGGGGAAAACTTGCAAATTGAGGCCCTATCTAGTGAAGATAACATTATCGAGGCAATTAAATTAAAGCAAAATAATGATGATGACCCATGGTGTTTAGCGGTCCAATGGCATCCTGAATTTCAAGACTTGGCTGATAAGTCATTGTTAAATCCAGAGGTATTAATGGCAGAGTTTTGTACGCAGGTTGTAAAAAGAGCAAAAATTTAGGAGTGGAAATTTTATGGACGTATTTAATCCAGCAACGGGTGCTTTACTTAACAGACTTAAAGAGGATTCAAGCGAGAGCATAAAGGATCGTTTTCAATTGGCCCGTAGAGTTCAGCCGGAGTGGGCCAGGCTTAGTTTAACAGAACGTCATAATGTGGTACGCAAATTTCGTGATTTAGTTGCAGGCGAAGTTGAATCACTTGCAGAACTATTAACTAGTGAAATGGGAAAGCCATTAGCGCATTCTCGTGGGGAAATAAAAGCAACATTAGGAAGAATTGATTGGTTTCTCGAACGAACAGAGGGTGTTGTTAGAGAGAAAATTATGCATCGTGATGGACAGATGGTTGAGAAAATCACATTTGAGCCGCTTGGGGTGATTGCTAATATTTCTGCTTGGAACTTTCCATATTTTGTCGGTAGCAATGTTTTTATACCTGCGTTGTTGTGTGGAAATGCTGTTTTATATAAACCTTCTGAGTTAACTGTACTTACAGGATTGCGATTTGAAAGTTTAATGAGGCAAGCAGGCGTCATGGAAGGGCTTTTTCAAACTGTTGTAGGTTATGGTGCGGTGGGGAAAAATTTATTGGAGCAGGATATTGACGGCGTCTTTTTCACAGGCTCGTACGCTACAGGCAAAAAAATATCTGAATCAGTTGCTGGACGAATGATTAAGGTACAAATGGAGCTTGGAGGGAAAGATCCTGCATATATTTGTGATGATGTTGATATTAAAATTGCTGCAGAAGTGGTAGGTGATGGGGCGTTTTTTAATGCTGGGCAGAGCTGCTGTGCAGTCGAAAGAATTTATGTGCATGAAAAAATTTATGACGATTTTATGTTACAACTAGTTCGTTTTGCAGAGTCGTTAAAAGTAGGAGATCCGCTTAATGTGGAAACTTATATTGGTTGTTTGGCTCGGAAGGAACAAGTCGCTGTGTTGGACGAGCAGATTAAGGATGCTATAGAAAAAGGTGCGACTTTGATGACTGGAGGTTCTGCTCTTGATATTGACGGGCCTTTTTATCAGGTCACTGTTCTAAAAGATGCAACCCATCAAATGAAAATTATGCGTGAAGAATCTTTTGGACCTATTATTGCCGTACAAAAGGTTGCAAACGATCAAGAAGCAATTAGGTTGATGAAGGACACTGATTATGGATTGACAGCTAGCGTGCATACTAAAGATCAAAGCAGGGCAGAAGAAATATTAAGCCAAATGCATACTGGTACTGTTTATTGGAACTGCTGTGACCGCGTTAGTCCTCATTTACCATGGACTGGGCGTAAGCATTCGGGAGTCGGTTCGACTTTGTCTGAATTGGGGATACAAGCTTTTGTTCAACCCAAAGCTTGGCATTTAAGAAGTTAGAGTTTATCCCGGATCCGAATTCTAGCCGGTTGCGTCGTTGCTTCGTCGTCAGGAAATCCTCATGTACCAACATGTACACTGCGGTTTCCACCTCCTCGCGCCTAGCACCCGAGCGAAGTTCGAATCCGTTGAGAATTCGAATTTAGCCGGTTGCGTCGTTGCTTCGTCGTCAGGAAATCCTCATGTACCAACATGTACACCGCGGGCCCACCTCCCCGCGCCTAGCACCCGAGCGAAGTTCGAATCCGTTGAGAATTCCGAATTTCTAGCCGGTTGCGTCGTTGCTTCGTCGTCAGGAAATCCTCATGTACCAACATGTACACTGCGGTTTCCCACCTCCTCGCGCCTAGCACCCGAGCGAAGTTCGAATCCGGTGAAAATGCTACAGTTTTTCAAAAAATTTCAGATCCCGGGTTTATCTTTATGTAAGGAACCAGTTTAATAAGAAGTCGTAGAGATAGGATGTATTGATTAAGTTATAATCACAATCCTGTTTCCTGCTTATTATTTATGACATGAGTTGCTATAATGTTAAACCTTATGAGGTCTTGTTAAATCAGCCATTTATCTTATTTCCCGTATTCTATAAGGCTTTAATGACATTTTGACATGCGATATTTTATGTAAATGTTATTTGACATTTGACTGGCTAGCCAATAAGATCCATATTCAAAGAAGTTATGCTTGAAATTTAATATTGCATTGAAGGGGCAAAATGATGCTGGGAAAAGGATTTTTTCAAAGAGTGGTTTCATGGGGGATTGGAGCAACTTTTGCTTCGGGTTTGGCTTTAAGCGTGAGCCAAAATGCACTTGCGTCAGAAGAGCTACGTGTTGCTGGGCATTTTGACCAGTATTCACAAAGAGGTTATAACGATGTTTGGGGCTATACAGCACCAGATGGTCGTGAATATGCTTTGTTAGGAGTAGTACATGGTACCTCGATTATTGATATTACCGATCCAGCAAATTTAAGAGAAGTGACTTTTATACCAAGCTCATCTTCTACGTGGAAAGACATTAAAACTTATTCTCATTATGCGTATGTTGTAAACGAAACTTCTGGCGGAATGCAGATCATAGATCTGTCAAAACTGCCTGAATCGGCGCAGGTTGTTAACACTTATACTGGGTTTTCTACTTCACATAATTTATATATCGATGTCGAAAATGCTATGCTTTACGCAGAAGGCAATAATGCTTTGCCTGTTCGTATGTTGAGTTTGGCTGATCCAGTGCACCCAGTACAAGTGGGTGGTTTTGGTGTTGAGTGTCACGATATATATGTGAGAAACAATGTGGCTTTTATTTCTGAAGGCGGTCATGGCACTATCGGTATTTTTGATACTTCGGACTCAAGCAACATTAGTGCTTTAGGACGTTTTGAAATTCCTAATGCTGGTTATGTACATAACTCTTGGCTTAACGAAGATGGTACAATTTTGATGACCACCGAAGAGAATGATGGCAAAACTGTCAAATTGTGGGATGTGAGTGACTTAAGCGATGTTAGGAAGTTGGGTGAGTATTTAGCTCCGGGTAAATTGGCTCATAATACGCATATAAAAGGTCATTATGCTTATATTTCTCACTATGGTAGTGGACTTAGGATTGTCGATATTGCTGATCCAAGTAACCCTGTAGAAGTTGCATATTATATGGATAATAACAGCCCTCGTAGTGGGTTTAAAGATGCTTGGGGTGCTTTCCCTTTCTTTTCTTCGGGAAAAATCTTGATGTCTGATATTGAAAATGGACTTTACGTGTTTGAATTTGCTGGTGCAAGGGACTAAGAAATGATGAGAAGACTTTTCATAAACAGAGCATTTATTCTGGGTTTAATACTGGGATCGTCGTTGGGTTATGCTGGAGGTATGAAATCACAACTTTCGATTGATGTTCCTGGTGGAAATGTTATGACTGCCGGGAATGCTTCTAATTTTCAATTTGAAATACTTAAAGAATCAGGTGAGCGGCATATTGGCTTTATGAAAATGCATGCTAAGCCTATGCATCTGTTGATTGTTAAGTCGGACTTGTCTTCATTTGCTCATGTACATCCTTATTTGAACGAGGAAACTGGTATCTTCACTCTTCCCATAAATGCGGCGAGTGATGATCCGGATAATTTTGATGCGCAGAGAGCTGTTAGTAGTAGCGGACGTTATTTCTATTTTAATGAGATGATGCCTACTCCTATTAATGAGCAGATGCCGATGTTGATGGGGCGAGGGGAGTTCTATGCTGAAGCAGATGAAGCAACGGCGAAGGCTTCAGATCAACCTAGCTTGGCAGATGATGAACACGTATCGGTTAAGTATTATAAAGAAAATGGCGAACTTGGATCTGAGGGAGATTTTTATAAAGTTGTCTTTAGCTATGAGCAGTTCCGCTTTTGCAGTATATGGATGCCAAAGTTTTATGCGAAAATCTATATGCTAGATGAAAATGGGTCCTATGTACAAGGTGACGGATTTGATCGTTGGCTAGGTATGGGAGGGCATTCGATTGTAATCAGTAAGTTTGGAACGCTATTAAAGGATAAAGTTTTCTATCATATGCATAGCTTTCTGCCGATGGCTGAAAAAGGAAAGTTTGTATTTCCTTATGATAATCACAAAGAAAGTCTTCCAGATGGTGAGTATAAAACTTGGATTCAGGTCAACCATAACCAACATGTTTATACTTTTTCTTTTACCTTTGATTACACTAACCCACCTATTGATGATGCGGTAAATAAGTGTGTTGGTAGATGAAACGCAGAATTTTTTGAGTTAATCATCCTCCTCTGCTTTTGGTAATAATGGCTAAAGTGGAGGGGGATTTTTACATTGGCTGATCCAGCTATGTTGATTTTGGAATAAAATGAAAGAAGAAATTTTTCAAATTGCAGATGAAAATCCTGAAAAGAATCTAATTAACTCCCAAATGTTAGTTGTTTTAGCTCGCCCCGAATCCTATACAAGTTTGTGGATAAAAGAATTAATAAAAACTTCTTACGCATCTTTGCAGCGCCGTAATCATTATTTTAGTATTGATTGTGGTTTCTTTGAGGCTAATGGAGAAAAACCTTGGATGGTACTCCAGTGGGATCATAGGGATGGTTGTGCTTTAGAGCGGAGATGGTTAGCTAATCAGGCTGTAGAAACTCTTAAGCAGCGTCAAGGGGTCAAAGATTTGGTCTTTTGGTTGGAGCCAGAGTTTGAACTAGATCATTTGTCAATAATTGAGGATATCAAGGCTAGCTTTATGGATCCACGGTATACTCAGTCTTCGCTAGAACGCGTTGTCGTCATGACTCCTGATGTCGATCGTTTTTCGCAAATGGACCCACATCGTGATATTAGGATGAGCTATGAGCAAGCTTATCGCCGTTGGGTAAATGAAAATCCCGACGAATTAACATCTCTTGAAATTGGGAGAAGATTAAAGCTTTTTGCTGATGAGAATGCTTGCTCTTTTGTTTCGATGAATGAGAGTGAACTTAAAAAACATGGTATGAACTTGCTTTTGGCTGTTGGTCAGGCTAGTTCGCGATCTCCTTCAAGGTTGCACCTTGTGTCCTACTGTAAAAATAATGATGATCACCCTCCTTTACTATTGGTAGGTAAGGGTATTACTTTTGATACCGGCGGTATTAATGTTAAGCATCACGATAATTTTGTTAATTGCATGAAGAATGACATGGGTGGTGCGGCTTTGATGGCTAATCTATTTATGGCATTGGTTTCTTCGAACTTTGATTATCCTATAGTGCTTGCTATCCCTAGTTGTGAAAATTTAGTTGCAGAAAAATCAATGAAGCCTGGTTCTATAGTTTCGGCTAGAACAGGGAAGAAGGTTATTATAGAGCATACTGATGCTGAAGGTCGCTTGATTCTGGCTGATGCGATAAGTTATGCGCAAGATATGTATAAACCTTGTAAAACTTTAGTTGCTGCTACTTTGACAACGGCAGCTATGAGGCAATTTTCTCCGTTTTTCACTGCAGTGCATTTTGCTGATTTTAAATTTAATCGCTTTCTTGAGATGGTTGCAGATAACTGGGGAGAAAATTTACTTTTGGAATGAGTTTTTACCTTTTGCTTCTGCTAATTATTCGGAAGCCGCCGATCTTACCAATAAGGCGTATGCCCGCAGCTAGCACTGGGGCGTCTGGTTCTAATGTTGCAGCGCATTTTTTGAAAGAATTTTCATCAGGCCCGATGGTGCATTTGGATATTTTCGCATCTGTATGGAACTGGGGCACTGAATACCCGGGTGCCAACTATGGTGCTACTGGAGCACCTTTTAATTCGCTATTTGCAATGCTATCTGGGTATGGAATTGAGTGGCTACAAGACTAAAGTCTAATGTATAGGCTAGCTGGCTTTGTATACTTCACCATCGCTTAGGGTCATTTTAATGCCTTTACGCTTGCATAGGTCTATCAATCCCTTTTTGTCGACAGACTTAAGGTACGCATCTTCGAATTCAATGAGTCCATTTGCTAGTAGCTGAGTTAGGGATTCGTTTAGAAGGATGTTTCCGTCTGATTTTTGTGTTTGCATATGACTTTGAATGAGTTGGGGCTTGTTTTCTCTGATCATATTTCCGACAGCTTCATTCAGCACCAATATCTCATGAGCTGCTAAGCGTCCACCTCCTTTTTTCTTTAATAAAGTTTGAGAAACAACTCCTTTGAGGGAGGTCGATAGCATAACGCGAATTTGTTCCTGCTGATCTGAAGGGAATTGATCAATGATTCTATCAATGGTTGAAACGGCAGTTGTTGTATGCAGCGTACCGAAAACCAAATGCCCTGTTTCGGCTGTTTCAATTGCAATATGTATTGTTTCTAAATCTCTCATTTCTCCGATAAGAATGATGTCTGGATCTTCGCGCAGTGCGGCTTTCAATGCTTTAGCAAAGGATTTTGTATGGCGCCCAACCTCTCTTTGATTTACTAAGCATTTTTGTTGCGTGTGAACAAATTCTATTGGATCTTCAATAGTTAATAGATGTTCTGCCCGTGTTTTATTGATGTGATCTAACATAGCGGCCAAGGTGGTTGATTTACCACTGCCTGTTGGGCCTGTTACAAGAACCAATCCTTTGCTTAATTGACAAAATTTTAGCAAACTAGGTGGAATTCCAAGTTGTTCGGCAGTGAGAATGGTGGCGGGAATATGCCTCAATACTGCTCCAACCCCCCTATTGTTACGGAATAGGTTAACTCTAAAACGGCCCACTGACGAAATCTCATAGGCGAAGTCAGTATCTGAAGATTCTATAAATTCGACTTTATTACTAGGGGGGATGATGGGATCAAGCAAATGCATTAATTGTTCAGACGATAATAGATTTGAATCTCTCCTCGTTACCGAACCGTCGATACGGTATATGATTGGTTGTCCAGTTACTAAGTGGAGATCTGATGCTTTTTTACTAATCATTTCTTTCAGAATATTATCGATAGAGTTTTCGCCACCTGAAACTTTTCCATCACCAAGAGGTCCGTATATAATTTTTCTATCCGCGTTGTTTTTGTTACCTCTTCTATCATAGGGAGCTTCTTTTTGAGTAGTGGAATTATCAGAAGCTGGTTGCTGTGGAGGGGGATTTTGTTCAAGTATTAAAGGTTTAGGGCTCTCAATTACAGGGTTAAAATTATTTAGATTTTCTTGATCGTCAGTTTCTACATTGTCACTGGAAAATGCTATGTGGCCTATATCTTGGATCGGTTGAATAGGCATATCTTCTTGAATTTTTTGCTCATTATTTGCGATAGGGCTGTACGTCTGTATTGGAGAAAAATTTCTGCTATTTTTATCTTGTAGGGAGTTCTCTAAGGGGTCTGATGGTTCGGTTAAATTTACTGGCAAGCTGTTTGGCGTTATGTTTTGACTATTCATACCGTTTTGGATCTCTTGCCATTTTTTTTCAAATAGTGCGACTCCTTCCGGTGGTAAATAAAGTTCTAGATAATCAGGATTTTGCCTATGTCCAATGAGCAAAATTTGACCAAGATTTGGGATGTTCAATGCGCCTTTAGTTGGTAGTCCTCGATTGATTTGTTCCAGATCTTTTTGGAATAAAAAATTGTAGATAGTTTGTAACCAGTTTGGCTGGACAGGGCCAAATTCGTTGAGAGGGTTTTGGTTTTTTGTATCGACAACAACAGGTATGTGATTTGCTCTTAATATTATTTTATGGGCCCCAGATGAGACTGATTTGCGTAATATATCCTTGAACCGTTCCATATATGACCCTCTGTTTTTGCCTTTCTGCTATGACTTCGAAATATCCATATAAACAAAATTAAGGTTACCTTAAGTACCTATCTATCGGCATTTTTTCGAAAAATAATACTTTATGCGTCGGGAAGTAGGATTTTTGAGTTGAAATTGTTAGCTTTATAGGTTGAAATAGTTGAGATTATTCAAAAAATTTATAAAAGTATAAGGCTGGATTTTCAGACTCTGGTGAAAGGGCTTGTGAATAATGTTTGATATTAATGTTTTTCTATCTCGAATTGTCTACCAGTCGACAATATTTGTTATTCTCAATAGCATTTTCTTGGATGAATTACGTGCTCAGAGGCTCACAGTCGATAGTGATGTGCAAATGGATAGCTCGGCTCCCCAGACTAGATCAGATTTGGATGTAGTTGTTATAGATAGAGAGTATATTGAAAAGAGTGGATTGACATCAGTAGAACAGTTACTTGCAGAGCAAGGAGCTATTCATGTTGTTCATCCTTCTGGTGATGCCGGGGGTGCTTCTATTTTTATGCATGGAATGGGATCTGATCGGATTTTGATAACTGTCGATGGCGTTAAAGTTAATGATCCTATTTCTCCAACCAGGGGGTATGATTTTACTCACATGCCGCTTGATGGAATTGAAAGGATAGAAATATTAAAAGGATCTGTCGGTTCCATAACTGGTGGCAATACGCTGGGTGGAGCTATTAATATTGTTACTCGTCTTCCAGATCGATCGAGACTATTTTCAATTAAAGTTGAAGGAGGTAGCGAAAATACTTTTTTAGCATCAACGCATATAGGTAAGCAGTATAAGCTATTATCATATTCATTATCTTTAGAGCATGCACTTTCAGATGGAATTTCGGCTGCAGAAGGTGGAAAAGCAGGGAGCGAAGGTGAAAAGGATGGCTTCAATCATTCGGGAGTTGCAACTAAAATTGACTATAAGATTTCTCAATCTTCACAAATGGGCATGAATGCTCGTTACTCACAGCATCATGCGGAGATTGACTCTTATAGTGGCAAGGTAATAGACGATCCTAATAATACGGTAGATACTGAGACAGTAACTGGTAAGCTCTACTATAGTTTTAGGTCTGCTCCTGAGCTTAGCCATACTATACAAACTTCTGGAATTAAGGTTATTAGAAACTATAAGAACTTAATAGATAGTGCGAATCCGATAGAGGAAGATGGGCATTATACTGGACAGAGTACAGACGTGAGTTTGAAAAGTAAAGTAGACTTTAAAACTCAGGGCATAGCAAGTTTTGATATCGGCTATAACGAGGAAAGAGGCGATAGTCAATATAGTTCTCAAGGTAGCCTGGTGTTAGATGATAGGTTTGCTATGCGTCTATCTAACTCAAACCACTTGGCTTTCCAATATTCGAGTTATGGATTAAATCCTTTTGTTTTTGGTTTAGCAGGCCGTGTTGAGGATCATAGTCGTGTTGGAAAGCTCACATCGTCTCATATTAGCAGTAGTTATAAACTTTTTGGAGCTTCGACTTTGCTGAGAGCTCAGTTAGGCACGGGCTATAAGATTCCAAGTTTATTTCAACTGTATTCAATGTTTGGTAATTCGGATTTGAAATCAGAAAAGTCATTGGCATGGTCAATTGGTATTGAACAACATTTTTCTTTTTTTGAGTTAAAAGTCTCAGCCTTTAGAAATCTAATTTCAGATTTAATTGATTATGATTTGGTGCAGAATCAGTATCTTAATATCGGTGCCGCTGATTTAAAGGGAGTTGATACAGATTTGATTATTTCGCCTGTTAGTTTTGCGACGCTTACTTTGTCTTATGCTCGCTTATGGCATCGTGATTTACAATCTAATTCCCCTATGCTGCGCCGGCCTAGTTATAAAGCTGGCTTAGATCTAACTGGTTTTGTAGCTCCAAGGGTTAAGTGTTCAACTTCTGTTACAAGGGTTGGCATGAGAAATGATAATGATTTTAGTGCGGTATCGCCAACTGTAAAAACGCTAGATCCGTATACATTAATCTCTGCTAAACTCTCCTATTCACTAATGCATGGAAGTGAGTTCTATGTGCGAGGGGAAAATTTGACTGATGAAGATTATGTTGAAGTTTGGGGTTATGCCACTCCTGGAAGCCAAATATTTGCAGGTGGGATATATAGTTTTTAATACTATGATGCTAAGTGCTGTTCTTTAGACTTTGAGATCTCAAAAGGGTTAATTTGTTTTATGAATGAAAAAAAATTTTTAAAAATAAATTGGCGCTTTTTATCGAGGCTAGTGTCCTACTCTATTCTGTTTTTTTTGTTAGACTCTTGCTTAATAAAAAACAAACCGAGTTCGAGTTTGGATCATAGTTTAGAACCATTGAAGCTTTCAGGAACTGTGGTTGACGAAAAAGGCGCTGCAGTTTTGAATGCAAAAGTATATTTTCATAAAGATGAACTTTCTGTCGCAACAACAGATCTTTTAGGCCACTTTCAGTTTACCATTTCGAGAGATATATTAGATGAGCGTCTGAGTGTTGAAAAAGACATTTTTGGCGACCGTGGTAATAGCTATAACTATGGGTTTTATCTCCAAGTTTTTGATAAAACAGAAAAATTATCAGGTGTAGTGAGTCGAAAGATATTATTTCAAGAAGAAGGTACTAAAGACCTTGGGAAGCTAGTTTTGACTAACTTAGCAAAAATTGCTGGTAATGCGAGTAAGTTTCGCGAATCGAGATCTTTAGCTGCCCTACCAAGGGCAGACGTGATTTTGGGTCATAAGAGGGCTAAAACAAATGAGTTAGGATATTTTGAAATTGAAGGGGTTCCTCGTGGGCTTCAAGAAGTTCAAGTTTTTTCTGAAGATTCTTTGGCTAATCGAGTTGATGTTGTTCTCGATCAAGAGAGCCTGCTGCTCACATTCCCTTTAGTGGTTTTTCCACAAGATATTGTAAATGGTGTGATTTCTGTATTGGATAGCGAGGTAGATGGTTCAACGGGGCAAGGTGGCCATCCTTATGTACGTGTTTTTAAGAGTATGCAATCTTCTCGTGCGGAGTATATAAGGTTTAGTCATGATAGGGATAAGTTAGAAAAGGCAGAGTGGATAGAAGTTAATTCAGAATTTTCTTATACTTTTGATAATGAGGGTGACGCCGTGCTGTTTGCTCAATTTGCGGATGTAGATCAAAGTGAATTGAGTGATGTGTTATCGCTTCCACTTCGAGTCGGTGATTTTGATTTAGATGATGTATTAGTGATTGGGGATGGCTCTGGTGTCATAAATAGTCTAGGTGTCGATATTCATATAAATCCCCCTCCTGGTGCCACTAAAATGCGTCTTGCTACTAATGAAGAAGATTTAACTATAGAAGATGGAGGGAGTGTTGAACGTCCCATTGAAACTTTGATTCACTATGTTTTTATGAGGCCTGAAACTGCGCGTATAACACTATTTTGTCAGTTTGGTTTTGATGATGCGCGTAGTTTAGTTGTTGAAAAATCTGTTGTCTTTGTTCCTTTTCCTTTAGAAACGAGTTCTGTTTTTACTATTGAGGATGGTGCCGATGCTTCACCATATCGAGTTGTGCGCTTGAATATTGATGTTCCTCCAAATGCCGTAGAAATGAGAGTAAATGAAGTTGGGGCAAATGCTACTGCCAGTAGTAGTAGCTATAGTTCGTATAATTCATTTAGTAGTAATAGTAGTAGTAGTGTTAGTGCCAATGGTTGGATTGCTGTTTCTCCGATTCATTTTCATCTTTTTTCTACTCCTGGAATGAAAGAGTTATTTGTAACTTTTCGTGATATTGATAAAAACGAAAGTCCTACATATCATGGTTTAATAAGAATACTTCCTTTTGAACCGAGCGAAATAGGTTTTGATATAAATTCTGGTCAGATAAAAAGTTCGTCTAAGGACGTAGATATATTTTTGTTACCACCATATAGCGCACTTTCTTTTCGTATATGGCAAGAAGGTTCTACTCCTAGTAGTGATTGGGCTACAATTATTCCTAAATTTAAATATAGCTTGTCAAAAACGGGTTGGAATTCAGTTAAGGTACAATATAAGAATATTGATGATGATGTATCTCTAGTTTATACGAATGGCATAGAAGTAGATCTTTTTGCGGAAGAAAAGGGAAACTTTACGATCAATAATGGAGATTCTATTACATCCGATCCTTTGCTTCGGCTTTCTATAATTGCTCCTTTTCAGGCTACGGAGATGATTATTGCGCAAGGTAAATTTCCAGATATTGAAAATGAGAACGAATGGTTAAGCCTGAGCAGTCAGCATGTGGTGAAAGTTGCAAATAAGGGGATTAAAGATGTCTATCTTAGATTTCGCAACGCTGCTCGTGAGGTCAGCCCTATGCTGCATAAAACTATTATATATGATCCTTTTCCGGCTGGTAGTGGAGGATTTTCAATTAATGATGGTCTTTCTGTAACAGACAACCCGCTTCTTAATATTGTATTAGACCCACCTCTTGCAGCATTTGCCTTTTCTATAAACTCAGATCTTGCTGAATTGTCAGAATTTTTATCTCTTCAGAGCCCGGTGAAATACCTTTTGCCAGAAAAAAGCGGCTTTTATAATATATATATGAAATTTAAAAGTGAAGAAGGTGAGGAAAGTCTCGTTTACTCTCGCCCTATCGAATTACAATTGTTTCCCGATGTAAATTTAGTAGCAGTACTAAATAATGGTGCATCAACGACAACTACGACTTCAATTTCAATTGCTTTGAATCCTCCTTATATTGCTAGTGGTATTCGCATTTCAGAAAATATTTCCGATCTGAATAGTTCCGGTATTAGAAGTTTAAATGGGGCTTTGATGTTTGAGCTTTCATCTGGGCTTGGAACAAAAACTCTTTATTTTCAATATATATCTGCGAATGAAACAACGAGTCCTGTTTTTTCTTCTTCCATTGATTTGCAGTAGCCATTAGCTTCTAGATTGCGGTGCAGGAAAATATACGTTTGGAATTTTGATCGTTTCTAATTCCAACGTAATCGTAACCTGGCACTTTACCGCTGTTGTCATAAAATATATCAAAACTAAGTTCGGTCTTATTGTCTGTACTTTCTAAGTATAAATGTCCTCGATTAGTAAATTTATATGTAATAGGTGTTTCATAAATATTATTGAAGTTTTCATGTGAATCCATATTGTTTTTCATTAGATTAATTTCATGTTTTATATATGGTTCGTAGCGTAAGAAGTCACAAATTAGTTTTTTTGCCACCTTTAGTTTTTTCTCAGCAAGTTCCTTAGCTATCGTTGGGTCTTCCCAGATCCCAAACGTTTTTGAATCTTTTGATTCAATGCAAGTTTTTCTAACTCCACCGATCAAAATATTTTTAGCTCTTGTTGAGTATGGTAATTTATTTTCTGTGTTAATACAGTACTTGTTTTGTAATCCTAGGTCGACTGTGCAGATTTGAGTTCCTATTTTTTGTCCAACTTTATAAGTTAGATCGTCTTTATCGGTGCAGAAAGTGTGCTCTAAGCTCTGTTTGTTGATTTCTGACAGGTTTGGTCCTTCATAATATGGATTTGAAGTGCATGCGGCTGATAAGAGTACAAGTTGCAGAACGATCATTTTTAATTTTAGATTTTTGTGCATTTGGGTCCTCGTCTTCTTTAATTCCCTAGCACTAGGGAGTTTGTCCTAGTCAATGTGCATGTATCTTTTTTTGTCATTGGTTGTCAAATTATTCAAACGTGTTTGTGAGGGTATTAAAATATTTTTTATAATTATGAAGTGTTAATCCTTCGCTCATGAAATAATAGAGTGAGTTGTGAAAATTCCTTAAATTATAGCATCTTGAGTGCAGTCGTGGCATCTAAATCTAGGTTTGGAGTTAAATGTAATTTTGTATGAGAAGGATTTTTTTCGTTAATTTCAATAGTTAGCCCAAAATAGACGTATTATTAACGCCATTGGATATTTTAATTTTTTTCTTTATAACTAGGTGTTGACGTTTCATTTCCTACTACGAGCCAAACCCTTGAGTCACAACGTTGTCATGGTTTCAAAAATTATCCTCAATGTACATCTAGTACACCTCCGGTAATTTTGAAACCCTTCCTAGCTGCGACTTTCAAGTATTTGTCTCTCGCTACGAAAATGAAACGTCAACACGCCCTATTTGAAGTTTGATGTTTATTTTTGTTAATAAAATAGCAATAAAAATCTAGACGATTTTGATATCAAGACCTGTGAGTAAAGAAAGAGCTTCGGGTAAGCTAAATTTAGAGCCCTTAATATTGTTGTATTTTGGGTTGATTTCGTATTTTTTTGCGGTGGTGAAATCCGCTTCACTCAGGTCAGTTTCTCTAAAGGTTGAACCCTCTAGGTCGCAGTTTTCAAATATTACCTTTTTTAAATTACACTCAGAAAAGTCGACATCGGTGAGGATTGAATTTTTGAACTTGCAGTTTCTCAAATCCTGGCCCATAAAAGTACTTGAGCTTAATTGACAATTTGAAAATATACAATCTTCGAAGCGACTGGTGGATGCCCAATTTGCTCCCATAACTTTGCAGTTATTAAACTTACATCCACGTATTGAGGCATTGCATAGATTGACAATACTTAGATTACATTGAATAAATTCACAATCGAAGAATTTTTTATTTTCTAATAAAGCTTCCATGAAATTACAATTTGAGAAAATGCAATCATAAGCTTCGGTATAGTTAAATTCGTTTACCGTGTAATCTTTATTTTCAATTTTGTGATCAAAAATTTCCAATTTCATAAACTTTATCAATTATTCAAGTTGTATTTTTATAAGAGAAAATGAGATTTATTACTATAAATTTTATTTCTTGATTTATAAAAGAGGCTTTTTTGCCAATGTATACTTTATATTGCCATCTATGGTTTTGGTAATGAGAGTGGTTCTAATGTGTAGCTATCGATGGAGTGCTGAAGGAATAATTGTTTCAAGCAGTAAATATATATACATGTAAGTGTATAACTATATTTAAAAATATTATGTTTAATGGATCGGAAATCTCACTAGCTTGAAGCCAGAATTCCATGTAATTACATCTGTAGTGAGTGGAACTGGAGCACTATTTAGGCCTTAAGTTAATGGCATTATTGGCTTTATTTGTTGAAGGTAGAACAACTGTCAAAGCTTTAGACTTTTTTCACATTTGATTTTTAAAAAGATATAGCCTTATCTTGTTGTATATTGCTGTAATCATTTTATTTTTTTGTATTCCAATTTTTCCAAATTCGGCCTCTAACTTGCACACTCAGATGTTAGCTGAGTTGTTATTTATGGAGTCGAATAATGGTAAGTCTAATATTTTTAACTATAAGTTTAGCCACAGCTATTGTATTTGTCTGGGAAACCTATCCCATAATTGGCTAACTTGCGGCTTGATTATGTTCCGTTGAATGTGGTTTGAATACTATGCGCGCTTAGTGCTTGCTGCTACTAAGCTTTCCTGTGACTCATATTCCATAATTCCCTGCGCTTTTTTTATTACTTTTCCATTCATTAATACAGGCATACCGTAATCGCAGAAATTTGCATTTGCGTAGCCGTTGATGAATACTCTACGCGTGAATTCTGAATTGTTTGGTGTTGACCCATGGATCATATATGGGCCGAATGCTAACAAATCCCCAGGATTTAATTGCGGTGTTACTGTTTTAGTGGCATCGAATTGTGATTCAGCATTTTCTTGTTCTATATCTAATTTGAGAGGGCCGATGTTTTGGCTTTTTGGAATAAGGCGGATGCCGCCATTTTCTTCGGACATTGGATCAATAGCTATAACTGTTTGTACATAACTTTTAGGTAGGTCTGTTAAGCCTTCTTTTCTGAAACGATAATCCTGGTGCCAGCCCCATCCCGTGCCTTCTTTTGGCGAGTTATAATTTAATTGATTTACTATCTGTACAATGTTTTCTCCCAATATTGTTCGCACTATTGAAATGATATTTGCATGGGTGCGATAACGATCCAAGGTAGGAAAAAATGCGTATGGATAGGTAACTCTTCTTATTTTACCTTTTATTGGGGCTGCTTGATTAATATTTGAATCGAATGGATTGCATGCGCGTAAAAGCTGTATAAAACAATTTCCAAAAAAACTATCTTCACTGAGTTCTCGATAATCGTTCCATATCTGACTTGCACAGTCCTGTAATTCCTTTACTTCTTCATGATTTAGAACATTACGGATTACTAGGTAGCCTTCATGAAAAAATTGATCGTGCTGGTCTGAGTTGTGCATTTCTTATGCCTTATTATAGGTTTGATGAAACTTGATTAAGTGATTGGATGAATCCATATACTATATATTAGCATCTTTATAGGTAGATTGGTGAGTTCCATCGTTTGGCTTTGCAGGTATTCATCTACTTTATGTATTAGTCAGGAAAAAATACTCTTATTGTACAGGCATTATGTTTAGTTATAGGTTCTACCTTTAATATGCCTTTAGACTTAATATTGAAGGTATTTAAAAATATTATAATAAAATCATTACTTTTATTATAATATTTTTAAATACCTTGACAAATTATTATATTGTTATTAATATATTTTAATGAGCAGCACGTCCGTGCGGCTCATCGTAGGCATGTCTGCTTACATTTAAATTTTTCCGATGTCTAATGAATCTTGAGGGAAAGCATTTTTGTAATGTCAGTCTGTATTTGTCTAGTAGACAATTTGGACTCATGACTAAGTTATAAAGTTGAGTTTTGTTGTTGTTAAATTGTTGTTATTGAGGTGATTATGAAAAAAAGACAAGTAAATGTGTTGTGGATGGATTTAAGGCCTGTTTTGATGGCTAGTGCTATGCTTTTCTCAGGAATTGCTGCATGTACTAATGATGAAGTGCAAGTTGAGGAAGCCGTAGTAGAACAAGATCAAAAGCTTCCTGCTGAGCTAAAGAATCAAAATAATAATTTTGATGTGGACAAAGATGGGCGCGTTACTTTTGAAGCTGAAATCGTTTATTTTTCTTTTGATGATCCAACTTTAACGGATCAGGGTAAATCTCGCTTGCAAGCTTTGGCCGAATATTTGAAAGCAAATCCAGGTCAAAAGTTACAAGTGAGAGGGCATTGTGATGAACGAGGCTCTACCGAATATAACCTAGCTTTAGGTCAAGGAAGGTCTGAAAGTGTCAGGTCTTATCTTGTTAACTTGGGTATAGATGAAGGTCGGATTTCCACAGTTAGTTTTGGAGAAGAAAAGCCAGCAGCTACTGGCCATAGTGAAAGTGCTTGGTCGCAAAATCGACGTGCAGACTTTATCCTGACCAAAGGTTAATTAAGCATTTAATAAGGCTTTGATATAGCATTATATCAAAGCCTTATTTATATTCTTATTTGCCTGTTCATTTCTTGAAGCAGCTAGCTTCCTGGGGAGTTGGCTATTTATTTTTAGAGTGGAAGGGGTGGAAATGTACTGGTTTTTGTCCCATAGTATACGTTTCTCCCAACCTTTGCTATTTCAAGCTCATTATCTTTGGTCATCTTTTGTAATGTTCGTTTTACGGTTGCAGGTGACAATGCTAGCCTGTCGGATAGTTGTGCGCTTGTCAGTGGTTGCGATGAAAGAATTTTTATTATTTCAGCATTGCGGTTTGGCTCATCACGGGTCTCTGGTAATAAGTCAATCGCTGCTGAAAATAGAAAAACATCTTCATGATGAAGAAGAAGTGGGGCCATAGTGTAAGGAAATAAATTTCTTATTCGCATAATTGCATTTCTTATCTTTTGTTGCCAACCAAGCATTTTTAAATTTTGCTTCCAAACGTCGGTTTGAATTTCTTCCATAGTTGCTTTGCATTTTCTTTTTTGTAACAGAAAATATAGCATTTCTGATAGGGAAGGGTGCCTTTCTAAAGTTACCATATAGTGGCCAGATATTCTAAATAGACTTTTATTGATAACTTCTACGTTTGGAGAGAAATAAAGCTTAGTAAAGCGCGCTAAAAGGTCAAGTTGCCATTTTTGGGTTAGTCTACTGGAACGCCCATCTGAAGTGTCTAACCAGCAGTTTAGGACAAATTTATCTGCGAAGCTAATCTTATTGCTCTTAGATGCAGAGCGTAAAATTCCAATGCAAGTGTCAAAGTCGCCATTCATATATGAAATAGAAGCGTTGATAAATTGAGCCCTGGCCCTGAGAGGGGTATCTCCAAGTCGAGCAACTGCAATTTGAAATTGATTATTCTTTTGTTTAAGTTCTTCTGTGACCTTTCGTCCACCTAACATTGCTTCGGTTTGACCAAGTAAGCTTACGGCTTCATGATAACGGTCTGAGTTTGCATGAGATTGGATCTCTATGTCTAAGAACATTGTTTTTGCGTCGGAGAATTTTTGCTGTGATAGCGAAATTTGTCCTTTTGACATTAAGTGATCAAGCCAGGTGAATGAGTTTTTTCTTAGACCTTGGTTAACAGTGATTTTGTCCTCAATTTGTGGCTCATTAAGTAAGGCTGCTTGTAACAAATAACGAGAATATGCCGACAGCTCTTCTAATGTATGAATGCTACTTTCTTTGAACTTGTTTACAGCTTGAGTCAGCATTTCTTGGCTTTCGACAATTCTACCTTCTTCCCATTTTAATTCAGCCTCGAGGCATAAGTAGCGCATTTGGTATTTATTAGACTCGTCTAGGGCGGCTAGCTCGAGAGTTTGTTTCCCGACCTGTTTTGCCAATTTATATCTGCCTTGCAATAAATAAATAAAGGCTAGCATAGAAATAACATGTAGTTTGCGATAGCCATTATCTGAACTTGGGATAACTGCTAGTGCTCTACGGAAGTGGTCTCGTGCTTCTGAAAAATTTCCGTGGTAAAAAGCGTCCACCCCATAAAACGCTTCTATATGAGAAAGAGGTCCAGGAAAATTGTGTGTGTCTGCGATCTTACGTACTTCTTCGACCAGTGCGAAACCCTCTTCTAGCTTTTCTCCAATGTTATGGTAACACATGGCTGTATTAAATAATGATCTTGCCGCGCTTTCCCAATCTTCCATATTGAGGTAAATCTTAGAGGCTTTTTCGAACCCCTCTCCGGCTTCATGGTATTGGCCGAGAAAGAAAAGCATTCTGCCTATTTCAACATTCAAATCGGCAAGTTCTGTCGGCTTTAGATCGGCCGATTTAGCATCCTCTTTTAAATCAGCTAACATCTTGATGGCTTTTTTATGCTTGCCCAATTCAGCAAAGCTGCTGCAGACTAACATTTCTAGTTGTAGGCGATCTTTGTCCTTAACATTCTTTCGGCGTAATGCTTTTTGCGCTGTTTGACGTGCTAGGTGAGGTAGACCGCTTTCCATAAATAACCTTGTTGCAGGTATGGCAACAAGTGGAATCGTAAGAGTATTGGCGAACTCGCAAATTTCTCGACCGAGTTCAAGATTCCAACACGATAAGCAACCTTTGATCAGTGTTGAAAAGATTTGTGGATCATAGTCTAGGCTTTGAGGATCTGATTTTAATCTCGTGTATATATCAGCAATATGCTTTGAATTGTTTGATACTGAAAGCTCACCGCTATAGGTCTGAAAAAAATCTTCCCATTTAGATTTTGTGTTGCATTCTTTAATTTTCTTAGCGATTTCTTCGAATTCCACCATTTTCAGCCTCTTTTGTGCTATGAAAACAACAATTAAGATTGTGTGGTTATATTTAATTTTTCCCAGCATAATAACATGTTAAAGTTCTGCCAAGAGTAGATTTTTATGGCTTTAAATTTGGCAGGGTTGAGGCTATTGTTGACGCTTGTTCTATAGCGTTTTATTGCAGCGTTATTTTTTTAATATAATGATATTATTTGATTTTTGTTATTCATTTAATTGTGTGAGGGTGAGTTGATTATTTTTTATTCAATTTATTAATGCACATTTATATTCATCAATAGGTTGAGTTATCTTTATTGAGAAGAAAAATGGCTAAGTTTATTACGGTTGAAGGTGGTGAGGGTGTAGGCAAGTCTTCGTTTTTAGCGGGACTGGTAATCTTATTGGAGGAGCTTTCCATAGATGTCGTTCAGACTCGTGAGCCTGGGGGAACTGTGGTGGCAGACCGTCTACGTGATGTTTTTAGTCATCCTCCAGAAAATGAGACCCTATTAGTTGAGTCAGAGTTTCTCATAGTTTCGGCGGCAAGAGCACAGCACACATGGCATAAGATAATTCCGAGTTTAAAAAGCGGTAAATGGGTGTTATCAGACCGTTATGCGGATTCTAGTCGTGTCTATCAAGGATATTTGGGTGGTTTAGATGCCTCCTTTATAGAAGAAGTTGCAAAAAGATCGACGTTTGGTATTGAACCAGATCTTACTTTCATTCTCGATTGTGATGTTGAATTGGCATTGGAGCGGGTTAATGCTAGGCGTAGGCTTCAGCCTGCTGATGATACAGCTGTTGAGAGGTATGATGCAGCGATGCGGCAAATTCATGAAAAGATTCGTTCTGGGTTTTTAGAATTGCGGAAGTGCTTCCCTGACAGAATGGTTGTGTTGGATAGCAGAAAGTCGGTGGCAGAAATTGTTCAAGATGCTATGCAAATTATAAAAAAACGATTCGATATCAATAATAAAGGGTGTTAGCTTGGAAGATCATTTTGATAATTTAAATTGGTTGCAGTTAAAAGGCAATGCACAGCTTTTTGCTCGGCTTAGTTCTTTATTGAATTATGACAAGCTTCCTCCAGTACTGTTGTTACACGGGCGGACTGGTATTGGAAAATCGTTGTTTGCAGCTAAGCTTGTGGCAAGGCATTTTTGTCTGAAAGGTACAGCTTGTGGGAAATGTGCAAATTGTCAATTAGTTCGAAAAAATTGCCACCCTGATGTTTTGTGGATAGATTCTAAAGGTGATGGCCTAAAAGTAGCTGATGCAGCTCGAATTCAATCTCATTTGCAAGTTGCTCCTCAACTTTTTGATGATGGTTTTGACACAGATGCAGAGGAGAAGGCAAAGCCGGCTAGAATTGTAGTTGTTGTTGATATTGATCTTATGAATACTTCTGCAATTAATAAGCTTTTGAAATTATTTGAAGAGCCTCCTGAGTTTAGTAGAGTTATTCTCACATCTAGTAGAATGCAAGCATTGCTACCTACTTTGTTATCTAGATGCAGTAAATGGATGGTCAAGCCACCATCCATTGATGAAACTGTAGAGATAATCAAGGAAATTTGTGATGCTGAGACTATTCAGAAGTTGAACTCAATTGCATTTGAGGAAATTATTGTTCGTTGTGGCCTTTCCCCTAAGAAAGCCTTATCCGAAATTCAGCAGTCTATAGATGGAAATCATAGGTCGTTTTGTCATGAACTCATTGCAGCCGATAGAGTTTTGTCTTCATTGAATATAGCTGAATCTATGGCTTCGAAAAGAATTCCATTAGATGATCTATTGCGAGAGTTTGAAGTCTCATTAAATCATTTTTATAAAAAGCAGCTTTTGCAAAATTCAAGTGGATTAGCCGTATCGATACGCAGTCGTAGAGATGTCTTAAGAAAGCTTAAGCAGGTTGCTATAGCGCAGAATATCAGTTTAAATACTCAATTGTCTTTGGAAGGGATAGCATTAAGTGGGTTTGCTCTTACTACCTCCTAGGGTTTTTAGGTAGAGGTTGTAAAATGTTTTGAGCCTAAATTGATATCAAGTATTTTGAAGTCCGTCAGATCTCCGGAAAAGTGGAAAAAGATTTTAGGATTGAGAAGTAGATTAGAAGGTGTAATTTACATCGGCATATCTTTAGTAGGAACTTGAAATACTGTCAAGTTTGTAACAATAACAAGCAACCTACATTTTTGGTTTGTGATGCCTTTTGACTAATATTGGTTTTTAGGTATCAGAGTCTCTCGTGGGAGCGTAAAACCAAACTGGAACAATGTACGCCTCCCTGTTGGCTGATAAAGTCTCCCGCATTGATAAAATGGATTTTATTTTTTTCTAAAACAGGGCTAATTCTCCGAACAAAATCTTCGTCTGTAGCTGCGTTCATAGAAGGAACAATCATATTACCATTTATATTCGCATGATTGATGTAGTATGTGATTGGAGAAAAATACGAATTCGTAGCAGAGCCTAAGTCCTCAGGTATTTCTTCAGTGAGGAATAATTGTGGAAGTTTTACGATGCTGTCTTCTGCAAGTTGACAGTTTAGGCCAGCTTTTATTTTTTCTAACCCGGAAGAAATTCTTCTGTGGATTTTTAAATTTTCTAATATTTGCCATTGAATTATATTATTGGGAACAAAGTTAAGATTGAAGCTTTCTATATTATATGGAGCTTGCGCATCTTGATTTAAGAATTTACTAATGTCATCGCTATTATAACGTGCATATGAATTTGGTAGATTTGTATTATTAGATAAAATTTCTTGAAACAAAACTAAAGGATCATTGACCAATAAAGCATATCCACAATGGCTTTTTGTTGAGGGTACGAAGCTATAAACTAAGTCAATATGAGAAACTTGTAGAAAATCTACGTCTACCTCAACTAGACCACTATCAAGGTGACGGAGGGCCTCTTTGAATGGCCATGGAAAATTTTTACCAATGATGAAATGACCATCGGGAGTCCCATCTATATTACCCCCTTCGCCTGCTGCCCAGCCCATTTGATCCTCGGGAATATTGCCTATTTCAACAGCGGGGTAGTTAATTGATGTGTATAGTGATGATATAATTGGAGTGAATGGAAATTTTGCATCAAAATATTTATGAAGATTTAAAAGAGCAGGTTGTTGTCCATTGATAAATATTTGCTGTGTCGTATCTTGAGTCCAGGGGTGAGAAGTATCAATTTTTGTCTCAAATCTTAACCATGGAATGTCTTCTTGAATTGGTATGTCCACTGCATCACGAATTCTCTTTTTAAGATTATCTGTTGAATATTCTACAATATTTGTTAATCCTGATAGTATAAGACTTTTTAAATATTTTGGTGCGACGACTATAAGTTCGGTTTTATTTTTGTTCTTCTCTGATAAATTAATTGTATGCATTATTTTATAAAAATTGACGATATAATTTTCTAAACCTTCATCCATTGTTAATACTACATATTTTGCAATATTCATTGGGCTTGGTGCCGAAATGCTTTTACCTTTTATATCTTTTATGTTGAGAGCAGCCATTCCTTGAATTTGATTTGCTTTTTTTAGATCGGTTAAACGCATATGTAGTTTATTGGCATTATCTTCACTGTCAGGATTTGCAAAGATAATGGACGAATTTCCATTACTTTGATTGTGCACTTCAACTTCGACGAAATCGTCGCTCATATTGACCAAATTTAAAATATCGATAGCAGCATGATTCTTATTAATGGTCCCTATTTTTGAATGAGTCCTAGCGCTGAATACAGGGGTATCTTTATCTGCATACATTCTAATATTGTATTTGAGATCAGTGATGCTTACGTATATTTCTTTAGCTAAATTGCTAGAGTCAAAATATCTAATTTTTGCAAACTTACTATTTTTATTTGATAGATTGGTAACTTTAACGGGAACCCACATAGCTAGCTCAATTGAGCTAGAGCTGGGATCTGGCTCAGTATAACCACGTGCCGGTGCGGGAAAATTAAATTGGTTATGGCCGACAAGGCTAGGTATATATGACGTTAAAATTTCTAATTTCTTTTCGCTGCTAAATTGATGAGATTTAGAGGGTGTGGTTTGTGTCAATTTGCATCCGACACTTAAAAGAATGCAGCCGGCTATAAACATTAATTTCATGCATGTCCTCGCTACTATTATAGATTATAATGACAAGTCTATCATATCTCTAAGGGCAGTAAAGCTTATGTAAATTATTTGTAATTTAAGTACTTATGATTATTGCGTATTCTGAACTAATGTTCTTTACGTTAAATACTATTTTTGAAGAAAACAAAGAGTTATTGGCCTCAGTATGTATGTTCTATTTATAGGTATATTGTTTGCTGTTCGGCTGTGGGTCTATTCGTTATTTCGAAAGTAAAAAGGTCAATGAGGCGTTTAGATTTTATGTTAAGCTATCGCTTATGAGATAATTGAAAATCATAACGCTATCAATGAATAAGATAAATGCATCAGCTTGAATTTCCTTAAGTCGATTCCTATATATTTGCTTTTTTTCACCTGTGTTATAATAAGTTGCCAATTTAAATCAACTGAAAATCTAATTCTTATTGGCTAGAGCGGTAAAACCGCTCTGGCCAGGCTGTCTTTCATATGTCTAGAGTGTAAGCTAACTATTTTGTGCAGGATATTTGAAGATCAAGTTTTAGTTCAACTTTCAAAAAATCCGTGGATGAATACAAAGTATGGTATTTGGTGGTCGAGTGAGCGCTATCAGGATACAAATTCTATTAAGAAGATTTCCGATTGGGCTAAGTCTGCTCTGCAGCAATGATGGATTGATAAAATTAATTTAGGAAGATTTGTATTGGCAAGCATATTTTTACCACTGATTTTTCAGCTCTCGGGTGAGTTGAATATTGTGATAAGAGAAGTGGTTCTGATCGCTATAAAGGTGAATAGGAACTTATTTTGGAGCGGAAAAATTTATGAAGTTCACCGATTTAGTATCCTTGAAGTTATCGATTAAGTGCGGCATATTTAAAAGAAAATTTGTTAGATATAACCCATCCAGAGGCTGTAATGAAGACTATAGTTAAAGCATTGATATTTTTTCTACTAATTTCCATTAGTTCTTCTATATTAATAAATGTTTTCAAAGTTCCTTTTGGGTATGCTAATTTTTGGGATTATCATGGCCTTTTCTTCTTGATTTTTATTACTATGTTTCCCAGGCTAACTTTGTTGTTTTCTTCTGTGCCTTTCGGTGGAGTTTTTTGGTGGATTGGCTGGTTTTTTGCCCCAAGACTTCTCGTGGCTATCTTGGCCACTATAAACTATTGGCATTCAAATAAAGTTCTTGTTGTTATTTCATGGTTGGTTTGTATTGGAGGGGAATCATCTGAGAAGACGATAATTAGGCAAAAGACAAGGTCTCGATACATGGGTGATGTGATTGATGTTTAAAACATACAGAAATAGAATGCTTTAGCTTTGATTAATTTAGGATCATATTATTTCAAAATTAATTGGTACTCGTCTTTTAGCGTGTAATGATACAGCATAAATGCTTGCATACTAAAAATTTATACTGCTAGTCAATTTGTAGCGGGTATAAATTTTGTGGCACTGAGTCAGTGCGCGATCATCGCCTCCTCCCCAGCAACGGATACCAACTGAATCGCGAGTACAACTGTAATCACCAGCAGCACGAATATATTGAGGATTATTGATGGTAGGAACTTCTAATTGGTATCTTCGATTATCTCCCCAGCACTTTATCTGCCCATCGTCGATTACACAGGCGTGGTTTTTTCCAACTGCTATTTCACTTGGATTAAATATTTGAGGAGTATCTTCTTTTAATGGTATTGAACTACCAAAGCACTCAATTTTTTTTGAAAATAGTATACATATATTTGTCGAGTTTCCCGCAATATCTACTACTTTCATTAAATCTATCGCTTCTATTTCTTTTTTAATACTATTTGCAATCATACCAAAACATTTAATTCCATGTTTTGTGAATGCACAGCTATACTCGTTAGTGGTCACGAGATCATATGGTTCAGATAAAAATGGGATTGGCCGTTCTTCATGATAGCATTGTAAACCGTCTAGCTTTGTTAGAGCACAGTCAAGATCTTTTGAACTGTAAAGTGAAAGTGGCTCTCGAATGTTTTGCATAATTTCTTGAGATTGAGATCCCCAAGTAGCATTGTACCCGGATGTGCCGTAGCATGCTATTTTTCCTTGATCAATTAAGCAGCCGTGGTGAAATCCTATGGCCAACCCTGAAATATTTTCAATTTGAACGTTATTTAATGCACGTACTGCCTCTTTGGAAAATTCTCTACCCCAGCAGTGGAGATGGTTGTTTTTTCCATAACAAGCCATGTTTTCTCCTAATTCCAAATATTCCTTATTTAGAGCGTTGGGGTTAGGCTTCTGCATTATAGGGTCTTTTGGAAAATCTAAATTGCTGAAGATGACGGTCAAGTCAGCGGTAGAAAGCTCATCCAATTGAGGCGAATGTAGCAAGTAATTTAGTTCTCGTAGTTGGTTCACTTTATTACTCGGGAAAAAATCCCATAACCATTCATGAATAATCAAAAATGAAAATTGTAGTGGGGTTGCAGCATCGTTTTTAAGCTCACTAAAATGGTTGATGTCGTAAAAATAAGAAACAAATCCAGAATCATATTCTGTGCGTATAACTGACTGAATAATGTTTATTTTATTGCTGTTTTTGATGCGACAATTATCTGGAACTTTGAATAAATAGTCTTCATCCTTGATGTCAATTAAAGGATTCTTCTTTCCTTTCCAAATTCTCTTTTGTGAGTAATCATTAAAATTATTCAACAAATTTAAATAGTTTTTGAAGTGTTCTGCAAGAAAGGGAAAATGCTTATTTAGTTGCGTGTAAATGCGATCGAGTGATTGCTGCCAGAGTCGGCTGGTATGAGGCCATCTTGAATTGGATTGTCTACAGTTAGTACATAATCTAGTGAATACAGACCTGCGTAGAAGTTTTCTGAAGTAGCTGTACATGATAAGGCATCACCACCGTTCCTTCGTTCACTTCCAGATAAGCCAATATTAGAAAAATTAAGGAAAACTAAAATTACTAAGTATGGTATTAAAATATTTATTTTGATCACGTTATATCTCTGTCAAGTCGAAAAAGTTGTATATTGAGGGAATAGAGTTGTGTTTTCTCTCCAGATTCGAGAAAATACATGAGTTTGCGCCTAAAATCGGCAATCATTTCTTTTGCTACTTTAAGTTTTTCGGGAGATGATGCCATAATAACTTCGGAATAATCTCTGGTATCTATGGGTTGTTCATCAATAGCTTTCATGGCTAACTGAATGCATTGCTTATGTCCATTTTTTAATGCATCAGAGCTTACTTCAGGTGTTGTGATATATGCATCATTTTTTTTAGGAGCTCCGGAATCTTCTATCGTAATTAATCCAACTTGCTCGAGTTGATTAAGCGAAGATTCAACTGTTGCCAAAGTTAAACCCAATTTTTTGGCAAGCCAGTTTTTGTCGCCGGTAAATTTATCTAATTGCGTCATTTCTAAAATTGCAAAATGGTGCCATTCGCTAATAATTTTTTCGTGTTTTAAAGCTATTTGTTTAAATATGAGTTCACTCGAAAAGTTGGCTTTTATTTCTTCTGTTATCTTTTTCTTTTCACTTTCATGACTACAAAGTTCGTGCCGTACGATAAGTAAAAATAAATCTTGAGTTGACTTAGGCCAATCCAACAAATCACATACTGAATAAGCGGCTTTTTCTGATAGTTTGCGTTTGCAATTTAAAAGTTGTGATAGAAAAGCGGGTGATAGCCCTATATCTCTAGAAAAAGCTCTTTTTGAATAGCTGGGATTCTTTTTCTTTCTAGATAAGTACTCATCTAGTAATAATGAACGGTAATTAGGTATATCCATAATTATTATCTGAATTAATATATTGCCAGTTTTTAGACGGATCAGACTCTAGCATAGAAATTGAAATTTTGTCACATATTTAGGAGTAAAAGCTAGGCGTTAAATTGGTGGATGAAAAGTGTGTAAAATACGTATATCTTTTAATCATAATGAGTAATTATAGCTATGCTTCGCTGAAATTTAACCACTTTTTCAGTTTAACTGGCTGTATTTAAATGGATTTGAGTAGCCGTACATGCATACTAAATTTGGCAAATACGGACTGAATAATGCTGATTTAAAATATATGATCTTGATATAATTACCTATTATAGCGCTAGGACATGTGTTTCTGGTATATCCACTCAAATAGTGTTTACTATTAGCAAACAAAAGAATGAATCTCAGATGTTTGTAAGTTGAAGGTTGAAAAGAAATCGCTATTTTGTTTCTTGTCATAAATTATTAAAAGTAATTCACGCTAATGAAAGGGAGTCAAATGTTGAAGGCAATTATCCTTGTATTTTTAATTTTTTTGCCGTTTACCAAGGTTTTTGAGATGAAGTAGATCCTATAGGAACAGATCCAGGATATAAATCTATTAAATTTAGAGCAATTTTATTGGATGAACCCAAGTATTCAACTTATGGGGAATACAAAATTAAATTTTATTTTGGCGGCCAGTCAGGATCTTTTTCTTTAAATGACTTAAAGAAGGTTGATACAAACATCAGGAAGGGAGATCACATAATATTAGAATCGGGTGTTTATAGACGTTACGAAACTTATTCAGGTGAATATAAGATGTCATATGGAGAATCTTATAGAAGTGATAAAATCTTAGAAGAAGGAGAATTAGAGTCCGGAAATAAAATTATCACCCATAAGTTCAAAAGGATTGATATCAATCATATGTTGGTTACGACAGATAATGGAGAGACTTATTTAGCAAAAGGATCTGTTAAAATTAGGATGTTATTGGCGAATGGAGAGTATGTCGACACCTTAGAGCCTAGTATGCCAACCAGACATGGTATATATGTACCAACGGGATATAAGTATGAAATAAAGGTCACAGCTGAAACCAGAGATGATACCGATACATATACTGCAACTCTTGACTTTAGTAACTTATGAATATGATTTCCGCCGATGCAAAAGCATCGGCGGAATATAATGAGGAAATAGGAAAGGATTTATGATAAATTTTAGCTAAAGTTTGATCAATTCTATTTTAGAAAAATAAAGCTAAATAAAGTCATTTTTAATTTCCATCCCGGATCCGAATTTCTAGCCGGTTGCGTCGTTGCTTCGTCGTCAAGAAATCCTCATGTACCAACATGTACACTGCGGTTTCCCTTCTCCTCGCGCCTAGCACCCGACCGAACTTCGAATCCGGTGAAAATACTACAGTTTTTCAAAAAATTTCAGATCCCGGTTCCATAAAGCGATTTGCGGGTACATTCTGAAAGCCATATCTAGCATAAAGGCCGTGAGCATCCTTGGTTGCTAGAGTGAATCGACGAAAACTTTGCAGATCAGGGTGTCGCATTATGTGGGACATCATTGACTTAATTGCTACACGGGCATTAAAAAATTAGTATCAGAGATCTTTCATTAGATTTACAGGTTTTCATAAAGTCTACATATAGAATTTAGGCCAAGTAATTGTTTGCTTGGCCAATCATTGAAAAGACAAAAATTTTTAGAATCGGAGGATGTAGTTATGGGCAGTCCTATTTTCTCTTTCAAGCACAAAATCTGGATCTGCCTTCTCTTGAAGCGGAGGCATTTTTGACTGGACATATTGTTGAATTTGAAATTGGTAGTTATTAACCCGAACGAATAATTGTCAAAGATGCCATGCTTTTAGCACAGTTTTGTAAGAATGTCTAACGCGCACAGGTTACACTTTTTAGAAAAGATTTTTCGATCGGGCCTTCACCTTTATATAAGGTGAAGGCATCTTGATTAAGATGCTGTATTCCGTAATATGATGACTGTTCTTTTGGACCATATTCGCGTGTGACCGAGACGTGATAACCTAAAATACGGCAGATTGTAATGCTAGTCGCATCGATAGGCATTCCATTATATAGAATAGGTTCGATTTTAATTGTTTCCAATTCATTGAGCTTATCTTGAAACGAAGTTGCAAACGTATTCGCTGTAAATAGCATCATTCCAAATAATATACAAAATGGCTTCATCATGTTTTCTGCCTTATACTTTGAAAGATATTGGATATAGAAAGTTGATATTAGTCAAATTATTTCTTTGTTAAGGATAGCTTAGCACCACACTGGAAGCTAGTATAAAATAAGAAAATGGATAGTTAATAGATTTTTGATGAATCGTTTTGGATGTCAAAAGTACTTTCTTTCATATCAGAAGGATACATTGAAAATTTGCACCCTTATATGCAAACACCTCTATTCTGGTAGTCAATTAGCCGTTCGGAAGGTTAATGCTTAAAATCGAGTTTAGGAATTAAAAATGAGAGAGCTATTTGTTCAAAATCAAGGTGTAGAAGTTCATGTCCTGCTAAATGAAGTTTATGGGTCGAATGCAATACTATACGTCCCTGGGATGTTTGGAACTGCAGAACATTGTTTGTCTGAATTTGATGCATTGCCAAATGTTCCATCGATAGCTTTAAGTATTAGAGGTCGGGGTAAGAGTACTAAGATAACTGAAAGTTTGGATATTCATGAGCAGGCTTCTGATATCATTGCGGTGATGGATGCTGTAACAGACTATGATAATTTTATTGTATGTGGCCATTCATTTGGAAATTTGCTCAGTGTGTTAGCGGCAGAAAGGCGTCCAAGTCAGGTCAAAGGTTTGATTTTGATTGATAAAGGTTTATATCAAAGTAAGATCCAGCAAAGTTGGTTGAATTATGTTATGAGCAACCCCCCAAAAACATCGACAATTGAGATTGCTCATTGTATTTTTCGAAAGTCTGTTGATACTAATCTATGGCAAATTTTTCAGGACTTAGCAATTCCAACATTGGTCGTTAAAGGTGAAAAGCCTGATTCTCATTTAAGTGAAGATGATTGGAATAGGTTCAATGACTTTAGTTTTGCAGAAGGCTTGCGGCTTAAAAATTCTGGGCACTTTCCAGAGGGAGAAGATTATAACTTATTTATTTCAAGGATAAGAGATTTTAGGAGTAACTTATTAGCTTAATATGAAATATTATCAGCCTTAAAAGTAAGGCTGATGTTATAGTTTTTTATATTTAAGTATAAATGCTTAATTAGGTTGGTAAGAATCGAACGATTATGAGATCTGCTGACTCATCTAGACTTTTTATCCTCTTGTGCCAATTTAGCATAACAGAACGCAAACATCTTAGGGCCAATATTTGTAATAGAAACTGATGCTGGAATTACTTTAGTTTTATTTTCATTAAGTTCTCCATACATCTTAGAGAGGCTATAATCACTTTGGCACTCATATTCTATTTTTTCACTCGTTATCAAATCGATCATTTCAGGGGAAGCAAGTGCTGTAGAAACTAGAGACATGCCTTCGAGTTTGTTTTGTCTGCAAGCGTAACCTAAAAGAAATGCAGTAGTGACCGCAAAGAAAATTGCTAAATTTTTCCAAGGCATGGTGTTTCCTCTCACTTGGTATCGTTTAAAAATCAATCATAGTTACCTCGTATTTTATCTCAGCTATTTGAATATCGCAAAGGTATTTCCTGTAGAAATATTAGGAAATTTCGATAAATAAAACTTCAAACTTGATGCTAATTTTATTGGCCTTATTTGTTTCTCCTGTAAAGCAGGCTTCTGCTGCACAGTTAACCGAGGATAGCTACGATACGATTTTCCAAAACTTTGAGCGTACTTTATCTCCTTAGACTAAGAAAGTTTATGGCAAACGCCTCTATGCAACTGGCGATTGGAAAAAAGAGTATAGTCGGACAAGTGCTGGTAGTAGTTTTTATTGGCTCGATGGGCGGTGGGCGGTGGGCGGTACATCTTACAGGATGGCTTGCTCGGCATTCGGATCTTACTCTTGATGCTATTGATCTTATGCTTTGCCACGAGTTAGGGCATCACGTATATGTTGGGGCGCTGAGGATAGGGTAGATCATTTTGCCACTGACTAGTGTCAGCCTATTCTTTGGAATGTAGAATTGCCGGAGCATATCGCATCTCAAGTTAAGGTATGTGCTGACATTGCCTCAGATAAGTTCCAGGAGTATTGCTATAGAGCTATGGAGGTTGGCAAATATGTGAATCTCATGCATGTGGACTTATGGCAACTTAACAACGTAGATATCGATTTTGCTCATACCATTTATACTATTGCAATTTGGCATAATAAGGCGGTATACAGACTGTGAATAGACCGTTTGCTGTGTATAAAGCGATCTCGTTTGAATATGGTATTTTAAGGATTTTTGGAATGAGTGAGAAGATTATTGTTTATCAGAAGCCAACCTGTAGTAAATGTCGAGCCACACTTACGCTTCTTAACGAAAGTGGCGAAGAATTTGAGGCCATTAATTATTATGAAACACTGTTAACAGCTGAAAAATTGAAGGAATTAGTTGGTAAGCTGGGTGTGACATTACAGGACATCGTACGTAAAGATGAATCCGTGGCTCAAGATCTGGATGTGATGTCGATGTCTGATGACGAATTGGCTGGAACGATGGTTAAAAATCCGGATTTGATTCAGCGTCCAATTGTTGTAAGGGGTGATAAAGCAGTTTTATGTCGTCCGCCTGAAAATGTGCATGCATTGCTATAATGCAATAAACGTTAAAATGAGAGTCTTTGAAGATTTAGATGTGACATGATAATTCTTTGTGAGAAGCTTTTGTTCAGGGTAAAAGCATCTTAATTGCCTCCGCTCATGACTTTCATAAGGTAGTCATCTGATAATATACAGGACATTCTTTTTTTTTTCTTATACTTGTTCTCTTCTTTCTTGGGTCGTGAGGTTTTAGCATATTGATAGTCAGCCTTCTGATTCTGGCAATATTTTCTGCCGCATTGCCTGTACGAATTCTCGATTGATCTTCATTCATTTGCACGTCTAAAACGAAGACGCTCCGCCTAACGGTCTGACTATATGATGTATCGAGAGCATTTTGTTTTGCCAAACGGCATCATCGGAATTAGTTAATCTTCTCAAAGAAAAAATCCGAATATTAAAGTCTAAATATATTAATATTTTAAAGCACTTAATAATCATACTTCATTTTTTATCTTTACTTCACTTACACAGTGAAGTAAAATTTATTTTCGAAGTATAAAGGAACTAAGAATGGCGCGACCAAAGAAAAGCTCAAACCGGCTAGAGAAAGCTATTCGATCGGTTTTGCCTCCCTCTGCACATGTTGAGACAATTCGGGTTGAAGACGATCAAGTTCTTCTCGTAATCGGAACTCAAGAAATAAAGGCTTCTTGGGCAGATAGCGGATGGTTAAAGCAAGTCAGGAAAGCTATTGGCCGCAAACCTAAACCAGATATTGTTATCGCAAGAAAAATTTCACCGGGTTCTAAAGAGGAACTTAAAAAAAACAATATTGGATGGGTTGATGAAACCGGAGATGCGTCTATAGCGATTGGTTCCATAATAGTCTCAAAAAGCGGAATACCCATAAATGAGATCCAATCAGAAGCAAGTTGGACCAAATCAACCCTCGCTGTCGCCGAAACCATTCTTTGCACCAAAGAAACGAGAGTCGAGGAAATCCAAAGACTAACGGGATTATCTCGCGGTAGCTGTACAAAAGCACTCCAAACCTTGACAGGGATGCAACTTCTTACTGCTTCCACCAAAAGAGGGCCACAATCTACCCGATCGGTGAGAGACACGGAACAACTGCTAACTGCATATGCTGATGCGGCTACTTTGCTGTCCCCTAAAGAGAAGATTTCCCTTGGTGTTACCTGGAAAGATCCAACCTCCGGGTTGCAGAAAATCGGTGAAAAATGGGATCGAAAAGGAATAGAATGGTTTGCCACGGGAGCAGTTGCTGCCTCAGTCCTAGTATTGGCTTCTGCTATTTGAGTATTCCAATATAACCCAAGAAAACAGATAATGAAAATTTTTATAATGCTTAACAGATTCTTCATTTTCAGGATCCCATAGTGGCATTTGCCATCATTTTAGCCTGGCTGCATATAATCTTCGTGCATATAAGACAATTATTGGTATTTGCGAATCAAATGTTATGATTAAAAATCTACTCGTAATCACTATACATTAGCATTATGATGCAGAAAAGGCTGAATATTTAGCTATCTTTGATGATATTTTTGCACGGAATTATGGGCTTAATATACCAGGATTAGTTCCGAAGTCGCAGCCGTGCAGATTTTTTACAAAGGATATCCTTTCATTGCTGTAATTTGAGCTTTCTTGTGGATTACTGAAGCGTAGTGAGCTAGATTTAAATTCAGTCATTTGTTTGATGACTTGCAGATAAAGAGATAAAATGTCCCTGATTTCCCACATCGAGCTAAACGTTTCTCAATATCGTACCTCTATTCAATTTTACGATCTCATATTTCCATTTATGGGCCTTACACGATTAAACTGTACTCAAGAGTATACAGCCTATACAGACGGCTGTTCTAAGATTATATTGTGCCCCACGGGAAAACAATATTTGCCGAGCAAGTTTCATAGGAAGAAGTCAGGAATAAATCACCTAGCACTCTATGGGGAGACAAAGGAGAAGATTGACGAGTTCTACAGGACTGTCATGATCCCGAACTCAATTCAGCCGCTTTACAAGAATGGCCCATTTGGAGACGACGACTACTATGCTGTCTTTTTTGAAGATCCAGACCGACTTAAGCTTGAGTTTGTGTGTGCCCCTAATTATTGTAGTCCTGACCATTGGCCAAATACTCTCCCGAATAATTTTGATCCATACGGTTGATAGTACCTTCTTTATTATCTAATTTTGAACTTTAATGCGCTGCATATTAGCCCATTCAATTTGCTAGCAACCATTAAGTCCAAAATTAAATTTAAAGTATGTTATTTACGATCAATACCTTTCGCCCAGGTATATGGATTTTTTCCAGTTATAGCTTCGAAAACAAAAGCTACACCTCCAATAGTGCTATCATTAATAGATTTCAGCCCTATATACGGTGAGACATAGAAGATAATTAGCCAAATAAACATAAACAGTGAAAGGCGTTGCCCACTCTTTCCAAAAGCTAATTGAAAAGAGTGTTTTCCCAAAATATAGGCACTTATAGTCAACATAAAAGACTGGTGCATAAAAAAAGAAACCTACGGCACCTTGAGCATCAGCCGCAGTACTCCAGCATAAATAAACAAACAAAATAATAGCAGAGAAGGTACAAACGAAAGATCCAATGGCAAGTAAATTTAGCTTCTTCAATATCTTACCTATATAAAGATCAAGTAGTGCGACCGACATACATACTCAAGGGGTTCGACTCACGTCGGTCGCACTAAATTGATCCAATCCACTTGAATCCAGTAAGTTCTGATGGATGCCGAATAGTTTCAAATAACGATCTTGGGAGTTATAGATAACTCAAATTGATTATTTTCACCTTGAATGGCAATTTTAGCTTCTTCACCATTATTTGTTTGGATAAGTGGAGATGCTTCAAAGACTACAGCACCGTCATTCTCAACTACGAACTTCACCATTACCTTCACAGTGTCATTAATCGTTGTAACTTTACCAACTTTTATTTTCGTCGATTTAGTGCCATTGTCACTGCCTGCAAACTCAACTGTAGCTCCTTCATTTTCTAATACAGTAATTGTTGAGCTTCCATTAGAAGTTGATCCTTCAGTATTTGAATAGTTAAAGGAAATATCCAAGTTAATTTGTTTCTCTGCTGCAATTGCAGAAAAAGGAATGAAGGTGATCAATAGCATGCATATTCTAAACATTTTCAATCTCCCAAGCGCATAATCTCATGAGTCTATTTTACCACCTAATTTTTTTGATTGGTAGTTTATTAGGTGTCTGCCCGGAGAGTCAGCCACTTCAATAGCCTGGTCGACCAGCGTGTAAAAATAGGCATGTAAGATTTCGCAATTGAACAGTATAAGGAGTCATTTTTATGAAGAACTTAATAGCATTGATTTTAACTCTCTTTACAGGCGATGCATTTGCCTCCTCAATTAGCTTGAACGAGATACTTGAAAACCAAGATACAATAGTAGTTGAGCCGATTTTGTATAAAGGCTTACCCATACAAGAAAGCAATCGCTTTGGTGTAGGTGGAAGCGCAGAGCAAATTTGTAAGGCAGCCGGGTATACAACCGTGAGAGAAAAAAGTAAAAGAATTAAGGCTAGAAGAGAGAGAAGAATATATCGTGCCGACTTTTAGTTTTTTTGAAACTTACGAAGCAGATCGAGCTACAACAATTAAACAATTAGTTTCCGTGACATGTGGAAGATGAACTGTTTGTTATTTACTAGATCCGTGAATAAGAAAACAGCACAAAACATTTACTAAAAATATAAAGTCGGCCGATCGACTTCAATAAAAAAGCCCAGTCATTTTCGCTGGGCTTTTCCGTGTAAATCGTGGACTTAAAGAAGCGGCTTCCATACAAACAAATTCCATAACGATCTTGACAAATACCCCTTTTTTGGGTACTATAATACTGATGGATACGGTTGACCTAACATCTGTTAAGAATAATCTTCGTAAAATCCCTCTGGACGTAATTAAAAGACTCCAAAGATGGATTTCATACGTTGAATCTGTTGGGTTATTAAAGACGAGGAAAATACCAGGGTTACATGATGAGCCTCTTAAGGGAAAATGGAAAGGATTTAGATCAGTTCGACTTGGCCGAAAATGGCGAGTGATTTATAAACACCTGAATAACGCTAGCATTAGCATAGTAAAAGTCGAGGAGATAACGCCCCATGACTACTAAATATACCTCAAAAGAACTAGGGAAGGACTTTGGACCTTTAACCTTCGGAGACCTTCTTCTGATTCAAAGAGAAGATGAAGAGTTAACTCAGGTTGAAATGGCAAAAAAGCTTGGCATTACTAAACAAAAATTATGTGATTTCGAGAAGGGGCGTCGCTTACCTTCTCCCAGGGTTGCAGCATCTTGGGCCAAAAAACTTGGGCACCCCCAAGAAGTATGGGTGCAGATTGTGCTTCAAGATCAGCTAAGGAAAGATCAATTGAAATTTAAGGTTTCGGTGGCATCATAAAATAAAAGGTCCTAAAGGGAACAAGGAAAAATATAGCGGCAGATGCATTTTACGCCAATTTTGGTCGAAAAAGAGTCGCTATCGGTCCGTTAACTTGCTAATATTTCATTAAATCAGGGCTTAATTGATTTTGATTTCGCCCCTGACATTTCTTTTGAATTTAATTTTGGATTTGATAATGATGTTAATCAAAACAGTATTATTTTTACTTTTGATAACCTTATCAAACATATCCTATGGTACAAAATACCCCAACCTTTACCTCGCAGTATCCATGAGAGTTATGGATTGGGAGGCTAAAGAACCTGTACGGGGAGTTAATGCTATTGTATTTCTTAATGACTCAAAGAGTGCAGACAACAATGGATGGGCTCCAGAAGTACAAATAGCTAAATCAAACAAGACAGGCTTTTTGACGTCTAGGGCTATTCTTTATCGTGGAATAACCATACCTAAAAAAGTTAAAGTAGAAATTGTTCTATTTGCTGACGGTTACAGAACCGAAAAATTTATTTTATACGATGTACCGTTAGAGCTTTTCGATTCAAGAAAAAAATATAACGGTAAAGTTAATATAGGTGACGTTAAAATATTTAAACTAAAAAAAACTGCGAATTAAAGGCTTCATTTAAAGATGGATTAGTCGGCCCTGCAAAAGGGCCTGGTCGAGGTGGTCGACAAAGTAAGATGCGGTACGAACACCCTTATCTACGTGATATAATTTATTTTCATCTAAAGCCACTTAAAACCAATAGCGGTAGAATCGCTGATTTATACCTTTCCAAAGGGCATTCTGCAAAACAAATAGCCGATGAGTTTGGTGTATCGAAGACCTCGATCCTTGAGTGTTTACATTCGATGGATATTCGCAGTGGCTCAGGCAAGGGTAGGGTGCAAAACCCGAATAACTATCGTCTTCATAATCCTCCTTACGGGTATAGGCGATTTGGAGACCAGCTTGTAGTTTGTAAAAAACAGCTCAAGCTTTGTAAGTTAGTAGTGCAGCTTATTGACGATGAAAAAATGTCATTAAATGCTGTTGCTCGGGGGTTAACTTCCTTAGGTTATAAAAATAAGCAAGATAAATGCTCTTGGGATCACTCAGTAGTGAAGGCTATATATGTAAGATGGAAGGGCAAAGTATAGCGGCCGTTGCTTTTTACGCCATCATTGGTCGAAAAAGGGTCGCTATCAGTCCGTTAACTTGCTAATATTTCATTAATTCAGGGCTTAATTGAATTTGGTCTCGACCCTGACATTAGGTTGTTGAAAGCTTGTTTCGATTAAGATATTCTTTTAAACATGAAGCAACTTGAAGGACTAATCTCTGTATTACTAGATAAAAATGCTCGCGAAGATGAACGAGATGATGCCGCAATGGACTTGAGCAGCTATAATGAACCGGAGGTGGAAAGCGCTCTGTTTCAAGCTATAGGTAATCATGACACACCTAAGGTAGTTATTGCTTCTTGTGGAGAGTCTTTAGCTGAAATTTGGCTTAGAAACGAGACGTTTGATAAAAAAAAAAGTTTGAATCACTCAAAGAACCTGCGCTATCCGAAGCAAAAGCCTTAATACTTGCGAAACATCCTGAATGGGTTGATCAATAGTCCTTTCTTTATTATCTGATTTTGGACTTTAATGCGCTACTTACTAGCCCAATCATTTTACCAGCACTATTAAGTCCAAAATTAAATTTAAAGATAAAGAAAGTTTCGCATTTGGTCCCATTGTCGACGATATAAAAACAGGCGTCGACAATACTTCTAATCTGGTGGGTGCGCTTGCGTTTGGTATCGATTCCGTGATCGATCAGAAATGGCATGATGATTTCCCAACAATTATCTGATCGGCTCGTAGCGTATAGCATCAAGGTCTCCAAAATTTATTTTTGGTGGTTCAACCTTGATGTTATGCGAATTATTCTGATTTATCCTTTTAAAATCATGTAATTAAATTTTAGACACCCTCTCTCTTAGGCTGACTTATTTAGTCCTTTTTCAACATTTGAGGTGAGAGTTACCCCCATTGCTTCGAGTACTTTTTGAACCTTTTCAATTGAAGCTCCATAGTATTCATTTCTCTCATCTCTGGAGATTTGAGACTCCTTTACCCCTAGAGATTCAGCAAGATCTTTTTGCTTCAAACCCTTGGAAATTCTTATTGCTACAAGCATCCGACCTATGCCGTAAAGGTTTTCAATTGGATCAAATTGTCCTTTTTTTAGCTTATCATATTCTTCGATTTCTTCTTTTAGCTGAAGCGAAAAAGATAGCAATGGATCGATGGCTAGCTTGATCTGACTGTCCTTGATTCCAGACTCCTTCATCTTCTTTTTGTGCTCCTCTATTGAGGCCATTTCCTCTTCTAATCGCTTCTTTGATTGAAGATATTCGTTATCAGTTTTAATCATAGCGATTCTCCTTTTTTAACAATTTTAACGATTCCCTTTGGCTTATAGTTGTGTCGAGATTGCCTGAATGCTGCCGGGAATTTTAGTTCGTTGCCATGTTGGTCTTTGATACCTGTTCTTTGACCTAAATGTGGATAAAGTTCGACGCGATACTTGTGCCACATAGGAAGTTGTGCCTTTGGGTATCCACGATATTTTTTCCTTTTCGTGGGGTCCCAGTTCCAAATTTTGTTAGGATCTAAGTCGTTAAGCTGGCAAATTAGAGTTTTAAACGTCTCCATTTCTTCAAGGCTATCTGTTGAAAGATGAGGGTCAAAATAACCGTCTATATCGTTTGGGTGGTCCTTATCCTCTACGAAAGAACCATCGAAAAATATGTCCTCAACTCCAGCTTTCCAGAGTTGATTGGTTAGAATATTTGCATTCTCCACGAGTTCAAGCCTCCAGCTGGAGTTCCAGGTTTTTGAGCTACCATCGCCTTTAACCAAGATACTTTCTTTCAATTCATCAAAGGTCGCTTCGTAGGTGCCAGGCTCAAGGATCCCATCTTCGGTAAATGTACTTGGGATTGACATGCAATATCCTCCATTTTCCAAAATAAAGATAACATAAATGTTAAGACAACATAAATGTTAATTTGTATTACGCTGATATTATTGAGAGAATATTAAATGAGGATGTTAGATATATTGGTCGACCACCTCATATCTCGCATTGCTCTCGACTCGCAACTAGACTGGTATAGAAACTAATGTTAAGATCGAATTCTAACTCGTCACGCCTCAGTAATCTACAAAAAAGCTGAAATTACAGCAATGAAAGGATATCCTTTGTAAAAAATCTGCACGGTAATGCTGCGACTTCGGAAATAATCCTGGTATATTAAGTCCATATATCCGTGCAAAAATATCATCAAAGATAGCTAAATATTCAGTCTTTTCTGCATCATAATGCTAATGTATAGTGAAAATGGTTAGAATTTTAATCATAACATTAGGTTGCCGAGCATTAAGATTGGGGAAAGGAGTGGAGTTAAGTCTAAAATTTTGCAAGTAAATGAACTAACAAAATCTAGGTAATTAAAGAATATGGTATGAAAAAAGCCTTATTTCATCACGCAGTCTTTAATATACCCCTACGGTATGAGCTAAGAAATGACAAAAAGTAAAATTTTTTATTTATGGCTATTCCTAATATGTATTCCTGCGGGATTTTACGCTTTGCAATTGATACAGTCTCTGCTATTGGATTGCTGGTTGGTCTCTACTGTTATTATTATTATCTTTATGGTTCTTAGGTAAGCCCATCTTTTATACTCAACTGATTGGGGTGTTTATTTTCCAACAAATTACGGCATAGTATTAGCAGCTATCGTCTATTCAGTAGCATATTGGGTTTTAATATTTACTATCAATAAATGTTTAGTTCTTTTTTAAACTGCAAGTTTCCTAACAAAGAGGATAGGGTCACTCAAAAATTGAAGAAAATACTGACTTTAAATTTAATTTTGGACTTAATAGTGCTGGTAAAATGATTGGGCTAGTAAGTAGCGCAAAGTCAAAATCAAATAATAAGAAATCTAAGATGACAGAAACGACCTACTATATTTTGCAGTATAGGGTTTATGGGATTCTATCCACAGCTGGCGACAAACGAATTTTGTTCCTTTAAAAACAGACGGCTAGATACTGAGTTAGTTTTTTTCGGTATTTTGTTAGGAAATATCACACGATTAACAATCAAATTGATCCGGATTCCATCCTTCTATATCTTGCTTCTGTACATCAACTAGAATATGAGGGGGACTTCTTGAGGCAGCCTTCTTTGTTTGACTCTAACGCCAACGAATCAATGCTTCCAGTGATCTCTAGCATCGATCGAATTTTGACGAAAGAGCAGAGACAGTTCAATGATAAAGTCAAGAAAATTGAGGTTTTGAAAGCAAGAAATGAAAAGTTAAAGAGGCAGTTACTAGATATACAGAGCAGGGTTATAGATACTCTTTTTTCCATTGAAGAATAAATTTTGCGACTTGCGAGTTCGATCACTTGAAATTCTTGATGATCAGTATCACAAAAAGGGACGAACTGCATTCGGGAAACAGAATAAGATTCGAATCTGCGATTTGATCTCGATCTTTCAGAAGAGCTTTTCGGGAATTCATTTGACGAGCGTGGTGTTTCTTTTTATGACCGATACAATAATATGACACTAAGTGACGAAATTGAGTGTTTCGAAGACTATATCGATGAATTGACTGACTTTGATGCTACAGATGTGACCAAAAGTCATCAAGAAGGAACCGAAAGAAGACAAAATCGAGATTCATCAAGAGCAGGTAAAGTGCAGAGCAAAGGAAATATATCGGAAACTGGCTCTTGAGCTTCACCCAGATCGGGAGCTGGATGAAGACAAAAGAAGTAAAAACCAGCCTTCTAAAACAAGTCAATTTCGCCTATAAGAGTGACGATCTATACGAACTTCTGAAACTGAAGAGTCTTTATACAGAATGTTTAATGGATGAAAACAAAGGGAGATCCGACTCTACATCAAAAGAATAATAGCAAGATAAGATCACTTGATCACGACTATCGAATGCTAAAGCATTCCGGGCCATTAGCTCCCTTTTATGAAGGTTTTTATGCACGCACCGAGAAGGCGATGGAGAGAAATATTGTTGCTGAAAAACAGTCACTCGAGCAATTGATTGAACAGGAAAGAGATGATCAGAGAAAATTTTCCGACCCTAAAATGCTAAAGTCGTATATGAGCGAATTGGAGTACAGTGAGGATTTTGAACACGAGATCGAAATGAGCGAGGCTATTCTACTGGATGAGATCATGTCAGAGCTGCTAACCTTTAGAAATGATTTGAAACCCGCAAAAAAGAAGAAATCAAAGGCAAAAAAGAAAAAGGCTAGACGAAGTTGACTGCTCAATACTTTCCAGGGACAGGACGTATATAAACCAAATGTTAAGATCCGAATTCTAACTCGTCACGCCTTAGTAATCTGAAAAGCTGAAATTGCAGCATTGAAAGGATATCTTTTGTAAAAATCTGCATGGTAATGCTGCGACTTCGGAAATAATCCTGGTATATTAAGTGGTCGACCAGATCTATCCTTGATCGTGGGCTTTTTAAGAGGCGAAAACAGCAATATTTTATAAAAGAATAAGTAACAACTCCTATTTGAAGATATCATCATGATCGTTGATCAAAATTTTCAAATAGGAGAAGATAAAGTAATATTTCTGCCAACCAAAGCTCATTGCCATAAAGTTCGCAAGGAAAAGAAGGCGCAAAATAAACAATGGGAAAAAGAGGGCCTTGCTCTCCAGAGCCTCCTATAATCATGAACTTTTTCTATGGCTAGATAATGTATGGCCGTTCCCAGGCCCCCTGTCAAGAAGAACCAGCCGTATATGCTACACGTGGATATAACTCATGGTGTATATTTTTAGGAATCGGACTCGGATAGACCTCTTGAATTGACGTAATATAAAGATAAATTGAAGGGAAAAACTCCATCATTATATGCGGATTTGTAAAGTTTGCGCTTCCCTAGATTGATGACAGAGTTAGAATGCCTATTTATTCCTTCGAAATGAAGATAAAAAGCTCTTCCAGTAGGAGAGTTTTCAATTCCTCTAAAAGTTGAACGAATACAATGATCATCTGGTGATAGGCCAAAAACTTTCTCAATTCTTTTATCAGGGAATGGAGCAATTTTCACCAATCGGTAAAGAAACGTTCATATCATGCTGAAAAAAGGTAGTTTAAGTTCGACGATTTCCCTACTAGGAACTGGTCGCCCTTCGCTTACAAAGGCCAACTATTGTTCTCCTTCCCTTATGCTATTGAAAATACTATATTTTTGGAACTCCCGCTTTCAAAAATCCAATTGTTCTCACCAAAAATACCTCGAAGAAGAGGGCTTACTGTTAAACAAATAATGAGTGTCCTCCTCGGGTGTGGAGAAACAAGTCTAAAAAATATTTGAAGCAATTCAGAATCCGCAAAACTGATGTCCAAGTTCGCCATAAAGAAAATTTAAAATATGGACAGCGACTAATTTCAGGAAAATTGAAGGAGCATAAAAAGAGCTGAATATTAAAAATGCAATTACTGAAATGTATTTTGAGCAGGAATTAACAACCGTATTGCTAAGATCTCATAGATGATCCCAACAAAGCAGGGCAAAAAATGCAGACCCTCTGTAAGAATTTTAGAACGAAGATGCCTATAAGGAAAAATGTCAACAAAGGGGATAAATGTGAATACAATCGTCAAACTAATATTAGCACTTTTAATTTCTTATGGCTCCATTTGAGCTTGGACGAAAGGTTTTATTTCAGCTGGAGATCGCAGCAATTAAGAGAATTGATAAGGGCTTATCTTCATCTGAGGATTTCTGAACAAGCTTACTGGTGAGGTGTGCCTTTTAAGTAGTGCCCAGTTTTTATATAGTGTATATGTTTTATTTGAAAAAATTCAGATAACTTTTTTTATTTCATCAACAAATTGATTGGGTTTCCAACCATTAATAATTTTATCTAAAAAAAAAAAAGAATCAAAGCACTTATACCAATAGAGGTAGCAGTCCCATTCCACGCACCTAGAGAATCAATTAAAAATCAGCAGCAGTAAAAAGTCCAAAGCGTACAGTTTTTGTTGGCAAGGACTCAAAAGACAGATTTTTTTGAGATACTCTTGTAATATTCTTTTATGAGGTTTGCATTATCTGATTGAGTTGAAATCAATTTTAAACTTAGTGGATTCTAATATCACATCTAGATAATCTTTAGGTTTACGTTCTCCACAATTGATAGACTCACTTACTGCAAAAGCGTTATCTAAGATAAAGTCTGAAAAGGTGCTTAATACTTCCTTCGACTTTATTGCTTTCCTGAATTTATCTTTAAAACTTATCTCAGAATTCAGGAATCAACATTACCAACGCTAAAATCTGATTCATATCGAGAAGCATAATGCATATGTATGTGTTGATGAGTTAATTTATTTAATAAATGAGCTTGAGAAACAATGGAATGCTCTTTTGAAGCGATTTTTATGATAAAATTTATTTGCTTTTTCAAAAAATCTATATTCGTTTCTATTACATAACCTTTATCAGTCTCCTCTATATTAAATTTTATTTTTTCACAATTTTCATATCCTGGACATTCGATCTCCATAGATTTTTGAACTATTTTGTTAACAAGATCATTATTTAAAAAATCACCATAATGGAATCTAGTATTGAAATTGGCAATTCTTCAGTTTTAATAATCTTTTGAAATTTATAAGCAAGTCTCCTTCCTTTACCTTGCTTGCCTGTATATTGTTGTAGAAGTTCAACTGAAGCTTTGTCCATGCATGACTAGGTGAATGAAACCCTATTGGCGTATGAAATAACAATCCGTTTTTAAGAACTTGTGATATAAATACCTATCTGATGAAGCTGGTGCAAAATTTCTAAATGCCCTTCTTCTATTAACTGTTAAGGGGTCAATGCCAAAAGCATATAGTAAGTCTTTAAATACATATATTTAGCCGGAATAAATACTTTTTTTATAAAAAATTAGACTTTCAACAACTGCACCAATATCAATTTGATATTTTGAATTTGGATTATGATGTGGATTAATACAAATTGAATTAAACATATTAATCATCATTTCTCTTTAACTTTTAAAGTCATATTGAATAGCAAAGCCTGAACCATTCAGAATATTCACACTGACTTACTAGATAGATCGACTATTGCTTTTTTCAAAACCTCTTTAAGTAAGATCTAATTCATTTTTTTAAACGCTTTATTCGTTCATCTATTTCAGTTATCTTCTAATTTTCCTCAAAATAAAGTGGTAATCGCGAATTTCATCTAATTGAAGTATTCTTAAACTCACTTCAGCATTTGATTCCCCAGGTTTTGCTTTTACAATGGGTCCATGATGAATAATGGTTGATTCAACATCATCTTTATAGGGATCTAAAAAATCGACCTTTTTCGTCTGAAGAGTAGTAATCATTTTTCTCCTGTTGCATTCCGTACATGCAATTGTTAAATTTTCCCAGTTAAATGCTAATTCATTAAACTTTGATAAAGGTTTTTTATATTTCAATATCGCCAGGAGTGTTATGGCCAACTTTTACTTTTCGCAGTAAATGCATTTGAAACTAGTTTCTTCCATTAATTTAATCTTTATATCTTTGTGTCTATGCCTTGACTTATGAGTATTTGAAGAAGGGTCTTCTAGATATTAGTGATTTCCAGTGTTCCTCGTTATCAACCAAAACTTGAGGCTTTGATAACTTATTTAAACGTCTCATATGGCTAGTCTCCAGAATTAAAATTAGTTAGTTCAAATTGTAAAAGTCCAATTTTTTTTAATTCTTCATATAGCTTACTTGCGTCTCCTTTGTAAGTTTCTAATATTTCCTTTATCCTCTTTTCAACCCAAATTGGTGTAACAGATGATACGTCCAAAATTTCCTTAAGAATTTTATTTGGAGAAGAGCTGAGTTCTGCACCTTCTAGTTTATTACTCAGAATATGCCTTTCTTCATTATATGATAAGGCGTATACTCTTGCATCAGGATCAGAAGTTACAACGAATGGACTATGTGTTGAAATAACAAATATAGTCTCGGGAAAAGCCTTCCGCAACGATGGCACTAACTCACGTTGCATACTGGGATGTAAGTGATTTTCTGGCTCATCAAATGTAATTATAGACTGTCCTTGATTGTAGTTAAACATATAAATCTGCCAAGCTAAACTGAACAAGGAGTTAATTCCTCCTGACATTGCTCCTAATGAAAAATCACCCGTTCTTGTTCTTAAGACTATATCTGGTGTCCTTATTTCTAATTCATAAAACCCGATTGTCTCAGGCAGAATCTTTTTTAGTACATCATTAAATCCTTCAAAGATTTCCCGATACTCAGGATTCCCTTGAGTTGCTTTATTCCCATACCCAAAAAGCGCTAATGCCACCAAAGATTCTTTTAAAGTACTACTTGGATTTTGTACACTTTGACTTCCATATGTTTGGATTAACAAATTATTATAGTCCTGAAAATGTTGCTGACTAGTTTTTGGATTTGTTGGAATATGCTGAACTGGGGTGTTAACTACAACTGGCCTATGGGATGGAATATGTAAACCAATGACACTTTGTTGATTCTGATACTGTAATTGATAATTTGAAGACTGAATCTTAGGAACAAATATAGTACAAATGGTTCCATTAGTATATTCAATACTCCCAATTGAAATATTCTTGTCAAAATCTATATCGGCTTCATTTTTGTATATGCTATAAAAATCGGACCAGATTTTTTTTTGTTTTGTCTCACTTAAAAAAGGTGTTGATACAAAATTTAAGTTCCAACCAAAATGCCTGTTTAAAATATTTAAAATAGTTGTTTTTCCAGAACCATTTGGACCTGTTAAAATAATAACATTATTATCAAACTCAATATCAATTTTTTTGAGCTGTCTCCAATTTTCAAGCTTTAATTTGAAAAATTTATTTATCATAA
>JAWKNZ010000007.1:0-241391 GCA_041391425.1 Bdellovibrionota bacterium
TCTAAAAATTTAAATTTGCTCCCAAGCCAAAGTGCGTCATCATGATCAGTTCATTTCCACTTGTTCCAGAAAGGGCAAAAGACAAAGTCCGATACGTTACAGCCGCGTAGCCAACCAACAATGATCTAGTAATCGCAAAACTCCCCCCCATTGTCGCATCCAGGCGGCTGCCTATAGTGAATTCTGACTTATTCACTTCCTTTACTGAAGAAATTGTAACAGAGGAAATATCAAAGTAAAATTTACTGGACCTACCAAACTCAAAAGCACCGCCAACAGCACCAGCAAATCCGGTACCTATGGCATCTATATCTATGGCTGTTTCAGTTTGACGCGTTATAACCGTTTTGGTTTGCGCTAGTCCCAAGCCCAAATATACCGGCCCCCAATAATAATCAAACATAGTCTCTTGAAACTCCAAAGTGGACTTACTCTCATTCAAATCAAATGTCGTATCTATTGTACTCGAGCGAATTTGCATGCTTAGATTCTTATCTGCACCTGTGAATACCCCCACTGCATAATCAAAAGAATATCCCGTATCTTTACTAGCAACAAAATCACTTTCATGGGAATAAAAACCACCACCAGCAGTAGCAAAAAATGTTGGGCTACGATCCGCTCCATAAGCAGAAATTGGCGTTAAAAAAAGCACCCAAATTAACACAAAATGGAACTGTACATGTAGCACTTTACCACTGCGGCAATCCAATCGCATTCCTCTCAGTAAGACTTATCTAAATTTAGCTAAGTTCCTATAGTCAGAAACTAACCGATATGAAGGGTATCGGTATAAAAGCAATTCGAATTTAGAACCTCAGTCTTATCGCAAAAGACAACAGAATTGACGCCACTAGCAATGCTAGAAAAGCCGGCACATTAAAACCAATTCACGAAAATAATTGCATTGAACCCATAACAGCAGTATAGAATAGAACTATCTAATTATATTAGATAAAACTATGCATTTTGTGCTCAATCTCAAAGCATGAGCTGAAATTTTTTTCTGAAAAACGGTCTTGCTTAGAGAATATTCATTTAAAATATGAGATACCTTTCTTACCTTTAAATATTTTTTAGGAGGGATTACTAGATATGCGAAAGATGACCACAAGAAGAAGTGATTCTACTGAGAATCAAAGAATACACCTACTTTTTTCAACAACCAAAATATTTTTTGGTATTTTTCTAATTTTAACCTCGTCGGTAGGTATTGCATATCAATTACCCAGCGCAGATAGTAAGAGCTTTATTGGAAACAATAGCGACATTGAAGTTTTACAAAAAATGTCCAAGGGAGTTGCTGCCATTGCCGGCTCAGCTAAAAAAGCCCTAGTATTCGTTTCCGTTTCAAAAACCAGTAAGGCCGCCCCATTAGGTATGGTAGACCCTTTTGATTTCTTTTTTGGACCAGGTGGAAGAAGACAAGAACCACAGCGAAAACAAGAGGGCCTAGGGTCAGGATTTTTTGTTGATTTACAAAAAGGCTACATATTGACGAACAATCATGTTGTCGAAGGTGCAGACGAAATTACTTTAAAATTGGCAAATGGTAAAACTTATGATGGTATTGTCGTCGGAAGAGATAAGAATACAGATGTTGCTGTCGTACAGGTCAAAGATAAATCATTCAAAAGAGACGGCTTAAACGAGCTTGTTATAGCAAACTCTAAGAAACTAAGTGAGGGAGATTTCGTAATAGCACTTGGAGCACCCTTCGGCCTTGAGGCCAGTATTTCTTTCGGGGTTGTATCTGCATTAGGAAGAAAAAATCTTCATATCACACAGTTAGGAAATTTTATCCAAACTGATGCTGCCATAAATCCAGGAAACAGTGGCGGCCCACTTATAGATATGGATGGAAAAGTTGTGGGAATTAACACTGCAATTTATTCCCGATCTGGGGGCTATGCTGGAATTGGTTTTGCCGTGCCATCAAATCTAGTTCGAGAAATCGCACAACGGCTAATCAATGATGGCAAAATTCAGCGTGGTTATATTGGAGTTGCTCTACAACCCCTCGATGATAGCCTAGCATCAAGCCTATCACTTCCAAAAAATACAACAGGCTCCTTAGTAACCAAAGTAGTTAAGGGCGCACCTGCAGACAAGGCTGGAATAGAGCCAGGAGATGTCATAGTAAAGGTAGACAATGTTGAAATTAAGGAAGATAGCGACCTTGTAAACACCATTGGCTTAAAACAACCTGGAGATAAGGCTTCCTTAACATACTTCCGTAATGGGAAGAAAAAAACGACAAATGTTAGCATAGGTAGCTGGGGTAATAGTGAAGATGATGAACAGCTTTCCAAAGGCAAACAACAAAAAAGCAATCAATTTGGCCTATCTATAGGTGATATTTCCCAAAGGGACCGACAGCAATACCAAATTGAAAGCAAATCAGGAGCAGTCATCAATTCTGTGGATCCAGATTCCCCAGCAGACAAAGTTGGCCTTAGACAAGGAGACGTTGTCGTTAGCGTCAATGGGCGTCAAGTAAAAAATGCCAACGACTTGAGAAAACACTTACAAGGAGGAAAAAGGCTTTTACTACGAGTTGAAAGACAAGGCGAATACTTCTTCGTTCCACTTAAAAAGTAAGATAAATTGACTAGGCCGTGTTGACGTTTCATTTTCGTAGCGAGAGACAAATACTTGAAAGTCACATAGGAAGGGTTTCAAAAATTACCGGAGGTGTACTAGATGTACATTGAGGATAATTTTTGAAACCATGACAACGTTGTGACTCAAGGGTTTGGCTCCTAGTAGGAAATGAAACGTCAACACGCCCTAGAAAGTGATAGTTACCATTAGACAATTATAAATTAAGGATATCCAACATAGCTCTAAAAAGGCTTAGATGGATATCCTTATTTTTTCGTAACTATTCAGCGTATTTTTTATCTGATCGATTCAAAGCCTTGACTGCCCGTCATCCTCATATGGATGACGATGTATCAAGCGACATATTGAAGGGAAAAAATAAGCTGAATAGTTACATTTTTTCTTTTTAAAAGTAGATTACCACTCAATATTTTAAGAGATAAAGAAAGGCATCTCAATACGGAGGTGTACTTATTGAAGTCCTAACCAGCTTTAGTATGAAAAGCTCTCAAATCATCGAAATGATCTGTATCAGCTGACATTCCATCTTCATCACTGACATCAAAACTTTCATCATCAATAATAGAATCATCAGCATTTTCACTCAAATCATTAACATAAGAGGATTCATCCATATCCTCTGAAAAATCGTCAATGCCATCGGAATTTTCTGAAACGACTTCATAGCCGTTTTCTGTAATACGGTTAATATAATAAGTCGCCTTCAAAAAGTTTTTCTTATTTGCGTTTCGACTCTTAACAAACCAATCTAGGGCCATTTCCAGCCTATTCCAACGTAAAAAACCTAAGCCAAGATTAAAAGACACCTTAGCAATTGATTCTGAATCTGTTAAAAAAGCAAGAGCTGCTTGATATTGCTCAATACCTTCCTCATAGCTTCCCTCTCTAACCTTAGTAATAGCAATAATATTTAGCAGGCCTGCAAAACTAGTTGTTATCGAGTCTTTAGGATAAGAAATAAGATGTTCCTGTAAGTTATCTGCTGTAATCATCCCAGAATTAGCAACATAATTTTCTGGATCAATTTCAAGCGCCCTTTCAAAATAACTACGTGCAGACTCAGGTTCTAATAAATTAAGCTCAATTTCCCCCAGTAGACATAATCTTTTTATATTTTCTGGAGATACTTTCTGAGTTGCCTGCAAAATCTTTCGTGCCTCTTCAACCTTTCCCAATTGAAATAAAACTTTCCCCAATTCTCCCATTGCCATAATCGAGCCATGATTCGATTTCAGTAAATATTCTAGAATCGATCGTGCTTCCTTCAAAAAATTACTCTTACGTAACTTTTTCGCAATGAGTATACCAATAGCAATTGGATTCGGAGACTCTGAAAGGATTCTAAGTATATTTTTAAAAACATCGGCTTTACCCGCACTCATCTCATTTACTAAATTTTCTAGTACTTCAATTTTATCCTGATGCCACCTTTGCTCAATAAGAAGCTCTCCAAACATATTCCCTAATTGTTGTTGGGTAAATGGCTTTTCCAGTAATAAAGTACCTGAAAATTCATCCAAAAGAGCAAAGTCATATTTATTTAAAAATCCACTGACTATTAAAATCGGAATATCTTTATATTTGTCATTATTTTTAAGCCTATTAAAAAGACCCACTCCATTAATACCTGGAAGTTTCCAATCGATAACTAACAAATCATATTTTTTGCTTCCAGACTCTAGAACTTCCCAAAATTCATCAATACCGCTATACTTATCAATTATTTTAACCCCTAAAGAACGGGCGTAATTGCTAACAAGGTTACAAACAATCATATCGTCATCTATTATAGCGATGCGTTTCGGCAAATTTTCTTCGACCTTTTTCACTTGTAAATATAGCCCCACTTTTGATTAATTTACAAAAATTCACCCATTTTAATCATGGATCGTCGGATGTAATAACAACTAAATTATTTCCTTTTTATTTTTATATTTCAGGCTGTTATATTATATAATTTAATAAGATCTGAAAAAGCTACTTTATATGCGGGATCTGAAATTTTTTGAAAAACTGTAGTATTTTCACCGAACCCGAAGTTTAGCCGCGCGCTAGGAGCGAGGAGGAGGGAAACCGCAGTGTACATGTTGGTACATGAGGATTTCCTGACGACGAAGCAACACTGCAACCGGCTAGAAATTCGGATCCGGGTTTTATTAAGGTAGAGGAAAATTAGCTGATAAGGTTTGTCTTAAAAAGCATGAAAAAATATATGAGATTAGGCTACTACGGATAGCAAATTTTTTATAGACAGAGCGAAGTTAAAAAAAATTACTCTTGATGAGTTACTGTGAATGACATCGCGTCCGATGATAAAGACCCTGATTGTAGCTGAATACTTACAGGTATCGAAGCGCCACCACCTGCACAAGCTGGCCAAATCTGTATTGTAGCAACACCACAAGTATCTGTACACCATTCACTTTTTGGCGTAGTAATACCGACATATTCTGCTGGTGTAATTGCCCCATCTTCAGCAACTGTTACATTTTCATCATTATAACGATTAGGAGACATAATTCCGGAAATCACAGGCTGAAAAGAAATTCCACCAACACTTTGCCATGCACTATAATCAGAACTCGCATTATCCCCAAAAGGCGAATTATAAATAAGCTTGCGTGGGCGTTCGGCAATCATCCTAATTGTGACTGGTGTAGAAATCTCAGCTATCGACCCTGCTGCCAAATTACCTATACAGGCAATATCTTCTATAGGTGACAATATCCTAAAACGCATATCACTAGCCGAGCCTAAGGAAGCCCCATCGCAACGAATATCACATATTCCTGGATTCTCCTCGTCGACTTCCGCCGAACAAGAAAAAAGTAATAATATAAAAAAAGAAATAGTTATCTCGGAGAAAAACTTCATTAGTAACGACCACTCCTACAAAAGGCAGGGTTTAAAATTCACTTTCAGAAAGTTGCATTCACTGCATATATAAAAAAGTGATTGCTTATTACTACAACTAAAAATAAGAATATACTCTCCATATAACATTATAATCATGGCGCAAGCCATCTCATAGAGAAAGATTATTCCTAGTTGCATATATTAAGGAAGAATAGGCCACAATTTTTCTATATATACTCTAATAACTTAATTGGTTATAATTCTGTCTTTAGTTTGTATATTATATCTTTTTAAAAAATTTAGCCTGGACTAACAACAGAATCAAATTATCGTCCTAACGTATCTTAACTAGATTTCAAGGAGTATTTCCAAATATGCATCTTATTGAAAACCTTAATAAATGCAACTGGATGAAAGAATTCCCTAATAAGAAAACAATTAAACATAGCACCATAGAAGTTGGCATCCAAGTCGGCAGTAATAACCTAAATTGCCATTACCCTACGCAAATACACGGCAACTCTATTGTTAAAGCCTCAGATCATACCATTCATACACTTAAATCAGGTAGAACAAATGCTGATGGAATATATACTGATTCACCTGGTTTGGCCATAGCAGTCCGTACCGCTGACTGCTTACCTATCTTGCTATGGGACAGCTCCTCACAAAATACATTTGCAATGGCACTACATGCAGGCTGGAGAGGCTTAACAGCTGGAATTATCACAAATGGAATCGAAGTTATCCAGAACATCAAAATTCCGTTACCTAGAATCCAATGCCTTCTAAATCCGTGTATCGCACTTACAAGTTTCGAAATCGGCATTGAAGTAGTCGAAGCATTCGCCAGTAGAAATCTAGGGTTATCTGACAACCAATTCAATTTAGCTATAAGTAAAGGAGTCAATGACAGGTGGCATGCCGACCTTGCTCTTGCTGGGGTATGTAACCTTCTAAATTGCGGAATCCCAGCCGAAAATATTACAGTAATCAGGCAATGTACCTATCAAAAAGAAAATAATTGGCCGAGCTTTCGTCGGGAAGGAAAAATTACTCGACACATTTGGTCATGGCTGCAAACCTGATTTACTTGAATAAACTTTTAATAATAAAGCATACAACCCTGTCAAATATGAATCTAGGCCAAGCCCGTACACCACACCGGCTGCAGATGATGCACATAAGGACTTATGCCTAATCGGTTCTCGTGCAGAAATATTAGATAAATGCACTTCAACATATGGGATATTTACCGCTTTTAATCTATCCGCCAAAGCTAAAGAAGTGTGGCTCCAAGCCCCTGGATTGATAAGAATACCATCCCAATTTTGTGAAATTTTCGCAAAAAATTCCCCTTCTTGATTACTTTGAAAAAAGCTCAACTGAATAGCATCAAAGCCGACTAACTTTGCTAAACCTTTCGTAGAGTTCTCAATTGTCTTTTCCACTTGCGGCAATGTAAATGCCCCATAAATATCAGGCTCTCTTTTACCTAATAAATCTAGGTTAACTCCATTGGCGATAAGAATACGGCAATCCAAGTTAGCTCCATTTAACTAATCGGGCCCAATCGTTCTAAAAGTGATTCAAAAAAGCGGATTTCCACGTCGATCATTTCTATCTGTTCCATTGAATCTGCGATGGATGGATCAATAGTAAGATCATCTAACTTTTGTTCTTTACTTTTTCTAGCCAACTCTCTTATTTTATTTTGTAAAAATTCATTGCTAGGAGAAACCCTTAAAAGCCTTCTATAGACAGCAATAGATTTATCATAATGCCCTTGATTTTCATATATTTCAGCCAACGTAGTCGAATCAAGCTCAATACCTGAAAACGCAGATTTATCTGAAGCAATTGTGTCTTCACCATGAAAAATTTCCTCTAGTCTAACAACCTGAAATCCTTTAACAGTATTAATATTATATGAAGGAAATTCATCTGATTTCTTTTCATTTATTGTATCGATACTTTTATCAGCATCCATGACATTTGGAGCTTGCTCCACGTAAGCAGGAAGATCAATTTGAACTCCTTGAGAATTCCATTGATTTATTAAAATTTTTCTCGCTTCGTAAATACCTGAAGTTTCAAAAGTTTCACCTAAAGCTGTTGTCTCTTCATCTAGCATATTCTGTATCTTCATATGCTCAATAGTAGATGCAGCAATCAAATTATACCCTAAAGCAATTGCAAGCTTAAACTTTAGTTTCTGTGCCAGAATATTCTGTTTCAAAGATGAAGTAGTCTGCTCTAATGTCTTCCAAGCTTCGACAATCAAGCCTTTATTATACAATTCGCGCACTAAAACTACTCTAGCGACCGTGAAAGTCTTATGTGCCAAAACACCACGCGTAAGCAATTCTATGCTTTCATCAACAAATTGATGACGTTTTAATATATCCGCTACCGGAAGAAAACTTCTACCCTGTGGATCCTTACGGAAGCGATTGACAACCTCTTTTTCCGTTCTCGACAAATTTATCTTTTCTAGTATTGGACTCCAAAGATCCATAACAACTAAGGCCTCTATGCATTAAATTAAGAGATGAAAACTAGTTAATATTCGTACCCTTGCTGCTGCTGTGTACCTTGCTGATCTTGATAAGTTTGATTCTGATATTGTCCTTGCTGTTGAGACTGTTGTTGAGCCTCTTGCCCTTGGTCTTCATAGTCTCCATATTGCTGGTTTACCTCTTCTTGCTGACCATTCTGTTGGTTTTCATATGTACCATCAGTATACTCACCATTCTCTCCATAATCATAGTTTCCACCTAGTTGGCTTGCTGTCACATTACCTGGGACTCCGCTATTGCTAATATTATTAGTGGAATTAAACGAGTTAAATTCTCCTTGATTGCTTGCTTGAGTTACTGTCGGTCCCGTTTTCTGACCTAAACCACTAATAACTGTAGGAGTTACTAGCACAATCAATTCCCTTCGATCGTCAGACTTCTTGCTACTTCTAAAAAGAGCTCCTATTATTGGAATCTTTGATAGTATAGGAACGCCGAAAACTTCTTCTGACACTTCGGTTGTATATAAACCACCAATTGCAGCAGTCTCTCCACTCTGTTTAATAAAACTTGTTTGTAACAAGCGTTGCGATCTGCTTGCCTGAGCATCTGGAGTAATTTTCGCAACCGGAGAAGAACTTTCAATTTCTACATTCATCTGAATGGCACCATCTGCGGTTATATGCGGCGTTGCCTGTAATACCAAGAGATAATCAACTACATTAAATCCAGGATTTTGACCTTCACCAGCAGCAGGAGTAACAAAGAAATCTTGTCTACCAACTTTAATTGTTGCCTTTTCATTATCTGCAACAATAACATTATTATTTTGCAAAATATTAGTCGTTCCAAGAGATTCTTCCATTCGCAACCTAGCATCTAATTCAACTGAGTTATTGATGCTACCAAGATGTAAGTTAACCCCTGTACCAGTCGCTGAATTAGATGCCGCACCAGTGTCAATTGCAAATGTCGACAATGCATAATTTGGAAAAACTAGATTTCCAAAACCTAGCCCCCGCCCTTGATCTCCCATAATTGGTCCAGACCAATCGATACCAAATAAATTCTTTTTTGACCGTAAAACCTCAACAATTCTAGAAGCAACCTTAACCTGTGGAGTTTGTAAATCAACCCGCTCCACCAATGACACTACTTTTGATAAATCAGCTGGAGTTGCTTCAACAATCACAGAATTAGTGCGCACATCAATATCAACTCTAACCCTCTTATCAAATTTTGATGATTCGAGCATACCATCAACAAGTTTTTTTACATCTTCAGCTTTAGCATAAGACAAACGAAGCACTAGGACCTTTGTGGGTATTAGCTTGGTTGCACTTTCACGTATCTTAAAAGCTCGTCTTTTTCCTTAGTTAATTTAACTAAGGAATCTATACGAATAACTCCACCAGGTAGTTTCACCATTCCCAATCCATTAGTTTCCAATACAGCTCTTAATGCATCGTCCCATGGAATATCCTTGAAACTCATATAAATTGCTTTTTCACCAATATCCCCAGTAAATGTAAAATTAATATTATTTTCTTCAGCCAAAGTTCGGATAACTTCTTTAAGCCTAGCTCCCTTAAATTCAAGGCGAACTGGGTGATAACCTGATTGAGAATTTTGTCCCTCGCCACTCTCTTGGCCAATCACATCATCTGCCCCAAGATCCACTGGGACTTCAGAGTTAACTGGAGCGATGGCAGACTGATTAGAAGCCTCGGGTCCTAAAGTTGTCGAATTTTCCGATGCAAATATATCTAGGTCTGGTGTAGAGTTGTTAGTATTACCATAATAATCTGCTCCACTATTACCGTATTCTACTGGTGTTTCTTGCAAACCATTCTCAACTGTACCTTGATAGTTGCCTGTATTTGCCCCTACTTCGACATTACTAGTTCCTACATTATTTTGAAAAGTATTATCATTCTCGACACCTTGACTCTGACCTGTCGCTTCAATATAATTATCGGGTTGTGAATTATCTTGCTCCTGGTCATTTTCTTGAATATTGCTGTAATTCTCATAATCATCATCAAAATCATTGGCAAGTCCTTCCTGCCCTTGATCCTGTGAGACCGCCATAAGTGAAAATGGTAAAACAGCATACTTCTCTGTATTGCTTTCATTCTTAACTTCAAATTTTTCTATGTCACTATCAGAATCGCCATCACCATCATCAAAATTATCGATTTTATCTTCTTCGAATTGATCTCCATCATTATTAAATTGATTGTCTTGATTATTTTGCTGTTGATACTGTTCCTGATATTGTTGGCCATTTTGCTGTTGATATTGTTCCTGATATTGTTGGCCACTTTGCTGATTATAATTTTGATATTCTTGATTATAATTTTGCTGATCATATTGCGCAGAATTCTCTTGCTCATTTTCACCGCCACTCGTTTTTATAGAGCTATTGTTTCCTTCTGAGTACTGTGATTGATTTGATAAAATTCCGACGTTATCTTGCTGGCTTCCTTCATTTGAAACATTATTCGCAATGGACGACGATACCGCATTAGTTTCATAGCTAAAATCCCCAGGCAAACCATCACTTTCAGTTACTGCATTATTTAAAGGCGCGATTTCAGTAATTTCCGAGACACTTTCACCAGGTACAGTTGCAAAGGCCCCTTCTCCTGGATCCGGAACTCTAGGCCTCGGTTGTGACTTCGGAAACTCACTCCCCCCCATTAGCGCTGGGCGAATATTGCCAGAAGTTAATAACTTAGCTTCATTACTAGAAATATCATTAGTATCGACATTTCCTTTATATTTTTCAGGAATAGAAAAAATTAATAGAACATTTCCATCACGTGTATACATTTTTGGACTTATCATATCCCGCATAGTCAATATAACATCGACATTTTCTTCCTCTCTATTTTCTTCCATCCTAATAAAGGCAACAGGACTCCTAAACTCACTTGCATCAAGTGCGCGATTTATTTTTTTTCTCAATACGGTATTGTAATACCTAACTAATAATTCTGGCTGTCCAGCTTTATTTTTTTGTTGAAACAAATCGTATTGAGGAGCACCTCTCGTCATAAGTTCAACTCGAACGAGAGAATTCTGCTCTTGATAATCAAAGCCCACCCACCAAAGCATTGCTCTCGAAGGAAATATTTCATATGAAGGAAGCATTCCTTGTGTAGTCGTAGATTTTGCGATTTCAGGTATAGAGTGCGAAGGAATTGGAGATCCGAGTGAATTGATATTAACTACGGCTTCTCCAGTAGGAATATTACTTATCGAGCCTTGAACACCTGAATTTACGGGAGTATTCTCAGTTGTATTAACCTGCGGTTGTTGATTATTAATCCCAGCAATCGCATTTGCTCTATTAGTTTGAATCTGCTGATTGCTAAAAGGATTTCTTTCAGAAATATCTTGTCCATTTAAACTTTCTTGAGGATCTAAAGCACTGTCATTCTCAGAATAGTTATTTTGCTGATAACTGTAATTATTCGCAACACCTTCCTGACTTTTATTGGCAGTATTCCCACTATCCTCAATATCTATATCATAGTCATTTCTATTTGATGGATCTTTAGAAAATTCATCCACTTCATTAGAAAAATTATTTTCTTGATCACCCTCTGATTGTAGAGGATTCTCATTATTTGCATTAATATCCCCAGCATCAAGCTCCTCATTACCTACGCTTGATCCATCTAATTGCTCATCCTGCTGTTGGGTCGAAGTACATGACAGAAAAATCAATATGCAAATAATTCGCAAAGACAGGCTAGAAGCTACGATATTTTTTTTATTGTTCCCAAACATAGCCCTTAAATTCCTTTCTCTTAATTACAACTCTTAATGAGCACTTTTTCCACTTTCCGCTTTGGCCTTATCAATATTCTTATCGCTAACAACCGGATCACTTTGCTTTGCAGCAACATTCGACAATGGCGCTGTTTGTGATTGTCCATTATCTATTTTGACTTCCTCACTTTGAATATCAGCAGCAGGAGAGTTTATAGCTTTTTCAAGTTCTTTAGCCGGGTCATACGGCTTTAAATCATTTGAATCTAGTTGCATATTTTTCTTCGCAGTGCTCGCCTTTTTTCTCATAAGGACGCTTGTCTCTGTTTCAAGAAACCCACTACCAGTATTATCTTGATCAATGGCCTCATCCGAATTTGTTTCCGCACCAATTGCTTCCATCAAAATAGCCTGTTTTTCATCCGGATGTTCATTTCCTAAATACATCAAACTGTCCTCAAATTGTCTAGTACCATCAGGCGCTAATGTAAACTCTCTTACTTTTAAGAAAGTATCTTCGATATTAAAGACCTTGCCACCTTTATTTCCAATAGGATCACCTACCTTAACGATTATTCCTTCTTCTTTAGGTGTCATGATTAATGCTTTTCGTTCTCCAGTTGATAATTCCCATAAACCAACCACTACCAAGCTATCAATCCGATACCTTTGAAGCACGCTAACAATAGGAATTTCTAAACTACTAGATGGTAAATTTCTTCTATTCAGCATTGGCGGTACAAATGGATCTGATTTTCCAAATGCCGCATATCTATATTGAGTCGGAGGCTCGACAATATCTTCAACTCTAACACCTTTAGTGATGCTATTAGCAATATGTTCTGAACTAGAAGAATCTAAGTAAGAATCCCAGTTTATACTTTCCCCTTCTCCCATGTTTGATACTTCTTGTAAATTCTTATCTGATTCTTTACTAGTTTCATCTTCATTTTTTGTTTGAATAGTATTTCTTGGAATATCATTCCCTAGTGAGGCTTGAGCTATGCACGGTGAGCTCATAGAGACAACACTACCTATAATAAAAGCTACATAACGAATTGCGAACTTCAATTTTTCACAATACACTATCATTTCCTTTAAAATTCGAGACGATATACTTTGCACCAACCAATAGCTTAATAAATAAAATTATCCCTTTTTATAAATATAATTAGTAGCATTCACATTCTTACCGATCGGACTTGGAGGTGGTGGAGGCACATTAGGAGGTGCGCCTGGGTCCGCGGGTGGCTTATTCGAGTCTTTACTTTTAATTGCATTTGTAGAATTATAAAGTACTTCCTCTTTACTAGTCATAGCACGATAAATAACCATGGTGCCATTTGCAAGTAACTGCAAAGTATTTCGACTTTCCTTTTGTCTCTGCACTTCAGAATCAACATCTTTAGCAACCGACTTAGCCTTTGTTTGAGTCTTTTGTTCATGTTTAATTTTAATATCTCTAACATGAACCATCTTTTCCATATTCACTAGACGATCAAAAAAAGCAGCAACTTGCTGAAACTTCCCCGATATTTCTAGACTTATTGGCAATTCCATATATCGAAATGCAGATCCACTAGCTATTGGTTCTCCGGGATCAAATACCTTCATTTTCACTCCAATATCCCTAGCAATAGAAGCAGCTTCCTGAAGAACTTCATCCATTTTAAAGTCATCAGGTAATCTTTTGCTGCTTTCTTTCAATTGTTGTTCAGTGAAAGATAACTTTTCTTCTAGTTCGGGTATTTTATTTCTCTTTTTTTGTTCACGAGAAAGCTTTCTTTGAACACTATCTAGCTGCCCTTCCATTTGAAGGACTTGTTCATCTAATGAAGAACCATCATCAAGATAAGTATAGAATGCCGGTATAACACCTAAAAATCCGCCAAAAAGAAGCCTAGCCCACATTGGCAACAATCGATATCTTGCTATTAGTTCTTCCGAATCCATTACAACTAGCCTTAAAACTATTAAATATAGTTACGATAAAAACTTAATTCGCCAAAGCAATTGGCTTATTGTTAATTGCCTTTCTATCTTTATAAGAAAGAGTAAGCTGAAAAGCCGGATATTCCTGTAGTTCGGGAAAAAAGGCATCACCAGCACTCCAATACCCACCTGTATTACCTTCTCCTTGTAATAAAGTTATCTTTGGCTCTTCCTTCGAAAGGTTTGCACGATTTCCCGAACTAACTGTAGAAAAACCAATAGTTGAAATTCTTTCAAGCTTTGTTTGATCAAAGTATACTTGGGTTCTCAAGTCAGAAGGATCCACTTCTTGTAATTTAGTTGAATCAAGCGCAGACATGAATTCAGCTACCAACAAGCTATCAAAAGATTTGGCCACAATAGTCAAAATATTCTTTTCAGAATCATCAGAAATATAGTTAAACCAAATCCCTTCTGGTTTAAGATTTTGAACATGTTCCAATAAGATAATAGGAAGAAATCTCGCAATTTTAGAAATTGTTATTTTCTGCAATGCATTCAATTTCTCATTTAGTTTCTCAATATCTTTATCCAACGCTGCGTATCGTGCAGTCGCCTTTGATATAGTTCTAAATGCTTCATTTTTTTCAGCTATTTCACGTTCAAAATTCGCAATATTATCTTTAATACCATCTAAATAATATTGAGCAGCAAACCATGAAAGGGCTAAACATAGTACGAACATCGCCACCTCTGGTATATACCAATAAGGGCTTTCTATCTCGTCAATCGGCGCTAAATTGATTTTAATCAATTATGTTCTCCTCGCCATAAGGTATATTCGCCTTAAATTCAACAATTGTTCCATGCTATTCTAGCAACTGATATGAACATTAAGCTGATGCTGAAACGGTTGAGTCGTTTATAGTTCTCATCGCCAAGCCAACAGCAACGCTATACAGATGACCTTGTGCCAATATATAGTCCATTTGAAATCTTCTAGGATTTACATTAACTCTATGAAACGGGTTAACAATCTGTACAGGCACATGTAAAGATGCTGCTACCGCAGCATCAAGTCCTAGAGTTCTAGATCCTCCACCTGCTAAATACACCCCAGTCAATTGGTTTACTCCTGGAGGAGCTTCACCATTTTGAAAATAATAGTCAACTGTCACTTGTATTTCAGACACTAATTGCTGATTAACTTCACTTACGACTTCGTGCAAAGTTGGAGGTACTGAATCATCACCTTGGCTGGCTGATATTTTTAAACTTTCCGCATTCTTTCGATCTACCTCTAAAGCATTTATCAGTCTATTTGTATAGTCATCGCCACCCATAGAGATATCACGGGTATAAAGATATTCACCTCGATGAACGAGGGATACTTGGGTAACCGTAGCACCGATATTAACAACTGCTATCAAACCATCAATGATACCGTAATTATATTCAAACATATTAGAAACCGAAAAAACATCGCAATCAATCAAACCTGTGCGCATGCCAAGCCCACGTATAACAGTTAAATACTGTTCAACAATTTCTTTTTTTGCCCCAACCAACAATATTGGAATGGTCCCATTATGATCAGGCGTACTTGAAAGTTCGTAATAGTCAAAATATAGCTCATCCATATCATGTTGAAAATGCTGCTCTGCTTCATAAAATATTTGTTCATGCATTTCCGAAACGTCATCAGTTGGAGTAAATCCAACGCGTTTAATCAAAACAGAACTACCGCTCAAAGCTACAGCGGCTCGCCTGCCTGTTGTTGTAATTTTCAATTTTCTAATAAGGCCTTTCAAAATTTTTTCTGTAGCTTTTAAATCTTGAATAGCGCCATCAACAACAATTCCCTCAGGCAACAACTCCAGACCAATAGCACGTAGTTTTTTATCCGTACCACCTGATATCTCCACGACTTTCACCGAGGAAGAACCGATATCAACTGCAACTAACGGACGATTTAGAAACATACGCAAAACCTAGTAAGCTAATTGATTTGAATATAAAAAAAGTTTACTCTCAATATTTTGAGACAAAGCGACTGGAAAAATTTCTCCGATAAATCTAGCCAGGCACAACCAGAAAAACAAAAGGTCAACTGCTTCTACCACATTATGGAAATGCCTCATTTAGCAAATGGGACATTTTGGCATTGTAATGGATTTTACAGCCTTGAAAGCTAAGCTAGCACTCCAAATCCCATTACACCCAATGATCCACAGCTTAAGCTATAGAATCCTTCATTATCTAATTCTTTCATTTCACTATTCCAGCGTCAACTTACCCACCGCTACAAGATTGCCTATGTCTTAAAGGCAATAGCATCTTCACCAATAGTCTCTTCCTTGCAACCATGATAAGTCATCAATTTTCTTTTTAAGTTAGATAGTTACGTTTAAGAATGGGAGTATATTGGAATCTATCTACCTTAGATTAACCTATGATTATAGATTAATCTAAACACAGCTATTGTTTTTCTATGACAACTCATAGATAATTCCTGCCTACTGCTAGGTTAGAAGGCCCATGCATTTATTAGGGGAAACTATTAACCTGAAAGTACTCTTTGCCACTGGCAAGAAATGAGGAACTTTCAATTTTTTGCAGGATTTGTGTAATTCAAGCTTAGCTCTCTACATGAGACAATGCTTAAAACATTTAGGAGGATTAAAGTGAAATATGACAATGTATTAGAGGTCATTGGCAACACACCTCTCGTCCGTTTAAATACGGTTGGAGCCGAATTAGATTGTAACCTCTATGCCAAGTGTGAATTTTTCAATCCAGGTGGCTCAGTAAAAGATCGCATTGCCCGTCAAATGATTGACGATGCCGAAAAAGATGGCAGAATAAAACCAGGTGATACTTTAATCGAGCCTACAAGCGGAAATACAGGTATTGGTATCGCACTCGCTGGAGCAGTTAAAGGTTATAATGTCATAATCACAATGCCAGAGAAGATGAGCCGGGAAAAGCAAGTTGTTCTAGAAGCACTAGGAGCTAAAATAATTAGAACGCCAACCGAGGCGGCGTGGGATAGTCCAGAAAGCCACATAGGTGTTGCATTAAGGCTCGAAAAAGAATTACCTAATGCACATATTTTAGATCAATATGCAAATCCCAGCAACCCAAAGCTCATTATGAAGGCACAGCACAAGAAATAATCGAGGATCTTAACGGCAAAGTAGATATGGTAGTAATAGGAGCCGGTACCGGTGGAACCATTTCAGGCGTTGCTCAAAAAACTAAAAGAAGTAAATCCTAATTGCGTAATCATCGGCGCTGACCCTGTTGGTTCAATACTAGCTGGAGGCAATCATATAAGCTCATATAAGGTAGAAGGCATTGGTTATGACTTTATTCCAGATGTCCTTAACCGCAACTTAATTGATCGTTGGGTAAAAACTAACGACAGAGAATCTTTTTACTAGCAAGGCAACTAATATTAAAAGAAGGGCTTTTATGCGGAGGTTCTTCAGGCTCAGCTATAGCTGCCGCTTTACAAGAAGCTAAACATTTAAAAGCAGGACAAAACTGCGTCGTTTTATTAGCCGATGGTGTCCGCAATTATATGACAAAGTTTGTTGATGATAAATGGATGCAATCCCATCAATTTACTGCCATGGCAGCATTACAAGGAACTGTAAGTGATTTGGTACAACGTAAACAGAACCGCGACCTAGTTTGCGTCGGCCTAGAAGACAGTTTAGGTAAAGCGATTGATATCATGCAACAAAATCATTTTTCACAAGTACCTGTAACAAATCATGGAAAACTGCTTGGGATGCTTAGGGAAAAAGAAATTCTTAAGGAGATGTTATCTGGTAGAGATATCAAAAAAACTACTGTTAAATCGGCTATGAACAAAAATGTTCCAGCTGTGAAGCTAGAAACCAAAATATCATCACTTCAAGATTTATTATTAAACTCAGGTAGTGCTGTCGTTATCAATGATGATAGCAAACCAGTCCATATAGTTACAAAAATAGATTTGGTTGAGTGGTTGTCCTCAAAGGCTCCATAGCAAACACCCCATTAGAAGCTATCCGATGGGTGAGATATCAAAAAGCAATATCACTAAATGCAGCTGATATCCTTACTCATCAGATTAACTTCTCAATCTCTTATTTTATACGCAATGCACTCAATACGGCATTTACCTCGCTTCAAAAAACTTCTTAATTGAGCAGATTTAGGGTATAATCAGAAAATATAGATACTTTAAAAAAACCATTGGCAACATAAGAATCATGACAACTTATGAAAATCTCATGGCAGAAACTAGCGAGCTTATACGTAAGTTCCGCAATCCACAATGGGGAGCAACACAACTAAGAAGAGTAGCCATCCTACAGGGCCTTACGGATAATGAGCTGTTAGAGCTATACCAACTAGGGAAAATACGTAGTTTAAACGCTAAAGTTAATGCCGTTATCGAAGGAGAACCAACTCGTGGTTTGTATATACTACTTTACGGCCGAGTTTCTATTTATAAAACAGATAAAACAACAGGTAGTATGCATCGTTTGACATTTCTCGAAGAAGGTTCCATTTTCGGTGAGCTCAGTCTTTTTGATAACGCTCCACGATCTGCGACCGTCACAACAGAATCTCCATGCCATTTATTCTATTTAGATGCTGAAAACTTCCTACGATACCTCGACTCAAAAGGTGATGCGATCAAAACTCGCTTTTACAAGCAATGCGCAGAGGACCTTGCTGATAGATTTCGTAACCAAAACAGCGATTATATCCAAGCACAAAAGCTACTCTGGCAGTACGCACTGAGAAAAACAAACCCACAAGAATCAGATCATTCAAAAAAATCATGCAACTAAATGATTACTTGCAATCTCTTCCTCGATGTAAGCATCATCACTAACAGATTGGCTAGCTGCAAAAATCATATCATTGATATCTAGCAAGCTGATAACCCCATTTGCAGCTAGGTTGCGAATTTTTGCGAGTATTTGCATCTCAACAAGCCGGTAACGCCCCTCATCAAATGCAGACATCGTCTCAAGATCTTCAAGCCAACTTTCTGCAAGCTCTTCTGGAGCATTTGATAGCAGTAAGCTTCTAATATGGTCATCAGCACCCGCCAAAAACGTTAACAAGTCTGCACGTTCTAGACCTAAAACCAATTCTAATAAATGTCCATCTTTGAGATATGGAAGCATCTCAACAGTGACTAATTTCAGCTTAATAGCTCTAGCCGCATCTCGATTTGTTTCCTGTAAATTTGCCATCAAAGCCCTTTGCTCATGCAAACTCGATTTTTCCAGTAAATCCAATAAAATATCAGCCGAACGTAAGTTCTCAGTATCAAATTCAGGTTTTGCAATTACTTTCTTATGGAGAGCCTGTGCAACATTCGATAAGTACTCTTTTGGAATTGCTTCAGCCCTACATAGCTCTTTTAAGAGCGAGACTTTTTCTTCACCTTCAAACAAGTCAAATACTGACCTTCTTCTCTTATGTTCTAATTGAGTTAATACAATACTTTGCACTGCCGCATTTTCATCAATGACCAAGTTAAAAATCTGCGTTGGATCAAGAGTATGGAGAAAGTCAAACTGTGACATTGTTTTCTTAGCCATCACTTTTATCTTATTCGCAGTGACTTTGGTTCGCAATGCCATCAGTAAATTAAAAATTTCTTCATCATCAAAATCATATTCTGATTTATGATAGTATTCACTTAACTCATAAAGATCCCTACTCAAACTAGGATCACCCAGTAATTCAAAAACGATCAAGTGACCAAAAATATGAACGTACTTCGCAGTAACTTCGACACCTTCTTCATGTAGCATTCTAGTAAACGTTTCCTTAGCTACACGTGGTGAATTTAAAAAAGCATCAACTAATTCTTCTTTCAATACATCAATCTTTAACTTTAACGATAAATCTCCAGACAAAGATTTATTAAACGTTTCAGTAGGCTTAGGCTCATTAGCATTATTGCCGTGGTATTCATCTTCCATAAAATTCGGATGTTGCCTTGCTGTCTGCAACATAAAATGAGCATCTTTATTAGCTCTATTTACCTTTAGCAACCCCAATACCAACAATAAAATCATGAATAAAACAGCACCAACGATCAAAACAGGATTAGGAATTCCTTCTATCCACGACGATTTTTCAAGTGATGATTCCGTACTTGATAGCTCACTACTCGAAGTATTATTTTTTGACTCCTTTGTAGATGTCGAGTTATTTGTGATAACCTCCTTTGTCCCGGCTAAATCTCTAAACATTACTAGCATTCTTCTTAATTTTTCTAAGCCGTAAGGGTCATCTTCTTGTGCCAATCTTTTTTGTTCTTTTTCCAGATGAGTTTCTGGAAAATCAACAGTGTTTAGATCAATACTTACAGGGCTTACATACCTGGTTTTTGCCTTCATTATATTTAAAATTTTTGCTCGTTCCTGTTCGGACAGCTTAGAGTCGATTTCTACTGCAATGTCAATCGATTCGATCTTCATTTGTGAGTTTAATGAAGCGTTTGTTACAATTTCATTTGTAGGCAGTCCATCTGCCTCGTCAGGAGTGATTGCCCGTCCGTCTACAGCAATTTTAGACAGCAAGCATTTTTGTGGACAATAACGATCAATAACTCCTTGAAGTGATCTCGTTATTTTATCTTCAAGTGATTTTTTTAATCTATCTATATTAAGATATGACTTACCGATTTGCGGCAATTGCACTTGCACCCAATCGATTGAAACTTTAAACCCTAACGAAGTAAGATGATTCATTAGAATCTGTTCGAGTCTTTGTCTGTTGTTTCTATCCACTCGACCGTCTACTTGAATTTTTATGGTAGCTTTATCCACATAAAAATTATCATTAGCATCATCGACTGCGCTTTCAAAACCTAAGTCTTCAATATCTTCAAAAGATTCTAATATCTCTGTATCGATAGAAATAATTTCGCACAGCGAACCACAATACCTAGTTAATATAGGATGTAATCTATTATCAATGTCTTTATTTGTCTCAAAGCGAAGTTTTTCGTATCCACCTGGATTGATAATTCTGGGAGCAGAAGTAGCGAAAGCAGAGAGCGCTGAAGAATAGAAAACTATTAAAATAAATGTGAAAAAGAATCTAAAAACTAGTAATGCGCTTAATAAATTACAGATAGAAGAAAAATAAGGAAGGCAAAAACTCCTTGCTCCTCCTATTTTTCCTCTTGCACGTAATGACGTAGCAATTTTATCTTCACTCTTTATTCGCATTCTACCTTTGCCCTTTAGCGCCCTAAACTCTAAAAATCAACGAGCGTAAATCCTACTTACAAGACAACGCATAAAGGCAGTCGGTATAATTCCATAAAAATAGATAGGAAGTTATTTCCTACCCCTTAAGAGCTTTGTTTATTTCAGCTTCAAACTGTTTTTCATCATGCCCAACCTGAATTTTTCTCCCGTTAAGGAAGAAAGTAGGAGTCCCCTGGACTCCTACTCTTCGTCCTTCAACTTCAGATTTTGCAACTTTTTCCTTGGCCTCATTAGAAGCTAAACATTCTTTAAATTTTTGTATTTCCAAACCTAAGTCTTTTGCAAATTTCTCAGGAGATTCCTTAGTCAATTCATTTTGCTTTTCAAAAGCCATATAATGATATTCCCAATATTTCTTCTGTTGGTCAGCACAAACTCCACCAACCGCAACTTGTCGAGAAATACCAGATGGATTGATAGGAAAATCAAGATAAACAAGTTTCACTTTATTACCATATTTCTTCATAACATTTTTAACTACACTTGAGGCTTTTTTACAGTGTGGGCATTGATAATCTGCGAATTCCACCAATGTCAATTTCGCCTTATCCGAGCCTTTAGTCGGATACCCTTGACTCGCTATATTAAAAGACGGCGGAACAGGCTCTTCCAATAAAACCTTAAACTTACCTTTAGATTTAATTTCTTTAATCAAAGTATTCCTAATTTCAACAGCTTTTTCTCTTTCCAAAATCCGAGAGATTTCTCCCTTAATCTTTTCATATGGATAAGGAATCCTCTCCTTGTTTTTGTCATACCAAGCCTTCATCTCACCTTCACTAGCAGGTTTAGTGGCAAAAGTAGCTTCTCTGACCTTTTCTATTGTTGTTTTCTTACTCTTCGCTTTTTCCTCAAGATAGATCTGGATCAGGTGTTCGTCTACGACATGGCTTAAGCTATCATATTGCTCTTTTTTTGCTTCGTATATTGATTGTTGAAATGAAGGCTCTAACTCAGAGACTGAATAGGTTTTCCCCTTATATGTATACAGATTTTCAGAATGCCCTACTGTTGCCCAAAATGACAAACAAAGTGTAGGAATCAAAACGGCAATTAAAGACTTTGAAATATTACTAACTTTCACTACTAGAATCCTCCTATTCGCATCTTATTTTCAAGTAGCCTAGCAATTCTATAAAACTTTCGCGACTAATTTGTTATTAATTTAAGTAATAATAGCGTGACTTGACGACGCCTAATAATTACTCGCTTCAGCCTCAGAGAAATACCTTTTTACAGATTAAAGCGGAGGTTAAACCCGGGATCTGAAATTTTTTGAAAAACTGTAGTATTTGCACCGGATTCGAAGTTCGCTCGGGTGCTCGGCGCAAGGAGGTGGGAAACCGCAATCTACATGTTAGCACATGAGGATTTCCTGACGACGAAGCAACGCCGCAACCGGCTAGAAATTCGGACCCGGGTTAGGCTATAAAGAGAATTCCGCAGATGAGATAGGATTAGATTTGTAGCAGACAAAAGGCAAAAAAGATTAAATATTGAGCAATTTTATGATTTAGCGCTTATTTGATGCGTCTCAACCCGTTCTGGAGAAGACAATTCAGTCGTCTCCCGTTGCAACTTATTTATATCTTTTACGGTAAAAACCGGAGGCGTAAATCTGCGAGGGCTAAAGTGCTCACGCACAATTTGCCATTCTCCATTACCAGCTCTACTCCAAAACAAGATTTTTCTACCATTAGAAATAAAACGACCATCGCCATCAAAGTCCTGGTTCATTATTGACACAGCATATTTTGGATGCGTCACAATCCGCAAATCTGAGATTCCTACTCTCATAGTCTTGTATGATTTAAAAACCCCTCGTTTATAATCTGCATATGACGACTTTGTTCGCCCTTTTAGTTGAAAATCATCTGAGTAAAAAGATATATAACTATCAAGATCCCTAGCCTGCCATGCCGCAATCCAATTTAATGTTCGTTCCTTAACAGCTTTTATTTCTAACTCTTTATTTACTTCCGAGCTATCTTTCGCAATCACAACCAAAGCCTGGTAAGGTTCAAGCCAAGAAGAAAGCCTATTAATGTCATTATTATAAAAAGCAACACAACCCTCAGTCACATTCGTCTTAGCAATACGCTCATCATTACCAGCGCCATGAAGCCAGATACCATAACCAGTCTTACCATCTAACTTGTCTATAGGATTAGGAAAATCCAATGGAATTGCCCTTGGACCGTACTTGCTTTGCTGCAAGCTTGATCCAGAAATATGCTTTTGTGGAAAGTAAATTCCTTCAGGTGTTTTATTATCTCCTTCTTTTTCTTTATCACCCTTCTCTTTTCCCATCGCTATTTTAAATGACTTTAAAACCTTCGACTGACTAGCATCCTCTGGCCAAGTTTTCAACTCCGCCTTCATCGTAGCCTTATCAACCGACAACAAAATCATCTCACTCAAGGCTTCCCTTTTGTAATCTTCATTAGGGCTTTCAGGCGCCGCCAGTAATACAGGTGCCTGTGTAAATGTCGAAGCACAATAACTACTTATTAATGCAGCAACAGCCAGTAATTTCCACTTAAAATCTTTTACCATCATGAAACCCATAGTCAGTTTTCAAGATTCATTCAAAATAGGCCATACTACCATCCTGACCTAATTCAGCTCGTGTAACAAGTGTGATACTTTACCTACCACCTCTGTTATTTATAGACAAGCTCTCATCCACCTAAGCTAACCAATTCGCATATAAAATTTCTGTACCTTGATTGGAAAAAAAATGTTTTTGTTATAGGCATATGATAATGATGACCTCTTTTTTTATATCTTAATCTTCCATCCCACGAGCATCCTAGCGATCAAATCGCCATCCTACAGCTTTATATTCGTACAAATGCATAATTTTATTTAGGTTTGTTCAAAAAAGTTTCAGTCAAATCAATGCGGCGACAAACCAAGCAAATCCAATAACTCACTGAAATCATCAGGAAAATTTGTTTCAAAGCGCATCTCCTCTCCAGTAGCCGGATGCTTAAAGCCTAATAATTTCGCATGCAGCATTTGCCTATTAAGATTCCTTACTTTATCCACCAAGGCACTGCCATACTCTCTAGGCAATTGGACGGGTGCCCCGTAGACCAAATCTCCTAATATCGGCGCTTTGAGCATCGCACTATGCACCCTAATCTGGTGCGTCCGCCCAGTATAAAGCCTAATAAGACTCAGTATGATCTTACTCCCATATGCAACCTGGGGAAAAAATACACTTTTAGCCCAACGGTATTTCTTAGGTAAAGAAGTGCGAACAGATTGATATTTAGCATCAAGATCTTCACTTGCTATTGACGCAAACTTTAATCGAGAGTGAGGATCCCGATAAAGATAACTCTCTATTTCGATCTGCTCTCCAATATTCTCTACAGTTATTGCCTGCATTTTGTTAGAATTCTTCTTAATTAACCGCGAATTCGATTGTTGACAGTAATGCAAAGCCACATACTCACGTGTATTCGTTTTTAATTCAAATTGTTTTGAAAGACCCGCCAATGCCAGATCAGTTTTGGCGCAAACCAAAACACCGCTGGTATCCTTATCTAGTCTATGAACAATTCCAGGTCGAAGCCACCCATCCCTATCAGAATGTATAGCCAAATCTTTGAAGTGATATAACAGTCCTTCGGCTATGGTAACCCCAGTTTCGCCTGCTCCTGGATGGACGACAATGCCAGCTTCTTTATTAATAACGACAATATGTTCATCTTCGTAAAGAATGGAGAGGTCTAATTTTTTCGGCTCTAATTTAAACTGTTTTCTTTTAGAAAAACCTACTTGAATTGTATCGTTCTTTTCTAATTTTGAACTAGCACGGCATACTTCACCATTTAAAAGAACAGCTTCTTCTTCAATGAGTTTTTTTATCTTTGAGCGTGTAAGATCTTCTAGCTTTTGACTGAGCCAAAGATCAAGCCGCACCCCAACCCCAGATTCGTCAACTTTCAGATCTATTAAATCTTTTTCTTGCAAGCCAAAACACGCCTTATGTATGCATCAATCAAATTTTGGGAGTCCATAATCCCCATAAATCCCAAATAACTCCTTAAAAATCCTTTAACATACGCCGTTTGAGGGAGCTGATCAAAATCATTTTGCTCTAAGGAACGTAACAAGCTTTCGGAAATTTTAGTATGCTCTGCTACTTCGGCAATGCTTAGACCAATCGTCTGGCGAACTTTTTCTAATAAGGAACCATCAACATCTTCGGCTTCCAAAAGCAAACACTGGACATCAGATTTGACACGGGTATCAATACTTTTGGAAGCGACCCTTCTAAGCGTCTTACTAGAGTTCTGATGTCTATATTTTTCACTCTTCCAACCATCTCGCCCAGCTTCAACGTAATTCTGCACCTCGATAGAGCGATCTAGCCCACCTCCTATACTGGAAGATTTCATCACGGTGCTTTCTGGACCATGCCATCGATGCAAAGCATCATACTCACGTCTTTTTTCAACATCATTTAAAATTTCAAAAGCATATTCTACTTCTTGAAGTGATGAAAGCCTCTCTTCTTCATCAATAAGAGAATAAAGTGCTTGACTTCCTTCACCATAAGCACGCTTCAACTGCAAGTAAGCTTGCCTAATCTGTAATCCATTTGCATGTGTAGATAAACCTAGAATCTTATATAAATCTCGCTCACATTCAGATATTTCCAAGTAACATTTCTCCCTATTTATCTACTTTCGATACTATTATTTTGAAGCATTTTTTTTCTAAGACACTTCATCGTAGAAAATACATTCTAGCTGTTGCTTTCAAAAAGCAATTGTTCAATCACAAGAGAAATTTCAGTTAGCCTCTTGGCTAAAACCGCATGTGGAAAGTCTTCAATCATTAGTCTGCGGTTACGTAATGATTTCCACGCAACCTCATCATAATTCAAGTACCCTAGAAATTTTGTGTTAAACCCAAAATAGTCTTTGCTAATAGCCTGCATTGAATAACCTACATCTATATCTCTTTGGCTTCTAATTTGGTTAACAACGAACCCCATAGTACGCCCGGCTAAAGCTGCAAAAACCTTCTCAATAAACTCAGGATGCTGCTCAAACATACTTCTAAGTTTTTGTTGATAACTGCCTTTTACTTCTTCCCCAGAAGCATTTTTCCCAATACCAATAATGTTTTTAGCTAAATCAGCAACCCCATACGCCTCAATATGCATACCTATATGATCCAAAAGTCTGCTGAATATAGACTTTAAAAAAGCATAGGCATTTTCAATAGATGTCGGTTCAGGAAGAATCGTTACGATACCCAAATGAGCAGCTGTAAAAAAATCTACTGTATGGATATGGTTGCCGGCACCTAAGTCCAAAATAACGCAATCATAACCATACCTTTCTTTGCAATGCACAAGAGAGCTCCAAAGACTATTCATCGTCCCTGCGACCGCCGTCCCCCCTTCAAATGACCAAAGTTCGTCCTTACCCCCAGCAATTAAATCTACAGATGGAAATTGTGTTTTACTAATAACCTGTGAAAACTCAAAATTTTCATATACGACAAAATCTATTAAAGATCGTAAAGGACGCCCCATTCCTAGATAGGTATGGATATTCGCCCCGCCGGTATCCATATCAATTAGAAGCACTTTATGACCACTGCGTCCTAGCTTAGCCGCAATATTTGCACTAACAAAGCTTTTACCAACACCACCTTTACCACCACCAACGGCAATAATTTTAGGTACGTTATAAGAAGATAGTGAAAGGCCAACATAAGGGGGTAGCCCTAGTGCCCATGAGTCAAACTTTTCAAATGAACTAGCACTCTCACCTTTTTTAGGCAGAACCATATGCGACATGCGTAAATCACTAACATCAACATTCATAAAACCACCAATTAATAATTGTTTACCTATAATTTATCAAAGAATGCCGACATATGTAAATCTTTTTGAAAGATTAGATCAGGGGTTGAAGTATGTATGCGCCCAACGAGTCAAACTGCTTCGAACTTCATTAACTTGAAAATTGCTGAAAAACCAGCTCGGTCATAAAGCAACCAAGTGTCACCAGGACGAAACCAAAACTTTTAATTAGTAGCCAATGAGAATTTTTCAATCGTAGCGCAGCATAAGCCACAAGGCAGGAATGGATGGAAATCCACACAATAAGATACATCGACATCCGTTGAAACATCAATATCAAGACTGGATTATCAAAATTAGAAAACTGCTCAGGAGGCATCAACATTTTCATCTTAGGGAGAAATTTAATCAGTATTGGAGTATCAAAAAATTGAAAATAAGAGATTATCAACACCCAAACCGCATTTGTTATAACAGGCTGAAATTTAAAGAATATACCGTCATTTTTCTTGATAGACAAAAGCCCTGTTGCCAACACTGCAGTGATGACAATTATAATTTCGTAATCTAACTCTTTGAAAATTACCCAATAGACAGCCGCCATTAGCACACTCGAGGCGATAGCCGCCCAAATCCCGCGCTTTAAATCAAAATAATAATCGATAACTACAAATAAAATAAGAGGAAGTAAGGTCATCAACATTAGATAGGTCATAAAACTCTTCCTTTATTTGATGATAACCTTTTCAGAGTGGCTTTAAAATGCGCCTCACTACATGCAACTACCAACAACAGTAGCACACCCTTGCAAATCCAGTCCTTGATTAGCATAGTCTTATTCATAATCGTTTTTATTCCATCAGCTTAAAAAATCCAGCATTTTCTAGTCAATAGAATTATATTTTACCGACACCTTATCTCCCGGCCGGGTTTTCACAGTTCCATCTAAAACTATCATGTTTCTTTCGTAATTTATCATCGTATGAGCAGGAGGTACTTGACGACCATCAATAAAAACTTTGATAGGAGCACTTGGATCAATCTTCTTGTTCAATGCTAATTCGGTAGTGACATTGCTTACAATAATTTGATCAGCTAAAGATGTTACAAGCTGACTCCAATCTTCAGTGCATAAATCCTGAAGCAATCCTCCAATAATGGGATCAGCAGCCAGATCACTATATGCAGAGCCTGGAGATGATATTTTACACCATGAATTTTGTTGGCTTTGTGGCAAACCAACAAATCCATTTATATGAACCCTTCCCAAACTGCCTGAATTTTGCTGTCCACGAATCCAAGCTTCAAAGTCACGTGGATGCATATCAGCATTATCATCACTTACAATTACGACCTCCTTGACAGCTTCCGGACGCAGTTTAAGTCTATTAAGATTTGGATTTTGTAAAAAATCTTTTAATACACTTAACGCATCATGGCTATCGACAAGGCGATCTACAATCTCATACCGACCGTTAGCTATATCAGGAAATATAAATTCGCGTCCAATCATAATCACTTGGTAATCAATAATGCCACTACCATCTCTAAATTTTGATAAAAACAAGGCCATATTTTCTTCTAATTTTTTCGCTCACTATCCATACTAGAAGAGGTATCAAAGAGAAAAATAATGTCTGCAACACCATTAGCTTCTTCAACTTTATTCAACGAAACAGTAACTTCTTCAACAATAGATGCATTTCCGATCCGCTGATCTTCACTTAAAGGCTTTTTATTCCCTTGCTCGCCTTTAAAGTTTGCTTCGTTGCAAGCAGATACAAAAGTTAAGGTTAAAAAAATCAATATTATGTAGGCATGTTTTATGTCGATAAAGCTCAGAAAAGACCGTCGATATGTAATCTCATTTAGTTTCATAAAAATTCACTTTATTAAAACCAATTAAAGAAGAGTGCCACTAGATCCTTCGCGACAGATCGCTTCTAATGATAAGCATCCTAATATCTCATCGGAAATATTCAAAATAACTTTAGATTTTATATATTTTTCAAAAATTTTAGAATGTTAAAATGCGGTAAATCATCAGACCCTTTTACCCTATAAGGTCTATCGGGGGCTTTCTCATATAAGTTGGAAAGCTAGCTAAAACACCAGAGGGCCTTAAGGCAGGGGGCATTTCATCCTTCTTTTTGTTCAGTCACTTCAGCATCAAAATCATCAGATGAGCTCGTCTGTGGAGAATAAATTTCAATACCATCAATATCCAAAAGATCTGAAGTCGATGAGTTTGGCTCTGGCACCTCGACGGGCTCAATATTTTGCTTTTTAGGCATCTGATAAACAGCACGGCCAAGAACAATTTGTTTATAGTTTAGATATTCCGAAGGAGTCAATTCAGGTTGATTGTACCTCAGCCAATCGGTGACCTTCTTCCCCGGGTCAAACTGCGCTGCAACCAGATAAAGGTTATTTAATTTATTCGGTTGACTCTTCAGCACCTTTAAAACAACCAATCTACCTCGCTCGTCTAAAACACGCAATGCCTGCCGCAGCACATACCTTTCACCATGTGTACTTTTGCCAACAAACCTTTTGAAGAAATTTGCAACCAAGCTACTAGAAGCATTACCGAGCGTTTGCTCAATTACGTCCAAAGAAAGCTCAAAGCCAAAATCGGCCAACGCCATCGCAGCTCGCATCCGAACCCACAGCTTTGGCTCATTCAATGCATCCCATAAGACAGATTCACTACCTGCCAAACGCATATCCCTAATACTCAATACAGTTCGATACCTTTGATAATTAAAACGATGTCCCAGACCAGCATTCAAACTTTGCTCTTCTTGAGGAGCCCAAACTCGCGACATTGGCTCTTGATCCCCAACGATATGATTGGGCAAAGACCAATAAGGATTATCAGGAGCCTTTACTTGGCTCTCCCCAGGCAATACTGGCTTTACCTTGTTAACAATCTGAGGCTTCTTATTCACAGACTCACTAGAATCTTGGGAATCAAAGATATTTACCAACTGCTTAAAAATTTCTCCGAAAGAATCTAATATCCCATCCTGAGAAGGTGAATCTTCGAGCAGAACATACCCCCCTCCCACTAAGCACAAAAATGCAGCAACAATAAGAGGCAGACGGTTTGAATTTTTCTTCTCGACTACTTGCTCAAGAGGAGCACTTACGAAATTCGACGTTTCAGGAGGAAGAGTAAAGTCGAAACTATCATCATACTCCCCCCATAAATCCATCTGAGGCACATCAGCAGATACCTCTGTCGCTTGATCATTTTGTTCCGCAAGATTAAACTGCACTTTGCTAATCTCCCACATTATTCGAACACGTAAACATAAAACCGAGCTTCGCTCCTCATATCGAAGAGCAAACTACTTTTCGTTCATTCCCCAATTTAATTTAGTGTTAATTACAAAATATATTTTTATATTTTTAAATAAAATTTAATTTATTTTAATTAAATCATATAATTAAAAACAAATCGTAAGTTAATAATAAAACAAACAAAATTTTACAATTCATCAAGAGACCAATAAAAAGCATTAGGCGAAGATCCACAATCAAAAACAATACTTCGCTTGATATCGGTATGAAAAGAGCAGCTCAGAATGCCACACACCTTTCACAGCCCGCTCAAGAAAGCTAAAACTTAAAATTCTAAAGCGCATATTCAACCTAAATATCATTTTGATTATTACTCACGATAAAGAGTGCATTATATCCCGGATCCGAATTTCTAGCCGGTTGCGGCGTTGCTTCGTCGTCAGGAAATCCTCATGTACCAACATGTACACTGCGGTTTCCCACCTCCTCGCGCCTAGCACCCGAGCGAACTTCGAATCCGTTGAAAATATTACAGTTTTTCAAAAAATTTCAGATCCCGGTTATATGCAACATGGTGAGCGATTTTGAACATCCAGCCGCCAAATTTCAAAAAATTTTGGGATGCTCCAAAAATTTAACTTCTTGACTTATGCTGAAATTACGCTAAAAATACGCTCACCAGAGGGAATCCTTGCGTAACAATCTACTTAATCGTCTGATTTGATTACACTAAGTTAAATTCGGTTAGGTTTTTAAACTGCAACTATTCCCAAAAAGGCAATTTAGAAGCTGCTTGACGTGTATGATATTGGAGCCTGACAAAGAAAGCCAAAGTTATATGCCTATGTAGGGCATTTTCTGAGGCTGCTCAAGAGTCCTATACGTCAAGCAGCTTCTTATAGCAGAATTTTGGCACCAAGCAATTATGGCTAAATATTAAATGATACTTTAGGCAATAATTCAGGTGCTTTATCATCTACCATTATGTGTTTAGGAACCAAAAGCTAATGTCAAAACAAACTTCACTTGAAACCTATAGAAACATTGGGATTTTTGCACACGTTGATGCAGGAAAAACAACGACAACTGAACGTATACTTAAGCTACCGGTAAAATCCATAAGCTTGGTGAAGTCCATGATGGCGCTGCAACCACAGACTTTATGGAACAAGAGCAAGAGCGCGGGATTACCATCCAATCAGCCGCCACGACTTGCTTTTGGAAGGACCACCGCTTCAATATCATCGACACCCCAGGACACGTTGACTTTACCATCGAGGTTTACCGTTCTTTAAAAGTATTGATGGCGGTATCGGAGTTTTTTGCGGCTCAGGTGGCGTTGAGCCTCAGTCTGAAACAAACTGGCGTTACGCAAACGATTCAAAAGTAGCCAGAATTATATACGTTAACAAGTTGGATAGATTGGGTGCAAACTTCTACCGCGTTGTAAAGCAAGTACAAGACATATTAGGCGCTAAACCCCTCGTCATGACCTTGCCAATCGGCGAAGAAGAAAATTTTGTGGGTGTAGTTGATCTTCTCACACAGAAAGCATGGGTATGGGACAATAGTGGAGATCCTTCAAACTACGAAATTAAAGACGTTCCGGAAGATATGAAGGACCTCGTACAGGAATGGAGAGAAAAACTCATCGAAACAGCCGTAGAAGCTGACGATGAAATCATGGAAAAATACCTTGAGGGTAATGATATAACTCAGGACGAAGTTAAAAAATGCATTCGTAAGGGTACAATCAATCTGATGTTCTTCCCTACCTACTGCGGCTCTTCTTTTAAAAATAAGGGTGTGCAAAACGTTTTAGACGGAGTCGTTGATTATCTTCCTGCGCCAACAGAAGTAAATCCACAACCTGAAATTGACCTTGAAGGCAATGAAACAGGTAATTATGCGATTGTTGATGCTGATAAGCCATTACGTGCTTTAGCTTTTAAAATCATGGATGACCGTTTTGGTGCATTAACCTTCGTTCGTGTCTACTCGGGTCGGATTAAAAAGGGTGACACAGTTCTTAATACCTATACTGGTAAAACAGAACGTATAGGCCGCATGGTGGAAATGCATGCTGATAACCGTGAGGAAATAGAATCTGCACAAGCAGGTGATATTATTGCCGTCGTGGGTCTTAAGAACGTTCAAACAGGGCATACTCTTTGTGATCCCAAAAACCCAGCAACTTTGGAACCAATGGTGTTTCCAGATCCAGTGATTTCAATCGCAATCGAACCTAAAGATAAGGGTAGCTCTGAAAAACTTGGTATTGCAATCGGCAAGATGGTCCAGGAAGATCCATCCTTTAGGGTTGAAACTGATGAAGACTCAGGTGAGACTATTATCAAAGGTATGGGCGAGCTGCACCTTGATATTAAAATCGATATTCTTAAAAGAACACATGGCATTGAAGTTAAAGTCGGCAAGCCTCAAGTTGCCTATAGAGAAACAATCACAAAAGCCGTTCAGGACAGCTACACTCATAAAAAACAAACCGGTGGTTCTGGTCAATACGCAAAAATCGACTATATGGTAGAACCTGGCGAACCTGGAAGCGGCTTCCAATTTGAATCAAAGGTTACAGGAGGTAATGTTCCTAAGGAATACTGGCCTGCCGTTGAAAAAGGCTTTAACCTAAGTTCAGAAAAAGGTGTGCTTGCAGAGTACCCTTGCCTTGACTTGAAGGTTACCTTGACAGACGGCGGTTATCACACTGTCGACTCTTCTGCCGTTGCCTTTGAGATTGCTGCAAAAGCTGCTTACCGTCAAACATTGCCAAAATGTGGGCCTCAGTTGCTTGAACCTATTATGAATGTCGATGTTTTTACTCCAGAGGCTAATGTAGGTGATGTTATCGGGGACCTTAATAGACGACGTGGCATGATCAAATCTCAGGAAGCAAACCAAACAGGAGTTCGTATCAAGGCAGAATGTCCTTTAAGTGAAATGTTTGGTTATATCGGTGACCTTAGAACGATGACTTCTGGTCGTGGACAATTTTCGATGGAATTTGGGCATTACAGCCCTGTACCTTCAAACGTGCAAGAGCTTATCGTTTCTCAATACCGTGCGGCGAAAGAAGCTAAAAAATAAGATTGTCGCTTTTATATTAAGTTTTAAATTAGCCCTCATCTTGAGATAAGATGGGGGCATTTTCATATAATAATACTAGGGCGTGTTGACTTTTCATTTCCTACTACGAGCCAAACCCTTGAGTCACAGCGTTGTCAGGGTTTCAAAAATTATCCTCAATGTACATCTAGTACACCTCCGGTAATTTTTGAAACCCTTCCTAGCTGCGACTTTCAAGTATTTGTCTCTCGCTACGAAAATGAAACGTCAACACGCCCTAGCCACAGATAAGTAGGTAAAATCTACCTCTAACTACGGATCACATCCTAGGAGTTCCTGTCGATAGTAAAACCGACAGGAATATCGAACCCAGCACACATATAAAATACTAAGGTTTAGTTTAAAAGCTGATTTAAAAGGCTTCCGAACAAGCCTTAGTAAAGTAAACATATAAAAAGACTGAAAAATAAAGATTCTAAAAGCTTTAAAGATGATAGGATGTATCATGAATTCAGCAAGCAATAAAAAAGGGCACACCGCAACTAAGGGACCATTAAAATTAGTACCAAAGTTATCAGAAACATCTGAACAGCAAAGTGAAATCAAAAATCTCGCCTGCCAACCGCCTAGTTCTGTTGCTAAACCGCTTTTAAGCCTTCTTACAGCACTAACTGAAAGCATAGAAAAAGAGGTTGAAATCTTATCTAGCCTTTAGCGCTCAAAGCACACGGCAAATCATATAATTTCGTTAGAGTTTAAAAGACTGTCACTATTCAAAATCCCAGATCAAGGGTTTAAATTTAATCAAAAATAAGCTAGAATCCCTTGCCTTTATTCTAGTCTGCACTCTTACTGCCTGTTTTTATAAAAAATACAAGGCAAAAGGTGCAAAATCACAGCGGTAAGACTGGATGCTTTCTTACCTGTTGGCTATGGGGTCCGATCCTGCTATATAGCGGATGTCAAAAAGCTAAAAACGAAGACTATGGTTGTATTTATTTGTAATGAAAACACTTTTTCCCGAGATAGCACGGAAATATTATTTTCTGCAAAGCTAGCAAGGATCAATGAAAACTCTTAGAGTGTTATTTGTATACGTAAGAAGGAAAAAAAACATGAGTAAACGAGTTCTTATCATAGGAGCTGGCGCAGTCGGAGGTGTAACAACCCATAAATGTGCCCAATTTCCAGAGTATTTTTCTGAGGTGTGCCTAGCAAGTAGGACCCTTGAAAAATGTGAGGCCATTGCAAAACAGCTAAAAAGAAAAATTCAAACTCGACAGCTAGATGCAGATAAGCCTGAAAATGTAGAAAAGCTCATAAAAGAATTTAAGGCTGACATGGTCATCAATGTCGCCCTGCCATATCAAAATCTAAGTATTATGGATGCTTGTAAAGCCGCCGGTGTCCATTATGTTGATACTGCTTGTTATGAACCTATAGATGATAGCCGTTTTTCTTATAAATGGCAGTGGCCATACCATGACTCTTATAAGTCAAACAACATCATGGGATTACTTGGGTGCGGATTTGATCCAGGCGTCACCAATGTCTTTGTTGCCTACGCCAAAAAACATTTCTTCGACACCATAAAAACCCTCGACATTTTGGACTGCAATGGAGGAGACCACGGCCTTCCTTTTGCTACTAACTTCAATCCGGAAATAAACCTTCGAGAATTGGATGCAGATGGACGTTATTGGCAAAATGGCGATTGGCAGACAATACCAGCAATGTCAATCAAGCAAGTTTTTGACTTTCCAGAAGTCGGCCCAAAAGACATGTATTTGATTTATCATGAAGAATTAGAAACCTTAACAAAACATTTCCCTGAAATTGAGAGAGCCAGATTTTGGATGACTTTTGGCCAAAGCTATATCAATCACTTAAATGCATTTAAGAATGTCGGTTTAACTTCCATTGAACCAATAAAATACAATGGCACTGAAATTGTTCCGATCCAATTTCTAAAAGCTTTGCTACCTGATCCTGCATCACTCGGTCCTCGCACCAAAGGGAAAACAAACATTGGTTGCATTATCACTGGAACTAAGGATGGCGTTGAAACGACAAAATACATCTACCAAATATGTGACCACCAAGAGTGTTACAAAGAAGTACAATCTCAAGGAGTCGCTTACACAGCGGGCGTTCCACCAGCGATCGGTGCGGCCTTACTAGCTGAAGGTATTTGGTTAGAACCAGGAGTCTTCAATTGTGAGCAAATGGATCCAGACCCATTTATGGAATTGATGGCAAAATTCGGACTGCCATGGCACATCACTGATGCGACAGAATTAGGGTAGTTAGTGAACTTTTCGGTAGAAAACATAAAAAACACACCTGCTTTTGTCGTCGATGAAGACTTGTTGATTAATAACTTAAAAGTCTTAGAGAAATTACGGGAAGAAACAGGTGTCAAAATTTTATTAGCTCTAAAAGCATTTGCCATGCACTCCTTAGCGTCTAGATTGATGCAATATTTGGATGGCGTCTGTGCAAGTGGATTGAATGAATCCAGCTTAGGAGCAGAGTATTTTAAAAAAGAAGTTCATGTCTATTCTCCTGGCTTTAAATCATCAGAAGTTAGCAAACTTACACAAACCTCTGACCATGTCATTTTCAACTCTCTTACTCAGTTTCGCAAATTGCACCCTGAATTTTTAGCAGAAGCCAAAAAATTAGGGAAAAAACTTGAATTTGGTTTACGAGTAAATCCAGGATACTCCGAAGTTGAAGTTGCATTATATAATCCATGTGTAACTGGATCACGCTTTGGAGTATTAGTTGAGGAGCTATCTTCCTTAAGTGCAGACGAATGGACAAAACTATCCGGCTTACATTTTCACACCATGTGCGAACAAGGGGCCGACGTACTCCAGAGAACAGTGGCAAAAATAGAAGAAAAGGCTTCACAGTATTTATCTAAATGTAAATTTATCAACCTTGGTGGAGGGCATCATATCACCAAGCCTGGTTATGACCTGGCGCTGCTTGGTTCTATCGTAACGCACCTCAAAGAGCGCTACCAATGCCAGATCTATTTAGAACCAGGAGAGGCTATAGCTTTAAATACCGGTTACCTCGTAGCCTCTGTCGTCGACATTGTTTACAACGGCATGAATATAGCTGTCTTAGACACCTCTGCCACTGCTCATATGCCAGACGTCATAGAAATGCCATACCGCCCAAAGGTATATGATGCAGATTTACCGGACATCTTACCGCATACTTACAGGCTTAGCGGCTCCACCTGTTTAGCTGGGGATGTTATTGGAGATTATTCCTTCAAACACCCCCTCGAAGTGGGAGACAAACTCGTTTTTGATGATATGGGCACTACACTATGGTAAAACTACACAATTTAATGGCATCAATCTTCCTGATATTGCCTACATAGAATCACAGACACGTTCTTATAAAATAGTCCGTAGATTTGACTACACGGACTATAAAGCTCTCCTTTCCTAAATAGCCTAGGGCGTGTTGACGTTTCATTTCCTACTACGAGCCAAACCCTTGAGTCACAACGTTGTCATGGTTTCAAAAATTATCCTCAATGTACATCTAGTACACCTCCGGTAATTTTTGAAACCCTTCCTAGCTGCGACTTTCAAGTATTTGTCTCTCGCTACGAAAATGAAACGTCAACACGCCCTAATTACGAGATAAAATAACTGGATCGCATCAAGGAAATTTTTTAGCCTTAATACACAAGACGGTAAAAATTGCCAACCGAATACCATACCTCCATACTAGCTAAATCGCGTTTTGCAGCGCCAATTCTATAAAAGCTCAAGATAAGAAAGATAGTCTAATAGATAGGCACGATTTGCTATATTGCTTATGAAAGACAGAAGGGGGTAAAATTTAACCAACGGATTATATGATCAAATATTATAAGAGACGTATATATTGATTTCGTGCTAGTTTTTCCCTTTATTACAAGCTCATTCAGTAAACTGAAACATTGGAAGCTATCTCACGCCCAAGGTATTGGGATGAAGAAAAAATGCGACGGAATTATAAATAGATTTTTTCTAAAATGAAATCGAGATCGCATACATATAAAAAGCTTCTACATTAGCAAACTGGGCTATAACGTGCATTGGCCTTAAAACCATTTGCTAGGTACAGAGGAAATAACATGGCTAAGATGGGATCGAAAGAAATTAAAGAATTTAATTTTTCCAGAGGAGCTATTATAGCAAACAAATATGAAGTCTTTGAAAAACTTGGGTCCGGCTGGGAAGGAGAGGTTTACCGCGTAATCGAAATTGAATCTGGGGTGGAGCGCGCAGCAAAGTTCTACTTTCCAAAGAGGAACCCACGCAATAAAGTGGCCTCACGAAATGCGATGAAACTCCATAAACTTTCATATTGCCCGATCATCATTCGATACCATACACAAGAAATTATCAAGTACAAACAAAATGCAATTACCTGTGTTGTTTCTGAATATTTTGATGGCGAAATTTTATCTGAATTTTTGGAAGGGCAACAAGGTAAAAGAATAAGTGTAATGCAAGGTCTGATTCTTTTGCACAATCTCGCAAGTGGATTAGAAACAATGCATCGTTTAGGGGAGTATCACGGGGATCTACATTCAGAAAATATTTTGATAAAAAGATACGGACTCGGTTTTGAGCTAAAACTTCTCGACCTCCACCATTGGGGTGATTCTAAAAAAGCAAATATTGAAGAAGACATTTGCAATTCAATCAGGATTTTTTATGATGCTATTGGAGGAAGTCCTCGATATGCAAAACAGCCAATCGAAGTAAAAGAAATTTGTCTGGGGCTTAAAAAGAGTTTGATATTAAAAAAGTTTCGCAGTGCAGCTGAATTGAAAAAGCATATAGAAAATATTAATTGGCAATCATCTACCAGAGTATAGTAATGCTTCCAGCTAATAAAGAAATTGTTCATCGTATTGACACAACGCAAAACACTATTAGAGTTGGTCGTTTTGAAATTTCTTATTATACAAGAAAAAATCCACAAAAAGCATCATTCAATGAAGATTCATTAGGATACGTCCTCTTAGACGATGAAAATATCATTCTTGTAGTTGCCGATGGCGTCGGGGGGCAGCCAAAAGGAGACAACGCTTCAGGCAAAGTATTAAAATCGGTTCTAGATAAACTAGCTAATATAGACTCACAGGAAAAAGATGAAAACACCATACGCAACGCGATTCTAAATGGAATTGAAAGTGCAAATCAAGACTTGATAAGTGAAGGCAGTGGGGCAAAAACAACTGTTACAATATGTGAAATAAGAGGAAATACCTGTAGAAGCTACCAGGTCGGAGATTCCGAGCTACTCGTTTGTGGACAAAAAGGAAAATTAAAATATAAAACAACATCGCATAGCCCGGTTGGTTACGGTGTCGAGGCAGGCCTCATCACAGAAACCGCAGCACTTAACCACCCAGATCGCCATTTTATCTCCAATGTTGTTGGTGAAGCAGAAATGAAGATTGAAATGGGCCCAAAAATTAAACTAGCTGCCCGTGACACCATCCTTATGGGATCTGATGGATTGTTTGACAACTTTAGCTATAAAGAATTAAAAGAATTAGTACGCTCAGGTAAACTCAACCAAGTATTAGAAAGACTAGATGCTAAGCTTAGAGTAAAAATTAACGACTCTTTCGACAATTCAGAAAAAGCAAAGTATGACGACGTAAGCTTTTTAATTGCAAGACAAGCCTCGTAAAAGATTGATAATTCTAGGAATCGCTACCATACTGTTTTAAAAATGTGTCAATTTTTTTCTTACATTCGCTATCAATCCAAACTTTATCAAGAACTTCACGATTATATAGAAGGTCAATTATGTCCTTTAAGTTAACAATACTACGGACAGGTATACTATACCGCTGTTCAATTTCTTCACGCGCTGATAAGCTTCCTAATCCTCTTTCTTGCCGATCGATACCAACCAAGGCACCGCAAATATTAACCGGATATCGTTTCATAAATTCCATTGTTTCCCGTAAACTCGTGCCGCCAGTTAGGACATCTTCCACAATGACAATACTTTCATCACCAATGTATTCATAGCCAACCAAAGTTCCTCCTTCTCCGTGGTCTTTAGCTTCCTTACGATTAAAACTAAAGCTCACATCGCGGCGGTAAAGGCTAGCAAGACGGTCTGAAACCAAAACACAAAGGGGTATCCCTTTATAAGCAGGGCCAAATAAATTATCGATATGATTTCCAAAAAAATGCTGAATTGCCTGCGCATATATATCAGCTACTGCACCTAACTTCTGGGCGGAATCAAAACGCCCTGTATTAAAAAAATATGGGGAATTTCGCCCCGATTTGGTAACAAAGTCTCCAAATGATAGGACCTCGCTCTTCAGCAAGGTTTTAACAAAACGTTCTTTCATAGAAATATTCATAGTCACGCATATCCTAACAACAATAAACTTATCATCACAAAAATCAAACGCCACGCTAACATACTGTGATACACCCCGGATCTGAATTTCTAGCCGGTTGCGGCGTTGCTTCGTCGTCAGGAAATCCTCATGTACTAGCATGTACACTGCGGTTTCCCTCCTCCTCGCACCTAGCACCTAGCACCCGACCGAACTTCGAATCCGTTGAAAACACTACAGTTTTTCAAAAAATTTCAGATCCCGGATACACACTTAAACTTACTACAGCACTAAAACTACTATTATTTAGGTCAGCTATGTCTAATAGATTTTGCTCTCCCTAATATGTACTAGCCAATTCATCAAGCATTCCTTGAACACGGCCTTGAAGCGACTCTGCAGTTGCTTTCCCACCATCAGATTGAATGGGTTCAGCAATTTTAACCTTGATCTTTCTTTTTTTCGGTTTTGGTACCTTTGCCATAGCTGGTCCACCATAACGGCTAAAAAAACTTCCCCACAATCCATGAATAGCTACTGGTACCACAGGAACAGGGTCACTATCTATAATCTTTTCGATTCCAGGCTTAAATATATCAAGATTCCCATCATAACTTATTTTTCCTTCTGGAAAAATACCGACAACGTCACCATTTTTCAACGCTTCGGAAATTTTTTCAAATGCCTTTCTTTTACACTCTGGATCTTCTTTTTCAGGTGCAATGGGGATACATTTACCAAGCTTAAAAAACAGGCTTAATATCGGTATCTTAAATATACGGTGGTCCATAACAAAATGTATAGGGCGTTGGCAAGCAGCTGAAAGGACAAACCAATCGATAAAGCTTATATGATTAGCCACAACAACCACTGGCCCCGTTCGTGGAAAAAGCTCTCGACCTTCATACCTCAAGCGATAGATTGTTCTGGCTAAAACCCAAGAGCCAAAACGAAGGACAAATTCAGGCAATAATGAGAAGATATAAACAGCGACTACAAGATTCATAAAAGCAACAATCATAAAGACATCAGTGGTTGTAAAGGGCTTAAAATCATTCATCGGACCAAGACCCCATTTAAAAAGCACCATAGTCATAATTGCCGAACCCACCATAAATAACGCATTAATAACATTATTAGCTGCAATAACGCGAGAACACACAGCCTCATCAGAACGTGACTGTATTAATGCGTATAGAGGCACAATAAAGAAACTACCGAAAATCCCTATCATCGATAAGTCAAAGATAATTCGGTAAGAGCTAAACCCAATGGAGAAGAATGTCGAAATATCTAAAGTCCCTTGCGTAAATGAGGAAAAAAACGCGTAGTCTACAATGGAAAGATCGAAAGCAAATAGGCTTAATCCCAACGCACCAAGCGGCACTAGCCCCAGCTCTATAGCCGAATCGGCAAGTTTGCTACATAAGGTCGATCCGATAGCCATGCTGATTGTAAAAAAACTTAAAAATAAAGTGACAAGATCCTTATCGCCGCTTACGGTAAATTTTACATAACTAGGCATTTGCGCCAGAAACGTCGCACCAAAAAACCAGAACCAGCTAATACCAATTATCGATAACCAAACTGAATGCGTCCTTTTTGCGGCTTTAAATAAGTCTTTAAATTGCCCAATTGGATTCATTTCAATTTTCAGTTTAGGTGAAGAAGCAGAAGCTTCTGGAATTAACCTACTAGTCCACCAACCGATCGTTGCTATTAAAAGTAAAGCAAGACCAATGATATAGGGACTAAGTTCAGCAATGAGCCCTCCAGCAATAGTACCCAGCAATATAGCAACAAAAGTACCCATTTCCACTAACCCCGTCCCTTGCATAATTTCACTCTCGGACAGATGCTGCGGTAAAATACTATATTTTACCGGCCCAAAAAAGGTCGACTGAGCTCCCATAAAAAATAATATAGCAACTAGTAGCATATTATTTCCTAAGAAAAATGCTCCGGCAGCCATTGCCATAATTACTATCTCTGCTATTTTTGTTAGACGAATCAAATTCGATTTTTCATATTTATCCGATAGTTGACCAGCAAGGGGCGACAACAAGAAAAAAGGTAAGATAAACAATCCGGCAGCTAAATTGACAAAAAAACCTGATTCTGATTCATCAATCGCATTGAATGCAATTATAATTACCAATGCATTCTTAAACATATTATCATTAAAAGCGCCTAAAAATTGGGTCCAAAAAAAAGGAGCGAACTTCTTCTCTCTTAACAATCCCATTAAGCCTCCTGCACACTCATTACTCCTTAAAGACCTCTGCCCCCTAGCAGAAACGAGTTTAAAGAGAAGGTGAAAAATCAATAACTATCTAAAAATACATGTTTTTATATCTCATATACGTTCGAAAAAACAGATAGAAACTGGACTTTATATTGAAAACCATCAGCGTTTACTATATGTTTTCCCGCTCAAGCGGATAAAGCTATTGAGTAGAGTAATACCTGCTATATTATCTTATAATCACGCTAAAGTCGTGTGATCTTTTTCATTTTTTTAGGAATTATAATCGTGTCTGTTAAGAATGACTTTAACAAGCGTAGAACCTTTGCCATCATTTCCCATCCCGATGCTGGTAAGACGACTATAACCGAAAAGCTTCTTTTATACGGCGGAGCTATCCAAATGGCTGGGACTGTTAAGGCGAAGCGTTCTAAGAAATTTGCCACCTCAGATTGGATGGAGTTAGAAAAGAAGCGAGGTATATCGGTAAGCAGTTCAGTTATGGCCTTTCCCTATAAAGATCATGCCATAAACCTAATTGACACCCCTGGACACGAAGATTTTTCCGAAGATACCTACCGCACTTTAACCGCTGTTGATAGTGCCCTTATGTTAATAGATGCAGCTAATGGCGTCGAAGCGCAAACAGAAAAACTTTTTAAAGTTTGCCATATGCAAAAAACTCCAGTTATGGCCTTCATTAATAAAATGGACAGAGAAGGGCGCGACCCCTTCGACTTAATGCAGGACATTGAGGATGTTTTAAAAATTAAAACTTATCCAATAACTTGGCCTATAGGAATGGGTGAACGATTTCGCGGGGTTTATAATCGCAACAGTAACGAACTTCTTATCTACGAAAAAAATTCTGATCGTTCTAGACCTGTCGCACTCAAAGGCCTCTCACTTTCCCATCCAGATATAAAAAATATTCTAAACGAGGAGCTCGATGAAGATATTACGGAAGCACTTTTGGATGAAATAGAACTCTTAGAAGGTGCTGGTGATCACTTCAATCGTGAAGATTATTTAGCTGGTAAAATAGCTCCTGTTTTTTTTGGCAGCGCCATCAATAATTTTGGGGTACAGACTTTATTAGATAACCTAATCGATTTAGCACCACCACCACGATTTCGAGAATCAATAAGCCGCAAGGTAACCCCTGACGAAAAAAAATTCTCAAGTTTTATATTTAAAATCCAAGCTAATATGGACCCCTCACATCGTGATCGCGTTGCTTTTATGCGTATATGTTCTGGAACGTTCGAAAGAGGAATGAAAGCATATCATGTACGTTCAAAGAAACAATTGAGGCTGGGACGGCCAACACAATTTTTGGCACAAGACAGAAGTCTTGTTGACGAAGCTGTTGCCGGAGATATTGTCGGCATCCATGACCCTGGCGTTTTCAAAATTGGCGACACACTTAGCGAAGGTGAAGCTTTACAATTTACAGGAATTCCCGTATTTGCACCAGAGCACTTTGTAAGAGTCCATCTAGAAGATCCATTAAAAGGTAAACAATTAAAAAAAGGCTTAGACCAACTTTCAGAAGAAGGTGCAGTACAAGTATTCAGACCAATTACCGGAAATGATCAATTTTTAGGAGTTGTAGGTGTTTTACAGTTCGATGTTGTTCAATACCGCATCCTTGCAGAATATGGTGTAAAAGTTAAATTTGTCCCTTTACCCTATTCAGCTGCACGTTGGGTGAGCGCAAAAGATGTTGCTGCATTGGAAAAATTTAAAAAGGAGCAAGCTCAAAATATTTGTTTAGACCAACACGGCCACCCAGCAATATTGCTAGATCATGCATGGCGTTTGAAATTTTATCAAGACAGACATCCAGATATCGAATTTATGGCAACGTCGGAAAGCGTATCAGGGCATTAAAAAAATCCGGATTCAAAAATTAATTTGAATCCGGATTTTTAAAAACATTTAACCAATAAGCTCATTCAATAATTCATCGCATTACTCAACAACAGAGAATGAAATATCGTTATTGTTATTATACTTAATAGCCATATCGTGCTTTTGACCTTTAGCTTTATAACCATAATAAAGCTTGAAATTTCCTGTCAATTCGCCGAAAGCACCGCCAAATACATCATACACCTGCCTTTCCTGAAGTTCAACATCTGATACTGCTGGTGCCAAAGCATTTAGATCGCCATTCCAAGGGTTAAAAGATGCACCATTTTTTTGATAGAAAGTAACAGTGCCATTATCTTCAATCTTAGAAGCTACGATATAAACGTCGCCGTTTGCATATACATGTTCATCTTGAACATCCAACTTCAGTTTAATATCTACTTGTTCAGTACTGCTGATAACTTGATTTAAAATATTGCTCACTGAGTCGCCACGCTTAACAATATATTGTGACTGATCATATCCATCATAGTAAAGAATAGAGTCATCACAATCTCTAAGCCAGTTACCACCAGCCATACAGATACCAAATCCAGCATTACTATTTCCAGTATTCAAAGCATTATCACAACTAGACTCAAAACGTCCTGCTGCCATACAACGGCCAAAGCCTACGTTTTCTTGACCAATCGCATTATCACAATCAGACTCATAACGCCCAGCAGCCATACAAAGACCATAACCGGTATTATTTGCACCACGAGCATCATCACAACGTTTTTCAAGGCGTCCAGCAGACATACACAAGCCATAGCCAGTATTATTTGATCCTAAAAGATCGTTACATTCGCTATACCAACGACCACCGGCCATACAAAGACCAAAACCTGTATTTGCTCTACCTAAGGCATCATTACAATCACTTTCTTTACGGTTACCAAGCATACACAATCCGTAACCAGTATTCAAAGAACCTAATGCGTCTTCACAATCTTTTGATCGACGACCGCCAGCCATACAAAGACCATAGCCTGTATTATCCGCACCTAAAGCTCTATCACAAGCTCCCTCTCCGCGACCACCGGCCATACAGAAACCAAAGCCAATATTAGAGCCGCCCAAGGCAGGTTCACATTCTTCATACCAGCGATCACCAGCCATACACATACCAAACCCTGTATTATCTGCGCCTAATGCAACATCACAGTCATCATGATCTCGCCCAGCAGCCATACAAAGTCCATAACCAATATTACTTTGTCCTAAAGCTTTACGACACTGTCTTTCACTACGTCCAGCTCCCATACAAAGACCGTAGCCAATGTTATCGCCACCCAAAGCATCCTGACAATCAGATTCAGAAGCACCACCTTGCATACATAGACCATAACCAACGTTAGTATTATTTCCATAATCAAAAATTAAAAAACCTAAAACAGGCGAGAAGAAATCTGCAACATACAAGCGATCAATTTCACGCTCCATCGACCAAGATCTCAAATGGCTTCTATTATCCACTAAAACCGCAGAGCTATCTTCCTGAGCCAATGTTAACTTTTCAGAAGGTTTTATTTCCGCTTCTGCATTATTTTTTTTCGAACTAAATTTTTCTGTAATACCTTGCTGACTACATGCTCCTAAAAATATAAATAGAAGCGTCAGCGATAATCCTTTTTTCATTTCAATTCCTTTCACAATTAATACCAACTCAACAGGACAAAGGAGTAAACTCGGTTTCCAATGTGCAGGATTTATACCTATTGGTATGCCCACGCATCAATAGCCATAACTACTTTGAATTACATAGTTAAATAAAATTACAGAGTGGGAAATGAGGATATTTTTATGTAAATACCAACGCTAATTCGTCAAGAATGTAAACACTGCCCGAAAAAACTGTGCCGAACCTACGTACACTATGAATATAAAGGGAAATAGCAATATAGAAGCATCACCAAAAGAGCTCTTGTCCAATGATACGACGGATCAACTTTTTGAAGAAGGGGGCTTATAGACACCACAAATAATAGCTAAAAAAAACAGCGGCCCAATCAAGGCTTGCAACATATTTTTCATAAACGACGGGGAATTTTTTTCCCAAATATAGTGCCCCGCAAGTTGGATTGCCCAAGAAAATATCGCCACGCCCCACACAAACCAAACAGAAAAATAATCAGCAATCCATAATAGCGGCAAAGTAACTATTATCATTAAGATTGAGAGCATTCGGCTTAAAGAAAAATAGTATAGATACACACAAAGCAAAAAAATATGTGCTGCGCTAACGTATGCCATTCATTGATTCTATTGTAAATAACTTGACCCAAGATAACATTACAACGATGTGAAAAACAATCATGGGAATAGCAATTTTATGAGTAAGACGATTTATCGGAGACTTATGATCATTGGCATATTGTTCGAAAAATTCTATTAATTCAGGGCTCAATTTAGACTCCTGTTTGAAAAATCTTAGGATACCCAAAGGAAAATCGCAATTGTCACACCTACTAGCTCTATGATATAATAATAGCGTTATCCTCCAATTATCAAAAGCAGTTAATTGCAATTGTAAAAAATAGAAACTGTCTGACAAACATGACATCAGAATGCTAGAAAAAAAACATCAAAATTCTATGACGACGTTTTAATATAAAATATTAAGAGAAGCAAAGCCTATCAGACAAGGCATGCCTAAAAAATGAGGAAATAGTACCTTTAGTACAGCGACGAATGTTTTTTAGGCGTAACGCAGTATGATAGGTTTACCACAAGTATTAAGGGGAGCAAAGCCTATCAGACAAGGCATGCCTAAAAAAAATGAGGAAATAGTACCTTTAGTACAGCGACGAATGTTTTTTAGGCGTAACGCAGTATGATAGGTTTTGCTCCCCTTAATAACTAATTATTTTTTATAAGGATACAACAATATGTGCCGACTTTTCGGCTTCCGCTCAAGTCTGATTAGTAAAGTCCACACTAGCTTGGTTGCAGCAGAAAATGCTCTTATGCTCCAAAGCCCCAGACATCCAGACGGTTGGGGCGTCGCATACTATATAGAAAATGCTCCCCATATTATCCGTTCTTTAACAGCAGCAATTGATGACCACTTATTCAAAAAAGTTTCTGGCCTTGTTAGCTCACAAACTGTAGTGGCACACCTCCGCAAGCGTACGACGGGAGGAAACTCGGTATTAGATACACATCCTTTTCAATATGGCAATTGGGTTTTTGCTCACAATGGAAATCTATCCAAATTTGACCAAAACCGACCGGAAATAATTAAATTAATTGACAAAAATTTAGTTCCTTTTATTTTAGGAAGTACAGACAGCGAACTTATTTTTTATCTAATCATGTCCAACCTGCGAAAAATCACCGCACTCGACAATGCAAACATAAAACAAGTTGCCACGGCCAGCCGACAAGCAATTGAGATGCTAACAAAAATCACCGGCCCTATACATACTTTAGATTCAGGTCCACCTGATCAAACTTATCTAACTTTTATTCTAACCAACGGCCCTATGTTACTAGGACATCAAGGAGGGAAAACATTATATTACAGCACACATAAAAAGAAATGCCCAGACCGCTTTACCTGCCCTGCCTATACTCCGGAATGTGAAAAACAAACCGATAGTGGAAAAATCAGCCATCTGCTATTTAGCAGCGAGCCAACAGAAGGACAAAATATTTGGACACCAATGAAATTAAATGAAATGATTGGGATAGATACCAATATGAACCTATGTTTTTTATAACTATCATCTGAAATTACTGAATAAGCTTATCGATTTTAACAGTTACCCCATCACTACCAAGCGCAATTCGAGGGACTTCACCAACTAAATCACCTGGCTGATCCATTCCTCCCTGCCCATCTTGATCGATACGGACCTTAAGGCGCAGACTTTTAGGCAATGCCGCATCAGGTCTCATTATTTGCAACCGCTGAGGAGTCAGAATAAAACTACTCAAGGTAGTATTATTTGAATCCACATTAATTGTATCTCGCATGGCACCGTATGGCATAGGCATAGGGCTATCAGCATCGTAAACAACTAAAAACATAGTATGATGCCCCTGTGCTTTTGACAGCAATTCTTGAGAAATTTCTATAGTTCCCTTCGCAAAAATTATAGGTTTGTCTGCAAAATTACCTGCAGTAAAAACGACAAAAACAGCAATTCCAATCACGACAAACACCAAAAACCATTTAGGAAATTTTTTCATATCTGCTTTCCAATTCTCTATGGGAATAAATTAAAATTTATTGTTTTAACCCGGATCCGAATTTCTAGCCGGTTGCGGCGTTGCTTCGTCGTCAGGAAATCCTCATGTACCAACATGTACACTGCGGTTTCCCACCTCCTCGCGCCTAGCACCCGAGCGAACTTCGGATCCGGTGAAAATACTACAGTTTTTCAAAAAATTTCAGATCCCGGATGTAGCCTGGAATGCTCCATAGAAGTAATAAAACTTCCCAAAGCCACTATGCAACCTACGTACCATGACGTAACCCGATTTAGCGGCCGTATGCAACTAATTTCACCTAACCAAGCTATATATATAAATAAAACTACAGATCAGCATTTAAATATAGGATATCAAAGTTTGTCTTCATAATTAGAAAATTTTCTATAATAATATGTCAAGAAATGCCCCAATAAGGTGGGATTGCACCCTGCAAATTCCTCCATATGTCACTTTTAATGAAATACCTTCAATCTATAATCAAGGGACAGTCATTATACCTTTCCACTATTCATAAATTGTAGAATTATTTGACATCCGCAACGCAGTATTACGATTCATTATACATAGAAAGATATGATGGAAATGATGGAAATGATAGGGCAAAATAATATACGAAAATTTTAAGATATTAATCCAGTACCTCAATAAAGTTAGATTCAAGACATTTAAGTACATTAACTACAAATGACTTAGGAGGAATTCACTTGAACAATGACAATATAAAAACAACTGATTACGGTCCTTTAAGTCAACTTATTGGTAAATGGGAAGGCAATCAAGGAAAAGATATTGCTCCTGAGCCAGATGGAATAGAAGAAAATCCATACTATGAGTACATTACCTTCGAACCTGTAAGAGCAGTTACAAACGCTGAGCAACAAACTCTCCTCGCATTGCGTTATCACCAGGAAGTCCGCAGAAAATCCAATGACTTAGTCTTTCACGACCAGGTAGGCTACTGGTTGTGGGAGCCAGGATCCAATGAGATTGTACAAACGATTAACATCCCGAGAGGAGTTGTCCTTGTTGCAGGAGGAACTATAGAAAAAAATATTGGTGGAGGATTTACTTTTAACGTAGTTTCCAAAAATGATCACGATAAATGGCGCATTCAACAAACTCCATTCATGAATAAAAATGCACGCACAGTAAAATTTGAACATACTCTTAGTGTATCAGAAAAAGAAATTGTTTATAAAGAGACTACATGGATAGACATATATGGAAAAGAAAGTTTTGAGCACAGCGATACAAATGTTCTTTCCCGAGTATAAATCTAAGCTATTTTTTTACAACAAATAAAAATAAACAGAGCCCAACTAATATGAGAATTTTAACTCCATATTAGTTGGGCCCAAACTTCATAGAAAAGAGCATAGAACAATAAAACTAAAAACAGATCGAGTATCTATCTCACAACCTGTTTTTTGAGATCAACGTTATTCAATCAGAACCTTAGCTGCTGCAACAGCCTCCTTACATTGATCTGATTCTACTAAGCTTCTAAAAACTGTTGGAAAAAATCCAGGCGCTCTCGAACCACGATCATCGTGATGTTGTTCTTGATGTAGAGAAAGCTCTTGATCTGATTTTTCTTTATCTTCATCAAAAGTTTCTTCCTTCTTATCTGCTTTATCCGCAGCATCGCCAGTTTCAGATTGATCAGACCTTGGGTAACACTCTGATCTAATTTTTTGTAATGCCAAAAATTCCTCAGATTCTTTTAAATTTAATTCTTCATGGCAAGACTTTAGTTCATCTTTATGTTCATCAAACTGCTGTCTGACCTGTTCTCTCAATGCATGCATTTGTTCTCTAGCCTCCGCACGGCTCACATCACCCTCTCTCAATTCATCCCTTTTTGCTTTCAATTGGTCAAATAGTGAAGAATCAAATCCGGCACAGACAAGAATCTTAGACACAATTTTTTTTCTCAAACTATGCTTAATATCAATAAGTTCTCTAAAGCTTGCTAAGTGTCCGTTAGAAACCTCTTCAGCAGCCACGTCCTCATTATCATCTAAAAACAGATAATTTAATGAGACATCTGAGGAGTCTCTACTAGAAATAGAATTCTCAGGGCTATATTTACTTGTGGCAGACATATCTTCTTGCTTTCCTAATTGGGCAGCGCTTTTATCTCTATTTTGCTTAGATTGCCCCCCCTTATTATTACAAGAAACAGAAAACAATAATGCGAAACATCCTAAAAACAATAAATTTAACTTCATCATCAGCAGATCTCCAACTAAACGTGGATTGAAAAAATCCAACTTCCCCTTCAAAATGTGTTAAACGAACCTTAATTTGCCGTTTCGGGTTTTTTTATGTAAAACTTTAGAAATAAATAAAATTAAAAGATTTTATTTATTATATAAGCAACTTATCTGAGAAAGAACCTAAAGATGCAATCATAGGCCGAATATCCCCCAATCCTAATGATCCAAGTTATATGCCCAAAAACGGATTCCCTCTATCTAACGCAGGCAAAGAAACTATGCTTAATTACCTAAATGGATTAGGATTATATCAAATCACTAACATCGTAACGGGGAATTCGTGAATTTTTTTATTGCATTACTTACAATGGCTCTCTCAATTAATGCCTATGGCACAAGTTCTGATAAAAAGTTCAGCGCTTCATTTAGAAGTGGCCTAATCACAGGAATGGGGTTAACTCCAGGAATAGAACTATCCTACCTAAAAAGCCAATATCAATTTAGTACAATGTACTATAAAGCAGATTTGAAAAATATTTCATCATTTGCCTCTGATGTTGAGCTCGATATATCCGATCGTATAAGTCATAATCTATTCATCGCTCATATGAGATGCTTCCTAAGCGAAAGCTTTTACTTTGCCTTGGGGCTTGGGCAAAGACACTATAATATGGCCTACGAATCTCACAACAAAATAGATAGTAGTTTTGTCAGTCTAGATATAAAATCAACATCCATAGTAGGCTATTACACAATAGGAAATATGTGGATATTAGAAAATGGATTGCTAATAGGGTTTGATTGGCTAGGTCAAGTACGACCTATAAACCATAAATTTGAAATTAAAACACAAACCTCTGAAAACGACAGTGACCTAGATACACTACAAGGGCTTATAAACGACCACGTTAAGGAATTAGGCCAGACTTCCACTTTAGTCGCCTTCTTATTAAATTTAGGATGGTCTTTCTAAACTTATAGAAGATCAAACCTTATGGCCAGATACCTCAGACTGTTCGATGATCCCTCTAGTTGTCAACTGATTCTTATAGACCTGTAAAACACGATGCCGACTAAGTTTACCAAGTAATTTTTTACTTTCGGCATTCTCAACTACTGGCAAATAATCAAAATCACCAGCACTAATAATGACAAAAGCCTGATATAAGTTTTGATTCGGGCAGGTAAATTGAAAATCTGTTTTCATTACACTCGATATCGGCTTCTTTAACTCTTCACTATCAACAATCTCACGCAAATCCCAAAAGGAAACAATGCCGGAAATGATACCTTGTCTATCAACAACCGGTAGAGTTGATCGAGTCGATAGGCTAAATTTTTTAATTGCGCTACTAATTGAATCATCTAAATAAAAAACTCATCAACAGTTTCCATTACAGTTTTAACGAGCACATTTTCTAACACTCCACGTTCTCGACCAAATTCAATATTGATACCTCGACGCTGTAACTTCAATGTATATATACTACCCGGCATAAAATGAACAAAAATACCAAGCGCAATACCCGATGATATAATCATAGGTAAAATAACACTCATATTATGGGTCATTTCAAAAATAATAGTAATCGCAGTAAGTGGAGCTTGTGTAACTGCAGCTACCAATGCGCCCATGCCGATAACACCATAAGCTCCCGGTGAATCCGTATATTGAGGGAAAAACTTATGTGCATAATAACCATATGCACCACCAAGTCCACCACCAATCATTAAGCTGGGAGCAAAAATTCCTCCAGAGGCGCCAGTTGCCAAACTAATAGGCGTAATAATGACTTTTAACAATGCTAGGACTAAAACTAAATTAGCAACTTCACCATTGTGAACCTCAGTCATAGCCTTGCCAATAGCCTCCCAATTGGCAGGACCAGCTAGTAAAGGCATATAAATAAGAGTTAAGCCAATAACTAAGCCACCAATAGCGCCCTTTACATAGGAAGGAAACTTAAGCTTATGTGCGTAATCTTCTACTGCATATAATGTTTTAGTAAAAATAATGCCCAACAACCCTGCGACCAAACCAAGTCCGGCATACAACGCAAACTCCATTGGATGATGAATTGTCAACTCAACTTGAGTAAACAAATCATGAACATCTCCAAACCAATAATGAGAAACAACCGTCGCTACCATCGCAGAAAAAATTATCGGAGTAATGTCATTAACGGAGAAATTCCTAACAATCAGCTCTAGCGCAAACACAGTTCCAGCTAAAGGAGCATTAAACACCGCTGCAATCCCAGCTGCACTACCAGCTCCAACCAGCATTTTCATCCGACCGACTGGAAAGCGCAACCATTGCCCAAAAACTGACCCTATCGTTGCACCAATAATAGCCGAAGGGCCTTCTCTCCCTACTGAAAAACCTGAGCCTATTGACGCCGCAGAGGCGATGATCTTTACAAAAACTACCCGTGCCTTTATCACACCACGGCGTATCGAAATTGCTTCCATAATTTCAGGCACACCATGACCTTGAGCTTCAGCAGCAAAAGTTTTAGTAAACCACGCAACAAAACTGCCAATAATTGTAGGAAAAAGCATGAGCTGCCAAACCGGTACCTTTTTAATAGCATCCTCAAAAGAGGTAACACCATTTTTAAAATCAAAAAGAAGATCGGTAACTAAACCTATACACTCTCTAAAACCAATGGCGGATATAGACGATAAAACACCAACAATACCACCAAGAATCAGGTACCTAAATTGCTTACGAGTGCTAGTTTGTAAATAGAATTTTCTGACACTTGCCTTAATATTCAGATCAATTTTTTCCATTCGAGCCAAATCCACCTTTTTGAGAGGGTATACTCATACCATCCACAACCGAAAAAGTAAAAAATCAAGACACTAACCATCGAGCCAAAGAATAACTTATTGTAATTATAGAATAATTTATAAAAAAGCTGCTCTTTTCTTTTAGCAGTATTAAGCTCATCGAGCAGGGCAGCAAAAATTATAATAAGGCAAAACCTAAATCAGCAGATATGCCTAAATATTCCTCTAAGTTCAAACGAGCCAAAGGCCCAAGAGATAGACTGAAAGGATAAAAAAGCAGATCAAACTAAACAAGATATATTTAGAAATTGATAGCCTACACTCACAAACAAATAATAATCAAATAACGGAGAGCGATATACTAAGAAAAAATCTTACCTGGATTTAAAATTCCAAATGGATCAAAAATATTTTTTATATCTTTCATAATCAAAATTTCTTTGAGAGTCCTTGAATAATGAAGGTCTTCTTTTTTAATTAAACCAACACCATGCTCAGCACTAATACTACCTCTATATTTCTGCAAGAGTTCGAAAACCCTCGTCTGCGTTATTTTAACGGCTCGCCTAAATTCGTTAATATCCATCGTTGGAGATGCAATATAATTTAGGTGTAAGTTACCATCACCTATATGGCCAAATAAAATTATCTTAATATTCTCATCAGCAGCATTTACTACATCAAGCATTTCATCTATAAACACACCAAGTTTATCAATCGGTAGAGCAATATCATTTTTATAAACATGCCCGTCAGCCTGAATACTTTCTGTAATATTTTCTCTCAAACTCCAAAGCTCATCAAATTCCGCTTTAGACTGTGCCATTACCCCATCCAAAATAATGTTCTGCTCAAAAGCTTTCTCTAATAAAGACTCCAAAGCATCAGAAGAAGCCACCTCGCTTTCAATCTCCAATAAAACATAATATTCGGTCTTATCTTGAAAAGGTGATTTAATTTTTGGAAAATGTTTCAAAACAATTTCGTGAGCTTCTTTGGTAAAAAACTCAAACGCAGTTAAGCAAATCCCACTTAAATGACACTCACGCAATAATTGAAGAATTCCAGAAAAAGACTCTAGACCTAAGCAAGCCAATTGAAAATTTACTGGCTTGGCAACCATCTTCAAAGTGGCCTTAGTTATAATTCCCAAAGTTCCTTCAGATCCGATAAAAATCTGCTTCAAATCATATCCAGTATTGTTTTTTCTCAATTTGCTATTAATGTCAAGAATCTCGCCATTAGCAAGAACAACTTCTAATCCTAAAACTTGCTCTCTCGCACCACCATAGCGAATAAATTTTAATCCTCCAGCATTAGTAGCGATATTACCGCCAATTTGAGAACTACCCTTTGCCGCTAAATCAAGGGGGAAAAAGAAACCAGCCTGTTCTGCAGCCTCTTGTAAGGCCTGAGTAGTCACTCCTGCCTCTGTTTCAATAGTAAGGCCAAATGGATCGACATTAATAATTTTATTTAATCTTGAAAGAGATAGGACAATCTCCCTTTTTGATGCAACAGCTCCAGCTGCTAAGCCCGTCCGTCCTCCACTTGGAACAACAGGATACATATGCTCATGACAAATCTTCATCACCAGCGAAACTTCATTAACATCTTTTGGTAAAACTACGGCAAGTGCTGATGGCGTATATATATTCGTCCAGTCTTTAGAAAGATGCTCTTTTTCTGATTTTTCCAATATGACATTTTTTTCACCAACAATTCCAATCAAACGCTGAATTAATAAATTAGAAGGGTTCGTCATAATGGGGTATCCTTAGTATAAAATCCGCTCCATATCTTCATAGATTACGACAAAAATAGCAACATGGATGTACCTTCAAAGATAAACCCCATTTAGGAAATCACACAAGACTCAAAAAATCACTCCTGAAATTTACTACTCCGACAAGCAAGGTAGAGCGGTAATGTTGCTAGAGAATTGGGCTTAAATTTAAAAATCTATAAAATTTCAACATCATACAATATTTTCATCAAGACATCAGATAGTCCAGTCGATAGGGTACACGGGAATTTTGCGGCAATAAAAAACACAAGCAAAAGACTCGAGTAATTTTAAGCAAGACAAAAAAATCTTAGAGGAAAAAATGCTACGTAATTCGCAAATAAGATATAAAATAGCATCCAGCATCATAATAGCTGTATTTTTAATCAACTGTTCCCGGGTAGGAGGTATTCAAAACCCAAAGCGGCATTCGTCCATAGATAGTAGTAAGAAGAAAGGCGACACGTTCGAGTTATCAGAGCTAGAACCAACGCAAAGCTATTACGATGGAATCATGACAGCCAATCTTCTAGAATTAGAACAACCATCAAACTCAAATGAACTAAAACCATATTATCTAAATATAAATTTTTCGGGCTCTACTCTAAATCAAGGCACCTTGATTGGCGAATCGCCCCTAGTTTGTAACGAGAAACAAAAAGTTCCAGCAAGCGATCTCTCCGAGAGTGTAAAAGAAGAATTAATGGCAAGTATTAAAGATTTTTTCTCCAAAGATAAATTATTAAATCTACAAATTATAAGCGAAAAAGAACCTCAAAATCCAATTATGACTACGACAATTAATGTCGCATCATCATACAAAGATCTAGGATGTGAGAAAGCTATGCCATATCCGGGCATAGCAATTAATGATAAAAATAATGATAATACGTTTGATCAAGCTTTTATCTTTCTGAAAAGTAGTGGCAATGAAACAGCGGAAATCGCCAATGCCATACTTATTACATTTGCACAATCACTAGGCTTAGAGGCTGATACCACTGAAGAAATTTCTTCTGCGGATCTCTTTGAGCTTTTTGGAAAAGTTGAAGAAAAGCAGCCCCAACCAAAAAATTCCGTTGGGGAGCTTCCTACCGAGAATCCAGCCTACGAAGAGGGATATGAAGAGGTAGAGGATACAAATCCAATACACTCAGTTTTTAAGAAAGCAACAAAAGAACAACAAAAATTGCCAGGGCTTGAATTTCTTGCTGGTATTGCAGAAGGCCTTGTAGGTGTAGATGATGCAAGTGCTATCAGCACAAGTAGTATTAACCCCGCAATTCAATCCACCATACCGCAAAATATAAAAACTCCAGGGATAAACCGCGTCATTACTATTATCGAGTTATCAAAATTAGCAGCAAAAAAGAAAGCTGCCGAAGAAAATTTGCCAACAGATGAAGACAAGCTCAATGCCTTAGCAAAAGGGCTACTTAAACCATCTTCGCTAGCCAATATGGGAATGCTCGCAGCCATGGCATCAGTAGGAGGTTTTGCCTCCATCCCAGCAGCAATGGGAGCTGCCTCCGAAGTTTATAAAAATGTCCAAGAAGAAATACCCGAAAATCAAGATCCTAATGCGTTTCACCTACCGAGCGAGGCCTCTATCCTACCAGATTTTTCTGCATATATGGAATTATCACAAATAACAGAACTAAAAGAATTGATTCATAATATGTATGCTCATGCGGATTTGATTCAAAAAAATTTTAAAGGTAAAGACAGAGATGCACTTTTATCTTTAATAAAGTTGGCTTATTCACAAGCATATACGCAAAATCTGCGTTAATTATCATAGTAATCGAAAACCTGAAGCCCCTAAAGTCTAGGGCGTGTTGACGTTTCATTTTCGTAGCGAGAGACAAATACTTGAAAGTCGCAGCTAGGAAGGGTTTCAAAAATTACCGGAGGTGTACTAGATGTACATTGAGGATAATTTTTGAAACCATGACAACGTTGTGACTCAAGGGTTTGGCTCGTAGTAGGAAATGAAACGTCAACACTCCCTAGACAAATCAAGAAATAATCTGATGGGCTGAAACGTACACCATATTGACAATTTCCGAAACTGAAGCTCCTCTTTGTACAATATTTGCAGGTTTATTAACTCCAACAAGTATTGGGCCTGTTGGAGTAGCGGAAGCTATCTTAGTCAACAGCTTATAACCAATATTCGCCGATGCTAGATCTGGAAAAATCAAAACATTAGCATCTCCAGTTAAGCTACAAAACGGAGCTTCCTCCTGCCTTAGCTCACTATCCAATGCAATATCTACTTGCATTTCACCGTCAACTTCAAGATGAGGAGCTTTTACTCGCAATATACCGACAGCCTTCTTCACCTTAAGAGCCATCGGATGAGTCGACGAACCAAAACTAGAATAGTTAAGTAACGCAACCCTAACTGGAGTATTAACGTATTTACTGGCAGTCTCTGCAGTAGATATAGCAATTTCTGCTAACTGCTCTGCCGAAGGATCAATATTAATAGTACAATCTGAAAAGAAAAAAATTTTCGATTCATGAACAATCATATAAACACCAGCAAGTGTCTGATTACTGGCAACACCTACTGCTTCTAAGATAGGCTTTACAGCACGTGTATAAGGACGATTAAAACCCCCAACTAAAGCATCAACATATCCTGATGCTAACATCATTGCACCAAAATAATAATGATCAGACATGAGCTGCCAACTCAAACTTTTTGAAACACCACTGCGCTGTTTTCTGACAAAAAACCATTGGCAAATTCACTCCTTCTTTCATCCGCCACAGGGTTAACAAATTGCAAAGAACGGCTAAGAGAAGAAATTCCAACCTTTGAGGCATTTTCTTCAATCTCATCCCTGCTTCCAAGTAAAACAAGCCTAATATCACCTTCTTCCGCAATAAGCTGTGCTTGCTTTTAATACTCTAGTCTTATATCCACTAGGCATGACGATAGTCGGAATCTTCTTATTCTTTAAAGAAGCAATCCTGATATCTTTTCTTAAACGGCGGATAATTTTCTTTGTCGGGCCAAAATCATTTCGATCTGTTCACGATATTCATCCATATCAATTGATATTCTCGCCACACCACTTTTTATGGCTGCCTCAGCTACCGCAGGAGCTACCATCATAAGAACTCTTGGATCAACAGGCTTTGGAATCAAATAATCTTTGCCAAACGAATAGGTCTTACTCTCTTTATACACTTCCATGACTTCTTCGGGAACATCCTCCTTAGCAAGAGAGGCTATTGCTTTCACTGCAGCATGCTTCATCTCTTCATTGATCGTTTTTGCACGCACGTCCAAAGCACCACGAAATATATAAGGAAAGCCGAGAACATTGTTAACCTGATTTGGATAGTCAGATCTACCAGTTGCAATAATGGCATCTGGGCGAACTTTCTTTGCCAATTCTGGAGAAATTTCTGGATCCGGATTCGCAAGAGCAAATATTATGGGATTTTCAGCCATACTTTCTAGCATTTCAGCAGTTAGAACTCCGGGTCCAGATACTCCGACAAAAGCATCAGCTTTTACTATAACTTCCGCTAATGTTCTTTTAGGCGTTTCGAATGCAAATTGCTCCTTATACGGATTTAAATCATTACGTCCGGAATATATAACTCCTTTACTATCACACAGAGTCAAATTCTGTCTTTTAACGCCCAAAGAAAGGAATAATTTTGCACATGCAATAGCAGCAGCACCAGCACCACTAAAAACTACCTTTACTAATCCGATATCTCTTTTGGTTAGATCTAAAGCATTTATAAATGCAGCCGCAGCAATAATAGCCGTACCATGTTGGTCATCATGAAAAACAGGAATACTTAGTTCTTTTCTTAAAGTCTCCTCTATATAAAAACATTCGGGAGCTCTAATATCCTCAAGGTTGATACCCCCAAATGTGGGCTCTAGTGCCTTAACCGCAGCAATAAAACTATCAGAATCCGGACAATTCAATTCAATGTCGAAGACGTCAATATTAGCAAATTTTTTAAAAAGCATCGCTTTACCTTCCATAACTGGTTTCGATGCCCACGGCCCTAAATTGCCTAATCCTAAAACCGCACTGCCATTGCTAATAACCCCTACTAAATTTGCTCGATTTGTATAAATAAATGAATTATCCTGAATTTTATCTATCTCTCGGCACGGCCCCGCCACACCTGGCGAATATGCTAAAGACAAATCTTCTTGTGATTCAAGAGGTTTAGTATTGCGAATCTCTATTTTGCCACTTGGCTTCTTTGCATGATAATCCAAAGCAAGCTTTTCATAATCCATTTTGTCATCCTCTTAGAAAAGTTTTAATATAGCGCTTACCTGCTTATCTTGCTGACGCCTCAACTCATCTATGCTTGGTTGTTTTTTCCCAGATATTCCATTTTGAATAATCGCGAAAGCCAAAAGTCCGTGTATAGGATGATTTACATAACCAGCCAAAGAAGATACCGAAATCGGCTCCTGTAACGTTCCAGTTTTAGCGCGGATTTTTCCGATTAGATCTTTATAGGATTTATCTAAAAATCTTTTCTTGAGGGTCCCTGTCAATCCAGATGCCGGTAAGCTGCTTAAAAACTCTGGAAACACATCCATCCTCTCAGCCATATATTTCAACAATTGACACAACTGATCAGCATTAAATCTATTCTTTATGCTCAGGCCAGAGCCGTTTTGTAAAACAAACCTAGATTTAATTCCCACATCATTACGCAAAAAAGTTTCAATAACTGAGACCCCATTTTGATATGAGCCTAATTGCTTCTTTGCATGCGACTGCGATTTAAGTGGGAAAAACTCAGCACCCATCCTCTTAACTAAGACATCAGCGATATAGTTATTCGAATACTGATTCAGCCCTTCAATAATACGAGATAATGGGTAAGAATTCAGTTCATAAACAAGTTCATCATTTTTTTTCCGAAGACCAGAACGAACATTACCTTTAATTGTAATATTCTCGGCCTTAAGAAAGGCGCGAACATACTCTCCTGATGTTAGGACATGATCGTTTACAGAGCGATAAATTTTTTGCAGGCCATCTCCCTGAGAAACACGGCCACTAGCTACTAGCTTTTGGGCACCATTATGTAAAGACATACGTGCAATTTTAACCCCCTGATTTGTTTCCCTACTTGAGGTAGAGGTTTTATTTACAATGTCAACTCCATCCAGCATATAAGGATCAAGGCTAATTATAGCCTTCTCTCCCACCTGCGTAGAGGGAGCTAACGCTATAGCCAGTGTATTAAAATTTACCCCAAATGCAGAGACTGGCGCATCATATGCATGCGTCGAACTCGCTATCCCTTCTTTTCGCGAATTATCTCGCGTCACACCATCAAACAAACTATTATCGATAATTAGATCACCTTTAATTTCTCTAATACCCATATGCTTTAAATCAGCAGAAAACTGCCACAACAATTCTGAAACTAGATACGGATCACCATCTCCAACAGCCACCAAGTCTCCTTTGATAACCCCATTCTCCATTGAGCCTCGCCTATAAAAACGCGTTGTAAACGTTTTTGTTGGGCCAAATTTTACCAACGCCGCTGCCGATGTAATTAATTTTGAGACTGAAGCCGGAACTTGTAATTTATCTGCATTAAGTTGGAATAGGGGAGTGCCATCTGAAATTTTAATAATTTTGACAGATTGTGAAATTAAATGTGATTTTTCTTGCACCAAAGCTAAAAAAGCTGAGCTTTTACCTCCTGCTTGCTTCGAAACCGCAATCGAACTTTCATATATTGGAAAGCAAAGCATGGAAAACAATAAAAGGAAAAAATACAAAAAAGCCTGCTTCATATTCTTAGCCTCCAGAGCTGATAAAGAAGCCATCAATCTACGGAATATCAAAATTTAAAGAAAACAAGTATTGGAGCTATATGCCCATAATGAAATACTTTTTTCTAAAATAACCCACTAGCCGTATACATTCAGGAGCTTCTAAATGAATTTTAAAAATAATTTACGAATTTCATTACTTAAGATGGTATCAGGTATCTAGTAATTTGGAATTACTTAATTATCAGACACTGAAGTCAGCCTCAAATCAATCGTAATGATTTATTTTTAATCACTTCATCCATGAAAACGAGATTCCTCAATGAGTCGATGACATCATTACAAACGCTTGATATTGTCCCTAGGCCAAAAGAGTAATTTTGCAATAATTCAAAGTGAGGCAAAAATGAACGATGTGACAATTATAGGCACCGGGCCAGCCGGACTTACTGCTGCAATCTATGCCGCTAGAGCTGGGCATAATCCTGTAATTTATGCTGGATTACAACATGGCGGTCAGCTCACAACCACTACTGATGTCGAAAACTTCCCAGGATTTAGAGAAGGAATCATGGGACCAAAATTAATGGAAGACATGACAGCACAAGCCGAAAGGGTAGGGGCCACAGTCGAGTATGAGGAAATCACAAAAGTAGATTTTTCATCACAACCATTAAAACTATGGGCTGGTGATAAAGAAATTCTGTCAAAAACTGTAATCATTTGCACAGGAGCGACAGCAAAATACACAGGACACCCTAAAGAACAAAGCCTGATGGGAAAAGGTATCTCGGCTTGTGCTACCTGTGACGGATTCTTCTATAAAAACAAACCAGTACTAGTCATCGGTGGAGGAGACTCTGCCATGGAAGAGGCTATATATTTAGCTAACCTTTGTGAAAAAGTAACATTGATCCATCGACGTGAGGTATTTAAAGCATCAAATATCATGTTAGAAAGGGCTAAAAAGCACCCAAAAATAGAGTTTCTAGTCCCATATGTTCTCGACGATATATTATCCAATGATATGGGTGTCACTGGGGCAGTAGTAAAAAACCCGGAAACAAATGAAAGCAAAGAGCTTAATGTAGATGGTATTTTTGTTGCAATAGGACATAAACCAAATTCAGAAGTATTTCTACCTTATGTAAAGACAGATAAGGCTGGATATATCGAAACTACTAAGTTCACAGAAACCGGTATCCCTGGCGTATATGCAGCCGGGGATATTGCTGACCCCCATTTTAAACAAGCTATCACAGCTGCCGGTATGGGTTGTCAGGCTGCTCTTTTAGCCTCGAAATTTATTGAACAGATGGAGTCTTAAATTATTATGGGAATTATAGCTAGACTTACGGGTAAAGACAAAACTCAATCTTCTAAAAAAATATTAGAACTAACTCCAGAACTTATTAAAGAAGCTCTCACTGGAATTATAGATCCGGACCTACACGAAAACATAGTTTCTTTAGGCTTTGTTAGGGACATCGTAATCAAGGATAGCAACGTATCACTCTCAATTAATCTCACAACCCCGGCGTGCCCCGTAAAAGAACACTTTAAAAAGCAAGCCGAAGAAGCCCTAGCAAAAATACCTGGAATCGGTGACATTCAAATCACCATGACCGCAGTTTCACCTACTGCTCCTAAGTATGAAAACGGTGAAGTTTCTTCATTAGGTAGAGTGAAAAATATTTTAGCTGTTGCTTCTGGTAAAGGTGGAGTCGGCAAATCAACAACATCAATCCATCTTGCCAAAGCTCTTGCTTTATCAGGAGCAAAAGTTGGCTTAATGGACGCCGATGTTTATGGCCCTTCAATACCCCATGCTACTGGAGTCGGCACACCAACAGAAATGAATGGAAAACTACTCATACCACCTAGCAAAGATGGTATAAAAATGGTTTCCATCTCGATGTTTGCATCAGCCGACGGAGCACAAATATTACGAGGCCCTATGGCGGGGAACGTTGTTAAACAATTTTTAACCCAAGTAGACTGGGGAGAACTCGATTATCTTATAATAGACTACCCACCAGGGACCGGCGATATCCAACTGACAATTTCTCAAACAGCACCAATTACAGCAGGTGTTATTGTTACGACACCGCAGGAAATGGCATTAATCGATGTAAGAAAAGCTATTTCAATGTTCAATACCATGAAAGTTCCGGTATTAGGAATCATTGAAAATATGAGCTATTTTATCTGTGATGGTTGTGACAAAAAGCATTATCTATTCAACCATGGCGGAGGCCACAAAATAGCTAATGAATTTGGTTTACCATTTCTTGGTGAAATTCCTTTAGAGCCAATTATTGGAAACGAGAGTGAAAAACAAAGGACCGTTTTCGAAAAAAACAGCTCATCAGCCATATCGAAAGCAATCCAAGATATTTCAGATAATGCCGTAAGAGCGTTATCAGTGTTGCAAAACAAAAAAATATCTGGATTAGAATCATTCCATCTAACTTGGAAATAGAATGAAAACGCCAATTCCAAAAATAGGATCATCAAAGATGAAAGAATATATCGGTATAAAAGAAATTTGGCAGGTGGATAATAAAACCTTAGGTATAACATGGACCGACGACAAAGAATGTAAATATGACGTCGCTATGCTAAGAAAAAAATGTCCATGTGCAGCCTGCATAGACGAAATGACAGGAAAGCCTCTACTAGATCCAAACACAGTCCCAAGTGATGTGAAACCAACGACAATAGACTCTGTCGGTCGTTACGGAATGGCCATTAAGTTTAGCGACGGGCATAGCACAGGTATCTATAGCTATGACCTAATGCGTAGACTAATAGAGAATACATAAATATATCCTTATTTATATAATAGTTTACTCTTGTTACTGATCATACTCACTGGGAAAGTTCAACTCTGGAAGTCACGACGGTATTTTTGGTTATATAACTTCTAGCGATATTTTATCCCTATAATTAACTATTCAGCGTATCTTTTCCCTTTAATATGTCGCTTGATACATCGTCATCCTCATATGGATGACGGGCAGTCAAGGCTTTGAATCGATCAGATAAAAAATACGCTGAATAGTTACCAAAATAAATCATTTACGCCTGTTTAAATTTCTCTTTGAGAGGCTTCAAGCGTTCATACTTAGGTGCAAAGGTCCTTTTTTCATGAACAAGCTTATCTAAATCTGCTGGCAGCTTGCCTAGAATTTCCATTTCATATTCCAGCCAAACACCAAACTCTTCCCAGACCTTTTGTCGCATCATAAAGCTAAGCTGTAAAATATCACGGCTAGAGGCAGACTGATTGTAGATAAAATTACTATGATATAGGCTAACAATAGCATTACCGACCTTTAACTCTTTAGCACCGGCATGCTCTAACAACATCCCACTTGGCACACCCACTGAGTAATCATTCTTAAAAACACACCCACATGATGGCCAATCAAATTGATGCTTCTTCTCACGATCTTCTTCACAAAATTGCATTTTTTCATAAATATGCTTAGAAGAATCAACAGCGTCTAATAAAAAATCAGCAGCAACTATAAGATCTTGATTGGACATAAATAAAGTATCTTTATAACCTCTAAAAATATGTTTTCCCTCTCGCTGCAATTTTTTTCCTGAGCTACTGATACAATATACTTTTGTAACAACTTGGCTAATTTCACCACCGTAACATCTAGCGTTCATCCTAACAGTCCCACCCACTTGCCCCGGTAATCTATACATCCAGCCAATACCAGAAAGAGAGTTACGATAAGCATATTGACACAAATCAGAATTAGAAACGCCGGCCCCACAATGAATCTTGGAACCATCTATAGAAAGAAACTGCATTTTAGCTAAACTAATAACTGCACCATCATAATCCTCATCCCATACCAACGAATTACTTCCGCCACCCAATATAAAATAAGGAATTTTTAATGTATTAATCTCATGAATTACTTCCGAGGCTTCATCTATAGACGCGGGCATATAAAGTTTATGACAGTTGCCACCAGTTTGAAAATAAGACAATTGTTTTAACAAAACTGATCCTGTATCCATTCTATATGCTCCTCACTACGAGCAACTATTTACTTTTTTCCGGAAAATTTCTAAAAAGAGCATCTTGAAACGCACGATATTCTTCATCCGAGGATAAAATAAAACTTACCCTTTTTTTCAAAGAATCGGTTTCACTTTTATTTAGAATATTAATTTCTTCCTTCAACACATTCAAAACTTTTCCAGCATAATCAGAATCTTCAATATCTGCAGATAAAGCATTTCCTCCTATCATAATAGCTAGATGCCTAGCTTCATCTGAAAAAAAGATCCGATATAACACTCGCTGGGAGAGAAAAAATTCAGATATATGGCCTTCACGTTCAGGTGTAAGTGAAACAAGCACTCGCTTATGATGCCTATCAGCCATATGTTCCTCCTTCTTAGTCAGAACATGAACTAATTGCGGCCCCTCTTTAAACTCCACTTGTGTTTCTTGTAAAGTATAATACTTCACTTGTGGAAAGAAAGTGGCAAGCAACCCACTATTTTGCGCGTTGTCTTCCGGTGCTTCAGACAGTTTCTTAGGTAACAAAACACAACAGCCTAGCATATCAGTATAAAAATCCAAATAGTGACCTTGCCACAGATCTATAGCAAAGCCACCATAATGACGTACACCCAGCATTTTATTTCATTGCTTTCATAAGAGTTGCTGCAATCTCAGCAGGAGAACGACTTACCGCCACTCCAGCCTCTTCTAGAGCTGCCATTTTCTCTTCCGCAGTCCCTTTACCACCAGAAATAATTGCTCCAGCGTGTCCCATTCTTTTACCTTTAGGGGCTGTTTGCCCTGCAATAAAAGCACAAACTGGTTTTTTAATATTTTCCTTAATAAACCGAGCAGCCTTGATTTCAGCGTCACCGCCTATTTCACCAATAAGCACAATAGCATCAGTATCGGGATCTTCTTCAAAAAGAGGCAACACATCGGTAAAAGTCGTACCAATAATAGGATCACCACCAATACCTATGCAAGTAGACTGTCCTAACCCTGCAGCGGATGTTTGTCCTACCGCTTCATAAGTTAAAGTCCCAGATTTCGAAACTATAGCTACCTTACCAACTTTATGGATATGACCAGGCATAATACCGATCTTGCATTGTCCTGGAGTAATAATTCCCGGGCAGTTTGGTCCAATTAAAGTGCTTTTAGATCTTTCTAATGCTTTCTTAACAGGAATCATATCAAGAACAGGGATACCTTCTGTAATACAAACAATCAATTCAATCTCAGCATCAATAGCCTCTAATATGGCATCAGCAGCAAAAGGTGGCGGAACAAATATCATTGACGCATTAGCGCCGGTGCGCTCACGTGCTTCCTTAACAGTATCAAAGACGGGAAGTCCAACAACTTCTTGCCCACCTTTTCCCGGAGTTACACCCCCAACAAAACGAGGCGCATATGCATGAGAGTGCTCAGTATGAAACGTTCCAGCACTACCGGTAATTCCTTGAGTAATAACCCGTGTATTATTTCCAATTAATATTCCCAACGTTAACACTCCTAAAAATAAGAAAAAATTCAGCTTACAGCTTCCACTATCTTTTTCGCACCGTCTGCCATGTTCTCAGCAGCTATAATTCGCAAACCAGAACTTTCCAAAATGCTTTTTCCTTCTTCCACGTGTGTTCCTTCCAATCTAACGGCCAACGGAACTTTAAGTTGCAATTCCTTCGCGGCAGCTACCACACCCTTTGCTAAAACATCACATTTCATAATTCCGCCAAAAATATTCACAAAAATTCCTTTAACATGAGCATCTTGCAAAATTATCCTAAAAGCATTTTTTACCATCTCTTCCGTGGCACTACCGCCTACATCCAAAAAGTTTGCAGGCTCGCCGCCATATTGCTTAATAATATCCATTGTTGCCATAGCTAGGCCAGCACCATTAACCATACAACCTATATTACCTTCCAGGCCAATATAGCTTAGATTATATTTCGAAGCTTCAACCTCTCTAAGATCTTCCTCAGAAAAATCTCGCATAACTTCAATTTTTTTCTGGCGGAATAATGCATTATCATCGAAATTCATTTTGCCATCAATTGCCATCATCTTTCCTTCACCGGTGACAATCAATGGATTAATTTCAATAAGAGAAAAATCATATTTCTGAAACATACCATAAAGCTTACTAACAATCGCAAGCAGCTCTTTGGTTTCAGCCTTGTCTAAGCCTGATCTAAAAGCCAACTCTCTTAGGTTATAGCTTTTTAAACCAAGGGTGGGATCAATTTTAATTGCTACTATCTTTTCAGGTGTTTTCTCCGCAACTTCTTCAATATCCATTCCACCTTCAGTTGAGAACATACAAGTGATCGATGCTGTTTCACGATCGACCAACATCGCCAGATAGTATTCTTTCTTAATATCACTGCCTGCCTCTACATAAACTTTCGATACAAGCTTTCCCTCTGGGCCAGTCTGATGGGTCACCAAATTCATGCCGATCATCTCTTCAGCTACTTTCCGGCACTCTTCAGGTGATTTGACCAATTTTACGCCACCACCCTTTCCTCGACCACCTGCATGTACCTGTGCTTTAACAACACCAACAGGACACTTCAGCCTTCTCATTGCAAATTCAGCTTCGAGGCCATTTGATGCCAAATAGCCTTCAGGGACTGCTACTCCGTTTTCCGCAAACAACAATTTTGCCTGGTATTCATGAATGTTCATTTTCAGACTTTCCTCTATCCAATGGTCACCTATCAATCAAAATATTTTATAAGCCACGAATGTAACATGCTTTCCAACATTTAGCAGCAAATAGAGGGAAATATAGCAAGATAGAAAAGTATCAAATCCAAAATAAGGCGGCATAGAAGCCACGATTCAATACAATGGAATATATGTAGTGCTATTTGCTGCTTATCAGGGCAGCTTTATATTTAGACACAACTCTCGTGGCATACAAAAAAATCATACACTTTGGGAACTGATTAAGGATTGAATTATTGCAGGCTCTAAAACCTAACTAGAAAATCCAAAACAACGCTAGAGCTCCTCCTTGAGCTTGGAGAGAATTGTGACAAATAAAAAGACTAATTAGAACAGCTGAATTCATTTGCAGCTGTTTCCATATCCTGCTGCGTAAAGCCAACAGCATTAGCAAACTTACTAGTAAAAATTGCCAAATAAGGCTGAGGAGGCACTAAAGGAGACGACGAATAAGTCTCTCTAATTAGCATAAACATACATTTTCCATCTGAAGATGAAGAGGTTTTTCTACCATTTTGTAATGCCAATGGTAAAATACAATAAGATTGCGCCAGAAAATCAATCGGTCCCTGCTTTTTTCCAACCTCTCTTCTGATATTTAAACCACTAGCATAAGGCATAGTCTGTGTTATACGGACTAAATCATTGTACCAAAAATCATCTATAGCGGGCTGAACATCACCATTGCCATTACAAAAGGCATTTGCATTAAATATCGAAAAGAATTGACCGTTAAGATTATTAGAATCGGCTACAATCGAAGCATTCTCATTTTTTTCTGCTCGCGAAATATTTGGATCCGGCCACAAATAAAAAGATCGATGATTTTCTTCTACTAAATTAATTTTATCGTTTGGAATAACCAAATTTCCAAGCACCGAAGTAAGCTGTATCCCTTCTTTACCTATTTTAGGTATCTCATACGGTTGGAAGAAATTACTCAAGCTATAAGTTTTAAAACCCCAAGGATAAGTTAGCACCACGTCTAACTGCTCTTTGGCAGCTAATACTTCTGCTGGAGTTTTGAATATCGTATGATAGGGGTTTGATTCAGCCTGCACAGTAAATTCAGTATTAACTTTTTCACCACCATCTCTTTTTGCAATGGACCACCAATCCACAGGTGTCGCTATTTTTTGGATTTTCACTCCAGAATTATCTGTTAAGGCACAACCACCTTGACCCGCAGATTCGTCTATCCACTGACAAACAAGAAAAGCACCACTTATCATTTCAGGAGGAATCGCATCAGCATCTTCTTCATCTGTCCCAGACGAAGAAGCAGAATTTCGCTCTTTTTCTACTTTAGCCTTGTCCTTTTCTCCTTGCTGAAAGCCAGTATTATCAGGCCCATTACATGACAGAAAAAAAGAAAGAAAAAGCAAAAAAAATGCGTTTATATTCAAACCAAACAAGCCTGAAAAATGCAAATACCACCTCCTGCAATCCACGCCGCGAACATGTTCGCAAGATGCTTATCGGCATAAAACAGTGCATAATTTAATTTATTGTATACTTTTAATATTTATCTTTTGTTTTTCATAAATTATCGATTATTAAGGTGAACAAATAAATTTCTTAATAGCAAAAATAAAATCATCTTAGGCCTATAAATAGATTCAAAGTAGTAAAAATCTATTCAAAGCAATAGGCGTGATATTGCTGCCAATATACAAAATACAGCATTATCACGTAATATGAGATGTAGCTAAGCGATCATGATCCAAAAAATAAAAATTTTTTCTTCTTTTTCTCTTCCATAAACTCTACTTCTATTGGTTTATCAACCCCAAAAGCAACCGGATATAAACTTTCCAACTTCGACCTGCCAAACTCAATCAACTTTAATACAAGCGACGACCTACTAACCTTGGTTCCAGTCTCAAGTTCGATCAATCGAATCATATTCTCTAAATCGTCAAATTGTTCCTTAGTTAACCGCACTGATAACATTTTAGGCTTAGTCTTGATCTTTTTTTGCAATTGGCTATGGCTCATTAAAGATTTTCCTAATCGTCCCTCAAAATCTCTGTATGACAATTAATACATCGGTAAGTACTTGAACTTCTTTAATAAGAATAAAGCACTCGTATTATATGCTGCTTTTCAAAAAGGAAATGTTGAAGCGTATTACGTGTATGACATGTAATAACTACCTAATAATACATTACTTTCAAAATAAAAACGGACAAGCTATTAATAAAAGCCCTATCGTCCAAAGATCAAATATGAAATTGCCATTTACGACAGAATTAGCACTCAAAAATCACTTAGAAGTGAAGGTTTTGTAGTAATGGGATAAGAAAGATGGTATCGAAAACATTCACAATTAGCGCAATATGATGAATAGTAAGGAATTAAGGAAATGCTTAGATTAATATTCACAACTCTAATATTGATTCCATTTTCTAATGCAGCTGGGTTTACTAGAGAACAAAATACACATGACGAAAAGTCACAGCATTCTAGTATGTTAACAACAGACGATCAGATCAATATAGATTCTTCTACATTAGCTATCGAAGAAATATACATGATCAAAAGTCAGTATCGAAATCAAAATTACAATTTTGCCAACCTTTACTATCCCTCACAAACATCTAACTGCCTCCTTTTTATTTTGCCTGGATTCTCTGAACCGGCTGCGCTGTATAGAGAGTTTGTCTCTGACTATAGACAAAAAGTTGGAAACGATGCCTGTTCAGTCGTTATTGTAGACCATATAAACCAGGGGCTTTCCGATCGGACATCTCCCCCCAAAAAAAATTATGCCGCTCAAATGGATAATTGGTCACAAGCTGCAGGGGATTTTGCGCGAGCCATTCAATGTTTTTATCAAATAGAAACTCCAAATTGCTTTGAATCAAAACGACCAGTAAAACATAAAACCCTTCCTCATATATACATGATGGCAAACTCTGCCGGTGGTGGAATCGCGACCTATGGTCTAATTTATCAAGGAAGGGCCTTATCTGCTACTAATCAGCAAAGCTTTGATCCAAGATTCTCAGCTTTTTCTAAGGTGGAAAAGATCGTTCTTACCTCACCCCTATTCGATTATAGCGATAGAGAGAAAAGCATTTTGGAAAGATCACTAAGATATATGGGGCAGTCAATTAATGCTGTGCGTTGTCGTATAATAGATTGCGCCCGTAGGATATACAAAGAACCTAAATCAGACTCACTAGAAAAAATATATTTTGAGGCAAAAACCGATGAGCTTGAAAGGGCTAATAAAGGTGAGTTAAAACTAACACATAGCCTCACCCGCCTCAAAAAAAGATGGCAATTATTTGGAACTGAAGTAAAAGGCACTCCTTTTAAAATGTTTACCTTAACCTTTACCTATTCCTGGGCGCTTGCCACCAAGTATGGTAGTGCCTACATCAGAGAAAATTATGAGACACTAAATCAGTTACCAAATTTAAATAAAATTGAAATTTATTCCGTAGATAACGATACATTTGTTGACAGCATGACGCATCGCTATATCTGTGCAAGACTAGAGAAATGCTCGCTTGTACGCTTAGGTGACGAATATTACCATGGTATCATTCATGAAAGTGATGCTCCAAGAAATAGGGTGCTAGACTCGATATTCTTAAATCTCCATCCTCGAGAAAATAAAGACAGATAAGCAATCATCCCTCTTATTCTAATTATGCAAACAAGCAAAGAAATTTAAATTATTATCACCTCTACCAATTTTTTTTAAAGTTTCCATCACAAAAAGCCGATAAATCTTTTGTGGTGGGTTTAATTCAAAGACTTTGAAATTCTTATCGGGGATAATTTCTTGATATTAAAAGGAATATACAAAAATCTATCGACTAAACAGAAATACTTTAGAAAAGGCTTCTTGTTTTTGTGCGCTGTTCTCGTTTTACCAGCATGCTCTTCTGATAAGTTAAGAGATCGTAATAAAAAAGCTGGATCCAACAGATTAATTATTGAGGGGAGCGACGAAGAGGCTAAAAGCAACGCAGAGCTAAATGCAGATGCCATCCGCGATCCAAAACTTGCATTCAAAATCACGATGCATAATTTTTTACAGGAAAAATGTGGAGGCTGCCATGCGACAAGCATCACGCCATTTATTGCCTCCAGTGACTTAGAAACTGCGTTTAAAGAAACCTATGAAAATAAAAAAATCAATCCCCTCGTTATAGAAAGATCTCGTATTATTCTTAGACTCGACCCAGAACAACACAACTGCTGGACAACCAATTGTGGTAAAGATGCTGAAGAAATGAAAGCAAATATTACAAAATGGATTGGCTTAATCAATGATGGCACCATCGAAAAACTAAGGGAAGAAGCATTCAAGTTTCTGACGGCAGAAAAAACATTCAGTGAAATTGTAACCAAAGACAATCCAGAATTAAACTACAACCCTCAACAAATGGTCTTTGAGGCTGAGAATGTGGAATCTATATCGGGAAATCTAGAAATAAAAGACTTCGAAAATGCGTCCGGAGGAAAGGCTTTAGAAGTCATGAGCTTAAATTCAGGCATAGCGGAGTATAAATTTACGATCAAGGAACCTGGCACATATACTGTCTTTGGCCTTACAAACAATGATAGTACTAGAAACATGACTGTTACTGTTAGCGTCGACACAAGCCCCAATCAAACTTGGCAAATTGCTCCAAATGGCGCCGACACTTGGGAATGGACCCGCGCAGGAAGGGCCACCAATTTAGTAAGTATCGACTTGGATGTAGGCGAGCATATCTTAAAACTTTCTGGCGTATCACAAGGGTTTAAAATTGATGCTCTAGCTATTACTACAGATCTTGATTTCAAAGGCGCAGTAGTGCCTCCTAAAAAAGTCGATGTTTTAGATTTTGACTTATCTGAGTTAAAAGGGGCTAACTTCACGAAGGGGACCATTCTAGAAATCCAGGTTAACCAGTTTGATGAAAATAGCTACATACTTAAGCAACCTACCATCTACTTACCATCTGGAACAATTTCCCTTAAAGGAATCCGCATTCTATTAAATGGAGTATGGAATGCGCAAAACTCTACATATCTCGATATAAATGAAGAAGTCTCATCGCCATTTAAAGTTCTTTCATCGGCATCATTAATCATGCCCGCTGATTTAGGCCCCGCAGAGGATCGAATTTCTGTGCAATTTGAGGATATCAAATAGAAATAGGTTCTCTTTATAGGCTCGGTGTGGGATTCCACACCGAGTTTTTTTACATCAAAAAAAGCTCTCGGTAACAAGTAAGACTTTTAACCATTTAACTCATCCAAAATACGCGCCTGTTCTTCTTTAAGAGCAACCGGCACCCTATCACCATAGTTAGCAAAAAAGTCTTGCATACCTTTTATTTCTTTAACCCAACCATCTGGCTCGACTGTAAGAAGCTTAGCAAGTGCGTCAGCCTTAAGGTCAAGGCCCTCTAAATTAAGCGAATCATCGGTTGGCAAATAGCCTATCGGAGTTCGCCTCGCCTCGCCTTCCCCATTACAACGGTCAATAATCCATTCAAGAACGCGCATATTCTCACCAAACCCTGGCCATAGAAACTTGCCACCTTCTTGCCTAAACCAATTAACATTAAATATTTTAGGAAGCTTCCCAGTATTGTCAGCAAAACTTAGCCAATGTCCCCAATAGTCTGCAAAATTATACCCACAAAATGGCTTCATAGCCATTGGGTCATGACGCAACACACCAACTTTGCCAGTTGCAGCAGCGGTTGTCTCTGATGCAACAGATGCCCCCATAAGCACACCATGCGTCCAATCTAAAGCTTCAGTAACTAACGGTATAAGAGAAGGGCGGCGTCCACCAAAAATTATCGCCGAAATCGGAACCCCCTGCGGATTCTCAGCCTCTTTCGTATAAGATGCACATTTTCCAGCTGATACGGTAAACCTAGAGTTAGGGTGTGCAGCTGGCCCATTTGCACGATCATATGGCCTTCCTTGCCAGTCAACTGCAGGTTCTCCATGGCCAATACCTTCCCACCAAGGTTCATTATCTTCGGTTACTGCAACATTGGTAAAGATACAGTCTTCTTTAAGCATGTTTAAGGCATTTGGATTTGTCTTGGCACTGGTGCCAGGCGCGACACCAAAAAAGCCAGCCTCAGGATTGATCGCATACAACCTGCCATCTTCTCCTCTATGCATCCAAGCAATATCATCACCCACTGTCCAAACTTTCCATCCCTGTGCACGCATTTTTTCGGGTGGTATAAGCATAGCTAAGTTTGTTTTACCACAAGCCGAAGGAAACGCAGCAGCAATGTAAGTTTTCTTACCTTGTGGATTTTCAATACCAACAATCAGCATGTGCTCAGCAAGCCAGCCTTCTGAACGAGCCTGAAAACTTCCAATACGCAGAGCATGGCATTTTTTGCCTAGCAGCGCATTTCCACCATAGCCAGAACCTACACTTTTAATCACCAATTCTTCTGGAAAGTGCATAATCAATCTTTTGTCGATACTTAGATCTCCAGTCGAGTGCAAACCTCGAACAAAAGGACCGCCTTCTTCTATGCGCTTTAATGCCTGTGAGCCCATTCGAGTCATAATACGCATATTCATAACTACATATGGGCTATCGGTGATTTCGACACCACATCGAGATAATGGCGAATTAATAGGCCCCATACAATAAGGAACAACATAAAGAGTCCGACCTTCCATAGCACCGTTAAATAATGCGTCGACCTTCTTATGTCCTTCCACTGGACTCATCCAATTATTATTCGGACCAGCTGTTTCCCGTTCATTCGTGCACACAAAAGTTAAATGCTCAGTCCTAGCCACATCATTCGGGTCAGAGCGGTGCAAATAGCAATTAGGAAACTTTTTTTCATTTAGTTTAATTAAGTCACCTGATTGAAGCATCTGATTTGCAAGCGCATCATATTCTTCTTCAGATCCATCACACCAATGTATAGCTTTAGGTCGGCATAACGACGCAACCTCATCTACCCATCTCTTTAATTCAACTCTGCTCGTGTGCATAAACTTGCTCCTTTTGAGATTTACTGACACGTGAAGAAATCATATATGCCCGATAAGATTAAAATTCAACCTAACATGCTAAATTGCCTATATTTTAATCTAAATTTTCTACACTTCCCCCACATTCTGATTGAGCCTAAGCATACCTAGAATAACAGTATATTGGTACGACAAATCCAAAGCCTACCCACTCAAACCCTATATTGATCGGGAAAAATATTCCTAGCGGCCAGGTTCTAGGCTTCTTCTTCCCATATAAACCTAACTAAAGACACCTGTATAATTTATGTGGTTACAGTTGGGTTCAGTCTAAAATCATTCGGCAGAGTCAAAAAATCTAACCTAATAGATATGTAGCGTTTTAAGTCCAATAAGGACATATTAACGGTAAAGTAAAATGCTATAATTGGGGGGATAAATCAACCTTTTCATAGCATGTAGATAAGCTGTGGAAAAGAATCTAAAACAGACAGACAGACAGACAAGAATCAATGCGAAAAAAAGATCACACTATAAAAACTTCACAAAGAATGCATAAGCACTCAGTTATGCTTAACATTGCTAAACGCCTCAGTTTCATGCTGATTATTTTACCAGCAGCACTGCTCTTGAGCCTAAATTTAGCGGCATCATTAACCCTCACTCCTGAACTAATTGAACACACTTTAAAATCAGTGCTCCAGCAGCAAACTGGTGCAAAATTAAACATCAAATCAACAAAATTTAACATACTTACCGGCTTGAACATATATGATTTGAGTTTATACCCCCCAAACCCACAGAACCCGGTAGGTTATAAAAATTCAGGGCCAATCCTTCAAACTCCATTGTTAAAAATAGCAGAAATAAAAGCCAATTATGAACTTCTCAAAATTCCACTAGGAATCTTAAACATTCTTGCCATCCAAATTGTAAAACCGGAAATAAATATAGAAAAAGATGAAAAGCAATCAAACTATGAAGGTATTATCGCATACCGTCAAAAAAATTTTCCAGAAGAAAAAAAACCAATACCTGACAAAACCAACGATGAATCTTTCACCATACCACTTATACCATTAGGCTCCAAATTTCTATACTCACCTATCAATATAACTGTCAAAAACGTCGGCGTCCAATCCTTCACTCTAAATTATAAAGAAAAAAACAAAAATCAAATTCTCAAGAATTTAGAATTTAGCGGATTAAGTCTCGACATAAGTTCGTTTTGGGAAGGTAGTAATAGCCAGCTAAGGATTTTTCTAGGCTCTAATCCAGATTCAACCGTAAAAATCAGTGTTACAGACAATTCACCTCAAAGCGACAATACAAAAGCTCTCGAACAAAATACTACTTCTGCACGCAACACAAAGAAAAAAAATGAAAATAAAGAACTTGGAAAAAAAATAATCCATAAAATAACGAGCGAAATAAACACCGAACTGCTTGTTAGTGATTTGCAAAAAATTGATCTCAATCTAAACATCAATACAAAAAAATTAAAATCAAATAAAATAGATTTAAAACCAATTAAAATAAAAGTGAATTATAAAAGTTTACTTTCTGAAAATTTAGACAGCATTACTATTAACACCCTGACAGCCGCTATAGACGATGCGTTTACATTCAAACTCTCTGGAGAAGCTAAATTACCTAACAGAAATTTTGAACATATTTTTATAAATCTTAATCAAAATTTTTCAATCAACTTAGCAAGCATTTCACGTATTGCAAAACCTTTCCTGCCTGATTTTACAGCAACTGGCCACATCATTATGGACAATTTGAAATTCAGCGGAGACATATTTCCAAATGACATTGAAAAATTAGCAACCGATTATCCACCAGTGCTGAATACCAAAATAATATTAGAAAATATTGAATTCTTTTCAAAGAAATTCAAGACAAAAGTGCACCCTATAAATGGATTTATATCGGTCGCTAACTCGCAATCCTTATCAGGAGAAGGATCACAAATCGACACTCTAATCGACCTTACCTTAGACAAAGGAGAAACAATACGAGAAAGCAAATTTGGAAGCATAAGTGCTTACATTGAAGAATTACATATAAACACCATCGCACGCCTTACATATCCCAAAATAAGCATCCCCTTAGCAAAAGTAAATATCGAGTCTCCAAAGATATTCATCGACAATAAAAAATTAAAAACAATCCAAGAACCATTATTCATTTCACTAGATGCTGAGTTCGTACAAGATCTATCAAAAATTATTGGAGACTCAGAGCTAGAACTAGGAAAATTAATCGACACAAATATATCCTTTAACTGCAAGAATAAATGTACAAAAATAAAATTGTCTACATTTAATCGCCTTCAATCTTTAAAGGATATATACACTATTGCCTATCCAATAGCTGATCTATTCCAAGCATCTCAAAGCCTTCCAACTTCACTTTCAGGGTCAATTGAACAGCAATTACAAATGCAAGGCAAAATATCCAATCCTTTTTCATCGGATCCTCAAACGATCTTAGATACCGCCGATGTAACATTTTCCAACAGATTATTAATTAATGATCTAACTTTTAAAATGCCTATAAACAAGTTATCCGTTGATAACCTACAACTTAAAGTCACATTAGATGGAGACTTAAAAAAGCAAAATCTTGAAATTAAAACAACTCTACCAGAAGTATCCCTCGAACTTCCGAAAGACAGTCCTCAAAACAAAGAAAATATACTCAAGATAAAAAATATTGATATAAACACTGACATTACAAATAAGTTGCTAGAAGGGTTCAAAATAAGTAACCCTATTCCATATTTAGAAACAGATATCGACCACAACATTCATATAAATGAGATCGCATTATCAAGTTTAAATACACAAAGCATTAAAAACCTAAATTTATTGCTTAACTTACATCAATCCCGTCTAAATGCGATAGAAGTAACAAATTTATCAATAGATATGCCAGACTATGGGCTTCAATTAAAGACAGCCTTAGATGTAGGGCTGAACGAAAAATTTTTTCCAACACACTTTTCCACCCAATCACAAATTATCTTCGATCACAACAGTGGAAAGACTCTTCCCGCCAATATCACGACATCAGGAAAAGCAACCTTCTCTACTAAGATCACATCAAAAAATATGAAACAATTAGACCTATATGCGAAGTCTCAATTCGAACATTTCTTTCTAAAGCTGAAAGATCAAAAAATTAATAAGAATTTACTAGAAATAAGCGATATAACTGGAGAATTTCCTCTGGCGCAGACATTGGACATCTCAAAGATCATAGAAAAAGTTCAACCAACCGAAGATGAAAACTCACCCCAAGAACAGCAATCCATATCCGAAAGTGACCTAGTCAGTCTAAATAAAGTTGCACAATCCTATTTAGACAAGACCGAAAATACACAAACAGAAAGTTCCAATATTATAACAATTGTTGACTATAATAATATAAAATCATTCTATCCATCAAAAAGTCCTATTTTAATAAAAAAAGTATCAGCAGCAAACATCGATGCGTCTAATATAGAGTTTGACGTTGAAGTGAGGCAAAACACTTTTGCTTTAAATCAATTTGTTATCAATATCCTTGGAGGTAAAATACAAGGTGATTTCAAAGTTTTGTTAGATTCTAAAGCTTCTGATCCCCAAAAAATACTAAAATCATTACAAACATCACTACATATAACAAGATTGAATAGCTATAAATTAATAGAAAAAATTCCCGGATTAGAGGATAAGTCTTCATCTTCAATTCTAGGCTCAAATCCTTACATAGATGCATCAATGCACTTGGTATACGATTTTGGCAATAGTGATATTGGCGGAGGATTAGAAATCACCTCAATAGGAAAAGAGCAACTTGAAATGATGTTATACTATGTCGATCCAGAAGAAAATGATTCAACCATCAATCAAATAAGAACTGCTTTAAGCGTCGGAGATCTTAAACATGTTTCCATTCCAATCAGGAATGGAAACATAGGAATGAATGTTGATGTTAGGCTTCTTGGTGTTCCTCTTCCTTTACCAAAGCTCTCCCAAATCCCTCTGAGCCAGATTATAAGAAATTATACTGGTTCTAACGAAAACAATAATAATACCTCTGAAGAGGAGATGAATGAGAAATACTATGACGAGATCGACACCTCTAAAATATAATAGTACTTATCAAATTATAATTGCAAACTTTTTATACCTGCCATTAATATGCAGTTGCGCATTTAAATTCGAAGTAACATCGCAAAAGACAGCCCTAGAAAATCAAATTCTCGGCCAATATAAAGAGCTTGAAGACGATCTAATTCTTAACAGCTCTGTTCGTGGAGATGAAGACAACATAAAACTCACACCCGTAGAGTTAGCTAAACAAAACCAAAAGTTCAATTTAGACGATATAGACGAGCTCAAACGCAATGAAATCATTGGGGAAGCAAATACTGGTGAATTAGAAATTCTACCTATAACTGCAGGAAAACGTAAAGACGCAACCCATTTTCAAATTAAATTATCAAAAATTCTGGTTGCCGAAGAAAACAAAGACCGCAAGACTATCTGGCTGCATATCATTGCCAATAATAAAAATCTAACAAAAAATAATTTAAAAGAAGTTCAATTATCATTCGCAAATCAAATAGCTCAAGAAAGCCCCATTGGTTACTGGATACAAAATAAAAATGGTACATGGGAAAAAAAATTAGAAGAATAATATGAAATATATTGTGTATCTTAGGATATTCATCATGACAAAACGCAACAAAAAACTTCTTAAAAAAACTTTATTGGTTTTAATCTATATTTCATCAATATTATCATGTCTATCTAAAGAGCCTTTAGGTAATAGTGTAGTCGAAAACAACGAAATAAATAAATTAGAAATAATAACACCTAAACAATTAACTGCAGGTAGTGAATCCAACTTCGCACCTAACCTATCATCTGATGGAGATTTCATTGCCTACACATCTGATAAATCAGTAAATAAAGATATATGGATTAAAAGCATAAAAGGAGGTTCATCAACTGCAGTCACAACGCATGCCGCCGATGACTATTCTCCAGTCTTCTCACCAAATGGTAAAAATATCGCATTTATCTCCCGCAGATACGATGCGGCTGGAAATGTTCACGTAATCCGCCAGGGTTTAACATTCAAGAAAATTATTACTTTGGGAGAAAAACAAATCGACATGATAGATTCTCCAAAAACGGAAGATTTATCCCCAGCTTGGTATCCCGATAATGAAAATATAGTTTTCACAGCTCGAAAATACTCAGACAAAAATCCCCAGCTCATGAAAGCAAATATATCTGATTTAAAAGTTGAACCTTTAGTAGACGCCATCGGCCTACAGCCTAGTGTTTCCCAAGATGGCAGCAAAATTGTATATATCTATGATAATGCTATCTATATATACCACGAAAAAGAAAAACGTGTAGAAAAAATAATAGGAGATGGCATTTCACTTTATGGTCAACCAAAATTTTTCAATAATGACCATTCTCTTGTTTTTATCCGCTATATGGATGATACAAATAAAGATGGAAAAATAAACGCCAATGATTTCCCAACAATATGGACTCTACATCTCCCTGAAAAAAGCACATCAAATACCAGTTCACTAAATACATTATTAATGACCCCATTAACAAATGCATCTTTTGCTAGCTTTAACCCACAAATCAAAGATAATACACTCTATTTTGCTAAACAAAATGAATTAGGATTAGACATATTCTATCTTCCCAAAGAGGGGCAACTAAAAAATATTACTACACTAGAAAGTGCAAACAAACTATTCGAAGAAACATCTAACAAAAATTTAAAAACTTTTATTTTGCGTAAAGCAATTGCAGACCTCAACCGTTCTGAAAATATTTCCTTGGCATCTGAAGCAGCTTATTCACTTTTAAAATGGCATGTTACAAATGATGACATAATAGAAGCAAATTTTCTCTACAAAAAACTAAGCAAAGCATTTGAGAACGTCCAAGATATTATCTTATTGAGTAAAATTGCCATGGCTGAATTAAAGCTTTCACCCTGGTCATTTCCAAAAACAAACCGTAATTTAAGTGATAAAGAAAAATTAGAAATTAAACATATATCAGATAATCTTGACAGTATTTTTAACAACAACAAAAAGGATTCATCTTCTATTAGTCCTCGAATCAAAGGAGAGCTATTACTTTTAAAAGCCAAAATACAAGCAGCTAGCAGAAATTTCTTAACGGCAAATGAAACCCTATCAACCATCATTAACGATGAATTAATTCCAGAAAAAATAAAAGTAGAATCAAAAATTTACTCAGGATATGTAATAAAAGAATTAATAGATGTTGAATCATCAAAAAAAATATTCATTGGTATTGTAAAAAAACATCCTAACATCCGCTCAGCCATCCATAAAGCCTCTGAGGCTATTGTCAATTTAACCGAAAAATCAAAAAATCAAATGAAAGATCTTACTGAATTAGTACATAAATATCACGATTTGCCTGTTCTACCTGCAATGGCACATTTAAAAATCAGTAATATCTTTCTAAGCGAAGGCAAAGAGTTGGTTGCAGCAAATGAGCTTCGCCAAATTTTGACAGACTATCCTAACTCTCCTGAAATAGTGCTCATTGCAGCAAAAAAGTTAGTCTCAACAATGATAAAAAACAATCGGATTTCCGAGCTTGAACAGCTAATGTTTGATATGCATGATCTCATCAAACTACATAACCCCATATTTCAAAAAGAATCATTACAGATAGTAATTACAACATTATTACAAAAAGCAGAAATATCAATGAAAGACATGGCATATCAAGATGCGTTGGAAATCTATCTAACCATCAAAATCTTGGAGCCAGAAAACACTGCAGCAAATCGTGGAATAATTAAATCAAATTACCATCTCGGTACACTTGAAAGTCTAATAGCAGAATTAGAAGAGGATTTAGACGATAAACCAAATGACGCTATAAGCATATATCTTCTGGCTTATGCGAACACCTACAAAATAGACAAAAACGGTGATTTAAAAAAGCGGTTATCAGTTGTTGATGATATTATTGATATGCTATTAACAGCGCGTTCGTTAGATAGTCAAAATTCATATATACACCAGACACTAGGATGGCTATATTTTCAAAAATACCACTGGACAAAAAAATTAGAAAATCAAGGGCACTTTTGGGTTCAATTTAAAAACAGTTTTCAAATCTTTTTAGGATTCTGGGGGTTAAGCCAATCTAACCCACTCGAACAAGCAATTGATTCATACTTGTCATCTTACTTTCTCACCGAAGCCGATAGTTATAATAAAGCTAACATATCACAAAATCTCGCAAACGCTTATTACTTAAATAAGAATTATCCAAAAGCATTAACTTATTATATGCAAAGATTAAAAAACATAGATAAATTCCCAATAACTAGCCAAAAAATAAAAGGGAATTTATTTCACCAGGCAGGGCGTTCAGCCTTCCATGTCGATGAATTCAAAATAGCCGAATCACTACAAAGAAATGAGATTGAGATTTGGCAGCAAAATAACGACGAAGAAATGGCATTAAAAGCCATGGATTCCCTAGCTTTAACCATGAGTCAAAATAAAAAGCTCACAGAAGCAGAAAATCTATATCAGTCAATTATTGAAGCACAAACTAAACTCAGCATGACCAACAATATAGCCAAATCTCTAATCAATTTTGGGTATGTTTCTTATCAGCTTGGCAAGTATCAACAAGCATTAAATTCATTCAATCAAGCCGAAGAAGCCATATTAAAGCCTATCAAATCAAGCAACTCTCAAAAAGAGACCAAAGTAAAGGAAAAAGACGGCATAGTAATTTCTCTAGGTGGACAATCCGAGGCAAATGGATTTAGCAAAAATACACAATTACAATTCATTTCTACTTTACGCGCAAGAATTTTCGAGCATATTGAGGATTTAGAAAACTCAATAAGCGCATATCAAAAAACTATCTCTATTTTACAAGAGAAAATAAAAATAAATGAATCAGCAAATGAAGATCTAGCCATTGCTTATAATAATCTTGGCACTACAGCAATCAAAGCAGGAGATCATTTGAAAGCATTAGAAGCCTTTGACAGTGCAATAGCAATAGCAAATAAGATGCGCCCTAAAGATCAAAAATGGATGATTAAAGATGAATGGATAAATCTAATAAATAAAGAACGGCTACAGTTACGATTAGCAAAAATGGGAGTACTCACCCAAGCTCAAATAACAGAAGAGATAAAAAATCTGAGTGAACAAATAAAACAACTAGAAGCCATGAAAAAGGAAAGCAAAGGAGAAGAAATAGCAATTGCTAAACTCGTCACAATATTAGAAATACTAAAATCATACGATCAAAACAATGCAATAAATTTCAAACTCAATAGAAATAAAGTTCAACTATCGACAAAAACCAATGCTAAAAAGAGTCAGAATGAAAATATTGCTTCAAAAGATTTGAATAAGAACGAAGAAAAAATCACTAATAATATAGAGTTATTTGAAGCTATCAATTATCTAAATAGCAATAAAATTGATCGCAAATATTTTTATGGCTCTATGCTTGCGTGGAATAATTCCGTAGGAGACTATAGATTTTCAGACGCAGTTAACAGTCTCCACCCATCATTTCGTAACGAAATTTTAAAAAACAAAGAAATATCCTGGAAGTATCAATACATAAATAAAAATTGGCGTGAATCATTTAATGATATATGGCGATATATATATGCGGGTGGTGTTTTAGAAAACCCAGTTGATAATAGAGAATTTCGCTTCATATTTGAACAGCTTCTTCATCAAACAGATACATCAGCTGAACAATATCGTCTATTTAGACGGTATAAATCTATTGAAATGTTAAGCCTAGTCCGGTCAGTATTTCAATCAAATGATAATAATACGAAAGAAATAAAGCTATCTAAAAGCGATGAAGATGATCCTTATCGCTTGTGGACGCAGCTTGAAGAAGATCAAGTAATACAAGATATTCTAGAACAAAACAACGCAGTGCTTTCAGCACACAGGACCTTAAACAATCAACTTTGGCTATTCCTTCAAACATCAGATGACCTTCAAGTACAAATTATAAATTTAGATGAAAAAAATTGGGATAGTCTAAATCCAATACAAAAATCTATAAAGAAATTTCATCTTCATTCATTATCATTAAAACATCTATTCATAATTCCTTCTTCTGAAACATATAAAATAGCATGGGAAAAAATAAATATTATCAATAAGAAAAATTTAAACCAGATACTTGATATTTCATTTATACCACAGATAGATATATTAACAAAAATATGGGATAAAAAATCTCAAGCAAAGTTTTTTGTCGGGTCAACAGATGACAAATTAAAACTTAACTCAGAAATTTATAACATTAGATCCATAAAAAACACTTTGCATCATTCGAATAGTAGTCAAGACGTTGCAAGCACTTTAAACTTATTTAATATTATCCACGATAGATCAGCATTAGTCCTCAATTCATCTAAACCTAGAAATTCAAAATGGTATTTTCCAAAGACAAAAAAAGAAGAACTCACACCAGAAAAACAAGCCAACAGCAACAATCCTGAATCATCGGATCAATACATTAAAATAAATCAAATAGCAAACCTCAATCTACAACAGGTGTCATTAATCGTATTTGAAAACGTTTCAAAAAAAATAGATTTGATCCATCAAAATACAGGTGCATATAGTAGCTGGGCGGTATTATCTTACGCCCTACTAAATTCTGGAATACCTTCTTATATATTAAATGAAGACAAATTTGTGGCAGGGAATGACAAATCTTCAAATTCGGGTATTCACAATGATTGGAATAAGTTTTATGATGCCCTTACTAAAAATTCGATCGCAAGAGCGATCGAAAAAAGTGACCTAAGAGCACGGCTCATAGGATATCCTGGAGATTCTCCTGAAGACTTTGAAGATGAAGCCGAAGACGTCTTTGAAAGTTTGTTGGAAAAAGCTGAAGAATACGAGGATGAGGAGGAATGGAATTTAGCTGCCAAAATATATGCTTCAATATATGCTATTGGGTTACAAGTAGAAGATGAAGATCGCGCACATTCCGCGCTATTCTCAGCCAGAAATTCATACTTTAAGGCCAGAGATTATCAATCTGCTTTTCATCTTCAAAAAATTTTAGCTGAACAATCAAAAGAAGAAGACCAAGAAGAATACATTCAGCTATTAACTGATGCTGCATCCTTAGCAACTCGAGCAGAAAATTTTGAAGAGTCACAAAAACTTTATAGCATTTGTGAAGATTATTATACGAAAGAAGAAGATTTATCTGCGCTAGGAAAAATTTGGAGAGAAAAAGCTATAGATTATGAAAAACAAAATAAATACACTGATGCAATAAATGCTTATACAAAATCTCGAGAATATCATTTAGAAGAAGATGAGCTTAAAGAAGCTGCACAAATCCTTTTAAATCAAGGAAATCTATTCAATGTTAAGTTAAACGACTATCAAAGGGCTTTGGAGTTATATCAACAATCAGCTCAAGAATTCTACAAAATGGGAGATAAAGAAGCTTATTACAAAATTCAAATAGACCGTTCTAACGCTTTTAATAAATTGGGGCAACCTAGAAAATCTATTGAAATTTTATCTAAAACTCTAAAGGACCTTGATCCTGAAAAAGACCTTATTCAATGGATTAGAACTTCTCAAGGTCTAGCAAACGGATATTATCTAGCTGGTAAAATAAATCAAGCTTCCAGCGAAAATACGAATACTTACACTAAAATAGATGAGATAGAAAATGAGCAAAAAGCTATCAATCAGAAAATAGAGGCCGATAATTTAAAAGCAATGATATTAGGAAAAATGGGCCGCTTCGATGACGCATTCTCTCTGTTTAAAAATTCTATTCAATTATCAGAAAAATATAATCTTCAGCAAAAAAAGGCCATGCTTCTGAACAATTATGGTTACTGGCAGAGAGAAGTTGGAGACACATCTGAATCCATTAAATCTCTCCAAGAAGCTATGGTTATAGATACTAAATTAGGATTAAAGAAAGATTTAGCCTTCGACCAAAGAAATTTAGCTATTAGCTTGATAGTCTTTGGAAATTACAACAAAGCACAAGATCTACTACAAAGCTCGTTAAATACTAGTAAAAATATAGGTATAACATACAATGAAACATACTGTCTTTTTGCCCTAGGAGACATATTTCTTAGACAAAACCAATATGAAGAAAGCATTAATTATTTTAGCAAAGCATACAATCTATCTGTAAAATCCAGTCAGCCATCATTTATTTGGAGGGCACTAACAGGGCTTGCTTTAAATGAGCAATTAAGGAACAATCACAGAAAAGCAATAAGCCATTTCGAAAACGCAGTAAATTTAGTCAGAGCCATGCGACCTGGCTTATCTGGAAATTCGTCAGTAACTAAAATGATTAGTGAAATTGGTATTCAAGAACTATACGAATTATACATAGTGTCATTAATAAAAAACAAAGAACAAAAATATGCCTGGGAAATAAATGAAGAAGCACGCCACCGTTTATTTTTAGATGCGATCGCCAGCCATGCTATTTCTAATTCAAGCTTAAAGATATCTTCTGATCTACAATCAGAGGAAAGCTTACTTGATGAGATCACACTTTTAAATATAAATAAATTAAAAAGCGACAAAGACGATTCACGCAAAGAAACCCAAGGAAACCTAAAAGAAAAATTCCTACAACTTGCAAATGTACAAGAAAAGATGCTCAAAACCAATAAAAATGCCGATATTTTTCTTACTTTCAAAAAGCCAAAAATGGAAAATATCCTAAAAAAAGTTCCAAAAAATACTGCAATAATTGAATATAAGATTACAAAAGATTTTTTAATCATATGGATTATGGCAGACAACGACTTTCATCAAATATCAATAAATACATCTAAAAACCAACTCAAGCAAATGGTTGATGATTTCAGGAAATTTTTACAAAATTATTCAGAAACAAAATTCATTGGTAATAATCTTTATGAAATCCTTATAAAACCAGCTGAAAAATATATACAAAATAAGAAAAAAATTATAATAATACCTGATCTATGGCTATATCATTTGCCATTTTCAGCTTTGGAAAAAGACAATAAATTTTTAATAGAAGATTATGTTATCTCGTACTTCGATAGCGCCGTAAATGGATTTAAAGCATTAAGCAAAAATGAAAAACCAAATAATACAGACTATCGGATTTTTGCACTTGCGAGCCCATTTATCAAGGATAAAGCAAATATCCCATTTACTATTAAGGAAGCAAATTCCATTAAAAGATACTTTCCTAATACTGTGACTGTGGAAAATGATAAAGCTAATAAAATGAGATTAAAGTCTGAAGTTGGAAAATATAATGTCTATCATATTGCTTCACATAGTGAATTTAATAGCGACTTTCCTATTGAGTCAAAAATATTTCTATCAGGAAATACAGATGACAGCGCATTAAAGGTCTCAGACATATTTTCTCTAGGAATAAATGCTGATTTAGTTACATTATCTGGCTGTGATTCTGGATTAAATATAAACTCATCTGGAGTAGAAGTTATTGGAATGAATAGAGCCTTCCACTTCGCTGGTGCTGATAATGTATTAGCAAGCCTTTGGAGAATTGATGATGTGGCAAGTGCTGTTGTTATCAAAAGATTCTATCGATATTTATCGGAAGGGCTCAGTAAAGCCGAAGCTTTAAGAAAAAGTCAACTTTCGACAATGAAATATTTTCCACACCCTGTTTATTGGTCTGCATTTAAGCTAACGGGTCTTTAAAAAAGATAAACAAAAAGTATATGAATCTAATAGATACTTAAAATAAATATACTATTCAGCCGATATCTTGAAAAACTATGGCTAACTAGCAGCATTAACCATATCAGCCCCACCTGTCTCAGCACGACGGATAGCTTCGCGGTAATTGAATTTCGGAGACTTGTGCAGTAATTTTTCAACTCTTGCATCAATATTAGCTGGATTATCAAAGACACGAAAACAACACATATCTCCAGGATTTATTTTGACAGTTCCAGATGCTACTTTATTTTCATGAGACGAAGATGCAGATAAATCATTTTTGCCCCCTTCTTCATTAGCAGCACCCAACTCTTCGCCTAATTTATTCTCTTTTAGTTTCTCTTCATTTTTATCTATCAATTGAACTCGCAAACCAGTTTCTAAAGCTTTTTCAAGACGATGTCTTAGCGATTTACTCTTATTTAAAACCTTACTACTCCCAAACTCAATCACTTCATCTAAAGCTTCAACAGCTTCACCTTGCTCCCCCATGCGCACGTAAGCCAAGGCCAAATTATATCCCACAACTGCTCTTAATGCCTCGTGTTTCTGTGGAATAGAATTAATCGTTTTTTTATATAAAGCAATGCCGTCCTCATATTTTCCGCACCTAGCTAACGTAACAGCTTTGTTATTCATATAAGCAATTAATTGACTAAGAGATTCCATCTGCGCTAAAAGCTCTTTAGCCTTTTCCAAGTCTCCATCAGAAATTGCAATTTTTGCTTCAGTTTGTGCTATTTCAGCGTTACCGGCATCACCTTCTTTCGCCGCTTCTAAAGCATCCTCTGAATCATCTTTCATATCTAATTAAGAACTAACCTCTGCAATCACGCACAAGCGATGAATATTTTTGGGAGACATAACCTGTGCCTTCTCAAAGCATTTCAAGGCCGCTTCATAATCTTGCATTTGCATCAGCGACTTGCCTAATAAGTTTAAAACCTGAACTGAATCAGAACCGCCCTTTAATGCTTCGACAGCCAAATTCCGTGATTTTTCATAATCTTCTTCATAATAGGCGAGCTCTGCTTCCATTTTCATCTTTCGACGAACAGGAATTTCAGCCATACTCATATACTTTTCCATCAAAGAAGAAATTTCATCAGAATTATTTGCAATGATATTCTGTCTAATCTTCCTTTCTAGAAATTCTACATCGGTTGGCATTCTCTCCTGTCTAATAACATGAACCACAGCTTTTATAAAATCAGTCTTCACTACTGGTTTAGATACGACAGTTGATATTCCCATTTCAATAATCAAGGGCATATCTTCTTCCCGAATTAACGCACTTACAGCAATTAGAGGAATACAAGGAAATTTTCCTCTAACCCTCTGAATAAAATACGGTCCCGTTAATTTCGGTATCCTCCATTCATGAAATATCACAGCCGGAGACTCATTTTCTTGCAACCAGATCCATGCAGATTCACCATCAGAAAATTGTAGAATCTCTTTAACGCCTAATTCTGTAAGAAGTTCTTTAATTTGGGCAGAAGCCTGTTCATCTGAATCTATAATTATACAATTTTCTATTCCTAATAAATTTCTAGGTTCTTCAACTTCCTCTTCAATATCATCATCGCTCGCCCCAAAAAGCTCACTTCTAAGTGCCTGTACCTCACTCTCTAAGCTCTCATCTACCAATAAAGCTTGGGTCAAAGCAGCATTAGCCTCACTCTTGCGATTCAATTCATACAACGGCCTTGATAATTTTATTAATGCAGTTGGATCAGCTGGATATAAATCTAAAAATCCATTTATCAACTCTAAAGCAGATTCATGCAACTTTTCTTGCATAAGATAATCGTAACAATAGGACACAGCTAATCTTGTAGAATCCCAGTTCTCATTCTCAAAATTAGATAGAAAACTCTCCAATTCTTTGGTTAAGCTATCTTTGTTGTAAGGCTTCGACAACCATGATAATAACCCCAAACCAAATGCATCGGGCAAGCAATATCTTTCCTCTTCTTCAAGAAAAAAGGTTATTCGAATATTTTTCAACTCTGGATACAATGACAAAAGTCTCAAAATATGAATTGCATTTACTTCTTGATCAGCCATTAGAGGCAGAATCAACCAATCCACAGATTCAACTTCCATCGATTGCAATGCGTCTTGAACAGAAGCCATGGCTTGGAAATTCTCAAATCCAAGACTTTTCATAACCTCGTTCAATAATTGCCGAACAGCACCAGAGGAGTCTACGCCAATTATCTTCAGTGATCTATCCTTAAATCTACTTTCCATCGAGGCTAAAACCCCCCAAACTTAGCGATAAGCTTACAATCATGCCCTAACTTCTATCGGACTAAGCTAGACATCAATAAGAGTTATTATAAAAGGCTATCATAACTTACTATAATTAAAGTGATATTTATATTGCCGTCAAAAACTTAACCCCTCCCTCTCTTAGACTTTCTCAACCAAGTTAATAGCCTTCCATTAAGGGGTGATAAAATTAGCAAAGAGTAAAACATCAAGCGACACGTTCATCTATTTTTTGTCACTTTAAAAATTTGATAGCATATCCCTTATAAAAGAATATATAATCCGGCAAAAGTAGTTTCACCCATTGCATTATCAGTTGCTCACCATCGCATATAGGATAATATCTTTACATTCCCAGTATTTCGTCTGCCATACCTGTTTTGTTTAAGGCAGCATATTCATGCTGGATACAAAAGGATACTTTGTGAATTTTTTAAAGAAAATTTTATCTACTTTCGCTTCCAATAGACTTATAACTGTTTTTTTAAAAGCAAGTTTTACCTGTATTCTAATCGCCTGGTTAATAGACTCTGGAAAACTTGATTTCAATCAACTTACTGTCTTCAAATCCCATCTATATCTTCTTATTGCGATTTTTACATTTTGGCTAACTTTAGGAATTTTTTCAGGAAGTTTCCGCTGGTATTACTTAATAAAAGGGATAGGCTTAAAACCCAAACTCACTAGAACAATTCAACTGACCATGGTCGGACTATTCTTTAACACCTTTATGCCTGGCGCAGTGGGAGGTGACTTAGTAAAAGGTATATATATAATTCGCGAACAAGAAAAAGCAAAAACAGCCGCTCTACTCACAGTATTTTTAGATAGAGTTTTTGGTTTATTTGGACTTTTTACGATAGCAACCATCGGAATACTAGCTGATTATTCAAATATTTTCACTATTCCGCAGTTAGTCTTTCCAGCCAGCTTTACAATTTGCATATTCATCGCATTTTTAACATTGCTTCTAGCTATTTTATTTCCTACAAAATTAGTAGATTCTTTTTTTATCACTATAATTAACAAAAATCTATTTTTTAGTAATTTTATAGACAAGACGTATAGCGCCTTAATCCAATATCGTACAGCTCGAATTTATCTACTCTATGCGTGGATTTTTTCAATAATTATCCAAGGTGGAATCGTCGCAATTTATTGGAATCTCACCTCCTTAATTTCCAATAGTGAAATTTCATTCTCAAATATTGCAGCAGTTGTCCCAATTGGACTTCTATTAAGTGCTATCCCTTTAGCACCTGGCGGTCTTGGTGTTGGTCATGTTGCCTTCGACAAGCTATACAGTCTAATTCAGATACAAGGTGGGGCTAATATATTCAACGTAGTTTTTTTAATTCAAATTTTAGTTAACCTCTGTGGATTTCTACCATATCTAATGTTCAGATCCCAGAATCAGAACAAGCAAGTAATAAAAACGACATCATTCTCTTCAACTTCCAAATAAATATATTTTCTTATCAATTAAAATATTTCAAGGCATTAGCCAATTTATTATATTTTCAATTGGTTACACTTCATATTTCATATGAAATTTAAGTTTCTCATAACATAGTCGAAATATCATCACACAAATTCACAATGTAAAAGGAGCTACACAAATGGCAGAAGTCTCGCGCTTTCTCATTGTAGATGATTCCGAGGCAAATATTCTATTTTTCCAAGTTGCTCTACAGCAATTAGGAAAAACTGATGTATTCACTGCAACAGATGGAAATGAGGCCCTAACAATTTTTGATCGTGAGCGCATTCAATTTTTAATTACTGCCTGGGAATTAAGAGAAATATCAGGAACTGTTTTAGTTCAAAAATTAAGATCGGATCGAAGAAAAATGTACACTCCTTGCCTTATCTACTCAAAAAGAATGTCTGAAGACGATATAAAACTAACTAAAGAGTTGGGCTTGGATAATGTTCTCGGAATGCCTTTCGACAAAGCTAGCGCCACCGAAATGATTAGTAAAATGATTGAAGCAGAAGAAAATCTTTCTTCCCTTGAAATAAAGGTACGAAAAATTGAAGGATTTATTTCAGAAAACATGCCAGCCGAAGCGTTAAAACTAGTAGATCCAAGTGTTACTAAAAAAAGCCCTCTAAGACCTAGAGTAAAGACTGCACTTGGAGAAATTTGGATCATGGTGGGGCAGCATAAAAAAGCTGAAGTAATTCTCAACGAAGCTTTAAAAGATCATCCTGATTATTTACCAGCGAAATATATGTTAGCACGGCTATTTTCATTAATTGATAGACATCAAGATGCTATATCTTTATTAGAGGAAGCTTCTAATCAATCTCCACACAATATAAAGACGTTACTAAGTTTAGGATCAGCATATGTAGATGCAAACGACCATAATAAAGCTCGTGAAATTTTTCAAAAAGTTGAAGATATCGATGATAATAATCAGAATCTAAAAGACGAGCAAGGTAAGTTAGCATTTAAAGAAGGAGATATACCGCTAGCAGCACAACTACTTGCAGAAACTCAAAATGGTGATTTCCTGGCACGACAATTCAACAATATGGCAATCGCTCAGACAGTTGCGGGAAACTATCCAAAAGCAATTGAAACGTATTCAAATGCTCTCAGAATTTTATCAGATAAAGCTAAGGTACATTTACTTACATTTAATATGGGATTAGCATATAGGAAATCGGGAGATCTAGAAAACGGATTTTTGAATCTCTGCAAAAGTTATCTACTAGAGCCATCTTTTGAAAAAGCCTATAACTCTCTTGCAAAGGTGGCAAAAGAGATAAAGGAAAAAGGCGGGAAACCAGATCATCAATTAGTTCAAAAAGTAAAAGCAACTAGAAAAAAATATACTGACTCTCATAAAGAATCTAAAGTTGAAAATGTTTCTTAATTTTAGGAGAATTTTTATGAAAATTTTATTCCGATTTAACTTTCTATTGGTATTATGTTTATTAACCAACTGTATAAGTTTAAAGTCTCGAAAAGAATTCTCTCAATCAAGATATGGTAACACTGGCGGATTGGTAGACGCCCCCTCCAATCAACATAAATCTCGACTGCAACAAGTAAGAGATACCTTCAATGCCAGAAAGTTTTAGATTTAGGTTGTCAAATGAAATACACTCAACTTATATTAGACAATATGCCATAATAATATGAAAATAGAAAATTCTATTGCCTTTGAGCGTACAGTTATATTCCTAATAGCTGCAGTTCAGTTCGTTAACATTCTGGAATTTATGATGGTAATGCCTCTTGGTCCTGACTTTGCCAAAGACCTCGATATTCCTATGTCACACCTTGGTTATATAGGCGGAAGTTATACTGGAGCCGCTTCAATTGCAGGGCTTTTAAGCTCAACTTTTATTGAAAAATTTGACCGCAGAAAAGCACTAGCTTTCGCTATCTGTGGACTGGTCATATCAACTATCATCGGTGGCTTGTCGATAAATTTTGAAATGTTACTTGGCGCTCGTATTCTGGCAGGAATGTTTGGAGGACCTGCGACATCTCTTGCCTTGGCAATAGTAGCAGATGTCATACCTCCTACCCGCAGAGGTAAAGCAATGGCAACAGTGATGATGTCATTCTCATTAGCATCTATATTCGGAGTTCCAGCAGGTTTGGAACTAGCACGCCTCGGAAGTTGGCGTATACCTTTTTTTGCCGTAGCGATGCTCGGAACTTGTATTTCACTAGCTGCATTACTAAAACTTCCACCAATGCGCGCACACTTAGATAGTATTTCAAAAAGTAGCAATATCATCTCTGATTCATTTGCACTTTTGCGTAGACCTACAGTAATTGTAAGTTACATCATGACTGCCACCGTTATGTTAGCTCTATTTAGTCTTGTTCCCAATATTGCACCATATGTACTAGAAAATCTAAAATATCCACGTGAACGCTTAGGGCTACTATACATGTGTGGTGGTTTAGCATCATTCTTACTTATGAGACCTATCGGCTTAATAACGGACAAAATCGGATCTTTTAAGGTTGCATTATTCGGAACCATTATTTTCGTATCAATCGTTTATATAATGTTTGTAGCACCCCCGCATAATGCTTCTGTCCTCATTATGTTTACGGTTTTTATGACAACAGCAGGGCTACGCAACATTCCATACACATCGCTCACTTCTCAAGTCCCCAAACCAAATGAACGCGCCAGATTTATGGCCCTACAATCATCCATTCAACATTTGTCTTCCGCACTAGGAGCATTTATGTCATCACAAATACTTTCGGAAACTATAGACCATAATCTCTTAGGCATGGATACACTCGGAAAAATGTCAATGCTTTTTGCATTAGTACTGCCGGTAGGTTTATTTTATATTCAAAGAAACCTTAATCAAGATAGTTCGGCTTAAATAATTTACGCGACTTCTTAACGGCACTTAAACAACATCTAATCAACTTTTCATTAGTTTTACTTGTAGTCCCCAACTACGCTGCTTTTTTGACTTTACGCTTAAACTGCTGGAATTCGATAACAACCGTAGTTCCTTTATTTAAACGTTTATCGTTTGTGGTGGACGAAAAAAATTCTACTTTGCCATCAAGATCTTCCACAAAGCTTTTAACAAGTTGTATTCCAAATTGGCTAGTAAATAAAGCAAATAATAAAAATATTAATTTTAAGTAATAAAATAAAAAAAATTTTCGACTCATACTCATCAATATAACTTTCTTCAAAATTATTTAGGATGTTCAAAGCGTATAAAAAATATTTACAAAAAACTCAGATCTAATCATTACGCTTAATTATACATTGCATATTCATTTAAACAAAGATAACTTGCTATGTATGAGACTATGGTCTATCCATCCTAAATATCTCGATGCCAAAGGCCTAGTTGCACTTTGGCGAGAAAGCCTACTAGCAAAAAAAGTCTTAGAAGGCAAAACCAAAGGATACACCAGCCATCCGCAACTTGATCGTTTTAAAAAAAATGCTAATCCCCTGGAAAAAATCAATAGCTATCTTCATTCTATCTGTGATGAAGCTGATCAGCGAGGCTACTGCTTCGATCGTAAAAAATTAGTACCTCGAAAGACAAGAATTAGAAAAATTACTGTCACTCAAGGGCAAATAGACTTCGAATGGAAGCACCTCCAGCGTAAGCTATTTAAAAGATCAAGAAAATGCTTTTGGAAAAACAAACTCATAGAAATCCCGGATGTTCATCCAAGCTTTAAAATAATCAAAGGCGGCATCGAAGATTGGGAAATTCTTGAGTCAGGGTAAAAACATCTAAATCGACAAACTAAAATAAATTAGCAGTCGATAAAGCAATTGCCAATACAAAGTAAAAAAGAGTAGTATTTAGGGGTTTATTGTCTGACAATGGTTTTTACTTGAAACTGTATCATTATATTGTATGAAATATGTACTTTATTTTCGCTGCTTTGACCTTAAAAAAGAAAGTTGCTCCGGTATTTCTTTAACCCGAATTTTTGGGCAATCATACCCTAAGAGCAAACATCAAAATAGCATCGAATTACGCCTATTATAAAAACTAGCATTTCTATGGAATCATTCTCATGACTGATACTGACCCTAAAGCTCTCGCTATCGTTATACCAGCCTACAACGAGCAAGAAGCTCTGCCAAAAACCATCAAGCGGCTGTTACAAATTTTAGATCTTCTTCAATCTGAAAAAAAAATCTCACCCTCGTCCCACCTTATTATTGTCAATGATGGCAGCAAAGATAATACTTGGAATGTAATCTTTGAAAATATCAAGAATTATCCGGGGAAAATCAGGGGCATTAACCTATCACGTAACAAGGGTCACCAAAATGCCCTCTTAGCCGGACTCTTTACCGCCAATTGTGATATGGCTGTCTCAATTGATGCCGACTTGCAAGACGACCCTAATGCAATCATCTCCATGGTAGAAAAGTTCAATAACGGCTTTGACATCGTCTACGGCGTTAGACAAGACAGAACTTCAGATTCTACCTTCAAAAGGCAGACAGCTCAGATCTTCTACTCAATTATGAATTTTTTTTCCAAAGATGTTGTTATCAACCACGCAGATTTCCGCCTCATGAGCAAAAGAACGATTGAAGCCTTAAAACATTATCATGAAGTTAATCTCTTCCTTAGAAATTTGATCCCTCAGTTGGGTTTTGACACAGCAATTGTCCATTATACTCGATCGCAAAGAGAAGAGGGAAAAAGTAAATACCCTCTAAGAAAAATGGTCTCTTTTGCTTGGGAAGGCATAACATCCTTTAGTACTGCTCCCTTGAAATTTATTACAACTTTAGGCGTCGTGTATTTTATAGTCTCACTTATCATGACTAGCTGGGCTTTGCAAAGATTTATCACTGACCACGTGGTTCCTGGATGGGCTTCTATTGTGATCATCGTCCTTATTCTCGGTGGTAGTCAACTTCTCTGTATCGGAGTTTTAGGAGAATATATCGGAAAAATATATTTGGAGGTAAAGGCTCGTCCGAGATTTTTTATTAAAGACGATGTTTCATAGAGTACGACTGGCCAAACTATGCAATCAACTACCGAACTTTAGTTAAGTTGTGCGCGGTCGTGGCAACGCAGAAAACTTTATAAAGGAGCAAAAGTTTGGTTTTGACTTAAAACACTATCCATGTCTTAAACTGATAGCTAATAAGGCATTTGGTCTGATAGCTGCTTTTGCTTATACCCTGATGAGGTTTATTTCTTTGAGTGCTCCTAGCAAGAAGAAGACGAGATCAGGAATTAAAACAATCAATCATTTTGCCAAGAAGATTAGGAGAAGGTGGTTGCTGATTCCAGTTCAAGTAATCTGCCATGCGGGATCTGTAACCTTTAGATTTAATCACGATCATCATAGAGAGGTGATACGCTGGAAGACTAAACTAAAAAATTTGCAGTTAGGTTGAAGCTAAACTTCAGACTGTTGAAGACATGGCAGAGCTCTTTGACAATTGAATAAAGCTCTACCCACTGTGCTAAGGAACCCCAATTTGTCGAGATTGGCCGTCTATAGGTGCGTCCAAAATACCTGGTAGATGTGCTTTTGTAGCGATTTCAATAGTTGAGATTGCAGGTAATGAAATTTTGGTGGGGAGTTGTCCTATTTTAAACGCACCGATGCGCTCTTGCAGTCCGCGAAGCAGAATTTTTTTTCTGATTCCGGGCTAACGAATATTTTCTACAGGCTTAAATTCGGATTTGGGGTCCTATTTTAAACGCACCGATGCGCTCTTGCAGTCCGCGAAGCAGAAATTTTTTTCTGATTCCGGGCTAACGAATATTTTCTACAGGCTTAAATTCGGATTTGGGAAGTTCCCTTGGCCTACTCATCTAGAAAACTGGTGGGCCTGGGTGGACTTGAACCACCGACCTCACGCTTATCAGGCGTGCACTCTAACCAGCTGAGCTACAGGCCCAAATATTTGTAGTAAGCTTCCGGTCGAGAAGCGGATTTATATCTTGAAGTACAATCTGTGTCAAACACTTATAACAACTTTTGTAGAACTCTTCATAGTGACAAAAATAAAAACCCCACCCATACATTAAAGTAGGTGAGGTTTCAGCAGATCTTATGGGTCGAGTTTAGCTACAACGCCTTCATTCACTTAAAGAAAAGGCCCCACAATGACTTATGTTTTACTTAAAATAAACTGTACCTTGTTCGTCGCAATCCGAGTATCTGGACACTTAAACACGCTCAAGAGCACCAAAATTAAATCCACTTCATCGATATCTTCTAAATAATATCAGGCCGAAATGCCTTCATATTAATCAATTTACTATCGAGTCCATTTGGTGCGCATGCATTTCAATTTCTTTGTATTGTTTTAGTTTACGCTGCAACGTGCGGATACCTATTTGTAAAACCCTTGCAGTACGTGTGCGATTAAAGCGCTGGCGCTTTAATGTCTCAAGAATGACGTTTTTCTCGATTTCCTTTAAGGTCATACCATGCTTGAAATAAACTTGTTGATCTGGCGTTAACTCTACAGCATTTATTTGATTCATTTTGCTCTCCTCCTCGCAATATCCATTGTTCTACAAGCAAAGAACAGACCAAGTTGTGTAAATCTATAAAAACCATGTGTTTTCAGTGTAATATAAAAAATCCCTTAAGGAAAACTTATTTGTTTTCCTTAAGGGATAAGTAGCAAAACTAAACCGGCCTACGACAAAATGATACCGTGTGCCTATTTTTTAACTATCTTAAAAGTGCTAATGCCATTTCAGGTATATTATTAGCCTGTGAAAGTACAGACAATCCACCTTGCTGTAGTATTTTAGATTGAGTAAAGTTGGCGGTCTCTTCAGCAAAGTCGACATCCTTAATACGGCTCGTTGCAGCTGAAATATTTTCATGTGCAATCGATATGTTACTAATAGTTGCATTAAGACGGTTCTGCTTAGCACCTAAAGTAGAGCGCATACCATTGATCTTACTCAGAGCCTGATCTAATACGTTTAATTTTTCAGCAGCCATTTCTCTGGAAAAATCAGACTCCAACGGATTCTCATCTGGCCCAGGCCCTATCTGGGCCCCATCACTGGACAAGTTAAGCCCATCTTCTCCTGTTGCCTTAATAGACATGCCTTTTATATCAATAGACAGCGTATCTATTTGATCTCGTGCTCCAGCACCAACGTGAACCGTAAAATCTTCCATCGGATCACCATCAAGTGAACCGCCCCGCAGAAGAAAAATTCCGTTAAATTCAGTGGTAGCCGTAATTCGATCAATCTCATCCACCAACTCTAGATACTCGCGATTGGTAAACGATCGTTCCTTGTTACTAATTGTGTCAGAAGCAGCTTGAGTTGAAAGCTCTCTCAATCGAATAAGAATATTGGAAACCTCATTCATACCACCTTCAGCAACCTGCAACAATGAAACCCCATCCATCGCATTGCGCTTAGCTTGAGATAAAGATCGTGTGAATGCACGGTTTTGTTCAGCAATCGCCAAGCCCGCAGCATCATCAGAAGCTTTGTTAATGCGATAGCCACTAGACATTTTTGCCATACTTTCACTCATCATCGACGTTGTTTTTGACAATTGCCTTTGTGAGTTCAACGACTGTACATTAGTTCTGATTCTTAAGCCCATTACCTATCCCTTCTCCTGCCACGATACAAAAGGTTAACAACAAAAATTCATATTTAACTTATGACCAAATATATTTTTGCTATCGCCCAACACTTGTTTTAGTTTAGTAAAAAATTTTTTAGAAAAAATAAAAACAGCTTGTAGGGGCTTAAAATAGAAAGGGAAAAATAAAATACTTTATTTTTGACAAAATGCACAAAAAAACGTTGAGCGTCCTGCTAGCCGAACAGTCTCAATGTCATTTCCACACTGCACACAGGGTTTTTGAGACCGCCCATAAACTTTCAAATCAATCGCAAAATAGCCTTGATCCCCTTTTAGATTTTTATAATCCTTTAGGGTTGTGCCACCCGCTTTAATGGCGGCTTTTAAAGTCTTTTTAATGCTTTTTGCTATTTTCTGAAAAGATTTTAAATCCAAATTTTTACTTGGAAGCCTCGGGTCAATCCCAGCCATAAACAAAGATTCACAGGCATATATATTACCGACCCCAACCACATTACCTGCATTCATCAAAAAGCTCTTAATAGGCACATTACATTGCCTGCTTTTCTCGTACAAATGTTGCGAAAGTCGAGGAGACTCCAAAGGCTCTGGCCCTAATGAGACTAGCAACTTATGCTTAGACCAATCAGAACCAAAATAAACATCAATCAAACCAAAACGCCTAGGATCTACATAATGCAAAAAACGAGAGCCTTCGACACCATTAACCTCTATGACAAAATGAGTATGTTTTATTTTTGGCTCCTTGGAACTAAAACATAGAACATTGCCTGTCATTCCAAGATGCAAAATAGCATTGCCAATATTTGTTTCAATAAGAATATATTTAGATCTTCTAAAAACACTTACAACTTTTTGCTCAACAAGAATTTTTTTTAGTTCCTTCTTAGGGATGTTAGTTCTTAAATTGTCACGGTAAAACTTAATTGCAGAAATCTTATTTCCTACTAATACTTGATTCATTCCTCTTGCAACAGTTTCAACTTCGGGTAGTTCGGGCATTGGACCTCTAGCTTATTGGTAAATTAAGTTTTAAAATGGTATAGACAGTAATGCCCGTCCATACCCGCTTTTTTAGTAGTTTTTAGCATGTTTGAGATCAACTTAAAAGGTAAAGGATATTTCTAAAATTGACTATTGTATTTTGAGGCAACTAAGCAAATCGGTGGACCATTTACCTTTTTCGATGACAAATTTATTTGCATAACGATCTGAGTAATTTTTATGAGATTCATTGTTGAACTAAAAGAGAAAAATCCACGCTACGGCTGCCCCAAAATCGCATTTCTTGCGAATAATATTTTGGAAATAGAGATAGATGAATCCCTTGTCCGTAGAATTTTTAAAAAATATTACAAGCCTTGGCCTGGAGGTGGTCCCTCCTGGTTAGCTCCTATCGGTTGCGCGCCGGATAGGCTTTGGTCTTTGGATTTGTTCAGAATTGAATCCATTTTCTTAAAGTCATATTGGATCATGCTGGTAATGGACCAGTATACCCGGAAAATCGTGGGTTTTGCTGTTCACGAAAGTAGTCTAACAGGTGAATCAATCTGCTTCATGTTCAACAAAATTATTGCAGGTAAGACGCCACCAAAGTATTTGAGTTCTGACAATGACCCATTCTTTTTGTATTGGCTCTGGAAGTCGAATCTTGAAATATGGAATTGACGAGATCAAGAATGTTCCTAGTTGCCCTTGGAGCCACCCGTTTATCGAACGAAAAATTGGGAGCTATCGACAAGATTTTACTGATCACACACTGTTCTATTCCAAGCCTGATATTGAGGCCAAATTTTCCCACCACATCGATTATTTTAACAGATATCAAGTTCATGCTGCGCACGAAGGTAGAACTCCAAGAGAAAAAGACGGCATCCGTGATCTCGAAACAATTAAGCTCGACGATTATCACTGGAAGCCAGTTTGCCGAGGCTTATTTCATGCTCCAATCGCGGCATGATTAGCAATTTTTAGAGAGACAACCTCATCCGTGAAACGCTTAGCTAACAAGGAGTTCACTATTGGGCTTTGGCAGGGTTTATTGAACGCAGGTAGCCGTTTTATGGTAACATTGACAACCATAGCTTGAAACCCCCAGCTATTTACGCCGGATACGAATATCATGAGAAAATTAGGGGGTCAAAAAACAGTCTTTAAGAATAGATTTAAACCACAAGACAATCACTGCGTCCATTTAAAAAACAAGCCATGCTACAAAGCCTGAACCTGGCAAAAATATTCGAATGATTGTATTATTGTTGCTATGCAACTGAAGGGGGGATGATCAAATATTCTTTCTTTGTGTTGGTGATACTGCAATTTTGTGAAAAGGGTAGAAACTATATGGTGAAGCAAATTCTTTTTTTCTTACTACTTACTTCATGCCAGAGCACCAGTAAACCGTCAGCTTCAAACATTGAAGGGACGATCTATCAGAACTGCCCTTCTGAGAACACTGTTTTAAATTTGTTGCACAGTGCAGAAGAATTAGCATGGTCTAGTCTATTGGGAAGTAAACTCGCTATCAGGTTTATGAAGCGGTATTTGTCATGTAGCGGAAAGGAAATGAAGCTTAGCCAGCAGGATTTTTTGATTTTGCATCCGGATATATTTTATGACAAAACTGCTGATGAACATCGAGCAAAGGCTGCGGTTTTGCTTAATAAGTGCATTGATTTTCCAACGACAGATCAATGGTCTGGGCGCTGGGCTGCGAAGTCATATGGAGCTACTTTAGGGAATTTTTACATAGATTATATATTCGATATAAGTTGCGAGATCAAAGACGATAATTCCTTTCACATCAACAATAAGTTGCATTTTAGCTACGAAGACGTGTGGGATTTCAATGGATCAAATCATAGACCAGTTGGTGAGGAGTCACGAGTATCTTTTGCAAGAAAATATTTAACGGGAAAGAGTTTTAAAATTTACGGTGAAATTGATCTGGAGAAAAATTTTTCGATGTCGAATGGACCTAATTTCGTGAAGACTGGCCCCATATCAAAGCGTCATGTTGAAGAACCATCTGAAGCTCTCAGACTATTACTTTATCGCACATTTGAAGATTTGAACTATGAAAAGGATGCTGGACAGTATTCGTCTTTCGGGGAAATGATTAACTATTTTTTTGGTAGTTAAAAGTGCATGATAATTTGGTTGTGTCGCAAATTGTAGAGTTGTGTATCCAAATTCATGCAAAGGTGTGTTTCCTTCACCATCTTTAAAGTAAGGCAGCACCTGCACGTAGTAGAACGTTAGCAACAGAAGAAGAAATAGCGCCAAAAAGAGGTGTTTTACCAAAGTAATTAAAGTAAGGGTCAGCACCTAGTTTAATAAGTTTTTCGGCAATCTTTTCGTTATTCTTTACGAATGAATAGAGGCAATAAATGGCCAAAAAAATGAAAAGGGCATAAATACTAAATTCAAAAGACACTTACTAGCCACATTTAAATTTAAAAATATAGGTAAAAATACAAATGGATAATGTCTTCTTTGAAAAAATAGACCCTAACAATCTAGAACAAGCCGAAGAGTTTGTTAGTTGGTATAAAAATCCCATTATGCTGAAAAATTGGGTTTTGCAAAACGAAAATAGCATTATAGAATTTAGAAAAGAAGACTTTCAAAAACAATTCACAAGTAATTCACAGTCTCTTGAAACACATGCATTTATGATAAAAATATCTGAAAAATATGTGGGTTATGGGCAGTTTTATATAAACCACCCTGTAGCCAAAACCAAAGATAATCGTGTCTGTTGGCCTAGCATAGCTATTGGTAACGATAACTTTAGAGGTAAAGGCTTCGGTCTGAAAGTTTGTCAAGAAATCCTAAGACTTGCAAAAAAGTTAAATTGCACCCACATTGAAGCGGGCGTCTTCGAGTTTAATCAAAGAATGAAAGATATCCTGTTAGAAAATGGATTTACCTTGATAGGAACACAAAAAAATAAAACCTTTGTAGACGGCAAATGGTGGTCATCAGAACATTATCTTATGAAAATATAGCTTTTTCCTGAAACATCCTTTTACAAACGCTTAAAAAGCTACATAGCCCGATGTACGAGTCATACAGATAAGATCATATACTGTTCAACTAATTTATCGGATGCTCTACAACTTTTAACACTATCCTACGATTGTTAGCTCTATAACCAGCAACCATTGATTGATCGACCTGTTCACCTTCGCCATAACCGACAGCGACAACACGCTCTGGATCAAATCCTAATTCCTCGATAAGATACTGCCTTACCGTTAAAGCACGTTGATAAGACTCAATCTGATTTTGACTAGACAAACCATTATGATCTGTATACCCCTCAACCATTAATAATGAAACTCGACTTTTAGCAAAAACTTCTGAAGCCTTTCTCAATGCATCAATACCAGAAGGGCTTAGCTCAAATGTTTCTGGGTTACCTTTCGGATCTTTAAATAATTGAAAATAAGGCAATGTCGTTTCCGGTGTCATGATTTTTGTTTTAGCTAAATTAATTTGCTTACGTTTTACATAGTCTCCAACCATAATACCTGGAAATTTTTGAAAAAGCGCCCGTGACATTACCGACCCTTGCTGAATAACTTCAGCTATCGAATAAGTATCCTGCACTAGACGTATCTTAAGCTGCCCTGTGGGCACCACTATTTTTTGTGGCAACATGCGATCATTTGATATTCTTGAATGATTACTAGTTTGCATTCTGCCATGTGATACGGGTGGATTAGAGGCTCGGTAGCTACTTAAAAGAAGACCGTCGATCACTCCTTGCATCATACCTGCATTAATCATCACTAAAGGATTATCGTTCTCAGATACGTCATTCAAAAAACTAACTACCTTCCATGGTTCAAACTCTATAGGCTGCTCTGGTGAATAAGAAAAAGCAGTGCTTTGACAAGCAATCAACAACAGACTAAATACTCTTAAACTTTTCATTTCCGGTCTATCCTCTCTTACAATAAATCCTGTCATCAGATCGACACTTAAAACTCAACTCATAAGCAAGCATATCGGCAAATATTGCATATACCTTCTTAAAATCCTACTCAGCCCAATAAAGCAGTGTTGGTTCAATGACAAAATAATGGTAAATATAAAGTTCTCGGCAGCAGCCCAATGTTCTGAACGGTAAAGTGAAGTAAAAGTATCAAAGCAATTAGAACAGAACCGAAAAGGAAGCTATATAAATGCAAATGATTATAGAAAAACTACTTTCACAACATAAACTTAAAGACGACGAACTTTCATCAATATTCGAGCAAATGTTTACAGGAAAACTAAGTGAAAGCCAAATAAGCTGTTTCCTTACTGCATGGCGCATCTGTGGTGAAAGCAAATCAGAATTATACACGGGAGCTGCGGCCATGCGGCAACATGCCCAAAAGCCTACTATCAATCGCTCACTAGGCCCTTTAATGGACAATTGTGGTACTGGTGGCGATGGTTCACAAAGCTTTAATATCTCAACAGCCGCGGCAATTATAGCTGCTTCCGTGGGTTGTAAGATTGCTAAACACGGAAATCGCAGTATTTCTAGCAAATGTGGATCTGCAGATCTCTTGTTCGCAGCAGGTTTGCCAGATAATTTAAATCCACAGCAATCACTTACATTACTTGAAAAAACAGGTTTTACATTTTTTTTCGCTCCAAACTTTCATCCTGTTATGAAGTATGTCATGCCCGTAAGAAAAGCCTTAGGAGTGCGCACTATTTTTAATCTTTTAGGGCCGCTAGCAAACCCTATAAATCCAGACTATCAAGTTATCGGGGTAGGGATATCCAGTGCTTTATTGCCAATCGCAGAAGCAGCACAAAAGCTTAAAATAAAAAAAGCCCTAGTAATTCATTCCAAAGATGGTCTAGACGAAATTAGCCCGGCAGATATAACAAATGGGTTTCTCGTAAACGAAGATAAAATTGAGCCGTTCACCTTTGACCCTCTTAGCGTTGGAATTAAAGGAAGTCTTTCTGATCTTAGGGGAGGGGAAGTTGAATTTAATTTAGACATCTTACATAAACTTTTAGCCAATGAAACGGTAAGTGCTAGAGATGCTGTAATACTTAATGCAGCCACAGTAATTTGGCTTTATGGAAAAGCATCGTCAATTCAAGATGGATTAGAACAGGCAAATAAAGCTATTTCTTCATTTCATACGCGAGATTTTTTCAATCAGTGGTTAGAGAAAGCAAGAGAGGTATAATCTAGTGAATAATATACTCGATGAAATTATCGCACATAAGAAAATAGAAGTTGAGCAACGAAAAAAGCAAAAATCCTATGCCAATATTCGCGCTTTAGCGGAAGAACACCTTGAGGCTAAAGATTTTGGCTGCGCACTGCTGCCCATGTCCGATGCACCCATTAGAATCATTGCAGAATGCAAAAAGATGTCACCAAGCAAAGGATTGATGTGCGTCAATTATAATCCAGCCAGTATTGCCAAAGCCTATGAAAAGGGTGGGGCAGCTGCAATCTCTGTGCTTACAGATGAGAAGTACTTTGGTGGAAGCCTTGAAGACTTAAAAAAAGTTCGAGACATCACAACACTACCAATATTACGCAAAGATTTTATTATCGACGAATATCAAATATTCGAAGCCCGTGCTGCAGGGGCTGATTCATTTTTACTCCTAAGCGGCGTCTTAGATTATGCCCAGCTGCAATACTTTATCGAAATTGGCCGTGATCTTGGAATGGAGCCCCTTATAGAAAGTCACAACAAAGAACAGCTAGAGGCAGCACTTAAAACCGATGGGAAAATTTTAGGCATAAATAACAGAAACTTATCTACATTTTCAGTAGATCTGCAACACTCAAAGGAGCTCTATAACCAGGCAAAAGGCAACTTAAATCAGAGAGTGCTAGTTTGTGAATCAGGTATCAAAAATTCCTCTGATATAACAAAGATGAAAAAAGTCGGCTTTAAAGCTTTCCTAGTTGGAGAAGCTTTGATAACCAATGATAATCACGAGGAAGCAGTACGCCAGCTCACTTTTAGCTGACACTTATTTAGCCAGGCCCCCTTTAGGAGAATGCGCATGACAAGTAGTTCTAAGGTCGACCTTTATAAAGAATCCGGGGTTGATGTTAAAAAAGGCGAAGAGCTTGTAGAATGGTTGCAAGAAAGCCAATCTCAGGCAGACAGCATCGTCTCCGGCATCGGAGGATTTGCTGCACTGTTCCGGCCTGATTTTTCCCAATATAAAGATCCGCTTTTAGTTTCAGGCGCCGATGGCGTCGGCACTAAATTACTGCTAGGCATAGAACATGAGCTTTTAGAAGGACTCGGCATCGATCTTGTAGCCATGTGCGTTAACGATTTATATACACTTGGGGCAACGCCATTATTTTTCCTCGATTATTTTGCAACCGGAAAACTCGAGACTGAACAGTTTAAAGCCATTCTGACTGGAATCAAAAAAGGCCTAGAGCAGTGCAACACAGCCCTTTTAGGGGGTGAAACCGCCGAACTTCCAGGATTGTATGGTGACAAACATTTTGATTTAGCTGGTTTTGTGGTCGGTGTTGTTGATAAGGACAAAACACTAGGGGCACAAAATGTTAAGATCGACGATAAACTATATGCATTCCCATCGACAGGATTTCATAGCAATGGTTTTTCACTCATAAGAAAATGGCTTAAAAGCTCCGACCAATCAATGCAGTCTAAGCTTATTGAAAAGATTATGACACCGACAAAAATCTACTCCGAAGTTCCTAAAATCATGCAAATGATGGGCTTCGAAGGTATCCATGCAATTGCCAATATCACCGGTGGAGGTATTTCAGGAAATCTCCCTCGAGTCATGCCGGACAATGTTACCTGTTCTCTAGATTGGAATGCAATACGCTGCCCACAATGGATGTCTGATTTTATAAAAGACTACGAAACAGATCTCAAAAGTTTGGAAAAAACCTTTAATTTAGGCATTGGCATGATCCTATCTATCGATAAAGATCATACTAAAAAGTTTGAACAATCATGCGCAGAGGTTGGTATTGAAACTTATCAAATTGGCGAAGTACGTGAAGCCAAACAAGAAAGAATACACTACCAATAAATAACCAATTTTTACTTCTATAATTAATATAAAGCTATAACCCAAAGAAGGGAGTGAAATAAAAATCCGGAATGAGCAAAAAACCATATCATGTATTAAATTCACAGCAATTTGACCGCAGGTTTCTAGATTATCTTTTCGAGCTCACCGATACAATTAGGCGCTACGATAAATCAAAAGATGGCCTATTATATTTAAAAAGTTTATTACCACACAACAGAGTTATGCTCTATTTTACACAACCATCTACCAGGACATTTCTTTCTTTTCAATCTGCATGTTATATATTAGGAATGCAGCCTAGCGAAATTAGGGATTCTTCAACTAGCTCCGAACGAAAAGGAGAGAGCATCGAAGATTCGTTGCGAACCTTTTCCAGCTATGTAGATCTTATTATTATGCGTTCACCAATCTCTGGTCTAGCTGATAGAATCTCAAAACTAATAGATGAGACAGACCGCCCAGTTCCTATTATCAACGCAGGTAGTGGCCCAGACCAACACCCAACACAAGCACTCCTTGACATATATACCCTTTACCGTAGCTTCCGCAAACAAGGAGATGAAATAAAAAACAAAACGATCTGCATGGTTGGAGACCTAAAAAGGGGGAGAACAATCCGTTCCTTAAGCAGGCTTTTGGCCAACTACGAAAATATAAAAATCTTATTTGTCTCGCCAAAAGAATTTCGTATCGAAGATGATCTTCGCCAAGACCTTTTGTTACATAAAAATATTTCATTCCAAGAAACGGATAAATTTACTGATGCAATCGCTGAAGCAGATGCAATCTATATGACGCGGGTTCAAGATGAATACGATCTTTCAGCAGGAGAATCAGAAAGAGTAGACAGCTCTAAATTTCATCTAGAACCAAAACACTTGGAGATCATAAAAAAGAACTGCGCAATCCTCCACCCAATGCCCAGAAGAGCAGAGATTGATCCAGTAATCGACAAAGATCCAAGGGCATTATATTGGCGGCAAGAACGCAATGGCATGTGGACAAGAGTTGCCTTGATTACAAAACTTATGGGAGTCGATCATCACATAGTTTTACCCTCTCTGTAATGTAAAAAATCCAGTAAAAGTTTCATTTTTTCCAAAAAGACAATCCCATCACTAAAGACAATGCTCTTTCCTTACGATGGGGTTTACTGCACTGAATTTATTATAAAAATCTTCTATAAACCTACTGGGTAAATTCATTTACCCACCCAGCCCTAAATCCACATTAAATATCTCCGATAATGCTTAAAAGCCTTTGAGGGCTGCTGAATCATTCACACCAAACTAAGCCAAAAAGCTTAATTCCCAGGAGAATCTATGACATTTGAAAATGAAAGAATAAATAAATTAGAAAGAACTCTATTAGAACTGGGAAGTGAATTATATAGAGTGAAAAGCGACGTCACCTCACTAAAAAACTATCATGAAAGATTTGTTGACATTGTAGATGGCCTTAAAAAAATCTTAGATGAAAAAGGCCTTATCAATACAGAAGATTTCGAATCAGCCGTTGAGCTTGGGAAAGCTTTAAGCTTAAACTCAACACTTTACGAATATTCTCCTGAGATGGAAATTGAGAAAATAAAAAAAACCAGCCATTAGTCCTTACAAGGAAAGCAGCGTGAAACACGGAAGAACGTCATGTTGAGTGAAACGAAACATCTCGGACTTAATTGGGCATGAGTACAGGAAGAACGTCATGTTGAGTGAAACGAAACATCTCGGACTTAATTGGGCATGAGTACAGGAAGAACGTCATGTTGAGTGAAACGAAACATCTCGGACTTAATTGGGCATGAGCACAGGAAGAACGTCATGTTGAGTGAAACGAAACATCTCGGACTTAATTGGGCATGAGTAAGAAGCTTGAGATTCTTCGCCTCCGGCTCAGAAAGACGTAGAGTTAAGCATGAGTACAGGAAGAGCGCAGCCTCCGGTTCAGAAGACGTAGAGTTAAGCATGAGTACAGAAAAAACGCCGCCTTCGGCTCAGAAAGACGTAGAGTTAAGCATGAGTACAGAAAGAACGCCGCCTCCGGTTCAGAAGACGTAGAGTTAAGCATGAGTACAGAAAAACGCCGCCTCCGGCTCAGAAAGACGTAGAGTTAAGCATGAGTACAGAAAGAACGCCGCCTCTGGCTCAGAAAGACGTAGAGTTAAGCATGAGTACAGAAAGAACGCCGCCTCCGGCTCAGAAAGACGTAGAATTAAGCATGAGTACAGAAAAACGTCGCCTCCGGCTCAGAAAGACGTAGAGTTAAGCATGAGTACAGAAAAACGCCGCCTCCGGCTCAGAAGACGGAGAGTTAAGCATGAGTACAGGAAGAACGCCGCCTCCGGCTCAGAAGACGGAGAATTAAGCGTGAGTACAGGAAGAACGTCATGTTGAGTGAAACGAAACATCTCGGACTTAATTGGGCATGAATAAGATCTAAAACTTACAAATCATGCATTTCTCTTATCAAAACCGTATTTCTCAACCTTCATAATTAAGCCAGCACGACTAATTCCCAATTCTTTTGCTAACTTTGACTTATTCCAGCGAGTGCGCTTAAGGCCTTCCATTATCATCTTCCTCTCTAATGCTTCCAGAGCGTCTTTAAGCCGACCTTCTACTCTATATCCTGGATATTTTACTCCAGAGCTTTCCTTTATACGTTCCGATAAAAAATCAGAACCCAATTCTTTATTATCACCAGCTAAAACGTAAAGCCTTTCCATTTCGTTTTCCAATTCACGCACATTTCCAGGCCATTCATAATTCAATAAAATCTGTAGACATTCTTTCGTTAGCTCTTTAGCCGATCCTTTCGCGCTTTTCTGATGCTTAGAAAGAAAATGATTTGCTAATACTGGAATATCTTCTTTTCTTTCCTTTAATGAAGGAACACCAACATTAATAACATTTAGACGGTAATAAAGATCCTCTCGAAACTCCCCTTTTTTAACCATAGCCTCTAAATCCCTATTAGTCGCAGCAACGACTCGAACATCAGACTTTTTCATAACAGTACTACCGACGGGAGTAAAAGTGCCTTCTTGTAGCACCCTCAACAACTTAACTTGCATAGGCATCGACGTATCACCTATCTCATCAAGAAATAACGTACCTTTGTCCGCCGCCTCAAAAAGACCTATTTTATCTTTATTCGCACCTGTAAAAGAACCTTTTACATGCCCAAACAATTCCGACTCTAAAAGATTTTCATTAAAAGCACCGCAGTTAACTATCAAGAATTTATTCTTTGATCGCTTCGAATTATAATGTAAAGCTCTAGCAATTAATTCCTTACCGGTACCATTTTGGCCCCTTACTAATACAGTGGCATTGGAATCACAGACGCGATCTAATAAACGATATAACGCCTGCATTGGAGCAGACTTACCAATCATCTTATCAAACCCAAATCGGGTTCCCATCTCACCTTTAAGTTCTTCAACTTCAGCTTGTGCTTTTGACAAATTAGCTTGAGTCATAAGAATTTCATCGACAACAATCTCGATAAGTTCAGTTAGATACTGTACATCTTTTTCATTCAATACCGGGAGACTATCAATCCTCTTATCGATATCCTCTAAGTCTGGAAAGCTACGCTGCAAATAATTACGAATCAAATTTTTCTGCTCGGCTTCTGACTCACTGAAAACAAATCCATCACCAAAAACACACCCTAAAAATTTACCTCCCACCCGTAAAGGCACAGAAAGGGTTGAAAATCCAGCATGACAGCGATTAAGTCTTGGCTTCTTCGCTCCCATTGCATCTACAGTAGTTTGCCTAGCCGTTCCAACACATGAGGAAAATCCTTTATCGTTTTTGGTTACAGGTTGGCATACAGAGTTTAATGGATCAAAAAATTTTCCATCGGGAACCCCCTTTAAAAACCCTTTTTCGTCAGTAAAGTTAATACGAATATTCCACCAACGACCTACTAACTGTCTTAAACGCTTAATAACGTGCAATTTATCAAAATCTTGCCAATTCACTTTTTCTTCCATTTCTTATCCCTCTTCCAACAGGCAGTTGTGAGCACTATAAAATTTTTAGACATAAGAATTCTTTCGTTAAGCCTTTTCGACAATTTGGCAAAAAACTTTACATGTTTTATTTATTTAAAATCAGCATGTTATAATAAAAAGAAAAAAAAATCGACAACATGCCTGAAAATTACTCAAAAGAGCAAATGAAATTATCTTGAAGCGTCATATATTAAGAAAAGCAAAAAGTTCTTCGCCTTAGCAAACATGTTATTATTAAAGAAACAGATAATAAAAACAGAGGCCAAATAAATGCAAGTTACAGCCAGAGCCATCATAAATGGATTGAGCATCATACTTATTTTTATCTTTTTCATATGGGGACTAGGCCAAGCCTTGATCCCTCTAGTAGGATCATTTGCATTAGCCTATTTAATTTTTCCTCTGATCGTCAAATTAGAATCAAAAGGAATCCATCGCAATCATGCTGTCATAGGAGTTTGCACTTTCATTTTAGCAGCAATAACTATCAGCCTATTTATCACGATACCAATACTCACTTCGGATTTGAAAAATTTTACCAAAGAATTGCCATTAATGACTATTAAAATCATCGAAAATCTGCAAGGAGTTCTTCTAGGATACGGCTATGAACTAGATCTAAGCAAAGAGGCCATTCAAGCCTTCGTTGAAGAAAGTTTCTCAAAAATTTCAGCCAATGCAATTAAAGATATCACCCTTATATTAAAAAATATTTTTTCTGGAGTTTCTACGTGGCTGATAGGCGTTTTGAATCTATTCTTATTTCCATTGTTTTTTGTGTATGTTATCAATGATTATGAAGAAATTTCGAAAAGCGTTAATTCATACATTCCCAAAAAGCTTAAGCCAAAAGTTAAGCGACAAATAGAATTATGCAATCGTGTATTAAACGGTTACATACGCGGCCAGCTTATGGTAGCAGCTATTTTAGGGCTACTTTATGCAATTGGACTTTCATTAATTGGGTTAAAATTTGGCTTTCTTGTAGGCGTTCTATCAGGTCTTATCAGTATTATTCCATATGCTGGGTTTACCATTGGGTTCATCAGTACTATTTTGATTGCCATCGCCTACTCAGCAAGTATTGGTACCTTAGCAGGGATAGTTGGAATCTTCCTTTTAGTTCAACTTCTTGAAGGAACAATAATCACTCCAAGACTTGTCGGTGATAAAGTCGGATTAAATTCGTTAGCCGCTATGTTAGCACTAATAATTGGTGGCAACGCTTTTGGAATTTTTGGTATGATCTTGGCAATTCCAATTGCTGCAATTTTAAAATCTATCCTAAATGATCTAAAAAATGAATATCAAAAACTTGATATTTATAATTAATCACCTCCTCAGCGGAGGACTTACCGCCGTTGAGGTACACTTAGCAAAATTTCAAATTATATTTAAAAATAAGCAGCCTGGCATGCATTAAAACAATCTTGCCGTCCAAAACCCTCTTGTATCATATAAACGCATTGAGAAGCACAGCAAGACTCTGTCAACATTGCCGTGCAAAGAACCTTCCTATTATGCTCACAAAGAGCAGCAGCCTTTAGGCCAACGCGTTTAGCACATCTGCTATCAATATTAGCTAGCGGTATCGAGCCATTTAACTGACAAGATCTTCCTCTCGTATTATTTCTTGCAACCTGATTTTGTTGCGATGGAAGTTGACACTTAATACCAGCTTCTTGGCATCCAGTCGGCTGGGCATTAGGCGGGCATAATCTTTCAAATGCCTTAAAATCTAGAGCATATAAAGTATTTACACTTAAAACTAAATGAAATAACAAACCAAAATTAAATAGTAACTTCACAAAACACCTCATTTTATCTCATTGCTGGTTCCAATTTCGGATTATGCACTTTTCCTACTTCACAATGATTGGGTGATATTCCTATTACAGGATCAATAACACGACGTATCCTTCTCTTCTCACATTGTGTTTTAGAATCTTCAACACGGTAGTATACGTTAAGAAGTTCTTGTTCATCACCCATAAAAAACATAAAAGTCGAACTTGTCATCACATATTCAAATATAGAAGCCAACGAATATTCTTCATCACTTCCCGTAGATGGATTCGTAACCTTTACAAAGTTATTCGCATCCATCAGCCAATTCCATTCAATCATATCTTGAGCCACATTACCTTTAAAGCTCGGGTCGTCTACCAACCTCCCTTGTGCTGCACAATATTCAAAGGCATCAATACGCAAACGTTTCAAAGCATTAAATTGTTTTTCTTTCGTATCCATACTTGGAATATTGTTGGCGTTATTACGAATAAATCCAGTATAACATGAACGCATCTGACCAAATTGACAGTAGAAATGTAGTGTAAGATCAGACCAATGTTTTGCTTCATTATTCAAACACCCCTGAATAGTATATTTATCTACATAATTCTTCTCCGTCAGATCAGGGATATGCTCTACTTCAACCTGACTATGATAATAATTTCGTACTTTTTCCATTGCCTTATACACCACAGATTTCTTTAAAGGCCTACTTGTACGGTCGGTAGTTTGCGGTCCACTAAGATTAGGGTACGTGCTAGCTCCTAAATTATCCCAATAACGCGTCTTCGCAGGGTCTTCAGCCCAAATCTGACCATGAGTGGTATCCAATTTATAACGATCACCAGAAGCGTGCGGAATACCATAATCTGGATAGAACATTGTATCCTTATTGTCACTATTTGGACTGGTTAACCATGATGGTTTAGAGCTTAAAGAAGGTAGGGGCTCATATTTTATAAAATCTACATTAAGATAAGAAACAAATACATTATCAAATCCCTTCGTTTCTTTCACTCTATGTGGAAATTTATAATATACTCTTAGAGGCTTTTTTAAATCGACCTTAATCGTACGCTTAGCATTAAAGGAATTATCAGGGGACATATCTACTTTGTAAGTGTAACCTCCATGTTCAATATTCATAATATACTGATTCAAATTATTGAAATCACTTTTATCAATATTGATCGGCATAATCAAAGATGCGCTAGTACTTATCGTCAAATATGCTTCGCTCGAGCCTACGGTATCCTTAAATCTAAAATCGAACCCTTGTTTTTCCGAAGTTATCCCTGGGTCCAACTGTCCACTCATATAATTAGAATTATAATCCAATAAGACCGCCTTATCAGAGGATAGTTTTTCATCAATCGCTTGTGTCTCTCTACTAAGAGAGCCATCAACCGTCAAAATTGGAATTGCACCTGATACACCACTACTCTTTAATCTGATCTTAAGCCGATAATACGAGTCCGGATTTGACTCTTCCGCTTTATCCTTCATAGCAACTGCATAGGACAAATAAATCGTGCAATCATTTCCCGTCTTATTAGGAGTTATCTTATATTGTTTTTTATTGTGCAATAGGTATGCATCGTCCAGTTCAAATAGACAACTTGTTCCTTTAGGCTGATTGGAATATATTGAAAGAGAACCTTGAAAAAGTCCTAAAGCATCCCGTTCAATTCTCACATTATTATTTAATATTTTTATTTGCAAAGTTATTTCGTTTTGATCCCTTGAATCTATCGATGAATTAACATAATAGTATCCTCGATTCTCGGACTTCATATCGATAGTTACATTGCCTGAGTCTACAGCGGCTAAACGTTCAAATCTTAGATTTAAATCAATCAATGTGTTATCTATATCAAATTTAGGAGCTGCAGCTGGTTGCTGCAAACTAAATGCATAAACCGTGTCTTTTTTTACTTTAAACTTAGCACTAAATCTGATGTACGAAGCACTAGCGACACCTTGATCAATTTTTTCCAGGTCAATAATTGTCTGACTTGAATCAAGCCTACCTAAATGAACCCGAGGTGGTGTAACTTTACCACTTGCACTAGAAGGAAATGGATTTCTCTCTGTTGTAAAGCTTAAATCTAAATTAGCAACCCCATCCTCTTCGGCAACAAATCTATAGACACCATCGCTTTCTGGCATATCGAAATAATCGTTTAGGCCGGAGATAGTGAGTCTAGGATTAGAAGTTGCTGATGCATTTAGGCTCTTAAAAGTCGTGATATCAATCTTATCTGAACTTAAAAGTGAACTCGGCGCTAGCTTTTGTCTACAAGATGACAATGCAAATACGAGAATAAGTAAGGAAATTGGTCGCATAGCTAACCCACCTTTAAACTATAATATTTAACATAAATTTTATGGCTTTGATTAATACCAATAAATGTAGCACAAGAAGTTTTTATGAACAAGAGGCTCTAGAGAAAACATAACAATCACTTCTTTTGCATTGAAATCTATAGAAGCTATTTTTAAATAAATACAAAAATAGCTCCATAAATGTTATAATAAATTTTAAAGCACTTTAATAATTTTGACATCCTTAGGAGCCATAAATATATTCTTTCCAAGCTTTTCCCGCCTAGGCGACATAAATGTAACCATTGTATGATTTTTTCCTCGAAAGAATAGCTTTACAGAACTTACAAATTGCTTCTTTAAATCAATGGTCAAATTCACCGAAGTAATTTCGCCATCTTTGTTCTTAGGATTTAGCCTAACTAATACAACTTGCTCTAGCTGTTCTGCCTTAATCATGTCATATTTTGCCAAAAGAGTTTCAATATTCATGACCATATCGACTATCTGTCGATATTCATCCCCTTGATTACTGCCGACGCTAAATTTCTCACCTTTTTTTTCATTTGGAAAATACTTGATAAAAGACTTTCCATCATATATCCACTCAATTCTATTAGGTTCACTAAATGCCCAACGAAAACTCTCTGGCTTATGAAAATAAGCAATGCCTTTACTAATTTTATGCCGATTTCTTAATGCAGTATAATTATCTTGCTCAAAATCAACGGTCAAACTATCTGCCTCTTTCAATTTTGATTGAATCTTTTTTAAATCTTGTATAGTCAAGTCTTTAGCTAAAGCATTATAGTCTAAAGTAAAAAAGTTAAAAATTAGCAAACAAAAAAATACTTTATGCATAAAACTTTCCTTAATAATTTAAAAAGACTTCAACCATAAATTAATTAATATTCAATGTCTCACAATTCCAAAATAACACAAATCATATAAAATGGGGTTACTGAAGAAAAGCATCTCTGCCCATATATTATACTTTCTTAACCTAATATACCAACATACCTCTTTTTTTAATCCAAGGGCATATCGACATAAGAAAATTTCATTATCTCCTAAGAATAAAATCTTTTAGCAACACCAAAGCAAGGCTTGCAGCTTTACCCCTTACCTCATTTCTCGAACCATCAATTGAAAATCGTTTCGTAAACTGTCTATCAATACTAGATAAACCACACCAAACAGTGCCTACAGGCTTTTCTGCCGTTCCACCATCAGGCCCTGCAATACCAGTCAAAGACAAAGCGTAATCTGTACTAAACAACGACCTACAGTTAAAACTCATTGCAGCGGCAACTTCTTCACTCACTGCACCAAATTTATCTAATAAATCGCTTGAGACACCTAATATTTTATGTTTTACATCATTCGAATATACAGAAATACCGCCAAGAAAATAGTTGGAACTACCGGGAAACATCGTCAGTTGATAAGAGACCAATCCGGCAGTGCAGCTTTCAGCTGTTGAAATAGTCTGCCGCCTTTCCTTCAATAAACCTATAACCTCTTTTAACTGAGCTAGGTCAAATGCCTTAAGAGTATCCAATTGTTGATTATTTTCCATTACACTCTCCACGCAGTTAAGTCCAATTTTGAACCCCTTCACACTCTAACTATAATCATCTCGATTCACTTTTACAACACACCTTGTCCATACGAATGTTGCATAGTAAATTAAAATAAATGTAACTATTCAGCGTATTTTTTATCTGATCGATTCAAAGCCTTGACTGCCCGTCATCCTGAGTGAAGCGACATATTGAAGGGAAAAAATACGCTGAATAGTTACAAATAAATTAGAAATTAATTTTAGAAAATAAGGAAATCGAGGGATGGAAGCTAATTGGATAGAGCTATACCCTAAAGAATGCAAAAGCGAAATTGATATATCAAATTATCAAGACCTTCCTTCAACGAGGTTTTTCATCGTTGATCGAAAAAAAAGATATGATCATAATTTCGGGTTTTAATGTATACCCAAGCGAAATCGAAAGCATTCTCTCAAGCCATCAAAAAGTGTCAGAATGCGCTGTGATTGCGAAAAGAAACAAAAAAATGGCGAATCGATCAAGGCATTTATCGTAAAAAAAGACTCCAAGCTTATTAAGAACGAACTAATGGATTTCATATCAGAAAAATTAACAGCTTATAAACGCCCTAAAGAAATTGAATTTGTCACATCACTTCCCCAATCAGATATAGGCAAGATATTAAAAAAAGACTTAAAATAACTTATTTATCCATCAACTAATCCGTCACAAAATTGCTTGCTAAAGCGACTCCATCAGTAGGCAATTTCTACCAGCAAACAAGCTCTATTAGAGCAAAACTCCACTTGATAAAATATGATAAACAGCAGTCTCACATAAAAAATTTAATTTTTACGTTTGCATATATCCAACTTTATTCAATTCGTACATTTATAATATGGAACTGTAAAATATTTTATATATCTATAACAAATTTGCAACCAGACACTAAGAAGCTACTTACAGGCGTAAGATATATCAATGTATTAATAGCTATACTCCTATTTAATATAACAACAAACGGGCACGCCGCAATAATCAAGTCTGGAACAACTGTGGGTTTGATGACTCAACCTACTAGTGCTTATTTTCATGGAGTCTATGGTGGTTTCATCGAAACAAGCGATAATATCAGAAAAATTATATTTCGCACAAGTTACATCGAACGCCCCAAGTTCTCATTTGGTAATTATATAGATCAAGAATACGGAACCTTCGCCCAGATTGGAACAAAACTAACTTCCGAGAAAAGTCATGGCCTAATATGCTTAGTAGGCTATGGGAAAATGGGTGGATATATCGCCTTAGATAAAAACATCGTTCATGAAGGAAGCAGGCTCAGAACATATTCACTTCCTGGGCCAGTAATGAACCTAGAATATGAATACAACTGGAAAAATTTTGGCATCTCCATAGCAAATATGATGTTTACAGGCCTTGGTGATAAAGAGCAGCTAGATGCCAAAGTCGCATGGCCATATAATCTTTTTTTATTAAATCTAGACTTACATTGGTAGTTTATTAAGGGGAGCAAAACCTAAATTTAAGAGAGTAGGGCCTTTGTATAATCAATTAAACCATCAAAATCTTATTTCCCTATGCTCTAAACCTATCTTTATATTGTTAATTTTAATCGAATTACTCCTGACGACAAGCCTAACAGTTAATGCCGCCGAAAATCATTACACGCTCAGCCTACAGCAATACGCTTTCAACTCAAACGCAGGAGGACAAGAAACTTGGGCTTTACGTATGGCAAAAAATGAAAGTTGGGAAATTTCAGCATTTGCCAATGAATATTTACGAACCGGAAAATATCCTTTAGTTGGAGCCACCTATGACCTTAGGTATAAGATTTGCGGTATTAGCTGCCCTATAAGATCATTTGCGCAAGTAGGAGGTGGGTTTTCTAGTGCCGGTCCTATGATTGAACTTTTATGGAACATAACTCCACTGTGGTTATTTCGTATTGATTTCGCAACCCATATCTATGTGGTTCCTTACCGTGCCATTGCATGGAACTATCCATTTTGGCTTGGACTTTCTATACCATTTTAACAAGTTGAGAGGAAATACCGCTCCAATGTTCGATAAACTAAAATATCTCTTAATGTTGCTTGTGACTTCTATTTCCGTTTATCCAAAGTTAGCAAAAAGCTATCCAACTCCAGTAGATTTTGAAGGAAAGCTCCTACGTTGGGAAATTAATAAAGAGTCTCCTCCTATTGCATGGCAATTAACTCCAGATGATGACACTACACAAGGATACCGCAACGCAATTGAAGACTCCGTGAGACTTTGGAATGAGGCATCTGGAAGTTACATTAAAATAGCTGAAAAAAGCAGTTTAAATGGAACTTATTCCGGAATTATAACAATCAATCTACAAACAGAAATAGATGGCTCTAGTTATTCTTCAGGGTATTCAATATTTGATGAATTTGATGGTGATAAACCTACTCACTGCTCCATTTATATTTTAATAGGTACAAGTGAATATGGTTTCGATAAAACAGTTTTGCATGAAATAGGGCATTGCTTAGGTTTAGGACATTCATTAATCCCGCAAGCAATTATGAGTTACGAATTAGAACACAACAGTTTTGCATTAGATCTCGATGATGAAGCAGCATTATCACGCCTCTATCCAGAAGATGGGTCAGAGCCACAACTACCAGTAGGTTGTTCTATTGGCGCAATAAACCGCCAACAAAACAACTTGCTTCTCTTAGTTTTACTAATCATCCCATTGTTTTTATTCAAGAAAACAGGATAATACTTCCATTACAATCACATAAACAAGGCTAAAAGATCTTTAACTATACCCCTGCACTAAAAATGCAAAAGGTATAGCCTCAAAATCAGACAATAGCTACATCTACCCTCTTATCAGTGACAATGCCATTTCTGGATATGCATTAGCTTGTGCTTGTACCGATAGGCCAGCCTGGGTAAGTATTCTAGCCTGCGCAAAATTCGCAGATTCTGTCGCATAATCAACGTCCGAAATACGGCTTCTTGCAGCTGCTAAGTTTTCTCCAGAAATTTCAGCATTTGTAATCGTACTGTTAAGACGCGACTGTACCGAACCAAGCGTTGCTCGATACTCAGCAATTGCATTTAGTGATTGATCCAATACTTTAAACAAAGTATTCGTATTTCCCTCACCCCCAAGATCTGTAGCTCCTCCGGTAGTAAGATCATCAATATCTGGAACAACTCGCATCGTATCGTCAGCAATCTGCGAAAGCGATTCGCTTAAGTTTACTAAGCTTTTAAAATTTATAGTTAATATATCTGGATCTTCAGAAGGGTCTACTTCTTCAGTTTGATCCGCTTTGTTCGAAGAACCTACAAAAATTTGCAAAGGAGAAGGCTCTTCACCTTCTTCTACATACAAAACTTTTGATCCATTAAATTCAGTAGACTTAACAATCCTGGCGACCTCTGCCTTTAATTCTTGAAATTCCTTATTAAGAAAACTTCTCTCTCTATTACCGATAGTATCAGATGCAGCTTGACTGGCCAGACCACGCATTCGCACAAGAATATTGGTAGTCTCATTTAAACCGCCTTCAGCAACTTGGATATAACTGATTGCATCATTTGCATTGCGTTTAACCACATTCAAAGAACCGATCCTAGCCCTAATTCTTTCTGAAACAGCCAAACCAGCAGCATCGTCGGCAGATCGGTTGATCCTTTGTCCAGACGACAACCTTTCCATCGACTGTTGAAGCATACGATTATTATTACTAAGATTTCTTTGCGCTTTAAGCGCTTCTACGTTAGTTTTAATCCTAAGTCCCATCTTAATTTCTCCTTGATATAAATTTAGCTTCCATTGCTAATTGTTTAGGTTAAGACACCGATTACCTAAGTAGCTGCAGGGCCATCTCCCCTGTCACATTTGCTTGGCTAAGCACAGAAACACCAGATTGAGATAAAATTCGCTGCTGTGTTAAAACAGAAGTTTCTTCAGCAAAGTCAACGTCTTTGATACGGCTCCTTGCTGTCTGCATGTTTTCAGTAGAAATAGATAAGTTATTTATAGTCGATCCCAAACGGCTTTGCACCGCACCAAGACTCGCACGTTCACTCGATAAAGAAAATAACGCTTTGTCGATAACACCTAATTTACTAGCAATTTCTTCCTGAGTAGGAAATTCATCACTATCTGTCGTAACCGCACCAATCGCATTACGTGCTTCGTCGATAAGCCCCATGTCTATGACATTTATTTTTAAATTACTCAGATCAATCGTTAACGTATCACGATTTGCTTCGTGGCTAGTTGCATTAACCCCGACTTGAACTACAAATTTAGTTTTAATATTCTCATCATCATCATCGCCGGTTTGAAAAAATCTATTGCCGTTAAACTCTGTCGTGTTCGCAATCCTCTGAATTTCGTCTGCTAGTTGAACGTATTCTCGATTAAGAAACGATCGTTCTTTATCGCCGATTGTGTCTGAAGCTGATTGCACTGTAAGCTCACGCATACGAATTAAGATATTTCCCATTTCATTCATTGAGCCTTCAGCTACCTGCACCATCGAGATGGCGTCATTGGCATTGCGCTTTGCGACATTTAGACCACGCACAGTCCCTCGCAAGTTCTCTGAAATTGCAAGTCCCGCGGCATCATCCTTGGATTTGTTGATACGATAGCCTGAAGCTAGCTTTTCCAGGCTTTCTCCCATTTTTTCATTGCTATTTGAAAGGTGTCTTTGAGCGATCATGCTCTGGGTATTCGTGCGGATTCTCATTCCCATGAGGAAACCTCCATTCCGTGGTCATTGTCAAGGCCTTCGCTAACGTGCGAGAACCAAAGAGTTCCCCCTTGGAACTCTCAAAAACCCCATCGAATTGTTGCAAAAAAACTTTAGTTTTTTTGGTAAACTTGTAAAAATCATTGAGATATATTTCAATTTTGACTGGTTAAGGTGCCCATTGAATAATTTAACCCAACTAGAAAATTTAATTATCCAACAAATTGATGATTTTTCCTTGAAAAATCAAATGATTATGGTTGCATTGTCCGGTGGTATTGATTCTATTACCCTTTTTGACGTTCTGTGCAAATTAAAAAAGCGTGGAAAAATTCAAGAATTGTCAATTTGTCATGTAAATTTTGGGCTTAGAGGAAAAGAATCTGATTTAGACGAGCAATTTGTAAGAGATCTAGCAAAAAACAATAACACTAATATATTTGTCCATCGTATCCAGTCACAACACAAAAAAACAGATCTACAGAAAAAAGGGGAAAGCACCCAAGAATGGGCACGCCGCATCCGTTATGAAATTTTCGCAAATTATATAAAACAAGGCTGGACCATTGCATTAGCTCACCATATCGACGACTTAGCAGAAAATATCCTTTTACGCATGTCTCGTGGTACCAGCCTAATCGGTCTATCTGGCATGAGTACCTATAATTTTTCCTATTGGAGGCCATTTTTAGAATTACAAAAATCAGACCTTAAAAAATGGGCTCAACGGCACAATTTGCCGCACCGAGAAGACTCATCCAATGCTAAAATGGACTATAGCCGTAATATTATACGCAATAAAGTATTGGTCGAGCTAAACAAGCTTTATCCGAAGGCCTCACATCATATTGCGCGGCTGGGAGAGGAAGCAAAACAAGTTAGCAGTTATGCTAGACAAACTGCTATTAAAAGGCTTCGAGAAAATGTTGTTATTAAACAAAATGGGAGCATACAAATCCAGATTTCAGAATTTTCTCATCTTCCAGATGCTATAATAAAAGACTTGATTGCGGCAATCATTCAAGGAGAAAATTTTTCTGAAAGGACAAATACACTGGAGCCCAATACCAAAATAGTAATTCCTGAATCGAGCTTTTTAGAATTGGCATTAGATAGCATTCGCAGCTGGAACTCAAAGCCAGACAGCACACAAAAAGCCTGGTCCACAATGTGCGCCGGTGGTGGGGCCATAAATATTAAAGGCAACGTATTCGAATACATGCCTAATGCTAATCCAAAAACAAAGCTCGTGTATAACCTTGGCCAATTTAAAACGAACATACTACTTGAGGGCTTCGCAAAAATTGAAATTGCCGGGAAAAATCAAGATTTTTTATCGATACAAAACAAGGAACATAAAGCACTTAGATTATGTATAGAAAGTCCTGTAGGCAATAGCAAAATCAAATTCAATAAGAACACAAAGAATGTTAGTTTTAATGAGCTTATGAGAACCTTTAATATCCCCATTTCACAAAGAGGAGACTGGTTGCTAATAAGCTGTGATGAAAAATTAATCTGCTGTATCAGCAAAGAGGCATGTATTGACGCATCTGGTAAAACAAATCGAGCTCAATATTATACAAATGAAATAAAAATAGAAGTTTTATAGTAAATTTGTTTGTATAAGTTTCGACCATCACAAACAAGTTTGATATGGTTAACTTTTCGAGATAAGAATGATTTAGTCTTATTCTAATCACGATGTAACGATTAAAAAATAGTCAGGAAGAAATCGATGTCAAAAACTCCACAAAAACAAAACCAGCAAATGCGTTTTATCGTGCTATTTGCCGGTATTTTTATGCTGTTTCTATTAATGCAAATGGTTGTCACACCCCCTGAAAATGTTAAAGAAGTCAGCTTTTCAGAATTCATGTCTGCGACCGACCTACCTGAAAATGATGAAAATCAAATTGTAGAGGTTAGGGTAGAAAACCTAGGTGAACGCGGTGTAAACCTCATCGGCGTACGCAAAGACCAAAGCACCGTCAAAGCATACGGTCTTTATGATGCGGACCTAAGGAAAAGATTTGAAAGCAAAGGCATTAAGGTTACCTACAACCCACCAGAAGAACCCAGCCTTTGGAAGTCGCTATTGATAAACTCACTACCGATGATCATCCTACTAGTCTTATTTTTCTTTTTCATGCGCCAATTACAAATTGGTGGGGGCAAAGCTATGTCATTTGGCAAAAGTAGGGCCAAGTTACAAAGCGATAGCAAACCTAAAGTAACATTCAAAGACATTGCAGGAATAGACGAAGCTAAAGCAGAGTTAGACGAAATAATCGATTTTCTAAAAGACCCTAAAAAATACACAAAGCTAGGAGCTAGAATTCCTAAAGGCGTTTTACTTATCGGATCTCCGGGTACTGGTAAAACTATCTTAGCCAGAGGAGTTGCCGGAGAAGCAAACGTACCTTTTTTTAGCATATCTGGTTCAGATTTCGTTGAAATGTTTGTAGGTGTCGGTGCCAGTCGTGTTCGTGACCTTTTCGATCAAGCCAAGAAGAATGCTCCATGCATCATATTTATCGATGAGATAGATGCCGTCGGTAGACAGCGCGGAGCTGGATTAGGGGGCGGCCATGATGAGCGAGAACAAACCTTGAACCAACTATTAGTTGAAATGGACGGCTTTGAAGGAAACGACGGCGTTATCGTAATCGCAGCAAGCAACCGGGCAGATGTCCTCGATCCGGCCTTGCTAAGGCCTGGCAGGTTTGACCGACGGGTCGTAGTGCCAAAACCAGATATAAAAGGTCGTAAAGGAATCTTGCAAGTTCATAGCAGAAACACCCCACTAGACGAAAGTGTTGATTTAACTACTATTGCTCAGGGAACACCTGGTTTTTCAGGAGCTGATCTCGAAAACTTGGTTAACGAAGCTTCATTAATTGCAGCTCGTAGTAACTCAGATATTATCACAATGGCCAACTTCGAAGCCGCAAAAGATAAAGTCATGATGGGGCCTGAAAGACGTAATATGATTATGTCTGAAGAAGAAAAGAAAAATACAGCCTATCATGAATCCGGCCATGCCATCATCGGCTTGCTTGTCCCAGGAGTCGACCCTGTCCATAAAGGAACAATTCTTCCTCGAGGGCAAGCTCTTGGAGTTACTATCATGCTCCCTGATGCCGATCGATTGACTTTAACCAGGGAATACGCCGAAGGAATGATCGCTTATGCAATGGGGGGACGTGCTGCAGAAGAAGTCGTGTTCAACCAAAGAACGACTGGTGCCAGCAATGATATTGAAAAAGCGACAGACATAGCAACAAAGATGGTTTGCTCTTGGGGGATGAGTGAAAAGCTTGGGCCTCTAGCCCTATCTCAACAAGATGGCGATGTGTTTCTAGGACGAGACATCCATAAATCACAAAAACATTCAAATGAAGTTTCAGCTTTAATTGATCAAGAGATCCACCGTATCGTCACAGAACAATACGATCGTGTGCTTAAGATACTGAATGAAAACCGCAAAGCCTTGGACATGATGGCTGAAGCTCTACTGATCAAAGAGACAATTGATGCATCAGAATTACAAAAAATAATGAACGGCGAAGATATTATTACTGCAGAAGACAAAGAAAAGTACAAAAAACGTGTAGAAGCTAATGCCAATTGGGATAAACAAAACCAAGGGCAATCAAAAAATGAAAACAGCGAAGAAGAAAAAAACAAATCAGATGAGGACACCCCAAATCTGAATCCGGTACCGCAAGGAATATGAAGAGATTTGAAGCAAATGATTTAAATGTAAAAATTATGGGGATTGTAAATATTACTCCGGACTCGTTTTCAGACGGAGGCTATTACCTTTCCCCAAGCACAGCAATTTCACATTGCTATAAACTAATAGAGGACGGTGCAGACTATCTGGACCTTGGTGCTGAGTCAAGCAGACCTGGGTCAAAGCCCATTGACTCAGAACTTGAATGGCAAAGATTAAAACCCATTCTAAATGAAATACACAAACAAAATATCTGTACAGATATAAACGTTAAAATCAGCATAGACACAAGATACGCGACCACGATGTTACATGCCATGGATTATGATGTTTCCATGATTAATAATATTAGTGGCTTATGCGACTTCAACACCCTAAAAAAACTGGCAACCAAGCCAGACATGCAGTATTTGGCTATGCATATGCATCAAAATCCAACAACCATGCAACAAGCTCCCCTTGAAGCAACAAATATATATGAGCACATTAAAAGCTTTTTTTCACATGCACAAAAGTCACTTCAGAATGCGGGATTTCTTTCTGAAAATATATGGCTTGACCCTGGCATAGGTTTCGGAAAAACCGATGCTGCCAATTTAAGATTAATCGCACATACACAAGAATTTGCTAATGAGTACAACCTTGCAATCGGCGTATCGCGGAAATCTTGGATAGGCAGAATGCTAAAGATAGAAAATCCAAAGGATAGAGACCATCCATCTAAAATGATAGAAATGGCACTAGCGATCTTTGGCGCCAAATTAATTCGTACCCATGACGTCAAGCCTTTAGTGCAGATGCTGAGAGTATTAACTAGAGATAAATAATAATGTGGGAAATTTTCAATCAATTTAATTGGTGGTCAGTGCTCGATATAGCAGTACTTTCCTATATTATTTATCAAGTTCTTTTATTGATCCGAGGCACTCGGGCCGCACAAATGCTAACAGGCGTATTAGTTGTAATTGCAGCATTTTTATTGTCTTCGATTGTTCCTTTAACCGCATTAAACTGGATGATGAATAAATTTTATTCATCATTTATTATTATTCTAATCATTCTTTTCCAAGATGATATCCGCCTAGCATTGAGTAGAATCGGAAAAAGATCGTTTATTGCCAACACTGAAAATGCTTCTTCTAGTAGAATCTTAGATGAAATCACCAAGAGTGCCATCGACCTCGCAACCAATTCGATCGGAGCCTTAATTGTCTTTGAACGTAGCATCCTCCTAAACCGTTATATAGATTTTGGCTCAATTTTAGACGCCAAAATATCCAGAGACATCCTTATGGCTATTTTTCATACCTCATCACCAATTCATGACGGTGCTGTTATTATTCAAAACGGTAGAATTGCTGCAGCCGGCTGTTTTTTACCACTAACCAGAGATGAGCACCTCGACCCAAATATGGGAACCCGACATCGTGCAGCTATCGGAGTCAGCCAAGAAACCGATGCTCTCGTCGTTCTCGTCTCCGAAGAAAATGCAGCAGTCAGCATTGCAATAGACGGCAAATTCTTAAGGCATTTAGACTCAAAATCATTGCGTAAGGCATTACAAAAATATTTGGTTGACGAACAAGAGTACGCCCGTGTCACCGAACAACCGACCAAAAAAGAGCCCCGCAATTGGTTCAAACGTTCAAAACAGCTAAGCTCGGGGGATAAAACTTGAGTAAGAAATCTCCAGTTATGAAGCTTTTTAACAATTTCCAATATAAAATTGCAGCCTTAATCTTAGGAACTTTGGGATGGTATATCATCCAAGGAGAAGAAATCCTAGAAATAAACCGCTCAATTCAGGTCAATATCATAGTTCCCGACGGATACTTAATCAAAGGAAGCCCAATTAGGGTTAAAGATGCCACCTTAAAAGGTCCAAGGGTGCTTTTAAGTGATATTACATCCAATAACGTACCGATTGAAGCTCAAGTATACTTGTCAAAGAAGCAAACTGGCAAAACTAGAATTTTATTAAGCAAGCAACACTTACTGCATTGGAACGATCGGATCAATATAACAATACATGATGCCTACCTTAATATTTACATGGATCAAAAAGTTAGCCGCACTATCCCTATAAAAGAGCATTTTCAAGGAGTGCCAGCAGATGGTTATATTATCGAAAAAGCCTCTCTTAGCCCCAAAGTCGCTACCGTAACAGGATTAAAAGCAGAGCTCCGCAACTTAAAGCATATCAATACTAAGCCCATAAATGTGGATGGCCTTCAACAAACCACCAGCTTTGAAGCCGAAATCGAACCTGGTGAGTTATCTATTTCAAATATCTCCGTAGAAAAAGTCACAGTAAACATCCAAGTTGGTGAAAAAAAGATCAACAAACGCTTTGGAAGTATTCCGATCGAGCTAGAAGGAACCGCATACAAAGCAAGCGTAAAGCCCCGTTATGTCTCAATTGTCATCCAAGGCACCCCTGGTGTCTTAACATTCATAAAACGTGGAGATTTAAGAGCTTTTTTGGATGTTAGAGAACTTTCACCTGGAAAGTATGAAAAAAGATCAATGTTCAAATCCCCCCTGACACCACTCTGATTGAGACTTTCCCTCAAAATGCATCTTTAGAGCTGATAAATGAAAAAAAAGAGATAGAAACTAGGGCGTGTTGACGTTTCATTTTCGTAGCGAGAGACAAATACTTGAAAGACGCAGCTAGGAAGGGTTTCAAAAATTACCGGAGGTGTACTAAATGTACATTGAGGATAATTTTTTGAAACCCTGACAACGTTGTGACTCAAGGGTTTGGCTCGTAGTAGGAAATGAAACGTCAACACGCCCTAGCTTGGAGGAGTCACATAAAACCGGAATCTGAAATTTTTTGAAAAACTGTAGTATTTTCAAAGGATTCGAAGTTCACTCAGGTGCTAGGCGCGAGGAGGAGGGAAACCGCAGTGTACATGTTGGTACATGAGGATTTCCTGACGACGAAGCAACGACGCAACCGGCTAGAAATTCGGATCCGGGATAAAAGGCTATGATCTTCAGATTGCTTGATATAAGTAAGTTTGCAAGTCGTCCAGAGATAAGCCTTGCACATCAGGCTTCACCTCTTTTAATACTCATTAAGAGGAGCAGGATCTACCAGACAAGGCCTTGTACCCCTTAATAGTAATATCGATTTAGACAAAGGGCCATATTAAAACATGAGCAATAAAGAACCAAATAGCAAAAGAAAATTATTCGGCACCGATGGCATTAGAGGAAGAGCCAACGAAGAGCCTATGTCACCAGATTTAATTCTACGCCTCGGACAAGCCATTGGGCGCTATTTTAAACAACATCACGAAGCACCTAAAATAGTTATCGGCAAAGACACTAGGCGTAGCGGTTACATGCTCGAACAAGCCCTGGGCTCGGGCATTTGCAGCGTTGGTGTTGATACTCTACTTTTAGGACCCATCCCTACTCCAGGTATTGCCTACTTAACCAGAGGCCTAAGGGCCAATGCTGGTATTGTGATTTCTGCATCACATAATCCTTATTATGATAATGGCATCAAAGTTTTTTCCAAAGATGGTTATAAATTACCCGACGAAGCCGAGATTGAGCTAGAGAATCTAGCTTTTAATAGCAAATCTGCAAAACTACCAACAGGCAAAGCAATCGGCCGATCTAGACGGATAGATGACGCCATAGGTCAATACGCAGTATTTTTAAAAGAACAATTTCCTAAACATTTAACACTAGAAGGTTTACGAATTATTATTGATACGGCAAACGGAGCCGGATATGAAGTTGCACCTAAAGTTTTTGAAGAACTAGGAGCAGAAATTTTTGTACTCGCAAACAAGCCTAACGGCTTTAATATCAACGATCAATGTGGCGCCTTACACCCAGAAAATTTAGTTGAAAATGTAAAACTATATAAAGCAGACTTAGGCATCGCCCTAGACGGTGATGCCGATAGGCTTGTCCTTGTGGATGACAAAGGAGAGATTGTCGATGGCGACGAAACACTTGCTATCTGCGGTAAATTCCTTCTAGAAAAAAACTCCTTAAAAGGCAACGCATTAGTATCTACCGTAATGAGTAATTTAGGTCTTGATATCGCTATTGAAAAAAGTGGCGGAAAAGTTATTAGAACAAAAGTAGGAGATCGTTACGTAGTAGAAGAAATGCGCAAAAACAATTACAACCTCGGCGGTGAGCAATCCGGTCATTTAGTTTTCAGAGATTGCTCAACTACTGGTGATGCAATTTTAGCTGCCCTGCATGTATTAGAAGTTGTTCTCGAAAAAGGACAAACTTTACATGAGCTAAAAAAATGTATGATAAGACTTCCACAAGTTCTTAAAAGTATCGATGTCAAAGAAAAAATTCCCATCGACAATATGCCCGACTTAGAAAAAACCATAACTAAAATGGAGCAAAAATTAGGTAAAAGTGGCAGAATTCTTTTCCGTTATTCTGGAACAGAAAAGAAAGCTAGAATCATGGTTGAAGGGGATAATCAAAAACTTATTGAAGACATGGCCCTGGAACTTGCAGAAGCAACTACCAGCTCTATTCAAAAATACAGGAGCGCAACACATTGATAAGACTTGGTATTAATATCGATCATATTGCCACCGTCCGACAAGCTCGGATGACAAGTTATCCCGACCCTGTCCATGCTGCAGCTCTTGCAGAATTAGGCGGAGCTAATAACATTACATGCCATCTAAGAGAAGATAGGCGTCACATACAAGACAGAGATGTAAAAGCACTAAAAGACCATATCAACATTCCACTAAACTTTGAAATGGCAGCAACCAAAGAGATGATCCAATTTGCTTGCGAATTAAAACCACATGCTATTACTTTAGTTCCCGAAAAAAGAGAGGAATTAACAACGGAAGGTGGTCTGAATATAAAAAAAAATAAAGAGATACTAAGAGACGCCATAGCACAACTCAATGAAGAAGCTGGATCATTAATATCCTTATTTGTTGACGCAAACCAAAGCAGCATTGAGCTTACTAAGGAACTAGGTGCTCATGCTGTGGAAATCCACACAGGAGAATTTTGCGAAATAGTAGATAAATGCAAAACTACTAACGAACAAATTCAACTAATAAATAAAATGAATGAGACTGCAGAATTCGCATCGACACTTGGATTGCAAGTCCATTTGGGACACGGCATAACTTATAATAATGCTCATTGGTTTCAATATATAGAAAAAGCTGAAGAGGCAAATATCGGACATTCTGTAATTGCAAGAGCTATGTTTGTTGGACTCAAAGAAGCGGTTGCAGAAATGAAAGATTTATTAAATAACCCAAAATATAAGATCTGAAGGATAATTGACTTCTACCATGGAAAAAAGCAATGAACTTCTCAATATCCAAGCCGATGAAAATGCCATCGTAGATATAGCGGGTGCAATAGCTAAAATAATAGTTCAATCAAAGCCTTTTGTCCTTTATTTGAATGGAGAAATGGGTGCCGGCAAAACAACACTAACCCGCTACATCCTCAAGTCTCTTGGCTTGCCAAATATTATACCGGTTACTTCGCCAACTTTTAGCTATATTAACGAATACGAAATATCTCACGCAACATATGCACATATGGATTTATACCGAGCAGATGGAAATTTTGACATTACAGATTTAGGTCTTTCAGAAGAACGAGAATTTGCAGGATTTTTTGTTGAATGGCCTGAAAAACTGAATAGTAACTCTTTTTTGCAACCAACTCATATTTTGCATATCGACTATGCTAACAATCACAACTCTCGCCAATATACACTTTTCCAAAGCTAAGAAAGAAAAAAACCAAAAGCCTCCGGGTTTAAAACCGGAGGCTTGTAGAGGTAATAAATAAAGAATGATTATCTACATATTAGTGCGCAGAATTTTTAACAATCGTTAGAACTTGTCCAACCACAATCTTATTTGGATCAGATATTTTTCCTCGATTTGTTCTAAAAATCTCTGACCAATAACTAGAATCACCAAATTCCTGTGCAGCAATAGAAGATAAAGTATCTCCCTCTCTCACAGTAAAGGAGATACTTTCTCCAGTTGTGCTAGTTTCACCATAAGCATATGAGTCCTTAAATTGCCTAGCTTTGTCGTTAATAAGAGGAACTTTTAATTTATCCCCAGGGAATATCAAATTAGGATTTGAAAGCCCTGAAGCATCAGAAATTTTTTGCCACTCTGTATAAGTACCATAAACCCGTTTTGCGACTCCTGATACTGTATCCCCTCTCCTAACAATATAATCGAAAAAATCTGAAGACACATCCATAGAAGAACTAGTGTCAACACTGGAGCTTGCTGCAGGTGCAGTATAATTAACTTCTTCAGTAATATCTGGTTGAGATTCAACAGCATAAGAATCAGGAGAGGTATAGTCCGCAGCTTCAGTCTCGGTAGATCCTACCTCTTCCGAAGTAGCTTCAGAGATTGAATCTACCGCTGTATCATACGAAGGTATCGATGCAACCTCATCTGGTAAGGCGACATCTCCTATTCCACCATCAACAGCCTCATAAACCTCTTCTTCTGCAAGTTCTTCTGCATTATCTTCTATAGCAAGGTTTGATTGATCCGACTCTCCCTCTTGCGAAACTTCTACAAACTCATCTTCTTGCTGCTCACCAGTAGATGCACAGCCCATAAAAAGAGAACCTAAGCCAACAACCGCCGAAAGTATTATGAATTTCCCCTTAACTATTTTCATCTCTATTACCTCTAATAAATATATTGATATCAAATCGCTAGACTAAGTTTCGGGGGATGGTATGTGTGACTTTAGAAAATAGTGCTATCGAACAGCTAGGTTACATATTTCATTAGTTATATTAAATTGTTACAGTCAAACTTCATTAACAAATTTAACTAACGATCGCTCTCAAATAAAGAAAATACCAAAAGTTAAATTCAATACTCAAAATGCATATACTGATTAAAGCTAAAATAACCCATTCTATCCGTATAACGCTTGAAAATTACTTGCAAACCAACCTTAATTTGATAGTCTAAACTTCCATCTTAAAAATAAAAAAGTTCAATGAGAAAGCTATGCTTAAAAAAATTATAAAAGCAACAAAACGGAACTTTGGGATAAACATAGCTGGCATCATAGCTTCTATTATTATGGTTTGTTTCAATCTCCCAAGGCTATTTTACCCCTCAATGCATATAGACGAGAGTCTATATATAGGAGCAGCATTACGGATTTTAAGCGGCGACTTTTTTTTGACAACTTACTGGTTTGATAAGTTTTTTATTACCCCTTTTACCTTAGCTTTAGGAATCCTTATTGGCGGCGAAAATCATATAGGTTTTAGGCTATCCTCGCTAATCTTTAGCTCATATTCTACGTTTCTAATAGTTACATGGACTTTACGTTCAACTAAAACAATAATTGGCAAAATATCTCTACTTATTTTAGTTTTAAGTATCTGGCTATCACCATTTATGATGTTTTATCATATATCTTCCTTTACTGATCCCTTTCTCTTATGTTTTCTATTACTCACGGCAACAAAGCTTCATGATACAGCAATTACAGATAAGCCAATCAAACTTTACCCTCAAAAAGCATATAGTTTTTTCGCTATAGCATCTCTTTTCAAGCTTTCCTCCCTTATGTGGTCACCGATCTTAGCTGGTTATTGGATGCTCCGCAGTGGCCCCCATGGCATAATAAAAGGAATCAAAGATTTTTTTTCAACAACAAAATGGTGGATTCTAGTAGGTGTATGTTACACATTAGCCAATCCTGAAAAATTAGCTCCTATCCTTTGGTTTAAATCGCTTGGAAAAAAAAATGGACCATCATTTTGGGAAAGAGGCATTCTCTGGATTGAAAGAATATGCAATATTTTTCCGACGACTTGGCTCGCTGTAATTTTTATTACAATATTTCTTATCTACTCTGGGCTATTTATTCAAAAATTTTTAAAAGACAGAAAAGATAGAATTAACCGTATAGCCCTATTTTTATTTGTGATACCAGTTTACGCACACTTAATCGGTCTCTGGATTTCCGGAGCTATAACCTATAGCCGCTACCTCTACATACTACTCCCTCAAATCCTTTTATTTTTAGTGATCGTAACTAATTTATTGCAAAAGAATATGTGGCTAAAATATTGTAGCGCATCAATATTCTCAATCTTAGGGATATTGCTTCTTATGCAAAATAAAATTTCTTATCAAGAATTAGCAAAACATCTTCCACAACCGGCATCAGGCCGTGCTTTATATCAAGTCAGAGACGAATTACCTCCTAACGCAGTAATTCACAATAAAAAATTCTTATGGCGCTTATATCCTTTTAATAGAAGCGGAAAGAGATTAAATGCCTGCGATCGAATAGAGTGTATACAAGATGCAAAACTTGGGCGAGAGCCTTTCGCTGCACAATATTTTCTTTCAACAGATTATCCACAAGCATTAAGTTATATTTCTCAAGCTATTCCTAACTGTAATGCTTCAAATTGTGAGATAAAAACAATACATAAAAGCTATAGCATTGAAGAAATTATTTCAGAACAAAAAATCAGGGATTCTTTTCGGCTTAGACAATGGGCTCAATCACTTGATATTAAATATGAATTATCCAACGACCTCAATAGAACGTTCTTAGAGCATAATCGCATGTTCCAACCCAGTCTCAAAACTTCGTTCATAATTAAAACAAAAAAATTTCCAATATTAGGCAAGCAAACATTGCATATATCAGGCAAGCTAATACTACTTAACAATGAACTAGCTCAAGAAAAGTTTGGGCCAGGAAGGTGGATTGCAGGATTTCGAATTGAAGAGATTATAATTCAAGGCCTCTCAGCAAATTTTGTAGATATTGCACCTTTAATTTACCATTCTTACATTGTCTTATTAGGACCTATCGATCTACCCTCAAATCACTCAATTCATGAAATGATATCTAGAATTGAATTGCTTGATACAGAAAATAAAAAACTTCTCCTGATAGACGTCTTAGACAAAGGTAATTAAAATTAAAACCTAATTATCAATATAGAATTTCCTAAGACTCGACCAAGAATGTGCTAAACCCCATAACGCAAAAACAAAATCTCTCATTTTAATCTTTGATCCAGGGACATCTGTCCAACTAGATAAGGGTATTTCACGTATTGGCATTTCATTATCTAGAAAGCTGGGTTTTCAGAGTGGGAATGAGCATCTTGAAGATTGGGATGCTTTAAATCAAGACAGAGGCTTTGAGGCAGTGGCCGGTCGTACGTACTGCTCTAAAAGCCTTGGAGATTATCTCAGATCATTTACTGGGCTTGGGCTTTTTGGCATGCAAGGGAAATTGATTGATTTGAGTTTTACATTACGCTCTCAGATTGTACATCATCAGATCACGGCGTTAGAGCTGATAGCAAGAATTTCATGGTTTAATTGTCTAGCATTCGTGGGCATAGTTTTCCGAAGTCACATTTATATATTACATATATCATCACATAATGATATAAATCACTAATGAAAAATCAACTTTGGATACTGGTTTTGCAGCAACATGAACAAGCCTTTGTCAAAAGTGGGTTCATAACTTGAATAATTAGGCGAAGATTAGTCCCATTAGTTTTTTAACAGATGTATCGGTTGCGCCACTTTGGCTTTTGGGAGGTTTCTCTCTTGGAATTCTGATTCTTCTAGGCATAGATTAAAGCTTCGATACCTAAAGCCAGGGCTCGCTGCATTGCTGGGCTTCATTGGAGTAAAAATGTTTTGATAGTGGATATAGTGAAAATTCCACCGTGGATTTAGCTACTCGTCATCGCATCCATTTTGACGACGGCGGGATTGAGTTCTTGGTACGTGGCAAGAATGGAAAAAGCGGATTAGCAGGTATTACGGCTCAGTGTAAAGATGATTGAAGGGATGGAAGCCTAAATTGCTTCACCAAAACCTAAGCAACTATATGAAACAACTAAACAAAATGGTAGTGTATATGAAACAAACCTAGGAATGGTGACATCTAAGGTGGACGCGCGATATCTACATATTTACCATCTAGTACCGTTTTTCCTCCTGGCTAATATTGCCGGTAAGGAGCCAGAGTACTGGCCGTCGAATTATTCTCTGAGTTCGCAATGGCTGGTATTGATTTGTTCTACAATATTGTTTCTCTGTTCAATTTGGCGAAGTGGCTACATACGACAATTTTGTTTTTCTGGTGCTCTTACCCTGACTGCTATGATTACAATGATCCGGTTAACACCTCACCCCGCTATGGCAACTCTTGCCGGCGCTCTTTTTTGTATGATGCTCATCCCCAGTTCAAAACATCCATTTTCCTATAAGAGAATGCTATTAACAGGTGATGCGTCAGTACTCGTTTCGTTTGGTTTGGCGTCACTGCTTTATGCCCTCTTTCTTATAGATTCGATTGAACAGAACGGTCTTCTTTTTATGGGGGGATTGCTTGCATTTCTCTCGGTTGTTTTTATTGGTAGCGCTAAGTTGAGGTTGGACGCAAGGCTGGTTTACGCCGTGATTTTCGGAATTTTGGGTCTGGGGCTCTATTGCGTATATCAAAATCCCGGCAGCAGCCACTTTGGTATCGCATCAACGGTTTATGGACTGTGCGTCTTAACTGCATTAGCAGCGTTGATATTGGCTCGTTCTAAGTCGGCAGCAACTATCGGTTATCGATTCTTTTCCCAGCCAGAAGTCATTATTATTTCTTTTTTTGCGGCTTTTGCAGCCATAGGTGCAATTTTATTACAAATGCCCCTTGCTCAAGCGCAGTCCGCGCCACACCCTTTTGTCGACAGTTTTTTTACTGCTATGAGTGCGGTGTGTGTGACTGGGTTAATTGTGTTGGATACACCAGTTGATTTTAGTCTTTTTGGCCAGGGCGTTATACTTATGCTAATCCAAGTCGGCGGAATCGGAATCGTGTCTCTTAGCGCATGGGTTCTCTTTGTATTTCAGTCAAAGAGACTTAGCATTCACCATGAACAAGCGATTACCGAGCTGAGCGCCTACAAACATAGTATCTCACCGAAACAAATGATTAAACGGATATTGGCTTACTTCTTTGCCTTCGAAATGGTTGGCGCCTTTGTGCTTTTTTTCGCATTTATGAATATGGGAGACGGTGGCGCAAAAGCAGCCTGGCGAGCGATTTTTACCGCAATCTCTGCATTTTGCAATGCCGGCTTTGCTATACAATCGGATAGTTTGATTCCCTACCAATCAAGTTTTTTGGTCATGTTTACCATAAGTTTACTGATTATCGCTGGGGGATTTGCCCCTCTTCTTGTGCTAGGACTTCCAAAAAAGAAATTTCGTCGCTGGAGTCTTCAGGAAAAAATTTCAATATTCACTACGTTGATTCTACTGTCAGCAGGTACGATTCTCTTCCTCCTATTAGAATGGGGTCATTCAATGAATGACCTTGGGACCATGGAGAAGTTAAGCAATGCTTGGTTTCAATCGGTAACTACGAGAACCGCAGGGTTCAACAGTGTTGATTTAACTGCGATGCGAGATGTGACTACGATTTTTTTCATGATGCTAATGTTCGTCGGGGGAAACCCAGGTAGTGCCGCAGGAGGCATTAAGACAGTAACGGCCGCTGTGATATTCTTTGCTACCGTAAGTGCATTACGTTCTGGAAAGGAAGTAAGAGCATTCAGTCGTTCAATTCGAGTTGAAGTAGTCAATAAAGCCATCGCGATTGCGATCCTTGGCTTGGCCACGGGATTCTTTGCCTATCTTACCTTGGCGATGACGCAACAAATAGAGACGATTCCATTGTTATTCGAAACAGTGTCTGCGCTTGGTACGGTTGGTTTGTCTCTTGGTGTCACTGGTTCCCTAGATGGTGTTGGAAAAATAATAATCATCTTTTGCATGCTTGCTGGCAGAGTGGGGCCGGTCACTTTCGTTCTCACTTTGCTCCGGAATACTCCCCAGAGTAAATGGGAGGTACCCCAGGAAGATGTTTATGTTTCTTAGAGGTTATATATGAGTAAACAGGTTTTGGTAGTTGGATTGGGGCAATTTGGACTTGGTCTGGTTAGAGCCCTGAGTCAATCAGACGTGGAAATTATCGCTGTGGACTCCGACAAAAGGCAAGTAGATATTGCCTCATCCTGGGTCTCAAAAGCAGTATGTTTTGATGCCACTGATGAAGAGGCTTTGGCTCAGCTTCACCCAGAACGCAGAGATGTATGTATCTGTGCTACAGGCGATCAATCGAAGGAAGTTGGGATCATATGCACCGCATTGTTCAAGCAGTTTGGAGCCAAACGAATCATTGCACGAGCAAATGATGACTTACACTCAAGAATTCTGAAGCTTGTCGGAGCTGACGAAGTTGTTAACCCTGAATGGGATTTCGGCGAGAGATTTGCACCTAGGATACTAAGCGAAAACGTACTTGGAGAAATGTTACTTGGCTCTGATTTAGTAATTTCTGAGATAAAAGCCACGGAAAGCCTTTGGAATAGAACGTTAGCAGACCTGAGACTACAAACAAAATATGGAATTACCGTAATCGCGGTTAGGGATAAGAATACGGGTCAAATAAATAATGTGGGACCAGACTACATGATCGCTGAGGGCGACATTATAGTTTCGGCCGCTAAGCGAGGGTCTGTGCAGAAATTGCTTGGTGAGGGATAACACATGGCGCGAAATCCAAAAACTTATTTTAGGCTAATTTCGAATATTACTATTGCTATCAATCTGATTGTTGGAGTCGGTGCAGTTTACCTCGTTGAGAGAATTGTCCCCGCCATAGATGAAATTTTGCAGGAAAATGCCTATTCCGTGCAAGCTTCTATGTCTATGCAAGTTGCAATTGCTGAGGGGAATGAAGCTAAGTTCTGGGAGTCGTTTGAAAAGGCAAAGAGCAATATTACTTTGAATGGTGAAAAAGAGATTGTTGAGAGCGTTGAACTCCATGCGAAGCAACTTTGGTCGGGTGCGCCAGAAGCTAAAATGAAGGTCATAAGGAAAATTGGCAATCTTTCATCGATCAATTTGGAGGCCATGGATCAAAAAGATAAAGAAGCGAGATTTCTAGGTCTAGGTGGAGCTTGGGCTTTGGGTTTTTTAGTAATTGTTTCAATAGCTCTGCAACTGGTCGCTCGCGGACGTGTTCTTACTCGTTTAATGGAGCCTGTCTCAGAATTAATCTCCGTATTGGATGATTATCAAAGAGGCAACAGATTGAGGCGTTTTGCAAGTTCGGACGCTACTGACGAGGTGAAAAATGGAGGCGTTTTACTAAACAAGATCTTGGATAGGGATATGACTAGTAAAGTTTGAAGGTAGTTTTGATGGAAAAAAAATGGGTCTCGCGATTTTCATAGCAGAGTAGTAAACCGAGCTTTGGTTGTAGCAGGTGTGATAGTTGTGGTAGTCGCGAGGTACGCACCACCTTTGCACGGCGCACCTTTGACAATTGAATAAAGCTCTACCCACTGTGCTAAGGAACCCCAATTTGTCGAGATTGGCCATCTATAGGTGCGTCCAAAATACCTGGTAGATGTGCTTTTGTAGCGATTTCAATAGTTGAGATTGCAGGTAATGAAATTTTGGTGGGGAGTTGTCCTATTTTAAACGCACCGATGCGCTCTTGCAGTCCGCGAAGCAGAAATTTTTTTCTGATTCCGGGCTAACGAATATTTTCTACAGGCTTAAATTCGGATCCGGGTTGAAACTAAAGTGGAATGGAGTGGAGTGGCGCACCCGGAGCGACTCGAACGCCCGACCCTCAGGTTCGAAGCCTGATGCTCTATCCAACTGAGCTACGGGTGCGTATAAAACTTTCCAACCAAAACAGTGATCTTCGTAACCACGTTAATCAAGAATACAAAGCTCTTCTATTTAAATCCTCTCATTAAGTTTTTAGATGATTAAAAGAATGCAGTGTTAAAATGGCGCACCCGGAGCGATTCGAACGCCCGACCCCCAGATTCGTAGTCTGGTGCTCTATCCAGCTGAGCCACGGGTGCAAAAAAGCCAATTTACGAATGACCTCTATAGCTAATGAAAGCATAAAGAGCAATGTAAAACTTACTTTTGTAGCTAAAGTAAGGTAAAATTTACGTGAAATCGCTAATTTCTCGAGATAGATTCAAGTTATGAGCAAAATAAATACAGAAGAGAAAATCAATCCTTGGTTCGGAGATTTTGGAGGGCAGTTTGTTGCCGAAACCTTAATGCGCCCCTTAGAAGAATTAGAAGAAATGTTTCTAACCATAGGTCAAAATATTGATTTTATTAAAGAAAAGGATAATATATTAAAACATTTTGTTGGAAGGCCAACCCCCATCACCTTCTTAAGAAATCTAACTCATAGATATGATGGGGCTCGCATATACCTAAAAAGAGAAGACCTCGCCCATACTGGCGCTCACAAAATAAACAATGCTGTCAGCCAAGCTTTGCTTGCAAAAAAAATGGGAAAAACTCGAATCATCGCTGAAACAGGCGCAGGCCAGCATGGGGTAGCCACAGCCACCGCATGTGCAATGCTTGGCCTCGAATGCATCATTTATATGGGTGCAGTCGATGCTAAAAGGCAAGAGCCCAATGCACAAAGGATAAAACTCTTAGGCGCTGAACTAAGGCTAGTAAATAGTGGAAGCCAAACCTTAAAGGATGCAATTAACGAAGCCATCCGAGATTGGATCACCAATGTTGAAAACACTCATTATTTAATTGGATCCGTTGTAGGCCCGCATCCTTTTCCAACTATAGTCAGATCATTCCAGTCTGTAATCGGAGAAGAAGCTAGAGCACAGTTGCTTAAACATACCGGAAAATTACCTGACTATGCCATCGCAAGTGTTGGTGGAGGAAGTAACGCAATAGGTCTGTTTTCAGCTTTTATAGATGATCCTCAAGTTCAGCTTATTGGAGTACAAGCAGGTGGGATAGGTCATGAAAAAGGTCAAAATTCAGCTCCACTACTATTTGGCAATCCGGGGCTGCTCCATGGAGCAAAAACAATGCTTCTGCAAAATGAAGATGGACAGATTATTGAATCCCATAGCATCGCTCCAGGCCTAGACTATCCCGGTGTTGGACCTGAGCACGCCATGCTAAAAGCAACCAAAAGAGCCAGCTATGTCACCATTAATGATCGAGAAGCTCTAAATGCCTTCAAAGAACTATCACAATCTGAGGGAATTATCCCTGCGTTAGAATCTTCTCATGCCGTGGCCTATGCCTGTAAGCTAGCCCCAACACTCTCTAAAGACAAAATCATTTTAGTGAACTTATCAGGAAGAGGGGATAAAGACTTAGCTTCAGCAATCAAAGCTTTATAAGAGAAATATGATAAAAATTAGATTCTTAGACCCAAAGACAAATTAAGGAATGTAGCATGAGCCAAATCAGTGAAACATTCAAAAAACTAAGAGAAAAAAGCGAAGCCGCCTTTATGCCTTTTTTAACCTTAGGCTTCCCAAATATAAAAGAATGTTTCGATCTTATAAAGACCATGTCTCAATCCGGAGCCGACTTAATCGAGTTAGGAGTTCCCTTTTCAGATCCGCTAGCTGACGGACCAACTATTCAAGAAGCCTCACAAATAGCTTTAAAAAATGGGATGACTGTTAAAAAAGCTATTGAAATAGTAAAGCAATTACGTTCGGAAGGAGTTTCTACACCAATTCTTCTAATGGGATACGCAAATCCTTTTTTAGCTTATGGAATAGAAAACCTAGCTCGTGACTTAAAAGCAGCAAAGGTTGATGGTTTAATCATTCCAGACCTCCCTCCTAATGACTCCGAAGAATGGTTAAAATATTTATCTCCTCAGGAAATAGATCTCATTTTTTTCTTATCACCAACAACATCAAAAGAAAGAATGCAAACCATTATAGATAAAGCTAGTGGTTTTATTTACGGTATAAGCGTAACAGGAGTCACCGGCGCTCGCGAAAGGCTTCCAGATACGATTAAAACATTTATCGAAGATATAAAAGAAAGAACAGAAACTCCTCTTTGTATAGGCTTTGGTTTATCAAAAGCAGATCATATAAAAGAAGTAAGCCAAATTGCAGATGGAGCAATTATGGCAAGTTCAATTATCAATACCCTAGCTCAAACGTCAGCAGAAAACAGAAATGAAACACTTTCGAAATTGATCAAAGAAATGAAAAACGCCACAAAAAGAACCTGACATGACTTGGATTAAAATCTGTGGAATACAAGAATCAGATCACATCGAATGGGTAGAGCACTCTGGTGCCGATGCTGTCGGGTTTGTCTTTACTAAAAGTAAAAGGCAGGTTTCTCCTGAGCAGGTTAGAAAAATGTTGTCAGATAAACCGACCTCTTTGGCTAAAGTTGGTGTGTTTGTTAATGAAGATCCATCAAAGATAAATGAAATTGCCCACTTTTGTAATTTAGATTTCGTCCAATTGCATGGAGAAGAAAACGAAGAAATCATCAAGATGATTCAAAGACCTGTCATCAAAGCTATTAGAGTTAAAAACGAAAATGATATTACTGCTCTTTCAGCCTACCATCAATGCTACGCCTTACTATTAGACACTTATGTAATGGGTGAAAGAGGTGGAACTGGCAAAAGCTTTGATTGGAAGTTAGCAAAAAAGCCAATTCTTACGGAAAAATCATCATCGCTGGTGGGCTAAACCCCGACAATATTGCTAAAGCAATACACACATCCAAATGCTACGGAGTAGACGTCAGCTCTGGCGTCGAAACAGCAGGTAAAAAAGATCATACAAAAATTATTGCATTTGTTAAATCAGCACAAGCAGCAATACAGACTTAACCTAGATTACAGTTTAGAAAAAATAAGCGACTCCAACATCTAATATAGACTGAAGATTTGCATGACGTGCTTCTAATGCAAATTGTGACTCTTTATCTGCATCAACATCAAACTGCTGACTAAGTAAATAGTTATTTACAACCCTTGCCCCAGTCCTCACAGTAATTTGCTCATGGACTACAAAACGATATCCTGCCTCAAGTGCTACAGGAACAATATAAGAGATCTCTGAAATATTAGCTTGATCAAAGTTATAAGCCGCATCCAAACGAGAAAACCCTAGGCGCGCACCTCCGTACCAAGAATTTCCAAATGCATCATTATAATAACGAAGCCCACCATCTATTTGTGTAGAAAAAAGATGCGTTCTTTCGAACTGAAGGTCATTAGCATAAAAACCATTATCTCTACTAAGTGTTCTACTTCCAAGGCGGAAATGGCTGGCTTCTACAAGCCAGAAAATATGTCCATAAACTTCAGACTCACCGGTCAACCCCAGGCCAATTGGAAATGATACCAAACCCGCATTAGCATTAAAAATAGGACGAGCTTCTACAGAGTTAAATACAGAGCCAAAAACAGCAGACTTTAAGTTCTGAGCCTTACCGTCTATTGAATTTAAACCAACAAATAATGAAACGATAATCACAGCAAGAAAAGATTGATTTCGAATTATATTGATCATTGAAAAACCTCTTGATTATTAGCTGTTAATGAACAAAAATAGATACTGAATTAATTTAAAACTGCACTAATATGCTAGGATAAATTCCTAAATTTATACTAACCTTTCGATCAATTTTATCCTTACTCCGCACTTCATTAACAGTAGTCATACGATAAAAACTGCCTACTGAAATTAATAAAAAATTAAATGCCATAAATGACAACACATTACGCAATCCCTGATTCGTTTTTTCACGGTATGCATTATACCCATAAGAACCGGCCAAAATTAAGCCCGAATATGCATTTTTAGTATAACTAGCATATTCAGACCTTCTTTCATTTTCCATAACAATTTCTTTATAATCACTATAGCTCAGCCCTTCCGCATGACTCATTTGATAGTCTAATTTAAGGATAAGTGCTATAAAAATGATCAATCATGTTTGAGCATACTCTCAATAATCTCTCCTCCTATGGTGGAGACATAGTCAGCTAAAAATTTAGCAGGAAGTTAGGGTAGAAAAATTATGAAGAAAACAATACCTTACTTATCGATTATATTTTTATTTATAGCATGCGGAGTACCAGATAATAACTCACAACTATCATCAAAAAGCTCAGATTCTTTACAGCTGAAGAGATTTGATGAATCTGATTTTAGCCCTGTTATCAGAAATACCTATTTTGCGGGATTAACAAATCCATTATTAAACCTACCAAGAAACGGTGAAAGAGGTATTTTGATCTATCATAATGGAGAAGAGTCTTTAGATGTCAAAAATGCACGTAGACTAGCCCGTATATTTGGAAAGAAAGTAACAATCCCACATAACAGCATCATTGCTGAAACAAAGTCAAAAGAAGTCCTTCGTTTCTATCGTGAGCAATTTGCGAGAAATAGTTATGATGGACTAGGCGCTGCAATTAACATCTCTGCAGATGTGAATAAGGCTTTCCCTGGAGACCCACAGTTTAGGCACAATGCGATGTGGATAGAAGAAAAACAAATCCTGCTTTTTGGCGCTGGCGGTAGGGAATTTGATTCCTTTATTAAAGGTACAGACGTTGTAGGTCACGAATTTACACATGCAGTAATAAGCACTACTAGTCGATTAGAGTACATAGGTCAATCTGGCGCCTTAAATGAACATTTCGCTGATGTATTTGGAGAAATGTTTCAACAATATATAGAACCTACAAATAAGCCATTTCTCATTGGAGAAACTATAACGCTCGATAAACTTCCCTTACGAAATATGCTAGATCCACAGAGTGGGTTATCAAAACAACCCGGTCACATACAAGATATACCAGAAGAATTTGGTCCTGACTGCAAGCCCTCTCCCACCAACGATTCATGTGGAGTTCATATATTAAGCGGTATCCCAAATCGATTTGCCGCATTAGCTATCAAAGAATTAGGATGGCTTAAGACAAGAGATATTTTTTATAATGTCATGACTGAAAGATTGAATTCTCAAGCAAATTTTTCAGACTATGCCGATGCTATCTTAAACGAATGCTACCAAATCAAACTATCAGATACAGACTGCTCAGTTATTGAAAAATCATTGCATACTGTCGGACTTTAAAATATAACACCCGGGACTTGGTTTTATGCCGCAATAGCATATTAAAGCGCTCTATTAAGCAAAAATAAAGCATGTCCCCATGAAAAAGTCTAATTTACAGCTAAAAAAGAATGACTTTCAAGAATTAAGAAACAGGATGGTGACAGAGCAAATTCAGGCGCGTGGAATAAAGAATCATGCAGTTTTGGAAGCGATGAAAGAAGTTCCACGCCACGCCTTTGTTCCTGCAACTCAAAGAGATGACTCCTACAAAGACGAACCATTACCGATTGGCTACAATCAAACCATATCCCAACCATATATAGTCGGATTGATGACCGAATGCTTGGATCCTCAACCAAATCAAATTGTTTTGGATATAGGCACAGGATCTGGTTATCAAGCAGCTGTTTTAGCGAAACTCACAAAATTTGTTTATTCAATAGAAGTTATTCCAGAATTAGCTTTCTCAGCTAAAAGCACATTCCAGAAATTAAAACTAAAAAATATTTGCATAAAAATTGCGAATGGCTATTCCGGTTGGCCGGAAAAATCACCGTTTGACAGCATTTTAATCGCTGCTGCAGTTAATGAAATTCCAAAACCATTATTAGAGCAATTAAAAATTGGTAAAATGATCGCTCCTATCAAAGAAAATTTTTTAGAGAATCTAGGGCGTGTTGACATTTCATTTTCGTAGCGAGAGACAAATACTTGAAAGTCGCAGCTAGGAAGGGTTTCAAAAATTACCGGAGGTGTACTAGATGTACATTGAGGATAATTTTTTGAAACCCTGACAACGCTGTGACTCAAGGGTTTGGCTCGTAGTAGGAAATGAAACGTCAACACGCCCTAGTTTTAATTACAAAGATCGATAAAAATAAGTTAAAAAGAGAACTTATAACACAAGTGCGTTTCGTACCTTTTGTTTGAGGATACTATGACTAAAATTCACACTAAAACCGTAGCTCAAGTCGAATCTCTCTGGATTTATCCAATAAAGTCTTGCCGCGGCATTTCCATTCAAACAATGCAAATAGATAAACTCGGACCGCTATATGATCGTAACTGGATGATTGTAGATCAAAATGGTGTTTTCGTTACACAGAGAAAATTCCCTAAAATGGCTAGAATCGAAACGTTTCTATTAAAAGATATGTTAACAATAACTATAGATGGTTTTGGACAAGAAAATGTTACATTTATAGACTCTCAAAAATTAAAGGCAGAAATGCAATCTGTAAAAATATGGCAAGATGAAGTTACTGCAATAAACGGCACTACACGAGTAGATGCATTACTTAGTGACTTTCTAAAATCGCCAGTTAAACTAGTACAAATCGATAAACATAATCCTAGACTTCGTCAGAAAGAGGACATAGAATTCACAGTCGGATTCGCTGATAGCCGTCCTTTTTTACTTACTAATATTGCTTCTCATGAGGACTTAAGTAATAGGGTAGGAGAAGATATTCCTATATCTAGATTTCGCCCAAATATCGTCATCAAAAACCAAAGTGCATATAGCGAAGACGAGTGGGAATCTTTAAAAATAGGAAATATAGAATTCCGTCAATCAGTTGCATGTGACCGTTGCATCATTCCAACGGTTGATCAAAAAACGGGAGAAAAAACAGGTGCCGAACCTCTAAAAACTTTGAAAAGCTATCGATTACATTCCAAGTCTATAGTTTTTGGCCGACGTCTAGTTCATAAAAATCCAGGTTTAATACAAATCGGCGACCTTGTAAAAGCACACGAATAACCAAAAATCAAAACTGAGACTCTTTTTCAGCAGCCGTTAATATAGTGCCATCTTTCGATTTTAACTTAGCTTTAACGTCAATACCTAATTGGTTTTCAACTTTTCGTTTAGCTAATAATAATGTCATCCATGCGGCCAATTCATTGCGATCAAAATTCTTTTTTGTCTCTTGAAACAACAAATCTAATTCATCAGGAGGATTAAGTTGATCAACAATAGATGTCAATTGGGTCAAAACATACTTTGTCTTTTCGGGGGGCATTTTTGCGCTATGCACAGCAAGCTTGATCCAAGATTCAACGCTTCCTGTGCCGTTTGATTTCATTTTTTCAATGGATGCTCTACTCAAATCTAGCGCTACCGCTGTTTTTTCAATTGCACCTCGCTCTTTTATAACCGACTGTGCGAAATAGCGAAGAGAGTCTCTAATGAGCTTTGACCATTCAGCTTTTGTCAAAGGTTTATCTGACAAAATCCTATCCTCAGCATAATTGTATAATTATTTATCAATAAAAATTCAACATAGCAAACCCCATTTGATAAGTCCATAACAGTTCTTATGTAATTTTAAAGCTTTAAGTCATCTATCAGTAAGGGCTTTTAATAATAGCAATAACATGAGGAAGTTACACTTGACCCATATTTTTATTACATTATTATTGTTTAATGTATTTTTTATACGTATTTCTGCCTTTTATTTTTACTAAAAGCTAAGCTCAAGCAAGGAAATAAGTTAATGAATCAATCAACAAAAGAAACCCTAACTAACATTCCCAGCAAAGCTAACTATCCTTTAGAAATCTTTGAAAGCATCACCCAATTTAAAAAAGCATTTTCTGCAATAACAACATTCTTGGATAAAAAAGAAGATAGCATAAACTCTAATTATCTAAATTCATTTTTTTTCACAGAACTAACTGTAGAGTTTTCAACGAAGTTCCCAACTGAAAAACTATACTATGACTATTTAAACGCAAGAATTGTTATTCAAGCACCTAAAAAAAAGGATGAAAAAGAAAAATCACTATTAAAAAGACGACTTTATTATTTAAAAACTTTGTCTCATGTAATTGAAACAATGAGAACAACAACGGTCTCACAAATCTATCTCTCTTTAACTGCCGAAGGAAGAAAAAGATTACTATCCAGCATTGAAAAATAATCTAAATTTGTCACTAGCATGACATAAATTATTCTGACTATATGTGATCATTAAATTTTATTTATTCAAATCAGACTACTATATGATCCATAAAATACCCATTGAAGATAGACCTAGAGAACGCTGCCTAAACGAAGGTCCGCATACTTTAAGTTTAAAAGAATGCCTTGCAATCATTATCGGTTCAGGCCCAAGAGGAAAAGGGTGCATAGGCATTGCTGAAAGCATTCTATATAAGTGCGCCCACAGCAAGAATGGAGAGCAGCAGCTGTTTCATTTGCTGACAGCTAACCCATTAACAATTCTTGAAAATATAGAAGGGCTAGGACCAGCAGGTAAGTCCAGGATTTTAGCTACATTTGAAATTGCCGTTCGCTATGCAAAATTTCGTCTTTATAGTTTACAAGAGCAAACAGCCATAAAATGTACATCAGTTAGTCAAGAAGAAGCATTATCAAATATTTCCAAAAATTTATACTTTGAAACAAAAGAATGGTTTGGATTTGTCCCTATCAACAAAAATGGCCACGCAGGAGCTACAATAATCGTTGAAAAAGGCGTCAAAACTCATGTAAATTTCGATGTATGTGATTTTTTTTCTCAAGTACTCTTAGTACGCCCCGTTGCCATAATCCTCTTACATAATCACCCATCTGGTGACTTAGAACCGTCCTCTCAAGATTATGAGCTAACCAAACACCTAAACTTGCTTTTAACACAGTTTAATATCAAACTCTTAGGTCATTGGATTTTAGGTCCAACAGGAGCACACCCGATTGAAAAAGAAACATATATTAATCAATCTTCGATTGAATGGTCATAGGCAGGTGAATTTTTTAAATGCAAAATATCTCTATCAAATATTTCTTTGTCGGCACGAATAGAATCTAACAACAAAGCACCGATCCCAATTATATTAGGCAGGATTAAATCGTTGCCTCTATCATTTTCCACTGGCATAGCAACAGCCCACATCCTTGATGTTACTTTGTGAGCAACTGAGAGAAAAATTTTATTGCCATCAATTTTAATATCTAATGCCGGTATCGTTTCATCCAGGACATTCACTGTTCTATAAGAAAAATAAATTCTTAAAGAGGTATACTGAATTTTCTCCATCAAATTAGCAATATCAATACTTTTTTGCATTTCGCCCATAGCTTCATAAATCGAAGCTCGAAGGTATTTATTTCCTGTCAGTTTCTTAATATTCCATCCATTCTTATCTTTATTTATACGCAAAAAAGCTTCACCTCTAGCAACTAAATTGATAAAAGATCTAGGTATCGAAAGTCTACTAATAATCTTTCTAGCAAAAACAGACATTTTTGGTAGGTTTTGCAACTTCATATCTACACCAAATCCATCACCTTCAGGATCGAATGAGCGAGGCCTTAGCTCAGCCGTTTTATTCATAGGTTCTGTTGAAACCTTAAATTCAGGTAAAGAGCTAGGTAAAAACTCTTCATAAGAAAAAATTCGCTTTGGAGTATCTACCACCTTTGCAAAACCATACCCTTCATCCAAACTTTTTGACTTATTTAAGATTGAATTTTTAGATTTAGATCGAACACTAACTTTCTCTACGTCTTCAAGGTGAGAAGATAATTTCTTAAACTGCAAAGAATTAATCAGAATAGATCTATCAACATCCTCAATTTTATCTGCATGCTTGCTTAAAAAATTTAAACCAATAAAATGAAGAAAAAACGAACCCTACTACTGCAAAAAATACTTTCCTTTTTCTAATACATTTTCTCAAATCCAAGTAACCCTCGGATTAAAATCTTCAATTTTATTAACAACTTCTAATTTCTCCATAGGATGATCGAGCGGATGATCCCAATCAATAAACCAAGGCCTTACTTCTAAAAATCCCTTTACATTTCTAAACTCTAATATAACATTTCCATCATATGAATCCGGATGAATTTTGAAAACAGCTCTGGTAAAAAATTCCAAAACCTGAAATCGCTCAGGGCCAATAATATATTTTAGTAATGGAGCACGTTTATCACTACACTTAATATCCACATTACTACCAACCAATTTTGCCACATCTTTTTTATCAACTTCTGTCTTCCAAAAATCTAACGTATTTAGATCAGTTTTTTTCTCTATAGCAAATTTATCAAGAGCAGTGAAAAACACCTTAGAATTTCCTTTAGGCTCGGTATACAAAAAACGAATCATGTCTACAGAAGCCTTCAATCGGCTATCACGATAAGCATAAATTTGAGGAGCAAGACCGATTTTTGCGGCGTTAATATAAGCTTGCAAAGCCAAGTCAAAATAATCTTCTATTTCCTTTTCCTGTAAATTCCATTCATCTTTTAGTTGAATTGAAGTTTCAACTAATCTCAATTTTTTTCCATCAATATCAATTAAAACATTATATGCTCCGCCATTCATACCTAATTCACCAATGCGCTGTCGGGACCCGATTACCTGTTGTTCAGAAATTTTTGGTATAGATAGTTGAATTCCTAAAGACAAACATCCACCGAAAATTGTACTAGGATCGATGAATAAGCCTATCAACAAAATCCTATATTTTATAAAATTCATATAAAATCCGATCGTAATTATATATCAAATATCAACTTTGCTTCCTGAGGCCATATTTAAATTTTTCCAACCAAATTCATAATATATAACCATAATAATTCTTGCTTATGACTTAAACTTTGCCAAGATAAGCAAATGACCATCACAAATCCTTTCTCATTACTCTATTTGTCGTCCTATAACCCATTTTTTCATACAAACTTATTGCTGTTGTATTATGACCAAAAACATGCAAACCAATCGAATTAAGGTTCATTGATTTCACCTTATCCTCAAGAAGGTGCATCACCTTTTTGCCATATCCCTTCCCTCTATGATCTTCATTTATCTCAATATCATAAATATATGCATACTTTCTATCACCATTAGCTTTTTCGGCAATCCACAGTATACCAATTTTTATCTCTGTCTTTTCTTCTACAACATTAAAGAGATACTGATTCTTCGAATGAATCCCATCTGGAAGGAGACTACTATAAGAGTCCTTAGAAATTTTATAAGCTTCACCTTCTGTTAATCCTTCGCCCTTCATTTTTTCATGCGCATATTTTGAAATTGCATTCTCTAAGTACCTAGAAAGATCATCCTCGGTCATTTTGACAAGCATCAAACCCATATCGAAACTCCAATAATTTGATATCTCTTGATTCTTTATAAATGTTAAAGCAAAACTCATTTTCAACTAACAATATAAAATTAACATCGCATAAAAATTCAGATAATATTATATAACAAAATTAATCAATCAGATAGGTTTTCCATTATAGCCGAACACTTATTGCATTTATCAAATCAACTTTAATAATTTTCACTATTCTTACTCTTCATTTAATAATATTATTAAATAATCTTATTTACATATTACTTGGAAAAAATTTTTTAGATACATATTCGTAGTAAGGAAATAATGAATAATTTTTACATGTTTTTACTATCGCTAATTGTCTTTCATCAAAATGCCTTAGCTTATAGCCCAATATTTCCAAAGGATCGTTATTATTTTTATTCAGAGAATAAACAATTTTTAGTAGAAGTCACTCCTTCCGTTTTACAGACAAAAAATCCAAGTTTAATCCTAGTAAGAAAAATTCAAAACCTTACAATCTATCAAAAAGAAAACGAAAATACATGGCATGAAATAAATTCATTTGGAGTTGAAAAATTACCTCTAATTAACGAAGTACTCATTTCTGACAATGGAGAAATACTCGTAATAAAAACAGATGAAAATCCTATGAACAAAAATACAAACAAAAAAGATGCAATCTTTATTTTTTCCATCGAAGGAAAGAAAACGAAGGCCTACTCACATTATACCATTTTCAAAAAACCTGGAATCTTTAGAGAAATGAAACTTAAGATAGACAGCAAAAATAATGATTTACTCATTATCAATCAAGATAAAATTAAGAAGATCTCACTTGCAAAAGAAAGCACAAAATTAACTCAATTTAAAGGGGTGGAACTATATTGCATTAAGAAAAATAAGCACTTCAAATATGTCTTAATGATGGGCACAAACCGCCTTAAAACTAAAACAGAAATTGAATCCTCATCAAACCAATTAGATATAGATTCCGTCCTGAAAGAAATAAAAAACCTAGCACCAGGCTCTTATATTTCTATCGGAAATGAAAATGTAGAAAATAAGAGCCTATGTAAAATTCCTAAAGAGGATAAAATCAAAATCAACTCCCAATGCAAGCATCTAAAAGTAAATTGTCAATTTTAAATAATAAGAAGAAAATTGCTAAAAATTAATAGACAACATTAGAAAATTATTCCTAAAAATTGGGAAAAAATAGAACACTCAGTTAAAATTTTCTATAAATGCCTGGATATTTTTCAGGTGCTTCTTAATAGTTTTAATCGATCTGGGAGCTATAAATATCGTATCATCACCAGCTACCGCGCCTAAGGAATCTGTAATACAGTAATGATCGATAAAGCCAGCCAAGAACATTGCAGATCCAGAACTAGTTTTAACAATAATCTGACATTCATTTGCTTCAATACTTTTTACTAGATCAACCAACGAGCCATGATAATCAATGGGGCTATTACAATTACCTAACAAATACTCAACAGGCAGCTCAATAATGCCAAACAAAAGAAACCCTGACGTCCTTGAACTCATTCGAGCAAAAATGGCTAGGGTAACGTCCCTTGCACAGGAAGGAGCTATGATCGTAAGGTCCGTTGTACCAAGTTATGGAAGCGACTTACACGAGTTAAAAAGAACTTTTCTAATGGCATATAAGGAGCTAGCCAGCTCATTAGGTATAATTAATCCTTTTATTAAAGAACTAAATTGCAATAAAGAAGTAGCAATAGCAAAATTAAATCAGGGGCATATTCTAGCCACAGATATAGCAAATCAACTCTGTGAAAGTGGAATACCATTTCGTAACGCTTATAAAAAGACAGCTACATTTATCAAAGAAGCTAATGAAACAAATAAACAAGTTCATGATATTACCAAACAACAATTAGGATTTGATATTAGCTTTGCCACCGCTGTTGAAAAAAGAAAAAATAATGGAGGGACATCTCGCAAAAAGGCTCTTCTTGCTATAAACAACCTGGCATTTGATACAAACTATAAAAATAAATTTGCCGAATTTTGACTAATTCGGCAAACAGACCAAAAACAATATTAAAACTATTAACTTAATCCAGCATTTCCTTTAAAATTTGATGGTTGCTAAGCTCCACTCTGTCATTTAACTATGCATAAACACTTAGATATTCTCCAGAGCACTCTGTTCAGCTAAGTTTGCAAGAAGAAATCAATCAGCGCTTGGCTAAAATTACTAAAAACTAGTTTTAATTAAATGTAGCAAAAGTATCTGAATATTTCATTCTAACTATTCAGCGTATTTTTTATCTGATCGATTCAAAGCCTTGACCGCCCGTCATCCATATGAGGATGACGGGCGACATATTGAAGGGAAAAGATACGCCGAATAGCTACATTTCATTTAATGCACTGTAATCAATGGATATTTATACCATTTGTAATTTTTAATCGATAACCCCCTCAAATTTAATTATATGTGATATGATTAAATCTGACTTTATAAAAAGTCAGTATTTTTCTAAATCGAATTTATACTTCTTCGAAAGCCAAAAAATGTTCGAACGGTGGATTAAATTACCCAAAAAAAACAGCTGCTTGCTTACTGGACCAAGAAGAGCTGGAAAAACAACACTGTTGAAATTCTTATTTCCCGATTTTAAATATATTACCCTTGATGATTTTGACTATTTAGAGCTTGCTGAATCAGATCCCAAAAGACTGGCATTACTTTCCAAAAAACTTATCATTGATGAAGCTCAGAGAGTACCTAAGCTGGCAATTGCGGTAAAATTTGCACTCGATGAAAACCAATCAATAATCCATTTGAGCGGCTCTAGCCGAGTCGGCCTGCTAGATACCAATTATGAAACCCTTGCAGGTCGAATTATTCCAAAAAGTTTACCAGCATTTTGTTTTGGAGAAGAAGCTGGCCTACCCAATCATTGTATTTTTGAAGATGAGCTTTCAGTTTTAGATCTTAAAGTAGCAAATCGTTTAGTCGAAAATTCAATAAAGTTTGGTGGTTTTCCTGAGGTTATTTTAGCTAATTCGGAGCGTAATAAAAATGAAATATTAAAAAATTATCGTAACACCTATTTTACGAGAGATTTAGCTTTGTTATCTAATATCGAAAATGTCACTGGACTTTTAGCCATATTAAATCACTATGCTTTGTCGCTTTGTTCATTAACTCAAGTTTCTAACTTTGCAAACGAGTCAGGTTTGAGTCATCAAACGGCAAAAAAATATCTTAACATGATATACCAAGCAGAACTTGGATTTCGTCTTTACGGCTATCAATATGGAGCGGCAAAAAGGCTATTGAAAGCTCCAAAATCATACTTTGCAGATAATGGAATATTGACAGCATTAAATATTGGAAACTCGAGAGGGCAATTTGTTGAAAACTTCGTTATTTCAGAATTAGAAAAAAGAAGGAAACTTGGATTTTATGATGTTGAGGAAATGTACTATTATCAAACGATAAGTGGTAGCGAGATTGATTTAATCATGCCATTTTCAGATCATCTAAAAGCTATTGAAATCAAAGCTACAAAAAAGCCAACTAACAAAGATATTAGAACACTTAAAGAATTCATGACCAGCTCAAAAAAGAAAGTAAAGGGCTATCTTTTTTATACAGGTTTGGAATACAAACTAGTAGATAACATCAAATTTATTCCTATTGCGGCTTTATATCGAGCAAAATAATCAGCCTTGAAAAATGACCGACTTCCTTATATTTCCTAGTTGTAAAAGGCAAATACAAGAAAAAATGTAGCCAACTCTGACTTTAAAAAAAGGCCCAAACATCGGACGAGCCAATCGGCAATTTGGTACAAGTGTCAGACTTCCTCCCACCCCCCAATCAACTTCTGCCAAAAGAAGAACTGATAAAGATTACAATTGCTGTCGATGCCGACACTATCGAAGTTTTCAAGGAAATGGCGGAAGAATATGGTACGAAGTATCAGCGGATGATGAGGGAAGTGCTGAAGGGTTATGCCAAGAAGTATGGCACATAAAATAATAACAGCCGTGCCTCGGGAATATTGAAACAGAGAGAATACTTTATTTCCACCTGGAACTTATCAGGGAGATTTGGATTCGTAGATTTCCCGATTACTACCTCTGAAAAGTGTCTTGCTGTTAGAAAAGCCTTCTTTGAGAGCTTCTTTTCACCCCAGTCGGAACGAACGGAACCATTTGAAAGCTTTCGCTTCAGCAGCGCTAACAGTTAGATATTCAATTGTATGGATTTCCTTACCTGAAGCTAAGCTTACGAATAAAAGAGAAAGAGATAGGATCCAAGAACATTTCCAATTCATCTATGTCACCTTAAAGTCTCTGGTTCACCTTGATCTGATTCCTCTACCCTATAAAATTTTCCAACATATTCACCTTGGGTAAGCGTGAAATAGGGAACGTGGTCGTTAGTATCCTTTTCAAACTCTATTGTAGCGATATTAAAAATGTTGAACTTACTTTCGGAGAGGGATTCCATCCGATTTTTTTCTTGTCCAACAATTTCGTAGATTAGGTATTTATTCCGGCGGGTTATAATTATTTCGATCCCCGTTGAATCCTTGTAGGTGCCAACATAAAGATCTAAAATTGCATCTGGTACAGGATAGCCAAACTCTGGAGTGCATTCAGAACCCCAAAGTACGACTTTACCTACACACTTCAAATCAGATGATGTATTTGTGAGGTAAGCCAAACCTGTATTAGTGGCAGAGTTGATTCCCACATAGGATCTGAATCCACCAGTACCACCCCCATGTCCTTTAACAATAAAATTACCAGACTCACTAATACCCCATCCCAGGCCGATACTGTCGGTACCATTAGTTTGTTGCACCTGCTGTGCTAATTTTAAGGCACGAGCTATCGAAGTATTGTCAGGATTAAGATTTGCTTCAACAAACTTCATAAGGTCTTTTAGGGTTGAGCGTATGCCTCCAGCTCCAACCAAAACACTTAAATCCCATGGCAACACTTCCTCCAGGGCACCATTATAGGGGCGAGCAAATCTACCAACTTGTTCGGCGTTAAGAGCTACCACAGTATCTCTCATATCCAGCTTACTTGTTATTCGACTACTTAAGAGTTCTTCGTAGCTCAAACCGGTTGCTTTAGTTAGTATATAACCCAGTAAACCGACACCTAGATTAGAATAATTATCCCAACTAAATTCAGTAGGGTGGTCTCCAAGAGGATGACTCACCAAAAACTCCAAAAGCATGTCTTCAGTATAATCTGCATAGGGATCCATTAGATTACTAGGTGAGAAGTTCGTGGGGAGTCTTGGCAACCCTGAGGTGTGGGTTGAAAGTTCAACCAGAGTGATACTTCCTGTCGGTTTAGACTCAAGCTCAGGCAGATACTGAGAAATGGGATCTGTTAAGGAAACAGTTCCATCAAGCACCAAGTCAGCTAGGAGAATACCTGTGAATACTTTACTTATTGAGCCTATTTCAAAAATTGTATTTTCATTTGGTGGTGTTGGTTGACCAAGCTCTGCAGTGCCCTTTGTCCATATTTGCTTTGAACCATTCTCGGTTTTTCCGACCACTGCCCCAACATTAAACTCACCCTCAACATGAGCAGAAAGGATTTTTTCAATTATATCCTGGGGTTCATAGCACTTACGTGAGTAAACAAACTGAAAAATGTTAGAGTTGATATAGCTAATTTAATGAACCGAGTCATCCCACCCCCTAATTAAAAAGAAACAACGGTTTTGTACCATAGCGCACAATATAAAGTCATATAAAATCCGTGACAGACCGACACCCATTGAGGATGTTGAGGCATGAAAAATTTTCGACGCTTTGGCAGAACTTAAAAATTCCGTAATTCCAAGATCTTGTCAATGCCTACTTCACTTGATGTAAACCTAAGACTATCAGTCGCGCCCTCCACCTCTATACCCGCCAATCGTACGTACCGTTGCATGGTTTCCAGTTCCTTCCAACCGCATATTTTCATAACAATGGCTGGTGCGATTTTATGCCTAAGTAGATGAGTGGCAAAGCAAGCTCGCAGAGTATGAAATTTCACCTGAGACCAATCTGTGCCAGAAATGTTCGAAGCACTTTAGCCTGCTCTCCACGGGTCCAATCAGTGTGAAAGCTCTTTCTGTATGAAAGCAAGTTGATTTTGGATAAAGTTCTCCCTTGCCCCAGAATGGGGTAAAAATTTCCAGCAACTTGTGCGCCGATCTTTTTATTTTGTAGTGTCCACCGTTGATTGAATAATTTTTGAAAGTGTTTTCGTCTATGAACCTTTCCATTGTTTTTAAATGGAATTAACCAATTGCACATTCATTCTTCTGTTTGGGCCTCTTCTGATCTCAGTTCCCTAAGGGCTGGCTAGCATCTTTTGAATTGCCGCTCTCACAAAGACCAATCCTGCCATAACAATGTTGGATTTAAAACGCGGGAGTGCAAGTAGAAAGTTGTGATGACACTTTATAACATTGCTTAGAATATTTAGTCTCCTGTTAGCGAAAAATGCATAAAGTCCTTTTGTTTTCCTTCTAAACTCCCTCCCCACCGCCAACCTATGCGTTGGAATTCTTTGTAGATAGACGAACTTGTTTTAATTGAGGCAGGATTTTCAGATTTCCACAGCCCACCTCTTAATAACCTACAAGAAGGGCTAAAGTGAGTACAATTATCATAAAGACCATTGAAATTAGGGTTAATATCAATTGCTGTCCCAAATGAATGATTACTATATTCAGTTCTTAATCCATTTGAGTCAACTTTTCCCTTTGACCTACCTACTCGGTATCCAACAACTTCATAAATCGGGAAGCCAAGTTTTAAAGCTGACAAGATCGCACTGCGAACTTGCTCGGCAAAATGCTTGCACATAAGAAAGGGTGAAATACCAGGAATACTTACTAATTGTTGATCCTCTCGACAGAGAGTACATGGTGAAAATCTATCTCGTTCATATTTTAATAACTTACTTTTAGATTTTTGTACTGTACTATGATTCACCGCAAGCTTCTGGAAAGTATCCCATGTCCAAGTTGAATAATGGCAATCTTTAGTCGATGCTACAGCTTCCGAAGACACTTCGATAAAAGTTGTAAAAATAATACATACAACTAATCTAAAAAACATTAATTTTTGTATTTTCAGAAAGAACATCCTGACCTACTTGAATTTGAAAGTTAAACCGCCCTTTACTCAATGGCCAATCAATAAAAGACCGGCCTCTTAATTTTTTAAACGGCTTTCCATTCACCAAAAGCATAATATCTTCTTTAGCGATAGTATGCGCAAATTGTATCCTAAGCTTCTGATGTTCGCGAGGAATGGTTGGATCGATGGCTAAAATGGTACCTGAAACAGGTTCAACAATTTTAGGAAATTGGTCCTTCTCCTGAAAAGTCGCAATCCGCTCATGATTCCAACCACACTCTACTGCTAGCTGTACCTGAAGCGTAGGCAAATGATTAGCTTGGGCCCAAGCAGCATATTCTTCTGGAAAATTCGTATATTTGATGAGCTTAGTTTCTCCTCCACAACTTTCTACCGCTATTTCCCTATGATAAGAACAGGCATGGTGCGGGACATTCTCCTCTTGAAAGTATTCTAACCTTGTACTTGGACAATTACGTCCAGCTAGTTTTCCACTTAAACTACAAACTCGCTTTTTTTCTATTGACTCAGGCGTCAATGATCTAATAGGCAAATTTTTAGAATGAAGCAAAAGCATGATTTGTTTAAATAATGGGCCCGTTCCAAACGATGCAGACACCTTCGACTTGAAAGGGCTGCCATCAGCATTTCCTTTCCAAACCCCTACTGTATATTCCGAAGTAAACCCAATAGTCCAATGATCACGATAGTCGCTTGAAGTTCCAGTTTTAGCTGCAACCTTAAAATCAAATTCTAAGGCACCATTTCTACCAAATTCCTCTGCGCGAGCCTGAGGATCGCTGAGAACATCTGCAATTAAGTAAGCTACTTCTTTTGAAATAATTCGTTTCTCTTCAGAGCGAAAACTCTCATCTAATAATTTTAATGGTTTTAAAATACCTCCGCGAGCTATACCACTATAAGCTTGCACAAGCTCCCACAAGGAAACCTCTCCATTTCCAAGAGAAACACCAACCCCATAATGCTCAGAAGATTGAATCAAACTTTCAAAACCAACATGCCTTAAAAAAGACAATACTGAGGCTTCTCCCAATTTTGCCGTTAAATAAAGAACCGGGACATTTTTTGAGTTTGCTAAAGCATAGCGTAATTGCTGAGGGCCTGAAAAATTTCCTCCATAATTATTCGGCGAAAAAATTCCATTTTCTACTTTAAATTTAATTGGAACATCAGGCACTATCGACGACAATGTCCATCCACGTTCTAAAGCATAGGCATAGACAAACGGCTTCAATGTTGATCCTGGTGATCTAAACGTTTGTATGGCATCTAACATCCCGTGACCACTTAAAAAATAACCAGGGCTCCCAATATAAACTAAAACATCCCCAGATTTATTATCAACGACTAAAATTGCTCCATCATCACCAAGCTTTGGATGCTTCTGAATATCTTCTTTCAAAAAACTTTGAATTTTCTTTTGAAGGTATAGATCAAGTGTAGTTTTAATTATTGTAGAAGAAGAAGCTTTATGCTCTTTTAGAACCTTCTGAGAAAAATGATAAGCTGTTGTAGTAATCGCACCATGATTAAATTGAATCGGTTCCTTAAAGGCTTGACTTGCAGAAATTTTATCTACTCTCAAATGCGAAATAATTTTCTTTAGAATTCTATTTCTAGCTAACAATAAAGCATTTTGATTTCTAAGATAAAAGTTTGGATTTCTCGGAAGAACAGCAAGCGTAGCACCTTCAGCAAGGGAAAGCCGGTCGCAAGATTTATTAAAAAAATATAGGCATGCTTGTTTAAGTCCTACAACCTGATAACCAAAAGGAACCACATTAAAGTAATACATTAAAAGCTCAGATTTGGAATAAAACCTTTCCAAACGAAGAGCTTGAACGATTTGAGCAATTTTAAATCTTGGTTTTGATAACTTCGGCCAATATATCCGAGTCAATTGCATAGAGATAGTACTGGCTCCTGATACAATATGAAAATGCTTTATAGATTGAAACGCTGCGCGAAATATCGCAACAATATCGACACCAAAATGGTCAAAAAAGCGTTTATCTTCAGATAATATAAATGCTTTCTGTACCCACATTGGAATTTCATCTAATTTTATTGATAAAGCACGTTCTTCTCGCTCATTCAATGGGATCTGAATAGGTAAGCCATGACGGTCTAACAATACTTGACTCATCAAAGTGCTAACTTCGGGCAAGTTAGAAGGAATATTCCATAAAGGATATACTGCCCCACCCAAAATTATGAGCACAACAAAAAGAGAAAATGTTAACTTACTCAGTAACGATAAACGATGCTGGCGTCGACTTTCCATAAACCTCCGGGTCGTACATTTGCTCAATAGTAGCAGGAGCAACATTAAACTCCCCAACCGCTACTGCTTGGGCAATATAATTGATAGTGTATTCACCACGAGATAAAAAATCTGCAAAATACTGAGCACCAAATAACCGCATCTCCCTGTAATAGAATCCGCCACTTGAATATAGCCCCCACCAATTATCATCTTCATTCCAAAAATAACTCCCACTCGAATCGTCAGACTCATCACTAGCTTCTGATTTTGCAGTTGCAGCCAATGCAGTATTGAGTGGCTCAAGTCCAGCAGGAAGCGCATCCGCTAAAGCAACATGATATCGCGTCGAAGGAATCGAAGTTTTTAGCTCAATACGCACAAGATCGCCTCGCCGAACCTTCACATGATTTGTTTGAGGAATCCATTTTCCACTCTTATCCTTTATATAAAAAGTTCTTTTAACTTGCATTCCTGAATTAACAGGTTCTTTGCGTATGTCTTTATATGCAACCTTTAACCGAGTCGTATAATAAAGCCTGCCAGGTCCTGATTTATCGATATCAAGCTCTTGGTTGGAATTATTATTCACATTTTTAAAGCTAATTTCTTGTGCTACGCCTATTTGTTTAAATCCGCTAAAAGTTGCATCTTTTAATGGTACTCCAAAAGCTTTTGAAGCAATCTTAAAGTTAGGTATTTCTTTTTCAAAAATCTTTGCATAACTCGTAAGTGCATTTAAACAATAGAGATTCTCTTGCGTATTATTCCATCTATTAGCTTTACGATTTCCAATAATCCACCTCACAAGAGGCTCTACAAATGGACCCTTCGGATCACTTTCAAGCAAGCTTACTAAAAGCCTACAGTTGGTTCTTGTTGTACTGTGAAGTATCCTCTGAAATCCATCATCATGCAGTTCTTGGAATTGAATTTGGCCAGAGGTCAAATCGGCCATACTAAAAATGCTTTTCTTTAATTCTTCTGCAATAGGACTTGATGCTACAAAATTGGAAGCAGCACTCCAGAGAAAGCTTTTTCCAAATAAGCTTAAATTATCCTTATCTTGATATATTCTGTTTAATGAAGGTAAAATTTTGTCCCCTAATAGTCCACGCACATATACTGCCATCGCCAAAACAGTTGCTTTAACCTTAGAAGTATACCAATTGGGAAAAGACTCTCTGCCCTCGAGTAAGTTTTTAGTATACTCGAAAACTTTATTTGTAGAGCTTTCAGGAATGGGAACATTAGATTGGTTTATCCAAACCATTCCAAGCGCTGTAAAAACTGAAAGATAAGGATCTACTGTTCTAAGATCTGGCTTCCAAAAACTCATGCCACCGTTTGGAGCTTGATAATTAGGCATCTTATTTAATAGCTCTCTTATCCAGGTTATTGGATCACGCTTAATATCAGGAATTGAAATATAGTCCTTCAAATTCACATAAGAATTCAGCATTAAAGCCTTAACCAACTTCTGTTCCCAACAACTATACGGATAATCAAGGCCATATCGAATGACATCATCCAAATGAGAAATCAATGAAGGGCTATAAATAACTTCTAACCCACCCAGCTCAGGTCTAATTCCTTCTGGAATTTTAACAGGAATCTTCGTATTAGATTCTATCGAGGAACCATAATGAGTAAAAATTTCATATGATACAAATGGACGGATAGGGAAACTATACTGAGCAGCATCGTCAAGAGCAGTCCCCTCAAGCTCTGCCTTAACCGTCAAACTTGCAGATTGGGCACCAAAAGGAGCCTTAACCAGCCATTCTAAAAATCCTTTACCATCATTATCTACATCTATTTTCTTATCTTCTCGGTTTAAAAGATCTAAGCCTTCTGTCTTGATAGAACCGATTATAGATCCTGTATTTCCAGAACGGTTAAAAACACTAAAACGGCTCTTTAGTTGATCTCCTTCGGTTAAAAATGAGGGGAGGGCAGGTTCGATCATGACTTTTTTATTGGCCTTGAATGAAGTACCTCCAAAACCAAATCTATGTTCCTTGTCGACTGCTACAACTAAAATTCGCCAGCTTGTCAAATTATCTGGTATCTTAAATTTAAAATTTGCTTTACCTGAAAGATCTGTCTCTAAAGCAGGATTCCAATATGCTAACGGTAAAAAGTTTTTACGGACGGCGATTCCCTCACCATCACCTCCTTCTGACACACCTTTGCGGCCGAAATGCCTACGTCCAATTAGATAGCTAAGCATTTGAGATGTCATCACCTCAACACCAGGGATTTCATAAAATTTATCATGCAGATCGAACTTATCTTTATAACTTCCAGCTAATTGAAGAATTTTTTCATCAACTACAGCGATTGAAACTTCAGCACGCCTATTACCAGCTGATGATTTAATATGTATTTTTGCATCAACTTCCTCACCAATTTCATACTGAGACTTATTTGTTGACACTTCAACTTCGAGAAGTGTATCTGGATTTACAACCTTAATTTTTGCTAAACCCATTTTAAATGAAGGCTTTCCTAAATCGACACCACCTTCAATTTTTTCTGACACTCTACCTTTAATAAGACTTACAGATACATAAAAACCAGGTGCGTAGTCTTTAGAATCGAGAGGAATTTTGACAATTTCAGCACCACCAGACAACTTTCTTCTAAACTGCTTTAAAATGCCAAACCTTTCTAAAGTAAAAATTCCTTCCACTTCTTGATATGGGTTTTTTATCAGAAGTGAAATTTCATCACCAACATTATAAGAATCCTTATCTGGTATGATATCGATTCTATCATGATTTTCCCTATACCATCCAACGTAATCAGAGCCAGTCACATAAAGATGTAATGAAGATTGCGCCAATTGCCCCTTTGAATCCTTTGCCTCTGCTAGAATAAAATGCGATCCAGCTGCTTTAGCTTTTAAAACACAACTGGCACCATCTTCTACCGATATTGTTTTACACTCATCGACCACCTTGTCTGAAGTCCGCGTTTCATAACCAAAATAATTTCCCGTGCCACGGACACGGATAGTTTGATAAGATCGATGGATTAATTTAAGTGTTATCGGACGTCTATTGATAGATAGTTCTTCCGAATTGACTAATACGACTTTAGGTTCTATTTCCTCACCCGCTTCATAAGCCCATTTATCTTTTCTAAGACCCAACTGAAATTCAGAATAAAAAACTTTGGCTCCACTTCTTCCAGCAATCGTTTTACCTCTATCATCTTCAAATTTTAACTCAAAAGTCACGGTTCCATAGGAGCGAATTTGGTTTTGTGACAATAATATTTGCTTAAAAGAATCTCCATTCTTATCTGTCAAGAGCTTGCCATCTTCAACTACTATATGCCTTAAACTACGGGGTTTTTCATAACCAGCAAGATTAAGTGAAACCTGATCATCAAAATGATAATCCTTCCACTTGGGTAAAGTAGGTTGCCACTGTTCCTCTTGAAATGAGGCTGTATAACTTCCACTAGTCTTTGCAACGCCTCCACCGAAATGGTATTGAGCACTAGTTCTAAAAGCAGCAGATTCTCCTACCAAAAATCTTGTTTTTATAGGTTTAACGCCCACTTTAAACGCTGGCAAAGTAAATTCTTGAACATCAAAAAACCCAATAGTTCGCTGCCATTTCGAATCAATATTTGCAACAATTGAGTAACTACCAAGGGGAGATCCACTATCCAGTTTAAATTCAGTGTTCGCAGTCCCATATTCTGAAAGCTTTAACATTTCTTTATGTATTTCCTTGCCGCGAGAATCGCGAATTATCACCTCGATATCGCTATCAGGTGCCAATCCAAATGTCCTTGGCTCCCAGTGTCTAGCAAATAATTTAATTTTTACGCTCTGATCAGGTTGGTATAAAGGGCGATCTGTAATCGCGTGAACAATGTGATTCGAAGATTTCGAAAGCTGCCTTGAATAAAAATAATTTCCAGAACCATAATTTGAAAAATCGTATGCTGATATACCGCGAGTACCCTGATAAAAAGGAAGAACTGACAAATCATCATCTGTTTTTGCAATCACAAAAAGCTCTTCATCCACACCCCAACTCTTAAACTGAGCTCGCTCAGGATCCCACTCTGAAGCTCCAGCAAACTTCACAAATCCTTCAGAATTTGTCTTCCCTTCAGCTAAAACCTTTTCATAGCCTCGGAGTTGAACTTCAATTCCCGAAAGAGGTTTGCCGGTAGCTATAGAGTGAATCCATACTCCAGAATCATAAAAACCAACCTTTGCCATGATTCCTAAATCAGTAATAACTAAGAAAAAATTTTTACAAAAATTATTTAAGTTATAACCTTCAGTTTGAGCAGATTCAAAAACTTTAGGAGATTTGACACTTCCCAAAAACATTCCAAATTTAAAATTAGGTATTATTTTATCTAAGTCAATCGGATTAGTAATAGGGATATTTAGCTGCGCTCCTGTGTCGACCTGTAATGAATTAAATGAAAATGGCTTTGCTTTAAGACGACCAAGACAATAATTATATCTATTCTCAAAATATTTCCATAACTCCAAATCATTGACTGAATTCGATTGATAATAATCAAATTGAAACTGTTTTAAATTGACAGCACTGTAAGCAACTTGATGAGGGCCTTTCTTTTCAAGGACACCGTAATGGTCTGAAATATTGAGTTTAGGTCGAAAGTCTATTGTTGAAATTTCGACTGTATCCGGCCCTATCAAGGAACGTCCAAATTGATCTTTAATTGAATTCAACTTAATAGTGTGATTGTCTCTGCCATTTAATGGACTATTAAGAATAATTCTCGAATACAATTCATCAGGATTTTGAGCAAAATACTCTGGCGACCCTCTACCACCTTTTGACCAGCCAAAGAAAGGTTCTACCTGTATATTCCCAATCAGATCTTTCGCAAAAACAGGCGTTGAAAGTTCAATAGTTACACCCGTATTTGGATCACAGCCATTAACTTTGAATTTGGCTCCTTCCGGCTTATTTGATCCAACTTTGTATTGGCATTGTATGTTCGTTATAGCGAAGTCAGGATAAGTCTGAAAATTATGTGAATAGGAACTTCCAGGTTCTTTACCAGATGAAGCTTCCACAAATGCCGGTAAACTTAAGTTACAATTTTTTGAAAGCCCTATCTTCTTATCAAATAAGATAGAATAAGTCCTCAAAATATCAACACTATATCGTTCACCAATCTCTTTACTTACTGAATCTACCTTAACCAAACCACAGGTTGATTTGATGTTTTTTTGAAGCGAACTTTTCAACATTGGTTGGTTAAAAGTCCAATAAATAACCGGAATGTCTGCGTCTTTCCATTCGATATTATCTCGAACAACCTTCCACTTTGAAGTTGTAAATACAGCTGTTTCATCTTGGCTTAATGCCGTTCCATCAAATGCTTTAAAACCCTTGGAAATTTTAATCTTATATCGATTTGATGGCGGCAATGCTTCGTCTAACTGACAACCCAGGCTCATTCTATTTAGCCATCGCCAATGGCAATTTATTTTTGGCTCGATCGTTATCAGAAGATCTTGCGCACTTTTTTCAAAATCATCAAGCGATACCATGGGTTTATTAAAAGTCACCGAAATTTGTCTAACTTCAGGAGTATTTTCAATATTTGGTTTTATAGCAAGAATTTTGAGTGGAATTTTTTTTGTCTCTTCAACAGATGGATCAAAAATCTCAAAAGCTTCTTTTTCCTCAGACAGTGGAGGAACAACTACATCAGTAATCAATCCTTTGTTGATCACAAACTTTTGATAACCAAAATATCCACTCGCACCTAGAACAAATATCAAAACCGCGATGCTTAAAATCTTTACTGTCTTCATTATCAACCTTCTTTTAAAAGCACTCATTTCAATCTATTCGCAAACAATAAAAATTGCGTATCTGATGCTTGCCTACTACTTGTATAAATTTCCCTACTATCGATAAAACATCTCTGCACCAAAACATTTATAAAGATCTTCAATATATACCAATTTTTCAAAGTTAATTTTGCTATTAAATATAAGATTTAACAAGGAAATACTGAAACACTAGGTTCAGAAGTTTCTATTACTAAATTACTGACGCCAACAAGAAGAAGAAATTAAAAAGACACCTGATTACATAAAAGCATTCCAAATCAAGACGTCCAACTCTCCTTCCTCTTTCAAGAGTTGCCATTAATAAAATCCACATGAGTGAATACTTGGAGTGAAATTTTTTCAAGTAAGTTTATCTTTTAAAGAAGTCTTTTATACCAGCAGAATACGCAGTAAAGCATAGATAAAGATCAAAAAGCTTTTTTAATGGCTTGAATCAGCCGGTTTTCAAAATCGAGTTTTCCAAACTCAGGTCGATAAATAATGCAAACTGCATCTGTATAACTCGGGAGTTCGTCTTCTTTCTTCAGTCGAGCCTTTAACAGTTTTACAGCTCGCTCAGGAATAATTCCATAGCCCAACCCTGCTTCTGTTAGGCGGGTAACAAGTTCCAAGTTATCGGACTCAACAATGTCTCTTGGAGAATTTTTCCATTTTCGCAAAATGGTTTGAGTTTGAAATAGATTTAGATTACAGATGATACGATCTGGACACTCGTTCTTGCCTCTCTTCCAAACATAAACATGATCTTTCGCAATTTCTGAGATAATTAGATCAGGTACCTTCCTTGGATTAACCACGAGCGCGACATCAACAGATCCATTTTGTACCATTTCCTGCATAGTCGCAGAACTACCATGAAAGATTCTAAACCTGCAGTTCTGCACTTCCTTACTTAAAATGCTTAGGGCCTTGGGAAAGACATAGGACCCTACAACAGGATGACACCCCATTCTGATCGGTTGACTCCCAGATCCACGCGCACTATCCGTCTGAGTTAGATCGCTATAGTTAGAAAGGGTGGATCGAGCCTTCTCTAAAGCATCCCTTCCAAATGGAGTCAGTTTTACTCCAAGACGAGTCCTATAAAAGACTTTCGATCCAAGGCTTCTTTCGAATTTAAGAATAGATTCGGAAAGTGCTGGCTGGCTGGCTGACGTCCAATCTTCGAGCGCCTTCACTTATACTGTCGATCAAAACACTAGCACATCTAATGATTTTACCGGAAATGAATTTAGTAAATTCTTACCCTTTAGGCCAATGGGGGATTGGCTTTGATGTTGAAACTCAAAAGATTCCAGAGGTCTGTCCTAAATGTGCAACCCTTACTAATGTTACTTATGACCATCGCATTGTTAAAATAAAAGACACTCCAATCCGTAATAAAGCTAATCTATGGCGATTAAAAAAGCGCAGATTGAAGTGCAAAAACAAGAGATGTGGATGCATCTTTACAGAGCCAACAAAGGGTATCCGTAAGGGACATAGGACAACACAACGATTTAAGGCAAGTGTTACCTGGGCTGCTGAAAAGTATTCTAACTTAAAAGATGTCAGAAGCAACTTCCGATGTTCATCTAGGATGGTTTACACAAGCTTCTATCAGACTCTGGAACTGCGTCGACGTAGAAGAGCTCACCCCTTTCCAAAGTATATTGGGATTGACGAACATTCAATTCGAAAACCTAAGTATAAAGAAGTAGAGTTTGCAACCATGGTTGTCGATCATTCTCACAAAAGAGTTTTTGAACTCGTTGATGGGAGAACAATTGAAAGCCTTGAAAAGGCGCTAAACTCTATTCCTGGCAGAGAGAATGTTGAAGCTGTTTCCCTTGATATGTGGGAAGGGTATCGAACATTCGTTAAAAGGAATTTTCCTAATGCGATCATGGTTTGTGATCGTTTTCACGTTGTTAGGCTTTTTAACAGACTTGTCAATCGATATCGAAAAACAGCAACGGGTGACGACCGTAAGAACCCCATAAGAAAACTACTGTTGCGAAATTCTAAAAATTTAAAGCATTACGAGAAGTCAGCGATTAAAAGATGGCTTGCACAGTATCCTCATATCCGTGAGATCTATGAATATAAAGAAGCAATCTGCAGATTCTACAGATGTCGGGGGCAGCATAAAGCCAAATTGATCTTTAAAAATCTGATGGATCGTATGGGGCATTCGAAGTTGATGAAGGTTGAAACCCTGCGCAAAACATTAGCAAGCTGGAGAACTGAAATATTGAATTTCCACAAAGCTAGAATTAGTAATGGCAGAACTGAAGGATTCAACAGAAAAACAAAGTTAATACAAAGAAGAGGTTACGGATATAAGAACTTCGAAAACTATAGACTAAGGGTGCTCAATGACTGTTACTGAAGGAATTCAAAGCTTACCCACCACGAAGGAAGGAGAGCCGCTTAGGCTTGAGGTCTTTCGCTACGCCCAAGATGACGGGATCAAAGAGTGAGAATAATGGCGGAGAGAGTGGGATTCGAACCCACGGACCAGTTACCCAGTCGCATCCTTAGCAAGGATGTGCTTTCGGCCACTCAGCCATCTCTCCATAAAGAATAAAAAGAAACCTACAAACATTACGAGCGGGAAGTTACACGACACAAAGAGCCAGCTTTAGTTAACTGGCGGAGAGACAGGGATTCGAACCCTGGGTGGAGTTGCCCCCACGCTGGTTTTCAAGACCAGTGCATTCAACCGCTCTGCCATCTCTCCAAGAGCGTTTTCTTACTTCAGCAAAAAACTAACAATACCGCTAATCTTCATTGCCGGAAACATCGCCGTAAAGGTATGCTTTACTATAACATGTATAGAAAAGCCAAGGCCGAAATTAACAATGCTAAAAGAAAGAATAAAGATGTTTTTTGTGAAAGCAGTCGTTTATTTAAGTTTGTTGTTTGAAATTTCATCATCTTTGCAGGTTTGCCATGCAAAGGAAGGTGTACAAGGACTACAAAATGCACATTTACAGTTTTTTGGAGACCTCTACCTCTCCTACCGAGCAATCAAAGAAACAAAAAGCAGTGTTCATAACCCTAATATGTTTAAAAATATAACACATCTGCTATCTTCAGCGAAGCACAACATTGTCAATTTTGAAGGAGTGGCGACCACAGCCCGTATGCCCAAAGAACTGAAAAGCTATTTGTTAAAGATGCCAACTTGGGTGGGAAAAAATCTGTATAAAGCAAATATCAAGTATGCATCACTCGCAAATAATCACTCATTAGATTACGGCAGCATGGGCCTATTCGACAGCTTAACACTTCTTAGCAGTGCAGGGATTAGAACTTTTGGGGCTGGCATGTCTTTAAACGAAGCCACTCAGCCACTGGTCATTTCTGACGGCCAAAGATTTATCTGTATGCTAGCCTTTAACCGCACTCTACCGACAAGCTTTTGGGCCAAAAAAGACCAACCAGGCTCAGCATTTCTCGATTATCAAAAAACGCGAGATGCAATAAGAGTTTGTAAAAAAAATAAATACTTCACTATAGTAAGCTTCCACTGGGGCGTAGAACGAACGCATACACCAAAAGCATATCAAAAAGAGCTTGCTCATCTTTCGATCAATGCTGGTGCTGATATGGTAATAGGCCATCATCCGCATGTATTGCAGAGTATTGAAATTTATAAAAGCAAACCAATATTCTATTCCTTAGGTAACTTTGCTTTCAGTAGTTATACATTACATTCTCCCCAGCAAGGTATGTCTGTAAGAGTAAAATTTCCAAAAGATACAACAGGCAAAAAGCGGCCAACCTACGACTTAGTTCCCTTAAACGTACAAAATAAAGTGGTTAAATTTCATCCAAGACACTTTAAAAATGATGAAGAAAATCCATTAGAAGCTTTTATCCCAGATCAATACTGTAAAAAACATTCTGCGGCAAAAATAAAGGCAACCTATTATCACTGCCGCTTTTAACCTAATAAAATTCGATATTTTTTATGAAGATCAAAGCCCTGAAGATCCAAAGCTAAGAGTTGTTTCGCTACGCTCAACATGACGGAGCTAGCGATTTTACTCGACTTGACAATCCTTGCTACTAAGGACTTCCTGCAGGATCAATATCCTTTGCAATACTAGTTCCAGGTGCCAAAACAGGCGGAGGTTGGTGAAGCAAAAGCGCCATATTTTGAATGATGCGGTTGACCTCATTTCCTTTATCGTCTGAGGGCAACCAAACAGAATTCAGTGAGTCTTTAGATCCATCTCTCAGCATTTCGACATTGTTAACAATAGCAAGATCGATCTTATTCCAAGAGCGACGAGAAATACGGATGGAAATCTTGTTTCGATACACTTTTTCATTTAAGAAAAAACTATCCCATTCAGTTGTAATAACCCCTGATTTATGGTCCACAGTCGTCAAATTATAATTGCGCATCAATACATCCAATGCAGCGCTCCACACCGCATCGCCTTTTAATTCAAACCTATACGTTTGATCGTTAATTGCATAAACAGTAGTTTTTCTTTGTGGAGGAGTAGGGCTTCTCAAGCCCTTAGGAGGTAGTTGGCCTTCATCATCAGAACTATCTACCCTATGATCTGATACAGATTGGTTTGCATATTTCTCTTGGTACTGAGAAAGCACACCAGGCAGACATCCGGATAAGCCTAAACAAAGGCTAAAAATAAAAAATCGAAGTATGTTTATTATTTTAATCATACTTCGATTATAAGGTTACTAAGCTATCTGGGTCAAGGACATCGCTGTAAAGGGTTTATTAGCCCAATAAATCTTTAACGACCTCTCTCTCTTCAACCAGCTCTTCGGTAGTTTGTCTAATTTTACCTTTGGCAAAATCTGACAATTTTTTATCTTCTACAATCTCATAGCCACCATTTCCATTTGCACGGAGAGGAAAAGAAAAAATCAGTCCCTTAGGAATATCATAAGCATGGCCGTCTGAAGGCACACAAGCCGAAAAGCACTCACCAGCTGGAGTTTTTGTTGCAAAATTTTTCATATGATCGATACAAGCAGATGCAGCAGATGCAGCTGAAGACTTACCCCTAGCTTCAATAATAGCCGCCCCTCTTTTTTGCACTGTGGTAATAAAATCCGATTCCAACCATTTTCTGTCACTGATAACCTCTGGCACAGCTTTGCCTGAAATTGTGGCATTTTCAAAGTCAGGATACATGGTTGAGCTGTGATTTCCCCAAACCACAAGATTTTTTACTTCACCAACTCCTACACCAGCTTTTAATGCAAGCTGTGCACGAGCACGATTTTGATCTAGCATAGTCATAGCTGAAAACTGCGTTGCTGGGATTTCTTTGCAATTGTGTTGTGCGATTAACGCATTTGTGTTGCATGGATTACCAACAACCACAACACGGACATTGCTTGCAGCCTTACACAACGCTTTACCTTGGCTAACAAAAATAGGTCCGTTAGCACGAATCAAATCATTGCGTTCCATACCTGGGCCCCTTGGCTTGGAGCCAACTAACAACGCCCAATGCACACCATCAAAGCCTTTTTCCACATTGTCCATACAGTCAATACCATGCAGCGTAGAAAACCCGCAATCTAGCAACTCCATTGCCGTCCCCTCGGCAGCTTTCACAGCTTGAGGCAACTCAAGAAGGTTTAAATGAACTGGTTGGTCCGGACCAAAAACTTCTCCTGATGCAATCCTAAAAAGCAGGCTATAGCCAATCTGACCAGCCGCCCCTGTAACAGCTACACGTACAACATCTTTCATAGAACATACTCCTTAATTATTTGAGGCTCTTATTCTAACTATCACTATCTTCAAGCTTAGTAGGCTTTCTTGTTTCAATATTAGACACTACTAATTCTAACTTCCTCACTTGTTTATCTTCCTGCTTATTTATATTCCAATAATGCTCAGAAGGAACATAATCATCGCACTCAGACCAATGCACCGTCTTGCCATCTTTTTGAAGGTGTAACACTTTAACTTTTTTAGAGTTTTTAAGTTCCTTTTTACAAACATTACAACTTAAGACCTCTCTTGACACCCCATCAAGTTTGACGCGCACTCGCGAAAATTTATCATTTACCGTGGGCCGAGAGCAAAAATAACAGCCCCTTTCAATTGCCTTCTTCCTGCCATACATCTTATCTAAATCAACAGAACGCCCTTTAACAGAATCTGCGATAGCTTTTTGGGTTCTACCAATACGCTGCTCACAATCTCTGGTCAAAAAACCAACAGAATTTAGGTCCGTTGGATCTGAGCCAAATGGCGATACACTCTGCATAGCCTTAAGCACTAGCTCAAAAGCCTTCAAAGTGCTTTCAAAGTATTCCAGTACCTTTTGATCTGAAACAAATGCTATATCTTCCCGCATAGGAAGAATACGCTGAGTAATTCCCTCTAGCTGACCAATAATTTGCAAATAGCGAGACCGATACGTGTGCGTACTTCTAATTTCCCGACCGTTTTGTAGAGAATGAAGAAAGACAATGATCAACGCTAGTACTAGTGCTGTAACAATAGGAAGCCACCACATAAAGCTATACCCTTATCACTCGTACTCATCTCCTTATATAGCTTAAGCTTTTTATAACATTTGCATCCAATCGGAAACGTTTTTTCCGAACTAGTTTTGATAAAAAGACATTTTAAAAATCATTTTTTCACAAAAAAAACTCAAGAAACTTACTAATTCACCGAAAAAAGCACATAGATGCCAGCTGGTTAGGTGGGAGCATGCATGAGCGTAAGTTATGAAAAATCCAGAATAAATTTTGACTTCATCGTTTCACAATATAAACAATATCTCAAACTTTACGCTTTCTTTAATGACGGTTCGACTGAAGGAGCTACTAGTTTTGCAAAATTTTACTGGGTCATTACCTATTATTCTAAATACCGCGAGGTCAGTGAGGCGATATCTAGGGGGTATTAAGAGTGATATATAACGCGCCTGCCTAAAAACAAAACATTTTTAGGCTTATTTTTTAGCAATAAAACTTACAATTATTAAATACCAGCACTTGACCAATAAATTATACTTTAATAAAAAGAAAATACTAAGACGACTAGTGCCGGTTTAAAAAATGATAGAAAAAACAGAAAAACCTCATTCGATCAAACTTAGATCAACATCTGATGGTTTACATCTAGATGGGTCTATCCTATGGTTTGATTCCCACGCAACCGGTCAACTATCATTCCTTTCATCCTGCATTTCTACAACCAAAACCAAAGTCCCTCAAGTGATTACAACCGAAGAAACGGCTAGAATCCTAGAGTCATTCAAACGTAAACCGAACGCTTTAATTTGCCAATACAATAGACCATTTTCAATCGGCAAGTTAAAAATGGAGCTTCTACCTTCAGGCAGCATTCTCGGCGGAGCATCCCTTTACGTAGAAACAGATAAAGGACGTTTATTATACGCACCACAATTACAAACACATCGCATTTCTATAGTCAGACAAATGCAACTCAAAAGGGCCAAAAGCTTAGCTTTAGGAGCCTACAAACCAGCTCCACAAATTACTTTACCAAACCGTAAAAAAGAGCTGGAGTCCCTGGTCGCTCAAGTTGCTGACTCTTGCAGCAAGGGTCAATGGCCAGTCATTCTTTGCCAAGCTTTTGGCACCGCTCAAGAAATTACAAAATCTCTTAGCGACCATAAACTTCCAGTCTCAGTTCATAGTTCAATTGCTAAAGTAAACAAAATTTATGAGCTTTATGGTTCTCAATTGGGACGCTACTCAACATACTCTGCAAAAAAGCCAAATAATAAAATTCTTCTTTGGCCTCTTCCTCTTAGTAAAAATTTTAAAATACCGACATTTCCTGATAGCCCTCTAATATTAGTCAAAGATAACACAATAGAACACGAATTAGAGGAAATTAGCCAGCTTATAGGGTCCTATATTATCAGCAACAGCAGTGATGCTAACGACCTAAAAGAAGTAATCGCGGCTGTCCAACCAAAAGAGCTTTTTTTGTTCGGGCCGTATGCCAAAGCTTATGTTGAGGAATTCAAAAATTTATCGCCTGTAGTCGCGCCTTTATTTGCCGATAACCAACCAACTTTGTTTTAATTATAGTTTTATCTACAATAAATACAAAAAAAACCTCTATCGTAAAACGATAGAGGCCAAACGGGAGGAGACAGACTAAGAAAAAGCTTTCTAATGCAAGCTTTTCTTTAGATATTGGGACCAAAGACTAATAATTCTTTGGTAGACCAAAAATAATGAATAACGAACACGGCTCTCATGTGCAGAAATTATTTCTACCATTTCAGAAAAAGTAGAGGCCGATAATACTTTAAAAATAATTTCCTCTATCTTAGACAATTCTGATGAAGATAAGTTCCAACACTGAAAAGATTCTTCTTTAAACACTTGGCTATCAATGCGGCTAAATAATATATGATTACCACGAATAGCTTCCTCATATATAACTTGCCAAGTAGGGGGCAACTGTACCAATTTACTCGAATTCAATAATTTCTTTTCTAAATTTTGCAAAGAAGCAATCATCGATTTCCCAACAATTAAGAATTTAAGGCAAGCAGAACATTTTAAGGAAAGCAATTTTAGTTCTGGCACATATTAAAGAAGGGTTCTCTACCACCTAACATCAGGTAGATAGCAATGAAGTTAAAGCAAAAACTCATCCAAGTAATCAAAATACAACATATTGATTTTTCATGGTTATTTTAAAATGAAACTGTTTAAAACATCGACATTTGTCATGCGTACAGGTTTTTCTGCTAAAGATTGGCAGTCATCTAACATTTACGCAATACTTTGATATAATGAAGAACAACCCTAAAGCACTGCGACAAAACTTATGTAAAGACGCACCCTCCACTCAAAATGCGAATTTAATTCAGATGAGAGGCAAAGCTTGGCAACAGAAAAAAACAAAAAAAGCCTATCAAGATTAACTTTTCTATCCGGTAATTTAATTCACTTTAACGCTGATTATCAAAGAGAAGTCTTCTTTATTACTGTTTTTGGAATTACCTTATATTATTTTACTGCTTTAATAAGCTACTCCCCCCTCGATCCTTCATGGGTGGCATTTAGCTATCCAGCTACCAAAATAACAAACTTAGCTGGACGCTTCGGGGCTAATATAAGCGGTATCGTCATCTATTATCTAGGCTTAGGTTCCTACATTCTGCCAATGCCGGCTATCACTGCTGCTGTATTTACCCTAATAAAAGTAGAAAAACCAAAATCTATAGAGCGATTCATCGGCTGGTTGCTCGCCATCTTTGTAGCTGTTTCTTTTGCTGCGGGATTTTTCCCTCCAACTATATACCACGAATATCCACTGCCAAGCGGCGGAGTCTTCGGAACATATCTTTATTCCATCCTAACCGCCACATTTGGGAAAACAGGTAGCAATATTTTATTGGCAACCTTCTTCGTAACCAGCTTCATTCTCATAACTCGCATTAGTTTTATTAATCCAGCAGGTCGATTGATAAAAAAATCAATAATAAACGTGAAAACAAGAACAAAATCTAAATTAATCAATCTTTTTTCAAAAACCGGCGCCACAAAAACCTCAATTGATGAGTCTGAAGGAATAAAACTAATACAAGAAACTTCAAGTTGTACCTATCAACATGCCAATGATTACACACCTATAATAGAAAATATTTCGCCTATATTGGGCGATCAAATCGAAATAACCAACCCAAAAGAACAGACAAGTAAGCCTTTTGATCTCTTTCAAAAACTGCATATAACTCCAAGTCACAATTTAGATCGGCAGGCATATCAATACAGGGCACCTTCAATAGATATTTTTATGAAATCTCCAATAAAAAATAATGGAAAGTTTGATAAGCAAGAAATGGAGCAGACAGCATCACTCCTATTATCAACACTGCAAGATTTCAATATCGCCGGTAAAATCATTGGATTCCAACCAGGCCCAGTTGTAACAGTATACGAATTCCAACCTGAAGCCGGCATTAAACAATCCAAAGTTCTTGGGCTTATCGATGATATAGCATTAGCATTAAAAGTAGATTCCATTTTTATAAATCCGGTAAAAGGTAAGCGTGCACTAGGAGTACAAGTCCCTAACTCAAAACGTGATACTGTTTTTCTAGGAGACATACTAAGCTCAGATAACTTCAAAGCAGCAATAAATCCACTTACCTTTGCAATGGGAAAATCCCTTAATGGCGATGTCGTTTGTGCTGATCTTGCTTCGATGCCACATTTACTTGTAGCTGGATCTACAGGCTCGGGAAAATCAGTAGGAATTAATGCCCTCCTTTGCAGTATTTTAATGAAATCCTCTCCGAGCCAAGTCCGAATGATTCTAGTTGATCCTAAAATGCTCGAACTGTCAGTTTATGATGGAATCCCTCATCTACTTATGCCCGTTATAACAGAATCGACAAAAGCCAACCTGGCATTAAAGTGGGCCGTAAATGAAATGGAGCGACGATATAAACTAATGCAAAATGCCTGCGTGAGAAACATAGAGGCTTTTAATTCATTCTGGAGTACTTCAAACGAAGAAGATAAAAATCTATTACGAGAAAAAGTTGAAGACGAAGATATAACTCAGCTTCCCTATATTCTTCTAGTTATTGATGAATTAGCAGATTTAATGCTAACAGCACCTAAAGAAATTGAAAGTATCATTCAAAGACTAGCACAAAAGGCGAGAGCTAGTGGAATCCACATGGTCCTAGCCACCCAAAGACCATCGGTAGACATTATTACAGGAGTTATCAAAGCAAATTTACCTTCCAGAATAGCATTCCAAGTTGTCTCAAAACACGATAGCAGAACAATACTCGATCAAATGGGAGCCGATAAGCTACTTGGCAAAGGTGATATGCTTTTTCAAAAGCCTGGCATTAATAACTTAGAGCGTATTCAAGGAGCTCTTGTTAGCGACAACGAAGTCGTAAGCTTAGTTAAAAACCTCAAATCTTCTTATGAAAACGCTGAATATGACGACAAACTAATAAATTGGATAGAAGAAGAAGCAGACCGACAGTCTACTGATAGCGATCGAATAGATGCAATTAGTGAAGAGGAAGATTCTAAATGGGATGAAGCCATCTCAATTGGGCAATCTCATGGAGTAATTAGCGCTTCTTTTTTGCAAAGACATCTTAAAATAGGTTATAATCGCGCCGCTCGAATTGTTGAAATGATGGAAAAGCAAGGTTTAGTAGCTCACCAAGATGGTTCAAAACCAAGGAAATGGCTAGGCCCATCAGGGCATGAAGGACTCTAAGCCTATTAAAAAACAGCTTTAATTGCAGCTGCCATTTGTTCTAAAGAATACTTACGACGAGCCCAAGTCGCTCTTTCCATCGAAACATCGGAAGATTCTTGTAACCTATTAATAATAGCATTTGCCAATAAATCACTAGCATCATCTGCATCTAAACCAGAATAACAATAAGAGGAAAAAACACCTGCTTGCCGAAAACAATCATCTAAATTGACCTCAGCTAAACCACCAACTCCAGATGTAAAAATCGGCGTTCCGCACATTAAAAACTCCTCTGCAACCCGGCAAATAACCTCACTACCAATACTTGAGATAATTCCCAAAGATGCACTAGCCATCAGTGCCGGTACGTCAGTCACATATGAAGCGGTAAAAGCAATACAATCAGAAGGTATGCCTAACCTTTGCCTCTCTATATCAATATCCTTAACAGTAATATTTTTTTCCAAACCCACTATATGCAAAATAGGTTTTTCAACAATCACATCATATTTCTGCAAATATTGAGGCCATTTTTTCAACAGACATGCAAAAATCTTTAAAAACTCCCGGTGGCCTTTAACGGGATCTAAACGACCAAAAATCAGTAATTCTGGCCTATTTTTTTCAGCGTTTGAATCTCGAATAGCTTTACAATCTACAGACAAAAAACCATGTCCAGCAATGCCCAATGGAATAATAACTGACTTGCTTTTTACAGAAGTCGTACTTCGATTAGCAACAGCATTCGACGGCAATATAATTTTATGCATATAGCGATCATTTAAATCACGTAACCTATGGCCAAATCTATGATCCTGTCGAAAATCATGGCCCTTAAATCGAATGCATTTAGCCACATTCCTTCCACTAAGTTTGCACATTAACATTGCCAAAACAGATTCCGGACCGCCATAGCTAATAATAATATCTGGGTTTATCTTTTTGTATAGTTGATAAAGCTTTAAAAAGCTTGTCAGTTGATAGCTCTTAACTGGAGCTATATTGAAAGAATATTCTTCAGCACGGATAAAAGCTGGAGACCCTGTCAAAGGCGAAAAGACGTTTTTTATACCTACTAAGTTTAAAGCTTTAATAGCACTTATAGCATATTCTGTAATTGCTGAATTCCATCTATTCGAAAGAAGATGCCAAACTATTATTTCTTCTTTCATTTTATGCCTTGTTTCTGAGTGCGCAATTCCAAAAATTTTTCATATTTTACATATGCATATAAACTGCTAACTAACGCATAAGTATAGCCAGCTCGCCCATCTAAAAATCCAAGGCGAAAAATAAAACGAGAAAAAAACTCAAACCATGGCCTTAGCAAATGCACAAACATAGATAAATCGGTTTTTCCTTGCTTATAGCGAAATAATGCTATTTTAGAAGTATATAAATTAAAACGCTCAAAATAATCATCTAAATTTTTATAACTAAAATGCAACAAAATGCCAGATGCTTGGCCTACAGAGCCACCCTTTAAAACCAATTTTTCATGGATATCGCCTTCAAATTCCCCAAAACCTCTACGAAAAATACGAATTGGAAAATCACGAGTTTTGCCAAAATTCATGACTTTTCCCATAAAGACGAGCTTTCTCATCACTTTATATGCATGCACTTCTTCTGCCTGGCTCCACTTCAGAAGTTTTACAATGTTCTTAGATAAGTTCGCATTTAAGACTTCGTCTGCATCTAATGAAAAATCCAGCCACGCGTAGCACAGCTTAAAGCGAAGTTTTTTTGGTTAGCATAATTATCAAACAACCTATATTTTACTATTGCACCATAGCTAGCTGCTACTTCAACAGTCTTATCCTTACTTCCAGAATCCACGACAATAATTTCGCAGCCTTCTGGTAAACTTTGCAAACATCTTTTTAAATTTTCTTCTTCATTAAGCGCAATAATAATAATGCTTATATCTATTTGTTTGTCCGACATTATCTATCTTTATATGAAAAGCTAGCTGCCCATTCTAATGGGCTTCCAGAACGATCAACATCCACTAGTACAGGAAAACCTCTACGAATCGTTTTAGCAACCTGATCTAAAGAAATAATACCATATATTCCACGTTTTTTTATGATTCTTCCAGTAGCAATCTGTCTAGCCTTCTCATCTAAAACTCTTACGTTGTCGCCTACTGATCCCACCTCTAATTTCACAACACATTTTCTTCCATTGCTACTACAGTTATAAACAGTAGCTGCATAAGTAGCTTGAGCCAATAGAAAAGAGGTTCCTAAAACCAACATAAATTTAATAGCATTAAGATAAATCGTTCTGTAAAAGCTCATAACAACCCCAATTAAGAGAGATAATTTTTATAACTGTTCTGCAAGAATCAATAAAAAACTAGGTAAGGTTTGTTTGAAACACTTGAATTAAATAGAGATTAAATTCAATAAGGAAGCAAAACAGAATAATCAAGTAGAAGGCCATAGATCACAAAAGCCGTAATAGCCAATGCAACACAACCATCAAAGCAAATTTCATTCCAGCCTTCTCGTTTTAATTAGGAAAGAAAGCTACTAATGCATGCATTTTTATATGCTAAGCATCACAAAAAAATTAATATATAATATCAACATGTTATTAAAATATCGGGTACATCCAAAACAGTAGAGCAGAAAAAAGGCTTCTTCAAAACCAGGGTTAAGTCCAAAGTAACTATAAATTTTGAAAGAATTGCCAACATGTGAAAAAATTTTAGTCAGATTGAGCAATATTTTATCAAAAACAGCCTGCTTTCAAATTTAGATAGGGATATTTACTGTATTACAATTCTACAACAAAAATAATTAACTCATTAAAATCATAAAGATAATACCGACATTGACAATTCCAGCCTTCTCTCATAATGTTCTGAAGAAAGTTGATCCGGGAGAGAAATGTGACGAATTCATCAACCATTGAAAATGACAAAAAAACACCACTATTCGCAGAACACCAAAAATTAAATGGAAAAATAGTTTCTTTTGGTGGTTGGGCTATGCCGGTTAGCTATGAAAGTGTTGTGGAAGAACATAAAGCAGTAAGAGAAAAAGTTGGCCTTTTTGATGTAAGTCATATGGGAGAAATTTTCGTCAGTGGCACTGATGCCTTAAAATTTCTCCAATTATTGACCATAAACGATGTTTCAAAACTCAACATCGGAGCGGGACAATATACCGCCATGTGTAATGAACAAGGTGGTATGATTGATGATTTAATCATATACCGAGTCGATAACGAGAAATATTTACTTTGTATCAATGCAGCAAACTCAGACAAAGATTTTGCTTGGATACAAAAAATATTAAAAGCCAATCCAGACCATAAAATAAAAATCGAAAACCTCTCTGAGCTTTGGTCACAACTCGCAGTTCAAGGCCCAGCATGCTTAGAAGCCCTTAAGGGCTTCTAGATACCCCTTCTGAATTTAGTAAAATAGAAAATCTCGCTTATACCAATATATGCATGATAGACCTATTTAATACACAAGCTTATATTGCAAGAACCGGCTACACCGGTGAAAAAGGCTTTGAACTTTATGTGCCAAACCAAATAGCTGTAAAATGTTGGCAGACTCTACTTGCAGACAAAGAAAATACCGGCATCAAGCCTATAGGCCTGGGAGCACGCGATACCTTAAGGCTTGAAGCATGCTATTTACTTTATGGAAATGATATGGATGATTCCGTAAGCCCACTTGAAGCGGGTATCAGCTGGGCAACAAAATTACAAAAAGACCAGTTTATTGGCAAGTCTCCTTTAATAGAGCAAAAAGAGCTCGGAGTTCCTCGTAGCATATATGCTTTTAAATTAGAAGAAAAAGGAATTGCTCGACACGGAATGGAAGTTTATTTTAGTCAAGAAAAAATAGGTGTTGTAACAAGTGGATCTATACTACCAACCTTGGGAGGTGCCGGCGGTATGGCCTTACTTACTTCAAACAAGGTTAAAACCGGAGATAAAATTGAAATCGATATCCGCGGCAAAAGAAAAACTGCGACCATCATGAAACGGCCGCTTTATTCAGCTAAAACCAAAGATTAACTAACGTATACAATTTATGTTTTGTTGATATTTAATATAAGCAAAGCTATTAAGAAATGATTAAAACTTTTGAAGGGACTGCTTAATGGACATACCAGCTAATCTTTCATACACAGAAGATCATGAATGGATCTCTAACAAAACCGGCACAGCGAAAGTGGGAATTTCCGCGTTTGCCGTAGAACAATTAGGCGACATTGTATATGTTGAACTTCCAGATATTGGAAGCAGCTTTGCTACAGGTGAAGCCTTTGGTACTGTCGAATCAACAAAGACTGTTTCAGACTTAAATATGCCATTAGCCGGTAAAATTATCGAGATTAACCAAGATATAGTTGACAGCCCAGAAAGCCTCCAAGAAGACAGCTACCGAGATGGCTGGTTAATAAAAGTTGAAATCTCATCAGACGAAGGCGCTGATAGCCTTATGGATTCAGAAGCTTACGAAAAATTCATCAAAGATAACCACTAATAAGAAGCTCTCTAGTATGCAAAGTCACATGCAGCAGACAATTTCTAACTGAGATCTGAAATTTTTTGAAAAACTGTAGTATTTTCAACGGATCCGAAGTTCGGTCGGGCGCTAAGCGCGAGGAGGAGGGAAGCCGCAGTGTACATGTTGGTACATAAGGATTTCCTAACGACGAAGCAACACCGCAACCGGCTAGAAATTCGGATCCGGGTTCTAAAATTAGTAAATAGAAAAGAAGAGCTTGGCTTCCTTCAACCAAGGAAGGTACCAAGCTTTTTTAATTAAGAATACTCTTCTATCGAAGGGCAAGTACAAAGTAAATGCCTATCACCATAAGCATTATCAACCCTTCCTACTTTTGGCCAAAATTTATTTTCTCTTAACCAGGACGCACCAAATCCTCCAAGCTCTCTATCATAAGGGCGGTCCCAAGAATTTGAGAGCAGATCCTCATAAGTATGAGGCGCATGTTTTAAAACATTATTATCTTTATTCCATTCGCCAGACTCTATTTTACGAATCTCATCGCGAATTTGAATCATCGCATTGCAAAAACGATCAAGCTCAGCTTTACACTCACTTTCCGTTGGTTCGATCATAAATGTACCAGCAACCGGGAAAGATACAGTCGGAGCATGAAATCCATAATCAATCAAACGCTTAGCAACATCATCAACTTCAATATTTGCACTAACTTTCAGTGGTCGCAAATCTATAATACACTCATGAGCAACTAATCCCTCATTTCCTCTAAACAAAACCTGATAATGCGGTTCTAATTTTTTTGCAATATAATTCGCATTCAATATAGCTACTTGAGTAGCTTTTTTCAGACCAGATGCACCCATCATTTTCATATACATCCAAGAAACCGGCAATATTGAGGCACTACCCCAAGGAGCTTCAGAAATAGCACCAACCCCATTTTCACCACCCATTTCAACCAGCGGATGATCAGGAAGAAAGTCAGCTAAGTGTTTTTTTACGGCAATTGGCCCTATGCCAGGGCCACCACCACCATGAGGAATAGAAAAGGTCTTATGCAAATTCAAATGCGATACATCGACACCAAACTCACCTGGCTTACAAAGTCCAAGCTGTGCATTTAAATTCGCACCGTCCATATAAACCTGACCACCATGGGCATGCATAACTTCACAAATCTCTACGATCGATGTCTCAAACACACCGTGAGTCGAGGGATAGGTTACCATCAAGGCAGCCAAATGATCTTTATAATCATTCGCTTTTATTTTAAGATCCTTAACGTCAATATTACCATTTGAGTCACACTTAACAACAACAACCTTCATACCTGCCATTGCTGCACTTGCGGGATTTGTCCCATGAGCTGAGTTTGGAATTAAACAAACATTGCGATGGCCCTCACCCTTACTTTCCAAATAAGCCTTAATAACCAAAAGGCCTGCAAACTCACCTTGAGCACCTGAATTCGGCTGCAAGCTAACTGCATCTAAACCAGTTATCTCTGCTATCATTTCTTCCAAATCATTAAATAGTACTTTGTAACCATCAAATTGATTTGAAGGAGCAAAAGGATGAATCTGATTAAACTCAGGCCACGTTACCGGTAATAATTCAGCTGCAGCATTTAATTTCATGGTGCATGAGCCTAACGGTATCATCGAAGTAGTAAGAGATAGGTCATATGATTCCAACTTTTTAATATATCGCATCATCAACGTTTCTGAATGATAACGATTAAAAACCTCATGAGTTAAAAACTCAGAAGTTCTTTCAAGATTACTTGGAATCCTCCACTCAGTATCTTTTTTTATTTGATCAAACTTCGCGTCATCACAGCTTGATCCAGTAACCAATTGCAATACTTCCAAAACATCTGCTTCAGTAGTCGTTTCATCAAAAGAAACCCCCAAGGACTGCCCATCTTCATATATTCTAAAATTTATACCCTGTTTTTCAGCCTCTTTCCTTACTTCAGTGGCTCTAGATTTACCTATATTAAACTTCAAAGTATCAAAGAAAGAATCTCCTGAGAGCTTAATACCAGATTTTGACAACCCTTCGTAAAGTATTGCGGTCATAGCATGAACTCGCGATGCAATTTGCTTTATCCCTTTTGGGCCATGGTAACAAGCATACATAGCAGCCATATTAGCCAGCAAAGCCTGAGCAGTGCATATATTGCTTGTAGCCTTTCCCTTCTTATATGCTGCTCACGAGTTTGCAACGCCAGCCGATATGCTTTACGGCCATTTACGTCTTTGGAAACTCCAATAATTCGACCCGGAACCCTTCGTTTATATTCATCAGTAGTGGCAAAATATCCAGCATGAGGGCCACCGAATCCCAAAGGAACACCAAACCTTTGAGTACTCCCTACAGCAATTTCTGCACCAAGCTCAGCTGGAGTTTTTAATAACGCTAACGCTAAAATATCTGCACAAACCACTGAAATAACACCTGCATCTTTAGCTTTGGCAATAAAAGATTTATAGTCAACAACCGAACCATTAGTATCCGGATACTGCAATAAAATTCCAAAAACAGGCGTATCAAAATCAAAGCTCGCCGAATCTCCAACTATAATATTAATACCTGCAGCTTTTGCACGAGTCTGTACAACCTTCTTAGTTTGCGGATGGCAATTTTGCGCAATAAAAAATGCTTTAGACCCATCGCGATTATTTGCATGATGGCACAAAGCCATAGCTTCAGCTGCGGCTGTCGACTCATCTAATAACGAAGCATTTGCAATCGGAAGACCTGTAAGTTCACTCACCATAGTTTGAAAGTTAAGTAAAGACTCTAACCTTCCTTGTGATATCTCTGCTTGATAAGGAGTATACTGGGTATACCAGCCAGGATTTTCTAGTATATTTCTTAAAATGACAGGTGGGGTAACCGTATTATAATAACCACAGCCAATCCACGATTTAAAGACTCTATTCTTACTTGCAATATTTTTAATTGCTTCTAAAGCTCGTGCTTCACTTAAAGGTTCATCAAGAGAAAGTTCCGTTTTAGAACGAATGGAGCTTGGGATGGCAGCATCGCAAAGTTCATCCAAACTATCCCTTTCAATGTCTTTTAACATTGACATCAAATCAGAGTCATTCGGGCCAATATGACGATTTGCAAACTCATCTTCTACACTCAATGCGTTCTGAATTTTTTCCATAATTAAATCCCTATACAGGCCAGCTATCTTAGACCATCATTTTCAACAGAAAATACTGTGATTAAATTGATTTTAAAAGTTATTCGTAATTAAGGAAGATCAATGTCACGATGAGAAACATTCACAATCACATAGTCAAAAGCAAAACTCTCAATTTGTTTCGCAAGCTGCTCTGCGATACAAACACTGCGATGTTTACCACCGGTACAGCCTACTCCAATTCGGAAATAATGCTTACCTTCCTCATAGTACTTTGGCAAAATCCATTTATGCCAATTTGCCAAGCGATTTATACACTCTTTGGCCATTTCATGAGACATAATATAGTCATTAACCTCTTTGTCGATACCTGTTTTTTTTCTAAGCTCAGGCACAAAATATGGATTCTGCAAAAACCTAACATCAAAGAGTGAATCTAAAGGTTTGTATTGTCCATGCTTAAAGCCAAAGCTCACTAAAGAAACATTCAACTTGCGGCTCAATGAACCATTAGAATAACGCCGTTCTATTTTGACAACTAGGTCATGATGAGGTAACCCAGTAGTATCAATAATAATATTTGCCAAACCTTCAACGGGTAAAAGAATTTCTCTTTCTTCCGTTATCACCTGCCAAAAATTACCACCCTGATGTAAAAGCGGATGCGGCCTCCTAGTTGTGCTATAACGCGTCATCAACTCGCTAGACTCTGCGGTCAAAAATACTACATCAAGTTGACCCCTCGCCCCCAGCTCCTTGTGCATCCCTACAAACTTATTCACATTTTCCAAGTCATGCAAATGAACACCAAAAGCATAGCCTCGAAACGTGCTGTTATTTGTAATATTTAAAGATTCTAACGTGGGGATAATCATCTCAATAGGCAGGTTATCGATACAATAGAACCCACTGTCATTCAAGGCGTTTATTGCAGTTGTAAGGCCTGAACCCGAAACACCCGTGATAATAACAATCAATGGCTTCTTAACCTGATTAATAAAACTTCTTCCTTTTACTCGAAGGCAAAATTCCCAGCTGTTCTCTATACTTAGCCACAGTCCGTCTAGCTAACTCAATACCATCCTCTTTTAAAAACTCCACAATTTTTTGATCAGAGTATGGCTTTTTGGGATTCTCATTACCAATAATTTCTCTAATTTTTACCTTTACAGACTCACTGGCGATATCCATACCATTGGCACCAGTGACTGCACTATTAAAAAAGTACTTAAGCTCAAAAATTCCGCGCGGTGTGTGCATAAATTTATTGTTAGTTACACGCGAAATCGTCGATTCATGAACACCAATATCATCAGCTATGTCCTTTAAAACCATAGGCTTTAAACAATGAACACCTTCCTCAAAAACTCCTTTTGTCTTTTAACAATACACTCTGTAGCTCTAAATATAGTACGTTGGCGCTGCTGAATACTTTTAATAAGCCACTGTGCTGATTTCAGTTTTTCTTGAATATATTCTTTTTCTTCACCTGTTACTTTATTATTGATCCCTTGATAGTATTCATTGAGCCTTAGCTTTGGTAAGCCTTCTTCATTAAGACTAACGACCCATTCACCACCAAGCTTAAAAACATAAACATCTGGAATAACATACTGTGAAGCATCGGCACCAAACTGCCTACCAGGAATAGGATCCAAACCAGCTACAATCGCTACATTTTCAATAACTTCTTCTACGGGAATAGCTAACGACTTAGAAATAACGTCAAAGTTTCTAGTTTCCAGTTCAGCCATATGGTGTCGTATTATTTTCTCTACGATCTTACTTTTGACCCCAGTACTACGAAGTTGATTGATCAAACATTCTTGCAAATTGCGTGCGCCTATCCCCGGAGGATCTAAGCGCTGAATGGTATCTAAAACACCTTCGGCTTCATCTCTATCTAAAGATTCCGACTGACACAGTTCATCAAAATCGATTGCCAAATAGCCCTTTTCATCAATGTTTCCGATTATAAGAGCGGCTATTTCCTTTTCATTATCAGAAAAATCTAGCTCGCCGATTTGTTCATATAAATAGTCCGATAACGTAGCAGATTTAGTCACTATATTTTCATAGTTTGGAGCTTCATCGCTCTGATTATTACGCGTCGAACTAGTAGGTTGTTGACCTGCTTCTTTAAGCCTTGATAACGCCTCCCAATCAAGCTCATCCTTTTTCTGACCAGGCTCTACCTTATCCATCATATCTGCAGCTTCAGACATCTGATCACGTAAAACATCTTCAGTTGTCTTTTCTCTTTCCTTAGCTACTTGGTTCGCCTCTTCTGCTGACTCTATAATCCCTTCTTCAAGTACCGGATTTTCTGAAAGCTGTTGAGAAACGAATTGCTCTAACTCCAAACGGCCAAGCTGCAAAAGCTTGATTGCTTGTTGAAGCTGTGGGGTCATCAACAACGATTGAGTAAGTTTTAAACTTTGACGAATATCCAGAGCCATAACTGTATCCAATTTTTATTAATTTATAACTTAAAATTATCGCCTAAATAGATCTCTCTTACTAGTTGCGATTCTAGCACTTCTTGCGGTTTGCCTTGAGCAATAATTTCACCACTTGACAAAACATAGGCTCGATCACATGAGCCAAGAGTCTCACGCACATTATGATCTGTAATGAGTACCCCTAAACCTTCATTGCGCAAATTTTCAATAATTACTTGAATTTCTTGTACAGTCACGGGATCCACACCTGCAAAAGGTTCATCAAGCAGCAAAAAATCAGGGTCTATGATTAAACTACGCGCAATTTCCACCCTCCGACGCTCCCCACCGGATAAAGCAGATCCTAAAGATTTAGCAATGTGCCCGATCTGAAATTTTTCAAACAGATCTTCTACAAGTGCCTTCCGTTCTGATCTGGGCACCTTTACAATCTCCATCACCGCACGCAAGTTGTCTTCTACCGTTAACTTTCTAAAAATAGAAACATTTTGCGGCAAATAACTTATGCCACGCCTAGCCCTTAAGTGCATAGGTAAGCGAGTTATATCTTCACCCCTCAACATTACCGTTCCTGTTTGAGGATATAAAAGTCCAACGACCATATAAAAGCTTGTGGTTTTTCCTGCACCATTGGGGCCTAATAAACCAACGACCTCACCTGTTTTTATACTAAAGCTCGCAGAATTAACCACCTGCCTACTTTTAAAGGATTTGCATAAAGAATCAGCACGCAACTCGTAGCTATCTTTATCTACGCTACTTTGTTCTATTTGATTATCATGCACTGGGGATAACATTTAATTTCTATCCTTAATGATTATTTATGCCATCAACAACCAGCCACTAAGCCTACTGCGTCTTTTCAGCATCATTTCCCGGACTAATAACACCTTCTACTTTGCTGGCATCCAACCAACCAGTTTTCAAATTATAAATAATTTTACGACCTCGCACCAAATCATTTCCACGCCAAAACCTTGCATTTCCAACAATAGTAACCGTCTGTTTTTTTTCATTAAATGTCATCGTATCCCCTTTTGCCCTAATTTTTTTCCCAGTTTTAGGATCAACCTTGGAGATCTTCACATTACCACGAGCAATAACTCGATCGACTTCGTCTGTCTGTTTATTAAAAATAACATTTGCTCTATTTGCATCCATACGAAAATCACCTTGAGTTACAATAACATTTTTTCGTAGCTCAATCATTCCGTCTGACTTCAATCCCCTTAATCCCTCACTTTCAAAGACGACGGGTAATCCAGAATTATCCGGGCCTAAAGTTTTCTTAGTAGCGCCCTCTCTAGCGTTTTTAGAGTTCGGATTTTTTTTTGTATTAGCAGGCGGATTTTGACGCACTTCACTAGAAGACGCCTTATTTTTATCTTTATCCTCTACTTTTTTAATAGGCTTATTTTTATCTATAATATTTTTCGGTTTACCTTGTTTTTTTTCTTCCGAATGAGGGTCTACGCCAATATCGTCACTAAGGTCAGCATAAGATTTTTCTTGAAAGCTTAAATAAAGTATCGCTATCAAAAAAATCCGTAAATAAATTTTCATAACTAAAAACAAATCATTTTTTAAACTTACTTTCGCCATTAACCTTTCCATACAACTCTATGGTTTCATTCTCAAGATCGAGACGAAATCCATTTTTGCTACGAAACCACCGATCATTTCCAACTACTTGTACAGGTTTATCACCTAATACTAAGTTAACATTTGCTAAGTATTCAGCTGACTCAGTTAATAAAGTGTACTGCGTTGTCTTTAGCCTTACATCTTGCTCAAGCTCAGCGCTGTTCAACTCCGCGCCATTTAACAAGCCGACCAAGGTATAAGTGTTAAAAATACCAATGGCATTTTCAGACCTAATAGATTCTTGCGTACCATCAGGAAAGTATCGATAGGCCCGAAACTCACCAAAAAGCTCCACTGAATTCGGCTCTATAAATTGACCTGTCTTTGCTTTGACCATACTTGACAGTCTAGATCGATCATATCGATAGATGACAAAATCTTCAATTTCTATACGAGAGTCTAAATTCTCTATAGAGTTAAGACTCTCAACTAAACTTTTATCATCCCGATTTATATAAATCCAATAAGCGTAACTAACTGTAAGTATAAATAAAATAGACCAAAGTATCCTAATCATCTAATCCTCTGATCGACAGTAGACAACTTTATCGGAAGCTCCTCATCAAGTATACCATCAGAGCACAAAGAAAAAGTACCAAAGTTATCAAAAAATACTTAGATACTTTCTACTGGGGGTAACACAATCATCTAACTTATCAGACAACCCCTACAAGACAGCATAAAATACTACTATATAATCTTAGCAGTAATCAAATCATGCAAGCGTAATAGTCCAGCGAAGCAACTACCATCCATCACAAATAAAGATGTAACAGCATTTTGCTCCATTTTAGCGACTGCATTAGTAACTGTTTCACGAATTGAAATAGTGAAAGGATTAAGCGACATCAAGTCACTAGCTAATAATTCGTGTGCTTTCTCACCATACTTCAAAATAGCACGTCTTATGTCTCCGTCAGAAATAGCTCCACTAATGCGAGCTTTATCGTCTAACACAGCTATAATACCATAATTAGGCGAAGAAATCGCTTCTACTATTTGATAAAAGCTAGAACTAGTAGAAACAGTTTTTAAATCCCTCGCATCTTTAAAATGAGATGACACCATAACAAAGCTTCGTCCTAGGCTTCCTCCTGGATGCAAGTTTGCAAAGTCTTTGGAAGTAAACCCCCTACCTTTCATAACTGCAACTGAAAGTGCATCACAGAGAGCTAAAGCAACCGTAGAAGACGCGGTGGGGGCTAAACCCAATGCATCTGCTTCCTTCTCAATTGATCCATCCAAAGAAAAATCTGACATAGAACTCAAAGTCGATTCAATATTGCCAGTTATTGAAATAACAGGAATTTTTAATCCTTTAGCAAATTTTGCAACTCCTAAAACTTCCCTGGTTTCCCCACCATGCGTGATCGCAATCAAACAATCTGTAGGTTGTAGCATTCCAAAATCACCATGCATCGCTTCTGCCGGATGTAAATAAAAAGAAGGAGTTCCTGTAGAAGATAGAGTAGAAGCCATTTTTCTAGCAATGTAGCCAGATTTTCCCAATCCGGTAACTACAACCTTTCCACTACAATTTAAAATTGCTTCTACAGCTAAAAAAAAAGAGGCTGAGAGCCTTTTACTTGCTCTTGAAATTTCGTTGGCTTCGGCAAGACAAACTTGTCTTCCCCATTCAACAATTTGCGCAGACTTATTTATATCTAATCTATTTTCATTCATCTTTGCAGCTCCCGAGCCTGCAAACAAGCTGAAACAAATTCTCTAAAGAACGGGTGTGCGCGTGCTGGACTGCTTTTTAATTCTGGATGAAACTGACAGCCCACAAACCAAGGGTGCTCTTTCAATTCAATGATTTCTACAAGCTTATTATCTGGCGAAGTTCCACTAAAGACAACTCCATTATTGGCAAATACTTCTCTATATTCATTATTAAATTCATAACGATGCCTATGACGCTCTGATATTTGACTCTTTCCATAAGCCTTATGAGCACTGCTGCCTGTCTCGATTCTACATGGGTACGCGCCAAGGCGCATCGTCCCTCCTTTATCTTCCACATCCTTTTGTTCTTCCATTAAATGGATAATATGATGAGAAGAATTGGGTGCAAATTCGATACTATTAGCATCGTCCATACCTAAAACATTGCGCGCAAACTCCACCGCAGCCAATTGCATGCCAAGGCAAATTCCCAAAAAAGGCTTATCATTTTCACGCAAATACCGTATTGCAGATATTTTTCCCTCAACACCTCGGCCGCCAAAGCCACCGGGAACTATCGCACCGTCATATTTACTTAAGATAGACTCAGCATTTTCATCATTGATTTCACCAGCATCGATATAATCTACAAATACCTTTGCACGATTAGCAATACCTGAATGAATAAGAGATTCATCAATTGATTTATAGGAATCATAAACACCAGTATACTTTCCTATAATAGCAACATTACATTCATAGTTAGGATGATCTAAACGCTCGACAATATCCTTCCATTCACTAAGATTTGGAGCTCTTGTCCATATATTTAATGCATCTACAATTATTTGATCTAACCCTTGCTGATGAAACACCAACGGCAATCGATAGATATTATCAACATCTCTAGCTTCCACAACATTTGAAGCCTTGACATTACAAAATAAAGCAATCTTCTTTTTCATTTCATCTGGTACACTTCGATCAGCACGGCATACTAAAATATCTGGCTGGATACCAATCTGTCTAAGCTCTCGAACTGAATATTGCGTTGGCTTTGATTTAAGTTCTTTCGCTGCTGCAATATAAGGTATTAAAGTTAAATGAATACATAAAACATTCTCGCTGCCAAGTTCATACCTAATTTGCCGTATTGTTTCTAAAAAAGGAAGGCTTTCAATATCACCAACTGTTCCACCTATTTCAACAATGGAAATATCAGCACCTTCCGAAGCACGAAAAATGTTTTCTTTAATTTGACCGGTAATATGCGGAACCACTTGAACAGTAACGCCAAGATAATCACCACGCCGTTCCTTAGACAATACGCGATCATACACTTGGCCAGCAGAAAAACTATTAAGCCTCGACAAAGTTGCTGTGGTAAAACGCTCGTAATGGCCTATATCGAGGTCGGTTTCAGCCCCATCATCAGTAACAAAAACTTCCCCATGCTGAAATGGACTCATAGTCCCAGGGTCAACATTGATATATGGGTCTGCCTTGGTTAAGCTAACCTTCAGCCCTCTTGTTTCAAGCAAAGCACCACAACTTGCGGCTAAAATGCCCTTACCAAGAGAGGACACCACCCCTCCTGTTATAAAGATGTACTTTTTTTGCGCTTTATTATTACCCATTATCCACTCTAATTTATTTTTACAATCTATGTCTTAAACCACTTTTAAGCCATTATCAATTCCTTACCGCACAAAACTTAATCTAGGCATTAACACAGCTACAGCCTCTGAGTAGATCATTTTTTACTCGCACTTCTGAAGTTTAAAAGCCATTTAGTACAAGTAAGCTGCTGAACCCAAATAGAGCAAAGCGAGATAGGCGATATGCTTATAATTGAAGCATTTCTCTATAGTGATACAAAGGCCTGAAAGTCATTTGCATGCCAAGCCTATATAAGAGCACTTACAAGCTGCCTCATCAAACCTATAAGCCAAACTGCAGTTCCATACATCCAAGCTAAAGAATCTGTCATAATAAGCAGAATCAAAATAAACATCCCGTATGGCGCAATAAAGCGGTCCATCAACCTTGATACTTTCACTGGAAGAAGGCCTCCTAAAACAGCACCTCCGTCTAAAGGCGGAATAGGTAGCAAGTTAAATAATGCTAAGATACAATTAATCAAAATCAATGCTCCCATTATATTCATCAAAAAGCCGTACTGAATGTCATCCGAGAGCATACTACTGTTTGTATATTTTTTTATCACATACACAATTAAAATCGAAAAAAATGCAATCAATAGGTTAGAGAGCGGGCCAGCCGCCGCCACCATACTATGCCCAATCCTAGGACTTCTCAGCTTAAGAACATTAACGGGCACCGGCTTAGCCCAACCAAAAAGAGGGACCCCTGTTACTGCAGCTAAAATTGGAAAAAGTAATGTTCCTATCGGATCGATATGGGCCAGCGGATTCAAAGTTAATCTCCCATAATTTTTTGCCGTATCATCACCTAACCGATAAGAAACAAACGCATGCGCCCATTCATGTACAGAAAGTGAAAGTATCAAAGCGATAAGATACGAAGCTTTTTCTAAGATAGAAGCTGACATTATAGTGTGTTTCCTATTGAAGTGTTAAAACTTAACCTAACCTAACCTAACCTAACCTAACATGTTGGGGTAAGAAATCGATAAAACTATATCTAAAAGAGATTAATAATTAATCAAAAAAAGAATTCTTTACTCAATTTTAGCTTTTTATAACTATCTGTTAAAATAAAACATAGTCGAACAATTCAGGTTTAAACAATACAGTACATCTCTACAATTATTAAAAATCAAACCTGTTGGAAATACACCTATGATCAAAAAATTTTCTATCATTTTTATAATGGGTAGTTTCTTAATATTGGGCTCCTCATGCAATCTATTTAAAACAACAAAAAAAAATGAACACACTCTAAATAAAAAATCTAGTTTATTAGATCGCAATCAGCCTGCAAGTATTGATCGTATTGAGCAACGAAAAAGCATACAAATGATTTTCCATACAACCGAGGAAGCTTTTTGCCGAATTTCATATTGGCCCCTCAACCCAAATCAAAAATCCTCTAATATTGAAGCATTAAAAATAGACTGCCCTAATTCCCAACCAAGCGATAGTTTCGATATAATAATTAAAGATTTAGATCCAACATTTACATACCGTTTTTCCATAGAAGCATGGATTAAGGGAAGCGAAGCAAGTAAGTATGAACCTTATGTCATAGATGAATCACAAAGCGGACATACCAATTTTGGCAATGTAAAAGCCCAAAGCATTGCTGTGGCTAGTGTCGATCTAACGTTAGGTGAAGCCAATATACATAGATTCGAATATTCTAATATTGCACAGCTTGATGAAATTCAAGCATCTCTGTCACCACAAAAAGGATGTACTCATAACAAGCCTAAAATTGAAATTTATGAACAAGAAGCAAAACTAATTAAAATAAATGGACTCGTAAGTCGAGGATACGCCACAGGGATTGGAAAGGCATGGCCTAATCGAGATGATATGATTAGAATAGAATTCCAAAAAACATACCAACCAGCGGATCAATGGGAGTGGAATTATAAATTATACGATAATGATATTTCATTCACCTTAAAACCCCCAGCTCGCTTTATCAGTACTCAAATTGAATCTGTCGATTTAAAAATACTTGATACAACTAATTTTGATCGGGAAGAAAAAGAGCTAAAAATTGATCCAACAATGCCTCTAAAAATCAACTGGACATCAAAAAATAATAATGAAAACTCTCTCGTATACGTTCAAATTGGACACTCATCCCTGCCTAGTGCGCTATATTGTATTTATGACGGGAAATCTCAAAACATTACTATTGACCCCTCTAGTTTTAGAGATCTCCCTAATGGGATGCACTTTCTTACCATAACTATCCAGCAATCTTATTTTCAAAAATTCAAAGAAAAAAACACTCCAATTTGGTTAATGAAAACAAGAGAATGGCGCTCAATCAAAATTAAAAAATAAGGAAGATTAAATGAACAACTACCTAAAGTTTTTTTTTATATTCTTACTCACATTTTCTATAACTGAAAATATTTTTTCTGCCACTGTTAGTAAGACAAAAAAGAAAAAAAGAATTGTATATATAAATTTGGGAAAAAATAGCGGCATAAAAAAAGGAATGAAAGTTTGTTTCAAAGATGCCGATGGAAACGAAATTGTCTGCGACAAAGTAGTAAAGGTTCTTAAAAAAGTATCTATTGTAAAAATTAAAGATAAAAAGAAATTTAAAAAGATAAAAAAAGGAACAGAGGCAGCAGTAGACGAGATAGCATCACTAGATAAAGAAACAAGCTCCGAAAGCAATTCAACAGAAGAAGAAAGTCAATCACAAAATGATGCTAATAGCAAATTCCTAGCATTCCGGCTCCTATATACTCCAGAATTTATTGCACAATCAGCATATAACGAAATGTATTATTTACCCCCACGCGACGGACAAGTTGAAAGTACACTATGGGAAAAAGGTGATAGAAATAAGATGTCATTGTTAAGTTTAACATTTGAAACCGAATTACTCCGCTGGAATATAGCTGCAGGCCTACGTTACAGAGCACATCAAGATTTTCCAGCCAGTGCTGATTACGCAATAAATGATAGTGATGTCTATGTAGATATCTTGTTAAAATCTTCTGCATTCGGCATATATTTCGATTACTATTTCCTAAAACCTAAAATAAACACTTCAGGCTTTAGAATTGGATCTGGACTAGATATTGATATGTCGAAGGTAACATATGTAGCAAAAGAAATTTCAACAACGGACGAATCGAACGCTGAAAAAGAGATTTATTCACTCAGATCCAATAGAACTATAATGTCTCTAAGAATACCAATTCAATATGAACTAAATATAAGTACATTCGGTGTAAATGGAGGCTTAAACTTATTAGTTCCTCTTTATGCGACTGATACAGAACAAACCGCTTCAATAAATGACACAAATATTTCTGAATATGAAAAAGGAAATGATGCATCAAACAAAACAGCAGCAGAAGAAGATCTAAATACTAGCTTAAATCATAATAAGAGTAGCTTCGGCTTAGAGTTAATATTTGGTGTGTTTTACAAACTCTAAGCCGAAAAAGTATCAATACTCTAATACAAATCATAGCTTTCGACGTTTTTATTTAGGACAACAGGTGCATGCAGTGCCACCAAAAACACGAGTACATTGCACATTGTAGTCCTCTCTTTTGCACTCTTGAGGGATCTCTACATCTTCTGAACCACTGTTAGGAAGAAAATAATTAACACACACATTCTCCTCATCGTCAGCTAAATCTATATTATCCTGACTATCTGTTAATCCCAGGCAAAATAAAATTGAGCCAAAAGCAACTCCCTTTAAAATTAAGTTGGCATGCTCTAACATTACAAAGTCCTCCACGTTTTAAATACCTAAACCCTAAAAAACCGATTTATAGAGGTTATATAATTGATTTATCCTTATTCGTAGTTAAATTCAACTAAATGCTATTATTAAAATGTCTAATATATATATTAAAGAACAATCGATATTAAATTTTAATGTAATTATAGAATACAGAAATTTTATAGAAGTGCTTTATTTTATCTTTTTTTATAAAATCGAAAAGTACGATCATCCCACAAATCTTCCACAAAACCTGTGAATAAAGATCATTTTTCTTAATAATATTAAGTAGAAAAAAGATTAGCCATCCACGTAGATTGTGGATATAATTGTGGATAGTAGAGCAATCTAAACGTAAAGCATGTGAGCAAAAATACGGCGTATAATATTTTTTAAGTTTTTGTTCATATTAAAAACAAATCCATATTATGTTTCATGATTTATAATAATTTTATTTTATAAATAGAATTTTATAAAATTTTTGCCTTCAAATCAAACAAAAAGACCAAGGATTTATCTTTGACAAATTTTTAATTTAAAGAAAATAAAATTAAATTTTAAAATTAAGCAAGAAATCTCAAAAATAGTTGAAATAGCGAAGGGATATCAAAAAACAACTATATGGCGCTCAAGAAAAAAAAAAAAAAAACTAAAGTGGTAAAGCTTAAACGAAAAATTAGTAAAGCAATGATAATGACTACGAATTATCCATTTAAACACGCAAGAAACGCTGTGGGGACCATTCTAAAAAAAGCTATCCTGAAAAGAAAAAGACATAGAAGCTAAATCATGTCGTACTATGCTTTGTAAATAACGTGCGCAGTAATCGGACAAAAAGAAGCCGTTTTTATAAAATCCACTTGCTACCCACAATTTATACCCAGATTTATCCACAAAAGGGTTATAACTTCCAAAAATTGGAAGACGGTCTTCACATACAACGCGTATGCCCGATAAAAGTTTAGAGTTATTCAATCGGACACTAGAGATTTTAAATTCGGTTTCAAGCAAATTTTTAAATTTCAAATGGATTTGTTCTTCATCAAATATATTCTCTTTTGACGATTCAGCTAATTCATAAGACTCAATAGAACCAAACCTTATAGTTTGATCATATACTGCTAAACTACGTTTACCTTGTTTGAGAGCACCATTAGGAAACCCTAAAATATCCGCCTTTAATGAAAAGCCTTTAGCTTCCTTCAAAGGAAAAGAAGTAAGATTAGAACGATTTAATATCTCATTGGTTGAGACGCCAACAGCCAACAAAACAGAATGAAAAAGATCTTTTCTATATTTTTCTTGTGCTTCATGACACTCAAGTTCCACAATATATTGCTTTGAAATAGGGGAATGATCAGCCGGTAGAATTCTATCAACCTTAGTATCCACAAGTTGCCCACCAAGCTTTAATATCGCTTTTTCCAGCGTAATCAGCAAGCCTTCAGGATCAAACCAATAGTCACTTGGGTATGAAAATGCTCCATTATAAGGGCAGTCTTTATAGATTTCAGAAAGAAACTCACTGTCTACAAAACACCTATGCTCCAAGTAATTTTTATCAAACAACTGGGAAAGGTTATTTCCAAAAACCCTTTTTTGTACGCGAAATTTTTCAACTTCATCAGTAATCAGTTCAAAAACACCTTGTATTCTCCCAACTGACCCAACATCTAGCGCCTCTAACTCTAAAAGAAGTTCCCACAAGAAATAGTGTCCAGCTAACCTAGCTGCAAACAAATCTTTGCGCGGATAGATTAACCCCTTGACAGAGCTGACCCCTACAGCAGCAGAAGAAGCTTTTTTAATATCAAACTGAGGGCCGAAAACAACAACTTTGACGCCCGATTGCAATAATCTATACGCACATGTCAGTCCGACAATACCACGCCCAACCACAGCCCATTTTACGCCACTCAAGATTTAAAACTCTTTTGCATTATTTCGTAACAACTCGCTCTTAAAGAACTTATCCAAGGAGCAATCCGACCACTTATAACTCGATTAGTTAGTAACACTAAATAACGATCCGCGTCTTTAGATAGCCAAAAAGCCGTTCCAGTAAAACCTAAATGACCCAAAACAAAATAGGGTAGGGGAATATTGCTTCTCTGTCTCCACCCACATAAAGGATCATTTCCCTCCTGTAAGTATTTTAAATTTTCATACAAGAGAGTTTTACCAACCTTACTCTTAAGCAAAGATCTCAAATAACTTACAATAGCTCGCCCATTTGCGAAGAGTCCAGCATGACCGCTAATTCCATATAATGCAGCACAATTTTCATCATGTACTTCACCATGTAAAGGCCTTTTACGCAAAAAGCAATAACCAGTAGAAATACATCGTTCTAAAGGAAAACCTTCCGACACAAAGCCAATCCAATTTTTATTTCTTTGCAAGTCTATAGAAGCAAAATCATTAAATAGTTGATCTAAAGATTTTTTATTTCTCAATTCAAGAATAAACCCTAAAAGAATAAAACCAAGATCACTATAAATAAACTCACCCTTTTGGTGGAGATCGTTTGCAAAACGGTTAAGAGTTTTTTCAATATACAAATTGCGGTTATATAGAACTTCAGAGCTTCCTAATGAACTTCTCACATCAGGTTTATTTAAAGTATCAAGAACATCCAAGCGCTGAATCCAAAAATTTCTCCAAGCAGGAAGCCCTGATTTATGCCGCAACAAATCTCTAATTTTTAGTTTAGACAATGCATCAGATAGGTTGTGCTTACAACCCATGAGCCATTGAGAGACATCTTGGTCAAGATGTAATTTTTCTGATTTCAATAATTCATTAAAAACAAGGGGCGTCGTAACCAAAGCTTTAGTAAGGCTAGAGACATCAAAAATATCCTCATAAACTCTATCACCACGGAGCTCATTTCCATTTTTCTTAGCAATTTGAAAAGAAAAATGCGGAGATTCTTCAAAAAAATCTCCGCATTCAGCAAAAACATGTGTCAATTTATCCGACTTAAGATAAGGACTTAAAACTTTATAGAGCTCATCACTTAATTCAGACAAATTTTATTACTCGCTAACATCTTCGTCATTACCAATATCACAATCATTTTCATCTATATCTTCACCGCCAATTTGTACCACTTTACTTAGGCCAATGATTTTTTCGCCTTCTGCGACCGACATCAATTTAACACCTTGTGTTAACCTACCAATCACACCGATTTCTGATACTGTGAAACGCATAATCTTACCAGATGAAGTCATAATCATTAAGCCATCAGTATCACCTACTTGACAAATACCAACGACTGGGCCATTTCGCTCCGTCACTTTAATCGTATAAATACCTTTTCCACCTCTAGTTTGACTTCTATACTCTTCTAATGGTGTGCGCTTACCATAGCCATTCTCACAAACGGACAATATTGTTGTTTTATCAGCTTTCTTTAAAATTTCGAAACCAATAACTTTATCATTTTCTTCAGAAAAGCGGATTCCTGTCACACCACGTGACGCTCGTCCCATTGGACGCGCTTCATCTTCTTTAAAACGAATTGCCTTACCCATTTGCGTTGCAATTAATATTTCCTCATTTGGCTGCACAAGCTTACAAGCAACAAGAGAGTCTTCATCATCTAGTTTTAGAGCAATAATTCCAGATGCTCTAACATTAGAAAATGCCATCAAATCAGTTTTCTTAACGTAACCTTTTTCAGTAACAGAAACGACAAATGTATCCTCAGTAAATTCAGTTACAGGCATAACACTAACTATTTTCTCTTCTTCTTCTAATTTTATAATATTAGCAAAATGCTTACCTCTACTTCTTAAAGAACCTTCAGGCACTTGATAAACTTTAATGTCGTACACTCTTCCTTTATTGGTATAGCAAAGAAGCGATTGATGATTTGACGTAATAAACACATCACGTACAATATCTTCTTCTTTTGTCAGCATACCACTCTTGCCTTTTCCGCCTCTACGTTGTGCTTGAATAGCAGTTAAAGGTGTTCTTTTTACATAACCAGCGTGAGTAATAGTAACAGCAACTTCTTCGTCGGCTACTAGTCGCTCCATTGTAAATTCATCAGCCTGTCCAGCTACAATTTCAGTTCTTCTCTTATCTCCAAACTTTTCTCTAAGTAAATTATTGTCTTCTCTTATTATTTCCGTCACTTTTTCTGGTGTATCTAAAATACCTTGTAAATCTTCTATCTCTTTCATAATTTCATTATATTCTTCAACAATCTTCTCTCGCTCAAGACCAGTAAGTCTAGCCAAGCGCATATCCAATACTGCTTTAGCTTGAATAGCGGTAAGCTCAAATTTTTCAACTAAGTTAGAATGCGCAGTTTGTGTGTCCGGAGATTTACGTATCGTTTCAACAACGCTATCAACGTTTTCTACGGCTATTTTCAAGCCAAGTAAGATATGTGCTCTTTCTTCAGCTTTGCGAAGAAGATAAGCCGTTCTTCTTAAAACAACTTCCCTTCGGTGTTGATAGAACTCCTCCAGCAGTTCTTTAAGATTCAATAACCTCGGAATACCTTTTACCAATCCGACGATATTCATTCCAAAACTAGATTGCATTGGGGTCATTTTATATAAATTATTCAAAATAATTTCTGCTGGCTCTCCCTTTTTAAGGTCAATGACAATCCGCATACCAAGCTTTGAAGACTCATCGCGAATATCAGAAATTCCTTCAATTTTTTTCTCACGTACTAAATCTGCAATTCTCTCAATAAGTCTTGACTTCAAAACCTGATAAGGAATTTCTGTGACGATAATCCGCTCTCTTCCACTTGATTTTGGAACGTCTTCAATTGTCGCCCTGGCACGCATAATAACACTTCCACGCCCAGTATGATAAGCATCCCTAGCTCCTTTTGTTCCAACAATTAAGCCTGAAGTAGGAAAATCGGGGGCTTTGATATACTCCATGAGTCCATCTATAGTGATAGATGGATTATCTATAAGCGCATCCAATGCATCTAATGTTTCCAAAATATTATGTGGAGGTATATTTGTTGCCATACCAACAGCAATTCCGGAAGATCCATTAACTAATAAATTTGGAAGCTTAGTCGGTAAAACAACTGGCTCGACTTCTTTATTATCGTAGTTCGGAACAAAATCGACGGTCTCTTTTTCGATATCAAGTAGCAAAAATTCAGTAAGTTCTTGCATCCTCGATTCTGTATAACGCATTGCTGCAGCACTATCACCATCAATTGAACCGAAATTCCCTTGACCATCGACAAGTGGATAACGTTGAGAAAATCCTGCGCTAAACGGACAAGCGCATCATAAATAGCTGTATCTCCATGAGGATGCAAACGACCCATCACATCACCGACAATCCGTGCAGACTTTAAGTATGGTCTATTATGAAAGTTCTTCAATCCGTGCATTATATAAAGTATTCTTCTATGAACAGGCTTAAGGCCGTCACGCACATCAGGAAGAGCTCGAGAAACAATTACGCTCATTGCATAATCGATAAAAGACGTTTTCATCTCTTGTTCTATTTTTACCGGAGTCACATTTCCTTGCAACATTCTAATATCCTTAATAATTATTCAACCACTGGGTTGTTTATTTTATTTATAATTAAATATCTAAATTTCTTACATTTAAGGCATTTTCTTGAATAAAATCTCGCCTTGGAGCGACTTCATCCCCCATTAATGTACTAAAAACACGATCAGCCTCAATGGCATCTTCAATTTCAACTTGCAACAAAACGCGGTGATCGGGATGCATAGTTGTAACTTCTAGCTGATCTGAATTCATCTCACCCAAACCTTTATACCTTTGAATATAAGCACCTTTTCTTCCCTGTTGGACAATAAATTCTTTAAGTTCATTAAAGTCAGCTAAAGATTTTTTGTCAGCAACTTCCTCATCTGATTCTCCAGACTCTTGATTAGCATCATTTTTTTCGATTTTTTCTTCTTTGGACTTAGCATTCCAACTATAGGTAAATGGACCTTCTGCAAGCTCTATCATTTGCGCATAAATTCTTCTTAACTCAACGATCTCACCTGCAGTAAAGATAGCAGAATCCACTATCGATATTTTTGGGAAATTATTGATACGAGTGTTGAAAACAATTTTATAGCGTGACGTTTCTTGATCAAAATGTATTTCTGAGGAAACGTGAGATAATTCACCATTTGGTTTTGCCTTGATATAATTTGTAATTTGCTCTCGTAATTCATTAGCCTTGCCTTCGTCTCCTAAAGACGAAACACCAACATCATTATGAGCCACAACATATTCAATTATTTCTTGGCAACGCTTTTTCTTTGCCAATTCTAACAAAGAATTATAACGAGAAAGTTTTGATAGGAGGCCTTGCATAACAGCCCGATCTATTTCACGCCCTTTTGAGTCAGTAACCGAAATAGAATTCATACCAATTTCAGTCAAATATTCTACTAACGCAGAATCATCTTTGAGATATTTTTCGGTTTTACCTTTCTTATACTTGTATAGGGGAGGCTGAGCTATATATAAATAACCCCTTTCTAAAAGTTGAGGCATTTGCCTGAAAAAGAAAGTTAAAATCAAGCTGCGGATATGCGCGCCATCAACGTCAGCATCAGTCATTAAAATGATCTTGTGATAACGAACCTTAGTTACATCAAAATCGTCTTTTCCAATACCAGTACCTAGAGCTTTAATTAAAAGCTTAATCTCCTGTGAAGAAAGCATTTTATCAAATCTTGCTTTTTCCACATTTAATATTTTTCCTCTTAAAGGTAGTACAGCTTGAGTACGCCGATCACGTGCTTGTTTTGCTGAACCGCCAGCAGAGTCACCTTCGACGATAAAAAGTTCACATAAAGAAGGATCTTTTTCCTGACAATCAGCCATCTTACCTGGAAGACCGGCAAAATCGAGTGCGCCTTTCCTCCGAGTCAACTCTCTCGCTTTTTTTGCGGCTAACCTGGCTCTTGCTGCATCAACAATTTTTTGTATTACTTTTTTCACAACATCAGGATGCTCATTAAAATAGTTTGTTAGCTTTTCTGTAACAACAGCTTCGACCCATCCGCGAACTTCAGCATTACCCAATTTAGTTTTTGTTTGCCCTTGAAACTCTGGATTCTTAATCCTAGCAGCTACAATTGCAGTAAGACCTTCTCGTATATCTTCCCCTGTAATAGCACCTTTAAAGCTTTTTAGTTGTCCTGTCTTTTCAGCAAACTGGTTAACAACCCGAGTCAATGCAGACTTAAACCCGGTTAAATGGGTTCCACCTTCCACTGTGTTTATATTGTTAACATAAGAATATATATTTTCAGTATATGCATCAGTCCATTGGATAACACATTCCATTTGTGCTTCAACTTTTGAGTCATTAGTAATTAAAGCATCTATATGAACAGGCTTTTGATGTAAAACATGTTTTCCTGAGTTTAAAAATTCGCAAAACGAAACTAACCCACCTTCAAAATTAAATTCTGCTTTTTGATCCGTTGCATCATCAATCAAACGAATCGCAACAGTTTTATTTAGAAAAGCAAGCTCTCTTAGGCGTTTTTGCAAAATCTCAAACTGAAATTTTGTATCACTGAAGATTATAGGATCTGGTTTAAAGCATGTAGTCGTTCCTGTTTCAGTAGCCTCTCCTATAACCTCAACAGGACCATCAGGTTCTCCAATTTTATAAGATTGTCTATAAATCTTTCCATTTTGCTTTACCTCAACATAACACCACTCAGAAAGAGCATTAACAACCGATGCCCCAACTCCATGAAGTCCGCCAGAAAAAGCAAAAGCCTTATCATCAAACTTTCCGCCTGCATGTAGTACAGTCATTACGACTTCTAAAGCAGATTTATTTTCACCGGCATGGGTGCTACATGGAATACCTCTACCATTATCGACAACAGTTACCGAGCCATCTAAATTAATAGTAACAGTTATTAAATCACAATGGCCTCCCATTGCCTCATCAATAGAGTTATCAACTATCTCATAAACAAGATGATGCAACCCAGTAGTTGAAGTCGAGCCGATATACATTCCAGGTCGTTTTCTGACTGCTTCTAGCCCTTCTAATACTTTAATATTATCAGCTGTATATTCTGAAGCTACGGGAACATTCTCTGTCATTTTGTCATTTCCTAAATTTAGTTCGGTCATTAGCTAAATTACCCTCTTTAGTTCAAATCAACCTTAGTGACTGTCTTTTATTGGAACCAACACATGCATTGATTTACAACCATCTGGCTCAACATTAGGTGTGATAACAATAGGATCGTCTTCACTATCAAACTTTAGAGTCAGAGTGTCACTTGATGTTGTCGAAAAAACATCAGAAAAGAACTTTCCATTGACCGCTAAATTACGGGACTCGCCCTGATAGTCTTGCAGATCAAGATCCTCTTTTCCTTCAGTTTTTCCAACTGTTCTAGAACTGATGGTAAGCGAGCTAGGAGAAAACCTCAACTGCAAAGCTCTAGATTTATCTGCTGTAATGAGAACCCTTTTCGTTACAGCCTGCAATGTGGCCCGATTAATATTAACACTGTTAAGCTGTTTACTTGGAAATACATTTTGGTAGTTTGGGTATTTAACGGATGACAATCTTATGAACATTTTACAATTTGGAATTTCTGCCAAAAGAGTACTTCCATCTGGCGATATAGCTATGTCTACAAACTCTGAACCTTCGGAAGCTATCCTCCCAAGCTCTGCAAGAGCTCTTTTGCTTAGACAAACTCCAGATTCTAAAAACTGCGAACCTAAAGAAACATCTGCCTCACTATAAGACAGTCTAAAGCTGTCGGTACCAACTAGGCGTAATGTCCCATCTTTTGATTTTTGCAGGTACCCGACATTGCCAAAGTTCCTAGGAGAATCATAGGCAATAGAAAATTGAACTTGTTGGATCATATAGTAAAGTTTTGAAGCTGGAATTTGACATCTATTGGATGTTTTTAAATTTGGTGCCTCTCTCCATGAAAGTTCAGAAATTAATGGCAATTTAACAGAATAAGACTCAGAAGGACCTCCTTTGATATTTAGCCAAGCTGCGTCTGTAACAAAATGAATATCGCCATTAGGAAGCTCTCTTACTACCTCTAAAAAGAGTTTTGCTGGAATAAAGATATCTCCAGGCTTTTTTACTTCACATGGCAGAGTGCAATAAATAGCCAACATTGTATCATTGGCAAAAAATGTCAATTCACCATCTGATACTTTAATCCCAATTTGAGCCATGGACCTTTCACTTGTTGCTCCTGCTATTCGACTGGCAGCAATCGCAAGCTCTTTATTATTGATGAAAACTTCCATTTTGCATTCCTTCGTATTTATGTGAGGTCTTCTCTTTTATTTAAAGTAATTATTTATTTATTAAATAGGAGTAGATATAGGGCATTAATAGAAACCTTAACTACTCACTAACAAGCTGAATATATTGAATAAAAATAAAATTGTGCTTGTGGATTAAGCCTGTGAATTATCTTGATACTAGGTTGGATAAAAATGGGGGTAACTTTTTTGGTATTTTCTGTCCTCATTTTGTTCCTTCGTAAATCCATTTGTTATTAATAAATTTTATCAGTATCTATACGCATGTTTTTAACAGGTTTTTCCACAGTATAGTGGACTAAACTATTGCAGCATTAATACATTTGCTCTAGCTGCCTTTCCAATGACTCTAAATGAGCTTTTAAATCGAGATCTTTATTTCTATCATTAGTTATCTTTTTTACTGCATGCATAACGGTTGTATGATCTTTTCCTCCAAAATTTGTACCTATTTCTGGAAAAGACGACTTGGTAAGTGTTCTTGCTAAATACATTGCAATTTGACGTGGTAATGTTAAAGCGCGTTGGCGTTTTTTAGATTTGAGATCACTTATTCTAATTTTAAAATGCTCGGCTACAGTTTTTTGTATTGACTCTATAGTGAGGCGTTTTGGCGGTTCACCTAATACATTTTGGAATGTTTCTGTAGCAAGCTGCAAATCTATAGTTCTACCATGCAATGTAGCAAAAGCATGAATTCTATGGAGAGCGCCCTCAAGCTCACGCACATTTCTTTTAGCGTGTGTTGAGATATATTCTGCAACATCTTCTTGTAATTGCAGGCCAAGCTTTTCAGCTTTATTGAATAGAATAGCCATGCGGTGTTCAATGTCAGGAGCTTGAATATCAGCTATTAAACCCCATTGAAAACGGTTACGTAAACGTTCTTCGATATCAGGAATATCTTGAGGGAACATATCAGAAGTTATAACAATCTGTTTTTTAGCTTCATAAAGAGAGTTAAAGGTGTGAAAGAATTCTTCTTGAGTGGCTTTTTTTCCCGATATGAATTGGATATCGTCAACTAGTAAAACATCGCAGTTTCTATATTTTTGTCTAAATTCCCACGTTTTATTATGGCGAATGCAGTATATCATTTCGTTCATAAAGTTCTCACTGCGGACATAAGTGACGACTGTGTCTGAACGATATTCGAGTACAGTATTCCCTACTGCATGCATGAGATGAGTTTTTCCTAAGCCGGTATGCCCATATATGAATAGGGGGTTGTAGTTAACACCAGGATTTTCAGCAACATTTTGGCAGCTTGCCACTGCAAATTGATTGCTTGGACCTCTTACGAAAGAGTCAAATGTATAAGCAGGATCTATATAGCTAGGGGTTTTATCAAGAGCCCTCGAAAAAGAGCCCGAAGCAGTGGATTTTCCGAAAGATGCTGTAGAGATTTTTTTGCTGGGGCTATTTTCAATTGTTGGCGTATGAAAGGTTTCATTAAAGCGCTGATGGGATTCAGTCTCAGCTTTTGAAGAAAACTCTCGCTCAATAGAACTTCCCGTCTGTTGGAATATTTGGTTGTTTAGCTCTAGGTCATAGTGAGAATGCAAAGAGCTTAAATCGTTATGGGGTACTTCTATGCGAAATGTAATATTTTCGTATCCGAGTGATACTTTTTCTTTGTTAATTAAGTCTAAATATATATCAGAAAATTCTTGATAAAATAGCATATTAGGTACTAATAGATTGACATAGCTACCTTCCTTTATGGAAGAAATTTGTACTGGGTCAATCCAAGTATCGTAGTCGGCCTTTGGTAATTTGTAGTTTAGGTTGTTCTTTATGGCTCCCCAAAGTGAGCTAAGGCTAGAAAGTGAAGGTATAGACGTGTTGGACTCTTCACTAAAGTTAGTGCTTGATATTTTTAAAGTGTTGTTCGAAGAGTCCATTGGAAAAATAGTTTTCATAAAAAATCCGTCGCTACAAACGTGCTAGCAGTAATATTTACAGTTTCTTGAGCCAAATTTGCTTTTTTAGATCTGAGATAAAGGAAAGTATCAAAGGAATGTGTTAGAGGCAAGGGCAAAGCTTTCTTGAATTATTAAATAATATCAAACGGTTATAGATAATGTGTTTTGTCTGTGGAAAAATGATCCACAATAGGGTGTCAGGATAGATCACTTTAGAAAAAGTAGTGATTAGTTTAGAGGCTTTTCTTGAAATTATCTTGAAGGTAGGAGATTATTTTCTTCTCACAACGGAAGCAAGGCAACAACGATGAAAGATATTGCAAAAGCGTTTTCTTATTTAATTGCCGCTCAAGTTCAAGCAGTGGGAATTATATTATTTTCTTTATGGGCTGCGAAAAAATTGGATGAGCTATATCCTATGCGGTTTACTTGGTTGATCGTTATCATTCCGATTGGAATTTTAGCAGTAATACATACTTTTTACTTGATTTTGAGAAGCCTTTTTTGGCAAAAGAAGGCTCAAAGTTCTTCTGATGAAGAAAGAGGCGCGCAAGATACGCAAAAAGATGAATCCGGGGCCTGAAATTTTTTGAAAAAATGTAGTATTTTCAACTGATTATAAGTTCTGTCGGGTGCTAGGCGAAGCAACGCTGCAACCGGCTAAAATTCGGATCCGGGATGAATGTAGTAGGGAAGGTTTATTTTATGTCATCAGCAAAGTATTTCTGTATAGGGCAAATTGTGGCTGCTATTTTCCTAGTCTTAGTTGGGCGTTTTTTTCTTTCTGAAACAAATTGGCAATCCTTTTTATATGGCGTAAGTTTATTTTCAATTAATTTATGCATGTTAACTTGGATTCTTAAGGTTTTTTTCGAGTCATATAAGAGTCAATTTGTAACTGTTAGCCAAGCAAATATTCCAGATGAGGATGATGAAGAAGCCCCAAAAGCCAAGATAAACCCCCTTTTTTTTGGTTTGGCATTGTTTAAAATGCTTTTCCTTGGACTATGTGTGTATTTCGGCATTGTCACTCTAAATCTTTCAGGTTTTCCCATGGTTTGGGGAGGTTTTTTGGGGCTTTTGTCTGCAGGTGGAGTTGGAATAATTCTTTATTTATTTGATAGAAGAAAGCCTATCATTGAAAAGTAAATAAAGAATTGGGATTAGAATTTGAATTTTATGAGATTGTCTTTGATTCCCAGGCGTAAATACTGTATGAAGTGTTGGACTTTTGATTATATTAGGTTTTCTCTATGAACTTGAAAAGAAGTGCGTTTACTATTCCTGGATTAATGTTGGTGAGCGGTTCTGCATATGCGTCTGGCGGAATTCCGCATTTTATTAATTATTATGAGATGATTACTACTAAGTTTGGCCTTGATCATCATTTCATGGTCGTGTTGTCAGCACTCTTAGTTATTATTTTACTTTTCTTGATTGGCTCTATTTTTTCTAAGAGCGTCAATTCAAAGCTAGAAGGTGGGGATTTGACTCCAGATGGGAAGTTTAGCCTTTCTTTGATGGTTGAGGTCGTAATGGACTTCGTTTATTCACTTACTAAGGATCAGTGCGGAAAAGAATATAAAAAATATTTTGGCTTATTAAGTTCAATTTTCCTTTTCATTTTAGTTTGTAACTTAACAGGGCTTATTCCTGGTTTCCCTCCTGCAACCGAAAGCATGAGTACAAATGTTGCGATAGGGTTGGTTGCTTTTGTTGTTTATAATGTCTCAGGATTTAAAGAACATGGTTTGGGCTACATTAAGCAATTCATGGGCCCGGTTATCTTTATCGCTCCGTTGTTTTTCTGCATAGAGCTTTTTAGCCACTTTTCGAGGCCACTATCACTTGGGCTACGTTTGACAGGTAATATTTTTGGTGATCATTTGCTTTTAGGAGTTTTTACTGGACTATTTCCGTTTGTTATTCCTTCAGTGCTTATGTTTTTTGGCTTATTAGTCGCATGTGTACAAAGCTTTGTTTTTACTTTATTAACAGGCATTTATATTTCAATGGCGATTTCGCACGATCATTAATGCGTTTTTATAATTTTGGGGAATTTAATGAAAAGTAAAGTTATTAAGTTTGGTGTGATTTTTTCTGGGTTTTTGCTAAGTAGTGTTGCTATGGCTTTTGACGGAGCTGAAGGTTCTATGTCGAATGCACTTAGCTATATTGCAATTGGTGCTGGCTTGGCTGTTGGTATGGCAACTATGGGTGCTGCTACAGGTCAAGGTAAAGCTGCAAGTACTGCGCTAGAGGGTATTGCTCGTAACCCTGGTTCTGCTGACAAGGTATTTATGCCTTTCATTTTAGGTCTTGTTTTTATGGAATTCCAAGCTCTTCTTGGGTTCGTAATTGCGATTATGTGGACAGCTAAGTTCGCAGGGTAATACTGTAGAAATTTTACGGAATTATATAGGCCCATGCATTTATCATGTGCCTTTTTGTTTCACGTGAAACATTATTTTTCAAAATCTCGCCATAATGCCTCCTATTATATACTATGAAATTAGCGACTAGTTTGAAGAAAAGATCGTTTTTTGAAAATTTTTAAATAAAGTTATTTAAATTCATAAAGTTTTAAACTTATTTCTTTTAAATGGTTAAAGAATTACTATTTTTCGTAAATTAAGAGAAAATTTATCGAAATATTTAACTATATTTCATTTTTTTCTTTTTTTCATAAAAATAAAGCGAAATTTTTACTGAAATAACACAATTACGGCGATGAATATAGAAGGTTTATCTCAATGTGAGGTATTTAGAGACAGCAGGATATTTTGAAGAATTTTTCAGACTAATCATCTATATTGGTAAATATTCAGTCGTTTTTTGTTTAAAACGTTTTTCAATTCTAATGAACGCATTCATATTCTATTTGGTGCTTTTTTGCTTTTATATCTCGGATCCGAATTTTTAGCTGGTTGCGTCGTTGCTTCGTCGTCAGAATGTCCTCATGTATCAACATGTGTACTGCGGTTTCCCTTCTCCTCGCGCCTAGCACCCGACCGAACTTCGAATTCGGTGAAAATACTACAGTTTTCAAAAAATTGCGGATCCCGGTTATATGATAGTAAAAGTGATAATTGGATGTTCCACGTGGAACAATGTTTATCAAAATGTAAAAACAAAACGAAATGAAGTGAGAGGTGAGGGCTGCTGGATAATAATGTTTTTAAGATTTAACACTAATTTTTACAGCATCGAATGTTTCACGTGGAACAATGGTCAAGGCAACTGAAGCGGGCATGAGAATAAGCATTTTTACAACAAGGCAGTAATGAGCACAAAATAAACAGATAAGACTGTTTATTAAACATCTTGCTGCCTTTGTTCCACGTGAAACATAAAAAAAATAAATAAAAATCAAAAAAAAGCATATTCACGTTTCATTCATTAGTCACAGTTGCTATAGTTCCATAAAATGATTTACCGAGTTAATCTGCGATGGGAGAGGATGAATGGCACGCATTATTGCCGTTTCAAATCAAAAAGGCGGCGTTGGGAAAACGACGACTTCTGTTAACCTAGCCGCTTGCCTTGCCGCAGGTGAGCAAAAGGTTTTATTAGTCGATATGGACCCACAATCAAATGCTGGAAGCGGACTGGGCATATATCCTCAAGAGTTCAATGAAAGCATGTATGAAGTTATGGTCGATGAAGTACCTTTAAAAAACGTTATATTAAGAACTGAGTTAAAGTTTCTTGATATAGCGCCTTCAAATCAAGACCTTATTGGTGCTGAAGTTGAACTTGTAACTGTCATTGGTAGAGAGGCTAGGCTAAAAGAAGCTCTGGAAACAGTTAGTAGTTTATATGATTATATAATTTTGGACTGTCCTCCAGCCCTTGGAATATTGACAGTGAATGCCCTCACAGCGGCAGATTCAGTCTTAATTCCTTTACAATGCGAATACTATGCGATGGAAGGGTTGTCTCAATTATTAAAAACAATCCAACTAATTAAGAGAAGGCTCAACCCTGAGTTGAAGAGGGAAGGGATAATCTTAACGATGTATGACAGGAGAAATAATCTAAGCCATCAAGTGGAACAGGAGATTAGAGAGCATTTCAAGGATGAGGTTTTTCAAACTGTTGTTCCTAGAAATGTAAAACTGTCAGAAGCACCCTCTCACGGAAAGCCGGTCATCCTTTATGACATTAGCAGTGCTGGGTCCGTAGCATATATGGACATAGCCAAACAGCTGATCAGACGTTATAACAAGAAAAATAAGCCGATTAAACAGCTGACTAAGCGTGGTATAAGCAAAAATATTAGGACTAATCACATAGAGGAGCAGGAAAATGGCAACCCGTGAGAAGGGAAACGTTAAAAGAGGAGCCTTGGGTAAGGGCATTAATTCTCTACTAGGGGATGTCGATTTAAGCGAATCTAATAATAACATATTCAGTGAAGATAACCTTGACAGTGCTTCGAAGAGCGCTTCAAATTCAACCTCATCTGGAATGGGGGTTGACAAAAGAATTTTCTCTATAGATCCACAGTTGATAGATCCTAACCCGCAGCAGCCAAGACGGTTTTTCCATGACAAAGACTTACAAGAGTTGTGCGATAGCATAAAAGTTGACGGAGTTTTGCAACCTCTTATAGTCTCAAAAGAAGATACTGAAAGCCGCTATACTTTGATTGCTGGGGAGCGCCGTCTACGCGCCTCGAAAATGGCTGGTTTGAAAAAGGTGCCAGTTATTATTAAGAATGGAGCCTCAGATGATCTACTTAGACTTGCTTTAATTGAGAACATTCAAAGAGCCGATTTAAATGTTATTGAGGAAGCGTATGCTTACCAATCTTTGATCGCCGATTATGGGCTTACCCAAGAACAATGCGCTCAAAGATTAGGTAAAGAAAGAAGCTCAATTGCTAATGCAATCCGGCTACTCCTTTTACCAAAAGAAGTCCAAGATGATGTTATAGAGTCTCGTTTAACGATGGGTCATGGCAGGGCTCTGCTCTCATTGGAAGATAAAAAGCAAATCCTTCGAGTTCGTGACATTATTCTTAAGAAAAATCTTAGTGTAAGACAGACGGAAAAGCTTTGTAAGACGGTGAAATCAGATGGAGACACCGCATTACAAGGGTCGGAGTCTAATGTTCCTAATCCTGATTTAGAGTATATTGCCGATAAATTACGAAGCCGATTCCGGACCAAAGTTAAGCTTTCTGGCACCGGAAGTAGGGGAAAAATTGAAATTTCATACTTTTCAGTGGCTGAGCTTGAAAGAATCTTAGGAATTATAAGCAAAAAGATATAAGGCTTTGTCGAGTTTAGTTAAGATCAGATGCGCACAAAGACCTTACCGCGAATGGTGTTTAATTACATAACAATAATATCAAAGCTTTCCAACAAAGTTCCACTACAATGCTTTGAGCTGCCTTAAATTAATTTTAAAGGCAGTATTTTAAGTAATAATAAAAAACAACTTGTGAAAAAGCTTAGAGTGGGATATCTACGTCCCTCTCGTTCTTTCACATAAAGAAATCTACTCAAAGGGGAATTGATTTCTATGGCGAATTTGGATCTGATACCGGACCCGCAAACATTAGTGATACAAGGTGCTTTATTTGGTGCAGCTGCCGTTATTGTTAAAAATAAATTTGTTAAGCCGTACTTAGCGCTAAGAGAAAAGAAAGACGGCCTAACTTCTGGAAGTAAAGCTAACGCCGAAGCCACCCTTAAAGCCTGCGACGAAAAAACTAAACAAATAGAAACAAAACTAGTACAGGCATTTACCAAAGCACAAACGATTCGCTCTGAAGCAAAACAAAGTGCACAAGAAGAGCAGAGGGCTATTGTTAATGCTGCAGAAGCCGAGGCAAAAGCGAAAGTAGACTCAATCTCTGCGGAAATACTTTCTCAGTATAAGAAAGAACTGGAAAAACTTCCTGAAACAGTTAAAAAGCTAACCGACGAGTTTTATAATTTATCTGTTAATTGATCGAAGATTTTTTAAGAGAATTTAAGGATACACGTGGAACATTTTGATTGGACATTAGGATTCTGGGCCCCATATACAAACTTCCTGATTTTCATTACTTTAGCTGTGGTCTTTTTCAGAAAGCCACTTTCTGCTATGGCAAAAAAAAGAAGAGAAGATTATCTTTCAGCATTTAAAGAAGCCGTAGAGGCAAAGAAATTAGCCGAATCTAGGCTTAGAGAGCTCGAGTTACGATTGGCAGGTCTAGATAATGAAATTCAAACAATAAAAAATAATGCTGAACTTGAAGCGAATAGAGAAGCTGAAAAAATTATAGATTCAGCTAACAAACTTGCTGAACACTTAAAATCAGAAGCTTCCCGTATCGTAGAAACAGAGATTAGCAATGCGAAGTCGATGTTAAAAAAAGAAATTTTAGCACAAGTTCAAAAGAGTGTTGAAGTTAAGCTAAAAAGTGAGTTTAGTGAAGACCAGCAACGTCTTTACGTTGATAAACACCTTCCTGATATCAATCAATTATCATTGAGAGTTTAATCATGAGTGATGTTATTATAGCAAAGCGCTACGCAAAAGCTTTTGTTGAAGCTAGTGTTGAAGATGTTTCCAATTTGCGTTCAGACCTTCGTAGTTTAGAGTACATCCAAGAGCTTTTTGATATTCCAGAAACTGCCAAAGTATTAAAAAGCCCTGTCATGCCCGATGATTTAAAAAAGCTAATTTTAGAATATGCATATAAAAAATGTGAAAAAAGCGACCGCATCAATGGGCTTATAGAAGCCATTGTGAAATCAAAACGTGTGTCCGTTTTTCCAAAAATTGTAACGGAAATTAGTGATATTCTCGATTCCCAGGAAGGGTTTATCAATGCAGAGCTTACAGTTGCCAGTGAGTTTGGGGATGAGCAAACAGCTAAGATATCTGAGTTGCTGGAAAAACTGATGGGCAAGAAAGTTAAATTACAGCTGAGAGTTGACCCTGAAATTCTTGGTGGCTTTGTAGTCCAGATGGGCAATTATTTACTAGATTTAAGCGTTAGGGCTAAGTTAAATGCGATGACGAAAAGTGCCGCTATTTAAATAAAGGACCATAAATACAATGGAAAAGATTCGAGTAGATGAAGTAAGCAGTATTATCAGTGAGCGTATAAAGAACTATGGGCAAACTGTTGAGTTGCAGGAAACTGGTACGATTCTAACTGTAGGTGACGGTATTGCTAGAATCTATGGTCTAGAAGGGGCCATGGCAGGCGAAATGGTCGAGTTTGCAAATGGTGTAAAAGGCGTAGTACTGAACTTGGAGTCTGATAACGTCGGTGTTGCTATATTCGGTGGCTCAAAAGGAATTCAAGAAGGCGATACTGTTAAGCGCTTAAAAGAAATTAACTCCGTGCCATTAGGTAATGGGCTATTGGGACGGGTTGTAGATGCATTAGGTAATCCAATTGATGGCAAGGGCCCAATTGATTCTGCTGAGCGTGGTGTTGTTGAAGTAAAGGCACCAGGAATTATTGCTCGTAAATCGGTCCATGAGCCTATGCAAACAGGACTAAAATGTATTGATGCGATGACTCCAATCGGTCGTGGGCAAAGAGAATTAATAATCGGTGATAGGCAAACAGGGAAAACGGCAATTGCGCTAGATACGATTATAAATCAAAAAGACAATGACGTGATTTGTGTATATGTGGCGATTGGTCAAAAGGCTTCAACTGTAGCTCAAGTTGTAGATAAATTAACACGAGCTGGTGCCATGGATTACACTATCGTCGTATCTGCGACTGCTCTTGATCCAGCACCTATGCAGTTTTTAGCACCATATTCTGGCTGTAGAATGGCTGAGTATTTTAGAGATAAAGGTCAGCATGTAGCTATTTTTTATGATGATCTCTCTAAGCAAGCTGCAGCTTACCGTGAACTTTCGTTATTACTTAGAAGACCACCAGGACGTGAAGCTTATCCTGGAGACGTTTTTTATCTTCATAGCCGTCTTCTTGAAAGGTCTTGTAAGTTAAATGACGAGTTAGGTAATGGATCTATAACAGCTTTTCCTATTATCGAAACTCAAGCAGGAGATATTTCTGCTTATATCCCAACTAACGTGATTTCTATTACAGATGGCCAGATTTTCTTGGAAGCGGACCTTTTCTTCAGTGGTGTTCGCCCTGCTATGAATGCCGGTTTGTCAGTATCGCGTGTTGGTGGTGCAGCACAGGTTCCAGCTATGAAAGCTATTTCGGGAACTATTCGATTGGAGTTAGCACAATATAGGGAGTTGGCAGCGTTTTCGCAGTTTGGTTCTGACTTGGATGAAGCTACTCAAAAGACCTTAAGGCGTGGTGCAGTATTGGTAGAAATACTTAAACAACCGCAATACAAGCCTCTTAACGTAGGATTACAGGTTGCAATACTATTAGCAGCTACAAAAGGAACTTTAGACAAATATGAGATATCTGCCTTAAGCCGCTGGGAAGAGGGAATGCAAGGGCATTTACAAACCAACTATAAAGCAACTCTCGATAAAATCGTCGGTGGAGTTAAGTTAAAAGAAATAGAAAGTGAATTGCTTAAAGGAATTAACGAGTTTGACGCGACTTTCCAAGCTTAAGTATTTGTCAAAAGTTAATGAAGCTTATTGATTGGATGTTAATATTTAATCGCGACAAGCAGGAAGTGTTTACATGTCTAACCTAAAAGAGACAAAACGCCGCATAGGCAGTGTTAAAAACACCCAAAAGATCACCCGAGCTATGAAGCTGGTTTCCGCTGCCAAATATTCTCGAGCTAACCAGGCTGTCCTTAGAGCAAGGCCATATGGGGAGGCTTTTGATCTTATGGTGCAAAAGTTAGCTGCCGCATGTGGCAAAGAAAATGAAGCACCGTTATTAAAAGAGCGTAAGAATACCAAATCGTTGGTAATTATTGTTAGCAGTGACCGTGGTCTATGTGGCGGCCTCAATAGCAACGTCTTTAAAAAATCTAGCGCCTTCATCGATGGTTTAAAAAAACAAGGAGCTGAAGTTGAGTTGGTTCTTTGGGGACGTAGGGCTGTAATGTTTGGAAGTAAAGCAAATGCTCGGGTTCTTCATAAAGAAGAAAAAATTTTAGAGAAGCCTTCGTTTGACTTTGCAAAAAAATCAGCTTTAGAGTTTTCGAAGGCATTTGTTGAAGAAAAATACGATAAAGTCTATCTGATTTATTCAAAATTTGTAAACGCGATGACTCAAGAGCCTACAGTAACCCAGCTTTTACCTGTTCATGTCCCTAATGATACGGATGTGAACAGCGCTGATGCTCAAGATTTTATTTTTGAGCCTGAAAAGCTACAACTGTTAGACAGCTTACTTTCTAAACAGTTGGCTAGTAAAATATATAGAGTTTTCTTAGAAGGCTCAGCATCCGAGCATGCTGCAAGAATGAGTGCCATGGATAGCGCAACGAATAATGCTGATGAAGTTATCCGCCGCTTGACTTTGGAGTATAACAGAGCAAGACAGGCTGCTATTACGACTGAATTGATTGAAATTACGAGTGGAGCTGAGGCTCTTTAGGTTTTATGGTTTTTAGGAATTTTATCTTTCCTGAAAGGGAATATGAATGGAATTAGTTCAAGGAAAAGTTGTCCAGGTTATGGGTCCAGTTGTTGACGTCGAGTTTCCAAAAGGAAAAATGCCGTCGATTCACAATGCATTAACATTAACGAATAAAACAATTGATAATGAGCCTGATAATCTTACGTTAGAAGTTGCACTACATTTGGGCGATAACGTAGTTAGAACGATCGCTATGGACAGTACTGATGGTTTGATCCGTGGCATGGTGGTTAATGACACAGGCGATCAAATCTTAGTTCCTGTAGGAGAAAAGGTTCTTGGTAGGATTCTCAATGTTATCGGTAAGCCCGTTGATGAAGCAGGGCCTGTAAATGCTGATAAAAAATCACCGATTCATAAAGAAGCTCCGTTGTTCACAAACCTTTCTACTGGGCAAGATGTTCTTATTACCGGAATCAAAGTTGTTGATTTGATGGCTCCTTACTTAAAAGGTGGAAAAATTGGACTCTTTGGTGGAGCCGGGGTTGGTAAGACAGTTTTGATTATGGAGTTGATTAATAACGTTGCGACCCATCATGGCGGTTATTCTGTTTTTGCAGGCGTTGGAGAGCGTACTCGTGAAGGAAATGATTTATACCATGAAATGAAAGATTCCGGTGTTATTGATAAGACCGCTTTGATTTACGGCCAGATGAATGAGCCGCCAGGGGCAAGGGCTCGTGTTGCTTTAAGTGCATTGACTGTTGCCGAGTACTTTAGAGATGAGCAAAACCAAGATGTTTTGTTGTTTGTAGATAATATTTTCCGCTTTACCCAAGCTGGATCTGAAGTTTCTGCTTTGTTGGGCCGTATTCCTTCTGCTGTAGGGTACCAGCCAACTTTGGCTTCTGAGATGGGTGAGCTGCAAGAGCGTATTACAACAACTAAGAATGGTTCTATCACATCAATTCAAGCTGTTTATGTTCCGGCTGACGATTATACTGATCCGGCTCCTGCGACGACATTTGCTCACTTAGATGCTTCGACAGTTTTGGAGCGCTCTATCGCATCGCTAGGTATTTATCCAGCTGTTGATCCGCTAGCAAGTTCTTCTAGAATTTTGGATCCATCAGTTGTTGGAGATAGGCATTATCAGGTTGCACGTAGTGTCCAAGCGACATTACAACGCTACAAGGACCTACAAGATATCATTGCAATCCTTGGTATGGATGAGCTTTCTGAGGAAGATAAGCTTACTGTTTCAAGAGCAAGAAAGATTCAGAGATTCTTTAGCCAGCCTTTCTTTGTTGCAGAGCAGTTTACTGGGCAAAAAGGTAAGTTTGTTGAGTTAGAGGACACCTTAAAAGGCTTTGAGCAGATTTTAGATGGATCCTTAGATAACATTCCTGAGCAAGCCTTCTTATATGTGGGCGGGATTGACGAAGTTAAAGAAAAAGCTAAAAGTTTTAGTGAGTAGTTTACAAGGGTCTTATAATGGCAAACACAATGAAAATTAGTCTTTATTCGCCAGAGAGGCCAATAGCGGAAGTTGAAGCTGACCATTTGCTAGTTCCTGGTGTTCTAGGCTATATGGGAATAAAGCCAGATCATACAGCTCTAATATCAGAGCTTGGTGTTGGTGAGCTTCGGATTGATGGGGCTAAATCGGCAGGTGACTTTCGCTATTTTGTCTCCGGTGGCTATGTCGAAGTATTAGATAACTCTGTCAAGGTCTTGGTCGATGTGGCTGAGCACATTGATGAGATTGATCTTAGTCGTGCTGGTGAGTCCGAAATGAGAGCGCAGAAGCGTCTTGATGATAAATCAGATATTAAAGTTGATATTGCAAGAGCTTTAGGTGCGTTAGAGAGGGCTAAGGCGAGAAAGAAGTTGGCAGAAGGAGCAAGGCGATAAAAGGTCGCTTTGCCTATTTTTAGGGCTTTTTGATATGTTTCTTTTAACTATTCTTCATTTTTTGTTTTTATAATAATATTTAATAATCCTACCAATAAAGCAAAAATAAACTCCAGATAATCCAAATTCTATCCGTGTTGTCGTATAATAATTATAGAAGTTGTGTTTATTGTGACTGTGATCCAATAAGCTATTTAATGATTGTAGAAGCTGAGCCTCTTTCAGTTCATGCATTAATCTAAATTTGGAATTGAGTGGTTTTTATGAGTGAAATATCTAAGAGGGATTTACAACCAAAGGATCATATAAAACCAGAAATATTAGTAACAGGCGTGGCTAATAAAATTGGTAGCTCTTTTGTTACGGATCTAGCAAAGACAGATAAGACAATCTTAGGGCTTTATCTAAATGAAGAGCCTGTCAATATAGAGTCATTAATTGCTGTTCGCTCAGATTATCAAAACTTACCGCTCTTAATAGCACAGATGGCAAATATTAATACGGTTATTCATTTAGAATGGGATGAGGAGGGTAGGAGCCTTGAAAATCAGCAAGGACCTAGTATTAACAATCTTGTCGTTATTGATAATTTGATAAAGGCCGCTGAACAGTCTGCTGTCAAGAGAATCATCTATTTAAGTGTCGTTGGTGTTGATAAGAATGCAAAATTGGCTTCTATGCAAGAGCGCTATCAGGCTGAAGTGAAGCTGCTAAATTCCAGAATTTCTGAAAAGATTATAGTTAGGGTTCCAATTGTCTATGGCAGTGAAAATACCAATGAACCTCTTTTTAGAACATTATTAAGCTTAATGAAATTTCCCTTTTTATTTCCGGTTCTAGAAAAAGGTGTATCTATTCCAATTGTGCATATTGATGATGTTGTTAAAACATTGCTTAATTTGGTAAATATTCCGATGGCTGATGGTTGTGGCATTGTCGAAGTCAAAGAATACCAAGAGATTTGTTTTGAAGAGTTATGTAAGTTAACTTGGAATAAATTTAGACGGGGAAAAAAAATCCCAATTACTGGTGTTTTTGCTAGAATGCTTTTCTTTCTCTTGTCGCGTAAAAGGAAGGATTGTTATTTATACTTAAAAGAGAATTTATTAAATTCAGAAAATTTTGTTGATACTGCTATCTTAATTAATAACCCACTTTCGTCTGTGTTGCCGAACCAACTTCATTCATTAAGGTCAGAGCTAAAAGCACCGTTGTAATATTTTTGTGAGATCTAATTGTGGTTGGCATAATTCATACGGTGTTTCAAAACTGTTTTAAGAGGCTACCTCTGAGTGTGGCCTCAAAAAATTGCTTTTAATTCAATCATGCCAGGTTTTTATTTCTGAGTCTTAGAGAGCATTTATATTTTTAGACATATAGCCCATAAAATTTGAAAGCCGGTAACCTATTAAAAGATTACCGGCTTTATAATAGGCTTCAAAAGAGGGGAGGACTCTTAGCTAGCCTAAGTGGATACCCTTTTTAGATTTAATCTAAGGGTATATCTTTAATTCCATTGCGTAAAAATGCAGGGATTTCAATATCGTCATCGGACTCTTTTTCTATGTCTGCGCGACTTGCCATCTCCAATGCTTCATCAATGGTTTTGTCTATATCATCGGCAAAGTCAGCTTTGGCAGCACCCTCAATGCTTTTATCGGAGCTTTGATTATGCAGAGTAGACTCGTCGTCCGCTTCGAAAAGCGCTTCATCAGAGTTTAGGCTCTCACTTTCTTGACTGTGTTTCTCATCAGCTTGATCCTCCGTATAGGCTCCCATTAGCAATGACTCTACGTATTTTGGCTTAGATTTTTCTTTGCTAGTTTCTGTAGAAGTCATTGGAGTAGGCTCTGGTGCAAATGCTGGCTTGCCTATGACATCTGACTTATGAACGGCTAGATCTTTTCGAGAGTTATCTGGTAATGAAATCTCTTCCAAAATATCATCTTCAAACTGGAACGAAGAATCCACTTGCTGTTCTGTAAATTCTCCCATTGTAAGTCTAGTAAGTTCCTCGGTTTCAGACGTTTCAGATTCTGCTAACACGTGGTTAGTGGAACTTTCTTTGGTTGCTTGCTTAGTCGGACTGGTAGATTCAGTCATTTCGTTTTTTTGCAATTTTCTTTCTTGTTGCTTAAACGAGTCAGTGAACCTCATAGAAGACGTGTTTATGTTGAAGCGGTTTGCATGGTTGAAGTCTCTTGTTTGGCGAATGCCAAAGCTATTTTCAATCATCCCAGTTCGTGCTGACAGCAAGGAAGAGCTTATCCTCGGTTGAATAATACGATTTCGTTGCAAAGGTTCACGAGGCATATCATCTTCTTCTTCATTCTCACCTGGAAATCCAGTTGCAATAACAGTGACTCGGATTGAATCTCCCATATTTTCATCTATAACGGCTCCAAAGATTATATTCGCATCTTCATGAGCAGCTTCTTGAACCACAGAGCAAGCTTCATTTACTTCCATAAGTGAGATATTCGACCCTGCAGTTATATTGATTAATAACCCAGTCGCACCTTCAATATCCACATCCTCCAAGAGTGGTGATGCTATCGCCTGAGTGGCTGCGTCGACTGCACGATTATCCCCCTGAGCGACTCCAATCCCCATTAATGCCTGCCCCATGCAAGACATTACAGTTTTTACATCTGCAAAATCGACATTTACAGTGCCGGGGACGTTAATAATATCACTTATACCCCTAACCGCGTTTACGAGAACGTCATCTGCAAGTTTAAAAGCATCAATCATAGTTAGTTCAGGGGTTGCAATTTGTAGTAAACGCTGGTTAGGAATAATAATCAGGGTATCAACATTTTCTTTAAGCCTTGCTATCCCAGCTTCAGCATGCCTTCGTCGACGCTTACCTTCAAAATTAAATGGCTTAGTTACAACACCGACGGTAAGCGCACCGGCTTCTCTAGCGATTTGTGCGATAACACCCGCTCCACCAGTACCAGTTCCACCACCCATGCCGGCAGTTACAAAAACCATATCTGCACCACTAACCATTTCTTGTATCTCATGCCTATCTTCTAGGGCCGCATCTCGGCCAATATCAGGGTCAGCACCGGCACCTAAACCTTTTGTAAGCTCTTTGCCAATTTGTATCTTACTTGGTGCTAGGGCAAAGCGCAGTGCTTGTATATCGGTATTGGCTGTCATAAATTCGACACCTTCGATATTTGAGCGAATCATTGTATTGACGGCATTTCCTCCACCACCACCTATTCCAATTACTTTAATTTTAGCTCCAGGTGGCATAATTTGTTCAGCGTCGAAAGTCATAGCTTGCTCTCCTTAGCTCTTTGCATACATAGGCTTATTGATCTGGACTCGAAGCTGAGTTTAAAGTTTTAAACTTTTTCAAAAGCATCGGATCCGACTTCTATGATGTAAATGCCTCAAAAATATTAATTTATGATATGGGTCTTAACGATAATTATAAGGAGTAGTTCAGGGTAGTGTCAACTTTATGACATAAGTTTTCCACAGTGAGGAAATCATTTAGCTGAGCTCTTTTAGCCAATTGACAAATTGGTTGAAGTATTGGCCTAACCATTTAACTTTACGGAATTTTCTTTCTTCAATTAGCTGAATTATTTCGAGGTATAAGAGGCCCGATACCGTTGCAAATTTACTAGCTAATTTTGTCTTTTCAGATGAATTTATTTTAGATTCTAAGTGCTTTTCTAGATGCTCAGAGAAGCGTGGTTTTATTTTATCAATACGGCCAATATCCATGCTGGCATAATATTCGCAGATTCCCTTCAGTTCGGAACCACCGCCTGTTAAAAGTAGGCCAGCACCTAAATTTGATAAATAAGGATGTAATTCTTTTTCTAATAAAATTCCTAATTCATCGATACGAGGAGCTAGGATTGGGAAAACATTTCTATAGGAGATAGGTTTTGCTTTTCCATAAATATCTTTAACTACGAAAAAATCATCCTTTTGGGATAGGCTGTCGTTTTCAAAATTTAGTAATGCATTTCCATTGCTTGTATGAGACAAGCCATAATGCCGTTTAACTTTTTCTGCTTCTTCGTAAGGGAGAGCTAAACCTATGCTTAAATCCTTTGTCATAAGCTTGCCGCCAATATTTATAGTAAATGCACCAATAGGCATTTCTTCACGAAAAATAATTCCATCCGTTGTCCCACCGCCAATATCAGCTATTGCAACTCCGAGGTTTTTCGCTTCTGTGCTCGAGGTTACTGCTGCGGAAGCAAATGGTTCAGCGATGAGACGCTTGACTTCTAATCCAACTTGATTACAAAGCTGGATGATATCAGCCAAATAGTGCTTATCTGCCTGCATAATAAAAAAACGGCCGTGTAAAAACTCTCCTGAAAATCCTGTTGGGCTTTTGATCCACTCTCGATTATCGAGTTTATATTCTAATGGCACACAGTGAATAATTTCGCGTAAAGCTTCTCTGTGATCGCAAACGGCTTGATCTTTTAATAGACGGAGTAAGTCGGGCTCTACCACGGCGCTTGGAATTCTAATTTTTGAATGAATAACCTTACCAGCTAAATGGCTTCCGGCTACTCCCACAACTACCTGATGGATATCTCTTGAAAATTTACTTTCAGCCTTTTCTACTAACTCTTCCAAAACTTTACATGCGAGGCTCATGTCTGACAGCATACCGCGATGCATTCCATCGGCTTTGACATGAACAGTCTCAATTGACGGAAATGCATCGTCGTCATCCTTTTTTAGACGAGCTATACAAAATTTAGTTGTACCTAAATCAAGTGCATAAAGATTTTTTGGAATCAAACCTTATCCCTCTAAACATTAAATTTTTAGAATAAAACTTATCTGCCCTATTATAATCCTAGCTACAGATTGCCGGTAATTCTACCCAATAAAGATAGAATAGAACTGGATTAAATCTTTCCTTCTTTAATAAAAGCCTTACCATCATAGTCTAGCTCAATTTTTGAGTAAAGTATGCCTTTCTCTCGCATATTTTCTAAAATGCTTTTTAGTCTTGCAAACCTAGTATTGTAAGGAGGCTTTCCTATGACAACCTCAGTGTTTTCATTTCTTAGAAAGATACTGAAACCACGATAAGGCTGAAAAACTATTTTATTAATAGCTAGGTTTTCTTTTTCAATGATTTCCATAAGCATAATGGCATTTTTCACGCGACTTTTTTCTGCCTGTGAAAGCTTATAACTGTTGTCTTCTTGTAAGGTATAAGGTGAATTTTCTTTATGATCAAAAAAAATACCAAATACCGAAATATATGGAGATTTTCCTTCTTTATTAGCAAGAGATCCAAAAACGATTCCTTCTTTGGAAAGAAATCGAAACTCGTCAGCTTTTACCACCAAATATGGCTCACGTTTAACTGCGGTGATGACTATAGTGTTAAGGCTTGTTTTAATGGCGTGCACTCTTGCGTAGTCCGATTGAGTTTGAATCTCTTTGCTTATCTTATGCAATAAGTTTCTATCGTTTGCGGTTGAAGTTGCTTTTTTTGCAAGAGCAGTAAGTCTTTGAATTTCCTTTGCTTCTAAGGCACCATTTTTTCCCGGGCGGATTATAAAGTTAAAGTCTTGGTGGTTTTTAGAGGCGTCTTTGATTTTTGTAGATTGATTTATATTTGCTTGGCTATGCACCCTTAAAAAATTATTCCTATATAAATAAGCAAAGAAACTAACTGCTGCAATAAGACTGAAGATAGAAAGAAGCTTTAAACTTTTTTTCCAAGCTTTTTTTTTGCGTTTAGGTCTTTGTTTTGAAAGTATTGTAGTAGACTTTAGCTTCTTCTTTGCCATGTTTGGAGTCCTTTTCTCAATTCTTCGGCAAGTATCCAAATATCACCTGCACCAACGGTTAAAATTGTGGTGTGTGGTGTTACTTCATTTATTATATCCGAAAAACATTCAGAAAAGTTAGAAAAGCCTTTAGCATCAATATTCGATGCTTCTTTTATTGAATTTGCAATGTAGTGGGGGTCGAAACCGCTAATTTCTTCTTCTCCAGCAGCGTAGATTGGGAGAACAAAAACTTGATCTGCTTCCGAAAAAGATTTTATGAAATGCTCAAAAAGGCTAGAAAATCTAGAATAACGGTGTGGTTGAAATATAACATACAGCCTATTTTTAGTTTGAGCTGTCTTTAATGCCGAAATTGCGGCGGCTATCTTATCGGGGTTGTGTGCATAATCATCGACCAAAAGAAAATTTGTATCTGAGAATAAAATGTTAAGTCGGCGTTTGACCCCTGTAAAAGTCCCAAGGGCTTCGGCTGCATGAGATACATCGAGTTCTAAGCTGCGTGCTACTGTTAAGGCCGCTAGGGCATTAGAGATGTTGACTTTTCCATATGTTGGGATTCTGCATTTGATACGATCTCTTTCAATCATGGCTTCAAAATATAGGCCAGTTTCATTTTGAGAAAAATTTAGACATCGTGTATCGCATCCAAAAATAAAACCATAGCTTAGTATTGCAGCTTCAAAAGGGTGCTCATCGTCTTCTTTTAAATTTTGTACTAAGCTACGGCAAAGTGGATTATCCCATCCAATAACAAGAGAGCCGTCTTTTTTTATATTTCTAGCAAAGTTTAGAAATGCAGTTTCAACATTTTGTTGGTTTTCATAAAAATCTAAATGGTCTAAGGCAATGTTAGTAATAAGGCCAATATAAGGTTGGTACTTTAAAAATGTCCCATCAGATTCATCTGCTTCGGCCACGAAAATCTTACTGTTTCCGAGCTCAGCAGAGCTTTGATTTCTTTCAAGAATACCACCAATAGCATAGCTGGGCCCTATTCCTAATTCTTGCAACATATGTGCGATCATAGCTGATGTGGTTGTTTTCCCATGGGTACCAGAAATGACAACACTATCACTATCTTCCATTAAGAGGTATAGAAAGTCTGAGCGATGTAATATCTGTAACCCTTTATTTTTAGCAGCAATTAATTCGGGGTTATTAGGGCTTATTGCTGATGAATACACAACATATTGAGCATCGTTTACATTGCTTTCTAGATGGTCGTCATAAATATGGATACCAGTATTTTTTAAATTGATTTTAACCTGTGAGCTACTATGATCACTCCCACTTACGCGATAGCCTTTTTTTGCCGCTAATATTGCCAGCGGCGACATACCTGAACCACAAATGCCTATAAAGTGAATATGCTTAGACAAAGACATGAGGTGAATTGGCTCCTTTAAGTGTTCCTGCGCGATCGAGACGTGCCAATATACCAATTATTGTCAAAAAGACAATGAGTGAACTAGAGCCATGACTTACAAATGGCAAGGGAATTCCTTTTGTTGGTAAGATTCCCATAACCACACCCATGTTTAGCGCTGATTGTAGGCCTATCAGACACGTAAATCCATATCCGATAAGACTGTAAAACATATTCTTTTGTTTTGCTGCGATTTTAAACCCAAGCCAAACAAGCAAAAAATAGAGGCCACAAACTAAAGAAACACCTAATAATCCTAACTCTTCTCCAATTACAGATAAAATAAAATCTGTATGAGCTTCAGGTAAGAAAAATAATTTTTGCCTGGACTCTCCTAGTCCGACACCAAGTAAGCCTCCATTTTGGAATCCAAGATAGCTTTGTATAATTTGAAAACCACCTCCACTTACTTCGGACCATGGATCCAAAAAACTCAATAACCTTTTTAATCTGTAAGGTGCAGCAGCAATTGCTCCAGCTAGGCCTATTAGCGCTATGAAAAAAGAACTTAATATTAACTTCTTTGATAAGCCCGAAATATAGAGCATTAAAAATGTTATTCCTCCGAGTAACACAGTCGAACCAAAGTCTGGTTGCATCATCATTAAGAAAGCAAAGCATGAAAAGATAAATATATTTGAAATAACTCCAAGTCCCATTCTTTGAACATTACATGAATACCTCGACAAATTTTTTGCTAAAAAAAGAACTAAGGCTACTTTAGCTAATTCTGATGTTTGAAAGCGCAAACCACTTACCCCCAACCATCTTGAAGCACCTCCAACTTTTAAATATGCCCCTGGTATAAAAATTAAAGCTAGTAAAAATAGAGAAAGAACCAAACTTGGAAGGGCTAGCTTATCGATTAATTTTAACGGAATAAATTGTAGAAAAAGAATTGAGACGAATCCAACACAAGCAACAATACTTTGTTTTCTGATAAATAAATAAGGGTCTCCAAATTGCTCAGCACCTTTCATGGCAGATGCGGCATAGATTGCTAGTAATCCTAGGCAAGTTAAAATAGCGGTAACAATAATTAACGCCATTCCGTAGGAATGATTTATCTTTTTTGCTGCTATGGTTGATTGTGTACTTTCCATTTGACGCTCCAGCTTTTTTACTGAGTGCTAATTTGATAGTATAATTGTTGCACAGACAAAGAAAAAAGTTCTACTTAAAAATTTATGTTTTGTGAAATGCTTTACTCTGTTATTTAGCCAAGTGTTTAATATCTAAGATATGAAATTCGAAATTTGCTTATGAACCTGAGCGGAAAAAAAACTACCACGCTCTTCGAAGTTTTTAAATTCATCAAAACTTGCACATCCTGGAGATAATAGTAGATCTCCCTTACTAGATTTTACAATGTTTTTTAAGTCTTCACATGCTTCGGCAAGAGAGTCATATAATTGCATTTGAAAATAAGCGGAGAGTTCATTTTTTATTTGTTCTTTTGCACTACCAAAGGCGATAATTTTTTCTATTTTGTGCTTATAAGGTAAAAGATCACAAAATTCGTTGCCTTTGCTTTCACCCCCAAGGAAAAGACAGACGGGTTTATGCTGGCTATTTAATGCGACTAGAGTTGATTCTATATTTGTTGCTTTACTATCATTTATAAAGCATCTTGTTTTGTATTTGGCAATAACTTCAAGGCGATGAGGTAAACCTCTGAAATTTTTTAATGCATTAATGCAAGTACTTATAGGTGCCCCTGTTAAGGCATGACAAGCATTAACTGCAACATATGCATTTGCGAGGTTGTGCGCTCCTTGCATATTAGTGGTTGTCTCGTTGATTTTAAGTTTTTTCCAATTTTCTTTTTCTATAATTACCGTATTATTGGGGGTGCTTAGTCCGAGATTGTTAGCATATGTTAAAACTGATGGCGTTATCATGGCTTGACCGCTAGCCTTTAACCAAGAAAAGATTTTCCACTTAGCTAGAAAATATTGATCTAGAGTTTTATGACGGGCTAAATGATCGCTAGAAAAACTGCAAATACACGCAAAGTCGTTCGGTAAAGAACTTATATGTTCTAGCTGATAAGATGATAACTCTAATACTAAAATTCCTTTAAGTTTACCCTCCAAGGCTAAACTGCTCGGAGTTATACCTATATTGCCACAGAGGCTATTTTCTATTTCTAAAACATTAAATATATGATGAATCATTGATACTGTTGTTGATTTACCATTCGTTCCTGTAATTGCGATTATTGGACCTGTAAAATTTTCTAATGCTAATTCTATTTCAGCAATAATCGGTATATTTAAAGCTTTGGCACTTTTTACTATTGAAAGGCTTAGGGGAACTCCAGGACTTAATATTACCTTATCTATTGGTATTTTATTAAAGTCAAATTCTTCTTGTAAAAAAAAACTAATTTGATTGTTTTGACAAAAGCCCAGTGATTCTTCTTTTAAAGGTTTTGCATCAACCAAAATGACATTATTTTTTCTTTGTTTTAACAATCTTGCAGCATCAAGACCGGAAATGCCGCCTCCAATGACTAAATAATTCATAGATTGATACCAGCAATGGCGTTAGGTTTTATCTTAACTTTAAACTTAAAAGTCCTATCATAGCTAAAACAACCGAGATAATCCAAAAGCGCACAATTACTTTTGGTTCCGGCCACCCCTTGAGCTCAAAATGGTGATGGATGGGTGCCATTTTAAAAACTCGATTTCCTGTAAGCTTAAATGAAACAACCTGAGTGATAACACTTGCTGCTTCTAAAACAAAAACTCCTCCAATAATAATTAAAAGGATTTCATGTCTGGTAAGAACGGCAAGGGTGCCCAGCGCACCCCCTAGAGGTAATGAGCCGACATCACCCATAAAGACTTGCGCTGGATAAGAGTTATACCATAAAAATCCCATACCTGCGCCAATGATGCACATACTAAAAATGGTTAATTCTCCCGAACCCTTTACAAACGGATAGTTTAAATACTGACTAAATTCAAAATGTCCAGTTATGTATGCTAATACGGTAAAACATCCAGCTGCAATCATTACTGGCCCGATGGCTAAACCATCCAAACCATCTGTTAGATTCACAGCATTTGAGGCGCCAACAATAACTAATATGCTAAAAGGAATGTAAAAAATTCCAAGGGGAACACTTACATCTTTCATAAATGGTATTGCGATACTTTGGACTGTCTCACCGCTATAATAGTGGATAGTGCAGATGATACCTGCTATGAGAGTTTGCCAAAAAAGCTTTTTCTTACCTGAAACACCTTTGGTATTTTTTTTAGAAATTTTACTATAATCGTCAAAAAAGCCTAAAATGCCATATCCGGTAAATATAATTAATGTATACCATAAATATCGATTACTGAGATCCATCCAAAGTAAGCATGGAAATACGACTGAAAATATAATTAATCCTCCACCCATAGTGGGTGTGCCAGCCTTAGAAAAATGACTTTCTGGTCCATCATTACGTACTACCTGGCCAAGTTGTCTATTTTTTAATTTCTTAATAAACCAAGGAGAAAATAAAAAACTTATAAAAAGTGCAGTTAGTAAGCCAATACCAGCGCGAAATGTAATATATTTTACGACGTTTAAGGCGCTGAATTGATCAGCAAACATATATAGAATATAGTATAACAATTATATTGATCCTTCCGTTTTTAAGTATTCAGTAAATTTATAAAATCTCATGCTATTAGAGGCTTTCATATAAAGTATCTCAATATCCTTTATGAGACTTTTAAAATCATTTAACGCACTTTCAACATTTTCAAACCAAAGGCAACTTTCTTTGGGTAACCCTGTTGAAATAGCTCCTTTTAGTGTTTCTTTCATTTGTGGGCCGATGCCTAATAAATATTTAATTTCATTTAGTTTATTGCAATGTGCTCCAATTTCAAAATGTTTTTGTAAAGATTTAGGCCCAAGCTCTAGCATGTCACCTAATACGAGCATTTTAGAATTAGAAGGAAAACTTTTTTGCAAAGAATTTAGGCCTGCAGACATGCTTTCTGGGCTAGCATTATAGGTATCATCGATGTAGATATAATTTGAATTTCTGTAAATTTTATATCTGCCATTAACTCCTGTGAAATTCTCTAAGCTTTTGGCTAGTTGCACCAGCGGTATCCCGGCTGCTAAGGCTAAACTACAAGCTGCTGCAATGTTTATTGGGTATGAAACATGTGATGATCCAATTGTTAGTTTCTGCTGCCTCCCAAAAAAATTCATATTTAAGTCCATCTTACCATCTGAAAGCCACTTTTCATCGCATACCCTTACATCTGCATGTGATTCAAAGCCAAAGCTGGTTACTCTTTTTTCACATTCCTCAGCTCCTTGGAGAATTTTAGGATCATCTGAAAAGGCTATCAGGTGCGCATTAGGTGGTGAATAGCGAAATATTTCCAATTTTGTATTTCGAAGAATTTCTTTGCTGCCAAATTCGCCAAGATGGGCTGTGCCTGCATTGAGTAAAGCGACAATATGGGGAGAGGCAAGCTCACATAAAAAGCGGATATCTCCTTGGTGGCGAGCACCAAATTCTAAAATACAGTATTTATGCTCAGCTTTAAGGCTTAATAAGCTTAAAGGAACACCAACTTCGTTGTTAAAGTTCTTAATGGAACAATTGATTGTAGAGTGGTCAACGGTTTCTTTCAAAATAGCCCAGAGCATCTCTTTAACTGTAGTTTTACCCACAGACCCAGTAATGGCAAATACAGTAAGATCCTTATGGTGTAGCCTCCAATGTTTGGCTATGGCTTGTAAGGTTGAAAGACAACAGTCAACCTCAACTCCGTATTTAAGAAGATTCTTTGGCACTAATTCTTTGCGATTTGACTGGTAAAAAAAACCATTGCCAGTTTTTTTAAATGCATCCTGGATAAAATTATGACCGTCAAAGTTTTCACCAATGATTGGACAAAACCAATCACCTTTTTGTAAATGACGGCTATCAATCTTAATTATTGTTGGTTGTGGGAGGTGGTCTATCTTGTTGAAAGATAACAAATGTTGGTTTATCCAATCGCCATATATTAGAGAATCGCCCATTTTTTGCCCACCTTCTTTTTCTTAAGTATACCCTTTGGTAACACCAATCCAAAATTTTTTATTGAAGGTATTTCATGGCGATAGCGTGATCATCAAAATTATAAGTAGTATTACCTATGATTTGATAGCTTTCATGCCCCTTTCCTGCAAGTACAACAGTATCGCCAACTTTAGCGTGCAAGATTGCGTATGAGATTGCTTTTTCGCGGTCTGGTTCAACTAAGATTTTCTCAGGATTTTTAAAACCTCTCATGATTTGTTCTATGATCTCTTGCGGAGATTCATTTCTTGGATTGTCGTTAGTGATGATAACATGATCTGCAAAGCCTTCAGCAATTTCGGCCATGATTGGACGCTTACCTTTGTCTCTATCACCCCCACAGCCAAATACTACCCAAATGGTACCTGTGGATGCCTCTTTAACTGTCTCTAATAGTTTTTGTAACGCATTAGGAGTATGCGCATAGTCTACAATAACTGCTGGTTTATTAGAATTTTCGGTAGGCGCTTTTAAAATATTCATCCGACCAGGCACTTGTTTTAAGTCAAGCCAATCTTCTATTTTTATTGCACTTAGATTATAGTTAAAATAAGAGTATGCCAGCAAAAATGCAGCTGTGAAGTTCTCCACATTATGCCTTGCTAAATAAGGTATGGAGCCTTGAATTTCTTGGTTTACAATATGTATTTTAATTTGAGTATGGGTTGAAAAGTGCTTGATGATGTCTACATTGATCGGCTCTGTAATATTATTTTCCGATAACGATTTATCTTCAGTGTTCTCTGTGATTCCATAACTGTAGAAATATTTAGATGATGTCTTAATATTAAATTGTGAAAAGAGATCTTTATGAATAATTGAGACACTATTTTCGTTTAGGTAATTTGTAAAAAAAGAAGCCTTTGTTTGAAAATATTCTTCCATTGTTTTGTGATAGTCTAAATGATCACGAGAAAAACTAGTAAAAACTCCGCCATTAAATCGTATAGGAAGTAACTTTGATTGAGCTATAGCATGAGAAGAAACTTCCATAATAACCGTAGAGATATTTTTATCTCTAGCTAGAGCTAACAACTCATATAAGATATCTGGATCTGGGGTCGTATGATTACTTTCAGTAAAATCGTCACCAAAGTAAATTCCAACTGTACCAATGGATAAACAAGTAATGTTGTTTATCCTCATAAGTTCTTTAAACATCCAAGTAACTGTAGTTTTGCCGTTTGTTCCTGTAACTCCAAAGATATTTAAACTTTTTTCTGGACTCCCAAATTGTAATGACGATAATACTGACCAGGCCCCTCGTCCATCTTTGACTTTGATCCAGTTTATATTTGAAAATAAATCTGGATTTTCTATTGAAGGTAGCCGGCTTTCATCCTCTAAAATAATCAACTTCACCTTTTTTTTTGCGGCTTCGGCAAGGTAATCATGTCCATCCGTTGTTAAGCCTTTGTATGCTATAAAAATAGAATTTTCAGATATTTTTCTCGAGTCAGTGGTAATCGAAGAAAATTCTTCTTTTTCGCCTTTAGTATGTAATTGGTAGGTATCTGATTCCAGGAGGTTAAATTTTTTCAAATGATTAAAGCATGAATTAAAGCTGAGGTTAAATTTTTTTGGGCGCTGATTCATTGTTGTTACCTGTCGAAATTCTAAAATTGTCTTTCTTATCAGGAGCTACATTTAAATATTTAAGCGTCTGGGACACAATTTGTGAAAAAGCTGGGGCAGCCCATAAGCCGCCATAATATGGCTTCTTTCTTGGCTCATCGATTGCAACGTACACGACTATATGAGGGTCGTCAACTGGCGCAAATCCTGCAAAACTAGCTATTCTCTTATCATGTGAATACCCACCTAACTTAGGGTCTACTTTTTCGGCAGTGCCTGTTTTTCCGCCTGTTGTATAATCATCACTTGCTGCTTTTTTTGCTGTGCCCTCGATAACAACGCGCTCAAGAACCTTTCGCATTTTTTTGGCAATAATCGGGTCGAGCAGTTGTATGCTCCTCTTATTAGTGCCTGTAGAGATGACGTTGTTTTTTTCCGATTCTACTCGCTCAAGTAAATAAGGATCAACTAGACTTCCTCCATTTGCAAGGGCGCTATATGCTCTAACGATTTCTAATCCATTGACTAAATGTCCTTGTCCAAATGAAATAGTGGCTAGTCGGATAGGACGCCAATTTTTCCAGGATGATAAGCGTCCATGTGCTTCGCCCATTAGGCCAAGTAAATTTTTTACAGGAGAGAAGCCAAATTGAGCTAGCGAGTCATATAAACCTTTGTTTCCTAACTTTTGTGCTATCTTAACTGTGCAAATATTGCTGGAGTGGATGATAATTTCTTCAGTTGTTAATGACTCTTTAGGATGATCATCATGGATATAGTTATGCCTGTCTATTTTATAACGGCCATTTTTCTCGCAGTTATGAATGGAATCAAAATTTGTTATTTTTTTTTGAATTGCTGAGGCAATTACGAATGGTTTCATAACGGAACCAGGCTCAAAAAGATTTGCAATAGCTTGATTTTTTGTCTTATTTAAGTTTAATCCATCAACGTTGTTTGGATTAAAAGTAGGGTAGTTTGCTATTGCTAGAATTTTTCCTGCATATGGATCAGATACTACTGCAAATCCACCTTTTGCTTGTGCGTTGGCAACGGCTTGTTTGAGTGCTTCTTCAGTGATGTCTTGAATAGCTTGATCTATCGTTAGGTGGATATTATTACCAGCTTGCTGAGGTACTGCTGCACTTGAATTTAGAAAGATAGGGCGCCCACGCGCATCTTTACTTAATAATAGCTTGTTTTCTTCACCGCTAAGAAAAGAATTATATTTAGCTTCGATTCCAAGTAGGCCTTTATTGTCTATTCCTACATACCCTATAAGGTTTGCAGCGTTGCTACCACCTGGATAAAATCTGGCCGGCTCAATAAATTGGTGTAATCCTTGAATGTCCATTGATTGTATACGTTTAGCTGTTTTGTGGGGGACCTTACGTTTTAGCCATGCAAAATAGCTATCTCTCGACATAATTTTTTCAAGATCTTTGTTGCTAATATTAAGTAATTTCGACAAGATGTGTTTTTCGCTATTTGTTGGTGAAAATACTTTAGGATTAATCGCCAATGAAGGTGTTCTAATGCTTATGGCCATTGGAATATTGCGGCGATCGAAGATTGTTCCTCGATAAGGAGCTAAGTCAATTGATTCTTGATATTGACGTTGGGCAATATGCTTCAGCATGATCTTGCCTGCTGGGAACAGATGAATCATTGTGGCTCGAGCAGCTAAAACTAAAAATGAAATATAAAATAGGCCAACGACAATTTTAAATCTAGAAGCATCTAATTGCCCTGGTCTTAATTTTTTCACATTACTTTTTTCGAAAAATTTAATAAATTTTTTTATCAAAGATAACTCATGTTCTGAAATATATTAATGAATCGTCTATTTTCGTGCAAAAGTATTACGACTATTTGTAAGATCGTCTTTTTGATTTGATGCAAGTAATAAGTGAGTTTTAGTCGTAAGCTTAGCCAATTCCATTTTAAGTAAGCTTCTTTGTTGCAAAAGTTCAATTTCCTGCGCTTTGAGCCGCCCAAGATCATATCCAATTATAGTATTTTGAACTCTTATATGAATTCTCAATCCCGCAAATAAAAACAAAGATAAAAACACGGCACCAACTAGTAGTTTTCTTTTTGATATTCGTAAGTTAATCATTTTAGTTCCCTTTATTGATTTCTAATTTAATAGTTTCTCGATTACTCTCATTTTGGCACTTCGTGCTCTTGGATTTGAAGTAATTTCTTCTTCTGTTGCTGTTTTTGGAAAAGGCTTTATGATTTTAGCTTTTTTTTGTCTGCTTTGTTCAATTTCTTCTGCGGTGAGTGGTAAGCTCTTGGGAAGCTTACTTGCAGGATCGCTTGCAAGCTCCTTGAAGGTCGATTTGATGGAGCGATCTTCAAGAGAGTGAAAACTGATGATAGCCATTCTCCCTCCTTGTGCTAATACACTAAAAGCATCTTTTAATAAAATTGTAAGTTCATCAAGTTCGCTATTCACATATATTCTTAACGCTTGAAAAACTTTCGTTGCAGGGTTTTTCTTGCTTTTTTTTGAATAATGAACAGATTTCTTTATAATATCAGCTAACTGTGTTGTTGTATTTATGCTGTTATGTGCTCTGTAGTTGCATATAGCTTGTGCAATAAAATGTGCTTTAGGCTCTTCTCCAAGCTCTCTGAATATTTTTTTTAAACTATCAAATGATTCATTTTCTATAATGTCTTTTGCTGTTGGTATGTCCAAATTTTGGTTCATGCGCATATCTAACGGACCATCTTTAGCAAAAGAAAACCCTCTTTCGGATACGTCAATTTGAGGGCTTGAGACACCTAAATCTGCAATGATACCTTTTACTTTACCTACTAGATCATTTTCCTCTATAAGAGCTTTTAAGTTAGAAAAATTGCTTTGATATATTTGTAATTTATTTTTCTTTTCAATAAGAGCAAACTTATTATGTAAATTTGTAATTGCAACGGGGTCTCGATCAATTGCGATTACCCTTCCGCTTTCGCCAACTTTATCTAGTAGAAGCTGTGTATGACCACCACCACCTGCGGTACAGTCAATGGCAATATCGCCCTCTTGTAAAGCGAGAGAGTCTACTAACTCATGTGCTAAAACTGTTATATGGTTAAATTCGTTCATTTACATTGCTTATACAATTTGTTTGGGCTTAGAGGCTAATTCCCATTTCACCCATTGATTCTGCCAGTGCGCCAAAATTATCGGTAATCTCACTAATTGTGGCTTTCCAAGCTTCACTAGACCATATTTCAAACTTTGTTAGGTTACCTATAAAGAAGCATTCTTTTTCTATTCCTGCAAACTTTCTTAGATTATTAGGTAGTAGAACTCTTCCTGCCTTGTCAATTGGACATTCTACAGCTGATGCAATGAAATATCTTTGAAAGGCAACGACCTTTGGGTCAAATTGTGAAAGAGATGCCAATTTTTTTTCTAGCTGCTCCCATTTATCTATAGGGTAAGCAACGAGGCATTTGTCAGAGTTTGTTACAACAAGAGAAGTTGGTTCGTCATCTATAGTAAGAAGCTTACGAAAAGTCGCAGGCACTGCAACTCGGCCCTTTTCGTCGATGTTGTGTTCAAAGCTTCCTCGAAACAAGATGATAACTCTCTAACTAATGATTAATATGTTGTATTTTGATTAAGTATCATGTTCGATTCAGGCGGTTTATTCTATTTAGAGTTGGAGAGGGCCTAATCCTTATGATGGTATTTTATCCCACTTTCCCCCACCTGATACTTTAAGTGTACCGGACTTCATTTTGTTGGGTCAATGTTATCGGCTGAAGGTATTTAACAAATTGCCATAAAAAAATAAAATTTTGTAAGTTATTTCCATAACCCTTGCTATGGAAAACAATTTGTGGGAAGGAGTGGGATAGTGATGAAATCGGATATATTATTGTGGCAAATAATGCCTATGAAAGTAAAAAAATCTGAGTATTTATGTGTCTAAATATAAGCTACATTACGACGCTGTAAATTTAGCTGGCTATCCGCATTGCTTAAAGCGAGGCAAATAAGGCCGGTAAATGGGATAGCTGTCATCGAAGCAGGCCAACCGCTAATGAAAGAAAAGGTTAAGCAGGTAGGCAAGCAAAGAAGAAGAACCAAAATGTGTCTGGAGGCTCCTAAAATGACACCGGTCCAGCCTATAAACATTACTGACAAGCCTATAAAGATAGTCTTTTTTGCCAGATGTAAAGAAAAGATTTTATTTATCCAAAAAGACAGAAAACGCATATTTAAAAATGAATAAAACATAATTGCTATAGCAATAATACCTAATGCTATAATGAATAGCTCTCTAATTTTCTGAGCTTGTGAACCGTAATAATGCTTTTGATGCCAAGGCATTTTATCCGCCAGAGTGGCGATAATAGTCACTGAACAAACGAGAATTGTTACTCCAATATTGAAATTGGTATGGGTACCAAAAGATTTTTCAACTATATACACAAGAGTAGAAATCCCGATTAAGTTTCCAGCTTTAGTTAAAAATAAAGGTCCAGCCAAAAACAATATCATTATTTCGGGCATAGAAAGAAATGAATTCAGCTCCAGAAAATTTAAGCGTGTAAAAATTAAGTTTAATGCAAGTACTCCCATATATAATAAGAAGCCGAGAATAGGTAACAGTTGACACCATAGTGCTAGGCCGACTTTATAACTTTTATATAAACCGTCGAATTTTCGATATGCTTTACAAGATATAAGAAAAAGAGGTAATAATGCTAAAACAAAAAACACAATATAAAAAAACAACGCATTATTCGTATGTGTTAAAAGATCAAACATAGGATTCTCAATTCGGTCAAAGATATGTTTCTATTTGAAAATCAAGGTAGGTTTAGGTAGCAATACCTTTGAAAAGCTCACCTCAGCAAGCTAAAATGCAACAGCTATACCAATAGATTTGTCTGGCAACATTTTGAAATTACAAAATTAAATTTCATGTTTATGAAAACATCTGTAAAATAATTATACGCTAGTAAATTTTAATCCATTCAATTGTGAGGATTATGAATAGGGCAGAATATATACTACCCTTTCGTTTTTAAGACTTTCGATGTAAAACAAAAAATCACTAAACACTATGAAATACTTGTCACTCGGGTAAACCTTGCCCCTTGTTATCTTTACGAGAGAGTTTTCTAATATTAAAGGATGCCTAGGTTTTGACCGAGTCAGCTTCTAGGAAAGTTTAATTTTGTAAATCTTAGTAAAGGAGGTGTTTATGAGAGTATGGACGCGGCGCCATATCGGTGTCGTATGTCTGAATGTTCTACTCGCACTAGGTGCAGGAGCCTGCTCAAGCTCACAGCAAGAGGATGATTCTCTTGAAAACTATGAAGAACAAGAAGAGCAAGGCTCTGTACAAGCAGAGGGCGGACAAGAAGGCTATGATCAAGAGGGCTATGATCAAGAAGCCAGTGGTGGTCAAGAAGGTGGTAATTACGATGATGGTAATTATGAAGGTGGTAACTACAACGCAGGAAGTGACGACAGTAGTAACTATAATGCAGGAAACTACGAAGGTGGTAATTATGGAGCCAATCTTGGTGCAAATAATCTAGCGGGAAACCCAGGTCAAGGTAATTCTGGCAATAATGATTTGCAGGAAATTATCTCTGAAATGAATCAAGCGGATGCGCAGCCAGGAAATGCTTTAAATCAAAACCAAGCCTTCCAGGTAGATCAAACTGCAGGTTTAGGTGGTCAAGCTACAGCGACGAATATAGCCAGTAATTCAGTTGTCGTCGATACATCGACTACAAGTGTGGGTGGTGTCGTGGCAGGGCTATCTGGTCAAGCTGCTGGACAGGGATTACCCGAGCTCGGCTCGAAAATGCCTTATGTTATTCGCTCTGGTGATACCTTAGCTAAGGTTTCTAGCAAAATTTACGGCACTTCGGAAAGATGGCGAGAAATTGCAACCCTTTCAGGTCTTGATAACCCTAACACAATTTATCCTGGAGATGTAATCTACTATCAATTAACTCAGGAAGCCGTGGCATTCGCGCAAGCTTATACGAACGTAGCAAGGCAAGAGATCGTTGTTCAACAAGGTGATACGTTGGCAACTATTTCAAGACGTGCTTTTGGAAGTGATAAGTTTTGGAAGTCAATTTGGCGAGAAAACGATCATATTGTAAACCCCGATCAACTGGTTGTAGGCCAGACTGTATTTTATGTAACGGACGCAGCTTTATCTGCAGCAGTTTTGAAGATTAAATCTAACGATAACGAAAACATAGCTAATTCGGATGCTAATTCCGATACTGAATTAAATTTAACAAAAGTATCTAACAATCAACAAGATATCGATTTTGAATTTGAAACTGTAAGCGTAGATTCATTTTCAGATTTAGTAACAATGAATACTGTATATCAAACCGCAACTTATAGAATTGCTTCTTCTAATTCATAGTTATTGAATGGCTATCAAGCAATCACAGAAAGTAGTTTACAATGGCACAGTTGGAAAAAGAGATGAAACAAATGGAATCTACAATCAGCATTATGGACGCAGAAGTTGATAGTTTGAACCAAATGTTCATTGCTTTGTCAAATTAAGTATTGTGAAATACTGTATGATTTTTGTATGAAGCCTAAAATGACTACATAGGATCAGAAAAATGCAAAGTTTGACTGTGATGAGAGCTAACAATAGTTTAAATAACGATGTGGCTCTCTTCCCTCCAATATTTTAGTCAGCCTTAGAGCCTTTCCTAGAGTTTAGAACCCGTGATAACTGCAACGCATGAATAAATCTAGATCAGCACTTAATTTGTGCCTATACAGCCAATTATGTATAGCCTATTCAACAGTAGATAGTGATTATTGAGCGTTATATCAAATGTTGCTAGAGTGTGATTAGTCAGCTGTTTAAGCAGCTTTGTGTTTGCATATAAATTTAGATTGAACACATTGTCTTAGTCAGGTGATCGGAACTTTATGAGTAGACGTGATAACCACATTTTCGTATATGCCCGATATAGAGGTATTCTCATGTTCAAGAAGAATAGAGTTTGAGATAGTCGTATTCTCCATAATATTGCATCCAGATTGGATGAAGCAATAAGGTCCTATTATTGAGGAGTCGTCAATTCGGCATGATCCACAAAATAAATTCGGGCCTATTGCGTTAAAAGGCAGTAGTCTATTTTCAATAATTTCTATTGATGCGTAATTTTTGTGTTGATCGTATTTTTTTTCAAATGGTGTTATGTCTTGTTTATGATCATAGCTAATTTTAATTGGATAATTCATGGCACAAGAGCAGGTTGTCATGCCAATTTCTTTGATGATAGAGTGATCGCCATTCTTTAAAAATTCATCGATAAATTGGCTATGAGCTTGAAAATAACCGGTTGGAGTTCCGAGGTCATGCCAAAAACAATCTTGATAAAAACCGCAAATCACTGATCCCTTTGATAACTCTTCCTGATAAATTTCTATGATATTGCTAGGTCTTCCTGCTGGAATATCCTTGATAAGCATATTGTCTATGATTTGGATGCCAGAAAAAATATGCGGAGAGTAGTGCTGATCAGCGTCTTTTGGGTGTTCTTTGCTGATACTAGCTATAAAGCCATTTTGATCGATCCATACGGAACTACCACTTGGGTTTTTTCCTTTAACTAAACCTAAGGAAGCAACAACATTAATTTTTTTTTTAACATTATAGTGATTATCTAAAAGCTTAGCTATTGAGAAGTTAGATATAATATCTCCATTAATGGCAATCACATCGCTTTTATCTATCCATTGCTTTAGCTGCCCATAAACGCCGCCGCTGCCTAAAAGGCTTTTTTCCTTTGAAACATGAAAATCTATATCAAAAGGGCTAGATTTGCACGCTTTGTCAATCATATCTGACAAATGATGTGCATTTACAGCAATATGCTTAATATTAATATCAATTAACTTTGATATAGCGAGATATAAAATAGGGATTCCGCAAAAAGGAATTAATGGCTTAGGAATCTTTTCAGTAATTGGCATTAGGCGGCTGCCTTTACCAGCTGCCAATATAATTCCTTTTAATAACGGACAATTTATATGTGCCATGATATTCTCAAAGCTGTTTATGTATATATTTACTTAATCGTAAAAAATTTTCACACCATCAAGTATTCTTGCCATGTTTTAATACTGGTGTGAAATGTAGCTTTTAATATAATGCGCCGATAATACTTGCATCTACATTAACCATTATGTTTTCAACAAGTTCTCCAGAAATGTATGGCCAACGCTTATCATAAATATCGTTTTGTATTAAAGTCGTGAGTGCTGGCTTTACATATTTTAGATAGTCACCTCGATTCTTTTCTAATGTTAAAAATCCAAAACTTCCAATTGCTTTTAACTGACGTTGCAAAAGAGTTGGCTTCCAACTGTTTGAAATTTCGTCTGTAATCAAATTATTTTGTACAGTTGCAAAGGGCAACTTTTTTCTTATTGAGCTAATAGCATATTCTAATAAGTCAAGGCGGTCTGAGTTGTCTATGGGAACATAAGAGTCGAATATAAGTGAAACTAAGTCATATGAAGGCGGACCGAGGCGAGCGTCTTGAAAGTCTATAACAGCGATATTGTTTTCACTAACCATCAAATTTCTAGAATGAAAATCTCTATGAACAAAATATTTTGAAAATTTTGCTAGGTAGGCAGCTAAACTTTGACTTTCCTGGCGAAATATCTTGAGCTGCGATTTATTGAGATCAAGGGAAGCAATGGGTGCTAGAAATTTTTGATAGAAAAAATCTAGTTCCCATTCAAATCTTTCTTTATCAAAGCTGCGGCTACACCACACTTGTTTTTTATTTTTATTAATTGATAGAAAATTGATAATGATATCAATGGCAAGTTGATATTTAGCTGCCACTTCGTAATTAAAGCCAGACTCAGTTTGCAGTAAGCTTGAGAGCATCATATTGCCATAGTCTTCTATGATAATAGCTGCATAGTCTGGAAGTGTGGCTATGACCTTTGGGGTCAGAATGTTGTAATCTTGCAAAATTTTTGCGAGTTCTATCCATTCGTAGCCACCCTTTTCTAATGCAACTGCATCTCGCCCAGATAGTTGCATTAGAACTAAGGAGCTATCGGAATTGCTTGGATGAAGCCTATAGTAACAACGATCAGAACCATCGCCTGCAAGCCATTCAATTTTAAGACTTGGTGTGTTTAATGAATGGCATAATTCATTGACTGGTGGAGGTGGAAGGACGCCTGTTCTGTTAAAAGACTTTGGCATAATGACACTCCCCTCTATCTCCTGAGTTAAGTACTGGCTAATATGTATTTGATTTTCTGTTTTCACTTAAACCCCTATTATTTAAGTCGATGAGCTTATATCCCGGATCCGAATTTCTAGCCGGTTGCGTCGTTGCTTCGTCGTCAGGAAATCCTCATGTACCAACATGTACACTGCGGTTTCCCACCTCCTCGCGCCTAGCACCCGAGCGAACTTCGAATCCGTTGAAAATATTACAGTTTTTCAAAAAATTTCAGATCCCGGTTATATGCAACATGGTGAGCGATTTTGAACATCCAGCCGCCAAATTTCAAAAAATTTTGGGATGCTCCAAAAATTTAACTTCTTGACTTATGCTGAAATTACGCTAAAAA
>JAWKNZ010000008.1:0-241268 GCA_041391425.1 Bdellovibrionota bacterium
ATTGACTTTGCCATTATTCCTATTCCATCTGTGGATGCAACAACCCTAAAAATTAAGAATTATCGAGACACATCCGGGTTATATTATGTTGAAGCTGATCAAGGAAATGGACATATTCTATTAAAGGCCAATCCTCGCCACTTTCATTATTCAAGTGCTATTGCGGATAGAATCGAACTCATTCCTAGTGGAATTGACCAAAGAGCAAACTCCATACAGCTTTTTAAAGAAAACAAAGTCGATTTTATTACGACTATTGATAAGCTAAGTCCGGAAGAAGTCATTTCTTTTTCAGAACAAGAGACTCACTCTCAATTGCATTCAAGTATGAATATCCGCACATTTGTCGCCGTATACACGCCAAAGGCAATCAAAAAGATTAGTATAAAGCGGCGATTGGAAATTGGAAAAACCTTGAAGGAAATTTTTAGAAATCATTATAAAAATATTCCTGGTTATGAGCCAACAGACCAATTTTTTCCTCCTTATGGAGATGGAGGCTTAAATAAAGAAGATCAAGCCAAGTTGAAGCAAGTTTATAACAGTATCCAAAAGGTTATGGATGGTGATGGAATTCATCTTTCCATTGTTCGATTTGGTAATTCGAGCGATATTATCCCTCTTATAGAAAAAGCCTTACCAGGAATAAAAATCACTCAGGATTCAAATATCCCTGCTTTTACTCAATATAAAAATGAATCTGAAATTCCAGATATTTACCTGGGAGGTCCGGATACAGGGTTTATGGAGGATATTGGTCTGATTTCTTACTCAATGAATGCAGGGATCTTTGGTTATGAAAAAACGAAGGCTCAAGAGTGGCTTAATGAATATATGAAAATATTGGATAAACAAACACGCCTTTCAAAGCTAAGAAAGTTACACGCGCAAGTTCTTTCACAAGGAATCTTAGTTCCTTTGGTGAGCGCCCCTTATGTCGCCTTAGCTCGAAAACCGTGGAAGATTGAACTATCACAATTGTATGCGAATAATCCGTTATGGCTAGTGACAAAAAATTAGGCCGTTGGCTCTACAACAACCGCGAAGCTCTTAACTTGCAGGTCCTTCAGGGCCGTTGGGTCGATGAGTGGCTTCCAGGATACCAGGATTTAAGAGTCGAAATCACTCTTGACCACAAAATCTATAATGGAAGAGGTGTTGATCGTGATACTGATATGGCTTTGATTAAAGCTGGGGCTGAAGCCATAGAAAGATTTGCCTGTGATAAATACGGAATCCACTCCAGCGGTGTGGCTTCACATATTACTGAAAGACAAGCTAAAGAAAACGCCAGACTTGAATTGTTAGAGCGTGATGGATTTTTGTGTCATTTTTATACTAAGACGCCTTTTGAAGAAGTCCCAGATGATGTTAAAGAAGCACTAAACTTTGATTTTATTCAAAATCGATTGTGTGGCTTAGGTGTTGAAATAGTTTTGAAGAAAGTAAACCAAACTTCACCTCTGATTGCTGTGTGTCTGGCTCGAAGAAAAGGGTCAACCTCTAATTTTCAAGCTATTGTTGGACTTGGAGCAAATAAGGAAATTCTTATCGCTTGTGAAAAAGCACTTATTGAGTGTTTAAGTAATGTGGTCTGGCGGCTAGAGCAAAATGATTTTCCGTCTATAGGCATTGAAGATTTTCAAGCAATTGAAAACCATGGTCCCAAGGATCATCAAAAATTATATATGAGTGAAGAATTTAAAGGCGATCTCCAATGGGCCTTTCAAAAAAAGATGGAAGCTCAAGATAATAGTAAATCTTTTGAAGAAAATAATCCGTTTGATTACCGAGAGTTAAATCTTGATCATGAGTTAGTCAGAGAAGCCCCTTTATGGATTTATCAATGCTTGTCTAGCAAGGTTCAAAATCTCAACTATGGTCCTCCTAAAAAGGAGCATATCAATTGGAACAGACTTAGAGAGTTTACAGGATTGGCATTTGAAGATTCTCAACTAAATGTTTTTCCACACCCGATAGGATGATATGAGAAAGAAAAGTTTAGAAAAAAATCTTTTATTCAAATTACTATTTATCCAATTTGGGTTTATTAGTTTTATTCTTGGATTGTTTCTTTTTTCCACAGCAATAAATAAAAAAGAAATGGCAGAGCAAATTACCTATCAAGTGCAATCACAAATCAAAAGCGCACCAAGTAGAGAAATACCTGAGGCTTTGGCTGCTGCCCAGTCTAAGAACTTCAATGCTACAGGATATTTTGATGAATATGGAAATAGAGTCTTTACTTTGCCAGCCTCATTAAATCCATCCTATTTTTCTAATCGGAATTGGAAAGATAAAATTCTTGAAGGGTTGATCGAGGTTGATATTTATTTTGATGATCAGCAAGAAAATAAAGCGGGAACACTTAAATTCGTATACCCGCGGTTTTCTTTTATTCCCCAAGCGATAATATTTTGGTTATTGTCTATTTTAATATCAATATTTTTATTTAAGCATTATCGCAAAGTCTGGCTCGCTTCGATGGAAAAGGAGCGTATAGAAGAACAAAATTCAATGATTTCAAGAATTGTTGATCAAGTTAGTCATGACTTGAAGTCTCCCATTCAGACTCTCTTTGCTGTTGTTGATGATACTGACGATTTATGCACAGAGGACAAATCATCCATTTATTCTGCGATTGATAGAATTAAAGGGATCACTGCGGATCTCGCAGGCTTTTTACATTCAAATGCTAAAGTAGCTGAGTCTTACAAATTCGATGTGACTAAAAAAGAAGAGCCTTCTATTCTTCACTTTGCCTCAACTATCAAACAGCTCTGTGAAGAAAAAAAGATAGCTTATAAGGATAAGAATATAGTTTTTAATTTAAAGATCAGCTCAGAGGCACTATCACGAGCCTCACTTATTAATGAAAGTGATTTTTTGCGTGTATGCTCAAACTTAATACGCAATTCTTGTGAGTCGTTAGAATCTAAATTCCAAAATCAGCCAGGCGGAAAAATAACGATTGCAATGGATGTCATAGATGAGCAGTTAGTTATTCAAATTTTAGACAATGGCGTAGGAATCTCAGAGCAGCACTTTGATAAGTTAGAGGACAAAGGTTTTAGTTATGGGAAGCCTGAAGGAACAGGACTTGGGCTGCATTATGTTTATCAAAAAGTGCAGTCATGGTGCGGGCAAATTAAAGTAAGCTCAGAACTCAATCAGTGGACTAAATTTGAGATGAGTTTACCTTTAGACCCTCATGCTAACTTTTTTGAAAATACAATTGACTTGAACGGAGTTGAAGAAATCCTCATCCTTGACGATGACCCCTCTGTTTTTCAAAGATGGAAAAGGCGTCTTAGCAATTTCCAAGGCTCAATCTCATTTTTTGATAAATTACCGCTGTTTCCTCAAAAACTGGTATCTCAGAACAATAGAAAATACTTGGCATTTATTGACCATGAAATTCGTGGCTCTAGCATGACAGGCTTAAATTTTATCATAGAAAAGAAATTTTTGAAAGATTCGATACTTGTCACAAACCAGTATTGGAACCCTAATCTGCTATCTGAGGTTAAGAAGCTGGGCATCAAAATTATTCCCAAGCCGATTATTGAAGAAATTGAGATTTTATAACGATTTAGGCATTCACAAGTTCTTATTTTAGAGGTAGAGACAGAATAAATTTGTATAGGAAATTTAGAAGTGAAGTTATTAATTTTTGGTTTATTAGGCATTCTAATTCTTGTGGTTTTTTTATTTTTAAACCAAAAGCCAATTCATATTTCTAAGGTTATCATCAATAAGCCCTTTAATTTTGTTTGGGAGCAATTTTCAAAACCAGAAAATTACTCAATATTATACCCTAACTGGGTAAAAACTATTAAGAAAGTGAATGAAAGCCATTATCTTGTCCATGATCAATTCGGTGGCTCTTATAATATAGAGATTGTTCTAAATAGGGAGTTTGGAGTTGTTGATCTTATCATCGGCCAGGAAGTTTCGAGATCTAGATTAATGCCATTAGATGAAAACACAACAGCAATGGTTCATCTTGCAAAAAAATGGGATGGCATTGGCCTTTTAGGTTGGTTTTTTCATAAAAGAACTACCGACAAAGATCTTGAAAATGCAAAAAAGCAAATAGAAATAAAGAAACAATAGATATCTTTTTAAGAAAGAAAATAAACAATATAAATTACTAGGAGAGTTAATTTGCCAGAATTACGAAACAATCCAACTTTAATGGATATTAAAAGCTATGTAGACCAATTTGAGTCAACACATCTATTTTATATAGGTCAAAAGTAAGTAATGAAATACTGTAGTGCAATTTTTCTGATTTTATTATCATGCTCACATATGCCTTTAGAAAAAAGATCTGACTTTGACTTTTCAATAGCAACAGATTTTATAAAAAATGTCTGTGAACAAAATAAAGGAAAATTTTCTATACAATGGCTAAATCATGAAAAGCGATTCTGGAATTTTTATAATGCAATTTATTATAGTTCTGAGATTACTCTCAAGGAGAGAGAGTCACTTGCCCAAAATCATGAAGAGAATGGAAAGAATAAAATTTGTAAAAATGCAAGAGCATTTTTGATCGCTGGGCCGGCTGTTGTCCAAGCACTTGTTCCTAAAATAAGAGAACTGCTAGGTAAATCTCCATCATCAAAAGTTTACTTTGCCTCTGCGCTACAATGGACAGATGGACGTGGTGATAAATTTAATGGGAAGGATATTTACGCGTTAAATATTTGGCATGAGACATTTTCGAGAACGACTGGGTTAACAGTAACTATTGCACATGAATTAATTCATAATGCTCATTTAGAACTTTACCCACAACAAAGACAGAAATTAAATCCTCTTATGCTTCCTCTATATAGAGAAGGTTTAGCTGTTTTTGCCGTTACTAAACTCTTCCCTGAAATATCACTTGGCGCTACAGGGATTAAAGTTAACAAAAGAAAAAATGCTGTTAAATTAGAACGTGATGTCGCAAAAGAATTTGTAAATGATTATAAACAGAGTAATTTTTCAGAAAAAACAATTAATAAATTCTTTCAAGGCAAAAAAAACGAAGGTACTATTCCATCTAAAATGGGTTATTACCTGGGGTTGCGTATTTTTCAAGAGCTTGAAAAAGAGTATGACACTAATTTTGCCATTCATATTTCACCTGAAAATTTTGAAGCTAAAGCCATAAATATCCTTACAAAATTAGGTAAAGGTCAATAAATTGGAAAGTATAAAGTCAATGGGACACACACATCTATGAACGAAATAATAGAAGTTAACGAAACACTGATTAAGATGGTTAACGGGAAACCTAAATATTCAATCTTTGAAAATGAGCGGAAGTGGTTAGTTGATGAAGAATTTATAAAAAATTTTAAAGGTGGATGGAATTATCTCATAACGGATAAATATATTAAGGACAGTAGACTCAGAGTTCGTTCTGCCCTAGATTCTGAAACTGATAAATTTATTTATAAATTTTGTAAAAAATATGGCTCGGAAAGTCCTTATTCAGAGCCCATAAGCTCGATTTACTTGAGTACACTAGAGTACCAATTATTATCACAACTTCCAGGGAATATAATTATAAAAAGAAGATACATTGTGAGAGAAAATGATTTTAATTACAACTTAGATATTTTTGAAGGCCATCTACAAGGTTTAGTTCTTGCAGAAATTGAAGCGGACTCTTCTGATATTTTAACGTCGATACCAAGTCCCTCTTTTGCAACTAAAGAGGTGACTGAGGATGTTAAATACTCTGGGGGATATTTAGCTTTTAACGGATTAAAAAACGGAATTAATTAAGGTCAGTATTTTTATGAAAAATATAAATCGATGGAACTTAGATTATAACAAATATATTGGCCATTACAGTCAATATCAAAAACCAGCAAACTCAAATAAAGTCTCAACAAATTTTATCAGATTCATTGAATCAGATATAGGGCGCGCCCTTGAGTATCAAAGAATTGCCATTCATCATATAGTGCTTCCTCCCAACTGTAGAACCTCACTTCCTCACGCGGAAAGCTTAGAAGAAGAATTTATTTTTGTTCTTCAGGGGCAGCCACACCTTTGGTTAAACGGTTACTTATATGAGCTTAAAAAAGATATGGCTGTCGGGTTTCCTGCGGGAACAGGAGATGCTCATACCTTTATAAATAATACCAAAGAGGATATAGAGTTACTTGTTTGCGGGGATAAAACAAAAAAAGAAAATAGATGTATTTTTCCCATCAATATTGAGCAAAAAGAAACTTGTTCAATTTGGTGGGAAGAGGCTCCTAAGTTAGACTTAGGGCCTCACAATGGCCAGCCAGGACCTTATTTAAAACAGGATTTGGGAACTATATATCATACTAATATTGTTTTTTGTCCAGATTTAAGAGAAAAAAATACTTATTGTTATCCTGGAGATTCAGAGACATTTGGAGATGGAGTTCGATTAACCAATAGATTAGGATTAAAATCCTTAGGTATTTGGTATGAGTCCCTTGCTCCTGGGTGTAGAAGTTCATTCCCTCATGCTCACACGCACGAGGAAGAATTTGTATTTGTTCTCAAAGGTAACCTAACTGTTTGGCTCAATGGATATGCAAAAGAAATTACAAAGGGAGAATTTGTGGGGTTTCCTTCTAATACGGGTTTATCTCATACGCTAATAAATAATTCCAATGAGCCTGTTGTATATATTTGCGTTGGAGAAACTGCGGAGTTTCTCGACGAAAAAATAAATTATCCTTTAAACCCATTAAGAAATAAAGAATGTGAAAGAAATGGATGGCTTTGGGTAGATGCCCCACTACATGAAATAGGCCCATGTTCAGAGAAACCATTCCAACCTTTAAAAAATCATCTTTCTTTGGAACTTGCAGCAAAAGAAGATTTTAAAAAAATTCTAGAAATCTATCTGGAAAGCCCTCAGTATTTTAAGAATGTTAATGGATCTCTTCCAACAGAGAAAACAGTTGAACAAGATCTTGTAGATAGTCCTAGAAATATAACCAAAGATTATTTTAAAGAGTTTTTATTAATTAAAGAAGATAATCAATATATTGGCGTTGTTGACCTTCATGCACATCATTCAAATCAAGGCAAGTGTTACCTTGGTCTGTTGCTTATTAAAGAAAACCTATTTGGAAAAGGAGTGGGAAAACGTTGCTATCTTTTAATTGAAGATTATATCAATAGAGCATTGAAGTGTAAGAAAATTAAGATTGGAATTTCAGATGAGAATAACGTAACGGGTTTTTGGAGGAAGATGGGATTTTCTTCTAATGGAAAAATCTATGAGTGGAATGGAGAAAATAAAACCTCGAAAGTACAAGAGTTTGAGAAAATCTTAATGAGGGATGTATGAAAGACGCGAAAAAGTACAAATCTTCATGTCACTGTGGATCTGTCGAGCTTGAGTTGAATCTCCCAAATGGCTTTGAGGACATAAGGAGGTGCAGCTGCTCTATGTGCCGAAGGCGAGGAGCCATCGTTGCATCCGTGTTGTTAGAAAATTTGAAAGTAGTTAAAGGGAAAGACTGTTTGACTCTTTACCAGTTCAATACGATGACTGCGAAGCATTTCTTTTGCTCAAAATGTGGTGTTTATACTCATCATCAAAGGCGATCAAACCCTCACCAATATGCCTTCAATATGGGGTGCATAGAAGGCATTAATCCTTTTGAGCTTGGAGAAATTCCACTTAAAGATGGTGTAAATCACCCATCTGATACTAAAAATGATGAATAGGAAAAAACGTATGGATACCAACGATATTCTTAATTCATTTAAAAAGTTAGCGATCAATACCCAAGAGTATACGGTGACTATGCATCATTGCCAAGATACTAAATTTGTTATTCTCTCAAGAGAAAACGTGGGTTTTGGTAAAGAAAAAATAATTAAAGCTATTGAAAAATCTTGGCCAATTTATGTCTCACTTTTTGGTAATAAAGTTTCTTCAGCAGGAATTTGTGATTTTAAAGCACCAATAGGAGGAGGTCCTTTGGGTGAGCCATTTCTTATTGGATTATACTCAACAAATGATATTTCTACTGAAGTTCAAAGATTTATAAAATCTGTCACGGGTTGGGAAGAACATTCGTCAACTTTTGAGTATTTAAATACTTATTATGCTGAGTATGGTAACCCAATAGAGGCCTATATTGATGATGTGGTATTCCACGAACTAGGCCACTTGTTTTTTGGTTTTGGAGTCACTCACACTGACTTTGAAAATATTTCTGAAAGCTGGTTTCCTCTTGGGCTTGGTATAACGTATGATCGAATTATTTGGCAAAAGTATTACACGGGTTATGGACCAATCATTTCGTCAATGGTAAATTTATGGAGAGAAATTTATTCTAAAAATAAAAATATAGATCAGAAATTGATAAACCCAAATATCTCTAATGATAAAGAGTTTGGACTCGACCGCCTACAAGTATATTCTCATGGAAAATCATTTTGTTTTTTAAATAAATTAAGAGAAGTCATTGGGTATGAAATTTTTGATAAAATTGTAAATTGTTTAATACAAGAAAACTCATCGTTGCACCTAACTTATCAAAAATTTAGAACTTCAATTGATTCTGATCAAACTCTTAAAAAGCTTTTAGATAAAACAGAGCAAGAATATGAAATTAAATAAACTATGAAACTAAAAGATATCGAACAAAAATATTGGCAATCCTATTTAGACCATCTTGCAACAAAGGATAGACCACAAAACCCATTTTTATCCTGATGAGTTTAAAAAACTTATTGAAAGTGCAGGATTCAAAATTCTTAATACTTGGGGTGGCTATAATGATGAAATTTATGGCGAAGGACCTGAGCTTGTTGTTTCATTCCAAGCATAAACTTTATTTTAGCCATTGCTTCCAACAGTGAAGATAATTTCATCAGAAGACTCAGGATAGAATATACCTCCATCCCAGTCCCCATTGACTTTGATTGTTTTTAAAGAAGAATCGTTCAATAGCTTTGTGATTTCTTCCAATTTCCAAAAGCGAAGTTTACTTTTTGAAGTAAGAGTTTCATCAGGGAAAATGTATTGAGTTTCAAATTCTATGAAACTTCCTTCACTTGCGCATAGATTCCGATAAATTGAGACTTTACCAATATCCAAATTAAGATTTTTTGTTGTATTCCATTGAGATCCCCAGTCAATTTGAGGATTTCTAGTTTCAAAGACAAACTTACCATTGGGCTTTAGACAATTACGAACGTTCTTGAAGGTTCTTAAAACCTCATCTTCTGTCAGTAAAACCTGGAAAGCATGGCCAGTCATTATGATAAGATCAAATTTATTAGGTGTTATAAAATCCTGAGACTGACTATTAATCCAATCAATTTTGCTGCCATTAGTTTTTTTTCTAGCAACTTCAAGCATACTTTTTGCTGGATCAACTCCAGTAACTCTATGCCCCTTGTCAGCATAGGAATCGCACAGCAAGCCCGTTCCGCATCCTAAATCTAAAATATCTATTTGTGTCTCATCAGCAAGGGAGAGGTAAAAGTCACGGTCTTTTGACCAACCATTGCCAGCATCATAAATTTTAGCGAGCTTTAGAACTTCGTAGTGAGCGTCTGCCATTTTTAATGTCCTCTTGAAATCATCTTAAAATTAACTACTACCAAATCATGGCAGTGGCTACAACTGTATCGAAAATAACACTCATTTTTGATAAATTGATTATTTAAAAAGGTAACGCCTCACCAGTAAGCTTGTTCAAAAAATCCTCAGATGAAGATAATCCCTTATCAATTCTCTTAATTGCTGCGATCTCCAGTTGAAATAAAACCTTTCGTCCAAGCTCAATGGAGCCGTAAGAAATTAAAAGAGTTAATATTAGTTTGACGATTGTATTCATATTCATCCCCTTTGTTGACATTTTTCCCTATAGCCATCTTCTCGTTCTAGAATTCTTCTTACAGTGGAGTGGTCCCATTTTTTACCCTGCTTCTTTGTTGGGATCTTCATATGAGTGAGGATTTTAGCAATGGCTGTAGTTGTTAATTCCTGCTCGAAATACATTTCAGTAATTGCATTTTTAATGCTCAACTCTTTTTTATGCTCCTTCAATTTTCCAGAAATAAGTCGCTGTCCATATTTTAAATTTTCTTTATGGCGAACTTCTTGGACCTCAGTTTTGCGGATTCCGAATTGCTTCAGATATTTTTTTAGGCTTGTTTCTCCACACCCGAGGAGGACACTCATTTGTTTAACAGTAAGCCCTTTTTCGAGGTATTTCTTGCGGAGAACAATTGGGTTTTTGAAAGCGGGAAGTTCCAAAAATATTGTATTTTCAATAGCATAAGGGAAGGAGAACAAAAGTTGGCCTTTTGTAAGCGAAGGGCGACCATTTTGAATACGGTACGAACACCCGACCGGTTGAACCCCGGCCGGGTTTTTTTGTGTCTTTTCTCCTAGAACCCAAATGTGAAATTCCTTGGCGCAAATTTATCCAAAAGCTCGTTTTCGAATCCTCTGTGATTTGAGAACGGGCTTTTTTTGTGCCTAAAATTAGCTCTGCACCATATCCGCATCCATTTTTGAAGATTTCACTTTTTTGAAGCTCCCGATGAGCTTCCTGATGGCTTTCTTGTGTTCCCAAGACAATAGGTAGCCGATCCGACCTATGGGGTAGTAGCTCAGTTGGTAGCTAATATTCGATTATCAAAGATCCGTCCGCTCAGCCTTCGGACAATAGATTTTAGACAAATCCAAACTGAGTTATTTTTAGTTTCTCTAGCCAGTGCTTTACCCTCCTGTGGTGATGAGTCATGTATCTAAATATTACGTACTCAGCATGGCGGACAACGATGCAGGGTAGAGTAATAATTCTTGATCTTATTGCTTTAGCAAACTGGGGCTTAGTTGGAGAATCCAAGAGTGAGATAAATCTCATCACATTATATGCGAACGCTCCAATAATTGCATAAGCTCGATTGGCATCGAGCTTCAAGCAGGGGTAGTGACGCATGTCAAACCCATTTTTCATTTCACGAATATAATTTTCTGCCGTCCCTCTTTTTCGGTAAAAATAGACTAGCTTCTCGTTATTCATTTCGTGCTCACCAATGCTAGTAGCCCAAGCAAAATAGTCATAACTATCTTCATTTAGCCCTAATTCTCCAGGTTTTAAAGCTCGAATACAAACGACGCGAACTGCCTTAGCTACACTTTTATTGGCGTAAACTGTTGAGCCAATTTCGCAATCCCGCCCATCATAAAACTGAATCGTTTTTTCTATAGTTTCCTTTTTTCCGCCTCGCCGATTGACAGTTTTTCTCTTCACTTTTGGCTTGTTCCAGGTCCGAATATTTTTGATCTGGGGAGCAAGCATATCGGCTCTTAACCGAACAACGAAACCCATTCCTTTTGCCAAACATGCGTTCATAAACTCTTGGTTCGAGTACCCAGCATCCGCACGAGCATAGACCTTCATCTTCTTCTTGTATGAACTCTTTAGCCCAGGGAGAATCATATTTTCCGCCTGATAAGATCCTTTTTTTGGCATCTGGTTCATAATCATGTGAATAATTTTCGAAATACTATCGGACGTATGAGTATTGCCGGGACGAACATTGCAATAATATTGCAGTCCCAATTCATCAAAAACATGCATTGTCGTTAGGCACTCAAATTTTTTCTCACCTGAATAACAAACTCCCTCCATCTTTTCCGCATATTGACGGTTGGCCGTGGAATCAAAATCCAGAATCATCGAGTCCTGTTTCTTCTTGATCGCAGTTCGTTGAATAAATGAACTGAAGGCAAGCTGCTTGTTTAACTCATCAATTTCATGATTTGAAAATGACCGGAGATAATCGCCATAAGATTTAGGAGAAAGGACTTCACCCCCACAAACAGATTCAAAAGCAGAATCTCGCCCTAAATCCTTCATATCGTTTAGACACTGAGCATCTCCAGCGAAGCCAAATAGCAAATCTTCAAATTTCTTCCGAGACTTCGGAACCTTAGGAATACAAGACAGCCAAGGAATATTTTGCTGAATTTTGTTCCAAGCAGCCTCAAAAATATTCAGACCACCAAGTATCGAAAGTTCTTTATCCGTTTCTTCAATTTTGATAATTGTCATAAGAGAGCCTTGTTTGAAAAGTTTATTGCTGTTGGGACCGCAAACTTTAGAGGCTCTTTTTTTGTTTGGCAAGAAATTATTAAAGTCAGGGCTGTGGATAAACTAACGAAATGGGTGAAGACAAGAAAACACTGCTAGACCAAAGCAATCAACAGCTTCCGAGGAAAAGTGGCGTCCAAAATTTCACATTTAGATAAGAAAACATGCCATTTCTAGTGGCAAACCCTTCCCTAAAGTTGTTCGCAAGAAGGTGGTTGAGGCATTATTACAAATTTTGAACTGGCTGCATGAGAAAATGGACATTACGCCCTCTCATTAACCTCGCATATCTCGATCCAATATCTTGTTCAGCAACATTCCACCGTTCTTCACCTCATTAGTTGCATCGGTGCCCACAAAACGCCTCAAACGATTTCCCTTATGATAGCCTTCCAGTACGGATATTAATTCTGATATTGGGTCCATCAAACGGATAAGCATCCGACCACGTGCAATAAGTTGCAATGCAATTGAGATCATAACGAGGAAACCTAACGCCCATGCTCCAGCAAGCCCGAGAAATCTTGCCTCCTCGTCTTTTTGATCCATAGCGCGCAGGTTCACCGATGATAGCTCACCGACTTTTTTTATAGTCTCAACCTTCATTTCGGAAGCACCAGCCCAATATTGTTCGGCCAGCGATTTTACCTCTTCAACGATCTCTTTCTCACCTTTTAGAGTAATATTGCTTTTTGCTTTGTCGAATGACTCCCAGAACTTTTTCTGATCTTCCTCGCTAATGGAAACTTGCATCGCCATAGACGCCTGCACTGAAAAAACATTTTCCTGCAATATCTCATCGATGGCTGGAACGATTCTCTCAACCAAAAAAATCGCGCTGATCCCAACCAATAAGTTGATCGCAATTGTAATGTTGGAGATTAAACGAAAATAGCTTTTGGGATCTCTTGACATATATTACCTTTCACCAAGAAGCTTCTGCACCGAACCACGTTTTGCGACGGAAACTATGATATCGCCTTTAGCGATCATATAATCTGGTCCGACATTGTTGATTTGGCCTGTTTCTCGGTCCCTTACTGCAATGACTGTAATTCCAAACTTTGTCTGCAATTTTAAGTCTGCCAGAGTTTTATTCCAAAGAGCCTCAGTGGCTTTTATCTCCGAAATAACCAAGTCAGAACCGAGCAACATTTCACCAAGCACGTTTTCGCTTAAAATCCTCGGTGCAAACCGTTCTCCAAAATCCCATTCAGGATTCACAACCTCATCTGCACCTACTAACTTTAAAATCCTAGAATGTAAATCATCGTTAGCGCGAGCAATAATACGCTTGGCGCCGAACTGCTTGAACAAAGCTGTGCAAATGATCCCTACTTCCTTCGACTGATCCCCTGTCGCACAAATACATACATCCCTGCGTTCTGGATGCAATTGCGCCAAGGCTTCTTCATCAGTTGCATCAAAACACACAGCTTTTGATACCCAGGATGATGCGATGTCTACCTGCTTTTTATCAGAATCAACTGCAATAATTTCCACATCGGACTGACTCAACGCACGCACCAATCCAAGACCAAATTGTCCAAGTCCCACTACTAAAACCTGTTTACTCATGCAACCAACCCCTACGAAACATACACATCCTCTGCAGGAACATCCCACTTCCTTTGAGAAGTTCCACGAAGCAAGGTGAGGACGAACGTGATCGGTCCCACCCTGCCAGCAAGCATACATATGATAATTATTATTTTACCAACACCATCTAATGATCCAGTAGCTCCTAGCGACAGTCCAACTGTCCCCAGAGCAGAAACTGTTTCAAACAGCAGCGGTATAGTTTCGACACTTTGCGTCATCGCCAAAGTCAAATAAGCAAAAAACCCAGTGGCAAGCCCAAGACTAGCTACGGCAATCGCTTTGTAAACTACTTCGACGGGAATTGAACGATTGAATGCCCTAGCTTCCTTCCCCCCACGTAGCACACTGAACGCCGCGTAAAAGATAACAGCGGCAGTTACAGTTTTGATGCCACCCGCAGCACTGCCTGGGTTACCACCAATAAACATTAGCACCATGAACAGTACAGTTGTCACATCACTCATCGCCATTAGATCAATACTGTTAAATCCGGCTGTCCTCGTCGTAACAGATTGAAACCAGGCGTTAACAAATTTATCGACGGTTTCTAGACCTTCTAGCGAATGCCCCCATTCAAGCAGAAGAAAAAGAACCAACCCAATTACCAACAGAATCAACGTTGTCGATACAGATATTTTTCCCTGTAGTGACCAGCGATGAACCTTTCGCTTAGGAAGATTAAGAACGAGAAGTGGTGCAAATCCTCCGGCAACAATCAAAACACTTATCGTCATCATTACCAATACATCAGATTGATACGGAATCAAACTCGCTGATTGAATTGCAAACCCAGCATTGCAAAATGCCGAAATGGAGGTAAAAAGTGCCCGCCATGCAGCCAATCCTGCAGAGTCACCCGCATTTAAAAAAGCAAAAAACAAAATTGTTGCACCGGACATCTCAAATACAAAGAAATAGCTCAATATACGCTTAATCATTTCCTTCGGCGAAATATTATGTTTGTAAGCACTCAGCTCCGTAATAGCCTGCTCATGGTATACACTTAATCGCTTGGACTGAAATACAAACAGAACCCAGGCACTCAACGAGACAATTCCAATACCCCCAATTTGGATCAGTAATAGAATCACACCTTGACCAAAAAAACTAAAATCAACAGGTGTATCTAGAACGATTAGCCCTGTTACACAGACTGCACTCATGGCAGTAAATAAACTATCGATGACGGAATGAGGGGAAGACTGTGCTTGGGACAAAGGCATCTGCAATAACAACGCCCCAAATGCAGCGAATAGCGAAAAAAAGGAAATGATAATGATTTCTGGTTTCGAAAAAAAGTTTTCTCCAAATTGCAATGCTCGCCTTGCTCTTGCAAAAAACAGAGTTGCAACGGTCGTAACTGCACTTAAAGCATAAGTCATTGACGCTAGACCAAGATGATTACTGTTTGGTTCTCGATAGACAAAATAAATTCCAATCGCGAGTATCCCTATGATTACTACGTATGCAATTTTTGTATTGATCTTGAGTTTGCCGCACCCAACAAAAATCACCGATGCAAAAGAAAGCAAAGCGCCCCAAAACAGCATGCTACTTGTTCTAAATACATCTAAAAGCAGGGAAGCAAAAAATAGCGAGCTTATCCCAAACGACACAAGCACGGAAACATTAGACGTCAATAGGATTCTTTTGTAAGAGAAAGGGTAAGTTGACTTTGGAATGAAGATCATACAAAAGACGGCACCGACTAACATAGCTATTGAGGGGTGAGGTAACAGTCGCACAAATGTAAGTCCCGTCATCAAGATTAAAGCGCCCGAAAAACAGGCCTTCTGCAATGGGCTGTTTCTCCAAATTGATGATAGGTAAAAAAGAGCAGAACAAATGACTACCTGCATATTTGAATCAATTAGATCAAAAGAAGACAAAAACGCGGGTTCTTTGCCAGCAATGTTGGCAAACAAATACAGTGGTATTAGATGATAAATATGTATAAATCTCGGGTGCACGAACGAGTTACCTTTTACTTGAGCACAGACACAACAATAGCACTTTTGTCTGTTTTTTCATATAGTTAATCAATATCCTAGATGCCTGAATCAAGACAGCTGCGCTTCCTAACCAGTCCCAACTCTTTTGCTCTCCTAAAAAACGTCGCTCGCGAAATCCCAAGCTGTTTTGCTGCCTCAACCCTATTGCCATTCGCACGAATAATAGCCTTTTCAAAACGCTGGCGCTCGCGTTTTTCAATCATATCAGTGGCGTAAGGTTCATCAAATATAATTTTTTGCAATTTATCTATCTCACCAATGACAACATCATTTATCTCTTCATAAACCTTAAAATTTAACCCATTCATTTTACCATCGATCCTGGATCTCTAAATTTGAATATCATAACTTGCTATTTTTCATTTCCCTTATAAAGACACATATTTAAATTATAAACATATCTCCCTATTCCAATACCCTCGTTCGTTCTTTCGAGCAAGCTTCATATATATCGACAGATTCAGAGTCAGAAAAATTTGCATCGGCTCTTGTAGAAACAGCCGCTATAAAAACTGATAATGGTGCAGAAATTTTTCCAAAAGATCCAGAAACCATTCCAGCGCCAACACCTCTAAAGAATGAACCCGTAAATTGAGTGGCATACGAATTCCGCCCGCAAAAGCCTAACAGATACTCCTTGCTGCCATGCACTTTAGCTACTTGCCTCATGATCTCTTCTTGTGATAATGCTGAAACAAAAGAATACTCGATTTCGCATAGTATGCCCCCTTCCCTTTCTCTCCAACATTCACCAAGCTGACAATCCTTTACTGAGCATATTCTGTGAAGCGAGTTACGAATTTCAGTACGTTCGTCATCTTCAATAGAAAGACTATATACCTTATGCGCACAACTAGACAACATTATGAGAGTCAAAATTGCGGCTTTCACAAAACCTCCAATTAATATAATAGCAAGATCTTATTTGCTATGAGCAAAAAACATTCCATTTCAAAAACACTGTCCATCAAAGGTTTTCAACAGTTGACTTATAAATCCCTGTGTCCTTGTACTGACAGTTGTGCTCTCAAAAGATAGGGTAGAAAGTCAAATAGTAAAGGTAAGCTTATAATAATTACAGATCGCATGCTTATAAAATTCAGCACAATACTCTGACTAAAAACTAAATCCGAGGTAAAATGCATCGCCTTCTATCCGCTTATTTAAAAACCTCAATAATTATACACTAATCAATTAAGTTTAGAATTCTGATCTAGGTTTTAATTGCATTTTCCACATTAGGAGTTATATCAACCCCCAACGGCTTCCATGGAGCCTCTGGCCCGCAGAAAGGGTTTAACCCGCCAAAAAATATTAGTTAGCCATCCTTCTTTCACTGGGATGCGGGCTCCAGAAAACGACGAAAGGAGGAACTAATGAAGTTCCAATTACCTCCAAATGCAAATTTAGAGCATTTAAAAAAAACAAGCAAAAACACTGTTAAATCGAGCCAGAAGCGGAGAGCTCTTGGAAATAAGAGGGCTTAATCAGACTTCCAAACTGAGTGATGTTCAATTTATTCTAGCCAAAGAGTATGGTTTTTCTTCATGGTCAGCATTAAAAAATGAGCTCAATAACAATAAGACTAGAAGCTTAAAACGAGCAATTTCAGACTTAAAATCAGGGAAAATGTGTATTCTATTTGATGATGAGGGAAGAGAAAATGAAGGTGATTTTGTTTTAGCAGTAGAAAAAGTAAATGCAGATAAAATTAACTTTATTTCAACTCACGGGCGCGGAACCCTTTGTGTCGCCATGTCTCCATTAAGAGCACAAAAGATTGGAATAGAAAACTTAAAAAAAGTACAAATTCAATAGATGTTCCAAACTTCGGGAGCTCAATTGATTTATCATCCACGCATACGGGAGTCTCAGCGAAAGAGAAAGCAGAAACTATCATTCATATGATGACAAAAAAGACCAAAAAAGAAGATTTTCGCTCACCAGGTCACGTTTTTACCTTAATTGGTGATAAAGAAGGCCTAATGAGAAGACAAGGGCATACTGAAGGATCGCTAGAGCTCATGAGAAAATCTGGACTAGCAGATGGAGCCATCATATGTGAAATTATGAATGCAGATGGATCAATGGCAAGATATGATAACTTGAAGCAAATAGCAGAGAAACATAAAATGGAATTAATTAAAATTTCAGATTTAGTTGAACAAAAGTAGAAGTTATTAAAGAATTTTAGGAGATTTTACTTATTCCTATCTCCTAAAATGCGTATAAAATTTGGCCAGAATAAATAATTTCTAATGATCTTTAACTTCATCCAAATACTAGGGCCAATCTATCTAAAAAATACAAAATTTACTCTTAAAATTATACTGCTAAAGATCGCAAACACTCTACTTCTTCAATTTCTTTAGGCGCCCTTGAAAGAACTTCATTGCCTTCATCTGTTACTAAAATGACATCTTCAATCCTAACTCCTATTCCTTCATATTTAGAGCAAGTCCCTTTGAAATAAAGCCCAGGTTCAATTGTAAAACACATACCTGGAGATAAAATAATTGGCGATTTATCGATATACTGGTGAGGGCATTCATCATGAACATCTCTTCCAATCCAATGAGAAGTCTTATGAGGAAAATATTTATCAATTTTTCCTGATTTAATAATGCCCTTAGAAAGTAAGCCCTCTAAAAGAGATTTTCTACAGTATTCATGGATTTCATCCAACGTCGAACCTGGACAAGCGCGTTTTATAGCAGCCTTTTGAGCACTTAATACTATTTGATAGATTGTTTTTTGCTCTTTGGAAAACCGTTCACCAACCGGCCAGGTACGAGTCACATCAGAGCAGTAACCATTGTACTTTACTCCTAAATCCACAAGGACAAGGTCACCATCATATAGATTTTTTTTTGTAGGTCTTGCATGCAAAATCGTAGAGCGCTCACCTGAGCCGATAACCACCGGATATGCCCATGTAGAAAACTTAAAGTGTTTCTTATACGTGTTATAAAAACTTAATAGTTCATTTTCACTTTTTCCTATGATCCTCCGACTCATTCCTAAAGTATGAAAATCGGATGAAATTAAACTTGCCTCACGGATACAGGCTATTTCTAACTGATCTTTAACGATTTTGGATTTTTCAAATTTCATTATCGCTTCCTCCTTAGAAATAGTTTTACAAATTAGGAACTATTTTGTAAATATGATAATTAAAAGTTCCAATTTTAGGTACTTTAGAAACAAATAAGAGGATGAGTAATGAGCCACGAAATTATCATAGAAACTTTAAAGAATGTTCTTAAAGACAAAAAAATCAATTATAAATTTTTAGCCAATGAAATAGGTATGAGCGAATCAGGCTTAAAGAAAATGCTAACTGCAAAAGACATATCACTGAATCGCTTAACACAGATCACTGATACACTTGGTATACAATTAACAGATCTTATTAACTTGGCTTACGATGAAGAAATCAATAATGTTACATTGTCCAATAAGCAAGAAAATGCACTTCTTTCGGATTTTTTACTCTTCAGAGTATTATGGAGAATGAGTATTGAAAATCGAAACAAAGAGGAAACAATTCACCTAGAAGGTATCACTCATAAGAAATTAACATCTTGTCTTTTAAAACTCGAAAATTTAGATTTAATAAGAATAAACAAAGCTGGCAAAGTAATCTCTACACATAAAGGCCTTTACCGTTGGAACAAAAACAGCAATTTTGTGAACGAATTAAATACTAAATGGTCACAATCCACATTAAATGACGCGTTAAAAGATGATCAAAACAATTTGCACCAACTTTCATATATACAGTTAAGCCAAAAATCTAAAAAGAAACTTTTCTCTCGCCTAAATGAGGTAGTTGATGAATTTGCACGTATCTCTCGTCGAGAAAAAATAAAATATCCAATAAGTAAAATTGAGTCTATACGCTTGTTGATAGCTGCCTCAAATAAATCTTTTCTAGATTAAGACAAGAAGAAATCATTTTATAGGAAGTATGAATTTTCAACACACCAAATATATCTAAATATCCCATATACTTGCTTCATTCACCAAATCATCAATTAAATAAAAGTCAAAAATACAAATTATAGATTTTAAAAAGGAAAAAAATTGATAGTTTTGAGAGATTAATATCAAATAATAGACCTTTAAGGTAAAAATTATCCAAGAATATAAATTTAAAATAGGATCTTAATTTGGACACTAACACTTTATCGAATATTTTATCTGCGGAGTTAGATATAAATGATCTGGGACAATAAAAATGTTATCCACAATTACTCAATAAAAATTAAATAAACTCTCAAAAAAGCCTTTGACTAGGAGCGCACAGTCGAGGTAATCATAAAACTCTTTTATAACGAACTCTGAAAGAAAGTGATGCTTTTCAGACTGAAAGGTCAGCTCTACTCCAGCTGTACTCGAAAATACTATCGAAATAACTCATGACTTTTAGATTAACACGACAATTTAGCCATTGACTCCACTTCACCTTAAATTACAGGGCAATTGACTAGTTCTTTTAAATTTAATTTTTGCATCAAACTTATGAACTTCCGGATATCCATTAGAAAATAAATATGTATGATTTTCGAAGTAAAGCGTTTCGTCTTCATTAATTGTAAAGGAACTATGCTTACTAAACTTCCAAATTGATTCTCCTAGAAAGATTGCTTTTCCAGAAAAATTATAGTGATACTCATTCTCATCTTCAGGATTTCTAAAAAACGTTGCATAATTTGAATTAATAAATGCGGAAGATATAGTTCCAACCCCATTTTCAACTCCAAAAATTTCAATCGAATAGCTTTTTAGCGGCATGCCTTCTTCTTCTGTAGAGGTCCAAAAACGGTCTTGATCAGAATACGACACACTCATCGTCGCATTTTTATTATTTAATCCTTCATAACAACCAATAAACTGATCCCAGTCATGAGCACCAAATAAATTACAACCATAACAAAATAAAGCTATATAAAAAAAATACCTAAAGCTCATAATAACCTCCCGCTGATTTTGAATTAAGAACAGTTCTTCTTAATTCGGGCTCAATGAATATCATCCAGAACAATTATCAAAATCACTAAACCTTAATATAATTTTACAATTATGGTTAGTGATTTTACAAAAGCTCTATAGGATGTATATGAATTTTTCTTTGTTTTTTCAAGAAAATATTTTTTGAGGCTAATAAAAATAAACAATTTTTGCTATTAGCTTTATGAGTATAATGCATAGTTTAATCATTGAGTTTATGAAGATGTTTTAAGTTTTTGGTCCTGTTTTTTTAAAGTCATTGAATATTAAAGGAGAAATTTTTGAAGTTTATTACAGATTCTTCTCTTGTAGATACTAAATTGAAGGAATTCATAGGGATTTGAGTGAAGCTATCCTTTACCTCAATATTTTTAATACTCAAGGTGTAGTCATAGTCTGGGAAATTGAAGGATTCATTGTAGATCTCGTCTTCGACACAATGCTCATATTCTTTTTCAGGATGTGTGCTATGCCAAAAAGCATCTTATTAAAAATATTACAATTTTTTCTGCGGACTTGACACCATAGGAATGTCGATCTAATCAACAGCCATTGATTTTTGAAACTTTCAAAACATTAGTAATTGCCCTAAGGTCTTAGTTTCAGTCGAGAGCTACGAATTCTGCAGAAATACTAAGCCTTCTAGCACCAGTTATCAGTTTACAAGAGATGTTCAACCAAACCAAAAATTCAGATCCGCGGCAAGCCTTTATTTATTTTGTTGAGAAAGTTTCATTGTGACTGGAAACGGTCACTAATCATCGTTAGCCCTGACACTATTATCTATCAAGCGCCACCGCCAATGCGCAAAGGGGTTTTGGTCCTTTTTATCGTCAAAAAACAGAAAATCAGGAAAACCTAGCATGGATAAAGAAATTGTCACGCGCATTCACAAACTAGCTAATGAAAACCCGATTTGGGGAGCGAGTAGAATACATGGTGAATTAGCTCAAGTAGACTCCAAAGTCTCTGAACGCACCGTAGCTAGATACCTGTCAAAGCACCCGAAAGATAAGAAAAGACAGCAAAGTTGGCAAACCTTTCTGGCCAACCACGCTCACGAAATCTGTTCGATGGATTTCTTCACAGAATTTATCGTCGGGTTTCAACAAGTCTACAGTTTTATCATTGTCTCACATGGGTGGCCTACGATCATTCATACTGCTGTAACTTTTTCCCCAACAAAACAACGGATTATCCAGCAGCTCTGCAACGCCTTTCCAGGTGAACACCGGCATAAGTATCTGATATGTGACAACGGCAGGAAGTTTGGCAAATATCTCAGGCAAGAAGCTTTTTGATTTGAAGATCAAACAAACGTAAGCGTAATCAATCCCCATCTATAAATCTTCACATAAAGTTTGTATCTAAAATGTCAAAAAATTCATGGAATAGTTTTGCGACTGTTCAGAAGACCAATAACAAGCACTAACAACGACGCACACGCAGCTACCAAATTAATCCACCCACTATACATGATAGGAATAAATTTTGGAAACAATCCAAAAGAAAAGATCAGCACCACTAAAGATGCCAATGGAGTAAAATAGATAAGATTACGCCTACCTCTTGCTTGTGCCTCCACCTGTAATACACTAGAAACAGCAAACAGCATAGCTGCTAAACCAAATGGCCAAAGAAATGCCGCCAACTTGGCTGAATTAATTTTTGAAAAGAAAAGATCAACTACTCCTTGAAAAGAAAATAAAGTAAAGTAAGAAAATAATCCAAACAATACAAACAGATATCTCAAAGCTGTATTGCCCTCTTCCTTACGACCATGAGCCATAACAGAAATTCTATTCTGGCTCAAGACCTGAACCAGCATCGATACTGGAGCTATTAAATTATAGGCAACATTATATTCAGACATACCCGTATCAGTATGCAATTTCATATTAAACGTAAGAAATCCGACGGTATAAAGCCATGCCAATCCTCTAGCTAGTAAAAGATTATGTGTTTCTTCAAATAGTTGCCGTACATTAGAATGTCTAAGATTACTTTTATCTTTGAATGGAAGAGTATACCTCTTCACCCATATATAGATAATCATAAGGATTGGGAAATAAAAACCCAATAAATAAATACCCCATGATTGCTCAAAACTAAAATTCTTCCAACTAAGCAACAAAAAAGTAACTAAAAGAATTGATACCACACGTCCGGCACGATGCATTATTGCATCTACCAAACTCCGCTTGGCATAACCCAATGCCTCAATAGTAATAAGTCCAGCCGCAGGTAAAAAAGATAAAGAAAAAAGACCAGCCGCAATTACAGTTGATATATTTCCACCACCGATATAGGTATTAAATACGACTGCTAAGACACCAAGGCCTCCACCAAATAATCGCAACCTAAATGCGGAATTCCATTGAGAGTCAATAGAAAACTTCGAAAAACGGCGTACCAATTCTCCTTGAATTCCCATTTCAACTAAAAGAAAATAGGTGGGGTAAAACCCAAGAATTAAACTAATTCTAGAAAACTCAGATCGAGGTAGATTGTTTTCCAATACAACAATGCAAAGCAAATTTATTACGCCTAAAAGCATCTGCCAAAAATACACATTTGGTACAAATCCAATTTTTTTTAACCACGCTTGCAGCATTGATAATTTCTAACGACCTAATTAAAGATTAAACTAATTTGAAAAAACACGTCCAATATACTCTTTAATATTAAAGTATATTTCTGAGCACAAAAAGAATATTTTAAATGCTTTTAAAATATATGGAAGATTGAACAGAAAAGCCTCCAAGAAAACACTATGGAAATCAAAAAGCTTCTTTTAAAGATCACTATTATCTCTATATAATAAAAAACCTTTTACTTGATTTTCCTCAATTCATCCCAAAAAGTCCAGTTGTATATTAAGGCTTATCAGCATTGCAAGTTTTATAGCATAAACTTTCTTATTGCTTCTGGATATATAGTGCCTTAGGGCGAATCAATTTATTCTCCTCTCTACTTTCCAAAATATGCGCTAAATATCCATATACCCTACTCATTGCAAAAAGCGAAGTAAAGTATTCCGGGGGGTATACCCATTGAGTAAAACACCGGACCTTTATAAAACTCTATATTTGCCCTAATTTTGCGACCTTTGCGAGCCATTTCAAGCTCCATAATATCTTCGACTTTTTCAAAAGTTTCAAATAGGGCTTGAAACGGAGTGTTCAAGCAAAGCGATCTGGCCAAAGGTTTCAAAATTCTAGCTCTGGGATCTACTACCCGATAAACTCGATGTCCCATGCCCATCACTTTTTCTTTATTTTTCAATATATTGCCAATAAAATCCTCAGCATTATTAAGCCCATCTATTTTCAAAACCATTTCTAGAGCAGCCTGATCTGCACCACCATGAAGCCGACCAAATAAAGTTCCAATAGCTGTGCTGATGGCACATTCAATTGGTGACAAAGTGCTGGCAGTAACCCTCGCAGCAAATGTACTCGCATTAAAACCATGTTCCATCTGTAAAACTTGTGTCGTATCCAAAACTAAAACCTCTTCCGCTGTAGGAATTTTTCCATTAAATCGATGAGTGTTTTTGACAATAGTGGAGTCTGGTGGCTTTCAAAAGGCTAGTAAAATAACGCGCATAAGTCAGCCTGCCATCAGTCAGTCTCTTGCCAATCTAGAAAGAAAGCTAGGAGAAAAGCTCATTCTCCGCACAACTCCCATTCAACCTACACCGCTGGGATATGAGTTCATGAAAAGTGCGCGTCAAATATTAGAGAAGGAACAAGAATTCCTTCTCGATCTTAAGCGAATTAAAAACGGTTATTTACAAAAATTATCATTAGCAGTTGACTATTTAATAAACGAATACCATTGTCATAACTATGTCGTGTCAGCACTGAAACAATTGCCCGAAATTCAATTTAAGATAAAAAAATTACCTGCCAGAGAAATAATACCAACAATCCTCAATGGTGATTTAGGTTTGGGCGCATTTCAAAAAAATATGTCAAAATTAACCGCATGCAAATTATTTGAAGAAAAAACTTACCTTGTAACTAGTAAAAAAAATTCATCCTATAAAACCTACAAAAATGATCCCTTTGAATTCTTAAAAAAGACCATATTATTATCTTCATATATAGACGAACCAGAGATAAGACCATCAAAAAAGAAGATTCGCGATTACTTCAAAGATATATGGGAGGTTAACAATATATCTTTACAGATTAAGCTACTTAAGCAAGGAATAGGAGCCACCTATATTCCAGAAACAATATTACAAAACGACCCATTAGCTAAACAGTTTATCATTCTTGATAAACTTCCTTTTTCTTTGATAACCAAACCCTATGGAATTTATCACAAAAGCAATGCAGAACTCAGTGAAGTTGCAAAAATATTCCTAGTCGAAAGTCAGAAAAGCTTCTAAGAAGAAATCTAAAAAGATCACGACAAGATAACAAAAAAAATTTCTATTTAGAATCAAAATGATATTTACCTTTCTAAAATAAAATTATAGGCTATATATAAAAATTATTGTGAGGCTATTAGTTTATAATCTTACTAAAGTTGTAAACCTTTCCACCATAAATACAAAAATTACAGATATTCAGAATACAAATAGACAGGGAATATTTTGAAATTTAAAAAATCTAGAGAAATTCATATTTTCATTCTAGCAGGATTTTCTTTTATCTTATCTAATTGTGCAACTAACAGTGACAAAACATTGCTGCTAGATGATAATTCAATGAATGACCCACTTGTAATTAATTTGAAAAGATCTGATTTTACAACCATGTCATTTATATCTCGTTATTTTAAAGACGAGGATTGGCAGGCAACTTTAGCCATGAATATCACTTACGAACCAATTATAAAAATCAGAGAAAAGATCACAAAATGTTTAGGATACAATTCATTAAAATTTTTGACTGCATGGGAATCCCAAGGAGAAGCACACATAACAACTATAACACCTGTTGAATATCAAGAATGTGTGGAGTAACAAACGAAAAATTAAAATCTTAAGAATGGACATCATAGAGAAAATTGCAAATAAAATTCAAAAATCAGATTAAAATCCTTGAAATTGGCAGCGGACGTAAAAAAGTTCCTGCCCGTAGTAAAGTTGATGAAACTTTCTTTGTTATTACTGAATCAAATAATTTAATAGAAATTAGAAAATCAATTTATAAACGTTATATCAGTAACGGTGGCAATCCAAAATACTGGAACCCAAAAGAATTCTATCCTCATATTACAATTGGGTTTTCTCACAAAGATATTCATTATCCTGATGTTCAAAAAAGTTTAGAAGGATCCTTAGATAAACGATTTATCCTAAAATAGATTTTCATTGAAAGTCAATCTCCTAAAAATTAATCTAAGGACACATATTTTTATTTAAATGTCAGACTAAAATATATTTGCACAATAAAGACTAGAAACTAACAATTACTTTTATAAAATCATCAAACAGCATGAAATATCTCTTAAATAAATCAGCAATAAAAGTAATTATAGAAAGTTTTTTAAGTTATTGCAAAAGATTAAAATTCTTCGCAAAAACGTTAGAAAAACTATAGCCAGCAACCTGCCAAAACCAAACGCTGGTAAAAAGAAATCCTATACCTATTATAAAAAGTCCCAAAAATGATATCATCAAAGCAGTTAATGCAATAGCCCAAGCTTTCCAATAGAGTTTTCCTCCTTGAAAAGAACGCCTTAGTGCTATAAGTGGATTAAATATTTCATGAACATCAAATTTTTTGCAATAATGTGACATAAATCCAGGAATTGCTATTGTAGCGATAACTATTAACAATCCACCAAAAAACTGAAGGCTAAATAAGCCGCTGTATATACCTATAAGAAGTGATATTGTTCCTGGCAAATAATAGAAAATCATACCAAGCATAGCTATAAAACCGTTTTTAAACAAAAATCCATAGGATTTCCAAGCGGGCCATGGATTTTTGCCATGCTGCATCCTATGAACAAAATTGATCCTATGCCCCATATTCAATATCCACCCTACTGCCGGGATCAGCAATATCAATCCACCTTTAAATATCTCATATTTACCCAAAGGACTCTGTAAAGGAAATAAAAAGGCATTTTTGAAGGTTAGTTCTGAACTAAGATCAATTTTCATATTCGACCACATATGGCAATCATTTCTCAAGAATGAATCGAGATGTACTATACATTCGATATAAACATATTAATTCAAGTAAGAATTTAAATATCTTAGCATATTAAACTTGACTTGGAATCCAAAAGAATATCTTTTTAAACTATTAGAGAATCTCATAAGATATGGTGGTATTTTTTATTGTTTAAACATCACACTCTCAAAATTACCTATATTTTAAAATACATTAGTATTCAAAAAGCAATGGGATTAATACCATATGAACGATAGAAACTTCCAATATTACCACCTCAATTCAATACTTTCAGGCCTCAGCAACAACGAAGTCGGCAAAAAAATAGAGGGCGGGCAGATAGGTAATGGTTGGGGTTTCAACAGTATAATCCAAATTGATGGTAAAAAAATTTTTGTTAAAAAAATTCCTCTGACACAAAAAGAATACGACAATTCATACAGCACTTACAACCATTATAACCTACCCCTTTTTTATAATTATGGAGTTGGATCGGCAGGTTTTGGGGCATTTAGAGAGCTTCTTATGCATATTAAAACAACGAATTGGGTTCTAAGCGGGGAGCACAAAAACTTTCCTCTTATGTATCATTATAGAATTACCCCTAACCGACATCAGGCAAAATATTCAAAACCAGAAAATCTACCAAGCTATATCGAAAAATGGAATAACTCCAAAACACTACACAATTATCTAATTGAAAGAAGAAATCCTAGCTTTGAAATTATTCTATTCTTAGAATTCATCCCATTTGTTTTACACCAGTGGTTGCCTGAAAACAGCGATAAAATATATAATTTCTCAGAAAAAATTTTTACAACGTTCAATTTTTTAACTAAGAAAAAAATTATTCACTTCGATGCTCATTGGGGAAATATTCTCGCTGATGGAGAAAATCCATTCTTAACAGATTTCGGATTGGCATTAGATTTATCATTTTGCATGAACGAAAATGAAAAAAATTTTTTCACAGAGCACAAATATTACGATTATTTTGAATACATTGGCTGCATATCTATACTATTAGTTAATAAATACAATATGCTGTCAAATGAGGAGAAGAATGACTTAAAATCAAAATATGGAATACATGGCGATCAAAGTAATACAGAACGAATAAAGTTAATGATCGAAAATATTGACTTACTAGAGAAGGATAAACTTTTAAATTTAGAAGATAATTATATTCAGTTTTTAAAAGAGCATAAAAACCTTATATACGAGTCTAATAGTTTCTTTGAAAATTTGAAATCAAATCCTAAGAAAGACACTCCCTATAAAAAGAAAATCGTAAAAAAAATCTTAACCAACAATAACATTATAAAATAACTTTTAACCCCTTCACAAAATCTAAATAGACTATAAAATGCCTATCGTACAATTTTAAAAGTGACCTATTCAAGCACGAAAGGCTACACCATACTCCAAAAAGAATCTAAAACTTTTTTTACTCTCAATGTTAATTTTTGATCTTTTATTTTTACTATATAAATAGAATTCATTTTACTTGATGACTTATACTTCCTTAATTTTTTTGCAATCAAATAATCATGTACGCAATGATGAGGAAAAATCCCAGCACCGACGCTATACTCTGCCATTGTAATAGCTCCTTGTAAGCTATTAATTTCGCCTCTAACAAGAAGATCACTAACTTTTAATTTTTTACAATGAGGGAAACAGCTTTCTTGCCATTTTTCAAATAAAATATCCATACCTGGATAAGTGATAAAATCAATACCCTTTAGATCAGCATGAGATTTGAAATTAATATCTTTTTTATAAGCAGAAACTAATGTATATTCTTCTTTAGCAAATTCAAGAAACTCGATTTCATTGCTTTCAAAACGGGAAGTGACAAAGCCAAAGTCAATCTCCCCTGTTAGAAGTAAACTAATTACTTCTGGCGAGTGGCACAACGTTACTTTTAAGTCGATCCCTAAAAAATCCTTTCTATTGTTTAGTAGAAGAGGAAAATGTGGAGTCATTAAGCAAGATCCTGGCATCGCATATCGAACCAATCCTTTTAACTCTTGGGTATCACGATGAAGGTTTTCTAAAAATTCACTAACTTGATCTAAATAGGATTCAGCAAAAATTTTCAGCTTCTTGCCAGCTTCTGTAAGCTGAACCTTCCTCGAAACTCTTAAGAAGAGGCTAACACCTAAAGTCTCTTCCAAGCGAGCGACATGCTGGCTAATACCTGATTGAGTCAATGCAGCAGCTTGCGCGGCTTTAGTAAAACTAAGGGTTTTCGCCGCAAAATAGAACGCTCTTAGAGAAATTTGATCAATTTTTTCAAAATTTTCCATGTCTTATATACATTACTAAAATTAATATATTTATTCAAATAAATTAATTTTAATTATGATCTAAAATAAACTATATAATTCTCTGCCAAAACAAGGAGAAACTATGAGAAAAATTCTAATATCAATAATAGCTTCATTTACCGTCGGACTCATCATCTATTTGACTTCAAATCAACATACTACTCATAAGGCTACTTACTTTCGTGTATGGCAAGGCTTTAAAAAGGATCAATTATCCCAAGGTCAATTTTTAAAAGAGTTGCCTGCGTTCATGAAAGAAACTGTCGATCTTTATAAAGAAAAGGCTTTAAATAATTACATTGTGGTCATCCCTCCAGCTAACAAACCCGAATATATACCAGATGAGTTGGCCTTAGTGGCATTAAGCTCAGAAGAAGACTATAGAGAAATTCGCGCGACTAAACATGGTAAAGAATATAGCACCAGACATTGGGATATTTTTAATAAAAGTAAATCTTCTAGCAGTAAACATTTTATTGACTATACTAAAGAAAAGCCGAAGGCCTTAAATAACAATTGGGTATATGATATGACTGCAAGGCCTATTGATTGGTCAAAGGGATATTCGGTTATACATATTGGCACTCGTAAGAATCACCTACCTAAAAATGAATTTCTCGAACGAGTAAACGAATATGCGATAACGGCAAAACAAAATCTAGAACCCTTAGGTATGAATGCCTATATATTTCTTGTAAATGATAATTATGAAATAGCTTATATCAATTGGGAGTCAAAAAAATCCCATGATATTGCCTTTAAAAGCACTGAAGCAAAAAAAGTTATCAAAGATGCCAATTCAATTTTTGATCAATTAATGTATCAAGAGTTTAATCCATTTGTAGCTGGGAGTAAAATTAACATGAAAAAAGCTTATTCAACCGTTTATAAAAATAAAGTTATAAGAAAAAAAGCCCTAATTGTTGTCACTAGTCATGACAACTTGGGAGACACTGGAAAAAAAACCGGGTTTTATTTGCCTGAAGTTGCCCACCCATTTTATGCATTACAAGAAATGGGAATTCATGTAGATATTGCTAGTATTAAAGGCGGAAAGGCTCCTATCGATGAAAATTCGATTGACCTAAACGATCCAGTCAACAAAAAATTCCTAGAAGATAACAGCGCACTTTTAGAAAAGACTCTAAATCTAGAAGAGTTGAACGGTTTAGATTATAATGCGATAATCTTTGCTGGCGGACATGGGACTATGTGGGATTTTCCACACAATAAAATGATCAATGAATTGTCAAAAACGATCTACGAAAATGGAGGTGTTGTTTCAGCTGTTTGTCATGGTCCAGCAGCATTATTAGGAATCAAATTATCCAATGGTAAACTGCTCGTCGATGGCCAAAACCTTACAGCATTTACTAATGAGGAGGAAAAAGCAGCAAACCTCGAAAAGATAATGCCCTTTCTCTTAGAAACTGAGTTAAGTCAATCTGCAAAATTTATAGCAGCTCCCGTATGGTCAGAACATGTCGTAGTCGATGGCAGGCTTGTCACTGGACAAAATCCCGCTTCGGCGCATAAGTTAGGAATTGAAGTTGGAAAAATTTTAGAAAAAATATAATCAACTCTTTAGCTTAGCCTATTAAGGCTAAGCAATTTACCTTTAAAAACCAAATAAAAACAGTAAACCATCGCATTTATATAAAACTAGCCTAATTAGATTGACTAAAATCGATAGTATTCTAATCTTACTCCGACCCTCAGGCTACAAACGACGAACAAGATTTCCAAAAATTCAAATTCGAAGGCGAAGTACCTCCAACCTCAATCTTAAGCATTTATAAAAATTTGCTTCATTCAATCGCTTAGAAATAGCAAGACTCGTAGAAAGTAGATCTGGAACTGCCTCATCTTCAAGAATTGCAACCGATCTATAGTCCAGATTCAAGCCGAGAATAATTAATATTTGAGAAATACCAACTGAAATCTTAAACATAAAATATGCATTAGTTGTAGGAAAAATAGGTTTTCAGAAAAAAGAAATCCGTCAATCGTACACTTATTAGTGAAGGACGATAATAAAAAGTTATCTAACTTTAAAAGTAATCACTTGCTTTCAAAACTGGATACATTAATATTTTATAGATGAACTATATATACCACAGCTTATATATTTGCATTTGTTTCTCATCTCTGCATTTGGCATGCAAACAAAATAATATTTGGCTGCGGATCTTTTCCCATATATTATTTATCTTGATGGCTTTAACCCTTTTTGCGCATTCCCTCCCCTGGGTTGAGAACTTAAAAGTCATTAACGCTGTTAGATTTTCCGACAACACCCTACCATTTACAATGTATTTAAATTTTGATAAGCCGTTTGTAGCAGTCATTATCTTTGCAATCATGGGATACGGTACAGCAAATTTTCATATTGTAAATGTTTTAAAATGGTCTAGTATTACTATGATTTCCTGCATTGTAACACTTATCGGCCTAGCGTTCTCTATAGGATACATCAATTACGACCCTAAGCTTCCCTCTGAAACGATAATATGGACACTAAATAATTTATTTTTAGTATGTACTGCCGAAGAAGCATTTTTTCGAAGATATTTGCAAAATGGTATTTCAATTCTCTTACAAAAGTTTAACAGAAGTAGTCAAATTTCTATACTTTTAACTTCTATCCTATTTGGTCTTGCACACATTAAAGGTGGCTTAGAATATATTCTAATATCAACCGTGGCAGGAATTTTCTACGGCTATGCTTATAACAAAACTCAGAGAGTAGAAGCTGCGATTATTGTTCATTTTGGCCTTAATGCAACACATTTTTTTCTCTTCAGCTACCCAGCACTATCTCCTATTTAAAGTTTAATGAAAACAAAAGATTTAAGTATTTTAAATTCGATATACAGCAAAATCTCGGTCAATACTCAAGCTAAAAAATTCTCTTATGTTGGTAGAACAAATATATTTAAAAATAGAATCTAAATAAGAAAACCTAATTAGATTTAGTATTTTCTGTAAATAATGAACAGCTTAAATGTCCAGATATATTCTGATCACGTCCACTCACAAGTCTAATAATTAACATTGCCTATATATTAATTTTCTTATCACCACTCATATCAAATCTTGGAAGCTTTATAACAAAGCAAGTATTCAAACTTTTTTCATCTAAGGTTAAGCTTCCTCCATGTGATTCCACCACATTCAAAGATATGCCTAAACCCAAACCAGTTCCTTTTCCTACATCCTTTGTAGTAAAAAACGGATTAAAAATTTTTGATCTGACTTTTTCTGGAACACCATCTCCACAATCCTTAAATTCAATAATAACATCATCAGAAGTTTCTCTCACATCAATAGAAATCCAGAGATCATTTTTGCCTAACTCTACCAATGCATCTTTCGAATTATTTAACAAATTAACAAATACTTGCATTAGGCCAGTCATATTGCCATTTATATAAATCGCACTAGTCTGATTAGAAAAATTCAATTTGATACTGTGATTACTAAGGCTATTTTCACAAATTGATAGCGATTCATCTATAACATCGATAATATTAATTTTCACAAAGGGATCGCCACTTTTCAAGCGCGAAAAAAATTTTATTCCCTGTACAATTCGAGAAATCGAATGAATTGACTTATCTATCTTTGTCATTATATCTTTTGCCATTTGCTTATCAGACTCATTGCTAGGATCACAATCTGTAATTACATCAGACAAATTATCTAAATTAAGAAGAACGGCACTCAAGGGGCTATTAATTTCATGCGCCAAAGATCCAGCCATTTCTCCTAAAGAGACCAATTTCTCAGTATTCGCAAGTTGAGCTTGTAATCTTTGATTATTTATTTTTTGTCTCATTCTAGCATTAAAGACAGCAAATCCTATAATTGCTCCTTCGACAAGCACAAACAAAGACCACAAAATATATTGGATTGAATTTAAGACTTCATAGCGTTCGTCATAATCTATCTCACTAACCAAACAAGCACCAAGTAAATTAATGGGTTTCCATGCCCCTATTACTGTAATTCCTCGATAATCGTTATAGCCTTCAGTATTAAGCCCAGCCTTTGATTGATTTAGACACTCATCTGCGGCCACTGTTAATGACTTAAGCTTATTAGGCTTACAGTCATTTATCGTCAAATTACATCCTGGATCGAAGGCCTTTATCTTCATAGCACTGGTCTCATCTTTCTTTATCAGGCCAATATCAATCAAGCCTTCTTCAAACCTGCTAGGGGTAGCTATAGTTCCATCTCTCTTAAGAATGTAAGTTTCACCTGACTCACCAATACGATCCGAAGTCAAGGTCTTATACAAACTCACACTTAAATCGGTTTCAAAGGCAATAGATGCAATAATCTCACCATTCTTTCCAAAAATCGGAGATCCAACAAGTATTTTTGGAAGTTGGCGATCCTTATCGCTTTTCTCTAATTCATTCTCAAATGAATCTAGATAACTCTCGACGTCCAATAATTTCGAGATAGATTTCTTGCCCCTATTTATCTCTTCCCAAAATTCTTTATCGCTTTCTGTCTTGAACGATTTATTCTCATCATCATTTAAAGACATTATCACCGTCTGTGATTTAGAGAGTATATAGATATTGTTAAACATGCTATCTTCCAAAACAGGCAAAATGTCATTACGAACTCGATCACGATATTTAGAAAACTTATCATAATCATTTTTATATACATGTAACATATTATCGATATTACTCCTAACACCTGGGTATTTTAGTATTAAACTAACAGATTTCAAAGAATGTTCGGACCACAATTCAATCGCCTGAGTTGCAGAAAGAATCTTTGTTTTAAGAATTTTATTCGATTCAAAAACAAACAGTTTATTAATATTTAACATTGTAAAATAGAAGAATACATATGTAACAAAAAGAAGAAAAATCAGAATCATCCATGGTTTTGAATATAGAAAACTATTTATATACTTAACAATATTTTTCTTCATATAGATTCCTAATTTTTCTATCTAAAAATTACTTGTAAACAAATACCTTGTTAGACAGTAACTCTTCATCATTGCTAACATTAGAAAATTTAAATTTTGGCATCTTACTCAAGGATTTTTTTCTTTCTTCAGAAACATCGTCTATTGGATAAAAAATTCTATAACTTCCTATATCACCTCTACCAATAGAAATACTTTGAAAATCTTCATTAATAAAACTATAATCACTATTATCTTTATGATCTCCATCTACATTACTAGAAAATTCCAATTTGCTTCCCTTCTGAATTGCTTTTTTCAATCTTACTTGTAGCGAATGAATTTTCTTCATCAATTCTGATTCATTATCTGCAGAAGTATCAATATTCGTAAGAGCTTGAAGAGCTAGTTCCAAATCTCCCGATTTTGAATACGCTAAAGCTATATTATAACTAACGGCATTCTTCAAATCCTCCCATTTCTCAGGCAAAGTATCCAAAGTTCTTTTATAAAGTTTAATTCCATCATAAAGTTTTCCCATTTTAACTAAAGAAACGGCCCTATTGTTCATATGAGAAACTAGCTTCGACCCACTATGCAGCTTCGAAAGCAAACCTTTAGATTTATCTATTTTTCCACTTTCAATAGAAATAGCAGCATCGGCTATAACAACCTCACGATTCTCAGAGTCTAATTGCTTTGCCTTTGCAACAAGATTTTCAGCCTCTGTAAGATCCCCCATACCTACCTTAGCAGATGACATATTGAGTAATCTCTCGATATTTAAATCACAGATGGCATTCGCCTTTTCTAAACAAATATATGCCTTCTCAAATTGCCTTAACTGCAAGAGACATTTTCCCATTAAATCAAGAATAAATAGTTGATCTGTACCAAGCTTCAACGCCTTAATTGCATGCTGATAAGATGTTTTATAATCTCCCAAATAATATTGATAAGCAGCTAAAATATAATATTTTTTCGCATCAGAAATAATTGAATTTCTAAGGCACTCCCCAATTAATCTTTTAGATTCATCTATTCTATTCGTTGTCAGTAATCGACCTATTTTAAGTACAAAAGACCTCTCTTCAGTAGGTTGCCTATTTTGCTGAACTGTCCATACTATGGTTTCAAGAAATTCTTCATGTTCAAATGGTTTTTTAAGAATTCGATCAGCACCAATTTCCTCTATAAGAGATAAGTCTCTTTTTGCAACCAATGAACTAACGACAACAATAGGGACTTTCATAAAACCATGACTTCTTATACGCTGGATCAAAAGCGACGCATGTAATTTGGGTAGACTCCATTCTGTCAAAATTAATTCAGGTTCTTTATCAGTACATATTGCTTCCCATGCTTGTTCACCATCTTCGTATGCTTCAATATTTTTAATTCCAAATTTTTCCAGATACTGTTTCATATTAAAAATATTATCGGTATCCGAATCAATAAGCAGGCATGACTTAATTCCAAATGGATTACTCTTAAAACCCCAATATTCTTCTTTAGGATCATCTTGACCTGTATATTTTTTTCGTAAAAATCGACATCGAGATTCTAACTGTTTATTAATAAGAACTATTTGCTGTAACGTACCTTCAGCTTCATCTTCCTTACTATTAAGAAAAAGTGCTTCGGCCAATGAAAACAATACTCGCACTTCGCCCGGATACATTGAAAGAAGGTTCTGTTCATATGCTATTCGAGTTCTATTAAAGTGTCGCTCCTTTAGAAATGAGCGTATATACTCAGCAGACGTTAAGGTTGTATCTCCATCATACAGATCGATCATTGAAACTAAATCAGAAAGCTCTTTGTCATAATCACTCATGACAAAAGTCTTCTTATGATAAGATAATAAACCGAGTTCAAATGCTTCATTTAAGTAATCAAGTTCACTGTCAATATCCAACATCAAACTAGTATGAAGATTTTTTAGTCGAGGTTCCAATGTAAATAACTTCATCATCTGCAATGTATTTATATTTTTGTCAATTAGCAAAGGTGATATAAGCCAATCGCAGGATTTTCCTTCGAGATAAGGTAAAAATTGTTCATGATCTACAAATGTAGCTATATCAGTGTAACCAAGATTTTTTAAAACATCTAAAATCATATTTCTAGAAGAATCGATTGGATCAACTACTGCAATTCGAGCATCTCCTCGGTTTTCAAGAAAACGTTTCATAAATTCCAACTCCTTAGTTATTTCCAATAGGAATAAAAGATTTAGGAATTTCTTCTAAATAACATCCAAGTATTTTTTTCTCTGATGACTCAGACATACATCTGAACTTCACACCAATTCCGGGACAAAGTCCTTCTTCGGGTGAATTTCTTACCCAGATAATTTCACCAATAAATGAAATTTTATCTAGTAAAGCACCTTTGAAACTAATATCAAAATTTATAAGACTTCCTTCCTTACACACACTATTAGAAGTATCAGATCCTCCAATAAATACTCCACCTCTACCCAAAGAAACATCCTCAGGATCATGTAATTTCCCAATAACAATATCCTTCTTATCTAAAGATAATACCTCAATATTACTTCCGTCATCGATTTGAGAATTTATCCAATCAATTCCCCCCAACTCAGTTGCCAACTTTACAATCTCGATCAATTCCTTGGTATTAAAAGGCTTTGATAAAAAATCAAAGCATCCAAGATCATAAGCTTTCTCAAGACTAAGATCAGAATAGCCAGAAAGGAAAATAACAGGAGGCATCCTCGCATCAATGTTTCGAATATTTGTTATCAACTCTACTCCGTCAGATTTTGGCATTCTTATGTCAGATATCACAAGATCTATCTTTTCTCCTTTTATCTGAGTGAGTGCTTCGATTCCATCCGATGCTTCTAGCACGTTAAATCCGTTTCTCATTAACTTGAAAGCAAGTGCCTCCCTCAATTGCACATTATCTTCGGCAATTAGCACAGTCTTTTGACTTCGATTGACACCTTCGTTCATATCACTATCCTATAAAAATTATATAAATGATGTTCATGGTAAAGAGCATAGTAAGATAATTGAAGCATTATAATATATTTGAATATGAAGATAATTATAGTGCCTGTAAAATATATCGGTAGATACTTAGATAGATGAAATAATTTTTAGAGATCAAGCAAAAATAAAAGAATTAAACCTCTCAACGAAAACTATAGTCATATTTTAAAAGACTATCACCTATGATTCGAGACTATTTTCCATAAATCAAAAAATACACGTAACATTCTATTAATAAATATTATATCTATTTTGTTTAATAAGAAGTAAATTCATTTTTGCGCAAAATATAATTACAACCATCTATTAATAAATAGAAATATGCGCAAAATAGTTTAAATTCCAAGCGAATAATCACAAAAAAAATTTATTGCTATATCATCTCAAAAAATTTCATTGCTTCACATAAAGTGTCAGATTATGAAGATCTTTAATTTCATCTCCGTGAATTTTAAAAGGATAGGGAGGCATTTCTCCTCTATTAATAAGAAATCGAACTGTCGAAAGATGCTCTAAGGTTAATTTATTCCGCAACCCATTTTTTGAATGACACAGTTTACAGGATTTTAGTTTAAGCGGCCTATTTAAGCTTTTATGAGAAGATTTAAATGGTGCACCTTGTTCAAATTTTTTTCCTGAATTACTTGACATATTTCCATACGACTTAATTCTCAGGTTTAATATGCCAATTTGGATTCTCTCCCGTATGCTCGGCTTTTGTTTCGAATTTAAATTGGGTCTAATTGCACGTGGGCCATTTGCATGACAAGCATAACATCTCACCTTAAATGGAACTGGTTGCCATTCTACGTTTACGCTTAACGCTCCAGGCTTCAACTGATAAAAATTTGCAATATATGAACTTTTTTCTTTATTAACAATAATCGCTAATTTGTCCCAGTCACTAACTCTCGAATTCAAACCGTTATGACTTTGCTGCATAATCCAAATATCTTGCTTCCATCCAGGAAAAAATTTTATTCGATTGAATACAGCATCGCCATTTATGGTTTTAGATTCAAGAGATTCAAAAACAACAGGATCATCAAGTAAGGTAATAGCCAATCCAAAAATTAAGCTCGACACCACGATCGAGCCTAACATAAACACAACTATTTTAAATTTAAACATTCTATAACTCTTTTAATTTGATAAATCAGAATGATCTATATAGATCTGTTGTAAAACTTCCGATTGGATACCATTAGGCAGACCTAAAATATCTCCAAATGCTGGGACTTGTGTATCTAAATTTGAAAATAGAACCTGCACAGGCAGCTGATCATCACCTATAGGCAAAGGAATTGGATCAGAACAAAGCCCTCGACCACAACCAAGATAAGAAAACTTAAAAGGCTGATCTATGCTATAAACAGCATCGAAGCTTGGATAATTTTCGACCTTATGAAGAGAAAAATACTCACCACTTTCACCAAATAAAATATAATTAGAGCTCCTTGCATCTCCATGATTTACATCTAATACTGAAAAATATATAACCTTTGCCACATTAACATTTACCATTCCCAGCATAAGGCCACCCTTTTCAAAATGTCCTAAATAAATCGCGGCGCTAAAAGATATCTTTTCACCATTAGCAAGCTGTGTTAGATCCAATACTTCCGGGACAATCGTAAATAATACCTTTCCTTCTTCCTTGGCTTTTTGATAGTGAACTAATGCATTAGACCTCGGATATTGCTGTAAGTTAATTTTCATCACCAATTGATAATTATGTGGAGCGTGAAACATAGGTAGATGAGAGGCATAGCTTGAATTATCACCAAAAAGCAACATACCGTGTACAGCCGGTGTATCTGCATATGATACTGCCGACATCATGATGATGGAGGTTAAAAATCCAATTAAAATTTTCATTTTTTCATTCCTTTTTCGTCTAAATATAAATTTTCAGAGTAAAATTGCGATCCTCTGATCCAACAGATAATCTATACAGGCAGTAGGTTAAGAAATAAAATTAATTAATTTGATAAATTGATCGATTTATCTTATAATATATTAACTCATTAATTATGGTTAGTTATCTTAAATTCATGGAGTTAATTTGGGCCTATCAACCTCACAATTAGAAGCATTTGCAGCCGTAGCAAAAGCAGGAAACTTCTCTAAAGCTGCAAAACATCTTCATATTACACAATCTGCCCTATCACAAAGAATCCTAAATTTAGAAAATGAATTAAAAACAGCACTCATCATTCGTGATCCTACTGGGCTTAGGCTATCGTCTGCTGGCAATGAATTACTAAGGTATTGTCAAATAAAAGAAAGCCTAGAAACTGATGTATTAAAAAAAATTTCTTCTTCTGAAAATGAAAAATCCGGCATCATCCGTATAGCAGGATTTTCATCAATCATGCGATCTGTCATTATTCCATCACTAAATGAGCTTATCTGCTCAAATCCCAACATCCAAATTGAGCTTTTTATCAGAGAAGTTAGAGAGTTGCCAAATATGCTTACAAGTAATGAGGTTGATTTTATCATTACTTCTCAACCGAAATTCCGTCAAGAAATAGAAAGTCATGACCTTGGGATTGAGGAAAATGTGCTTGTGGTTGGAAAAATTAATAAAGATAAAAATATATTTTTAGATCATGACCCAGAGGATCCCACAACAAAAGAGTTTATAGATATAAATCCCAGCTTACAAAAAAAATTTCGCCGTCGTTATCTTGACGAAGTTTATGCAATCTTAGATGGAGTTAAATTTGGGTGGGGAAAAGCCATCCTTCCCAAACATCTTATCTATAAAGATCACGACCTAAAAACGATTAAAAGTTTCAAGTCGTTAAAAAATCCAGTGTATCTTCAATATTTCCATCAACCATATTATTCCCGCCTTCATCAAACTGTTATTAAAGAAATTTGCACGAAGGCTCCTAAACTTTTGAAAGTATAGATAAGGATACAATTCTTAAAAAAGAGATATTATAACAATACAAAGCAACAATTTAATACTCATAAATTAGGAGTAACATGAGCGTTAAATACATACACTTGGTACGCCATGGGCAATATGTTATGGAAAAGAATAGTAAAAAATATGGAAAGCTAACTTCCCTTGGACGTCAGCAAGCACGGCATGTTGCCAAAAGAATTGGAGATTACAAAATTGACAAAATTCATGTCAGCACGATGAAGCGCGCCCAAGAAACGGCTTCAATAATATTAAAAAAAATTAATATACCCCAAAAATTTGACTGTAAACTACTTGAAGAAGGCATCCCACCTGTACATGATAGTTATTTAGAAAAAAATAAATATCCAAAGTATAAAATGTTGCAAGCCAAAGCAAGAATGAACAAGGCTTTTAAAAAATATTTTACTCCTAATAAACTCAATAATGAGACCCATGAACTTATTGTTTGCCATGGAAATGTTATTCGTTATTTCATCGTCAAATCATTAAAATTAGACCTTACAAAATGGACTGAATTCGACATATTACAGTGCAGTTTTACTACAATTGAAATCCGTAAGAATGGCAGATGTATTCTAAAATGCTATGGAGAGATAGGATACATTCCAATTGAAAGACGCACATTTTTGTGAATAACCATTATTGTTAAAATGCAGCTAATTAGTTTAAATAGCTTTCCGGTGAAACTGTATGATAGGTAGCTTTACGCCCAAAAGTAGCGAAGGTTCATGTTTATGTGGATCAATTAATTTCAGCTTCTACGAAATTCCAAAAAGTTTTAGCTTATGCCATTGTAAAATGTGTTGGAAATTTAGTAGTAGCGCATTTGATGCCTTTATTGGTGTTCCAAAAAAGCACTTTAGTTTCAACAAAGGAAAAAACTTTGAAAAAATTATTAAATCTAGCAATGGGTAAGTCGAACATTTTGTTCTCAGTGCGGATCTTCGCTAAGATATATTTACAATCGAGACCCTGAAACGATCTATATAAGCGCAGGTACATTAGATAAAGAAATTGAGTTTGAGCCTCAAAGGCATATATTTGTTAAGGACAAATGCAGGTGGTTCGACTCAATCGAACATATTCCTCAAATAGAAAAGTATTAATTTTTTAAATTAATGCAGCAGATTCTTGTAGAGATCACTGGTATTAAGAGGCTAAAATCACAAATAAAAATATAAAGAATTCACATTTCCATATAAAAATATAGCAGCCATTCAACACAAGCTCCCCCTTTAAAAAGCTATTTCTCACACAATAGCTCCTAATAGGACCAATTACATCACCGATAAAACTCAAGATCATAAAAATACAATTTATTCTATATAACTAAATCAAGCTATCAACGCTATAAGGGCCAGATATGAGCAAACATGCATTTTCAATCATTGGACATTTTTCAATTATTTTCTTACTCGCCAGCTGCACTAAAAGCGTCCGGATGAAAAATCTTGAAAATACAAACCATCGAGAGCTAAAAGAAGATCAATTTTCCCATAAAAGCCAATCAAAGGCAGAAGCAAATACGGAAAACAATAATTCACCAAAGGAAAAAGAAATCAAACAACTTCATTTATTTCCAGCAACATCTACCATTTGGAAAAAAACAGACATCAAAGTTTGCTGGGAAAACAGAGGCGCCGCTCCTGAAAATGAAAGGCAATGGATTATCGATGCATTAAATGAAACATGGTCTAAATATTCAAATCTAAATTTTCATGGCTGGGGGAAATGCAAGTTATTCACATCTGGAATTAGAATCAAAATAAGCGACAGTGGTCCGCATGTTAAAGCGCTTGGGAGGAAAATTGACGGATATCCGGATGGGATGGTACTTAATTTCACTTTTAAGAACTGGAGTCCTTCATGTGCCACATCAGAGGAAAAAAGAAAATTTTGCATTAGAGCGATCGCAGTGCACGAGTTCGGTCATGCGCTTGGCTTTGCTCATGAACAAAATAGAGATGACCGGCCAGATAGCTGTACAGACTCGCCACAAGGAAGCAATGGAGATGTCTATCTAGGAGTCTGGGATCTAAGCTCAGTGATGAATTATTGCAATCCTATTTATAGTAATGCAGGCATCCTAAGCGATATCGATATGCTTGGGGTAAGGCATTATTATTCAGCAACTCATCCAGAACACGATATCAAAGATTATCGATTTACATTCAATTTAGATACCTTTCGAAACGAAAAAAAATTAACTAAAGACGTTTCCATACGTCAATCTTAAAAACTAGAATTAAAAATATCGGTATCAGTAGATCCAGTTCCTATCTCGACAAAAGACGTCTATATTGCCATTGTAGATGACCAAGGAAATTACCGAATTCTCCAACAAAACAATGCTACCTATAGCCTTGGAGAAATAAACAAAGCATCTCCTACGTTTGCAAATTGGCAGCCTCAAGATTTAAATAATAAAAAGCTAGTAACCATGAACTTTCTTAATGACCCATATTTCAAAATAGAGAAGCGTTACAGCTGGTATATAATATTTACAAATCCAGGGAAAAATATATTAGATACAAATTACTGGTTGATGTCAAAACAAACTCCTTCTTTCTTATTAAAACCATATAATTGGCAGCCTGACGCAAGTGAATTACAACTAAACTTAGCTCTATTTTCTCAAGATAAAGAATTAACAGAAGCAACAAATATAGATTTGACTACAAAAATTGACTTAAAAGCAACAATGGATACAAGTGATTTAGTCTTCAATAAAAAAGATATTTACTTAGCCATAGTCGATAGTGATGGAAATTATCGAGCTTTTAAAAAACAACCTATCGATGGTGGCTTTATTCTGGGAGAATTAAACGATCCTTCTCCTACTCCACTTGCCAAAAACTGGCTTCCTACAGATATAGACAAACTGCAGTTATTCACCATGGACTTTGCAGCTGACAAATATTTTAAGCCTGGACTTACATACGAATATTACGCCATCCTCACTGAGCCAGGTGCAAGCGTACTGAAAAAAGAAAACTGGTTCAAAATAGGAAAATCATTGCCGATAAGTTTCAAGCAATAACCCTATGACACATTCAATATGCCATGTCGCCATGAATGGGCTCAGAATGGTACGTTCTTTCCACAGCAATCTTTTTTCTTACCTCAGACAGATCAATGTCGGAATACTTTTTCTCAACTAATTGAATTGTTTCATTCAATCCACTTTTATTTTTAATTTTTAGAAACAAAGATTTTGCAATATCTGCTCTCCATACACTATCGCTCATACTAAAATCTCCTTAAAGTGAAAATCCATAATTAAAAGACAGAATTTAGCCATCCAGATCGCTGTTTATTCTTGGTAAATAACTTAACTTTCTGACTGCAGTGATAAGGACATCCATCTACTTTAAGTTTTTCAAAACCAGATTTAACACCAAAATATTCAGGCAGATATGCAATCGCATCACCATGAAGCACCAAGGCTTCAATGGTCTTTAAGCTTGCAGAAGTATACATAATTTGCCGCGGCAACATATCATCCCGCCAACCATCATTTGAATCACTTTTACTAATCTTTCCAAAAATATTTTTCTGGGGAACGACAAATGGATATTGTAATACAGTTTCAATAGGAAGCGAACTGCTCTTTTTAAATTTTGGAAAAAGCACATGTTTTCTCGAAATATAAGTATTGAATTCAATTGAATTAATAATTTTTTGATCAAAATATTTAGGTAGGTTATAAGTGGTAAGACCTAGATCAACCTCACCATCACGAACTCTAGAGATCAATTCCGAACCTTCCAAAACTTCAAATTGAATTGCTACATTTGGGTAACGGTTTTTAATGTTACTAGCTATCTCCACACCAAAATGAGAGATGAGGATTTCACTGCCAGCAATAACAATTTTAAATCCATTATCACTACCAACGATTTCTGATCTTATCGAATTCTCTAAAGTAAGAAGTTCATATCCCTTATGCTTAAGAAAACGTCCATATTCTGTTAAGCGAATATTCCGACCTTCCCTTCGGAAGAGTTTTACGCTTAATTCATCTTCTAATTTCTTAATCGCTTTGCTTAGCGAGCCCGTCGATATTCCAATATCCTCAGAAGCTCGATGAATATTCTCGAATTTAGCAACAGCAAGAAAATATTTGATCTCATTAATTTCCATATTCGAAACATATATTGCACAAATATTTCTTTTTTTCAAACAATTATTAGATTAATTCTTATACCGGAAAGGGGAAATATGATTAATCTACATTCAAATATCAAGATAACCAATGAATTTAAAATAAAAAATAGAATTGTAGTGCCCCCTATGGCCTCAGCCACCGCCGACCAAAATGGCTTTGTAACCAAACAAACCTTAGAGCACTATAAGAGGCTAACCAATTCAAAAGCTGGACTGATAATGGTTGAATACACTTACATAAATCCAGCAGGCAAAAGCGAGCCAAACCAACTAGGAATCTTATCAGACCTTCATATCGAAGGGCTAAAAAATCTCGCTAATGTTATACATCACCAAGGTTCAGCATCGGGAATCCAATTAACCCACGCTGGAGGGAAATCAAACAGATCCTTAACAGATGGTTCTTTAATATCTCCTAGTGGAATAGCTGTCCCAGTAAAAGACAGGCAAATGCAAGAACCTGATACAGCTTCAAGCGAAGATATTTCAGAGTTAAAAAATTCATTCTTAAACGCTGCAATTAGAGCATATACTGCGGGTTTTAATATTATTGAACTACATTGCGCTCATGGTTATGGATTAAATCAATGGCTGTCGCCTTTAACAAACAAAAGACACGATAAATATGGAGGCAATAATGATAATCGATCGAGACTACTATATGAGGTAGTGAAATTAATTAAAGAAAACCTCCCAAAATCCATCTTATCGGTAAGGATACCAGGAATGGATCATATTCCTGGAGGCCTTGCTTACCAAGATACAATTAAAATAATTCAAAACTTAGAATCACTTGATGTGAATATTATAAATGTCTCTTCAGGGATAGGTGGCTGGAGGCGTCCTAAAAATCGCATGGGTGAAGGTTATTTAGTGGCCGATGCAGCGATAATCCAAAAAAATACCTCATTGCCAGTGATTGGGGTAGGAGGGATCAAGTCAGCAGAGTTTATAAATGATTGCCTCCAGCAAAAAAAGATTTCTTTAGCAGCAGTAGGAAGATCCATCCTAGAAAACCCCCAATGGGGCCCTAACATAGGGTTAAATTAATAATGCTTAAGAAACTATTACAGCCAGAAAAATAAGTTTCAAGGTTACTAACCTCGATAAAGGAGATTAGTCCTGTAAATCTGAGATGCAAATACCGATTATTAATTATTTTTTTAAGCCTCACGAGAGGCAATCATTCTTTATAAATACCTTGCAATCCAATAATACTACCAAAAGGATCCTTTATTTGACAAATTCCTTCATTTGAATCATCGATAGAAATTGGACCTCGGTATATTTTAGCTCCAAATTTCGTAAAATGCTGCATAGCATTTACAAGATCTTCAACCCGCCAATAGGTAACACTTCCACCACTCAATGCAGGAGTTTTATAATCCGCTAAATGAAAGCATAATTCATTATCACTAATTTTAATAAGAGCAAAATTATCTTCTTCAATTGCTAATGGAAGATCTAAAACTTTAGAATACCAAGAAGATGATTTCTTTACATCACTTACAAAAAGATAATTTGCATGAATGTTTTTAAGAAACATAAATATTAACTCGCATAATTTTGTGAATAGCTTCTTTAAACTAATCATTCTTTCAAAAAAATAAATCTTTTGCAAATTATCGCAACTTTAACTATAAATCTAAGCAATAATATGCTTACACAGCCCAACAAATCTCCGATGCCACGGAGGAGGCGCCTTACCATTGAGCTCGGGATGAAAGATAGTCAACATGATATTTCCTTGCTCCACCCACGTGGGATGGCCATCTCTCGAGGCTAAGACATTTATGTCCTCACCCATTTTACTAATAATTAGATCTCGAATATACGAAACTCTATATTCATTAGTCATGAATTCACTACTATTGATCTACCTTCCATAACCATTACGAATCACTTCTATATCAACAGCAGCTATAGAGAGCTGTTCTGGACGTAAAGCCTTTTTTGTAAGCAAGATTACACCTGGACAAACTCACCAGACTGGCTTATTCTCAGAAAACTCTTGCAGTGATAACATTAAACCCATATGTCCGATCATTTTCAGCATAGAAGAACCTTCGCCTTAATATCAATAATTTACCTTCAAAGCTTGAAAAAAATGTATAATCATTAAACCTTCTATTGAAGCATTTTTTAGTAAACTTCATTTATATGGATTTAAAATCGGATATGCCTTTCTTAATAAAGCAGAAATGGAAAATGCATTAAAGATCACCGCAACAATAATAAAGGAGCTCCTTTGTGTTTAGAGGTATTGTTTTTGATTTAGATGGAACGCTACTCGACTCTAAACTTTGCTTTGATAGCATTAGAAAGCAATTAGAAATTCCTCATGGAAAGTTAATTTTAGAGTATTTAGAAAAAATTCCAACAGCACAAAGAACCATAAAACATAAAATACTCCATGAAATCGAATTAAATGCAGCTAAATCAGCGCCCTTGTTTCCAGGTGTTGCTACATTTATCAACGCATTAAATGCAAGCGGCATAAAGCTAGGAATTTTCACCAGAAACAATAGACAAGTCACTGAATGGGTAGTCAATCAATACCGCCTACCATCTATTTAAATATCTCTTTAGTCACAGTAAGACGGTTTATGTCTAAAGAAGATATCAGTTTGGAGCGTCTTCTAAAAATCTGCAATTGGTTAGGAATTAGCCTCACAGATGTTTCGGCCGCTGCAGATAGCCAATCTTTTAAGGCAAACCATTTAACACTCGAACAAGAAGAGTACTTTGCAGCATTTCCTAAATACTTCACCTACTTGCGATATCTAGCTCGCGGGTACACCCCTTCCCAAATAGAAGAAATATTTTGCTTATCCGATGCAAAAACAGATAAATATCTCTTGGAACTCGAACAACTGGAAATTATCTCAAGAAATCCTAATATTAAATTAATTATCCCTTGGCCTATTCAGTTTAGATTTCCAGGGCCATTACAAAAAAAATTCTTCAATAAAATTCAGTCATACCTCGTCAAACGCCTTTCAATGATTGAATTAAATCAAGAAAATACTGCTCTTCCAACATTTTATTTTGCAGATTCTCTTTTACTCCTGCCAGAATCATATCGAAAATACCGAGAAGAGATACAAAAATTATACGAAAAATGGACCATGATAGGCCGATCAGAAATGCGCCTTTCTAATCCTACTGAATTAATTCCAGCAACATCGTTACTTGGAATAGGGGCTTTCGATGCAATCACTGAAGCTATGGGAAAGCCTTAAGTATATAATATAAACAAAAATAATAGTAATATTCAATATATCTTCAAAATTTTAACATAAAAGTGTAATCCAAAAGATTTAGAAACACAAACTAGCCTAAAGGAAAAAAATTGAACAAAAGTAATTTAAAGGGACACTGTTTCTGCAATAGCATAACTTATGAAATAACACCGCCAACAAAAATATTTTCACATTGTCACTGCGAATCTTGTAGAAGATCACATGGCTCAGCTTTTGTAAGTTGGACTTCTGTCGAGAGCAAATATTTTAAAATTACATCAGGTGAAGAACTTATCAGCAATTACGAATCTAGCCCTGGAATTATTTGGCAATTTTGTAAAAAATGTGGAAACAGTCTGTTTCAAAAAACGCGCCACTCGCCAGACATGACATATATCGTGGTTGCATCTCTAATTGATGCCATCGATCGTGAGCCGCAAGGGCATGTAAGCTTTGCAGAAAAAGTTACCTGGCTTGATATAAACGACAATCTACCAAAATTTAAAGAAAAAGCCTCAGATATCCTTGTAACAAATACATCATTAAATTTATGAAAAGTAGCACTATCATTTTCGCTATCCTTTATAAATTGATATCATAACTTTAATTCCAACGATAAAATCAGCACTGGCTGAAGAATAGAAGTATATAATCTAGATACAAAAATACTAATGAGACTCATTATCATTGGTGCTCTATCTCATTATATCCAACAGCCATCCAATTTTCTTGATCACAAGCTGCGAGAGGTATAAGCTTATCCTGTGGAATAAAAATTCAATATACCTTCTCTTAGGCTTTTAAATATTTATTTTCGATTGGTGCCTAGTTTATTTTTGTTATTACTAATCAATGCTGTCGCATTTTACTGTCGTACTTAACAGAGGAGATCTAACTAATGTCAAATGAAAACGATCCTTATAAAGGCGAACTGCTTGGTTGTGACCGCCGAGGCTTTTTAAAAGCTTCCACCGCAGCAGGAATTACTGCTGCAACTGTTAGCTCTGGACTAGGCGCAAAAAAAGCCAAAGCAGCAAAAGCGAACAGCAAACCGGAAGAATATGAACTAACAAACGATACAGACAAAACAAATTTGCTGGCGGCTTGCCCTTATTGTGGTGTTGGCTGCGGAACTATTATTCAAGCAAAAAAAGGGCGCATCGTAGGTGTCATCCCTGACAAAGACCATCCAACCAACAAAGGGTTGCAGTGCATCAAAGGCTTAGCTTCATCAGAAGCAATATATGTCGATCGCTTAACAAAACCTCTAATTAGAAAAGACATGTCTGATCCGTTAAAAGGGCATATTTCCAAAACCAAAGGCTCTTTCGATATAAATGATTTTCGTGAAGCTAGTTGGGAAGAGGCTGAAGAGCTTGTCGCTGAAAAAATTGTACATATTATAAAGAAAACTGGAGGTAATTCTATAGGTTTATATGGATCTGGCCAATTAACTCTTGAAGGTCAATACTTAGAAAACATCTTCATGAAAGGAATTATTGGCTCCAATACTATCGAAGCAAACGCTCGCATGTGCATGACTTCCGCAGTAACCGGCTATTTTAAATCTCTTGGATCCGATACTCCTCCTACATGTTATGATGATGTCGAACTCGCCGACATGATCGCATTTTGGGGACATAATCCAAGGGGTGCCCATCCCATTTTGTTCTGGCGTGCCGCAGATCATAAAAAATTAAAAGACATCCCAACCTTAGTCGTAGATCCCCGCAGAACGGGAACTGTAGCTGGCTTTGAAGAGATCAACCCAAGCAATTCTTATCACTTTCAAACTATAAACGGTGATATTTCCATTCAAAATGCTATTGCCTATGCGATCTTGGAAAAACATCCAGATGCAGTAGACTACGAATTTTTAAAGAAAAATGTTACAGGTTGGGAAGACTATATTAAAAAAGTAAAAGCAGGCTTCAATCCCAAAAAAGTCGAACACATGACCATGATCCCAGCTGCCCGCATATACGAAGTAGCAAAGGTCTGGGCCGAAGCTTCTATCAAAGGTCGCAAACGAGGCAGTGGTGGAGTGCTTTCTATTTGGGGCATTGGCTTTAATCAACATATACACGGCCAACACAATACCATGGGGATGGTAAATCTTATGGCATTGACTGGAAATATTGGTAGACCTGGCTGTGGCCCTCATTCTCAAACAGGGCAACCCAATGCAATGGGTGAGCGTTTAACCGGTGGCCTAACAGGGAGGCTACCTTTCAACAAAGGCTTAGATGATAAAGCCCATCGCAATCACATAGCCGATGCTTGGAGGGTTCCAAGGGCTAGATTGGAAGAAGTAGCCTCACAAAGCAATCAAGGGATGGCCATCGGTATGATGGAGCGCGCTCTTAAAGGCGAAGTTAATGCTATGTTTCTAATTTATGCAACCCATATAGACCTTCCAGAAGCCCATACTCTGGTCCGCCCTGCTCTTAGACGCACATTCAATGTCGTACAAGAAATATACAAGAATGCGCCTAACAATTTATTCGCCGACGTCATCTTACCTGCTGCTACCTGGGGTGAATGGGTAGGAGGAACATATATTCAATCAGAGAGAAGGGTTTACGTTTGTGACGGCACAGCAAACCCCATCAAAGGCACAAGACCTGATATGGATATGGTTATAGACAAAGGAATAAAAATTGCTGACAAACTCGGTTTAGATGGCAAAAAAATATTCCCATATAAACGTATGAAGAATGGTTTTTATGACCCAGAAGATATTTTTAGGGACTTAGTCAAAGCATCTAAAGGTAGTGACGCTGATCTAACAGGAATGCTTGAAGTTGAAAAGAAAACTAAAAAAGGCCTCTATGATCAAATAAGAGATTTACGGGGAATTCAATGGCCAGCGCCAACAGCAGAAATTGCTATGCAAGGCGGGACTAAACGTAGATACCTTGGGCAAGAAGGCAACTGGCCAGGAAAACCCTACAAAAATTTCCGTCACAAAGATGGCAAATTGCATATGCACTTTTGCAACCAAGATTATACTGATAGGGAAAAGATAACCAAAGAACTCATGCGCTTCGGTGTCGATAAGGATTTTTATGCAATCGATAATCAAGATTTATTAATTAAAGCAAGAGATAATGCCCTCACCCCAGAACTTCCTGATCACGATCATTTAGGTAAAGCTTGGAACAAAGTTCCAAAAGATAAATATCCATTTTGGCTTGGTTTAGGTGTTGTTTATGAGCATTTCCACACTGCCAAAACCATTCGCTCAGGGACAACTAGAAAATTGGTCCCAGAACAATATATCGAAATGCATGTGGATGATGCCAAAGAGCTTGAGGTCAAAGATGGAGAGTGGGTTAAAGTCATTACACGTCGAGGAGAGTACCAAGCGAGAGTATCGATTGGGCTTGATTCCGTTGTGAAGCCAGCTCGCAATACAGTTCCCAAAGGCTATGTCTTTAGTCCCTGGAATCTTTCTGTTGCCGACTCTGCCGACCCCAAAAAGAATAAATGGCTGGTAAATGGTGTTTCTCACAGAGCCTTTGATCCTGTTTCAGGACAAGTGGACTTTAAGAAACTCGCTGCACGTATCGAAAAACTTAGTTAAAGAGGAGACTTATACATGAAATATTTTGTGACAATAATCTTTGCGTATTTTGTTTCTTCTACCATTTTTGCAAAAGGCGATGCTAAAAAGGGCAAAGAGCTTTATGAACAAACATGCGTTGGTTGCCATCAAAAAGATGGTTTAGGCTACCCCGGTCTCGGCCCACGCTTGAACACACCCGACCTATTGTTTCTGGCAAATGATGAATTTTTCAAAAAAACGATTTTAGAAGGACGACCCGGTACCGGTATGATCTCATATAAAATCCTACCAAATATTGCAAAAGGTGTAGATGATATTGTTGCCTATTTTAGAAGCTGGGAGACAAGCTATCCTAATTATAAGAGACAAAAAGTAAACTGGAACAAAAAAATTAAGGGCAATATAAATAAAGGTAAAGTATCATTTCGTAGCTATTGTTCCTCTTGCCACGGACCAAATGGTGGAGGATACGCTGATGGTGGCTCTGGGTTAGCAATTGGCCTCAGTGGTTTCTTAAAAGCTGCATCGGACGATTTTATTAAAAAAACAATAGAAACTGGACGCGCAGGCACTGCTATGAAACCATTTGGGCACGGTAGAGGGCTTGCAAATATCTCTGAAAATGAGATAAACGATATCATATCTTATTTGAGAAGTTTGGAATAGTGGACGATCACAATAAAACTTTAGAGAGGAGAACAATTCTTAAAGCTCTCCTCTCTTCGCTTTTTTTCCTAACTCCTGTCATTGCAATCGCTACTAAACGTAAAAAAAATGGAAAAAGGCGATTTTTAAGACCTCCAGGAGCATTACCCGAAAGCGATTTTCTACGCCAATGCATCGGCTGCTTTAAATGCGCTACTGCGTGCCCTAATGACTGCATTGAAATGGCTAGCTTTGAATGGGGCGCTTCAAATGTCCACACTCCTGTTATCAACCCAAGAAGTCGAGGCTGTATTCTCTGTATGAGATGTACAGAGGTCTGCCCTACCGGAGCCTTAAAAGAAATCAGTAGAGATATGGATGTCGTAAAAAGAGAAGTTAAAATGGGCACTGCTTCAGTAGATACCAACTTGTGCTATTCATATTTTGGCAGAACCTGCGGCGTTTGCTATAGAGCCTGCCCTCTACCAGGAAAAGCTATGAAAATAGGCCTTTATGAACAACCCATAGTCGACCCAGAACAATGCGTTGGTTGCGGTCTTTGCGAACAGTCATGCATTCATATGCCACAAGCAATACGGATAAGCCCAGCATGAGTAATAAAAGACAATTAAAAAAAATAAAGTGGAATGAACTAGTACGTCTCACTAGCCTACTAGCTGTAGTTGGATTTTTTATTTTAGTACCTCTTAGTAACTGGTATGCAAACAACAAGATCGCTTATAACCAACAACGCCTCGTCGGCTTAGCTGATGGTGAGTTCATGGCCTTTATTTATTCATGCCTAGATAACCTATATTCATTATGGAGCGACCCAATTAAGGCAGCCACATCTAATAATGGTTCTCTCTGGGCCTATACTGTTTTAGGTATACCAATATCTGATCCACTTGGACTCATTGCCGAGCTAATTAATTCAGTTAAATTTCCAACAAAATATCTTATAGGCGGTTTAATACCTTTTCTAATTGCACTCATATTTGGTCGAGTTTTTTGTGCTTGGTTTTGTCCCATGGTGCTCTTATTCGGGATTAATGCAAGGATTAGAAAGGCTTTAGACAAAGTTGGCGTGCCCCTATTACGCATAAAATTACCATCATACACTAGAACGTTTCTATTTTGGTTTGGACTTATCATAAGCCATTTCATGGGTGCCTGGGTCTGGCACTTTATATTGCCTTATATAACTTTTTCCCATGAAATTTTCTCAATCATCATTTTCTCAAGTGTAACAATAGGATTTTATTTTTTACTCTCGATAGTACTCTTAGATCTTGCTGTCATTCCCGGTGAATTTTGCAAATCTGTTTGCCCAACTGGATTACTACTAGGCTGGGTTGGAAGATTTCGCTTATTTAAAATCCACGCCGAAAGCACAAAATGTCCAAAATATTGCATCCAATGTTTAAACGTTTGCCCGGTTGGTCTTTATCCTAGAAAAGACATAAAATTAAATTCATGCCACTTATGTCTAAAGTGCAAAAATCAATGCCCCAAGCAAATTATTTCCCTACGCCCAACATTTAACCTAAGCAAAGTAGCAAAATTATCAAAGAAAGCTATACCTCTAATTCAAAATTTTCTTATATTTTCGGTTTTAACGATCAGCGGATCAGCTAAAGCACACCACTATAAAGGTTTGCCGCATTACTCATATTTTGAAAACTACCCACAAGTACCAATATTAGAGTTTATCGCTGAAGGCCATGATTATGAAATGCTCGCTACAGTATACAACTTTCAGGGCCTAAACATGGAACAAGTGGATTCCCCTGATGATGTCCGTCTTTATGTCTATATCTTCGATATACAAAGAAATAAATCATACTTAGGAAAGGTAAATTTTGAAATATCCAGTGATAATGAAAAAATATTACAAATAAATAAGCTCGAACCTGAGCAAGAAAGCATTTATCTACTTCAAAAAAAGATAAAAGAGCAAAGCAATCTACTCTTAACAGCATCATTTTTAAATGATGAGGGAAAACAGATAATAATTAAACTCCCAATACAAATAACTCCAAGCTTTTTAGAAGCTTATGGAGTCTATTTTGCAATTGTCGGTTTTTTCATCGTTGTCATGGCAATCAAGCTACTAGCCCGTAACAAATCAACTAAAGAGAGCGATAAAAGGTTAGCTTATGCAAAATAACAGTCAGTCGACTCATACTCAAATGGGCGTAGAACATCATATGCATCATACTGACAATAGCCTGCATTCTACGTATCCCGCTTTAGAAGCATATACCATCGTAATAATATTTGTACTTATAGGAATATGGTATTTAAGAAGGATAGGAGAACAAACTTTTTCAAATAAAGCACATTCATGGCGTTTTGATTTATTCCGTATCCCTGGCCTCGAAAACTTAGTAAAATGGCGTTTTTTTTCCTACTTTATCCGCAGTATCCCCGCATTTTTATTTATAACTGTACTAGTAACAGGTTTTTGGGGAAATACAAGGACAAGCTTTGCCGCTCCATTTACTTGGCTATTCTGGTGGACACTTTTAATAGTATTTGTCGCATTTGCCGGAAAAATTTTCTGCGCTGCATGCCCTTGGGATTTTTTTGCCAACTTGTTCGAATTCGGATGGATCAAGCGTAAGAAAATCACTTCTCAAAGTGTGAACCTCAAATGGCCCCGCTTCCTCGCAAATATATACTTAGCTAGTGGTTTATTTATCGTTCTGACCTGGCTTGAATTAGGTTATGGCATCACCAAAAGCTCATATATCACTGCATGGCTAGGGCTAGGATTTATTGCATTGATTATAGTCTGCGCACTGCTATTTGAGCGCAGGTCTTTTTGCCGTTTCGGATGCCCAATCGGTAGAATTAGCGGAGTGTACTCACAATTTTCCCCTTTAGAGCTAAGGGTAAAAAACAAATCGACCTGCAATACATGCACAGATCATGCCTGTGTCCGTGGAACGGATCAAAGCACACCATGCCCAACCTTCCAGATCCCGTATAGACTAAGAGAAAACACTTACTGCACTCTTTGCACCGAATGTATCCGCTCCTGCGATAAAAATAACCTCACCATAAAAATGCGTCCCCTAGGTACTGACTTGTATAATGCAAAAACCGCAAGAAGTGACGAAGTACTATTGACAGTTATTATTTTCGTCTTAACTTTTTTTCATGGTTTGACCATGACGCCAACCTGGTTTGATTGGACCAGTAAATTTTCACTAAAATTCGATCTTATTTATATTCAATCATTCACAATTTTAATGGCAGCTCTTTTAGGAGCGGGATTTCTATTTTTCTCTAACTTTATTAAATTGATACAAGTGCGTTATCGGTTACCAAAAATTTCAGCCGGGCTGATCATGTCCTTTATCCCATTGGTCTTAGGCTACCATCTCGGCCATAACTTCATGCACCTCTTCGAAGAGCTCACAAATCTGGTACCGCTCATAAATGATCCATTCGGTAGAAACTGGAATATCTGGGGATGGCAAAACTTCCAACCATTCCCGCTAATAGAACATAAAGTAATAAAGTATCTCCAATTTTTCGCCATCATTATAGGATTCTGGTATTCGGCTAAAACTCTAAGATCAAGAATCGAGCAAATTGCACCTACAAAGAGTACAGCAACAGCACTTTACCTATCACATTATATTGTGCTTATATCTATGGGAATACTTGCACTTTGGTTTGTCTACCAACCTATGGCTATGCGCAGTGGTTTTTAGAGGTATAAATGGATGAGAATATAAAATTTAACCGTAGAAAGTTTTTTACATTTGCCAAAGACAATAGACAGGGCGCATTAGCTGCGATGTCTAAAGAGGTTTTGGGCAGCACCTACAAACGAGAACATTTACGGCCACCAGGTGCTATACCCGAACCTGAGTTTTTGGTAACTTGCACAAGATGCGGGTATTGCGCTGAAGCCTGCCCATATGGGTCTATTGAACTCATTGAAAATAACGAAAATTCACTTAAAGATAACACCCCAACGATAAATGTATTTGATACTCCTTGCCACTATTGCCAAGATACACCATGCGTCACTGCATGTGAGCCAGGTGCATTGAATAAAAAGGCAATAGGAGGAATGGGCAAAGCCAAGTTTAAACAAGAACATTGCCTAGTTACACAGGGGCAGTACTGCGATTACTGCTTTAACAGCTGTCCCGCAACCATTAAAGCAATCACAAAAACAGATGCAAAAATTCCTGAAATAGATCAAGATAAGTGCATCGGCTGTGGAAAATGCGCCTATATTTGTGTAAGCCAAACTGGAAAAGCAATTATCATAGAGCCCAGCTAAGAAACTGTAAAGAAAGCACAACCCTCACTTTTCTTCACAGGAGAGTGCAATCATTATAGTAATATAATATTCGGTACTTTTTCTTTGCCAACAGCTTCTAGCTAAGTAGATAAGGATAGTATTGACAATGATTGCCATTTTATTTTTTGTAATTGCGATCTTATACTCCATGGTTGGTTTTGGGGGTGGCTCATCCTACATCGCTATATTAGCACTATTTAATACCCCATATCAGCTCATACCAATTACCGCACTCCTCTGCAATATTGTTGTAGTATCTGGGAACATTCCCCATTTTTTTCGTAACGGCCACGTAGATTTTAAATTTGCAATACCTTTTACCTTAGGGTCAATCCCCCTATCATATTTAGGGGGCGCTATCCCAATATCCCGTGAAACTTTTCTCCTACTTTTGGGAGGATGCTTAGCTGTAGCTGGCTTAAGATTGCTAACTTTTGATTTAATAGCACCAAAATATAACGAAGCAAAACCACCAAATCCCGCCATTAGTTTTCTGGTGGGATCTGTTCTTGGGTTTATTTCAGGGTTAGTGGGTATCGGTGGTGGCATTTTTTTATCACCTATCCTCCTATTATTTAGATGGGCTCAGCCAAAAACTGTCGCATCAACGGCATCGATTTTTATATTTGTAAACTCCTTAGCTGGACTTTTCGGCCAAATATCTAAAGGCCTCGATATCAATGTTAATTCAATATGGCCACTATTAGTAGTCGTCTTAATTGGCGGACAAGTTGGCAGCAGCCTAAGTTCGGGATGGATTCCTCAAAAAACAGTTAGAAACTTAACTGCTTGCTTAATCATTTTTGTAAGTGCGAAATTACTATTCTAGCTACGGTCTTTGGATGTAACCTGATATTAATCCAATACTTTTTCCTTAAAACTAAGGGAGCAACGCCTATCAGACAAGGCTTGCCTAAAAAAAATGAGGAGATAGTACCTTTAGTACAGCGACGAATGTTTTTTAGGCGTAACACAGTATGGTAGATTTTACCATAAGTATTAAGGGGAGCAACGCCTATCAGACAAGGCTTGCCTAAAAAAAATGAGGAGATAGTACCTTTAGTACAGCGACGAATGTTTTTTAGGCGTAACGCAGTATGATCGGATTTGCTCCTCTTAATATATATCAATTAATTTCTAAAAGAGAGGCATAAGTTGAAAAAACCGATCATTATTATACTTATATCAGTTTCACTACTAATGCTAATCCTAGCTGGTAAAATATACTTAAACACTTCTCCTACAATAAATTTACAAAAAAATAATCTTCAAAAAAGCAACTCTCCTTACCTCAAAAGTCTCAGAGAAAGCCCTATCAACTGGCAAATTTGGGATCAAGGACTACTGACAACTGCGCTATCTCAAAACAAACTCATTTTTATTTCTATTGGATACTCATCATGCCATTGGTGCCAAGTTATGGGTCGAGAATCGTTTTTAAGTCCTCAAGTTGCAAACATTTTAAATAAAAAATATATAGCAATAAAAATTGATCGTGAGGAAAATCCTGAGCTAGATCAATTATTCACCGCAAAAGTAGAAGAAATTGGATTATCAGGAGGTTGGCCCTTAAATATTTGGCTAGAACCCAATGGTCTTCCCATTTTTGCTACCAACTATATAGAAAAAGATCGCCTTATAGAATTATCAAAGGAAATTGTAGAATCTTGGGAAAATAATCCTGAAAAATTCTCAAATAAAAATAATTTCAAAGAAATAAAAAGCAAACTCAAGGAAGGTACTGCTGGATTTAGTACAAATAAAACAAACGAGTTATCAAACCTCTTTATCGATACTTTTATAGAGAGAGAAGAAAGAATTGAACGTCGGTTGTTAATCCCACCTCGTTTTCCTCGCAGTGAAGAATTAACTTTCCTAATGTCAGCAAATTTATTGCCGGAAAAAGCAAAATTTTTCCTAAAAAACACTTTATTAGAAATGAGCACTCGAGGTTTATATGATCCAATAGATGGAGGATTTTTCCGCTACACCACCGATCCTTCTTGGAAAAATCCACATTTTGAGAAAACTTTATATGTAAATGCATTATTAGTAAAATTATACGCAAAAGCGAGTGTCATGTTCCCAGAAGAAAATTTTATAAATGTTGCAATCAACACACTAAAATTTCTCGACGAGAAATTAATTGATAGCAATGGATCCTACTATGCTTCCTTAAGCGCAGAAAGCATGGAAAGTAGTACCTCAAAACCAGTAGACGGCTTATATTACACACTCAACAAAGAAGAATTAAATGAACTAACAACCTCCTTTCACTCTCTAAGTGACTTTTTTTCTATCTATCCCCTTTCAGGCAGAAAGAATCTATCTATTTTACATCAATATCAGAAAAATCCTCCAAGCCAAAAACTATTGGATTTCATCAAGAACATAAGAAAAAAGAAAGCCAGCCCCCAAATAGACAAAAAAGTGATTACCGCTTGGAATGCTTTATCAAGCTCAGCACTAACTGAGTTGTACAAGAAAACATTTGACATAAACTATCTAAAAGGGGCGGAAAAAATCATTACGAATATACTAAAGAACAACTATAAAAGAGAAGTTTTGTATCGCTACTCGATCGCAGGGAAAACATCCATAAAGGCAACCACCAACGACTATGCATTACTGATAAAATCTTTACTAGATTTATATCAAATAACATTTAATGTGAAGTGGCTAGAATGGGCTCAGCAACTTCAAAAAAACTTTGATAAAAAATATTGGCAAAAAGATACAAAACTTTACGTAGCAGAAGACATAATAGGTCTTGATTGGAATTTAATCGATTTTGCCAAAGACGAAGATATTCCTCCAGGAAATGTGGTAGCAGCCGCATGTAACTATTTGCTTTACGCCATCACCACAGAGGACTCATATAAAGAGAAAGCCTCTGCAAGTATCCAAAAACTAGCACAAATACGCCAGCATCCCATTTATTATCCATCACTTATCGAGCAATTGCGCTTGCATTCACAGCAAATGATCGAAATAGTAATTTCAGCAAAAGATATTAAAGTTCCTTCCATCCTTCCTTTATTGCAATATATCTATCAACAAGAAAGTACTCCCATTACCGTCATTTGGAATAACGATTCTTTTAACAAAAAGTATAAGGCTCATGTAAGCAAGGCTAGAATAAATAATAATGATACTTTTTATGCATGTACGGAGAACAAATGTTTACCCCCAACATCATCACCTAATCTTGCCATCGCGCAAATTAAAAGAATGAGAAAAGAGGCTAGCAAAAGATAAATAGATAATTTAGCATACATTTGCTACATAATAGCAATCAAATTGCTTCTAAAGTTAAAATCAATTACGACCTAAACATGGTCAAAGTCACTCTATAAAAATACAAAAAGCCTATTGAAAAGATCTCACCAATAGGCTTTTAAAAGTCTAAAAAATTTTTATTTACTTGCTGCTAAGTTTTACTGGCTTTTTCAGATTAAGACTAACATTGACTTTAACCATATCAGAAATCATCTTATCGCCTAAGTTTTGAAAAAACTTACCAGAACCATATTTAATAGAAAAATCAGTTCTATCAAAGACAAGCTCTGAATTGATAGTAACAACCGCACCATCTTTTTTAACAGTAGTCGCGGTCAGCTCTACAGGCTTCGTAATTCCTTTGATAGTAAGTTCACCTTTTAAACGATATTTCTCTGCAGTTATCTTTTCAAAGGTTTTTATATCCAATTTAGACTCTGGAAACTTTTTGACAGAAAAAAAGTCATCTGATTTCAAATGGCCAACCAGCTTAGCATTCCATTTAGGGTCTGTTAAATCTGTATTCACAATACTTGTCATATCAACCACTACCACCGCTGATGTAGGAACTTGCTTTTCAAAAACAATAGATCCATCCTTTACCTTTAGAGTGCCATGGTGCTTACTCCCTATAACCTTTGACCCTTCCCACGATACTTTGCTAGTAGTATTTAAAACGCTAACTTCTTCGGCAAAAGCTGAACCAGTAAAGGCAAATAATACCGCTGTAATCCAAATTAACTTCATAATGTACTCCTTTATACTTATTACGCTAACACTACACTAGTGAGTATTCTCTAGCATCAATCACATTTTGATTGTCGGCAAATTATTTATTTTTCACAATAAATAATTTTTGAATTTATTATCCAAAATATTGTATAATAGCCTTATGGACCTTAACTCACTGATAATTATAGAAAAAATTGCAAAACTGGGCAGCTTTTCAGCAGCTGCATCTGCTTTAAAAATGCCCAACTCAAATCTTAGCCTTAAAGTCAAAAAACTTGAAGAAGAATTAGGACAGCCACTCTTTACACGTTCCACCCGTAAAGTAGTCATCACTGAATTTGGTCAAAAAGTTAGAGCAATTGCAGCATCATTGACCAAAATAGAGGAAGAAGTCAAAGCGTTAGCTGAAGAAGCTATAACAGAGCCCAGCGGCAACATCCGCGTAACCGCACCTTATGATATTGGTTTGTACTTATTACGTGAAGTCATCCCTCCATTCATTGCAAAGCACCCTAAAGTAAAAATTCAAGTGGAAGTAAGCAACCAATATGTCAATATCATCGAAGGCGGCTTTGATTTTGCCATCAGAGCCAGTCGAAAGATGCTAGAAGACTCGACAACAGTGGCTGTGAAGTTGGGAGAAACATCATTCCATTTCTTTGCTCCCAAAAAATCACAATACACAGAAATCTCTAATTTGAAAGAATTGGAAAAACAGCCAATCCTCAGTTACTCTGGAAATGAAATAAAAATAACCAACGGATCCATTTCACAACTATTAAAGGTAGAATCAAAAGTTTTAGTAAACGACATGGCTGGTATCAAACAAGCAGTAATTGGTGGGGCTGGTATTGGTATTTTACCGGAGTTCATTTGCTCAGATCGACAGTCACGAAAAGACCTGATAAAAATATTTCCCGAATGGAGCGCTGGCCAAGCAAGTTTTTACGCGATACTCGCAGGAAAAACATCTCTAACATGTAAAAATAGGGCTTTTCTCGAATTTTTAAAATCCCACTTCCATCAATAATATTTTAATCAAATGATTATAATTTAGGATACATAGCAAACAATAATCATGCTACTATCATGAATAATAAAATTATATTGTACGACACAAGGAAGTTTATAGTATGATACATAAATACAGCAAAAATATGACCTCTATAATGCTAATTTTTTTTAATATTGTTTCTTGCAAGTCACGACATACCTATGCAAAAAATACTATTCAAAGTGAAAAACAAACAGACAACACAATGTCTGAAAATGCCCTCATACAAGCGATAGAAAGTGGTGCATGCTTGGCTGACTCTATACGGAAGAGCCAGAACATTACAAATTCAAAACATGAAAATAAACTTGAGTATTGGTCCTTAAGGCCTTATTTAGGAACTGTCTATATTGGACAATATTACCTACTGCAAAACTGGCTAAACCAACCCTATGGTGAAATGGACACCAACCATTTCGCAAATATTTTGTTAAATTCACAATTAGAAAATGGGTCTTGGATAGCAGTAAATGACTCTTATATAAAACGCCTAGCTAATGGATATAATCCAACAAACTACCGTTTTGGAGAGCTGGATACCACCGTATTCAACTACTGGGTCCTTAAAGCAATGAGCCTAAAAGGCGAGCTAAATGATGAGACATATAACTTATTGCTTGAAAAGAAAGCTCTAGAGCGGGCATTACAGTTTATTTTAGAACAACGCAAAATCAAAGATTTTGCTCCATTAACAAAAATATTCCTCGCATTATTCAATAACTATAATTGGGATCACGTAATCAAACGCAACGGATTACAAAAACTGCTAAGGATCAGTGCAATCCCCTTATGGTGGACCAGTGACTTCATGAACGCCCTCGGGATAGGGACAAAGTCTTTTGGACAATGGATACCAGCATTAGTTAAGCCTCTTGCTTATGCCATAGCAGTCAAGCCGTCCAAAAATATCGGACATTTCTTCGACCTAAAAGAAGAATTTAAGCTCACAGCGGAAGAAATGCCTCAGCATCATAATAGACCTCCAGCACAAACCAATCAGAAACGTCTAACCAAACTCATAAAGCATATCCTATCGACCCAAGCAGAAAAAGGAAGCTTCAGTGGCTATACACTACATACACATTTCACCCTATCAATATTAGATGACTATAAATTGAGATTTTTAAAATGCGTAGACAATCCAGAGAAAGAGCAATGCAAAAAGATAGATGAAGTTTCGGAGAAAGGTTTGTGGTTTATCAAAAACCTTAGCTTTGCAAGCGAGCATACAGATGACTTCGATACCTTCAAAAACAAAGCAACAAGTTCATATCTAGGTGTCACCTGTGATGGCACTTTTTGGGACACAATATTAATAGGGCAAGCACTTCTTAATTCTGGCTTCTCCCAAGAGTCTCTTATGCCTGTAACAAAGTATATATTAAACCAACAGGATAAAACAAAACCATATAAAGGACATCAAGGCTTTCCATTTGGTTGGGATTTTTGGCAAGATCCAGACAATGATGATACTGCCGAGTTTCTATTGTATCTGCATTATTATACTCAAGACAGTAATCCAACTCGCAACAAAAAAATTACCTCAAATGCCTTTGAAAAAATAAAAGAAGCAATAAATAAAGCCATTCTATACCTCTTAGCAATGCAAAACAAAGATGGCGGCTGGGGAGCATTCGCGCATGAAAATAACGAGAATCCCTTTCTAAAAGCATTTGCATCCTCCTTAAGCAACTCAGCGGATCTTTTCGATGATTCATCAGTTGATGTTACAGGACATGTTTTAGAGTCACTAAGTCCATTTGAGTTTAAAAACAAAGAACAATCGCTAACAAAGGCAGTCCAATTCATTGAATCAAGGCAAAAGGAATACTACGAAAGAGATCCCAAGACTAAAGCACCCAAATTAGATCAACATGGCCAGCCCATAAAGAAGAAAGGCCCTTGGTTTGGTAGATGGGGAGTTAATTATATTTATGGTACTAATGCAGCCGTTCTCGGTATAGCAAAAGTTGTCGATCACCCTGAAGAACGACAAAGCATAAAAGATGCCATGCGTTGGCTCAAAAACATTCAAAATGAAGACGGGGGATTTGGCGAAAGTAGCCTTTCTTATCAAAAAGAAGCTCCCAACTTTTGGATGGGGATCGGTGACAGTACCCCTACGCAAACAGCTTGGGCCATATCTGCTCTAGTTGCAGGAGGAGAGGCTAACTCTATAACTACCACCAGGGCAGTAAATTATCTCATAAAAGAAATACAAACTAAAAAGCAGTGGATTGATCTATCAGTTGTAGGAACAGGTCATCCAGGGATTGTATATATGCAATATCCGGCCTATGCCTACGCTTTTCCACTAATTGCACTAAACCAGTATAGGAAGAAATTAGGGCTAGACATTGCGGACATAAATTGCCAACAAAAATAATATAAACAAAATAGAAAGCTAAGAACTCATCGAGCATCAGATGATTAATTACACATCACAATCTCGCAGCCCAAAATTCATACAGAAGGTTTGAATACCAACAATAGCTAGACTGGCTAGGTTTTTCATGACAAAGTGGCATAGTTATGCTAGCTGGGTTCTGTAATATGCCTAGCTGAAAAGCTCACGAAAAAGACAATAAATTGGAAGCATCGTTCGCTAAATAAAAATCATGGCGACGTTCATATATTTAATAAGGCCAGAACAAGCATGCTGAGCAACAGAAAAACAATCAGTTATATTTTTAAATTTCTATGCTTTTTTGCCTTATTCACATCTCATCTTAAACAATTTGAACTTTACGCTACATCGATTGAAAGTGCAAATAGCTACCGGAAAAGCTTTACTCTAGAAGAGTTTCAAGCACTACATATCTCTGGTAAATTTGAAATTGAAGTTAATATAGAAAAAAAACAATCTCTAACAATCGAAGCCGAACGTGATTACTTAGATAGCCTCAATATCCAAGTTAAAAACAAAGTGTTATATGTAGTTCCAAATTCAACACAAAAAAATTTTTGGCCATGGAAAAAAGACAAAGCTATTATTAAAATCTCTGTCAATAAACTATCAGCAGTAGAACTTATGGGCTCTAGCCAGTTTTTTCTTCATAATATTGCCGCTCATCACTTTAAAATATCGGCATCAGGCGCGACAAAGCTAGACCTTGCTGGAAATGTTGAATTTCTAAAAGTCGATGTATCAGGTGCGACCGAAGTAAAAGCATTCAAGCTAAAGGCCAAGCATATAGATATTCGTGCAATGGATGCCTGCGATGTAGAAGTCTTTGCAAAAAAATCTGTCAAAGTATCTGCAAGCGGAGCATCAAATGTAACTTACAAAGGCAATGCGATAATAGCTAAGCAAAGGATATCTGGAATTAGCAGTCTAAAGAAAAAAAATTCATGAAACATAGCAATTAAACTCAATTCCAAAAACCAATTTAGCATGTAAATAATATAAAAAAGATGCCAAGATTATACACATATTAGAAATGTAAATTTTCCCAAAAATTAGAATAGCGCACACCAAATAACTACTAATCAAGAAAGATTTTTTCTCTAATAGTCCAAAAATGATTTTTTTTCCGTGCAATTAAAAACTGCGGCATCCTAAATTTAGCCACCTGATTCAAAACATCATCAATTGAATTCCATCTTATATCATGCCCCGGCATTTTATTATGCACCCTAGCAAAATTATAATAAAATGCCTTTCGCTCCCACGCAGCACTAAAGTAATAGTATTCCTTTAAACACTGCGCATCTAAATCATAATAGGAAATTTCTAGTCTCTCACGATTTTTTTTATCGCTAGTTTTCGCAAACAACATCGTATCAGGACGCATTACATGAGCATCCTTGAGTTCCATAGCACGGCGAAGCTTAGTATCAGCATCGACAATAATAGCTTTACATCGACCGCAATGGCGTGCGGCAATATCATTTTCTTCACCACACTGCTCACAGATTTTGAAACGAAATCTATAATCACAAAGTGTAATAGCTAGAGTTGTTGAATCCTCTAAAGCTCCCTGACACTTCCGGCCATAATGCTCAACAACAAAACCTTCCGTATCCTTCTTACCCCAAAAAATATTTTGGTATCCACACTTTGGGCATAAAACATCCACAGGCTCACAATCGGAAGAAGGCTTTTCCAAACCCACCTCAGGTCGATAAACATCATAACCTAAACCAGTATAATCAAGAATTAGACAATCTTCTTTACCAGGAGAAAGGCGAAGACCACGCCCAACAATCTGCTGAAATAATCCTATAGATTCAGTCGGTCTCAGTATTGCAATAACATCCACATGAGGAGCATCAAAGCCAGTTGTCAGCACTGACACATTTACTAAAAATTTAATTTTCCTTGCTTTAAAGCTTTCAACAATTCGGTCACGTTCTTCCAATGTTGTTTCAGCAACGACTAAAGCAGCATTTTCCTGTGGTAGTAAATCTAAAATTTCCTTAGCATGAGAGACCGTCGAAGTAAATAGCATGACTCCTTGCCGCTCTTTCGATAGCTTCAAGATATGTCCTATAATCCCTGGAGTGACTCTTTTTTGCTTAGATAAAACTTTTTCAATTTCTGACAAAGAAAAAAAACCTGAACTAGAATTACATTTTAAGTCACTAAAATCATAACATGCTACAGGAGCATCAATTAAAACAGGCTGTGTTAAATAACCACTCTTGATCATAGACAATAGTGAAACTTCATATATGCATTTTTTAAAAAAACGCGTCTCTCTAGATTTTATACAACCTTTATAATGATATTCATAAATCCAGCCCAATCCCAAACGATAAGGAGTTGCGGTCAAACCAATGATACAAAGTCCAGGATTTAATTTACGCAAACATTCTATCAATTTCATATATTGACTATTCTCGTCGAGCGAAATGCGGTGGCATTCATCGACGATCAATAAAGAAAAATCTTTTAGAATATTACGGTTAGCTCGTGCTATTGACTGAACACTTGCGAAAACAACTTTATTTTTATGTTCTTTACGCTTTAATCCCGCAGAATAAATTGCGGCCTGCAAGCCATAACTTTCATATTTAGCATGATTTTGCTCTACCAACTCTTTAACGTGGGTTAAAATCAAAACCCTTCCCTTAGCAATGCGAGCTAGTTCGGCAATTATTAGACTTTTACCAGAGCCGGTCGGAAGAACTAAAACAGCAGGGTCTTTTGATTTCTTGAAATGTGAAATAGCAGATAAAACCGATTCTTTTTGATATGGCCGTAACTTATACACTCTATTATCCCCAGTTATACTTAGCTTTGGATATACCAGGAAGAACAGGATTTTTCAAATGAACGCAGAAAAGTCCTAAGCCACATAACAAATTTTATACTTCTCAAAAACTTGTACGTCAAATGACTTCTTATAGAAGAATAATATCCCCATTTTGAATTCCCTTATCTTCAACGAATTCAATAATTTTCGCCAATATCAATCTACCACGTTTCTGTATGACCTGCACTCGACCCACTTCTGTATAAACCAAACCTTCATTATTAAAATTCGGCTTATTAATCTTTTGTTCAACTCTCACAACAGGATAATTCTTTCTTAGTTTAAACTTTCGACCAAGTTTTCCAGCGATAGATACCCATCTCCCACCACGAACACTAATCACTCTAGGTTGTAATTGTGCTAAATCCAACTTAGGAACGAATTCTTCAAGAGTTTTTTGAAATCGATTTTGTTCAATCAACTTCCAGTAATTCTTCTCCTCAGCTTGATCAAAAAACTCGGACGCTTTTGTTAGCTCTCCTTTCTTTTCATAATAAATGCCAAGATTATGGAAGGCGAGAGCGTTGTTTTTATCTTCTAAGATTGCGTTTTTCCATTTACTTGCCGCATGTTCCCAACGCCCACCTGCAGCAAGTTCAAGTCCCTGCTGAATGAAGCCATCTACTTTATCATTAGTTCCACGTGCATATAATACTCTTTCAACCTGATACGTTTCAGGGCATGTTGTGGCAATAATGCGATCAAGAATCCCCTGCGTCATATATTGACGCACATTTCGTCCAATATCATCCGCTTCACTAGAGTAATTTTTCACATCAGCGTTTGCCTCGTAAACCCCATCAGTAATGATCTTTTTGAGAACTTTATTATATAAAGTAAAATGAATCGAAACTTCATAATGCCTCATGTTTAAGCCCACATCACGAACGGCTGTTTTTCCCACAGGAGATATTTCCGATTCACCAGTAAAGCCATAAGAATTATAAGGCCAAATGCCATAAGTAGGTGCCCACATATACCGAAAGTCGTCATTATAAACTACTAATTTTTGATTTGTTAGAAACACTACCTTTATTCTTCTCAACTCTGACAATAAAAGTACCATGAGTCGTTCGAGCGTCTTTCGACTTATCCATCTGATTGCCAATAGAATTCTCTATACTCTTATAATCTGCACCCTTAAGGTCAAATTTCCAAATCTAAAGCCTTAATTTCATCAAAACGCCCGCAAGACTTGAGCTTTCTATGTAAATAATCGCTACTTGCAGAAGTTAACCCCTCAATTGCAGGCAAGCCAAGAATCGAAAACTCTTTATATAAATCACTCGGATAACGACTCAATTGAAAACTAACCTTCTTTTTGAACAGACGAACAAAAAGAAACCGCTAAAGCCATTGTGAAAAGAAAAAAGACTTAAACCATCTTAGATTTATCATAGCACTAGGAATTTGACTCATTAAAAGCCTCTGAAGCAGATAAGATTTGCAAAACTAACCGATGTTAACAAATAATGCACCAATAACTCCAAGAATACAACTGAGGATTTTACGTTTAGTCAGCTCCTCACGAAGAATCAAACGGCTAAGATAATAATAAAGATAGTACTTGTCTGATTCAAAATAGCAGCAATTGATGCTGTTGTGTATTTAAAGCCAGCAATCCAAAAAATCATTGCTAAGTATGCACCTAAAAACGCACCCAAAAAGATGATTTTTTTATTTTCAGCCGTTAAAAATGATTCCTTAAGTTTAGTCTTCTTTTTGCTAAAAACAGATAAAAGCAACAGGACAGAAAAGCCAGAAATCAACCTAACTTCAGTTGTAAAAAGAACCGGTAAGTTTCTTAGGATAGGCTTCATCAAGACAACACCAATCGCCATAAGAACAACCGCCAACGCCCCTAGCAAAACACCTTGCAGCTTACCACCAGCTATAAACCCAGGCTTTAACTTATCCTGTTTTGAAGGAATAACGGTAAATACAGACATCAAAATGCATATGCCGCCAATAAACTGTAAAACAGTCAATCTTTCCGCGAGAAAAAGAAAAGACATAAAAACAACTGAAGGGCTATAAGCACAATCGACGATTGCCATTGTTGTCGCATCAGTAGATCGAAGAGCGGCAAGCCAAAGAGTATCGGCAATACCAATTCCAATAATGCCACTGACAACTAAAACAACTAGATCTCTAATCGATATGGAAGCAAAAGGAACTGTTTCTTGTGAAAATAAAAAAGTTACAAAGACAAGAATAATAGCAAGCGCGATTTTAAAAATATTAAAAGAGAGTGGATCAAGCTGCTGACTCGTCTTGCGCATGCAAATAACACCAAACGCCCAGGCAACAGCTGATAAAATCGAATAGGCTTCCCCTGGTCCCATTGCAACGCCTTAATTTAGGTCTCATACCAAATGCAGCTGGTATTCTACGGAAATGCCTATTTAACGCAAGGCAATTTTCAATGTTTGCCCTGCTAGAATTCTATTTCTTCTGATTTTATTCCTCCTTTTTATCTGACTCACAGAAACGCCGAATTTTTTTGCAATTTTTGTTAAATTATCACCTCGGCGCACCTTGTACAGTTTTACACTTGCTTGTGCCCGCCTTGTCGACTTAGAAAGTCCACCACGGACTTTAAGCCTTTCACCTACCCGAATCACGCTAGAGTGAAGAGCGTTCAACCTTCTCAACTTCCAAACTGGCATATCGTACTTGCGCGCAATCATTGTTAAATTCTCACCACGTCTAACCCTATGGTATTTGATGTTACTTGTACTCGCATAATTGACACTTCTATAATTCTTAAGCCGGTGCTTAGCTAAAAGATTTTGTCCATCTCGAACGGATTGCTCAACGGAAACAGGCACCCAAATACCATATGATCCACCAGTAGGTGGTGTCATTCCTCTTAGTAAATGAGGATTAAGCTCTTTTAAAGTATCATAAGAAATTCCGAATACATCGGATACACTTTTCAGCTTGATGGGAGAAGGCACATCAACCATAGCAACTTCGGAAACCTTGTCACCTGATGGAACACTAAAACCAAATTTTTCTGGATTTCTTCCAATAATAGAAGCAGCTAAAAATTTAGGAACATAATTCATCGTCTCACGTGGCAGTGCCTTCTTTCGAGCTAATTCCCAAAAATTACGGCTATTAGCTTTCATAATCGAACGTAAAATCCTCATTTCTCCAGCATTATATCCTGCCATTGCCAAATACCATGAATCAAAAACTCTATGCAGGTCTTTTAGATAATCTGCCGCAGCCATAGTAGCTCTAAATGGATCTTGACGTTCGTCAACATAGTAATTCTTCTTAAGTCCATATCTATGACCTGTTGCTTTCATAAATTGCCAAAATCCAACTGCTTTTGCATGCGACTTAGCATTAATAACAAAGCCACTCTCTATCATTGCTAAATAGTAAAGCTCCTCTGGGACCTCATTATCAGCAAGGATTTCTAAGATTCGTTCCTTATACTTTGCTCCGCGATTAAGAAACCTTTGAAAACGTTCTCGATCTTCCTCCGAAAAATAGCGAATCCACTTTTGTACTCTTTCATTAATTTCGACAGGTATGTTTTCTGACTTAACTTGACTATCAACACCATTTTGAACAGATTCAACGACATCATTTTGAGATGGATTATCATCAATTTCTTCCTCCGAAACTTCAGCCTCCTCTGCAACAGCAAGATCCTGTTCCTCAAAAGTTTGACTCTCATCCAAATCTGCGTCAACTTGAGTAATTAACTGATTAATTTCGTCAGACTGTTTCTGTTTCAACTCAACATTAAAAGGAGAAACAATAGGCTTCAATGGGGGAGTAATACAATTCGTGAAAGGAAAGAAAACCATCATAAGAAACAATAAATGATAAATGCGCATATACATCCCCAATTAAAATCAGCTCACAAGTCAATATACTCAAACAAGCCAAGCTTGCATAAAATAAAAATTGTGCAGATTTTGATTTACTATGAGTATAAAATTTTTCTTCTAAATAATTTTACCAGAGTATGCTTCGTTTCCCAATCCCGATCTTTCTTAATGATCGCGATGTCATATTTATCCGATGATAATGCCTAAAAACTAAAGAAAAGAAAATTGCAGATCAGAAATATGCTAAAACCACGAGGCAAAGTTTTATATTATGAAGTTTAAATGTATAATATACCAGGAGTGATAAATAGTTTTTAAGACATTATTTCGTAACTATTCAGCGTATTTTTTATCTGATCGATTCAAAGCCTTGATTGCCCGTCATCCATATGAGGACGACGATGTATCAAGCGACATATTGAAGGGAAAAGATACGTTGAATAGTTACATTATTTCTTTTTCTTAAATTTTTTTTCATTTAAAGAGATCATATCTCTCATATCCACGACAGGGCTTTCCCCAAAACGATCTCTTTTCATAAAAGCTTTGCTTGTAAACGTGCCTCCTACACACCCATGTAAAAAAGAAGAGCCAAACATTATGACAATTATGAAAGAGCTTCTAAAACCACCAAAGAAAAATATTTTTAAATCTCCTAGCATACAATGTATAATTCCCGATAAATTACGCATAGTTAACACCTGAAAGTTCTTTGAGTTTATATTAAGTCGAAGCCAAAACTCCCGACTAAATTATCGACAAAGTTTAATCAAACTTAAATCATAAGGTATAATAATTATGGAATGAAGAATTTGCCCACCAGAGTCCATTGAACTAAATATTTTTTTTACATCTCTGATAACCGTGACTTCAGCACATTAAGCTCATAGATTAAAGCAAAGCTTCAACCTACCCTAGATTTTCTAAACCAATTCAAATACGATAAAGGCTGTTGATTTAAATTCGCATGAGGAAATTTGATGAATCCAACTACCATCGAAATAATCGCTACAACCATGTTTGCTCTTGCCGTCTGCCATACATTTCTCGTTTCAAAATTCGAACGCCTCGCTCACAAATATCCAGTTGGATCTATTGGCGAAAACTTTTTTCATTTTTTAGCCGAAGTCGAAGTTGTATTTGGTCTTTGGGGTGGACTGTTCCTTGCCTTTTATAGTGCTCTAGAAGGTTTTTTAATTACTGATGAACATCATAAAGTCATTGGCGGAACCATTCATTATCTTGAACAAATTAATTTTACTGAAGCTGCCTTTGTTTTCGTTGTAATGTCTATTGCAGCCACACGGCCAATATTGATCCTCTCTGAAAAAGCTATCTTTGCAGGCTCTAAAATATTACCACTTCCACAGAAAATGGCCTTCTATGTAACCACCCTTACGTTAGGTCCAATACTAGGAAGCTTTATCACAGAACCAGCAGCTATGACAGTTACAGCACTAGTACTGCTCGATAAATTTTACAACTCCAATATGAGTAGAAAGTTTAAATATGCAACAATTGGGCTACTATTTGTTAATATCTCAATCGGTTGAACTCTTACCAACTTTGCAGCACCTCCTGTTCTAATGGTTGCAGGAAAATGGAATTGGGGCATATCAGACATGATTGCACTGTTTGGCTACAAAGCAATAGTAGCAATATTCATCTCAACTGCTGTCATTACGATGATTTTTAGAAAAGAGCTACAAGGCAATGTCAAAATTGAGGATGGCCCATCACTAAAGGCCCATCCACCTCTTTGGATCACATTATTCCATCTTTTTTCCCTGGCCATAGTAGTAGTGACAGCGCACCATATGACTTTCTTTCTCGGATACTTTCTATTCTTCTTAGGTTTTTGCGACGTAACTGAAGAATATCAAGATCAGATCAAACTTAAAGAATCTTTGTTAGTAGGTTTTTTTCTTGGCGGACTTGTCACCCTAGGCAATCTACAAGCATGGTGGCTAGGACCTTTGATTGGACAACTCAGTGATTTTACTTTATTTTCAGGCTCTACAGCCTTAACAGCCATAACGGACAATGCAGCCCTTACTTATTTAGGATCGTTAGTTGAACTCAGCGACAGCGCCAAGTTCAATCTAGTTGCTGGCGCCGTTACTGGAGGTGGTTTGACTGTTATAGCCAATGCCCCAAACCCAGCTGGCTTTGGTATTTTAAAGCACTCATTTGGTGAATCTGGTATTAGCCCTCTAGGATTACTTGCAAGCGCATTATTCCCAACAATTGTAGCAGCAATATGCTTCCAAATATTACCTTAGCTGCCTGCACTTACCTTCATTGTTTCAAAATAACTTTAAGTACGCATTTAAATAAATGTGTACTATAGGGCAATTTGAAAGCAATTCACTTAAGATTCGACGAATACTTTATCTTGCTTTGTTTCAGTAAAATAGATGATAAACTACAAAATCATCTACTAGGGCGTGTTGACGTTTCATTTCCTACTACGAAAATGAAACGTCAACACGCCCTAAATTGTCCGATGATTTTCTGATATCTCCCGCCTAGTAATTCCTCAGTAAGATAGTGCTCATATGCTGTATGGAAACAAATATAAAAACTAAATGAACTAAATAAATATTATTTAGCTTAAGAATATAGCAAATAATATTAAATGGTTATATCTATCCATTTTAATTTATAAATTAATCAGATATGATGTAGTTAAAGGTCGATCAAATATTAGAGATTGTTCAAATTATTTTTGACAGACTCCAAACACAAAACGAAAATGCCTTATTAGAATAAAAGATACAGTACGGCATAGATCGTTAGGGAAAGAGCATCCGTCGCTCTAAGTAAAATTGAAGTCTCTCGAATACTTCGGTAAGGGTTTTCGATTTTTTAAACTTAATCTAAGTAAAGTATTTGAAATATAAAAATCACCATTTTGAGTGTTCGTGGTAAGTACGATAATTGAATGATTTATAAATATTTTATAATGAGCAAGGAACTTTCATGAATTGTATTATGAAAATACGTAGGCCTCAGGCTTGCTCTGTGCTTGTAATAGAAAGTATCAGTTCAATACGTCAGTTATTCATTGATTCACTGAAAGACATAGGATTCGAACGAATAGTAGGATTCGCGAACGGTAAAGATGCTTTACATTTTATGGAGGTAGAACATATAGATTTAGCCATTATGCCGTTTGCCATGCAAGATGGGACCAATGCTATACATTTTCTTAAAATTATTACTGAAAACCCTACTTTAAGAGATACACGAATATCCATATTCATAGACCCAACTACCGAAGATTACATATTGCCTTTGGCTTTTGAGCTAGGGCTTTTATCTTGGCATCAGAAATCTTTTATTCGCGACGATATACAAGAAGAGATCAAGAAATTACTTGAAGTTGCTCAATCTCATGACTGGAATGGGGTCTTAACTTCTGCATTCTATTTGCGTAGTTTTTTGAAAGAAAAAAATTACAAAAATTCACTATTAGCACTAGAACAAAGCATCCTTAAATTTAGACCTGGATCAACTGTACAATTATTAAACTTAGCAGATGCGCTTTTTCGCTCCGGCCATGAAGAAAAAGGGTTAATAATATTAAAACAATGTGAACTTATTGATGAACGCACAACACCATTATGTGAATCGCTTATCGAATTACATCATTTAGATATCAGGTCTCATCCTAGCCAATATGATATTAGCTCTATGAATGCATTGGGAATCAAAATTGCTCTTATTGTTGATTCAGACATCGCTGTTTTAAGTCAATGTGAAAAACTACTTACAGCGGTTGGAGTAAAAAAAATATTAACATTTGAAAATGGCCAAAAAGCAATAGATTGGATTGAATCCAGTGCAGATAGGCCTGAATTGGTCCTAACCGAATGGAAGCTACCTGGCCTTACAGGACCAATATTAATTCAACGCCTGAGAAAAGCAGGACTCGTTGATATACCAATTATCGCAATAAGCTCTCTGATACAATCATCTGACTTTCCTATTTTAAAAGAGATCGGTGTCGACGATTGTATAGAAAAACCTTTTGGAAAAACTGATTTTTTCAAAAAAATCGTTTGGACTCTCCAAGAAAATAAATGCCCAAAGGAACACAAATCTCTTCAGTTCAAGATAAGTCGGCTGCTTCAATCTGGAAGTAGGTCAGAAGCTGAGAGACTTATGAGTCAATTGTTTTCTGATGATAGATTAGATGATACCATTCGCAAAGAAATTGAGATCGAATATCTATTTACTTTCAATAAATTTGAAGAAGTTTGCCACCTAGGAGTTGATATTGTTGAAAAGGGTTATGCATCATTAAAGATTTTAAATATGGTTGGCAAATCTTTATTAGAACTCAAAAAATATGATTTAGCACTGCAATACCTAGAGAAAGCAAGTGAGATTTCTCCAATCAATATTGATCGACTTTTAAATTTGACACAAATTTCAATGAAGATGGAAAACCTCGAGATAGCAGAACTTCACGTTTTAAAAGCGGAGTCTCTCGACCCCAAAAACCCAGAAGTATTAGAAATGAAATGCAAGGTTCATATCGAGGCAGATAAAGTTGATGAAGCTCAAGAACTAATGTACGAGCTAGATTCAGGATTAAAGATAGCCTCGTTTATGAACACAAGTGCTGTATCTTTAATTAAGAATGGGAGATTTGAAAAAGGTATCGCCCTTTATCATAAAACAATCAAATCAATACCGCTGATATGGCGCGAGAAAAAATTAGCAGTACAATATAATCTAGCTTTAGCACTTGCAAAATATGGAAACTTAAAGGAATCATTAGAAATTTTACATAAAATCGACCAACCTCCTCAATATTTTACATCGTCTAAAATCATTTCTTTGAAAAAGAAAATCGAAACAAGTATAAATACCGGAATGGCCTTGGAGCTAAAGACAAGCCAATGTGAAGAAATACCTATACATGACCTAATAGAAGAAGAAAGTATCTCAGATAACTATGAAGAAATTTCAGTTGAAAATACCACACATCTAACCAGATCAAATCATGACACCATCTCAATAGATGATCTCATTTCAAACCTTAATATCAGCGTAGGCGATATCTGTTGTTATCTTCTTTTTTATTTTATTGAAAACGAAGATAAGGAAGAAGGAAAGCTTTTAGATAAACTTCCCATATTCAAACCACGACTAAGTATTAAAATCTAAACGCTTTGAAAGCAAAAGATATCCACCATAAACAACGCAATAATCAAAAAAGCCTGATAATCACTAACTCTCACATTGCACTAATGAACTGCCTACCCATCTCCCGCAACAGATTTGGGCAGGCCTCTATTAATGCCATAGAAGGCCTCAAACTAATCAGGCCTTAATTCTCGGCGCAAAATCTTCCCAACATTGGTTTTAGGAAGTTCACTTCTGAATTCGTAATGTTTAGGGACTTTATAGCCCGTCAATTCCTTCTTACAAAATGCCTTCAATTCAACTTCTGTTAAATTTTCATCCTTTTTAACAACAAAAAGCTTAACGACTTCCCCACTTTTTTCGCATGGCACCCCAATAGCTGCAACCTCCAATACCCCGGGATGAGTCGCAACAACATCTTCAATCTCGTTAGGAAATACATTAAAGCCCGACACTAAAATCATATCCTTCTTTCGATCGACCAACTTTACAAATCCATTTGGGTCCATCACGCCAATATCACCAGTTTTAAAATAGCCATCAGCAGTCATTACTTTCGCTGTTTCTTCTGGACGCTGCCAATAACCTTGCATAACTTGCGGCCCACGAATCGCAATTTCTCCAACTTCACCAATTGATAGCTCCTTATTATCTTCCGACAAAATAGCAACCTCTGTAGAAGGAAGAGGCAAGCCTACTGTACCATTATAATCTTGAAGGTTCACTGGATTCATACATGCAGCCGGAGAAGTTTCGGTCAATCCGTACGCTTCTAACAAGACTCCACCCGTCACCTCCTTCCATTTTTCAGCCACAGTTTTTTGAACAGCCATTCCACCACCCAAAGTTAACCGTAAATGAGAAAAATCCAAATCAGAAAATCCAGGAGTATGCAACAGTCCATTAAATAGCGTATTCACCCCCGTCATAGCAGTAAATTTCCACTTGGATAATTCTTTAACAAATCCTGGCATATCTCGAGGATTCGTGATCAAAACATTCAATCCCCCCCTAGAGCTAAACAACAGGCAATTGGCTAACAAAGAAAAGATATGATAAAGAGGTAATGCCGTAATAACAATCCCTTCACCAGCCTTGATAAGAGAATCAATCCAACCACTAGCTTGCATTAAATTGGATACCATATTGCCATGCGTAAGGACCGCACCTTTAGACACACCAGTTGTACCCCCGGTGTATTGAAGAAATGCAATATCTTGAGCAGCAATACTAGGTTTATTGAATTTACTCTGGTCCCCATCTCTCAGAGTATCATTAAAGGATATAGCATCGGAGATATTATAATCCGGTACCATTTTCTTAATATTCTTAATCACAAAATTAACTACATAGTTCTTAGGAAAGGATAACTGATCACCTAACTGCGTTACAATTACATGTTTAAGACCTGCAGCACTTCGAACCTCTTCAACAAGCTTGGCAGCATTCGCAAACACAACAATAGTTTCAGCACCTGCATCAACAAGTTGATGTTGCAATTCGCGTGCCGTATAAAGTGGGTTCACATTAACCGCGATCATTTTTGCCTGAAGGATGCCATATAATGCTATCGGATATTGCAAAATATTAGGCATCATTAGAGCTACACGAGCACCTTCTTTCAATCCAAGTTGATTTTGTAAATAACTTGCAAATTTTAGGCTTTTTTCTTTCAGCTCCGCAAAGGTTATGGTCGTTCCCATGTTGTGAAAAGCAGGCCTTCCACCATACCGGTTAAATGATTGGTTTAAAACATCAGCTAAACTACTATACTTGGAAGTATCAATTTCATGAGGAACACCGTTTAAGTAGCTTTTCAACCATACTTTTTCCATAGCCAAATCCCAATTTAAATTTTATTTTAAACAATTAAGACGCAAATTAGAGTATTCATTAATTCATATAAATACTAGGTTGTTTTTATGTTTAACAAAAAGCTGCTTATCCTGTCTATTTTTTTTACTAATAGCTGTATTTTAGGAACAGATGGAGAGGGTAATTTTACAGATAATTATCCACGAGATGATCAAAAATACAGCTTTCATAAAAATACCCCTACCCTCACCGGGGGTGGGGGCAAAAAAATTAAACGCTACCAAAACTATTTTTTTGCAGGCAGTTTAGACAATAGCATGCTTTTATACGCCAAAGCGGCAGGGGTGAAGCTAGTTATCGATTTAAAACAAGCTTCTAAACAAACCCAGACTGATCAAGTAGAATGCCAAGCTCTGGGAATAACTTACTTGGGACACTCAGTCCCAATGCATTATACGCTCAATGATGACACCGTAGCAAAATTCACAGCAATATTGCCTAAAGAACAAAACAACAACTCTGTATTGATCCAACACACGACACCCGATCTTCCCGCTGCATTATTTGCGGCTTACCTTGCATCTAAAAGCAACCTCAATTTAGAATCTACCCTAGCAATTGCCAGGGCTATTGGTTTAAGATCGGTATCGATAGAAAAACAATTGATCAAATATCTAACAAAAACATAAATAGGACCGACAATTAAATTATGAGCACTCCATACCGGCAAAGAAAAATAGCTCAGCTAAATGTAATAGAAAAATCAAGCTCAAAGAATGGACCATGGATTATACTCTTACATGGCTATGGCGCTGATGCTGCCGACCTCGCATCTTTAGCTCAAGTCATCCCCACGCCAGAAAATATAAATTGGATATTTCCAGATGCACCACTTAAAGTGCCAATCGGACCTCATATTACCGGACGAGCCTGGTTTCCGATTGATATGGCTGAAATAGAAAAAGCCATGATGCAAGGAAAACATAGAGATATGTCAAACTATACCCCGTCTGGACTTGCCCGAGCTAGATCCCTCGTTTTAGAAATGATCTCGGAACTACAAGTGCCTTTCGATGACATAATTTTAGGAGGCTTTAGCCAGGGCGCCATGTTATCAACTGATATTTGCCTACGTTCAGACATCTTACCTAAAGGGCTAGTATTGCTATCAGGGACCCTTCTTAACAAAGACATCTGGCAACAATTCGCTCTGAAAAGAGCTGGCTTAAAATTTTTTCAAAGCCATGGAACGGCAGATCCAATATTAGGGTTTAAACAAGCCAACGACTTAAACAAACTGCTCACAGATTCTGGCCTTATCGGTAGCTTGCATGCATTTGAAGGCGGGCATGAAATCCCACCTAATATCATTTCAAAACTGACTGACTATATCCAATTAGTAAGCAATGAGATACGGCCTACCATGTGATGGTATAATACAATATATATCATTAATTATAGTAGGTTATAACTAATCAGCTACAAAACAGCCGGTCATAGAAGCAATAATCAGATAAAAATTTTAACCTCAAATCTATTAGCTAGTAAGACTATAGGCTTGAGGAAACTACCATTGTTTCACATCATTTAAGAATCTACCCATCAATCGGCTCTTTTTACGCCTAAAAAGCTCAATCAATCGACAAACCAAAGATTGTAATAAGCAGCAACTAAGTTCATTCAACTTTACTCTTCTATTCATTTACATAACAATACCACAACTAAAGCATCTAAAAACGATTTTAAATCAATACCGCTAATAGGCTCAAACCGATACCCCATGAGAGGTAACAAAAGTAAACCACTCACCATAGAATGCTGCTAAACACAAACTAGATTATTACATAACAGGCTGTAATTAAATGAATTTCATTTGGAACGGTGATTGCACTTACAGAATTATTGACGCAGTGACTGTGTCAGAAAAAACTAGTGAACTGTGAACATGATTATGGAGATTGCTGTGAAAAACCAAAATATCTTTTCGTTATCGCTTTTAGGAGTTTGTCTTTCTAGCCAAGTAGCGTTCGCAGATAACCCTGATCCAAGCCAAATTTATATGAATACAATATCATATCAAGGTTCAGGATGTGAGGATGGAAGGGTAGCATACGATATTTCCGAAGACGGACAAGCTATGACAATCCTATTCGACGATTACTCGGTCGAAACGGGAAGAAATCCCCTATCTCAAAAAGACTGCACACTTATCCTTAATATGCATATTCCTGAAGGCTGGTCGTTTGCATTATTCGCAATCGAATACTCAGGCTATACAAGCCTCAGCCGATTTAATATGGCACAATTAGATAGTAAGTACTGGTTTGATGGCACCATTCAAACTAAGCTTCCGGCCATGAAAATACACGGCCCGTATGTTAATGACTTTATTAGATCTAACCAATTAAACTTGAATTCCAACATTGCTTGGTCAAAATGCGGTGGAACCAACAAAAATCTAAATTTAAAAACGAAATTGTCTATCAAGCCAAATACTGGAAACCGATGGAATCCAAACGGAACAGGGAATATGATGTTAGATTCGGTCGATGGAGAAATCAGAAGCCAATTAAGCTTAGCTTGGAAAAAATGCTCTAGTAATCAGCTCGTAGACATTTATAGACTATTTAATGGAAAAGACCGTATGTTTAGCCTCGATCCAAATGAAGGATCTTCTCTAGGTTATCAATCCGAAGGCGCAAAATTTGCATTACTAAGCGACCAAATACCTGGAACTCATGCAATCTATCGATGCGTAAACCTTTTAAATGGTGATCACTTTCTTTCTAAGCAAGCAAATTGTGAAGGTGCAAGAGCAGAGGGAATTTTAGGTTATGCAAAAACGGACAATGCTCCAGGATTACGTCAGCTTTATCGCTGTTATAGCCCTAGGCTAAAAGACTTTGCATCAACGGCAGAATTACAAGAATGTCACAATAATGGTTATACTGTTTCACAGCAATTAGGTTGGGTTAAATAATTTTCAAAAGATATTATAAAAACACCTGATTTGGAAGCTGCTTGACGTACATAAATAAAGATAGTGTAAATTAGGCAGCTTCTGATTAAAAGATTGATCTGTTATTTGCAACTTACTCATTTCCCTCTTTAATACCAACAATCCACCTTCTTTTAACCGCCAAAGCCAATAATTTTTCGGGATCACAATTGGATAAAAAAAGTCGGTCCATAATCTTTTCGTAAGAACACCCATTCACTATGCCATCAATTAGAATTTTCTCACCCTCATCAACTGGCAGTACCTTGCGTTCATAACCTTGGCGCCAAATAACATAAGCATAGCTAGCTTCTTCCTTACCTAATGGATCAAAATCAGAGTCACAATCTGAAAATTCATTCTCTTCGTCCTGATCACAGTCATCCACATTTTCATCACTTTCTAAAGTTGCAAAGTTCCATATATCTAGAACAGGATAATTACTGGTAAGCAGATTTAAACTATTAGAAGCAATCAAAAAAATTTCATCTGGATCCAGGTTTAATTTCCGTTGAATCTCATCATAATCCATAATTTTGTCATCCCGACAATAGAATACCTTATGCCAGAGCCAATCCAGCTTAGCTACATCACCTAGATAAGGAAGTTCCTCAAACTCATCTTTTATATACTGGGGAAATTCGCTCCCATAACAGTTCAAATCCGATACTTTGGCATGATGTGATTCGACAAAGTTTCGCGCCACCAAAAAAAAATTACCTTCATCAAGCAAACTTCTGGTCGCAATAAAAAAATCTGCCAATGCATTGGTTAATGCAGTTCGCCAATTATTTCTATAAGCCTCAAAACCGATCGCCACATCAACTTTTGTAGATTCAGATAAAAATTTTAGCACATGTGCATTTCCAAGATCATCTGAAAGAAGAAGGCCCTCAGAAAAAATACTTTGAAATTCAGCCAAGTTCACTAAGCGCTTCCTCTCTCTTCGCTTCAGCCATTTTTACTTCACTTACTAACACAGCGAAATCGGGTATATTGTTATCCCACTCAATTAAGGTAGGTATTCGACCAAACTTTTGTACAGCTTTCTTATAAAGATCCCAAACCTCTTTCCAAACCGGCGCACCATGCGAATCAAGCAGATATTTTCCGTTATCTTCATATCCAGCTAAATGAAATTGTTTAACAGCTTCAATTGGTATCTTATCTAAGTAAGCTTCAGCGGAAAAACTATTATTATAAGCACTAACATAGACATTATTTATGTCGAGCAAAATATAACAGCCTGTTTTTTTATGTAAATTACACAAAAAATCCGCTTCATCATATTCAGACGTAGAAAAACTTATATAACTGGAAACATTCTCAAGAAGAATCTCTTGCTGCAAAATATCTTGCACACACAGTATTCTTTCAGAAACATGCTTCAAACTTTCTTCATTCATAGGGAATGGCAACAGATCGTGGAAATACTTACCTCCAAAATTTGTCCAGCACAAATGATCTGAAACCCAAGCAGGTTCAAACTTTTTCATTAGATTTTTTAACTGCAAAAACCAGTCTATATCAATAGGATCAGAACCCGCGATTGACATCCCTACGGAATGAAAAGCAACAGGGTAATGCTCACGAATTCTAGACAAGTTTTTAATTGCAAGGCCTCCATCGCAAAAATAATTATCGATCAAAATTTCAAACCAAGGAATCTTTGGAAAATCTTGCAAGATATGGGGTAAATGTAGAGAGCGAAGACCTAACCCTACCCCGGTAATTTCCTTATTGCACCACATAAAAACTCTGTCTTAAATTTAAAAAATAACAAGGAAACCTCCGTAAGTCTAATATAAACAGACTCGCAAAGGCATTACAAAAACCATATTCCTATTAAAAACAAAGAGTTAAAAAAGCACTACATCCTAGCCTCAAACTCCTACTTTTGCTTTAGATCCTTCACTTCGTTCAGGATGACGAAATAAAACAAGTTACCTTTGAACTTATTCCTTACCACAAATCAGTATTACAAAAACAGTATTACAAAACAAAAATTCCGTGATCCTGAACGAAGTGAAGGATGACGAAATAAAACAAGTTACCTTTGAACTTATTCCTTACCACAAATCAGTATTACAAAACAAAAATTCCGTGATCCTGAACGAAATGAAGGATCTCACCACTTTAAATTCCCCAAAACATACAAAGCCCTAAATAAATATCAGTACATTGAATCACTCCAAAAAAGGATAAAACTTGACAGAATTATAAAAAATTTTTAGCATAAACAGCATATTATATGAAATTTTATAAAACGCTCTCTAAATAACTTTCGAAGAATGTAACCTTCCTCGCATATTGGACGAAGCCATTATGAGTAGTAATAGCCAAAAGGATCAGAACTCCCGCTGGGCATCCTTAATGGCAAAAGCTCAAACCGGAGACAACGAAGCTTATTCTTTATTACTTAGAGAAATTCGAAAGATTCTACAGGCTTTTGTAAGCAGTCGGATACACGATAAAAATGCAGTCGAAGACGTAGTACAAGAAATTCTGCTAGGAATTCACAACGCCAAACATACTTACGACAGCTCCAAAGCATTTACACCCTGGATGTACACAATTGCCAAATATAAGTACATTGATCATATTAGAAAATGGACACGAAAAGAAAAAAATATAATTTCAGATGAAGGGATACTAGACCAAATTATAAGTATTAAGGAAGATAACATTGAATCTAACTTAAAAGATGAGCTAAGGGTTGCAATTCAAAAATTACCGGACAAGCAAAAAATAGCTGTACAGCTTATGAAGTTAGAGGGTCTGAGTGTTAAAGAAGTGTCACAAAGAACAGGAATGAGTGAAACCTCAGTTAAAGTTACAGCACACAGAGGATACAAAGCTTTAAAAAAGCTACTAATGGATATCAAGGCATGACGGCTGAAGATAAAAGAAAATTAAAAATAACCACGGATGAATTAATCGACAACTTGGTCGTAGATAATAAACCTGTAACAGTATTAAAGGATCATCGTATTCGTTTTATCCAATGGCTACTGATTTCTACTGTTTCTATTACTATTGGATTACAGCTTTTAGGAATCAGAAATGATATCGGAATAAAACTACAAGACCCTCTATTCATCATAGAATCGTTCATTATCGTTTTTACGGCTGTACTTGCAACCAGTGCTGCCTTTACTTTAAGTATCCCCGGCTTAGAAAGAAGTAAGAGTCAAAAATATGGAGTGTATATAACACTCGGACTATGGTTTTTAATTACCATTATAAAAATAATAAACTCAGACCTTGATTTGCAACAAGGTTTAGTTGGATTTAGTTGTATTACGGACACAATTACTCTTGGCATCATGCCAGGCATCTTACTTTTCTATATGTTAAGAAAAGCAGCTTCAGTTAGACTGGGACTTTCAGGCGCCATGGCATTTTTAGGAACATTAGCATTGGCTGGAATTGGCATTAGATTTTCTTGCTCGTTTGAGCATCCAGTACACCTGCTGATCGGCCACATCCTTCCTATTTTAACCCTGGGAATTGTAGGAATCTTCATTGGAAAAATCACTCTACATTGGGACTAGTGCACTCTGAAAAGAAAAAATACTTAATTGCATGTTGAGTTCAGATCTAGCAAGATTTTATTATGGTGCAATAACGAATATTTATCGGATTAACACAGTATAACAACAAATAGCCCCTCAGATTACAGTTTAATAGGACTGTAATAAGTGCTTATAAGCTTTTGTTAACTGTTTAAATAGATCTTCATTGCCGGTTTCTTTATCTGGGTGATGCATTTTTGCTAGAGAAATATACCTTGTCCGTAAGTCTGCTTGACTTGGCATAGCATTAAACCCCATAAAATCCAATGACTCTCTATCCAAACTCAATTTAACTTGAGCCGAAAATCTTCTTGATTGTTGCCTTCGTTCTTTAAAACGCTCTCTCATATCATCGGCTGTCTTATTCTTAATTCTGCTACGCTCAATATTTTCTACAGTTTGCTGGCAAGCCCAAAACTTTTCACTAGCCTCTATTAGCAAGCTGTAACAAGCTTCTATATAGCGTTTTGCTTCCAAGGCACCAGTTCTAACATTAATCAGAAATGCACGTAATGTGCAACTTTCCAACGCAATTGGTAAATTTTCAATTGGTTGATCTAAACGTAAATTGTCATATGGTACAGGTAATACACAAATATTTTCCAATTGATATGATAAGTCTAAAAGCATCGTCCATAAAGACTTGCCTGCAGTCTCATCAACATCTGAGTATCTTTTTTTCTCCAACCAGCACTGATTTATATTACTTTTAACATCGCGAAACTTACTACGCTCATAAAAGAAAAATACAGGTTCCGACAAAAGAGCTGAAGCGAAGGGTCCCGGATTATAGCTAGAAAGAATTCTAAACCATGATCCCTCTCTCTCAGGATTCAACATTCCAAGACGCACCTTTAACGTGCTTTCCAAAGCTTTAGCTTTTTGTATCAAATTAGAGATAGAGTCTATCTTCATTTCAGGAATTGAAATACGCGACTTGACAGCAAAAAGAAATGCCTGCTTCTCACTTAAATCTTTGAGAACCTCATCAAGGCACTCTCCAACACTCCCTGAATACTCGACAGCTGGCATAAACCAATCAGTCTGCTTCGAAGCGTTGATCACCACATTATTGTCTGGCGGAATCGGCATGTTACAATTACTAGCAACCTACTCAAGTTTAAAAAAGACTAATTACTTATCCTTAGATTCCAACTGTGCTGCCAAATTGTTTAAGTTATCAGCAACTTCAGTGAAAGCATCATTTTTACGCAAATGAACTCTTGCACTATAATTCCCAGCTATCAACTCTTTAATCTGACGATTAAACGCAACTGTTGGCCCTACTAGTTTATGGGTAAAAACAATTGAAACTATTATATTTAAGAAAAGAAAGACTATGATCGCCAACAATAACCACCAACGGGCATCCGCCATATAAGTAGCAAAAAGAGCAATAACATCCTCTTCCACATCAGTTAGAGCCATCACAATTTCTGCAAATTTAGATAAATTTACGTACAAAATAGCAGAGACAACAGCAGAAAAAACCAATGCTAGTAATATCGAATATAAGCCTAAGCGCACTTGCACTAAAGGATCAATCAAAATCCCTCTAATGCTACGCCCCGACTTACCACTATTCCTATTGTTCTTATCATGTTCCTGAATACCGTTGTTCGCATCGGTCACAGCACTTCCTCCTTAAAAAATCTAAGACTTCCAGACAGCAGCTCTATAGCTTTTCAACCTAAGAAACTGCGCTGTCAAGAGCGACGATCTCACAATCACCAATCAATACAGATAGCTACCTCAATAATACTAGATTTTGCAAAAATGTTCAGCATTTTCCAAAAATAGTTTTAAGCTAGCTTATGATTTTGCCAGAGGAGCTTAAAAACAACACCAAGTTAAACTATAGAAGACCATGTTCTATAGGGTTGCCTTTTCTAGCCTCTGGGTTATCATATGGCCCTCAAACATAATGATACCAACAATCTATGGAGAGACAATATCATGACACAAGGAAAATTCGCAGCTCCTTTGCCTAAAAATGAAGCTGTGTTAGGATATGCGCCTGGTTCTACAGAAAAAAAACTCATAAAAGAGGAGTTAAAAAGGCAGTCTAACCAAGTTGTGGATATCCCACTTGTGATTGGAGGTAAGCATATATTAGACAGACAGATTGAGGAATTGCACTCACCCCATTCTAAAAATCTTACCTTAGCTAAAGTAAGAACTGCCACAGAAGAAGATGTTCATAACGCTATTGCAAGCTCCCTCAATGCGAGAAAAGAGTGGGCAAATTTAGCCTGGGAGGAACGCGCGGCGGTCTTTCTCAAAGCAGCAGATCTCTTATCAACAAAATACCGCGCTAAATTAAATGCAGCTACCATGCTTGGACAAAGCAAAACAGTCTTCCAAGCAGAAATCGATGCAGCCTGTGAGCTTATCGATTTCTTTCGCTTTAATGTTTATTACCTCCAAAAAATATTAGAAGAACAACCTATGTATTCACCTTTTGGCCAATGGAACAGAAGCAGTGTGCGTGGGCTTGAAGGCTTCGTTTTTGCCATAGCCCCATTTAATTTCACATCTATATCCCTAAATTTAGCCTGTGCACCTGCGCTTATGGGATGCTCTGTTTTATGGAAACCAGCTCATACTTCGGCACTTTCATCATATATCGGCATGCAGCTATTAGAAGAAGCTGGCTTACCTCCAGGAGTCATTAATTTCATAAATGGCGATCCAGAAATGATTGGCAAGATAGCCCTCAATCACAAGGATCTTTCAGGAATCCATTTCACTGGCTCCTCCGCCACATTCAACCACATCTGGCACCAAGTCGGAACCAATATCCAAAACTACAAAAGCTTTCCAAGGCTCGTTGGGGAAACAGGTGGTAAAGACTTTATTTTCGCACATCCGAGCGCTGATATAGATTCATTGGTAACAGCTCTTGTTCGAGGGGCTTTTGAATATCAAGGACAAAAATGTTCTGCAGCTTCTAGAGCTTACATCCCTGCATCCATGTGGCCTGAGCTAAAATCAAAGCTTATACCCACCACGCAAGAACTGAAAATGGGAGATCCAAGTGACTTCACCAACTTTGTAAGTGCTGTAATTGATCAAAGAGCTTTTAATAAAATAAAATCATTTATCGACCACGCTCAATCTTCCAAGGAAGCTGAAATTATTTGCGGAGGAGAGTGTGATGACAGCAATGGCTTTTTCATCCGCCCAACGATAATAATGGCAAACTCTCCTTCTTACAAATCTATGGTGGAAGAAATATTTGGCCCGGTATTGACAATATACGTATATGAAGACAAAAAATTAGAAGAAACAATTGCAATATGCGACTCATCGACTCCATATGCCCTTACCGGGGCCATCTTTGCCAAAGATCGGCATGCAATAAGTGAGTTGACACAAAAATTAGAACACTCGGCAGGTAATTTTTATATCAATGACAAACCAACAGGAGCTGTTGTAGGACAACAACCTTTTGGTGGTGGGCGCGCATCAGGCACCAACGACAAAGCCGGGAGTATGTTCAACCTCCTACGCTGGGTGTCACATCGCACAATTAAGGAGAATTTTTTACAGATAACTGATTATCGATACCCATTTATGGAACAGGAGTAACATGGCAATAAATGCTCATTTAAAAAACATCGCCAATTTAATCCCAACCCAAATCCGAGATACCGCCTATGTCCGTCTATGGGCTTTGCGTAAGGTTCCACTGCTTGGTTGGGTCCGCCCACAAATACTTGAACTAACTGACCAAAAGACAGTCGTAAAAATTCCATTGAATAGAAGGACCAAAAACCACTTAAATTCAATGTATTTTGGAGTTCTTGCCTGCGGAGCAGATACTGCTGGAGGTTTGATAGCAGTAAGGCAAATAGCAGAATCAGGGGAAAAGATCTCATTGATATTCAAAGACTTCAAAGCAGAGTTTCTCAAGAGACCAGAAGACGATACAATTTTTACCTGCAATGATGGCAGTATTATCAAGGAAATGATAGAGGAAACCATAAAAAGCGGTGAAAGAGTGAATCGCACCGTTCACGTCGTGGCAACATGCCCAAAAACATTTGACGATGAACCTGTAGCTAAATTTGCCTTGACCCTATCACTGAAGCTAAAAAAGGAAAGGTAAAATAAGAAGAAATGATTGCCAACATAACAATCGATCAAGCCATTGCAACCTATGATGCACTGCTATTTGATGCTTTTGGAGTCCTTGTAAATGCAAATTCAGCTCTACCCGGAGCTATCGAGCTTATTAATAGATTGAACACAGAAAACTATGAGTACTATATTCTGACCAATGGTGCTTCTTTAACTTTAGAACTAACCCAGAAGCGCTACCTAGCCAAAGGCTTGAATATACCGATAGAGCGCATCATTTCATCTGGTTCATTAATTAAGAACTGGTTTGCAAAAAACGAACTAACCGGGGCTAATTGCTACGTCATTGGACCTGCAACTAGTCACGAATTGATATTGGAAGCTGGTGGTAGAATCGTCGATACCAGTACAAAACAAGTAAAAGTTTTTGCTATTTGTGATCAGTCAAATATGAAATTTCCTGAGGAAATCAATCATATTATATCTCTCATATTTCAATTGATTGATAGTGGCCAAACACCTCGAATGTTAGTACCAAATCCAGATCTGATTTACCCAGCATCGGAAGGAAAATTTGCTATCACTTCGGGAAGCATCGCAGAAATGATCGAAAGAATCCTTTTGACACGCTACCCAACTAAAACAAATTTAAAATTCGAGCGCCTTGGAAAACCATTTTCGCCAATCTTCGAAGAAGCCTTTAAGAAAACCAAAACTTTAAATATGGCACTAATTGGCGACCAACTCATAACCGATGTTGCAGGAGCTAATAAGTTTGGTATCGATTCCATTCTAATAGGCACTGGAATTACAAAAATTGTCGATTCTAATAAAGATAGCTTCTCAACAGAGCTTCTGCAAAATGGTTCCCCACATTGCATCCCAAAATACTACCTGAAGAATCTGTTATAAAATACAAAACATATTTTTCAAAACTATACTGCTCTCATATGGCAGCTCAGTCGTCTATATCGCCACGCATCACTTCAACCAGTGCATTAAGTGCATCAGTCGAAGTAAAAATACCACTAAGAGTCCCATCTTTCTCGACAACCAATGCAGAACCTATTTTATACTTCGACAAATCAAAAGCAGCTTTTTCAAGTGGTAAGTCTGGAGAAATTAAATACGGTCCGGGAGTCATAACATCTTGAGCAATCATCACTCCATGCTGCTCAACATGCTTGGCAAGCAAATTAATATCTCTTTCGCTGATAATACCAATAGGCTTATTATCCACATCAGTAACAGGAAGATGACGAATCCCCTCAGCTTTCAGTAAAGAAATAATCTCAGCCACCGTAGTTTCTGGGCTGACGGTAATTGGACACGGAGTTGTATATTCCGAAACGGGAATCAAATAATGCTCATGTTCTGACATGGTCTCTCCCATCTTAAGAAACTGTCTGACATCGAAGATATCGAGGCGAAGAAAAAAGGCACCAAAGTTATTCCCTTATTTTCCTTGGCAGCTTAGAAATCTTGCATACCAGACGGCGTCTAATTATTACACACATTGGAAAACAATCACCCTGTAATTCATTAACTCTCATCTAAGATAAATGCAACTTATATTGAGGTACTCTGCTAATGCTTAGCAAGAGTTTCCTAATTCTTCTTAACCAACCTTTAATGTTTGTCGGCAAGACCGTATTTTTCCAATCTATAACGCAAGGCATGTCTAGTTATCCCCAGTAAATGGGCTGCCTTAGTTTGGTTAAACTTAGCTCTATCCAATGCTTGCCGTATAAGCGATTCTTCAACATCGTCCAATAGAACCCCTTCCTTAGGTAAAGTAAACACAGCTTCATTACTCAGCATTGCTGGCGAGTCTGATGTTTCTATTTTCGGATTCTCGTGAGTCGCTCTCAGATTCCCACTCCTAGGAAAAGAAATTTCAGGCAGTTCTTCCAGTTCGATATGCTTAGGCAACAATACCTCTGGTCCATACATTACTAATGAACGGTATAAAACATTTTTAAGCTCTCTTACATTTCCAGGCCAAGAGTGATGCTGTAAAAATTCAATCGTTTCTTCGGGAATACTCGGCCTCTGAACTTCTAAATCAGCAGATAGACTATCAAGAAAAAAGTTAGCTATATCCTCAATATCACCCGGTCGTTCAGATAAACAGGGAACATGAATAGGAATAACATTCAAACGATAATATAAGTCCTTACGAAAATTCCCATCGACAACCGACTGCATCAAATTTCTATTTGTGGCTGCTACAATCCTTGCTTTTAATTCAATGTCACGCACACCACCAAGCCTTTTAAAGCGTCTACTTTCTAAAACCCTCAATAACTTTGCCTGCAAACTCATCGCCAGTTCTCCAATTTCATCTAGAAAAACGGTTCCAGAACCAGCTATCTCCAATAAACCCACTTTTTTATCTTTAGCATCTGTATATGCACCACGCTCATGACCGAAAAGCTCACTTTCAAGAAGAGTATCAGGAATACTTGCAGCATTGATCTCGATAAAAGGCTCTTTTGCCCGATCCGAAAAATCATGGATTAAATGAGCTGCTAGCTCCTTTCCAACACCGCTTTCCCCATAAATGATGCACGAGTCACACTTACTACGTGCTACTTTACGTAGGCTAGAAACCATACTGCGCGTGAGTTTTGATGAGCCCACTATCGTCTGCGAAACCTTCGCACGTTCACGGCCCTGCATACGGCTCACTTTTGCTCTTAACATGCTAATTTCACTTGATCTTTTAAGAGACATCAAAATATGGCTATCATCGATCGGTTTTTGCAAATAATCAAAAGCTCCACTACGCATAGCCAACATTACAGATTCAAGTGTTTTTTCATTGGAGACCGCAATGACTGGAAGCGAAGGAGCCTCCTCTTTCCATTCTTTTAAAAGCTCCAAGCTATCTCCATCACTAAAATCAAGGGAACAAACTGCAATATCTGGATGATAATGAGAAAAATGCCGCCTGGCTTGAGCTAAGGTATCCAAAACAAGGTATTCAGCAGCCCGTGCCTGCAACAATAAACCAATCTGTTGCGCAAATCTTAAATCGGTTTCTACGATAAGAATTTTTAAGCCAGCTAAATTTGAATGCGCTGATGTATTTCCATGCATATAGTCTCCTCGTCCCTAAATCTGTGCTAAAGCTAACTCAAAGGTCAAATCTGCTTCAACATATAGCAGAAAGTCCTCCAAGGAAGAGTTTCAAATATAGTGGTATTTCCCACAATGAGATCAATTTCAAGCAAAAAATATCATGGTTAAAATCTAAATCTCTTAAAAAGTAAATATTTTTAGAATGTTATGAAATGGCACTCCATATGCACACTAAAGACCAGGAAGCGACGACGGCCAGCCGCCGCGGATTCATGGAGGATCCTGATATGTTTGACTACAGACCAAACAAAAAAAATTTTCTAAGAGTAGGGTTGCCGCTGATAGCCATGGGGGCAGCATTGTTGTCTCCAATGAATTCTTCATCAATGGCTTCTGAGAGAAATCGCAACGATGATGATCATGCGGGGGCTTTTTTTGAAATTAATGCGCCTAGTTGGAGTCCATCAAACCAAGAAGTGGTGGTTGGTATTGTCGCCAAACTCCCAAATAATTGTTCTTTTATCGAAAGTATCGATAGCGTCATAGGCAACAAACCGGTTAACGGTTTTGTAGAGCTTAATATATACGTAGAAGTTATGGACGTCCCGTTTAACATCGAGCCTGAGGTTGCCAAAGAAATTGGATGTGAAAATGGAGAACGATACGTATATGAAAAGGTTAACTTTGGAGTGCTTGAACCCGGCTCCTATATCGTCCAGGTTATCGAAAATAATGAAGTCAGTATAGCAAAGAAAATCCATGTATCAAAATACCCAATCGAGCCGGATTTTGCCGAACCAAACGGCTATTATAATATTGGGAGCAATCATCATATGGAATTAATGAAAAGCGCGAGCCTGGCAGCTTCTCAGTAGGACAACTTGAGTTAAACAGCAAATGATGGAGGAAAATATAACGCTAGTATAAAGCAAGATAAAGTATTGGAAAGCTGTAGGCAGCATTTAGTTTAGGGCGGTTTTAGTATAAAGTTATTGTAATTGGAAAGGGTTATTATGAGATTTCAAGTTCACTACAAAAACTTAAAACCATCGGAATACCTTGAAGCATATGCAAGGCAAAAATTAAGTCCAGCGATTTCAAAATTCTGCTCAAAACCAAGAGTAGGTAAGATTGACTTTGAAATCAATCACGGAGAGCACCTGGTTAAATGTAGATTTTTAGATGATCGTGGCCATCCGATTATAGTCCATGTAAATGGCGATGATATGTACCAGTGTCTTGACTTACTTGCACTTAAGTTAGACAACGCACTGCGTAGAAGCAAGGAGCGCATGAAGTCACATCGGGTCCATCACCATTGGTCGCGAGATAGTGAAGTAGATGGATTTGACCTTTATGACGAATCTGATAGCCTCCGAAACGGCATAGATGGGATGTCTCTCCTTGCCTAAGATTTTTAAGCTTCTTCTGCCTCAAAAAAAACTCCTTTGAGGCAGAAAAGCTATAAGTTTATTAACTTAGCTCTTGCCCAAAACTATCACCTGAGAACATAGGCTTTAGTTTTGGGCTTTATTTTTTTACACATGTCACATAGAATCAGCCAGCCGTGTACATTCAAAATTTATCGTACGAGCAAAGAAGTTATCCTATCAAAATGCAAGTGGGAGCCATCAAAAGAGTCTCTAAAAGCTTCGAGATTACCGCTTTTTTGAATTAAAACCGTTGGAGTATTTTTATTATGACAACTGATATTGGACAAATTGTTTGGCAGCCAAGCTCTCAAAAGATTCAAAAATCTTTTATGACAAAATTTGCTCAATTTGTATCTGATATTGAAAGTAAAGACCTCCTCAAGTGGAATGATCTACACCAATGGTCCGTAGAACATCCAGGTAAATTTTGGAGGTATTGCGCAAAGTTTGTAGACATAAAATGGCGGAAGAAACCTAATAGCCGACCCCAAGAAGAGACCTCTATAGATAAAAAATTTTCTAGCTTGAATGACTGGCTACAAGAAAAGACCCACTGGTTCGAAGGAGCCAAGCTCAACTTTGCTGAAAATATTCTTCCACAACCTAATGATTCTCAGGTATTGGTTTCCGTAAAAGAAGGGATAGGACGTACAAGTCTAACTGCAAAAGAACTGTGGAATCAAGTTGCTTGTTGTGCATTATCCTTACAAAAAGCTGGAGTGAAAAAAGGGGACAGGGTAGCCGGTGTATTATCCAACTCATACGAAGCAATCATAGCCATGCTAGCCACAACTTCTTTAGGGGCAATTTGGTCCTCGTGCTCACCTGACTTTGGTGTCGGGGGGATTGTCGACCGCTTAGCACAAATTTCACCAAAAATTTTATTCTTTAGCAGTAGCTACCACTACAACGGAAAGGTTTTTTCCTGCCACCAAACATTAAGAGAATGCTTACCACTACTCCCTTCATTAGAAGTTGTAATACAAACCGACATTTTATACGAAAAGATGACACCAACTTTTCATAAAGATCCAAAATACCCAAACTTAATAGCCTGGCAGGATTTTGTAAATTTCACAAACTGCTTTGGTCAAAACTTTTAATAACGATGAGCCTCTGCCAATAAACTTCGTAGATGTAGAGTTTGACCACCCTGTCTACATATTATTTTCCTCAGGCACAACAGGAATCCCTAAATGTATTGTACATGGTGCCGGTGGAACCCTTCTACAGCATAAGAAAGAATTAATTCTACACTGTGATTTAAGCAACAAAGACAAACTATTTTATTACACAACATGTGGATGGATGATGTGGAATTGGATGGTTTCAACATTATCAACCGGCGCCTCCCTCGTAACTTTTGACGGATCTCCTGGCTTTCCAACAATGGAAGCTTTATGGCATCTGATAGAATCGGAAAAAATTACCGTCTTTGGAACAAGCCCCAAATATATCCAAGCATGTATGAATAAAGATATTCACCCTCAAAATAACCATAACTTAGAATCACTCAGAACGATTTTATCTACAGGCGCACCACTATTGCCCGAGCATTATTCATGGGTATACCAAAATGTTAAATCTAACCTCCATCTGGCCTCTATTTCTGGTGGAACAGATATCATATCCTGCTTTATGCTTGGTAACCCCGTTCTGCCTGTTCGCCTAGGTGAAATCCAATGTGCTGGATTGGGTATGGCCGTAGAAGCCTGGAATAACCCTGGCAAGAACCTACAAGGCACGAAGGCAGAGTTAGTCTGCACACGCCCCTTTGCTTCAATGCCGATAGGTTTCTGGAATGACAAGGAAAATAAAAAATATTCAGCAGCCTACTTCGAACACTTCACATCCCATACAGTTTGGCGCCATGGTGACTTTATCGAAGCTACCCCTAATGGAGGGTTTATTATCCATGGCCGATCAGACTCTACCCTAAATCCAGGAGGCGTACGTATTGGTACTGCAGAAATTTACAGGCAAGTCGAAAATCTCATAGAGATAGAAGATTCGCTTGCGGTTGGAAAACCCGTTAATGGCGATGTAGAGATCATCTTATTTGTAAAACTTGCGGAAGGATCTATGCTGGATCAAGATCTGATCAACAAAATCAAATCGGAAATTAAGACGAACTTGACCCCCCGTCACGTGCCTGCAAAAATTATTGCGATTGATGGGATTCCTTACACGAGAAGCGGCAAGAAGGTCGAAACAGCAATCTTAAAAATCCTTCAGGGAGAATCGGTTCCCAATCTTTCTGCAATAGCAAATAGCGAAGTCTTGCAGCAATATAACAAAATTTCTCAAACTCTATAAATTAAGCAATGTTAATGGGCATTGACTGAACAGAATTTCTTATCTATTCTGAAAAAATAAGAATTGCACACAGTAAATTTACGCTTTTTTTGCTCTCTACCCTCGTCACCAGCACTATCAAAAAAGTTACGAGTTTTTAAAAACGGATAACCTTCACATTTCAACAGACTTATCGAGTTTTTTTGCTAACTCTCTTAAACGCTTCAATCCTAAACTGGATTGGCTATCAGGCATTGCAGCAGAAGCACTCGGATCTTTCTGCCTACCTTTAATCTCTCTTGCGCGCTCTGATAGATTAAGATTTTTTCCGATTTCGGTTTTTTGATCACGACTATCAACTGCCTTAGGTTGTTCATCCCCCTCAGATATGAGCTTCTCTGAGTCAGAATATCCCCTAACAAATTGATTACTATTTACCCCTCCCCCAGTATTATTTGAAATACTATTTGGAGATTTTAACTGACTTAAATTCAAAGGCTTATCCGTAGGTAAGACTGGATCCATAACTTTACCTTTTATTTTCCGTTCACCATCAAGGAAACTAGAAGGTTCTCCAACTACGATCTCCAAGTCAATAAGCCTTTTTTCCATTGCAGCCTCTGTGACTGAGAAAAATGTTGCTAGCTTGGAACAATCTTTAATTTTTTCTGCTGCACGACGCACCATTCCTTCTGGCATTAACAATGCGGCAGCAAATTGATTAGCCAAAATTTCTTGCTTAGCTTGCGCATCTACCGCCAAGGTGGGGCTTATACTTTTTACATAACATTCTAAAGGAGACTCCTCTTCTCTTAACCCAATTTTACCAATAGAGCTTTCGGAAATTGCCGGTTGTATATCAATCAAAACATGCCCTAACATATGAGCCAGGTTAAACTGTGTTTCTTCATAAGACAGTCCTTCCTTATAGACTACTAAAATCCTAAAACTACCTTTTTCATCATTAACGGCAATAGCACCGTACGTCTCTAATGGCATTGCTTTCACTTCGATTCCTGAGGATTTTAAAATCGCATGAAGATCTATGGCTGGCTTTTTAGCAAGCTCACCACCGAAATAACTTCTGGCTAGAATCGCTAGCTGATCAATCTTGCCCGATTTTGCGCATGAACTTAATTCTGGAAAAATAGCAATCATTTTAAACCTCTTATATTCGATCAAATCCACAGGTATTTTTAGAAGCTGTCTTCAAAGAAATATAAAAACAAAACCTGTTATCTACTTGCGCTCAACGGGGTCAACAGCCAAAAAACGTCTCAACATCATTTTACACAGTTAATGAGCCCACTGCCACTTTCTCCATATGAAAGATACCAAGATGACGCCAATAGACCCAACTATAGCAATAGAGAAACATTTTGTGCCCTCATTCAAATCAACAGTATTTACCCCTAAAGCAAGTACATTCGCTCAAAACCGGCTATTTTTGCTATTAATATAACTACCTAAAAATAAATAAAAAATAAAATTTGTTTAACTTTCAACACAATGATCCGACTTGGTTTAATAGTTAAGAGAACCTTCATAAATCGCATGCTATTTAGTTTTAGGGGTTGTAATCAATCTGAAGCTGAAAAACGGATACTATGGGAAATACGAAGTTTGGTAAAACAGGGGGAACGAAAATGGCTATTCCACAAAAAAAAGAAAGGCGCCTGAGCAATCGAAAAAAGCTAACAGGGCTATTACCAGGCCGGCTAACCGATAAAACTGGGCAAGATATAGCATGCAGGCCTGTAGATGTTTCCCAACACGGCCTCGGTATCGTTGCCAATTCAGAATATGACGCTGGCGACCGCTTCCAGCTGGTTACAAAAGAGCACACAGTAGAACTGGAAGTCGTCTGGGTTCAAACCGATTTCGGCAAGAAAGACCTCTTCCGGCACGGGCTCGCTACCATCGATCAAGAAACAGACCTTGAAGAACTTTTCTTAAAGTCGGGCTGCTTGATCTAAAAAGAACACATGCTTATTATGGGCTTTAACTTCTACACTGTTCTTATTTCATGAGCAAGCGATAAAGTTTGATCTCGTAGCGTAATGATCGTTTTACTAAACTTCTACCCCAAAAACACGGCTCTGCAACTTAGAAATCACCAAGAGCAGGCTTAAATTAAACAAATTTTGATTTAAAACTTGCCTAACAAGCGCCCTCTAACTTGAAAATAGATCTTTATCACTGCAAAATCGATCAGTCGCTTGACTAGTAGCCAATAAATCGGATACCAATAACAGTCAAAAATTAATTTTTGTTACCCATACAAATCAGAAAAAATTTATCTGCTAGCATTTTTTTTCCTAAATTTTGGCTTATGAAGGCAGATCTAAACTCTACTAACAAATACGTCTCTCAACTAGACGTTTAACGCTAAATCACCATCCCCACCGACCTAACTCCATCAGAAAAAATCCTTTTATTTCAAATAGTAATAGAAAAACATTCCATTTTTTTTCTACATTTTATCTAGAGAAAAACGAGAAATCTTTCCCCCCTCAAAGATCCAAATTCCAAAAAACATTTAAACAAATGTGATATTTTTTATTCTTTTTCACTTAATATTTCTAAAGAAGTACCGAAATTTGAATTTGAGTTTTAAGGTTGAAACAACTTTAATTTTTTTTTAAATTTTTTGAAGTGGCTTAGCAAAGTTTTTAAAGGCGGAGAATAAACAGAATCCTTATGATACATAGCATTTGAATAGATCATAGAAAGATTCTCTGTTACCTCAGCTAAATAAAAAATGCTTAAAAGTGAAAAAGCTATTAATGTTAGTTGATTATTTGTGTTAAGATTATAGTATAATGTAATAGAGAAGGTAGCAGATCAAGTTTGGTTATGATTAAATGTAACAATGATCTTAGCAGAGACCTTATCAATACAAGCAAATAGCTTGTTTCAGGTGTCCCCAATCCCTAGGAAGGGGTAAGGTATATTTTAAGTTAAACTTAGCTGAAGGAGAGACGTTTTGGTTAAAAAGAAAAAAAAGGCTACTAAGAAGAAAGCCGCCAAAAAAACAAAGAAGAAAACAACTAAGAAAAAGGCTACTGCCAAAAAGAAGAAGAAAGTAACAAAGAAGAAAGCTGCTAAGAAAAAAGTAGCAAAAAAGAAAGCTACTAAGAAAAAAGTAGCTAAGAAAAAAGTAGCAAAAAAGAAAGCTACTAAGAAAAAAGCAGCAAAAAAAGCTACTAAGAAAAAAGCTACTAAGAAAAAAGTAGCAAAAAAGAAAGCTACTAAGAAAAAAACAACCGCGAAAAAAGCTACAAAAAGAAAAACCAGAAAGAAGAAGTAAGCTTCGACTGTATGGTCCAATTAGTAGTATTAAAGCCAGCTTTTGAGTAAAAGCTGGCTTTTTCATTTATTTTCAGCATGTTAAATATTTCAACAAGTTCCAGATCTGCTAAAATAATCCAAGATAAAATTCCACCCAAAATCCATTAAGTCAGACTATAGAAAATAAATTGGAGTTATGTATTTATAATAAGAACACTTTTTAGTAAGCTAGCCAAATATCATATGCATTAGATATGCAATTTATGGGAAAATATGATTAAACTGGGAAAACATTCAGTCAAGAGAACAATTCTTCTGAAAAATGGCATGCAACCAGATGCTTTCCACCTCCAATAGCCCTCAACTCAGGAGCTTGTCGACGGCATATATCCTGCGCATATGGACAACGAGGATGAAAACCACATCCCCTGGGGAGTCTTATTGGAGAGGGCACATCCCCCTCTAAAAGCTGAGGAGACACCTTACGATTAGGATCGGGTAGCGGAATGGCAGATAATAAGGCCCTTGTATAAGGATGCTTAGGCTCTTGATAGATCACTTCAGCATCCATAAATTCGACAATTTTACCCAAATACATGACTGCTATACGATCGGAAACGTGTCTGACAACAGAAAGGTCATGAGCAATAAACAAAAACGCCAAGCTCATTTCCTTCTGCAACTCTAATAACAAATTGATAATCTGGGACTGTATTGCAACATCTAGAGCTGAGACAGGCTCGTCGCAGATGATTAATTTAGGTTTTAAGGCGATAGCCCTGGCAATACCAATCCTTTGCCTCTGACCACCAGAAAATTCATGAGGAAATTTATTTAGTGCGTTTACAGATAAACCTACACGCTCCAAAAGCAACTTTACCTCTCGCTTCCTTTCTGAAGGTGTCCCCAAATTATGAATGATAAAGGGCTCTTCTAAAATAGTCGCTACAGTATGGCGAGAGTTCAAAGACTCGAAGGGGTCCTGAAAGACAATTTGTAAATCTCGCCTTATCAATTTCATTTGTTTTTTTGGATAGTTAAATAGATCAATGCCATCAAACGTCACTTCCCCTTCAGTCGCCCGGTATAGACGCGCAATAGTACGGCCCACCGTGGTTTTTCCACAACCAGATTCACCGACAAGGCCCACTGTCTCTCCTGGCATAATATTAAAGCTAACACCATTTACAGCGTGTATAGTGCCTATACGCCGACGCAGTATTCCTCCATAAATCGGAAAATGCATTTTGAGGTCTTTAACCTCTAATAAGCTACCCATAATCATCGCCCTTATTACTTTGATATTTTTTCACGCCAATGAAAGCAGGCCACCATTTGCCCTGAATCAGTTTCCTCTTCTAATGGCTGACTTTGGCAAAGGTCAGTAGCAAATCGGCAACGATTGTAAAACCGGCAACCGGCAGGCAGATTCATTAAGCTGGGCACCATTCCGGTAATAGTGTGTAAAGGCATCTTGCGTTTTGATGTTAGCGCTGGATTTGATGCCAAAAGTCCTTTCGTATATGGATGCAGCGGATTGTCAAAAAGTTGTCGTACACTTCCCTTTTCGACTATTTTACCAGCATACATCACCACCACCTCATCACATAGCTGTGCAATAACTCCCAAATCATGGGTGATAAAGACGATCGCCATCCCCATTTCTTGTTGTATCTCCCTTAGAAGGTGCAAAATTTGTGCCTGAATAGTCACATCCAAAGCTGTGGTTGGTTCATCTGCTATCAAAATATCCGGCCTACAAGCAAGAGCGATCGCAATCATAATCCGCTGGCGCATCCCTCCCGATAGCTGATGTGGAAACTCATGATACCTTTGCTCAGGGGCAGGAATGCCTACCTTTGCCAATAACTCTACCGTTTCTCTATAAATTTCTTGCTTAGTCATCTTAGGAAAATGCAATCTAAAAGTTTCAAAAATCTGGCGTCCAACTTTATGCACTGGATTTAAGGCGGTCATGGGCTCTTGAAAAATCATAGCTATCCTATGTCCACGAATCTCGTGCATTTTCTCCGCCGGTAATTTTAAAAGATCTATCCCCTTATAAAGAACTTCTCCAGCATCAATAAACCCCATAGGCTTTGGCAAAAGGCGCATAATCGACAAAGAAGTCACACTTTTTCCACAACCAGATTCACCCACAATACCAAGAATCTTCCCTGAACGAACAGAAAAGCTGACATCATCAACCGCGTAAACAGAGCCAAACTCATTGGAGAATCCTGTACGCAAACCTTTGACATCGAGCAGGAGTTCTCCATGCTTGCTATTTTTTTGCGATTTCGGGTCTATCTCTTGATACCTCACCTACAAAAAACTCACTCGTTTCCATAAGTCACAAATAGATTCTCGTCATTCCGAGTCGAAGGTGAAGAATCTCAAACTTCATACTCACGCTTAATCATTTCGAGGTGTTTCGTTTCACTCAACATGACGCTCCTACATACTTATGGGTAAAAATATGATAAAAAACACTCATTAATAAATTTTATATGTTTTATCTGTAATAGTAACAGGAGCAAAAGACTTGCCAGCTTTCATAGCCCCCAGAGTTTCCTCCTTAGTGTCTTGGTCTAACCAGAACAGCCCCCCCGTAGAACCAAATAAATCAAATAAACTTTCAGACATTTTTGTTGCAGCAACTTTAGGAAATTTCCACCAGCGCCAATAACCTTGACGAAAATAAGGGACTAAAAAAGTTGGGATATAAGCCCCCTCGTAGGCAATAGCTGCCTGAATCTTTCTTGCCAAACCATAGCGTGTTTCTTCGTCCAACTCATTTTTGTATTGATCGATCAAACTATCAATCTCCTTGCTAGCCGTATTCGAAAAATTATTCGTTTGTGGTTTATTTGCGTTTTCAGAATGGTACTGCCCCCAATATTGCGGACGGTATTGCGGACCCCATCCTGTCCATGCCACCTGATGCTGCTTTTCAAGCATCGATTTAAAAGAAGCGTTCGCATCGAGAAGCTGTAATTCCAATTCAATGCCAGCTTTTTTTGCCTCTTCTTTTAAAACAACCAACCTTTCCGTATGGTGAGGAGCTCCATAGGTTACCCGTACTGCATACCTCTGTTTGCCTTTGATCCAAATTCCATCAGCACCACGCTTCCAGCCAGAACTGGTCATCAACTGCGTTACTTTTTTAATACTAAATTCTCTAGCTCTTATTTCTGTATTTGTATATTTGCCGTAGCCCGTCGTACCGGTTTGCAATCTAAAATAATCACCACGCAGCACTTCTTTAAGAACCTTTTCAAAATTCATAGCATGTGCAAAAGCTAACCTAACATTACGATCTTTAAAAATGTCGACAGCCTGGTTTAACCACATACCGTAATCAGGCTGTGGTTGATCGACAAAAAACCAGACTTTATGAGTATAACCCTTTGTAAAAACATCAATTTTTGATTTATCATGCCAATAATCAGGAAGCGTCAATGAAAAGGCATCCAACTCTGCCCTCTTAAAATGCTCCCAGGCCACATTTAAATCACGAATCACTCGATATTCGATACGGTCGACATTAAAACGGTTTTTAAAATAGCGAAGATCCTTAGCCCACCAATCTTTTTTTCGCTTGAGGATAATCAATTTGCCTTTTTTAACCTCTGATATTTGATAAGGCCCAGAGTTAGGCTCAACCTTCCAGTTGTAATTTTTTACCCAATTTTCATCGAGTTTATGGAAATGCCTTGGCCGAGGGGACATACCGTAATAGTAATGCAAATCATTTTTTGGTTTTTTCAAATGGCCGGTAATGGACAGAATGTGATCGCCGTATTTTTTAACTGAAAGGATTTCCTTACTATAATGGTCGTTATACCAAGGGGCGACTATATGCTTCGAACGCATAAACTCCCACTGAAAAATAAAGTCATCAGCAGTAATTGGCTTGCCGTCAGACCATCTAGCTTTGGGATTAAGCTTATAATAAACAGTAACTCCGTCAGGGTCATAAGCCCACTCTTCAGCCAATTCTGGAATCACGTTGTCAGTATTAGGATGAATCTCAACCAAGCCTAATTGATTATCATTAATTACACTACGAAAGCTTCCATTAGAGTCAGGGCCAACGTTACGCAAAGTCAAAGGAAAAGAACTAAGAAAGCTGTGAAACGTTCCTCCTTTTTTAGCCTGTTCAGAAGCATAGACAGGTTCTTCATCATTACTTTCCCATACTATATTTTTTGGCAAATCATAGATCTTATATAATTCGCTATTCTTGTTTGATATTTCTTTATCATCATCTACGGCATCCTTATTTTCCTTCTTACTGTCACACCTAGTGCAGGCACTTGTGACAGCCAGTATTACCAAAAAGGCTGTCCTAGCTAATATTAATTTCATACAATATCCTTTCTCATTCATAAGTCGTATGCCGTTTTGGATCAAAGGCTTCTCGCACCCCTTCACCAACAAAGGTAATCATAGTTAGTATAAACACAGTCCCCACAATCACCGACCAAACAATCCATGGAGCTTCTAAATGAGAGGTCCCTTGCGCCAGCAGTTCTCCCCAACTTGGAGTCGGAGCAGGTAGGCCAAAGCCCAGATAATCTAGAGATGTTAACGAGGTAATGCCCCCGATCACCGCAAAAGGTACAAAAGTTATAATAAGAGAAATAGAATTTGGAAGAATATGGGTAAATAAAACCCTAAAATTCGATGCTCCAAGAGCTCGGGCCGCCAGCACGTATTCACGGGCCTTTTCTTTATAGGTGATCGTCCTCAAATACCACGTCATTCCCATCCAGCCAAAAAAAACAGAAATTCCTACTAATATCGCGAAGGTAGGCGGAATAACCGAGGCAACTATAATGATAATATAAAGAAATGGAACATTGGACCAAATCTCTATAATCCTCTGAAAAAGCAAATCAAACCAACCTCCCCAATATCCCATAACACACCCTAAACTCACACCAATGGAATAATTAAAGAGCAAAAGCACCAAGGAAAAAGCTATGCAGTAGCGAAACCCGTAAACTAATCTAGCTACGATATCTCTGCCAACAACATCGGTACCTAAATAATGCTGCTCCGCAAAAGAAGGCGCATATGGAGGGTATATGCGATTGCCATTTTCATCGGTGTGCCCCTTTAAATCATTTTCATACTCATTGTAGGGAACCAAAGGCATAATCAACCAATTGTCCTGGTTAGCCTCTTGAACAAAACGATTGCGCAACTCACGGTAATTGGCCTCATACGCGTAATCAAAGCCAAAAACATGCCCGGGAATCATACTGCGGTAAGTAGGAAAATAATACTCTCCCTGATAGTGAACCACTAACGCTCGATTATTAACCCAACATTCAGCAAAAATTGCCAAAATTAATGAAAAGCTGAAAAGCATTAAAGAATAATACGCACGCTTAACAGACTTAAAACGCTGTAACTTCCTACGGGTTTGTGGGTTTAACTTCAACATTTATAACATAAACCCCTAATCAAATTTAATGCGCGGATCTACTAAAGCCACACAAAAATCGGAAATAATATTACCAGCCAAATATAGTAAGGACGAAATCGCTAAAATACCCATTACGACAGGGTAATCACGCTCAACAATAGACTCCAAACCTAAAAGACCAAAACCATCTATGTTAAAAATTTTTTCTATCAAAAAAGAGCCCGTTAGAATCAAAGAAATATTACTGCCTATATGGGTTACAATGGGTATTAAACTATTACGCATAGCATGCCCAAGAACCGCTTTTTTAAATGGCACCCCTTTGGCAATTGCAGTTCGAACATAATCTGCCGCCAAATTTTCTAATAGAGAGTTTTTCATGGTCATAGTCATAACAGCAAACGATCCAAGCATATAGGCACACAAAGGCAAAATCGAATGTTTCACCACATCAATGATCTTTTCCCACAAACTAAAGTCATCAAACGAATCGCTAACAAATCCTCCGAGAGGAAACCAATCCAAATTAGCCGCAAAAGTTACTAATAAAAAAATACCAAAAACAAAACCTGGAACTGCATAACCGATAAAAATTAAAATCGATGAGACATGGTCAACACTTGTGTTATGACGGACGGCTTTCACCATCCCTAAAGGAATACAAATCGAATAAGTCAAGATCAGGGACAATAAGCCATAATATGTGGAAATCGGAAATCGATTTTTAATCATATCCCAAACTGGTTCACCATAACGGCTCGACGAACCCAAATCTAAACTCAATACTTTTGTCAGCCATAAAAAATAACTAACAACTATCGGTTTATCAAATCCATAATATTCCTTTAGCTCATTTATCTGAGCCTCAGATAAAGCGGTACCTGCAATATTGGAAGCAGAAGACATACCTCCCCCCCCGCCGCCCTCTCTCGTCATCGCATTGGCTTCACTGAGCATCCTTTCAACAGGCCCTCCAGGAACAAAACGAGTGAGCGTAAACACAAGCAAGGTAATACCTAAAAAAGTGGGTATCATCAGCAATAGCCTTCTTATAAAATAAGCCGCCAATTAGATCTCCCTACAAAAAATCAGCCCAGATAAAATACATAAAGCGTACATGCCATTACGACCTGTTCACGACTGCTATATGAATTATAACCAGTTTGAAGCATGATGAAAGAAAGAATTATTAATTAATCAACAATAATATGCCATAAAGACAAAGACATAGCCAATTAGACCGGAACTGATATCAAGTGAAGTAATCAAAAAGGAAATATTCATAGCTTTTGACACAAGAAACACCAAATTTGTAAAGGAGCCACCAACATGATCAGCTTACTCAGAGAAAAATATCCTCATTAAATGTACTTTTTTCTCCGCACTTTGATATTCTGTGCATCAGATAGTTTCGAAACTGCAGCAAATCCGATAACGAAATACCAAGAAGAAGTTATGAAAAGATACATACTACTTTATACCATTTCAATCAAAGCAACTATGCATAAAATTAAACATGACCTTATGCGAGAAATCGTCGTTGCGATATGCAGTCTAGTTATTTTTTCTCTCTTTTTCTATATTTTCGAAGATTTTCTCAATGTAGAAGTAAAGCAAATCTCTCTAAAAATGCGTAACTCTTTTGGCCTATGGTTAAGCTGGATAGGCTGTATCTTAATTGCCATTATGCTCGGACGAAAACTAAAATTTGAAAAAGATGGTGAGCAATCTTTTATCAAGTTCGCCAAATTTTTAGGCGAGTCCCCTAGCACTCTTAATAGCTTCTGGAAATTAAGAATACTCAGTGTCTCTCTGCTTTTATTTATACCTACCCTAAGTATAGCACATTTTTACCTATACCCATTTGGCAGCATCAATTTACTCTTAACATTAGCAGTTATGACTCTTCTGGCTTTCATCGTTTTTAAAATAAGTAAAACAGAAGAAACTCTAGCCTTAAATAAAAAGAATCTTCTGACAAGTGGTAACCTACCAGCCATCAAAAGTATGACCCACTGGCGCTTAGGACTTATGGTTAAAAGAAATCGTTTAACACAAATATGCCTCCTCACCTCCATCGCATTTTGCGCTTTGGTGTCCCTTTCAGCCATAAAAAATGCTCCTTTATTTGTAGCTATCTTAGCAGCCTTTATGGCAGGAACACTCTTAATCACTGCCTTATCCTTTCAGTTAGCCGAAGACTTAAAATATTCTTGGGTGGAAAAAAACTTAGGGGTTTCACACGAAGCCTATATCATGACCCTTAGTAAAGTAGCTCGGATCTTAGGGGCTACGGTTGGTAGCCTATGCGGGCTCTCATGGTTGATCCCAGCTGTATTAAGCCAAACTATCAATTTCAGCATAATTCAAGAGAGTATAAAAATTGGGCTTATGGTTCTCACCCCTACTCTTCTATTTCCTCACCTTGCATTTCAAATCGATGCACGCAAGCCAGTCGTACAAATCATAGCCGCTCTAATTGTTTCGCTTTTTATATGTACAGCAATTTTTGTCCATTGGTTATCCCTCCTACTCATTCCTATTGCCATCTATTATATGGAGCAGTCCCAACATGGACATTTCTATCGTTCATAGAAAAAACGCCATTTCTACAGCATCTAATAAAAGTTACATTTTAATAAGTATGAAGGCCTTTCCACCTCTAATTGACAGCTAGTACAACTTCACATCCATATTTTTGAACAAAAAATAATCATATCTAGCTTCTTAAGAACCAAATTCAAATACTTCCCCTTTCTATTGAGATTCATTCTTTGCTACAGTCTACCTACGAAGCTATCTGACATACATGATCTCAGCATCACTTCAGAAAAAAGTTTGTAACTATTCAGCGTATTTTTCCCTTCAATATGTCGCTTGATACATCGTCATCCTGAGTGAAGCGAAGGATCTATTTTCGCAATTTTGAGATCCTTCGCTTCACTCAGGATGACGATGTATCAAGGCTTTGAATCGATCAGATAAAAGATACGCTGAATAGTTACAAAAGTTTTTTATAATGCATACATAACTCTGATACCTTTTTTCTCAGAGGCTTGATATCCTGCACGGCAGGTGGCATCTTACACTTGCACCAACATAATAAAGCAGCTCAATTATAGGACACCCATGGAAGAAGAAATTTTAATTAAGATCGATAACGTGAAAAAAGAGTATCCTGGCGGATTTTGCCTTGGCCCAGTTTCACTGGAGCTATATAGCGGTACAACTATTGCTTTTCTCGGCAAGAATGGAGCGGGGAAGAGCACTTTTTTTCAACTATTAACGGGTAATAGCGATGCTAGCTCTGGTAGCATTCTCCTTGGAGATAAAAAACTCACTCCAGATAAGTTTGAGCTCAAACGAGAACTCGGTTATTTACCACAAAACTTACACCTACCAAAATGGGCCACCTGTTTAGAAATTCTACGCTATGGAGCTAGCCTTTACCAATTAGATGACGCTGATAAAAAAATAACAGCAGCAATAGAATATTGGGACTGCTCATTCTTTAAAAATAAGCCACTTGCAGCATGTTCACACGGCATGCAAAAAAGAGTGGGACTGGCTATTGCCAACCTCCACGATCCAGCATGCCTAATATTGGACGAACCCTTTTCAGGCCTCGATCTTTTTCATACCAAAGCACTGGAAACTGTCATTAAGAACCGGCAAGATAGCGGTAAAACCACGCTTATAAGCACTCATATTGCCCCATATGTTGCGCAATTATGTCAAAAAGTTTATACCGTCGAGCTTGGGTCCATCAACCTACTAAAAAACTGGGATGGCGCCGACTACCTGAAAAAGATTTCGCTTATTGAAGATGAATTTTTTTCACGGTCAAAACACAATCAGAGCAATTCCTAAGGAAAAACATGAATACAGTAAAAACATCAAGCTTGCTTAAAATTTCTCGGCAATTTGCCTTCCCTCTATGGCGTTGGTATCTAATCGGCACCATAGTTTTGGGATTAACCAATTATGTCATGCTAGAGATTCCAGAATTATCAAAACAAGTTATAAATGGCATCGTTGAGAAACAAAATTTCGGTGAACTAAAAACGATTACCATAGTCATCATACTCCTTGGAGCCTTACAAATGTTAATCCGCTCCCTATCAAGAGTACTCATTTTTTGGCCAGGAAGAGTTCTAGAAGCCGATATTAAAGATTTTTACTTTGCACGCTTTATGAAACTGCCTCAAACCTTTTTTGAAAAATTCGGAATGGGAGATTTAATATCCAGGCTATCTAATGACATTGGACAACTTAGAGTTTTTTATGCATTCGCCCTATTACAATTATTGAATTTAATTTATCTCACTGTTTTTATCCTTACTAAAATGATCTCTGTACATTGGCAATTGACCACTTTCTGTCTACTTCCATTAGGGCTTATGGTCATCATCACAAAAATAGGCATACCTAAAATGCATTATTATTCGAGAATAAATCAGGATGCCGTCGGACGTCTTACAAATAAAGTAACTGAAGCTTTTGTAAATATTCACACAATTCAAGCAAATTCTGCCAAAGAAAGCTTCATTAATCGCATTGAAGCTGAAAATAAATCTGTCTTTGACAGTAATATGAAACTAGTGATCGTCCGCATGGTACTCTTTCCTCTTATGGTCTTATTTTCAGGATTTTCATTCCTTATTGTCCTATATTACGGTGGACAAGAGGTCACACGAGGCAATCTCACAATAGGTGATATTATGGCCTTTAACGTCTATATTGGCCTATTAACATTCCCACTTACTGCCCTTGGAATTATCATAGCAATCTATCAGCGAGCCAAAACGGCAACAGACCGACTGACAGAACTAGATCGCTCAGAGATAGAAGGTGCTACATCAGTCCAAAATCATGACAATAGACAAGAGCATATAAAACTTCAACCTCTCTTAGAAATCAAAAATCTGTGTTTCAAATTCAATAACGAACAAGAGCAAGAAAATGAGGTGCTAAGTAATATCAATATTACAATTTACCCAGGTGAAAAAATTGGCATATGCGGTAAAGTTGGCAGTGGAAAATCTACTTTATTCAACCTTATCACCCGCATCTACGATCCACCTAAAGGAACAATATTTTGGAAAGGGCAAGACATATTATCGATGAGCCCCGAAGAATTAAGAAAAAATATAGGATACGCCCTACAGTCTGCACATCTATTTTCGGAGAGCATAGCAGAAAATCTAGTATTTGGCACTGACATCAAGCCGGACGATCCGCAAGTCTTTCAAGCCGCAAAGCTGGCAAAAATTTATGACGATATCCAATCATTTCCAGAAAGCTGGAATACTCAGATTGGTGAAAAAGGAGTAAGACTTTCTGGTGGGCAAAAACAACGAATTGCCTTAGCAAGAATATTCATCCGCACCCCAGAAATATTTTTACTAGATGATGTAACTTCCGCTCTAGACCATACAACCGAGCAAGCCATAATTGAACACATATATACCATGAACAGAACCATGGTCATTGCTTCGCATCGAAGTTCGGCATTACAAAAATGCGATAAAATATATATTTTTGATCAAGGGCATATTATAGCCCAAGGTAATCTCGAAAGCCTAAAAATAAGTAATAGTGACGCCTTTCTTTCGGAGTAAATCGTAGCAATGGATATTAATGATATATTACGGTCTCGTGGACTTTTTAAAGATTTTGCTAACCTTAAAAAACTTTGGCCATATGCCAAAGAAAACAAATTTTTATTAACTTTAGCTATTGTTTTAATCCCAGCTATTTCAGCAACTCAAGTCGCACAACCTCTCATACTACAAAACGCTATAGACTCAGGGGTATTGGCTGGCGATCACAGTAAGTTAAATTATTATTCAATCATATTTTTATTTTTAGTCATAAGCGAATATCTAAGTCGAACTGCTCAATCATATACGACAGCCTTAGTAGTTAACAAAATGATCCTAAGCCTACGAAAAAAACTTGTGACACATATTTTAAATTTACGTTTGAGTTTCCATGACCGTTCGCTGAGCGGAGCATTAGTCACCAGAGCTACTAGCGATTTTGATAATCTTAGCGAGTCTCTAAGTATGGGAGTTTTGAGATCAATTGTCGATCTTGCAGCATTGGTAGGCTGCGCAATAGGTATGCTCGTTTTAAACTGGCGGCTTGCATTAATTTCTATTCTAGTCTTACCAATTATATTTTGGGGGATTGCCTGGTTTTCAAAAATATTGAAAACTATGATGCATTCTGCCAGGGCAAAACTAGCTGCTCTAAATGCCTATACCCAAGAATGTCTATACGGAAACTCAACCATAAAAATCCTCACTGCTGGTCATAATGCTGTAGATAAGTACAACACAATGAATAAAGGATACCGCAATGCACAAATGCAGGTTGTCATCATGGACTCCCTTATTTTCTCAATTTTAGATGGAATCGCATCTATAATGATAGGCTTAACACTATTTGCTGTTGTCACTGAATTTTTCGGCACTGGAATGGTAACAGCTGGAGTCATTGTTGCCTTTGTCCGCTACGTACAACAACTCTTTGAACCACTAAAGCAATTAGGATCTACCATGGCCATGCTACAAGGTGTTTTTACAGCTGTAGATCGAATATTTGGAATTATGGAAACGAAAGAATTCATCAGTGGGGAACAAGCACTAAACAAAATTAGAGGCGAAGTTGAATTTCAAAATGTATCATTTTCATATAGCAATAAAAAAGACGAGAAAGACCGAACCGTATTGAAAAATATCAATTTTCATTTACCAGCAGGAAAATCTCTCGCCTTAGTTGGAAGAACTGGAAGCGGAAAAAGTACGATCATAAAACTATTGAGTAAGCTCTACAATAGATACAACGGAAAAATTTTAATCGATGGGATAGATCTATTGCAACTCGATGGAGAAAAACTAAGAGAAAAAATATCGATTGTTCCTCAAGACATCGTCTTATTTGATGGAAGTGTTGCATTTAATATTGGATTAGATGATCCTTCGGTCAGCAAAGAAGATATTGTTGAAGCCGCAAAAATTGTCGGAGCACATCAATTTATTAAAAGACTCCCAGGAGGCTATGATTTTGCAATACGCGAACAAGGAGCAAATTTATCCCAAGGACAAAGACAATTATTAGTATTTGCTCGTGCAATTGCGCGTAAACCAAATCTAGTAATATTAGATGAAGCCACATCATCTATCGACCCAAAAGCGGAAACTGCAATCCAACATGCCATCGGAAAAATCCTCCAAGGACGAAGCGTTATCGTTATCGCTCACCGCCTTTCAACCATTCGCAAATGCGATCAAATTCTAGTTATGCAAGAAGGTGCAATAGCAGAGTCAGGAAGTCATGATAAGCTTATTTCAGCAAAAGGCTTATACCACACACTGCATCAAGCATTATCGCACTAACTAGAAACTCAGACGAGCAAAACAAAAGAAAAATTCCGTAGGTCTACACCTACAATATTGAGTATTTTTTGTGAAATTATACAGAAATCGCACCACAAAACGCCCTTTAATTATACAGCGCAAAGGCTCCTCGGCTTACTCTTCTTTTTTTCAATAACCAAAGGAAATATATTGGTTTTTTAGCTCTAACAGAATCCTAATTGGACCTTTTTTTCCTGATAAGTAAGTTAGCCATGTTCGATAATTTATATTTTATATATAGGAAAAAGCGATATGAAATATTTTGGCAGAGCTATAGCTATATTAGGCATTACCCTAAGTAGTGCCTGTAGCCCTTTTGGAGCCATTCCCATGATTGGCAATAAAGGTGCTAAAGAAATCAATGCACGTTTCAAAAAAGGCGAATTTGAAGATTACCTCACGGAAAGTCTTACAGATATCCATAGAGGCGTATTCACCCGACTAAATGAACATGAATCAAGACGCATTTGGACGTTAAAACAAGCCATCTTTGGCTTAGGCATTCAAGCCAAAGCTGACATCGGCGTGGTCGGAGTTACTGGCGACATTGGGATTCGTGTAGTTTTCTCAAAAATTAAATAATTCAAATTAAGGAATTTAATCATGAACAATAAAATTTACAAATTAGCGTTTACCTTAGCTATAACGCTAGGATCTACGACGATTTTAGCTGAATCGAAAGGCGATGATGAAGGTAACTTGCCTAAAGACTGGTATACAACGCCAGAAGAAAATTTTAAGACAGAAAAAAGTCTCAATACAGAAAAATTTGAGGAAACTAAAAAAGATACTGAAGGTAAAATTTTTGGTGCAGGTAAAAGAATTGATAATATATTTAAATCAACTCACAATGCACTTAATAAATTCGACGAGCAAGTCTTAGCAGAAAAAGAATCCCGCGATAGCAAATGGCGTTTAACCGATTTGATTCTTAGGCTTGTAATTGGGGCAAAAGGACCAATTGGCCTTCTAGTCGGTAGTGGTAGAGCTTCCGCAAAAGTTTATTGGCATAAAGTCAGCAACGACTTAAGTAAAGGAGCAGATAGTGGTGAGGTCTTAGAAAATGCTAAAGAATTTGAAATCACAGACAATATGTCAAGAGAAGAAATCAACTCACTTATAAATGACATTGTTGATGCAACAGTGGCGACCGGAAAAATCGAAGACGAGCAACTTCTAAAGAGAGGCTTGAACGAAAAAATCTCAGAATTTCATTCTTTAGTAACAGGTATTTCTCCTCAAGATGGCAACAAGTGGAAAGTAAGCAGATACATGCTTGGCCTATCCGTTAGTGCTTCTGGTATGGTTACAGCTGGCGTGGCAGTTGGAGGAGACATCAGATTACGCTTTACTTTCAAGAATACAGGCTCTAATCGCATAAACCTAAACTTCACAGAAGAGCAGCAAAAAAGAAGAAGTGAGCTTACTTCTTTGCTATCGACCCTTGCTAACGATTTTTCGCAAACCGATGATGTCGAAATTGCACAGCAAAACTTTTACCTCAAAACATTTCGCGTCTCCATCGGCATGTCTGTTTCAGGATCCATTGGTGTCGTCAAAGCAGGAGGCAACATTACAGGTCACGTATACTTCGAAAGAGTTAAAGAGAACCCTTTAAACAAATCAACAACTAAAGGTCACAACACTGTTAAACTCCTAGACGAAATTCCAATGATCGATTCAAGCGATAACCTTAACACCTTAGAGTTTGCTAAAGCTAACAGCATCAGTTTTGTCGACTCGCCAAGTTCACGTTCAAGATTATTTAGAGTGAATCGCAACGCATTCCGAAAAGGCATTAAAAAATCATATAAAATTTCTAGCTTCCTAGCAAAAGCTGGCAATAAGTTTTTAAATGAAAAATGGAATCTTAATAGAATTAAGCCACAATTTCAGTTTTCAATTGCAGGCCCTATTAGCTTAATTAAACTTTCCGGCATTGTTGGTCTTGAACTAGATTTAAGACGTAAGTAATCAAAAAATGTAGAAATGAGGGAAATATGAAAGTATTAGTCGTAATATGCATGCTAGTGTTATCACAAAACAGTTTCGCTTCCGAAGAAATGACACAGAGTTTTAGTAATTTTTTTGACAATGAGATCACTGAAATCGAAGAATCTCTTGCCGCTGGAGAGTTAAGCAATAGCTACTCTTCTGAAAATAGTAGAGCGCTTAGAAATCTCAATTTGAGTAATTTCTCACTTCGTATCAGAGCATCCGCTGGGTTTGAAGTGCCAATTTTCGCAGAACTAAAGGTTATACCACAAGTAGAGCTTATTTGGGATATAAAAGAAAGAGGCTAACGTTACCTGAAAGATAAAATAATTTTCAAAGTAAATACCCTCCACTTTCATTGAAAATGGAGGGTATTTACTTTTTTTCGCTAGCACAGAGAATATTTTTTCTTAAAAACACTCTCTATAATTGCGCGGAGGATCTCTCTAATATCTTAAAATGGCATATAAGGATTTTCACGGCCTAAGGTATCAAAAATCAACTCTTGGAAATCTCTTACAAAATAATCACTATAACGGGTCATACCTTGCTCATTCTTTTCTAAATACACGACTTCTAATGCCATATCACTTGCTTGGCAGCTTCTATGGGCAGAAGCACACCGAGAGCTTCTTGCATAATCTGCTTGGGTGAAAATAAAACCTGCTACCTGCCATCTACCACCATTAAGACCATTAAGAGTAACACGGCAAGTTCTTACATTATCTACTAGGTAATCATAAGCCCAAAAGTTTTCCATAACCGGTATATTAGCAAAAACTTCGTTGTAGCCTGAAACGTTTGCTCGATCACTACAAAGGCTGGATAAAATGCTTCTGTTACGGTTATAATTCCTATAAACTTGAACTAACATCCGTTTTTTAATAGGGGCATCAATATCACTACCAACCTCAATATGATTGACAGCATACTCCGCTCCAAACATTTTATTGACCTGAGCCTTACCATACACTTTGCCCGCACAATATCCTAAGACATCACCTGCCGGAGAACGGATACCAATTGGACGGTTAGCTAAACGGCTACAACCATTATCCGTTCTAAAGCTACCTGGATATAACCCAAAATAATTTGGATCTTGACCCATCATAATTTGAACCACATCGATTCCAGTGCCAACACCATAATCTGCAGAGTACTGCAAAACATGCATGCCACGTGGAACTCTAAATGACCAACTTGAAGACAGGTTCAAACTAGTAAGCTCAAAGGGAGACCAGTGTTGTGCATCTGGATAACCATATTGCCCACCTTGGCCATTACCTGGAACTTGTGTCTCTGGCAACTGGGGTGCAGGATTTTGCACAGTTGGTTGAACAATCGGAGCACTTTTTTCAGCTCCCTTATATTGTAGTACTAACGGAGAAGAGTCTTCGTTACCGTTAGCATCGATCGCTTTTACCGAAACTGTCACTAAAGAAGCCTCAGGAATAGGCACTTCTAAACCAGATGCTACACACATCGACCAAGCCCCTTTGTTAGCAGCTTGCTCTCCTGCATTAATCACCTCAACTTGACACTGATAACTTGCATTATCGACATTAGAACCAAAGTTCAAAACAACCTTGTCATTTCCAACTTTGTTTTCTGCTTGTAGTAAAGTTTGCACAGATGCAGGCTTACTTTTGCTAGAATCACTTCCTCCAGAATTTCTACCGCAGCTCACTACTGTGGCTGCCGCCATAAGACCAAGGGCGATTACTGCGTATTTCGTACGAATTGTCATTTGCATATATTTGCCTCCTTTAAAGATGGGGACCATCTCTTTTTAGTCAAAATTCATTTCAACGGGAAATTAATATAATATTATAAAAATGTCAATATTATTAAAATAATAAAACATATGGTTATAAATAACCTTTTGTAATTATGAGAAATTTAATATTAATATGATTATAATGACATATGTAAAAATGACGCATTTTTATATAAAACTTAAATTGATTGTTAATTTTTAAAGAAATTCCATGGGTTTAGACATCACTTGAGATAAAAGTGGATAACATCCAGTAAAAATTCAATAAAATTAAACGTACCCAGTGAAGAAGCCCTTTTCTTGTAAAAGACGAAAAAGCAATAAGTACGATCCCACTCCCCCTTCCACCTGCTAAGCATAGCTAATATTTTATGATTGCTCCTCCTGGCTATTTACAGGTAAAAATGCCAGGCAATATACGGAGAAAACAAAAAATTGATGAAATTCGGTTGAGTCACAATGAAAAAAGCTACTCAAAATGATGTGCCTATGGAGAAAGAATTGAATCTAAGCAACACCGAAATCGCTTTTAAGCATCTATCGGATCATGCCCTTTATAAAACCTACCTACTTTTTGCATCCATTAGTCGGCAAACATTAGTAGCTTTCGTCTCAAAATTGCTATTATTAGCTTTAAGGCTAAAACTACCAGTAAAGCTTATTGTTAAACATACTATGTTTAAACAATTTTGTGGTGGTGAAACCATTGAGGAATGCCAAAATCTAGTTTCGAAATTAGCAAAGTTCAATATTGGTGGGATTATAGACTATTCCGTAGAAGGAAAAAAAAATGAACCTAGCTTTGATCAAGCGTATCATGAAATAAAAAAAACAATAGAATTTTCGTCCAAAAATATGAAACCAGCATACGCGGCTTTCAAAGTAAGTGCCCTCGGAGATGAAAATCTACTTAAAAAAGTACAAGATTTAACTTTAGAAGGTTTAAGTCTGAAAGAAAAAGAAGCCTATAACAGGATTATTAAAAGAATGCACAACCTAGGCATTACCGCTCAAAAGAGAGGCGTAAGATTAATGGTGGATGCTGAAGACTACGCATTTCAAAGTGCGATTGATCATATAACAGAAGAATTGATGCGTGAATTTAATAGAGAAACTGCTGTGATCTATAATACCATCCAACTATATCGCAAAGACCGCCTTGGCTATTTAAAACGCCTGCATCAAGATTCATTAAAAAAAGGATATTTTGTCGGTATTAAAGCTGTTCGTGGCGCCTATTTAGAAAAAGAAAAGCTGAGGGCAAAAGTACATAACTACCCAGACCCGATACAGGATACAAAGCTCGCAACTGACTCGGCCTTCAACATGTGCTTAGAATACTGCATCGAGCACATCGAGAAAATTTGGTTATTTTCCGGCAGCCACAATGAAAATTCGACCTTTCTTCTTACACAACTTATGCATAAAGCTGGCCTCAAAACAAATGACCATCGTGTCGCCTTCTCTCAATTATACGGAATGGGAGACAACCTCAGTTATAACTTAGCACACCATGGATACCACGTTCGAAAATATATCCCTTACGGGCCAGTAAAAGAAGTCATGCCATACCTCATCCGAAGAGCAGAAGAAAACACCTCAATTCAAGGGCAAACGAACAGAGAGCTAGCTTTACTCAAAAGCGAAATTCAGAGGCGAAAGTTTTTTTCGAAGTAATTCTACATATATTAAGGGGAGCAAAACCTATGAGAGCAAGGCGCAGAGACGAAAGCAACGCAGCTATCATAGGCTTTGCTCCCCTTAATAGATAGACCAATCTTGCATATAAAATACTCAAGTTAAATGCATTTGCGTTAAATTTAGATAACACACTGACAAAAAATAACCATAAACGTCCCAATTTTGTTTTGCGTGAGTACTTATTCGATTACATGTTCACATAAATAAGATTATATCTAGACTGGGGACGACCCCTGGCAGACTGATTCTAATTAAGGAGAAGTAAAATGAAAGGCCTATTAATTGTATCGGCAATGTTAGTAGCAAGTGCTGCATATGCCAAAAAAAATTGTACTGAAGAACCTAAAGAAAAATGGATGGAAGTTGAAAAATTTAAAAGTCAACTAATCGAGCAGGGTTACACGATTAAAAAGTTCAAACAACCGGGATCATGCTATGAAATTTATGGAAAAAATAAAGAAGGACAAGATGTAGAAATCTACTTTAATCCGGTTGACGGCAGTATTGTTAAAGAAAAGATTAAAAAATCAAAGAAAAAATAAAATAGAGTGCAGTCTGCCGTAACAAGTAGGGTATAAACTGCAGAGAAAAAAGGTGATATCATTATACATTTAGCGAGAACGCCTTTTTTCCTGTAGTCCGTGTTACATCAAGAGTCTTCTTTAAGCCCTTATGATTATCCTTAATCGCGAATAGATCCTTCTAATATACATTTAGAAAAGTCAGCTGCGTTTAAGTCAACTCCAGTAAGATTTGCATCTGTAAAATCGGCGCCATCAAGTTTAGCGCGTTTAAGCTTCGCTTTTTCTAAATTCGCACCACGTAAATTCGCATTTTGCAGCCAAGCATTCGATAATTGTGACGCATACAGATTTGCACCTGCAAGGTTAGCATTTCGAAAATCAGCACAGCGTAAATCAACCCCAGAAAAATCAAAACCGCTTAAATCGAGCCCTCTAAAATTAGCCCTTCCACCACACATTTCGGCACGCGGGTTTAAAACAGAATTAATCCACACCTCATGCAGACGCAAAACTTCCCTTAAATCATCTTCACTTTCAATTGCAGCAACCTCAGAAACATGGATCTGATTAAGAACCTCTTTATCAATAACATTATTATTCTGGTCGCTACCCTGAGAAACTAAAGCATCAAGTGAAATGTCTTCACCCACCACATCTCGCAGTTTTTCTTCCAACCAGCTAATATCATTCATTTTTCCAGCAGAAAAGGCTTCGAGGCATATATCTTCAAGGATCTCGTCAGGCAAATTACTTGTTACTTCATATGCTTTAAGAGCCTCCACCATTGCACCAAGAGTCTCTTGGTCTAACGCAACCACAGTAGGCACTGGCTTATTATCGTCGCCTTCTTCATTAGCTCCAGAAATATCTACACATCTTGCTAGATCCTGCTTGTCTACTGTTCCTATTTCCATCTGAATACTTCCACCTCAATTTTATTTTCTTTATTCAGGAGAATAAAAGCTATCAGAAAGCTTTCTCTCTTTTTACACATCCTCTACACAGCCCTGATAGAACTCCATAGTAGACGAACCGACGTTGTTTGAGTATACCATAGCTGAAAAAGCAATATCCAGCTAGGATCATAACGAAATATTCCGGAGAAACTCACTTGAATTTACCTCAAACCCCACTAGGAAACATTTCTATTGAAAGATTTCTTCAAGAATACTGGCAGAAAAAGCCATTTTTGATCCGCAATGGTATGCCTAATTTCAAATCACCTATCAGCCCTGACGAATTAGCTGGACTTGCTTGCGAAGAAGAAGCACTGGCCAGATTAATCGTCGAAAAAGACCCAGATGGCCCATGGCAAGTAAAACACGGCCCATTTGATGAATCGACATTTGCCAATCTGCCATCAAGCAACTGGAGCCTATTAGTTCAAGAGGTAGACCAATGGGTTGAGGAAGTCTATCAGCTTCGCCAGCTCTTTAACTTTATCCCAGAGTGGCGCATCGATGATGTTATGGTAAGTTTTGCTCCCAAACAAGGTTCAGTCGGCCCGCATACCGACAACTACGATGTGTTTCTTGTACAAGGTTTCGGAAGTCGTAAATGGCTCATAGACGAGCATAAATTAGTATCACCAGAATTAATTCCCAACCTCGATCTAAAAATCCTCAAATCGTTTGTTCCAACGCAAGAATGGGTACTGGAACCTGGAGATATACTATACCTCCCTCCTAATATAGCTCATCACGGAATTGCCTTAGAAGATTGCATGACATATTCAGTCGGCTTTCGAGCTCCTTCCGAACTAGAACTTATTACAAGCCACATCGAATCTCTAAGTTCAACACTCGAAGAAAGATTTTATAGCGATTCAGATCTTACACTACAGACACAAAGCTGTGAAATAAGCAAAAAAACGCTTACAAAAATTTGTAAAATTATAGAACAAATTCCTTGTGATCAAAATTCTATTAAACATTGGTTTGGCAGACTGGTCACACAGGCAAAAAGAGAAGAGCTGGTTCCAATCGTTGAGCAAGAGTTTTCTTCTTTTTCTGAACTAATTAATTATTTGAAAAAAAACCCGCAGCTATCCCTCGAGCGCGATCATAATTTTCGTATTGCTTATCACCACAATGAAAACAACTTATTGTTATTTATAAACGGTGAGGAATATCTTCTTGATACATCGGCGCTTGCTTTCGTCCGTGCATTATGTGATTCGACCCCTTTTACAAAGGAAGCCCTCAATGAGCTAGAAAATCATCTAGGTATCGGATCATTAATAGTTAGCTTATTCAATAGCGGTTATCTAGGTTTTGTATAATATGCCACCCAAAAAGTAAAAAAACAGCAGTAACTATTCAGCGTATTTTTTATCTGATCGATTCAAAGCCTTGACTGCCCGTCATCCTGAGTGAAGCGAAGGATCTCAAAATTGCGAAATAGATCCTTCGCTTCACTCAGGATGACAATGTATCAAGCGACATGTTGAAGAGAAAAGATACGCTGAATAGTTACAAACAGCAATTATTCCTACAGAAAACTATCTGACATATAGGTTCCCAAAGCAAACGGCTACAGAGTCTAAACCTTTACCGCTTCTAAGACCTCATCTACTGTACAATACTTAGGACCGCCCTTATAGCCAACTCGATTATTAATAAAGTTGGTTATTTTGCTTGCATCAAAGCCATCAATGGAAAGCTTCCTGGCAATTTTATTAAAATGTCTGTCAATATCCTCGTTAGTATTGGGTGCTGAAATATCTGAAAATACTTTTTTTTGAACCTCAGCCAAATGCTGAGATTGCCATTCTGCAGTTGACGGAATATTACCCAAAGCAATCTCCATAAGCTGTAACTTTACAATTTCTTCTTCTGCCCACTCTGGGCAATCATCAATTTTATTTTCAGATGTATTCATAAATCTATTCACTCTTTATAAATCAATTATAAGTATTCTAAAATCTAACTCATCCATTTTTCAAAAATATACTATTGGCCTAATAATCAAAAAGTAATCTAATTTGCCGGATACAAAAGCGCAATGCATCACAAAAAACCTTCTTAAACTCTACTGCTCAGAAAATCAACTAATTTTTCACCTTAAAGGATCTGCCATCAGATATAACCTCAAAACATTAGACAACAGGATCAAAAAAGCCTACTTATAAAGCTTACTGTCATCCATAAGGATGCAAAATCGTCATGTTGAGTGAAACGAAACATCTCGAAATTCTTAAGCATGAGTATAAGATTGGAGATTCTTCACCTTTGTCTCAGAATGACACTCCTACATCCTTATGGATGACGGTAGCTTATATAATGCGACTATAAACAGAAACAACACAAAGGTTATATTGGCATAATGAAAAAACTTTTCTAACGTAAAAGTCACACTTTAAAAATGCGATGGCATCACCCATCGCATCACCTATTACCAATTATAAAATAAATCAATATTGCTTAATGCCTACAACGCTTCCACTTAATACCATATATCTGCTGAACTTCACCATCGATTGAGTCCAATGTCATCAAAGCAGACTTACCTCGTTTAGCCATAGTTTGGATTGAAGTTTTAATATTTAGTGCTCTATTAACACCACAAGGTGACCAAACTAAAGCTTCCAATCCAAGCCTGTCACTGATTTGATAATCGTCCGACATCGGTCCTCGTAGCTTAGTCGAAAGTGTCGCTTTACCATTTCTGCTTCCTTGGAAATAATAAGTAGAAGTTTCTTTACCCCAAGTACCTCGATCTAAATCAGCAAATCCCACATAATCAACATCCATAATAGAATAACTCCAACCCTGAGGAACGTGGAGATTAACTGTTAGTTGACAGGATTTTCGACTCTCACTACGTGGAAGCCCTGGCCCAGATTCAACTACATATGAGTCAAAAAGAAGTGTAAAAGCCTGTCCGTCCTCAGACAAATCGAATGCCACCGAGCCTTGCGGACAGCCACTTCCACCATGGATCACATTATTAATATATATTTCATCAGGATCGGGAAGATCGAAAGCCATCGCATTTAGCGCTCCTAGCCCAAAACCAACAAAAAGACCAATGCGCGTTAAGTTTCGTAAAATCATCTTATCCCCTCCTTATTTATTAAATAATATTCTTCCTTTAGTAAAATGACTCGCGCACATACGCGTTCGTTCAACCTAGTTTCTATAAAGCAACCGCTATGCCAAGAAAAAAGCCAAAACAAATATTAATAAAACATTATAAATTCAATACATTAAGCAAGATTAAAATTGATTTTCATAATAACGTTCAAAAACAAAGCAGTGAATAACGGAAAGAATTAATAAGATGAAAGAAGATCGTCTAAGATAATGCGCCAAAAAGTCTACTTTTAAATAACACATCAATTTAGAATTTATTTAACAAGGACGCATCTGCCAAATGAAGAGCAGGCGACGTTATATATCTAAAAAATTTTCAAGAAGCAAGTAGATAAAACACCTCATTCCTTAACTACAAAAAAACGTTCAACTTCTTCAATGCTCAATCTCTCTATTTTTTCACATAAACCAATTTGAAAGGCTGCTTCGGCCAATATAGCTTGTGGCGGAACTTTTTGATCTATTAACTGACTTATCGATAAAGAGCGCCTTTTCTTACTCAACTTTTCCTTTTGGCTATTATCTAAAATCAAAGGATGATGCAAATATACTGGTAATTTATTTGCCGAAAGAAGCTTCATTAACTTTATTTGACGTCCACAGCTATCAAAAAGATCCTCTCCTCTTACAACTATGTTAACTAGATCATAAAGGTCATCGACGACATTAGAAAAATGATAAGTCCAATTACCTCGGCGATCTTTTATAAGAAGATCTCCACATTGACGCCCAGGGTTTTGTACTTCCACCCCTTTTATTAAATCAATAAATTGTTCATCGTTGCCATCAAACAAAACCCTAAGTCCCAAGTTATCAGACTCTGCCAAATGCTTATTGCGGCATGTGCCTAAGTAAAGAAGCTCTACACTATCATTACTAGGATTTTGATTATTGATATCTTTTCGACTACATGAGCAAGCATAGGTTAAACCTTTTGAGCGTAACCAATCTAAGGCTTTCTCATACCTGCCTTCATTTTCAGACTGATTATAAACCAGACAATCCCATCCGAAATCACCTTTACAAATAAAGCCAAGGTATTCCAATTCATGCAAGATATTAGAAATAAAATGTTTTTTTGATCTTTGACGATCATGATCTTCAAAACGAAGTATAACCTTTGCGCCCAAAACCTTGGCTACACCCCATACAAAAATAGCAGATGCAACGTGACCTAAATGCAAACATCCGGTCGGGCTAGGTGCAAAGCGAGTGACAGGATTCTTTGGCAGCATATCCTTATCTATCACGATTGGCAATATAAGCACCTCCTATGCAAGCATATATTAAACAAAATAAAATTGAAATTTTCCCTATATATATTATACCTATCTCTTCAAGGCTCATTCATATACGGAATAAAAATCACTCTTATGGCAGCAAATCAACTAAAAATTGGAATTTTTGACTCTGGAGTAGGTGGCTTAACCATCATGCAGGCAGTAGAAAAACATATTCCTAATGCCAATTATATTTATTGCTCAGATTCCAAGAATTACCCATACGGCCCAAAGCGTCCTGAAGAAGTTAAACAATTCTCAGTATCCGCGGCAACTAAACTCTTCGAGAACGAAGCACTTGATACACTTATTGTAGCATGCAATACTGCAAGTACCATTGCCCTCGATGAAATCCGATCTGCCATACCAATACCAGTCATTGGAGTTGTTCCAGCAATAAAACCTGCTGCAGCTTTATCAACAACGAAAGTAATTGGGTTGCTAGCAACTCCGGGAACAGTGACAAGAAAATACACTGATAATCTTATCAATGAATTTGCTTCACAATGCCAAGTTATCAAAGTAGGAAGTAGCAAGCTTGTTCAAATCGCAGAGAATCAAATAAAAGGTCAAAAGATAGATCTTTTAGAGATTCGTGCAGAATTAGGTGAAATATTATTAATGAATGGAAGCTTAGATACCGTCGTCTTAGCATGCACGCATTTTCCTTGCTAAAAGAATATCTAAAGCTATGCCTTCCGCAAGTTCAACATTGGGTTGACTCTTCAGAGGCTATCGCTAATCGTGTATATTCTTTATTTGAGGAGCAAATCCAATCTTAACAGATAGCAATATTAATGAAAAACAAAAAATAATTTACTTCACTACAACAACTAGTTTAGAAGATAAATTTAAGCACTCTTTAAATAATCACTTTGGGTTTACTCAAATAAAAAATCTAAAGTACTAAAATTGGCAAAGCTATATTCAGGGGAGCAAAGCCTATCAGACAAGGCTTGCCTAAAAAAATGAGGAGATAGTACCTTTTAGTACAGCGACGAATGTTTTTAGGCGTAACGCAGTATGATATTGTAACTATTCAGCGTATTTTTCCCTTCAATATGTCGCTTGATTCATCGTCATCCTGAGTGAAGCGAAGGATCTCAAAATTGTGAAATAGATCCTTCGCTTCACTCAGGATGACGAGCAGTCAAGGCTTTGAATCGATCAGATAAAAAATACGCTGAATAGTTACGATAGGTTTTGCTCCCTTAATAATAGTTGCTGCTTTCACCCCCTGTAACTTGTTATACCGACTTTTTAGGTACTTTATTTTCACATGCTGGCATCCCCTAATATCAATTTTCACTCGCTCCTCCACACCAACCTGCACCACTGTAACCACTAATAATAACTCATTATTTAGCGTTTTTTTAGATATTCACTTTATTTAAAAGAATCTTTTTACCTAGTCGAGCACAAAATAAAGCTAAGCAAACAGAAATTATATCCGAAATCTCTCGAGAGACTTAAATTGAGTACAACGAATTTACACGGAAAACACAATGGGTCTGTTTAAAAGCCAGAAATTCTTAATCACGGTTATTACTTGTATAGCGCTGTACTCGTGCAATAAAACAAAAATCAAAGGTCCTTCAAATGAAGGAACAAATAGAAAACCCATATTCGTTGTCGCAAACACACACTCAGCAACTAGCTCTAGCCAAGGAGAAGCATCACTAACCATCAACAGCATGTTTGAAATGCAAGCAACTTGCGAAAACTGCGGAACACTTAACTTACAATTTAGAGATGTACCACCACAACAGAATATGAAATATGCTCAATCATCGAAATTCAACTATCCATTTATCGACAAGACCTACGTATGCAAAGCACAAATAACACTAAACTTCATCAAGACAAAGTCGGTCAATAAATATGTATATGGGATATACTTTTGTCCACACGATCCAAGCACAGGACAAAGAATTTGTGACAAACAAAATGCAATTAGCCGTTGCGGATTCTAAATAAGCTTTGGGGAAATAAACAAATGTTTATAAAAAAGTGTGATATAAATCAAAAAGACAAGATGGTATACAAACGTACATTTGCTTTACTAAATATTTTCTTTTTGCCATTTTTTATGAGCTGTAAGTTTAGTTCCGAGAATGCTCATCTCAAAAGGTTAAATGAAAACCTTACATTAGCGTCAACTGAAGAACTTAATGAAGCTCTTACACCAGGACAATGCCTTGTGGAAGTAAAAAGAAAATTCGAAAATGATCTCACCACTCAAGAGATAGACATTGACAAAGATAAAAATTGGCTTCCACTCTCAGAAGCAACCCCTGAATTTGCATGGAGAGGAAGATTAGATATTGAAAAGAAAATCGTGACGGGTCCACCTCCTTTAACCTTGGCCATCCTTATTGATTCATCAGGATCTTTGAAAACCACCGACCCTGATATGAAGAGAAAAATAGGAGTAGAAAAACTCCTCGTAGACACAGGAAAAAATTTCAAAGGATTTTATGATCGATTAAAAATTAAGGTGATTTCATTTGGTTACTGTGTAGTTAAGCAGGAAACGTTCACTGGCACAAGCACAGCCGATTATAATAGCTTTCTAAAAAAAATAGACCACAGAGATTTCTATACACCAGAAAATGAAACTAATTATATCAATGCATTAAAGACGGCACATCAGTTTTTAACTCGCTATGGAGGAGAGGGTAAAACTACTAAGGCCCTTTCACAAAATGAAACAAAAAAACAGTTGGTATTATTTTCAGACGGAATGCCCTGGATAAAACAAAGCGAAGTTTCCGATAACTGCCAACATACAGTAGAAAAACTAAAAACAATGCTAAATGAAGGTAATATAGCAACTTGGGATGATTTCATAGCTCATAAAGGTTCATGTTTTGAAGGCCATGAGCTCCCAAAATCTTGTACTGAAATCAAGCCAGAAGCGGATGGGTTAAGTGGCTTAGACCTCAAGTCATCTCTCGACCCCACAAATTTTCGGATGGCTATGGCCCATCATATCTATTTTGCTAATAAATACTTGGCAAATTCAGGGATAAACTTTCATACAATTTTTCTAAACAATAAAAACTGCTGGGAACATGAAAATTCCAAAGACGAGCGTATGAGAAAAGAATTCCAATATTTATGCAGTGAGCAAAACATTCTGCAATTTTTCTCTCAGCTCCAACAAACAGATCATACAAAAAACACATTAAAAACAGTAAGCAATGTCAACGACCTTGCTAATACATTTGGGAAAATAGCAGTAGATAATAGCAACTATGAATTTGACGAAGTCGAATATACATTTCCCTTACCCACTTTCCAATCTAAAACTGATGTAGGGCAGATCTGTATCCAAGATTCTTCAGGCTTCTCATGTAAATTAAGAAAAAAAGGTCTAAATGTTTCCGCTAAGCCGGTAGCAACAATTCCTACAAAGATAGCAGGCGAAGATGGTCAATACAACTTTCATCTTGATTTTAATAAGATGGCATCTGCTGGTGACTTAATAATTCACGCCAGCGATGTAGATAATGGCAACAAAAATCACAAATTTGCAATCAAATACAATCTACCTTTCAGCCGTTTTGAAGAAAAAGATATAGAAAAATCGGGTTTTAAGATTATCCAAGAAAATGATATAACCGGAAAAACTCCATCAAAAAATATATTGATTCAACTTAGTAAGAATGACTATAGAATTAGCTGTAAGACAGAAGTAAATATTAATTATGACTGTAAAAGAACAGATAATGATGAAATTATTCCTAATGGTGGTGGGTTCGAAACTGGAGAGATTTGCTACCATAAAGATAAATGCTCAGTCGCGATCCCCATGAGTGCGACATGCAAAAATGGAAAACTGATCATACCAGAAGGGTGTCCAAGTGAAGATTATAGTGACCGTCCATGTATTCTACCTACTGGCAAGCCAAAAGTTTGCCCTCCAAATGAAGCCATAAAAAAACTTGGTAAAGTTGAAGAGCCATACTCTGTCATTGGTTACCGATATCCAGAACATGAAAACTGTGATTCAGTTAAAGGAGTCGTCACTTATTTTTGCAGACGTGATGGTAACTGGATTGTCTTAAACGAAAAAGGATCTGTTCCATATAAATATCCTAAGTGCGTCAATATATCTCCTGTACCTATCCCAGGAAATAAGCCGACAATTACGCCAGTTCCTGTCATTCCTCCAAAGCCTACGTCAAAACCAGAGTATAATCCGGTAACAATACCTCCAGTCATACCTGTTCCAGTACAAAAGCCGACACCTCCCACTAGTCAAGAGCCTGTACCTATTCAAGATAATATACCGGGAAAATATACCAAACCAGAACCAACACCAGTCGATCCTGGAGAACCAATACCTTCAAATCCAGGGGGGTCCATACCAATAGATCCAAGCAGACCGACGCATCCAGATCAACCCCCTCCATCAGTTGTTCCTGATGATGGGGGTGATGAGCCTTGGCCAAACCAAGGCACAAATCCACAAGTTATTTATCCACCTTTCATCCCCCAACCGGGACCAACAACAACTCAAAATCCCGGTACGGTCATTGGAGGCCCCACAACGATTCCAGGTGCAGGTGAACCCTATGGGCAAACTAATCCTGATACAGGTGAGCCGTACCCCAATTCTACCTTTACAGGCAAACAGTCAGCGCCGATATCTTCCTCAGTCGAAGGCGAGATCATAAGCGGACCATAGTATGTTAACTATTAATACCGCTTACGACTAAAAAATGGCCAATATTCGACTTTTCTAGCCGGTTGCAGCATTGCTTCATCGTCAAGAAATCCCCATGTACCAGCATGTACACTACGATTTTCCACCACCTAGCACCTAGCACCTAGCACCTAGCACCTAGCACCTAGCACCTAGCACCTAGCACCTAGCACCTAGCACCTAGCACCCGACCGAACTCTAAGTCCGATGAAAATACTACAGTTTTTTTTCAAAAAATTTCAGATTCCAGGTAAGCTCGTTCATCCTAGGAATTGCTTGCAAAATACCCAGATAATTTACTAACCAGAATTTTCTGAGCTATAAACTCATAACCAAATTCTTGCTTGGCTTTGTTAGAATTATGAGCTTTGCAAAGGACTTGCAAATTAGAGATTGCATGGTTTCCACCTCTTGCAAATGGAGCAATATGATCTATTTCAAGGCAAGTTTTTGCCGAACACCCACCTGCATACGTAAATAACTCGGCCCGTCTTCTAACCCCAACTCTTGCTGGCAGAAAGTAAAAATGCTGTTATATCCATAGTCCAGAAATCCTCGGCGGCTACGAAGCTCGGAAAGAAAAGCAATCAGAGCAACTTCAGACTTGCGCTCTTTATCACGCACCTTTTTACAATTTAAAATCAACGCTTCGGTTGTTAATTTTTTTAGCTGGGCTAGTCTTTCTTTCATTGCTTTTACCTCTGTCTTATAGACTCAATCAAATAATAAAAAGACTATAACACAAGGTTTTTACGCCCCTAAGGATTGCCTTTCGTAAGCGTTTTTATAATTTTTAAAATTTAAAGAGAATAAAGGAAGCAACTCTAGTCAGCTAGCTCATATGAGTTTTATAGATAGAAAATAAAGAAAGATATAACGCCTCGATTTACTAGCCTGCCAAAAGGTGTCAAGGAAAAAGATCTAAAATCTATATTTTCTTTGATTTTCACCCTATTTTTCACCAAGTTTTTAGAAACAAGAAGCCTAGGCCCTCGTTCGTACGAGCGTTTGACTGTTTTGATAACAGAATTTCCCGTCATTCTGAGCCAAAGGCGAAGAATCTCAAGCCTTGTTAATCATGCTTAACAAGCCTGAGGATGATTTCAATGTTTTTCCATAGCAGTCCACAGCTCCCATAGTTTTGCATAGTCACTGAAATATCGCTTTCGCATAAAAATACTGGGTTAGTAAAATACCTCTGCAATTCATTGCCACGACTGAGCTATGGGAGGCTGTGGATAGGCCTGGACAACTATTGATATCGTCATGCAAATTTTTTGGAGCTTCATTATTTATAGTGACGATACCAACAGTTGCCCACCCCTAACCACAAGCCAATGACTGCTGCTTTTAAAATAAATTTTTGGTTCCTTTGATTAGAGGTATTTTGTTTGTTCTTAAAAATATGTGGGTTTATGCTAGAAGGGCAATATGGCTTTAGGGCGCTTGAGACTATAATAAATCACCATTCACCAAAAAAATCTCAAATAATTACAACAGTGTGGAGAAACTTCGAAGCAGAACAAGAATATGAATCTTTCCTAATACCAAAAAAGATATAATGCCACCTTATGACTTCTAAATGAAAAGCTTAATGCAGATACTTTAGGATACTTCAATCTCTCCGATTTCACGATTATCTAGCATATAATTACTCAACCTGCTGGTATTACTAATAGAATCAAAATCAATCGGATAACGAAGCTCCATACTACTAACACAGTTTCTTCCAGCCCGTTTGCTTCTATACAGCATAAGATCGGCAAGTTTAATCAGATCATTTTCAGGCCCTTTAAACCCTGGCTTTGCCCATGAAACCCCGACGCTACAAGTAACTGAGACCTTAAATCCGTCAAATTCAAAAGTTGCCGATTCAATTTTTTCTCTAAGCTCGAGTGCTTTATGAATTGCATATTCCATTTCAGGGACTTCACTACATACGATAAATTCATCGCCACCATAGCGAGCTGCCAGGTCTTCGTGCCCGAGTACACTGCAATCTCTAATTAATTTCCCTACTTCACTAATTACATGACTTCCTACCAAATGATTTTTGTTATCATTAACTGACTTAAAGTTATCCAAATCCAGCATGATGACCGACAGACCTACGTCTCCTTTTAAACACTTAATCATTGACGTTTGATAATGCTTTTTAAAACAACGCATATTAGCCATTTCAGTGAGCTCATCTGTAAGCGTCATCATTCTTAATTTATAATTTGCACGACGCAGTTCGTCAGTCATAAACTTAAGTCTTAAAACAGTATTAATCCTTGCCAAAAGCTCTTCTGGAGAACAATTTTCTCTCACAAAATCATCTGCACCTTGATTTAAACACTCGACAGATAAACGGTCAACATCGTTATCATTTAAATTTCCTGAAATAAAAATAATCCCAGTATGCCGTTCGCTTTCATTTGCACGAATCCAACGGCATACATCTCTACTTGGGATTCCAGTAATTTTTGCATTAATTATGAATAAATCAGGGTGTGCAGAATCAAATAAATAGCAAGCTTCATTCCCAGAGCTAGCAGACAAAACTTCCAACGGTCCAAGGTAACTAGAAGATTTAATAAGATTCTGAAGACGCCGAGCCTGATAGCAATTTGATTCAACAATTGCAATCTTAAGTGTACGATTTGAAAAATCCAGCATCACCGTTTTTAACCTCTATACTGATGGCTGGTGAAATTAGAATCTATTTTCATTCCCCCTCGCAGCTCTATCGTCGATTCACTTAAAATCTTTACAATTAAAACCTATTTATTCGATTTAAAAAGTAATAATAATAAGTTATCTATACGATATTTCCATAAACATCGCATGCCTCTATAAACTCAAAGATTATTGTAAAAATATAAGCCAATTCCACCTACTTTGAATATGGTAAATATTACCTACTTATACGGCTATATCTAACTATAATTAAAATACATAAATAGTTTATAATATAATCAATCTAAGGGGCATCTGACATGTAGAATATTAAAAAACAAATAGAGAAAATACAGAAACCCAATACACATGATGACAACTTTTCATCTGATGATATATCACAAAGACAAAAAGATAGCAGACAGTCTCTAATTATGCCTCAACTGTAGAGCATTTATTCGTAAATATATACCGCGATCATTTAACCCCAAAGAAGAAATATCTTAGCATGTTAAGTGAAGGAAAAAAAATTACAGAAAATCCATTTTTGCAAAAGGAAGGCATGATTAAGCCTAGTCTTACCCGTCGTATTATCCTCGGTGTATTTCTGGCTGCATTCTTATCCATTCTCGGGATATCTAGCGCCATCTACCTTTGGCTAGATGAACTCGGTGTTCTTAAAACTAATAAACAAGATCTATCTATCATCCTCGATTGGAAATCTCCTGATAATTCACTAGTGTTTGATAAAAATGGAAACAAAATTGGGGAGTTTTTTAGTAACTATCATATATTTGTTCCATTTGAAAAAATACCTCCTAGCCTGATAAACTCTATCATTGCAATCGAAGACAAAAATTTCTGGTATCACAATGGCATCGATATAAAAGCAATAACACGAGCTGGGCTTGCTTTCATCAAAAACCAAGGGATAATAACTCAAGGTGCATCCACGATCACTCAGCAAGTAGTGCGACATTTTTTATTAAGCAATGAAAAATCAATTACTAGAAAAATAAAAGAAATTTCTCTGGCAATAGCATTAGAAAAATATATGTCCAAGAAACGAATCCTTGAGATATATACAAATGCACTTTATCTAGGTCATGGTTCTTATGGTGTTGGATCTGCCGCTTGGAGATATTTTGGGAAGCCCATAGAAAAAATTGAAGAACATGAGTCAGCTATACTAGCAGGGTTATTTCAGCTACCCAGCCACTATGATCCCCATAAAAACCCCGAAGGCGCTAAAGAGAGGCAAAAACTCGTCCTAAAATCTCTAGTAAGAAATGGAAAAATATCTCTAAAAAAAGCCAAACAATTGGCTAAAAGAGAACTAAAGTATAAAAAATATGAATCTATATACGGAAAAAAATCACCATACTTTATCGACTATATAAAGGAACAGGCAACAAAGCTTATAAAAAATCTAAATTCAATTAAAAATCACGGCCTACGAATTTATACAACTCTAGACCCAATCATGCAAAACTATGCTGAAAACGCCATCATGCAAAATGCTCATATTCTAAAAAAAGCAGAAAACAAGACTGTTCCCAAAAGAAACACCTCTGGCGGATGGAATAATCGACGTATAGAAGCTGCAATAATCGTCACCTCTTCAAAAAATGGTAATATTTTAGCAATGGTAGGGGGACGAGATTATGAGAAATCAAAATTCAATAGAACAACCGATGCCTTAAGGTCTCCTGGCTCTTCATTTAAACCAATTGTCTATTCTTACGCACTTGAACGAGGAAAAAAATGGAGTGACGTCGTTTATGTCTCCCCAGTAACTGTTGATGGAAATTACCGCCCTCGCAACCCAAAAAATGAGTATCTCACCGAATCCACTCTGCAAAGAGCTTTCTACAAATCTATGAATGCTCCCACTATAAGCATAAGTGAGCAATTAGGTGTTAGCAACATCATTGAACATGCCAAAAGATTAGGGATAACTTCTCCTATAAAAAATGAATATGGAACCGCATTGGGAAGCTCCGAAGTAACCATGATAGAAATGGCTAAAGTCTACTCTACATTTGCAAACTCAGGAGTCAGGGTAGGTCAGTCAGCAATCAGCAAAATAACCGATCGAGAGGGGAATATACTATATCAACAGCCTCCTCTAGAAGAAAGATCAGAAAAAGTCATGTCTCCTCAAATTTCATACTTAATAACACAGGGAATGAGATCGGTATTACAATATGGCACTGGTTATCATGCTGCATCATTATCAAAATGGGCTGTAGGTAAAACTGGAACTTCTAATGAATCAAAAGACAATTGGTTTTGTGGTTACACATCCGATATTACTGCAATTGTTTGGGTTGGAACCGATGACTATACTGGATTGGCTGGCAATATGCGTGGATCGGTTCTCGCACTGCCGATTTGGGAAAAATTCATGCATTCAGTAATTGATACTAAAGAACCAAAAGATTTTGCTGAACCTTCAGGCATTGTATCTGAAATAATAAACCCTAAGTATGGAAATAAATCCAAAGATGGAATTAAAATGTGGTTCACCGAACATAATGTTCCAAAAAACAAACTTTCACCACTCGAATATTTACAAACGAGTGAGAATTATAGAAATATATTTTCTAGATAGGTTTAGCACTTGAAATTATTCGACTCTAAAATTTTTTCTTGTACTTTTATTTTTATAGGGACATTTTCCTGTTTATCATGCTTTGCCCTAACAGATCAAAATGCTGAGATTAGCAATAACATAGATAATCCAATTTACTCACCGAAGCAAGTTTCAAAAAAAATTAAAAAGGCCAACCGAAACAAGTCGGAAAAAATATCAAGAGAGCACAAAAAAACTTTAGAAAAAAGACGAAACCCAAAACTTGGAATAACCCAACCACCTAAACTAGATCAAAAAATCTGCAACATTTTAATTCGAAAAATAGTTAATCCATTAAAGAAATTAGCAACGTACCTACCAGACCCTACATATGTGAGTAAAAGTGAATTTGCAAAAATAGTTATACTGACAAATACGGATTGCGATAAACATAAATCTAAGTCAACAATAAATTTGATTTCACAGATAACGAACAAACATACGGAAAAAATTGGAGTTATATTACCTTTAAAAGAAGATCAAAGAAAAATCTCCCTTTCAATCTTGACAGGATTGAAAGCTGCAGAAAACAACATATATAATTCAAGCAACAATTTTACAAAATACATTATTAAAGACAGCACAGGGTCTAAACATGCAATTTTAAAATCACTTGCCGAATTGATATTGATCGATCAAGTAGCAATCATTATCGGTGGCCTAAATCATTCTGAAGGTCGAGCTCTAATCCCGATAACAAATAATTTTATGATTCCAACTCTAGTTCTCAATAGTTCTACTGAGTTAATTACAAACAGTAATTACGCCTTTCAAGTTTTTCCACTTTTAGAGCTAGAAGCAAAAAAAATAATAACATCCTTAGCTCAAAAAAATGTAAAGAAAGTGTCTATCTTTCGCCCAAGCAATGGCAAATCAGACACCTTAATAAACGCACTTGAAGACAACATTCAAAAAACCAATATACAAATCACTCACAATATTTCATATGAATCGGGTGATTTTGATTCGATGGAACGTGCCGTAAAAATAATTTCGGGTATAGATTACGTTAAAAGAAGAAACGAGTATGACGAAGCTTTTCAAAAAGCAAAGCAAGAGGCATTAGATGCAAATCAACCTTTCAATGCAAAAACAGTAATTCTTGATCCTCAAATGTTAGCTGATGCAGTTATTATTCCAGATCATTTCAAAAATGTAAGACATTTCGTCAATATATTTAAATACCATCGTGTGAATAATTTCATGTTAGCAGGAACACATGAGTGGAGGTCTAAAGCTCTAATAGAACCTTGGGATGATTTTCTACAAGGATCTTTCTTTGTAGACTTTATTGGAAACTACCTGCAACTACCTAAAGAAATAGTTTACAAAGAATTAAAATCACCATATTTTGCACCCGCTAATAAAGTAGGAGAATTAGATTTCGCACTAATTGGCTACCAAGTTGGTGATATAGCCCTCCGCAGCTTAGCTTACAAAACAGAACGAAGAAAAGACTATATAAGAGTGTTAACAAACTTAAAAAGCCAAAATAATTTTTATACCAATGAATACGTATTTAATAAGCATAGATCGAGTAATTGGCCAACATATAAATTTGAGATTAATCATGGATCACTTTTTCTGCTCAAATCATCAAAAACAACAATAGGATTAAACCTAAGTGCCCCCTCACCCCGTCAGACAGAAATAAAAAAGGAAACAACAATTAACAAAAACGACAATAATCAAACTATTAAAAAATCCCTACCAAATAAAAGGGCTTTAAGATGGAACTAATTTACACTCATTTTCATACATAACCTATCAACAAGATCTCCATTGAGTCCCTGAGACACAAACTGTTACACTCATCAGTAGGTTACTCGTAGATTATTTTCTATATATGATGCTCAATAGTAACTCAAGCTATGAAATAATATTGATCTTCATCATATTCGTCGACTTCATTTGCTTCATCGGAATGCCGGCTGTAATAACAATTGCCTGACCAGATTTTACAATCTTCAAATCCTTAAGCAAATTTGGCAAATCTTGCAAAAGCACATCTGTATTATAGAATAAAGGATTTTTCATAGCATAAACCCCCCATACTAAATTCAATCGATGAATTACGTCCTGCCGTGGACTAATTGCAACGATTGGGGTCCTAGGCCTCCATCTTGCGATTGTCCTCGCAATTGACCCCGTTAGAGTTAAACATACTATAGCACCAGCATTTAAAGAATCAGCCGCTTCGCATGCCGCCAAAGCAATAGCCTCATGTTCTTGCCATACATCATTTACATTATCTCGTAAATTTTTATATCGCTCGCGACGACGGCCAGTCCACGTTTCAACCTCATTAATAATTGAAGCCATCACCTCGACACACCGTACTGGATACTTACCTGAAGCAACCTCCCCGGAAAGCATAAGGCAGTCAGCACCATCCAATACCCCATTCGCAACATCAGCGGTTTCTGCTAATGTTGCAATAGGGTTCATAATCATAGATTCAAGCATTTGAGTCGCAATAATGACTGGCCGTGCATGTGTTGTCGCTGCCTCAATGATACGCCTTTGATAAGAAGGAACTTTCTCAACACTAGCTTCAACTCCTAAGTCTCCACGTGCCACCATCAGGCCATCAGCCACTTTAGCAATTTCACTAATCTGCTCAACTGCAGAAATTTTTTCAATCTTCGCTATAACAGGCGTATCGGCCCCAAGAGCTGAAATCATATTTTTACACTGCATAACATCTTCAGCATGTTGTACAAAAGATAAAGCAACTGCATCGACACCATTTGCAATACCAAATAGTAAATCTTTACTATCTTTTTCAGTCATTGCTGGCAAAGATAACAATGAATCAGGAAAATTAACGCCCTTACGATTTTTTAAAGTTCCCCCATCCAATACTTCAACACCAACAAAATCATCTTTCACCTCGATTATTTTCAGGATCAAAAGCCCATCATCCATCATAACCCGATCGCCCACTGAAACATCTTCAGTAAGCCCTTTATAGTCAATGGGAATAACCTTGGCATCATCCTGAGTTAAACCATATTTAAGTCGATAGACCTCGCCAGCAACAAGCTGCATTTTATCACCTATCAACTTTCCACAACGGATCTTAGGACCCTGCAAGTCTTGCAAGATTGTTACACTCTTACCAACCTCAGACGACAACCTACGTATTAAATTGATATTCTCTAAATGGAAGCTGTGGTCTCCATGCGAAAAATTAAGTCTAGCTATATTCAAACCAGCTAATATTAAACGCTTCAGCACATCCTCACTCTGAGACGCAGGCCCAATCGTTCCTATTATTTTACAATGACGGACATGCCCTTCAGTCTGCAAATGCAATAAAGGTCGGACATCAGCTCTGGTTGTTGAATCAAACTTCTCATTCATAACGTTCCCCTGTAGCCCAAAATACACAGTGCCCCTATTGTAAATGAAAAATCAGTTCAAAGTCCACGATATGCGCCCTAATCTCCAGTTTATCTTTCTTATCAAGAAGAAAAATCATAGAAGCCTTGGTAAATGAGCCTTTCATCACAAAACATCCCCTTTCCTTCAACCTTTTTAGCCCTTCAGCTCCCCCTCTATCCGCCCCTTACTCATGTTTCCAGATCATTTATCATCATTTTTTTTTCAAATAGGCTTGAAAACTTTAAAATCTTGCTTTAACCTGAAATCAGCTAATACAGTTCAAATTAAATTTTTTGGAGGAAGCGCTATGAACCGTGCTGAGCTTGTTGAATGGATTGCTGAAGACATGGAAACTACAAAAGCAGAAGCTAACAGATTTTTAGATTGCTTTATCGATGCGGTAAGCAACAACCTTAGAAAAGGTGACGGTGTTAAACTTGCAGGCTTTGGTAGCTTCACAGCAAAAAAGAGAAGTGCAAGAATGGGCCGCAATCCGCAAACTGGCGAAGATATCAAAATTCCAGCTCGCTGGGTACCAGTATTCAAGCCAGGAGCTCATCTAAAAGAAGCAGCAACAAAAAAATAATTGCGACTGCTACACAGATGCAAAAAAACCTCTGGATTTTATCACAGAGGTTTTTTTGTGCCCTGCTCCTGAGAAGCGCGGGCTCATATCAGCGCGAACCTGTATATTATTATTTGAGTCTCTCAAAAAACAGGTCCGCAAGTACTAGTCTTATTGACACTCAAAACTCGCAATATCAGCAATTCCCCACGAAACAAGTTTACCAATATCTGAACCTGAGCTATCAACAACCTTCAAAGTCCAGACTCCATTTAAAGGCTCACCCACCAATTGCGAAAGGGGCTCCGAAGGAGTCAACGTACGTGGATAATTACCAATGATATTATCATTGGCACTACCTGTATTATTATGAAGCACAAGTTTTTTTCCACTTGGAGCTGTTAATTCAACATTCAAATCTCCAATATAAGAGTGCTCGATATTAATATTGATATTAAAATTTGAGCTCACAACACCTTCTTCAGAGAAAGTTATAGTAGACTCAACACCTTGATCATTTGCATCAGGAATATTGGCATTAACTTCGATGGATTGTTGAAGTCCCTTCGCTCTACCTGTCGGTAAAGTTGTACTTAGAATAGCTTGTGAAGAAGGGCCCCCATTAAATCCTAGGCTTAAGTCTAATTGAAGCTCCTTACCACATTCGAAATCATCAACAACCTTAACTCTATAGGCAGTTGCATTATCTGCCATCGAACCGATCTCTAAATTAGGAAAAGTCGAACTTTCTTGTAAAACCGAAACTCCGTCCGTTTCAGTAGAAACAAGACCAATGATATCAGTTGCTATCAAAGTTCCTTGATTTTTCAACTTAAAACGCAACTCAAAAGTATCCCCTGGATCAATCACACCATCCTCGCCTGCACCAAGGATAGAAATGCCTTCCAAATTAAAACTAGCTTGCGGAACAGCCAAGATTTGATGATGGGAAAATTTCTCTATAAAAACATCAGCATGAGGCCCTTCAGGAAAAAGCTCCTTAGCAGTAGCAACTATAGCCTGAGCCATGTCACGCATTTTCACTCCGGAGCCAAGGCCAAATTGAGCTTCTAAAATAATTTTATCAACTTCTTCTCGAGCTACACCCTGTTCACGTAAAGCTAATAAAGATTGGAACAATGGAGTAGACCAAAGCTCATCCGATGCATACCCACCCATATCTTGGTGCGCACCATAGTTCTTCTCATGGTCATACCTAGCGTCGAGAACATTCAAAGAACGTCCTGGCCAGCATGGCTCACCATCCCAATTAAAAACCTTATTCACCTGGAAGTCAGTCCCACTTATTCCTACGCTATATGAAGCGGCCCAATAATCACCAAATCCTTCTCCCATTGCGCCAGAGTCGCCTCCTCCCCAATTTGAGTTAATACTGTGATTTATAGCGTGACCGTACTCATGCAAAATAACATCAGCATCTTCATTATCATCAACACAACCATGCCCAAAAGCAATCTTGTTACTTGAAGGTATATAATGAGAGTTATCCGCTCCACTCAACCCATCTGCGTCTGCAGAAATTGGGCCATACTGAATCCCAGTTTCTCCAACAAATCCAAGTGACTGCATGTATCTTTGGCTATTATCTATATGATAATAAGTCATAACGTCATTAAATGCACCTTCGCCTCTTTTAGCACTCCAATCACCATTTTCAGAAATTGAAGGCTCAGAAGACGGAGACTCAAAATCCTCTATCTTAACCCAAGGCCCTTTCAACTGAAACTCGTTACCAACTTGCACGATGTCACGCAAAGGCCGTAGAAAATAAGCATCTTCAAAACTCTCAGCAGGAGAATCATCCATTAGCTCTTCTGAGTTTAAAGTTGTACGTGGGTCTGGATCAAAAACCAATCCTTGACCATTTACAACGATTGAAGACATTTTAGCTTTTTTATTCAATTCGGCTTGCGTTTGTTGTTGTTTTTCAAAACGAGCAAACTCCGCATTCCGGTCAATAGTTGGTCCCTTATAAGCCCGGAGTTTTACATTAACCGCTTTTTCTGAATTAACAGCGGTTTTAAATCTTTCGATTCTGGTGTCCCGACGGCTTAAAACCTCACCAGTTCTAGCATCGATAACATGTTCCCAAGCACCAAAAGGGGCTTCAACATGTAGCATCGTTTTAATTACAAAACGAAAGCTCCCTTTTTCATCAACTCTGTACAAAGTTTCAGTTGTTGGCTTATCTAAAAGCTTTCCATGAACCTTAAGATTTTTCCAAGCGATATCGTAGGCTGATTTGTCCGATACTGCTTTAAAGGCTTTGACAGTCTTAGCTTCAGTCGAAACAGTGTAAAAATTGTTATAAACACGGTAAACGCGTTGGTCAGCCTTCCGAATTGAAACAACAATATTACCATTTTCCACAGCATATCCATTGTGCATTTGCTGAAAAAAGATATGAGTACCCAACAGACTGTGCTTTACATGTGCAAGCTTTAATTGATCAAGGCTAACAATTCCAAATTCTTTAGCGTTATCCTGCAAATAGGTCCGTGCTAATTCCTCTCCGCTCTTAACCGCTTTATTCACATAATCTACATCTAAAACTAATTTAGCTGTCCCTCGATAATCGGCATGAAATGTTTTCGTACCTGCTAAAGCCACTAGTGAATTACTAAGCAGCAACCCTCCTGCTAGTGTTAATAGCACCTTAGAAACACTGCCTTGTGCAGCAAGCTTCATATCTCCCCCTTTGTTAAGAAATATCTGATGGCCTCACAGCCGTCACTGATAATTATTTGAACGTTATCATAGAAAACGAGAAAAAAAATCAATTTTTAGCCAAGCGGCCAACTTTTCTTTGGGGATATTTTAAAAAACATGTATATTTCATATACTATAAAATAAAGTGACGGAGCAAAAGCAACCTAAGGCTTTAAGGCCTTTTGCTATAAAATTAAGCATTAATCCCTTTTCTTCATATATGCCGGGATCTGAAATTTTTTGAAAAACTGTAGTATTTTCAACAGATTCAAAGTTCGCTCAGGTGCTAGGCGCGAGGAGGTGGGGAACCGCAGTGTACATGTTGGTACATGAGGATTTCCTGACAACGAAGCAACGCCGCAACCGGCTAGAAATTCGGATCCGGGATATAGAAAAAGCCCTAAAGTATTGACATACCTTAGGGCATTCGCATCCAGCCCAAAAAATAGGCTAATTATTAGATAAAAGAATATTAAACAAACGAATTATGGATACGGGTAGGACTCACACGGGTCTTTACGGGCAACACCCATTCAGACTCTGAAGATTCTTCCTTCACTCTGACTTTGGGTAACCGCACAGTATCAAAACCACTAACTGCTTCTACTTGTGGTAAAACCCACTCCCCATCCATTGGACTGACTTTAGTCACGGGTAGTTCTTCTACATCATCACTTGCAGCATTAGTATCATTGCTATCAAATATAGCCCATCCACTAGAAGGTGAATCCAACGAGACAATGCTACTTCCATCGCCATTCTCCATTCTAAAAACAGAGCGCTCCAAGTCCTTCTTTCTCTTGCGTTTATAATAAAGAGCAAAAATTAGAATAATAAGCAAAGCGCCAGCAACTAAAGTTGATATTTTCAAAAGCCGTTGGAAACGAATTGGAGCCTTTCCAGGAACCTGTAAAGATGTAATAGCAGCCCATGCTTGACTGAAACCGGCATCTTCAGGAATAAACCTTTTCGCCAAATCAGTGTAAGTTTGTAAATACTGCTTCTGATCTCCAGAAATTAAAAAGTGCATCTGCATCATATCAACGTTACCAACTTTAAAAGATGCGTATACAAGCAAACCCTTTTGTCCATCATTCAAATCTAGAACTTTATGCTCTAAAATTTCGTAATGACTCACAACTCCCTTTCGAGAAAAGTTCTTCTTTAATTCTTCTGCCAATAGCTCACCTCTACTCGCATCAATAGGAGTTGGTTCATGCTTAATCGAAAGTGTGATATTTCTCTGATAGGTTGTTATAGGCTTTTTTAGCTTCTTCTTCTGAATGACCTGCTTAGGTTCTTCCATGATAACGGTGGGGCCATTACCGTTTTCATTTAAGTACACGTTCCAACCGGCAGGAGGAGCTAAAGTAATCCCAAGAGTAGAAAGGGATATCATATTCCCATCTGAAACGAATTGGGACGGTAAGGTATTACTTCCTAGGTCTTTTTTTAGTCTAGGCTGACCAGTAGGAGCGCTCTTCGCAAACATACGTTGAGACGCCAATCCATCTTGACTGCCGATATAACCGGTGAGCAGCACCAAGCCAAGGCTAGTTTTATTCAAAATTCTTAATAAATGATGCTTCATTAGGGAACTCCAAGAACAGCAAAAAGAATAACAGCGGGTTAATTAAGCATGATCATTAATAAAAGTGCAGTAATGCTCAAAGTGCACTACTTAATATATAATTTATGACATTTTTTATATAATTTCAACATAAAATTATAATTATTGATGAAAATAATTATATATAACTAATATTTTAATGATTTTTATAATTCTATTTTAGTTTTATAATTAAAAATCGAAGAAGCACAGGAAGCCAGCCCTTTGCCAGGGGAAAAGCTGTGGCCAACCCATCAAGGGTAAAATGATATAACAATATGTTAAAATTAAGAAAAATTGAATTAAAGTGTGAGGGCGGCTGTGCCAAAAATTGCTTTAAGGTCATCATCTTTAAAACGAAGCCCGGCACCTATAAAATAATTATCCAATCCCCTAGATTTGCCAAAATTTTCGTCTGTCGGGTCATCGACTTTTTTGCTAGGGTCGTCAACGCCTACCATAGCATAGATATGGTTAAAAAATAATATACTTAGATAAGCTTTAAAATGTGCTGTCCTACGGATTGTAAAATCATTATCCCAATCGTAAGCCTCTAAAGTCAGCCTCAGCTTATCATTTAACCCAAAGAAATCTGTCGCCAAGCCACCGGTAGATTCAAAGAGCCCAAAGCGGACTTGCGTGAAATACCAGCGCTTAGCAAACTGTAAATTAAATTTTAAGGCCTTGCTCATCGAAGTTGTTGTTGTCGTATTTTCAGTATTGGCATCTTCTGTCGTTCTAACTTCACGCTTTTCCTCTACAGATTCTCGTGTGTCTGTAAATCCCAGTAAGTAATACTTGTCAGGCCTCGTTCTAAACGCAACATTAAAATAATGCTGGGTCGTTTCATCAACATTAAACTCCCCATGATAGTCCACTTCCATTTGTAACTTGGTTGCTGGTTTTAAAACATCCCTTATATCGGTAATAGCAGCTTGCAATTCTGAAATCACTTCATCATCATTGACCAGCTTTCCTATAGTTCCTTCGCCTCTCTCAATCTTATCTGAAACTAAAGCAACATTCTTTGCTGTTTTTTCTACGTCATTCATCGTCTGATCAAAAGAAGCAATAATCCTATCCAGCTTTGTCCTGTTTTCCCCCGTAACCAACTCACGCGCATTAGCAGCAAACATTTTTAGGTCTTCCGTAGTACTACGAACATTGACCAAGATTGCTTCCATATCCTTCTGATTATCTCCAATGACCTCTTTAAGCGTATGGGTTGTACTACGGATATTCTGAACTATAGAGCGAACATCACTACGATTTTCATTAATCATACCTTTAGTTGATGAAGCAATTTCCTTTAAGTCAGAAACAATACTCCCCACAGTCTTTGCACCCTGCTCACCACCCAAAGCAGCAGAAAACGCTCCCGAGACTTCTTTGACATCTTTTGCAATTGCACCAACTAAAGTAATGAGCTGCTGCATATCGACTTGGTCATCATTAATAGGCAAAAAGCCACCGTTTTTAATATATTCACCTGTATCCTTAACCCTAATAATCTCAATAAACTTGTCACCTAATAGGCCTCTAGTACGTATTTCGACTGTAGAGCCTTTAGGTACTTTAACAGTGGCATCGATCTCCATCTCTACACGAGTTTGATTTACTTCCAATTTAACAGACTTAACTTTACCTACTGTCACCCCATTTGTTTTCACGTGTGTCTTTGGGATAATACCTGCTGCATCATCAAGGACTGTATAAAAGATAGCACTTTCTTCCGTCTCGAAAGAATCTGGACTCAAAACAAAGAACATATACCCCGTCGTGATAGCCGCGATCAGAGTAAATAAGCCAACCTTAAATTCGGTACCAAATGTTTTCATCAATATACAATCACCTGAGAATAGTTCAGTCATCAAGGAACAAATTCAACACCCATCTGCAATATATCGGACGGACGAAAGATCATCTTAAGGAACCACCTAGCATTAAAAATTTCTACACCAATTCAGGAAAAATACCTTAATTATGACAAAATAAAACCTAGACTTTCCCCATTCATTGGTATGACACTCACCAGGCAAAACTTCTAAGAAGCGATATTTAATAATCTAAATAGCCATCTTTAATTCAAATACAAATTTTTTTAAAATTATACTTTTCTAAACCACATTTTTTTAAATTATACTTTCTTTAAGTTAAACCTAATGCAAACATCTTGCCAAAATCTACAGAAACTCCATAGGCCCTTCAACCTTACCGGAAAAAAATTGCCTAACTACCGGATCTTTGGATTGAGCAAAATCTTTTGAACTTCCTGATAGAGTTATCTTACCTTTATATAACATCACAATGTGCTGTGCAGTAGCCATAGCAGCTTTCAAGTCATGAGATATAACTACAGAAGTCATGTCCTTTTCTTGCTTATTTACCATAACGATAAGCTCATCAATCATTTCGGAAACAAGTGGATCCATTCCTGTTGTTGGCTCATCATATAAAAGTATTTTAGGTTTTGCTACTAATGCACGGGCCAAACCAACGCGTTTTTTTTCTCCGGTCGACAACATACTAGGGTATTTATGCTGTATATTAGACAATCCAACCTGAGTAAGTACCTCTTCAACCCGCCTCAACATTTCTGGTAATGTCATTTTAGTATGCTCTTTTAAAGGAAAAATTACATTTTCACCGACTGTTAAGCTATCAAACAAAGCTGCGTGCTGAAAAAGCATTCCAAATTTACGGCGATAATTTCTTAATGCCTCATGATCAAAGTCGGTAATATCTTCACCATCTACTATAATTCTTCCTTTGTTTGGCTTTAATAAACCCATAATATGTTTAATCGTAACAGATTTACCTTCACCTGATTTGCCAACAATAAATGTTATTAAACCCTTTGGTATATGTAAGTTTAAGTTATCAAGAACAGTGTAATTTCCAAACGATTTTGTGACACCCTGAAAGAAAATCATCACATCACCAAACAATCTGGAAGTAGGTAATTATAAAATCAGTGCCTAAAAGAGACAAAAGAGTGACCACAACAGACATTGTAGTAGCCACGCCAACTCCCTTTGCACCACCTGAGGCTTCTAATCCGTAACGGCACGAGATCGATGCAATAATAATAGCGAAAACAAATGTTTTCTCAAGACCAGCAATAATATCCCGTGGCTGAACTAACCAAACTATTTTTTCAACAAAAATCCCCTGGTCGACATCAAATATAAAGACACCTGAAAAAAAAGCGCCTAATACACCTATAAAAATAAATACTGAACATAAAAACGGAAGCATCGCAGTAAAAGCAAGTATCCTGGGTACTACCAGATAACTTATTGGATCGACAGCCATCGCTTCCATAGCATCAACCTGTTCATTCACTTTCATCGTTGCAATTTCTGCAGTCATTGCCGATCCAGCCCGCCCAGACAACAAAAAACCCGTCATTAGCGGCGCCAACTCCCGGGCTAATGCCTTACCAGTGGCTCCCCCCATCATACCTTCAGCTTGAAATATTCGAAAAATTCCGCCTAGCTGTAGCCCAAATACCGCACCAGTGAAAAACCCTGTTAAAAGAATGATTCCAAGAGATTGATTACCGATAAATTCCAGATGTTGAAAAAACAATTGCCGGCGGAAAGGTCTTTTAAAGACTTGCTTCAAAGACTCGGCTAAAAAGATAGCAAAACTTCCAAAGCTTTCAGTAGTACGTACGACTGAACCACCGAGGTACTCGATAAAAGTTTTAGGATTCACGTATTTCTTTATGACAGATTCCACGAACGGCTACCCAACTATTAATACCGACAAAATAGTCTCCATCATCAATTCTATATGTTTACCCGCCCCTTGATCAATTGACCAGAAGAACAAAAAATACCCTGTCAATAATACCTTAGTTTGTGCCAAAAAACTGACGCTTAACTGCATTTATAATTAGCAGAATCGTTAATCATTTGACACTAAGACAAAAAATAAACTTTTACCAAACTTATTTTCTATTTAGAAAAAATCTTTGAAAACTTCCTAGCATGCATACGTTATACGTCAATCCATACATAAGATTTTTCATTCATTTTCACACAAGTTTTCATCTTTATGTATTTAATACCTTAGTAACTATTCAGCGTATTTTTTATCTGATCGATTCAAAGCCTTGACTGCCCGTCATCCTGAGTGAAGCGAAGGATCTCGAAATTGCGAAATAGATCCTTCGCTTCACTCAGGATGACGATGTGTCAAGCGACATATTGAAGGGAAAAGATACGCTGAATAGTTACATACCTTAGATATACCAACAAAATCGCCTATTCTAAGTTATTCACGTTCAACTTTCTGCCCCAGTTTCAAAATCCTGAGAAAATCTATAAATTCCCTCTCCGGAATGTAAATCATAATCTTGCTCCTCTATCCTATGGATAGGAACGTTACGATCAGTATAATCATTCAGAGAATTCGAAATATGTGCAATCGAGCTTTGCTCCCCCTCCAAGCGTTTTGCAAGCTTTTCAAGTAACTGAACTTTATTTTTAATAGCTGAAGTGTCCTTGTTATCGTTAAGTAGATTGACTATCCTGGCTGGTAAACAGCGATTGAACAATACAAGATCCAGACTAAATCCCATATTCACAATCTGTCTTGCTAAATTTTTAGCCGATCGCCCTGATGCCAAAGCTGGTACCGACACTAAAAAAAATCCAGTATCAGGCCTATTTAATATTGTAACAATACGTTCTCCGGTCTTATGAAAGCCTTCTATGACCTCTTGAAGTAAAACTAAAAACTCAGCAAGCATTGCCAAGGCTTTAAAGCCAGTCACCTTCGCTACACCTCCCATAAGCTTTTCACCTGTAGAAAATAACCTCCCAGCTCCAAGTTTAGATGCAAGATAAAAAGGCTTCACCATCCAGCTCATAACTTTATTTTCCATAAACCCGGCTAATAAGTTAGGTCGTTTCAAAAAATCTAAAGCATTGGTATCAGGTGGTGTATCCAAGACTATTAAATCATATTTTTTAGACTCAACCATTTCGTATAACTTAGCCAAAGCCATATATTCGAGAGGTCCCGCAAGCTTCGAACTCGCAGCTACATATAACTTATGCTGTAAAATTTTATCAGCGGTTGCCTTCGTTGGTGCATGCTTAAGCACCATAGCATCAAAGACCGCCTTCTGATCCAACATTGCTGCCTCAATGCTACCAGCACCATTAACATCTGGTTGCTCGACTTTAATTTCCTTAAGTTCATTACCTAAAGACAAACCTAATGCTGCCGCAAGACGTTTAGCTGGATCAATAGATAAAAGCCCTACTCGCTTACCATTTCTAGCTGCCGCCATTGCAGTAGCTATAGAACAAGTTGTCTTGCCGACTCCACCAGGTCCTAGAATAACGACAACTTTGTATCGATCTATCAAATCGACGAGTTTAACAATATCAACCATCAATCTAATAAATCCTTTAAAAAAAACTGGCCAAATCCAGGCTCCAAAGGTTCTTCTATGGATCCTAATTCCGGTAAAAAAGCATAACGACCGGAATGACCAAGATCGCCAAGATGTTCCAATTCTTCAACAATTCGCTTTTGGTTCTTTAAATTTTTCTCATAACGCTTCAACAAAAATGATAAAGCCCCTTGGTTGTTGCTTCCCCCTTCTGTAGAAGAAAAACCTTGCAGCGCACTGAATTCTTCTTGTGAAATACAACGATTGACCAACACGCCCAAAGGCTTTGCCGGAGACTCCGCCTCAAGCTTCGGTAAAAATTCAAGAATTTCACTAATAACAAGATCCTCTGGCGTAGCAACAACAACAGCTCCTACTTTTGCTGTATCCGCCAAAAACGAACGAACTCTAACTAGCTCTCTCACAATAGGACCGCCCAAACCAGAATTGATAATAGCATCTAGAGTAGTCATTAAGTTCTGCATATGTCCAGAAGCGGGAGCATCAAAAAGAACTAAATCATATGGGGAAGGATCTATAAGCTCACAGGTATAAAAAATACGCCCAAGTAACATAGATTCACTTAAACCGGGAATGGTATTCAAAAATGTACGTACGACATTATTGCTAAAAACCTTTTCAAAGAGCTTTTTTTGTCCAAGCTGTTTAACAATATACTCTTCAAAACATTTCGTAGGGTCTAAATTGATACAATTCAAATTTTCTTGAAGCTTAACCTCACGGTGGCCCACAGCATCCACTCCAAAAATAGGGGCGATCTGTTCTTGCTCTGCTCGTTCAATAAGAAGCGTCCTAATTCCATTTTCGGCAGAAAGTTGACCCAACGCAGCAGTTACCAGCGACTTACCAATTCCCCCCTTACCGGTAAAAATGATAAGTTTTCTTCCTTGTAAATCATTTAGAGATAATGACACGACAAACTCTTTGGTTTTTCGTTGGAATTTATAAGCAAACAGAATTAATAGAAAAAGACAATCAGTCTATTCATTACTAGATTTGTCACTACTTGTTGTAGAGCTTTCCTTATCTTTTCCCTCTATCAAGTCTTTTTCCCCATCTTTAATGCCAGCCTTAAAGTTCTTAATGCTCTCTCCAATCGCACCACCTAATCCCGGAAGCTTTTTAGCACCAAAAAGTAGTACAATTACTCCCGCGATAATGAGTAATTCCATTCCACCTGGCATAATCATATGCTATCTCCTTATTCTCAAAATCATGAGCTATAAAATCCTAAACACATAATAATATAGACATCTCTATAGGCTTTCAAAAAGCAAAAACTAAAGCAACATAGACATTGTAACGAAATTTCGCACTATGTATACACAATCTAATGTTATGTAAAGTTTGTATAATAATTCACTAGTTAGCTTAGCACCTACTGTGCCTGGTCTAATAGAGTCAACTCTGCCTCATCTCGAACGACCGCTCCAACATAACATCTTGGCAAACTCTCAGAACCCAAATTTTTCTCTAATGCCATATGATACTCCTTAGGCAGAGAAGCCTCGGAAAGGCTCATACGCAAGCTCCTTTTTACTTCATCAGAAAAATTTTCAGCTAATCTGCTAGTATCAAAGCTTACGACATAAGGCACCTTACCTTTTAAGCTTCCAGAAACCTGCCAATACCTCAACTCCGCATTATGACTGAAATTTATGATAACTTCATTTAGGGGCAAAACTTTGTTTTCTTCGCCAACAACAACTGGACGAATAGGACCAAAGTGTCCTGTGACTACTTTTTCATCTTTTTTTGTGAAAATAGAGCTCACAATCGATATGTTTTCCAATTTACTGCTATCTGAATAATCACGAACCAATGTCGCTAAATCATTGCGTATATCTTCAATGGTTATTTTCTTATCACCATACGATGAACTAAGCGCACTAAGCGTACTGATATGATACCAAATAGTACGGCTAAGCTTTTCCCGAACGACACGTAAACCGTGAATCAAACAAAAAACCAACAAATAAGTTCCATCATCAATCGAAGAGCCAAAATACCAAGTGCTTTCTCTTTCCCTTCTTAATGAACCCTGCTGCCATAAACGCAGCCAATCAACACTCTCCAAATAAACTGTTCCAGATTTATAACGCACAGGTTTTTTAAGGGTTAGCGGAGATCCAGAGAGTACATTTTTCCAATAGTTCGGCAATTTTCTATATACAAGTTGCGCTAGTTGTGCACCAAACATATCTATTTCATATTTACACTGAGTAGAATGCCTATAGTAGATCTCGCCAATATCCTCAACAACCAACAATCCAATATTTCCTTTATCGGTTCTTAAAGGTATAAGAGCCGTCATAGAAAGTTGAATACGAGCATCTTTTTCTTCAGACTCCACATCATTAATATCTCTCAATAAATCTGTTTCTGCTGAAATATGTGTTTGCGCCATAGACTGCTCTTCATGTGAGCTAGGATCGTCTTGATTATACACTACCGCCGTCGTATCTAGCTGAGCGTCAGATATATATGCAACTGCAGTCTCGTCTACAATATCTTCCTCATTTTTAATAGCTATTGATTTTTTATCTAAGCTAACTAAAGAAATACCACCATCACCACGATTCCATGGTAAATCAGAGCTAGGCAAAAATAGCGTTGAAGTAATATGCATATAGGGAAGAATAGCCTTGGAAGCTATTTCATTAATATTCGATTCCTCACTTTCAAAAATAACTTCAACACTGCTACCGTCCGCATCTGCCAGCACACTAAAAGACTTTCTCCCTCCATAATGGCGTACAAACAAACTAATACTCTCTCTCATATCATCGACAAGATCTGTCTTCGACCCACACGCCTCACCTACAAATTCCAAGTGCTCTAAAGCTAAAGTTGTTGGAAAAAAGTTAAACCTAGATGCCAAATTTTCGGCAACAATAGAATGTTCTCTCTTTTTGTAAGAAATACATCTTTTCTCTAATGATCTTTCTAAATACATAGATAGGCTCTTCAATTCATATTTACGCGTAAGATTCAGCACTTCAGGTAAGCGAGATTTTTTCTCAGTTTCTTTACCTTGATCGGCTTCTAATATGCCAAGCCAAAAATTACACATGATATAAGTAAAAACATTACCCGACTTTCTTGCAGAATCAATACTAGATTGATAATATCGAACAGCTCGAGGTTTATCTAAAATTTCATATATTCTACCTTTAAGCATTAAATATATTTCAGGATTTCTAGCTTTTATAAGTTTTGATACTCTCTTATCAATTCTTTGAAACAACGCCTTCAATTCTGAGATACGCATTAAAAACCGAGCGTGCTCCTTTTCAAAAAACAAGGGAAAAGACAAGAAAAAAACACCGAGAAAATCGTCCTCAAACGGTAGAAGATATTCATTCCACTTACCTTGACAATATTGCAAAACTGCCTTCAAATAATGCTGCCGCGTACGCTTCAAGTCACCTTTTGAAAAATTTAATAAAACATATATAATATTGACAAAAAGGTCGTCCATTCTCCCCGAGGACCGATGCCTACGTGCTAAATACATTTCACTTTTAGAGACAATACTATCCCGTTCATCTTTCAATAAATATGCAAACAATAAGAAGACCATAGATTTAGTGCTAAGACGATTTCTTGTTGAAGAAAGACGTAAAGTTCTATCTGAATAATGAATCAAATCAGAAACATTACATTTCATTAACGCAGCATAAGCATAATATAAGTTAATATCTCCCAATAATTGCCTGTCTTCTCCAAACCCAATTCTATAACGAGCTTCATTTACCGACAGTTCAACTTTTTTTAATCCTCCTTCCACATACTCAATATGCATGCCACGACGAAAAGCTATAAGAGCTAAAAGATCATTAGATTTAAGTCGCTTGGCAAAATCATCTAACCATCTAAACATCTTTTTCGCAAACAATCGAAATCCAAATTCAGCGATAATTGTCGCTCGATCCAAAACAGTATATCCTGAGGTCAAAGTACTCGACCTCCCTTTACATCCATCATCAAACGAAAGCATATGAAAAAGCATCGACAATAGTGGGTCATCATGCAGGTAAGCATTTTGTGCGAGATGATAAAGATCCGTTGATGTTTTTAACTTCACCATTTGATAAGACTTGTCTCTCATCGCCTTTTCCGCTTTCTTCAAAATAAACTTACTCCTACTTAATGAAAAAGGCATAAGTAAAATATCTGCAGAAATCGATAAAAACAATCTCAATACCTGTTTCCAATTCTTATTCGGTATAGTTAATTTCGCTGCACGTAAATATTCATAAATCAATTTAATAGAATCGGAAATAATGCCGCCAAATATCTGAAAGCGCACAATTTTACAAACAATAGGTATTTTAAGATCAAGATCAAGGTCCATTTTCAAAATATTTTTATAGTTCCGAATCGCTTGGCCATATTTTCTCTGCCTCACTAAAATATCTGATATCTTTTCAGCTATATAAGCGATTTTATAGTCATCTGCCAACTTGCCTTTCCATTTATTTATCTGTTGTAAAGATGCCTCATAATACCTCTCTGAGGACTGCAATGAACCAGATCGTTCTGTAGCTTCTGCGGCTTCTAAAGTATATATAAGACATTTTTCAGCAATTTTTATATCATCATTATCGATGACTCCCTTGGAAAAATGATGAGCTAATGCATAAATAGTTTTTACGTCAGATCCAGTAATTAACGATTCCAACTTTAACGCAAATAATCGATGTAATTTGCATTTTCTGCTAAATTCAATGGTGTCGTAAATTTCATCACGCGCCTTTCTATGAGTAAACTGATAATATTTCCCCAATTCTCTAAAGCCAACTTCACTAGAAATTTCAACAATAATTCCATCTTCAAGAGCCTCTTGTAAAACCCTCATGACAGACAGACTTTCTGTTAATCCATTAATAAGAAGAGATTCAAAATAGAAACTCATTCCACTTACAGCAGCAATCTCCAATACAATGCGCTTATATTCTCGATATTGCCCAATTCTATCTAACACCAGATCGATAGTTGAAAGACGCACTGGATAATTTTTTATATCATGGGTATTAAAGCCCCAATCTAATCTATTCTGCAAAGGATAAATAAAATCATTTTCAACAAGGACGCGCATTAATTCCACCAAATAACGTGGATTTCCTTTCGATTGCTTCATTAAATAAGAAGCTAAATCATCACTAATAGATTGAGGTGAAGACAAAATATTTCCAGAGATTTTTCTAACTGATAGAGCTTCCAAATTTTCTAAATCAAGCACTTGATATCGTCGTCTCAATTTGCGAAATTTATCGAGAAAATTAAAAAATTCAAGATTTCTTTCAGCATAATGGGGATTATAGCTTATAACAAGATAAAATCGCTGTGAGTTATTATTACTAAAAAATCGGTCGATCAATTTAATACTTTTTTCGTCCGCCCAGTGCAAGTCATCCAAAATAAAAACAACAGCTTGATCATCTGTAACTAAACATCGAGTAAAATCAGAAAATGCCTTTGTAAAAGCATTAAAATCAGAACCATTTACATCTAAAGCCCCTTCCGGTCTAGGTATATCGCTAATAAAAGGTTGCAATCCTGGCACAACAGATTCAACTAAATGCGCAGAAGCTCCCAAAGTAGATTTAAATTTCTGCTTAAGTTCGCTTGCTTCGAGTGGCTGCCCCTTCAAAACCTTTAAAAGATATTCATTAAAGGCATTTGCAAGAGCATTAAAAGGCAAAGTACTCTCATGTGGTGAAAAACTTCCACTTACAAATCTTATCTGTCTAGATTTAAAATAATTTCTTAGCTCTGATAATAATCTCGTCTTTCCAACTCCAGACCCCCCTTTAATAACAGAGATTCGACTACGAGCACTTTTGGTAGCGATATCAACATATGAGTCAATCAGAGATTTCATCATACCATCTCGCCCGACCATTTCTAATTTTGCAGAAACAGCTTGATACCTATCATTCAAAGCTAATGAGAAATCGACGCTCGAATTCCTTTGGTCAGAATAAATTCGCCGAGCCTTAAGTAAGTCCAAGTAAACACTATAAGCAGTTTGATATCGATTTTCAGGGTGTTTTTCTAGAAGCTTAGAAACAATATCAGCGACAATATCAGGTACATTTTTATTTATTTCTCTTATTTTCACCGGTTCATCAAACGCATGTTTTTCTGCAAGTTCACTACGATCTTTTCCATGAAATGGTGTACTCCCGGTTAAAACTTCATATAACATGCAACCTAAAGAATACAAGTCTATCCGGTGATCAATAGTCGCTTTTAAGTGCTGTGTTAACTCTGGTGCCATATACAAAGGAGTTCCAGCAATGTCTTCTCCAGCCTTGTCTTTTCCGGTAAAATGCATAGCTTCACCGAATTTAGCAACACCAAAGTCCAATAATTTCACAGCAAACTTTTCTTTAATAAGATCAGACTGAGAAACGACTATATTCTGAGGTTTTATATCTCTATGAATGATATCCTTTCCATGTGTATAATCTAGCGCAGAGGCGATTTGCAGACCAACCTCGAAAAAGAAATCCAAATCATGCCTATTTTGCTGACTAATTACCTCCTTCAAATTTAAACCATTTACAATTTCCATTACTATATAATAGCCATTCCCAAACTCAATTTCTTCTTGCTCAGATAAAATACCAAGTTCATGAAAAGCTACAATACCGGGATGATGCAATTGACTCATAAGAGATGCTTCTTTCTGAAACCTCTGCAAATCTTCGGAATGAAGTTTTCCCCCATGATAAATTATCTTGATAGCAACATTATGAGAAGGATCATCATATGGAATGGCAGAAAATACCGCACCCATTGCGCCTTGACCTATTGTTCCTGTGATACAATAGCGCTCCGCAATACTTTTGCCTATTTTGGATTCCAGCTCTTCTGCCATAGATTTACCTTGATAAGGTTACAACCACCCTTAAAAATATCGGCAATAATTGAGCTTTACTAAATCACATTACAATCAATGCAAACAGCATCAGATAGATCAATCATTACAAAAAATCATAATTAATCTAATTTAATCCAGTTATTTTGATAACAAAAGAATAATAATATATTAAAAGGCCAGTTCTTTTATTTTATCAACCATTGTAAAAATGAAGATTAAAAACAAGTCCTATGCTAGTTTATGATATAGTAATAATTTTACTTCCGACCAATCTAATGGTTCTTTACTCAAAATACCATCAAATATATTATTTTCTATATCACGACCAATTTCTGAAGATAAAAATATGGGAATTCCATCAAAACGCCTATCATTTCTAAGCTGAACCGCAAGCAGCTCTCCAGTATATCGAGAATTATTTTTAAAATAATAATCAGTGATAACACAAAGAATATCTGACGAGATGATCTTTTTTTCATTTACATCTTTCAAAAAACTTTCGGGAGATAAATAAAATTTCAAGCTATTATCAGAAAGTTTCCGTTGCCACTCTTCAAAGAAAAAAATGGAGTCATCTATAAAAACTATAAATTTACCTTCTAACAAACGTTCATTTAAAGAAAACTCAGATCCATAAAATTCTTCATCAGCATCCATTGAATTCGTTTTATTATAAAGTGAGTCCAAAGAGAAAATACGTGGATAAACAACCTCATTCTTCACAGCTTTAATTTCAAAGAAAAACTCCGTGCCATTATTCTTTGATGAGGTAAACCAAATTTTTCCTCCATGCTCCGAAACAATTTTTTTTGCGATTGCCAACCCCAAACCAATCCCATTTGGCTTGTCACTATAAAAGCTATCAAAAATCATATGTTTCTTTTCATCTAAAATAAATCCATGTGAATTACCAATACAAAAGACAACATAGAAATTACCACGCCTTTCCTCTTCATAAGTTTGAATCCAAAAACTCCCTTCACCTCGAGAGGCCTCAATAGCATTGGCAATCAAGTTAACAATGACTCGTTGAAGCTGATTTGATGAAGCAAATATTTTTCTTTTATGCTTCAGATCAACCTTAAAATCTAAATCTTTCTGTAAAATTCCACTCTCTAAAACCTCATATAATGCACTTTCAATAATATCATCTATGCTACTACTATCAAAAAGCTCATGGCTTTGGCTCACATTGTAATTTAATATTTCTGAAACTAAATTTTCCGCACTTATTCTAACCTTCTCAAATTCTAACATTCCTCGACTTAACTGCTTTTTAAAAGTTTCATCAGTACAGGCTTCAAGTGCATTATTGATCACATAATGACACACCATAAATGGCTTACGAATATCATGTGCAACCATCTGGACAATTTTCAATATACCAGCTTCTTTTTGTAAACTCGTAACCTTATCTAAAAGCGGTAAAAATAGCCATCTGTATTGGAAAACAACAACTGAGGTATAACCTATTAATAGAAAAAAAAGGAGGTATGATATATGCAGTAGATACTTTAAGGTTACAGCACTACTAAAAACATCTTTCCAATAGATATTCAATGAATATCGAGCCCCTTCATGATCAAATATTAAAAATTGATCAACATCATCAGAATCTATTAATTCCGTATTTTCTGAAACTCTATTTTTACGAATATCAATGATAGCATTATTACCGACAAAAGACTGAGATTGCTCTAACAGATATGACTGCATTTCTTTAATAGATGAACTAGTGAACGGATTCATAAACGTCATTCTCTGATTGTATGCAACAAAGCTATCAATCCCATTTAATACTGTTGATCGATGGATACTTTGAAAATAACTTACGGAATATATAGACAAGACAGCCCAGAAGAACAAAGACAATAAAAAAATATACGTAGTGATTTTTGTAAAAAAATGGGAAAAATTTTTATTCACACACACCAACTATTTAGAAGACATTACAAAAATATATGATAAGTAAAAAATAAAATACATTTCTATTATAAGTATAAAACTCTAGAAAAAATTTTAATCTCTTACTTCCAGATAAATTTTTCCCTGTATTAATTGGCATGAAAAGAAAAATATATCCGGCAAGATTCACCTAAGGCAAGAAAAGAATCAAATTGGTATAATCATTTATAATAATTCGACATTAACCAATAACAAAGCAATTATGAAAAATATAATAAAAGTTTTACATTTTGATGATGAAGTTTATGAAATCGAAAAATTGAGAAGTTCACTTAAGAATCAAGATCTTGGATATTCATTTGAAATCGATTCTTGTTGCAACGAAGCCGATATAAACAATTTAATTCACCACCCATCCCCAGACATAGCCATATTAGATATCCATACCAAGACTAACCATATAGCAGGCTTAAATATTATAAATACAATTAAGTCTTACTTCCCAGACTGTATTATTATTATGCGATCCAACTTAGATAATGCAAAAATTATATTAGATAGCTTCGCAGCAGGAGCCGATGATTTTATTTCTAAAAATTCTGATAATTGCGAGTTATGTTTAAGGGTTATTAACTCATACGAACTCTGCAAAATTAAAAAAGGCATACCTACTAAATCAGCCTCAAGAAATCAGCCTGATCAAAAAATAATTGGCAGTACTATGAAAAAAGTGGATCTTAGAATTCCAAGAATAATGCAATCAGCGATAACATCCATTTTTATATCTGGCGAGTCTGGATGTGGTAAAGAAGTTGTAGCTTCGCTATTTAAAAAAAACATGATAGAAAACACTCCATTTATCTCAGTAAATTGTGGCGCTATAGCTCCAACTTTACTTGAGTCTGAACTATTTGGGCATGTAAAAGGAGCATTTACAGGTGCCATATATGATCGTGTCGGGATAATCGAATCAGCGAATAATGGTTGGGTATTTTTAGACGAGGTCGCATGCCTCAGTTTAAACGCACAAGTAGCACTCTTAAGAATATTAGAGAACAGTGAATTAATAAGAGTCGGATCAAGCACTCCTAGAAATATAAATGTCCGCTTTCTGTCTGCAACAAATGAAAATATCGAAAGCCTAATAGGATCAGGAAAATTTCGCAAAGATTTATGGCAACGATTAAACGAAGCAAGAATTAACCTACCGCCATTATCAGATAGGAAAGATGAGATTCCAGAATTTATTGATTTTTTTGCTACTGTAATGAAAGGTGGGCCATATATAGTTCTAAAACCAACCTTAGAAATATTAAGCACTTATAACTGGCAAGAAGGTAACGTACGCGAATTAAGAAACTGCTTAAGAGCGATGACCGAATATCAAATGGACAAACAACTCCCACCTGCGGCTATACCAAAAGAAATTCTAAAAAAAATTGAGATCCAAAGCAAAAAGGAGCCTTTCGATAGCATAGAGTCAAATATTGACACACACTTATCAATACAAATTGATACAAAAAGTCCACCAAGCCTAGCAGAGCTTTCTGATCTATTACTCATTGAAGTTTTATATCTAATAATCAAAAATGATCAGACGACTTCAATGAGAAAACTCAGCTCATTACTAAACATTTCTAGAACAACATTAAGAAATAGAATTAAAAGTATTCTTGATAAAAATCAGATTGAAAATAATAAAATTGATGTGATGAAACAGCTATTCAAATTGGTGTAATCCGCTTTTAAAACCTAAATAAAACTGAATCTCATCAAAATAAAAAACACCCTGAAGATCAATTCTAGATTTTAAAATGGCTATCTTCTCCTCTAACTCTTTTTTCAAAAGCAAAATAGATAGATCATCTGTGCCAAACGGCTCTGTAACTAAACCATTTAAGTCATTCATTGTCGATGAAAGGTCTTCTAATTGCTTAACAGCAATACCCAGCCTAATAGCCCTTAACTCCTCTAAGTCCTTAACTGTTTCTTCGTCAAGATCTTGTTCAACAATTATAACTGGAGTAGGATGCATAGATTTTTTCCAAATGATCGTGTCATATTCACTATAGAACAAACTAAGTCAGGCTATTTACGGGCAAGACCATAATAGCGCCCGCAATGATTAGTAGAAGCAACTAATATGCCAAAAAAAACGCCAACAATTATGGTGGTTAATGCAATTTATACTGTCAAATCAATAATCAAAATATGAGGATACTACTGAGGTATAATATAGGAACCGGGAATCCAGACAAGGCTATCCTGATTTTGAATCTTCTTTTGAGACTTATTAACAGATAACCCATCTTTTACAATAAAGTTTTGAGGTTTTGGCATCGCATAATAGTGTATACGACCAGCAGCAACCGCCTTACTCAACTCAATAGACGTTCCATCAGGCACAAAACCAATAAAACTCCAACCTGTTAAAGGGGTATAATCATAAGCTGGAGCACCCCCACTCTCTCCGGTAGCCTTACCATTGAGCTTACTTGTTACTTTCCATTTTTGATCTTGATTCAGTGGTATTTGCACTGCCGGATTATCAGGCTTGATACTGCGTTTTGGTGGATAAAAAGAATTAGGAAATGTACTCCAATTCTTTTCTTTAGCATATACCTCCCCCACCTGAAGTGCTAATACAATGCACAACAGACTTCGTAAACGATAAAAGAATAGTATTTTTAATAAAAATATTTTAATGTTTACCCTCTTTATCTATTTTAAAACGAAAGTATTTCCTCTATCGGAAGCTTATAAAAAGGGGAAATAGGAAAAATCAACCTACAACAAACTGTTCTAAAATTAAGAGGGTACACATGTTAGGGCAACAATCGACAAATACGCCAATCGTGATCGCTGGCCCATGCATGGCTGAGTCACTCCCTATCTTAAAAGAAGCCTTGGAATTCTTACTCAAACTTTCGGATAAATTACAGTTTAATCTGGTATTTAAAGCCAGCTTTGACAAAGCAAATAGAACATCAATACATAGCTACCGAGGACCGGGTCTCAATGAAACAATGGCTTGGTTTGCCGAACTGAAGACAGAATACAACTGCAACATCATTACCGATGTCCATGAGACCCATGAAGTCGAAAAAATAAAAGACTACTGCGATGCTATCCAAATTCCTGCTTTTCTATGCCGACAGACAGACTTAGTAACTGAGGCAGCGAAGACAGGAAAGTGGATTAACATAAAAAAAGGGCAATTCATGGCTCCATCAGCCATGAAGCATATAGTTGATAAAGCTGAAATGACATGCAAACAAAACAAACTACCACCTAAAATTTCACTAACCGAAAGAGGTGCCTGCTTTGGATACGGTGATTTGATAGTCGATATGCGCTCGTTAGCAATCATGGCAGAAAGTAAAGCTCCGATCTTTTTTGACATAACCCACAGCACACAAAAACCTCCACACGGAGATGGACGAGGCACTTCAGGAGCACTCAGAAAGTACGCTCCATTACTGGCTAGATCTGCTGCAGCAAGCGGCTATGTCTCAGGATTTTTTTTAGAGACCCACCCAAATCCTCAGATGGCAAAGAGCGATGCTGATGCACAATTAAACTTCGAACAGGCAGAAAAGATACTCACTCAAATTCTACCTTTGATGAAAGAATGCAATGAATACGCCCAAGTAGACAATTACTTCATAGATTAGAATCACCATTTACCAAAAAACAGGAAAAGAGTACATCTAGGGCGTGTTGACGTTTCATTTTCGTAGCGAGAGACAAATACTTGAAAGTCGCAGCTAGGAAGGGTTTGGCTCGTAGTAGGAAATGAAACGTCAACACGCCCTAGTACAGAGTGACAAATGCCTTTAGAAGGCATTACACAGTAATAACAGACTTTGCTCACTTTAACTGCTCTTTAAAATTTTTCGAAGTTAGAATCAAGAAAGCAAGTTCAGTAAGCGTTACTCACTTGGAGTACTATGATTTGATAAGGCTTTAACTGTCCAGGAATTATTATTATAATCAAGAACCATCACCTCTGAATCTCCTTGAAACTTAGAAACATAAACTACTCGGTAATTGCTAGATGAAGCATCTCGATTGATTTTTGCTATTTCAATTTCCGTATCTACTTTGTAACCTGCAATTTTGTCTTCTTCCGATAAACAAAACTCTTCAGTCATTTTCACAAATGCACCACTCCCATCATAAACAGGGAGCAACCAAGACTGTGTAGTATTGCTATCATCAATTAAGTACATAGATCGCCCATAAACAGCTGTACTATCACCGCTACAACGATGGCGCTCCACTGCCAATGCAACAGCAGGAAAGTTAATCTTTGTCGAACTAGAATACGAAAACACCTCATGTCCCATAGGAGCTAAGGTAGTAATCAAATCGCCATTTTCTGAAAATTTACCAACAACTGTTTTAACAGCAACTTTTGGCTCATCATCTGGTCCATTACCTAAAGTTTCGATCTCTGCAGCTGAGTTACCCACTCTTTGTATTAAAAAGGCAGCATCTGATATTGCACTACCCATACTAGATAAATCTATACCACCGAGCTCCGTCCACTCCACAGGAGTCGCATTTTCAATACCACCAACCGATGCAAAACTAAGAAGCATAATCTTAGTTTCCCCACTAGTACCATCGACTGTAGAGTAAAGAAGCTTATAATCTATCGACGATTCTATAAAAAACAAAAGACGCGTTACTTTTGAAGGGTCTTGAAAAGTAAACACTTTTTCTGGCTGAGAAACATTGACCACTGATATAGAAGACTCATTCAAACCATTTTGTCCTATTACAGTGTTGGTCCAAGCAAGAATTGCCGAATCATAACTAAATACTGGTTTTTGCTCCTGTGTATTATCATCAGTTATACGAACACCATTAGACGCTAAATCGTATAAAAATATATCAGAATTTTCCTCTACTGTGGTTGCTACTATAGCTATGTTAGTCCCATCATGAGAAACGACAACCTCATTTTCCGATAAATTAAAAGAAGCTTCCGTTACCCGACTAGGTTCAACAACTTCAGCTCCAATAGCAAAATTACTTTAGTAAGCCTATAAGATGACTGAGTTGCAATGATTTTATGAGTCCTCGATAAAATCTCGACCACTAATAAATGTAATAACACTACCGTTATCAGACACCGATGGCCTAGAGTCAAAATATTCTACTGATGCCTGCAACTTACCTCCTTGTCTTTCAGCTGGAGAAATTTCATTCTCCACCGACTTGGAGCCTTCGCACCCTGCAAAAGTTGCCGCCACGATAGGAAGGCGCACCAGAACTGATATAATTGTGTTTACAGACATTAATCTAATCCTAATACTTAGCAATTTATAAAGACGTAATATAGAGTAATTGATTTCATTTAGTTTGAAAACCATAATTACACCTAACCATAAGCACAAGTAATTATTAGTAGAAACACAGATTGTGATAATAATTGTATTGACTTCATCACGACACTGCTTATGTGTTTATATGCATACGGTGCTACTAGTTCTCTAGAGCTTTAAATTCATAGGTTTTACTCCCTTAATATGAAATCCTAAAAGAAAGACTTATGGCACAAGAATCTTCCAACATTAAACAAAAGTCCAACAACAGCTTTGAACAAAAATACTTCAATCGCGAGCTCAGCTGGCTTGAGTTCAATGCTCGCATCCTTGAAGAAGCAGAAAACCAAGAAGTCCCTCTATTTGAACGCCTTAAATTTCTTTCCATCTTTGAATCCAACTTAGATGAATTTTACATGGTTAGAGTTGCCGGACTAAAAAAAATGCTAAAAGAAGGAATTACTATCAGCGAGTCCCCAGACCGTATGCCAATAAAATTAAATCTACAAAAAATCAGAAAACGAGTTAATGAATTACTCACTCGAAAAGTACTTTGCACTCAAGAAATCTTTGAGCAATTAAAATTGCATAACATTAGTATTAAAAAGTTTTCACAATTATCCCAAGAAGAAAAAAATTATTTAAACCAATACTTCGAAGAAAAAATATTCCCAGTTTTAACTCCTCTAGCTTTTGATCCATCCCATCCATTCCCTTCAATATCAAATTTAGCACTCTATTTAGTAGTCACTTTTAAAAGCCAAGATGTATCAAAAGGTAATCCTATAGGATTTGTAGAAATCCCGTCAATACTTCCTGGATTAATCCCCATCAAAAGCCATAACGAAAAAACTTGTTATATAGAATTACAAGAGCTTGTCGGATCAAATCTTCATAAATTATTCCATTACTATCAAGTAATCAATTTTAATGCGTTCAGAATTACAAGAAACCTAGATTATACACTTTTAGAAAATAATGTCGTCGACCTATTAAAGTCTTTACAAAAAGAAATGATTGCACGTGAACAGCAGGAAGCTGTTCGGCTAGAAATCGATGAAAAAACAGATTCTGATGTCATCATGCTACTACAAGAAAATCTCAATCTTGAGAAGGATGATATCTTCATTCTTCCACAACCAATTGAAATGCGAAATTTTGCCGATATTTATAAGCTCCATTATGATGATTTAAAATATCAAAGCTTTAACCCACGACTACCTTCTATTCTAGCCGGCAATGAAAGTATTTTTTCAATACTAACGAGAACAGATTTGCTCGTTCATCATCCTTACGAAAGTTTCTATGCGGTCACTGAATTTTTAAATGCACTAGCTTCAGACGAAAAAGTTTTAGCTATAAAGCAGACGCTATACCGAACCTCAGGAGATTCTCCGATTATCGAAACCCTAATAAGAGCAGCTGAAAACGGTAAAAAGGTGACAGCGGTAATTGAATTAAAGGCAAGATTCGATGAAAAAAACAATATCGTTTGGGCAAGAAGATTAGAACGCGCTGGCGTCAACGTTGTTTTTGGATTTGTAGGATTTAAAACTCACTGTAAAGCAACATTGGCTGTACGAAAAGAAGGAAACAAACTAGTTAGATACACACATCTTTCTACTGGGAACTACAACTCACAGTCAGCAAAAATATATACGGATCTTGGGCTTTTTACATCCAACGAAGAGATTGGTCGAGATATTTCAATACTTTTCAACATTTTGACAGGTATAAATATGTTATCACCTTCCCACAACGCAAACAAACAGCCACCACTCCCCTCCTTAAACTGTATTATCATGTCTCCTAGATCCATGAGAGAGCAGCTTTTACAACTCATATCGGATGAAATCGAAGTCCAAAAAAAACATGGAAATGGCCTTATATTTGCAAAAATGAATGCATTGGTAGATCGTACCATTATTGATAAACTTTACGAAGCTTCAGCTATTGGCGTACAAATCAAACTCATAATCAGAGGAATATGTTGCTTAAAACCACAAGTTAAAAATTTAAGTGAAAATATTGAAGTAATTTCAATAATTGATCGCTTTTTAGAACACAGCCGTATCTATTGCTTCGGCAACAATGACAATACCAAAATATACCTAGGTAGTGCAGATTGGATGCCAAGAAACATGGATAGAAGGATCGAAATTATGTTTCCAATATTTGACAAGAAGATAAAGAAACGTATTTTCAACGAAATTTTACTCCTATATTGGGCCGACAATATCAAAGCAAGATCATTATTATCTGACGGTAATTACAGAAAGAAAGAAAAAAGAGAAGAAGCAAGCAAACTCAGAGCACAAGAAGCATTAATCTCATTAATAAGAGAAGAGGGCGTAAAGTCTATTCCATACGAAAAAGCAATAAGACACGATTTTAGCAAACGCAAAGGCACCAGACCAATAGCAAAAAAATACTAAAATCATACAGAAAATAATTTTCAGGAGATTTTTTTCAATACGCTATGCAAGAAAGATATAACAGTCAAACATATGCAGCTATTGATATCGGAACCAACTCAATCCATTTGGTAGTGGCTGAAGTTGCAGAAAACGGTGCTATCAAAATTTTAGATAGCGACAAAATTATTCTTAGATTAGGAGATGCTCTCAATAACAATCAATGTTTCGATAAAAAAACTATAGATAATATTATAAAATCTATAAAGTCACTTAAACAGATAGCTGAAATCCATAAGCCAATCTTACGTTGCGTCGCAACTCATGCAGTTAGAGAGGCAAAGAACAATGCTGAACTAATCGCCAAAACCTTTAAAGAAACAGGAATTAATATAGAAATTGTCGATGGATTAGAAGAAGCTCGACTTATCTCCCTAGGGATAAAAACTGCTTTCCCATTTGAAGATAAAAACTTTTTAAGCGTTGATATTGGAGGTGGTTCAACCGAATTTATTATAGCATCAAAAGATGAGATTGAGTTCGCTTCATCATTAAAGTTAGGCGCAGTAACACTCACTAAACAAATTTTGAGGCAAGATAAAAATTACTATGAAAACTTCACAAAACTAGAAAATCATATTAACGATCATTTAATGCCACTAAAGAACGAGATACAAGGCATAAAATTTCACAAAGCGATTGCTTCTTCAGGAACGGCGAAATCCTTAGCATTTATAGACATAAAATTAAAAAACAACAAGTCATCACACCAAGGTATAGAGGGTTATATCCTAAGCGAAAAATCTATCGAAAAAATTTATAAAAAGTTATTTACGTTAAAAACGGTAAAAAAGATTAGAGACGAATTTACTCTTGATACTAATCGCGCAGAAATCATCTTAGCGGGTTGTTCTATTTTAATGGGTGTGACAAAATTATTTTCGGTAAAAAACTGGTATGTTTCAACTTACGGATTGCGTGAAGGTCTTGTTATCGATACCCATCAAAGGCAAATATTAAATGAACTTGGCTCTTGGACTGACGTTAGGTGGAAAAATGTCAAACATTTAGGAAAGAAGTTTTACATTGATGAAGAACATGCAACGAGAGTGTTAAAACTTGCAACTAACATTTTTAAACAATTAGAAGTCTTATTAAACAATCACCCACCCCTAATAGAATATTTAGATAATCAAGAAATTTTAGAATTTGCTGCATGGTTGCATGAATGTGGAAAATATATATCTTTTCCTAAGTTTCAAAAACATTCACAGTACATCATACAAAATAGCCGCCTAATGGGATTTACACAGCGTGAAAAAGAATACATTAGCCTCGTCGCCCGCTTTCATCGTAAGGGGGTTGCAACACAAAGCAAGGCAGAATGCCAGCAGCTAGAAGAAGAACAAGTGAGTAAAATCAATTACTTATCAGGAATATTGCGTATTGCAACGATTTTATCAAGAACACGCCGAGATATAATTGCAGACATCAAGATATGCCTTAGAGACAATTGTTTACATTTCATGATACAACCAGCCTATGAAGGAGTTCTACCTGTTGTAGAATTGCAAAGATTTATACGCAAAGCTAAAGATATAAAAAAGTCGCTAGGCGTATCATATGAAATTATTGCTGAATTCATGAACAAGGATTAAGCAAAAAGTGAAAAAGAACACTCAATCATTTACTGATTACTCCAAATCTCTAAAAGAGGCCAATCAGTTCTGGCATGATGAAAAAAATATTAAATTAACAGTAGCATATGGCAACTCAGATTTTTTTCTATTAAAAGCGATTGATGCATTCAGGGCTACCTTTATTAATAATGAAGACACCCACTACTCTTCAGTTGAAGGAAGTTCTATCAGCTTAGAAAGTTTTCGGGAGCTGTGGCAAAACCAAGGCATGTTTGACCCGATTTCCGCTTACTCGATACGCAGAACTGAAAAATTTAAAGCTTTAGCATCAGCATTAAAGTTAATTAAAAGCCCTAACCAAGTTAAAAATAAAATTCTTCTGGTCATCAATACCTCTAAACTGCAAAATAATTTGATAAAAGAATTTGATAGACTGGATTCTATATATATTCCTTGCTTTCAACCGAACCTAAAAGATTTTCCCAAAATAGTTAAAATACTCTGTGAAAACAATAAGTTGCTTACAACACCTGATGGCCAAGCTCTTTTATACCACTGTATAGGTGATGACCTATTCGGGCTAGAAAATGAGATTTTGAAGCTAAAATTGATCAGTGGAGATCATAAGCAGCCCTTGACTGCTAAAGAAATAGCGCAATATTTAGGCATAATAAGAGAGGATCACGCTTTTAAACTCACCAATTTATTATTAGAACAAAAGTATGCAGAAGCACAAATACTGGCCTCCAATTTGATTGCAAAAGGCGAAAGTACGATCGCTATTCTTGGAGTAATAAGTCGTCATATTAGAAATACTCTTCAAATAGGCGCACACCTTAGATACGGTATGCAACAAGCATCCTCTTCACAGATATCGAAATTACCTAAGTTTGTTATTTCGTCTTATCAACAATATGCTAAAAAAATCGACTTAAAAAAGATGGCTAGGGCACTAAGCCTTTGTCAAAAAGCAGACGTTAGACTAAAAACATCAAAATATAGTCATGATGAATTAATTATAGGAGAGCTTATCTCAGCTATAAGCTTATAAGAATCTACGACACACTAGGGCGTGTTGACGTTTCATTTCCTACTACGAGCCAAATCCTTGAGTCACAACGTTGTCAGGGTTTCAAAAATTATCCTCAATGTACATTTAGTACACCTCCGGTAATTTTTGAAACCCTTCCTAGCTGCGACTTTCAAGTATTTGTCTCTCGTTACGAAAATGAAACGTCAACACGCCCTAGGTATTAGAGGCTAATAAAAAGCCTGATTTAGATACCTATAAAGAAATTTTTTCTAAGGCGCCTGAAAAATTACCACCTCAGAAATATTCTGGTTGAGTTCTAAACACAATCAAACACACTAAAATTATTGTTACTTCAAACATTTTTTATATTAAAACCTATCTATCTAAATCTATTCCCACACTCTATCAAATAAAATAAAAGCTTTTGAACGAATGATTCGAAAGCACCAAAATATCCAGATTGTAAAACAAAAATGATCAAAATATTGCTATAATATACTCTGACAGCACTTAACTTAAAAACTATTACAAACTTAAATTAGTATGACTCAGTAAATATGTTTCAGAATACTGACTCGAGAAGTAACAAAGAATTCTTCGCAAATACTATTAAATAAGGCTTCAGATTAGAACTTTCATAAGAAACACAAAAGTCTTTACTAGGAAACACATAGTGCATATGTTCAACAAAAAACTTATCAGTGCTCCGCCCAAATTCTACCTTAGAAAAAAATATGCTGGTTTATCCAAATTCACTCTAGTTCTGTTTATACTATTTTATATTTATAGCAACCACTCCATAGCGGGCCAGCCTCAGAAAAATAACGACAACAAAAAATCTGATATATTTTCTACGCGAGAAATTATTCTCCCTAATTACCAAAGCGATTCTCTCAAACAAGATTTACCAATCGAATCAATGATTTTAGATAAAAAAAATGTATTATGGATGGTAGGACGGACCTCTGTCTGGCGATGGCAGTTAAATACCAACCAATTACAAAGGATAAATTTACTAAAGCAAACTGAAAAAGATCAACTAAGAAAAATTATCTCATTCAAATCTTCTCTTGTTGTTATGTCGAATCAAAAATTATTTCAAATAACTTTCGATCCTGTAAAATTAATTAAGTTAAAATCAAGCAACCCTAAAATAGTTAGCCTAAACATAGCAGCAGACAGTTCAAACATATTTTGGCTTACAACAGGAGGGATATATGCAGCTGATTTCGAGCAACAAACCCTAATCCATATGAATCAAACTCCGGCATTATATTCACAAGATATCACCAGCTTTATTCCAGAAAATGGAAGCTTATGGTTACTGCGCGGAAAGAAGCTTTTCCTCCGCAGCTTAATTAGCAATCAGATTCAGTCAAAACTACTCCTCAGCACCAAAAATAAGTTGCAAAATATACATTCCATAGATGACAATATCTTTGTACACACCAAATATGCAGTCCTCAGGTATAAAAATAATGGAGAACTAAGACAGCGCATTCCTGTTGAAGGTAACAGAAAGCTTGTTTTAATGAGCCTCAATAAGCGCAGCCATTTATATTTATTTTCAGATAAACTCTTAGAAATATTCGATTTGAAAAATGAAAAATCATATCATTATCGATTAAATATTGGCATTGTCAAAAAAGCACGAGGCCTTCTTAATAGGGACTCGACAGTAGCATTAATTACTGATGGAAGGCCTAGAGCCTTTCAACTTTCAGGGGATTTTTGGTAATTTATACTCAAATAACTCAACCTTGCGTATAAACTTCTCAAGACCAATTGACAATGCAATAAAGAAATTGGAGGTTTCATTTGCAAAAGGCATTACGTTCGAGTTTCCTAATAGCCGTTATATTTTATTCTGGGTCCTGTACAGATGATCTCAATCGCTCTCAGTTGGAGATAACTCCAGAGGAAAATCACACCCCAGCGTCCACTATGGCTGAAGAACAACTTAAATCATTAAACAAAGCTGTGGCTGATTCAAAAGATAATGCCGAATTAGTAAAAGATATTAAAATGCTTTTAGAGGCAAAAATATTAGAAGATCAAAATAATTATAAAAAAGCTGCCGATCAATACTTCAAAGCCGTAAAAATTGCTGACGGTAAATTTGGAGAAAAAGCATTACATGGATGGATTTTAAACTACACTCGTTCCCTGGAACAAAAAACAAAAAGCACATTTATTTCTAGAATATTATTAGATATAGCTCAAAATGGCGCAATTATTCCCTATATGAAGAAAAAAGAGATTACGTCTATCGAGAAATTAAATCCAATTATCCAAAATATTGCAGGTAAATATATTCTTCCTGAAGATTCTGAATCTCCGCTAGCTTATTTCCCCGAAGCTCCTAAAAGCAGAGGAATACCAGATGAAGATCCCCTACTTTCCTCAACTTCCGAGCTTTACTGCAAAGGCAAAGGAGACCCAGGTTATCAATGGGAAGCCTGGATCGCAGGTTTAGAAAAATCTATTCAAATCTATTGGAATGGAATGGTGGCTACATGTAAAAACGAATATGGTAAAAGCTTACTCTATTTCAAAAAGTCATTGCAGCAGTTAAGCAAATCGGAAAGAACAATAAATTTAGCAGTTAGCTCGGCCTATCGCATTGTCAAGTTTCTACGTTATAACGCAGAAAGGCAAGAGACAGCCGATGCCTATATAGATCTCATTAGAAGTTGGAAGCGCAAAGGTTTAACAGCAGAAAATATGGGAATGGACAAGCAGGAATTTGAGCTAGAACGAATTAATGATCATCTTTGGGCAGCAAGATACCGATCGCTAATAGGAGATTATCAAAGTGCTAGAATTTATTCGAACGACTCGCTAAAACTCATTGCCCAATCTTTCACTAAAACTCACCTTCTCGATGATGATTTTAGAGAAAAGCTTTCTGACTTTAAAGCTGAAGCCTATTTAATATTAGCAAATAGAATAGCTGTAGAAGAAAAAAACTTTGAAACAGCAGCATCACAAATGTTAGTCGCCACAAAAATTAAAAGTGTAAGTCAACAAATGAAAGAACGCTTGCTCTGGTACGCAGGATTTTATCAATATTTAAACAAGCAACTCCTCTTAGCAATAGAAAAATGGCAAGTACTTCTCAATGAGACAAATGAAGACAGCACAAAAGCACAAAGCTATTTCTGGATTGCTAGAACTTATAGTGATCTAGACAAAAAAGAAGAGGCTCAAGAATACCTAAATTTACTCATATCCAAATACCCGTTAAATTATTACTCTGTCATCGCTTCAAAAGAATATAGCAAAGAAGGTAGCATTCAATGGCAACATCTTTTTTCCGACTATCAAAAATTATCTATGAGTTTAAATGATAGGAATATTTACAATGAGATCTCCTCAAAAACTGATCAATCACTTTCTAATCTAATAAAAAGGGCAGAAATTTTAATAAAAGCAAGAATGGGTGATTGGTCTAAACTAGCAGTCGAAGAGCTGGATAAACCATTCAAAGATAGCTTTGATAGCAAAACATATCCTGAAGCTTTTATCTATCTATCAAGATTACATTACCTTTCTGGAAATTACATGCCTAGCATCATATATACAACAACCCTTGCACAAGAAAACGAAAATTTTTGGCAAAAATGGCCAGAGCAAGTATTAATCTACTTTCCAACACCTTATTTAGATATTTTTGATCGCAATGCTATGGAGACTGACATAGATAAACATCTTTTGTTATCAATTAGCAGACAAGAAAGTGCCTTCAACAAGCTAGCAAGAAGCCATGCAAATGCATACGGGTTAATGCAGCTTATAATACCAACCGCACAAAAATACGCCGAAGGTATAGAATTTGAAGACTCGGATTTAAAAGACAAACTTTTCGAACCTGAAGTCAGTATTTTAATAGGTAGCAGATATTTAAAATCACTTAAGCTACATTATGGGGGCTACCTACCAGGTATGTTAGCTGCATATAACGCTGGTGAATATGCGGTCGATACTTGGCTAGAAAGACGCTATAATAAAGATCCATTAATTTGGATTGAACTGGTGCCATTTGGAGAGACGCGAGGTTACATAAAAAACGTATGGAGAAATTCAATTATTTATAGTTTTCTCGAACAAAAGACAAAATATTCCACAAATACTGAAAAACCACAACAAGCAAGATCAGAAGAAACTGGCGTACTTCAAGAAAGAATTCAAACGATCAGGTAACAAATCGTAACTATTCAGCGTATCTTTTCCCTTCAATATGTCGCTTGATACATCGTCATCCTGAGTGAAGCGAAGGATCTCGAAATTGCGAAATAGATCCTTCGCTTCACTCAGGATGACAGGCAGTCAAGGCTTTGAATCGATCAGATAAAAAATACTCTGAATAGTTACAACAAGTCTTAATCTAAAGACGACACTAAACCTAATATCTCAAGAGGTTTAAGTGTCGTCAAAAGCAATTTAGTCCCAGCGATTAAAAACTACATTTGCAGTATCAACCATATCCTTCATCACAAAAAAATAACCTATATCTGCTTCTGCATAACAGACTTCCGCCCAGCTATGATCTGGGTCAATATTTTTACAGCTAATATTAGTAGCTATAACTTCACCTTGATCACACCCAACCTTTTCGATAGCTCTAGCAATTAAAGTTTTAACTTGATCTTCTTTCTCCATATCATCACCCAAATCAGCCCACACCTTAATGGCATTACTATCACCACCATTCAATAACTTGTCATAACAGCTTTGATCACTCGCCCAACTTACAGTTCCAATAAATAATGAAGTAAATATTAGCAATCCTTTCAACATATTAACACTCCTTCTGACTTAAGATTAGCTAGTCGACTTTAAAAAAACAATAGCCATATATTTAATTCCTTAAAAAATCAATATATTTTTAATAGTTTTTTTAAAGATATATTAAGACAATAAAGATCATGGCTTAAATAGCAACTTATATGCTAGAATGCTACCCCCTACTAAAACTAGATGGAGCATTTATTCTAGTAAATTTTAAGCCACGAACACAGGAGTTTAGATTGAAACACAGCCCATGGGGCAGCAAAGAGACAGCTCACTTCTACGAGTTAACCCCGGATAAAATTTTGACCGCCGTTGAAAGCCTAGGCTATCGTTGCACTGGTCGATGCCTTGCATTAAACAGTATGGAAAATAGAGTATTCGATGTCGAAATTGAAGTCGATAATAAAAAAGAACCCCCTAGCAAATACGATCACTCTAAAATCATCAAATTCTACCGACCTGGCCGCTGGAGCTCCGAGCAAATTTTAGATGAACACGAATTTTTAGCAAATCTTCACGAAAACGAAATTCCAGTTGTTCTGCCGGAGAAATTTCCAAATGGAAGCACTCTCAACAAACTCGATAATATTGACATATACTTCACAGTATTTCCAAAAATCGGAGGCCGAAGCCCGGACGAACTTTCAACCGAACAATTGCAAGTAGTTGGCAGGCTGCTAGCACGATTGCATAATGTTGGAGAAAGCCAAATTTCCAACCATAGAATAAAATTAGACGAAGTATCTTATGGTGAAGCCAACTTAAAATACCTTATAGACGCAAAGACCATTCCAATTGATATTCAAACCAACTATCAAAAAGTTGTGGAGAATATATTACAAAAAGCTTCTCCATTATTTGAATCTGCCGAGAGCCAGCGTATCCATGGAGATTGCCACCTAGGAAATCTATTATGGGGACAAGACGGAGCCTTTTGGGTTGATTTCGATGATATGGTCAACGGACCATGCGTACAAGATATCTGGCTAATCTGTCCAGGCAGAGATAACTACGGGATTAAACAAAGAAATATATTACTTGATTCATACAAAATGATGCGGGATTTCGACGACCGAACTTTGGCTCTAATAGAACCACTCAGAGCACTCCGCTTTATTCACTTTTCCGCATGGATCAGTAAACGCTGGAAAGACCCATCTTTTCCAAAAGCTTTCCCAAATTTTAATAGTTGGGAGTACTGGACTGAACAACTAAGAGATTTACAGGAACAGCTTCGGCTAATCGAGAAAATCTAATGGTGCTATATACATTTACTTTATAGGTGACCTTAATAACAAAGCTTATTTATAAAATCTCCAATTTCGTCCAAGGGCAAAACAATATCAACATCCGTATTTTGAATTGCAAATCTTGGCATTAAAGCAGCTTCCGCTGTTGAAGGGTCTTGAGCTAAAGTAAACCCACCATTCTGCTTAATTGTCTTAAAACCTTCTGTACCATCCGTATTGGCACCTGTAAGTAATATCCCCACAAGCGATGCCCCATACGCCAGAGAAGCTGATTCAAACAAGACATCTATAGATGGCCTAGAGTAACAAACAAATTTATCAATTGACAAAGCAAAGTGATAATCAACTTCCACCAGTAAATGATAATTCGCTGGAGCCGTATAAATCACCCCTGGCTGAATTAACTCTTTATCAAAAGCTTCTCTTACTTCCATTTCGGTGCGCTCTGCAAGCAGGCATGCAAGGATTGATTGATTAGACGGATCTAGATGTTGTACTACAATAATCGGCAGAGGAAAATTTCTTCGTAGCTTAGAAAATATTGTAGACAAAGCAACAAAACCTCCAGCTGAGGTTCCAACTACTATAGCTTTGAAACTAGCATCTACCATCTCTTACTCTCTTTTTACGATAAATTCTATGCTCACCCACAAATTCACAAAAATCACGCATCTGTTTAGAAAATTTCAAAGTTTCCCTGGTCCCAAGAGCTAGAAAAGCTCCCGGCTCCATACTCGCATTAATAATGGATAGAGCTCTATCCTGCAATTTCTGATTAAAGTATATGAGAACGTTTCGACAGCAAATTAGTTGCATTTCACCAAATGAATGGTCAGACGCTAGATTGTGATCTGAATAAGTCACCTTACTTCGCAAGTCGTTACTGATTATCACAGAGTCATAATTAACGGTAAAATACTCTGAGAGAGACCTTTTACCATTTGCTTTAATGTAATTAATACTTCCATTTTTAAAAGATTCGAGAGAAAATATGCCACTCCTAGCCTTTTCTAAAGCAAGAGGGTTAATATCAGTCGCATAAATCATAGTACGATCTAATAAATTAGCTTCCTTAAACATTATAGCCAAAGAGTAAACCTCTTCCCCTTGGGCACATCCCGCTACCCATACCTTAATTCTTGAATATGTTTCTAAATATGGAAAAACTTGATTTTGTAAAGACTTATAAACATCTGGATCACGAAAAAAATCAGAGACAGTAATGGTGAAATTATTTAGAAAAGAAGTAAAAAAATCAGGATCATGAAGGATCTTATGCTGAAGCTCAGAAATATTTTTACATTGATACCGCGCCAGTGAATCTTTGATCCTTCTCATCTGCGAGGCCTCTGCATAATCTGAAAAATCATAACCATAACGCTCTTTTATGGCAGTAACTAATAATCTAATTTCTAAAAGCTCTAATTCGTCGACCATAACGATCCTTAATCACGCTTGTTTTGTTAACCAAATCCTCATTAGGCTAACCAAATGATCAATGTCGACAGGCTTTGATATATAATCACTCGCACCAACATCTAAGCATTTTTCCCTATCGCCTTTCATTGCTTTGGCAGTCATTGCAATTATAGGAAGGTTTTTATAAACATCATTTTGACGAATAATTTTAATCGCTTCATAACCATCCATTTCCGGCATCATAATATCCATAAGGACTAAGTCAACTTCTGGATGATGCTTCAATTGAGAGATAGCTTCTTGTCCCGTTTTGCCAACAACAACATTCGCTTTTCGAGCTTTAAATAGCTGACGAAGTGCAAAAATATTACGAACATCATCGTCCACCACTAAAATTGTTTTATTGTACAAAACATCATCTCTATGTCTCACTGATTTTAGCATTTTTTTCTTTTCTTCAGAAAGTGACTCCTCCGTCTTATGTAAAAACAAGGTAACTTCATCCAAAAGTCTTTCTTGAGACTTTTCAGTGCCTTTAATAATCACCGTCTGCGAATATTCATCTAATACACTTCTTTGTTCTGATGCTATCTCCTTCGCCGCATATATAATGACTGGAATTTTCGATACAACATCATGCTTTTGAAGACTAACTAAAAACTCAAACCCTGATCGGCTTTCAAGGTCTAGATCGAGAATAATGCAATCAAAATTTTCGTTAAGCAGACATTTAATTGCGTCATCAGCCGATCTTACCGTTATTATAATAACATCTCCATTTCCTATTAATCGTTCTATTGCCTCTTGCTCATGAGGATTATCTTCAATCAATAGGAGACGTCGATTACGATATAAAATATTGTCTTGAATTTTCTCGAAAGTTTTTGCGAGGTCATTTTTACCAACAGGCTTTGAAAGAAAACCGATAGCACCCATCCTTAAAGCTTCATCAGCTCGATCATCATCAATAGAAGTAACATGCACAGGAATATGGCGTGTTCTTGAATCACGTTTTAACACCTCTAGAACTTCTACTCCACTAATTCCTGGAAGTCGAACATCCAAAATTATTGAATCAGGTAAATATTTAAATGCGTCCTGCAAACCAACTTCACCATTCTCTGCAAGAAGGCATTTAAACTCTCGTTTTCGACATTGATCTAATAGTATTTTTGCAAACTTTGGATCATCTTCTATAACCAAGACGGATCGATCACCTTTCTCAATATGCAACCTGTCATCATCAATACCATGAGGCTTCACATTGTTTCGCTCATCCTTGCTACCAGTTATCTGTTTATTCTCTGCAAGTATTTGATAATTTAGAAGATGTTCATTAATTGGAAGTTCACTATCCTCTTCAAGCTTCAACTCTTCTGGCAAGATCAACACAAACTGGCTCCCCTTACCTTCAACACTATTCAACCAAATATCTCCACCTAATCGACGGGATAATTCAAGGGCTATTGAAAGCCCCAAGCCAGTGCCACCAAAAACTCTACTTATAGTCCCATCTACCTGCTTAAATGCTTGGAAAATTATATCAATTTTATCTTGAGGGATTCCAATACCAGTATCTGAAACCTTAAACGCTATACTGTTTTTTATGGTTAGACGATTGTCTTTCGGTAACCATTCTCGGTGAGGGCGACAAATCTCCAAAGAAACCTCACCTTTGGGAGTAAATTTTAGAGCATTTGATAAGAAATTTCTTAGAATTTGCTCAAGCCTCAAAGCATCTGTCTTAATTTCATCAGGAAGATCTGGCTCTAAATTGAATTTATATTCAAGACCTTTAGCAACCATTTGATCTTTAAACGTTCGTTCAAGATTTGCAGCAATCGACGTCAAAGCTGCACTTTCGGACCTAATTTCGAGCTTGCCTGATTCAATCTTAGACAAATCAAGGATATCATTAATAAGCTTTAATAGATCCTGACCAGAAGTATTAATTGTATTCGCAAATTCAACTTCTTTATCAGAAAGAGATCCATCCTCATTATCACTAAGAAGTTTCGATAGAATCAATATACTATTCAGAGGTGTTCTTAATTCGTGACTCATATTAGCTAGAAATTCTGATTTATATTTCCCAGAAGCTGCTAATTCTGAAACTTTCTCTACAATTTTATCTTTTGAAAGATTCAACTCTTCATTTAGTTTTTCCAGCCTTTTCTTTTGCTCTTCTAAGTGTGATCGCTGTTCCTCTAGTTCTTCATTCGTAGCTTCTATTTCCTCTTGTTGAAATTGAAGCTGCTGATTCTTTTGCTCCATTTCTTCATTTGCCGTCTTCAATTCCTCTTGTTGACTTTGTAATTCTTCAGCCTGCATTTGTGTTTCTTCCAATAGGCCTTGAATTTTGTCGTTTACATCAGCTGTATATAGCGCAACTCCAAGGGGTTCTCTTAGAGATTCAAGAAAATTTACATCCTCTGCAGATAACAAATTTAGACTCCCAACTTCGATAACTCCTAGTACACTTCCCTCGTAAACGGCAGGCACCAAAGTCAGAAAGCGTGGTCTTCCTTTACCTAAGCCGGAAGAAATTTTTAGAAAATAGTCATCTGGGAGCGGATTGATTTCCATTACTTTATTTTTCCGCACTACTTCGCCAAGCAAGGTCTCTGAATCCTTATAAGATACAGGAGCAATACTACTACTTTTCAAACCAAAAGTGCTAAGAGGCGTTAAGACCCTCTCTTTGCGATCATTAAAAAAAACAGCTGCAATCTCAAAACGCATATACAAAGAAAGAAAAGAAAGGGTATTTGTGGCAATATCAGTTAAGCTTTGTCGACCTCGAACTTTCTCTGAAAAGTTTATAAGTTTTTCACGAAGCGCATTTTGAGCAAATAAATTGTCATTACTTTCCTTCAGACTTGCTTCTGTCAATACAATAGACTTAAACATCTCATTGAGAGAGCGAAATAATTGTCCAAACTCATCTTTATAGTTAAGTTTTTCCGAGGGCAACACCACGTCTCTTGCACCACTAGCTATTTTTTGGGAAAAATCAACAGCCACTACAATATTCGAAATCGTATTTTTAGCTAACAAAAACGCTAAAAACAGAACAATCGCTAAAGAAATAGAAACCAATGCCACAATTTTGATTATTGTGGCATTCGCGTTCTCAACCTTTTTCTTTAAGTTTTCAGTCAAAATCGGCGTGATATTTTGTGAAAAGACAAGAGCCCCTAAAATTGCAGGAGTTGCAACACTTAAAAAATCCTTTTGAGAGCCTAAAATAACTCTATCTTGACTAACTTCACGATCAATCAACTCTAAAAGTGGATTTAAAATCTTACGAAATTCAATTTCATAAGCTCTCACTCGCTGCGCTGCTTCCTGATCTTCAGCCTCTAGGAAAGAAACTGTCCTAGACAATTCAGCTAATCCATCACGCAATTTTCCTCTTATTTCCAAAAGCCTAACATCATAACTACGCCGCCCATCTTTTCGTCCAGTTATGTAAGTGCCCAGCGCACGAATCTCTCCTAATGAATAAAAGACTTCTGGCATTACTTTGGTTATCACTGTCCCTAAATACTGAATACTAGCATCAGAATCTCGAAAAAGATTTGACTGATGGGCAATAGTAAATCCAAGTTCAAGCACTTCTACTTGCAAATCCTGATATTCTTCTAATAGATCTTCAAAGCTATATGTATTTGATGTTTTGAGTAGTGCTGCCGATTTGGTTTGCAGCCTCATCCAATCATCTTTGATACCTACTTGAATCAGATCTCTAGATTTTGTAATTTGGTTATTGAGGCTATCTATTCTATCTTTTGTGTTTTTTAACAATGTCTCAATTACTAGCTCATTCCGGTTTCTAGTAGCAATTGTATATGCTCGGTGATCAAGGTGAAGCTTATTAAACTGCAAAAGCTTTGTAACAAGATTGACGCCCAAAATTTCTTTGTTGGTAAATTCGACTTCGCGCTCATATGTTTCAAATATGTAGACTGCACTTACAATCAATAAGGGGCAGAAAAGCAAACTGATTAACAAAGCTTTTTTTTGCCAAACCCTAAGCTTTCCTAGCATAATAAACCTTCCCCTCTCATGAACCAACTCTACTATTTTATATTTATTAAAAACAATTGGCTTTTAATAACTTTACTTTATATCTACAGCTACTATTGTTTATACATCAACTATCTACTTTCAATAAAATTATTATAATCATAAGTTTTTTTTCAAAAATATTAAAGACTTAAATTAAAACAACCTACAAACTAATTGACAAAGTAAATCATTTAATGTTGTACTTCCGGCCTGTCATTGTACATCTTCCAATCACCTGATAGCTGGATTGCATATGAATAAAACCTTAAATACAGCGTCATGGCTTACAAGCCGATGCCTAGTCTTTTTTTTAATAGCTTCAACAGCAGAAATAATCATTTCTGAAAAAATCTCGGCAGCATCCTTGGAGGTTATTGGTGCCTGTGCAAGCAAGCCTATCTTTCACTTTGAGGCCTCTGAAGTTAAAGGCCGTAGCCTAGGTGATTTGACGGTTGAACTATTTGACAACGAAAATATAGCCTACATCGGCACATCGCAGGGTATCCATTCTATAAATAGACTTCCCAACGAATCTGAAACCTTAGAAATGATAAGCTCATCCGAAATGCGAGCCTATGGCTGGTGCTTTGAATTAAATGGAGATCTTCCAGAGCATTATGCTAACGAAGTGATTCTTGCATCTGACTCTGACAAGATTGTTTGGTTTTTTGGTTTCGCCCACTATCTTAATGGCCAATGGATAAGCCAATGCGAAAAATCCTACTTAAATCCTTCTGATTTTCTATGTTCTAATTGACCATCATCTTAATGCACTTCCATAGCAGTAAACCAGAAGTCAATTCATAAAATATAAGATCAATTTTTCATATTATTGTGATAATATAGCCAATGTTATCCTTTTGGGACTCCGAGATAAGAATTTTTGTAAAATATTTTCAATATAGGTGGCTAAATGAAAAAAACAATTCTTAGTTTGTTTCTAGTATGTCCATTAAATGCTTGTAATTCTGACAAAAAGGAAGAGCTTTCTTCAAAACAGGTAAGCGCAGTTCTAAAAAGTTCGACACTTAATAGCATAGCTCTCAAGCTGACTGAATCAGCCACTTTAACAAATGTTACCGGACTAGCAGATTCAATTGGACTGAATTTTTCACAAAGCGACTCTGGAAACACTTGCGGATTTAATGTTTGGTCAGCTGATAGCCAAACAACACGTTCTGGACTTGAAGGAAGGACTTATGAGCAATTTGATTTAGGTGATCCTGTATCCTGGACTTCACTCGGAGCCGGTCTGCAAGGTGAGTGCGAATCAGCAATTGTTTCTCAGGTTGAATCTTATTTTATGTATATAGATCTACATATAGCAGTCAATGGAAAAAATAAAATTATAAGAGTATATATGGGGCAACAAGCACCTTTTGAAGCAGGCGATATTGTATTAAAGAATGGGGCCATTTTGTCTTGGTACGATACAGATCAAGATATATTAGTTGTTTCCAGCGAAAAAAGGCCGACAAACCCAGCCACGGTAGATCTTGGGAAAGAAATTCCTTGGTATGATAATAATGGCAGCGAAAAAATTATTATGATGGAATTTCGAATTGATACGGATAAAAACGATTATAGCGTCACCAAAAATACTGGACACATAATAGTTGACGTTGACTTTGCAAATTCAGGAATTCAAGTCACCGATACGTCAGATGACAAGTCTATTTTGAAGACACTGAGCTTGCCCTTTTTAGATGCATCTAAGGGAGGGTCAGGCTTATTGAAAGCATCTCTTAAAATTTCTGACAACCGAACTTCTCTTGATCAATAAGCGAGTCTTCACCGTTGAGGTTCCCTTGACCTACTCACCCACTGGTGCGAAGAGCGGGACTTGAACCCGCACGGCTCGCGCCACACGCCCCTCAAGCGTGCGTGTCTACCAATTTCACCACCTTCGCATAATTTCTATTCTACTAAGAATAAGTCATCAGACAAAAACTAAATACATTACAATAGTTTTGAATAAGGTATTTATTTGGAACTTCCTGAAGGCTCAGGATTACTTTGACTGTCTTCAGTCTTTACTGGTTCGGTAATTTCGTTAGATTTGGTAGCACCAGTCTGAGATTTAAGTTTCTCTGAAAGACCGACATTTCCACCACCACCTTGCATAATAGTAAGAGCAATTGAAGTCACCATAAAAATAGCGGCAGCGCCATAAGTTAATTTACCAAGAAAAGAAGTTGCTCCTGCAGCACCAAAAACACCTTGTGTATTGCCACCACCAAAAGCAGCACCTACACCACCTTGATTTCCACCCTGGACTAGAACAACTAAAATCATAAAAATCGCAACAATGACGTGAACAATTATTACAAGTGTTTCTGCCATATAACTCACTCCACACGCTGCGTTGATAAAAAAATGGTGGCGCCTCCCAGAATTGAACTGGGGACACGAGGATTTTCAGTCCTCTGCTCTACCGACTGAGCTAAAGCGCCAATCTCGCAAGAACTATAGGTTTTAGCCTTATCCTCACATTAAGTCAATCCCGGATACAAAATTTTTTTTACTATCAAGACCGAGGATAAATAAGCTTCAAAACAAGCATACTATCGTTATCACACAACTTAATATGCTTTAAAAAAACACCTCAATGAATCCAGCATGCCAGCAATATCACTTCGGGGCTGTTAAAATCTCAACTTCGCCAGTACTACGGATAGCAATAGTGTGCTCAAATTGAGCAGACAATTTCTTATCTATCGTTACAGCAGTCCATCCATCAGAAAGCATCTTCGTTTGCCATCCTCCGATATTAATCATCGGCTCGATAGTAAAAACCATCCCTTTTGTAAGTCTAGTGCCTCGACCTTTTTTGCCATAATGAGGAATTTGCGGATCTTCATGAAAATTTTTTCCTAGCCCATGTCCGACAAAATCCCGAACAACACTATAACCTCTCTCTTCAGCGATTTGAACAATCACTGCACCAATATCACCAACACGACAACCGTCTCTTACAACACTAATGCCCGCATCAAGACAATCCTTCGCACACTCAGTAACGAGTCGGGCTTCTTCTGAAACATTACCAACAAAAAAAGTACGCGATGAATCACCATGATAGCCATCAACTATAGGTGTAACATCAACATTGATAATGTCCCCTTCTTTTAAAATCTGCTTACGGCTCGGTATCCCATGGCAAACAACCTCATTGACAGAAGTGCATACTGATTTTGGAAATCCTCGATAGTTTAGCGGTGCCGAAATGGCTCCACGCTCCGCAGTATATTCGTGAACAAACTGATTTATATCCTCCGTGGTAATTCCAGGGCGAATAATTTCAGAGACCTTTTCCAATAATTCCCAAGCCAATTGGCCAGCAGGACGCATTGCATCTATTTCTTTATCCGATTTTAAAACAATCACAAAAACCCATCCATATTCGATCAAAACGCAACATCAATAATGGCGGTCATAGCCAGAATACTTTCTAACCTCAAGAAAGCATTTTCTTTCTTCAACCAAACCAAAGTAATAACCATTAGGCCAACAAAACATCTTTTAACTCAGGAAAATGCTCCCTAAAAATAGGAACGATGCCATTAAATAATGTAATGTGGCTTGATGGACATCCAGAACACCCACCAAACAATCTGATTGTAATAACTCCATCATCAACATCAACCAGCTCACACCCACCTGCGTGCATCTCCAAATAAGGATTGATCTCCTTTTCAATAACCTGATTAATTGTTTCTATATTCATAATATGCTCCTTAATATACCGCACATAATATAAACAAATATAGTGCAGCTAAACCTATTTTTCTAATTAAAATTTAAGCATTTTTCAACACAAACTCTCTCACTCCACGGATAGCCGCTCTCCCCATAGCCAAAACGGCCTCACGAGAGTTTCCAGCAATATGAGGAGTTGCAACTATATTTTCTAATGAATACAACCTTTTACTTGTTAAAGGCTCTTTCTCAAAAACATCGACTCCTGCTCCCATTATAGCTCGACTTTCTAAGACAGAAATTAAAGCATTTTCTTCTACCACCTCACCCCGACTTGTATTAATCAAAACAGCAGTCGGCTTCATCATACTAAACTCTTGAAATGAAATCATTTTTTTTGTTTCTGAAGTTAAAGGGACATGCAAACTAACCACATCAGCATGCCGAAGCGCATAAGATAATGAGGTTATCTTACCTTCAGTTAAAGAGGCTATCTCGGCAATATCGACAATATCAACTAACAGCAGATTACATGAAAAAGCACGCAAAAGTCTTGCTACAGCTCCTCCACAAGCGCCACAGCCTATTATAGCCACAGTCTTACCTGTCAGGCTTACTCCTCCATCTTTAAGCCAAGTACCATGGTGGAGTAAACGAGAAGAAATTGCAATGCGCCGTAAAACCGCTAGCATTAGTCCAATAGTATGCTCGGCAACAGCTTCCTTATTAACCCCTGGCTCATAAAATAGCTCCACACCTTGAGCTTCCAAAGCTAAAAGATCAATATTATCGATCCCTACACCATATTTACAAATGGCTTTAATCTCAGGTAAGCGCGATAAAAGCTCTGCATCAAACTTCTCTTTTCCTGCAATCACAACCTCGGCGCCTCGAATGAACTCAAATAGCTCCGAATCAACCAACTCAGCCCTCGGATCACAAAAAGTCAAACTGTGGCCCTTAAATGCAACAGCAGCTTCCATTCTAAGAGTATCATTCTTAGCAAAACTAGTAGATGTAACCACAATTTTCATGAAAAACCCGTCATTTACACGCAACAGGAAGTAAAACAAAAGTATCTTTATTCGCGGAGGTCATAGGCATCAATAACAAATTATCAAACTCTAACGCTCAGGATGAAGTTCAAGCGCTAAAGAGACAGTATCAACAGATCGATGAGAAATAGGCTTAAGCTCATAATTCCAATCCAAGACTACATCTTCGCCGGGATCTATCCTATGCCGCAAAGCTTTATTAACAGGTGCAAAGTCAATCAGATCTTCATCAGAGCTCCTGTCTTCAATAACAGTCCCAAGACTAGGCTTTAACGACATACGTTGCGAAAACTGAATTGGGTGATGCCCAATATTCTTTAAATAAAAGCGGATATTTTTTTTAACGCTTGGTTCTACTTTATGCCCTAAAACTTGTGGCCTTATTACTAAAGGCAAACCTACGGCAGAAGCTGAAAATCGAACATTCACCCGATTGTGCCTTTGACTGTACCCTACACTTTGTTTCTGTAGATCATCAGCATTTTGCCCTAATTGAGTCATACCAAACCAAACACACAACAAAAATCCAGTTAGGTAAAAAATCTTCCAGAACATTATAAGCCTCAAATTAATGCCATCCAAACTATTTTAGCTAAACTAGCAAAAGGATTTTTCAATAGCCAAGACGACAAAAACAAGCAAAGTATAAATACAAGAAAAGTGAAATAAAGCCATAGCTTTTGCATTATCTTTTGCTAAATACAACTTGGTAGCATCAAGAGCAAATTTCAAAGTTAGAGGCATAGCTATTAGTAAAAACCACAACCCTGCAGCATCAAAATAATATAAACTAAAGATGCATGGGATAAGAAGAAAACTATAAATCATCATCGATCTACGAGTTTTGTGATCTCCATAAATGACCGGATACATTGGAATCCCAGCTTTTGCATAATCCTTTTTATACTTCAAAGCTAAAGCCCAAAAATGTGGAGGCGTCCAAAAAAAGATAATTAAAAACATAACCCACGCTGGCCAGCCTAATGAATTAGTAACCGCTGCCCATCCGATAAGAGGCCCAACTGCTCCTGCAGCACCTCCTATGACAATATTCTGCGCCGTCCTTGGTTTAAGAATTAATGTATAAATCACAACATAAAAAATATGGCCAGCTAACCCCACATACGCAGCCATAGGAGTTGCACATTGAAATAAAACAAAAAAACCAGCTATACCTAACAATAGTCCAAAAGATATCGCATTCAATCGAGGCACTTTACCTGCCGGCAAAGAACGCCTCTCCGTTCTTGCCATCACCTTATCAATATCCTGCTCAACAATCTGATTGAATGCTGCTGCACTAGCAGACAATAATCCTGAACCAATGATTACCGCAAAAAACAATAAAGCCGACGGCAACTGAGTTTGACTAGCCAACAATACTCCCGGCACAGCAGTGACAACGACAAGCAAAGTTATGGTCGGTTTTGTCAAATTTAAGTAATCTTTCCAACCGGCCTGACTAGCAGAACGCTTCAACTCTGTCGATAAGGTTTCAGCAGTCAAAATAACACTCCTCAATAAACGAAAAGCCAACGACCAATTATCTTGATGGTACAGCTGGCTTAATAGGTGTAACATTCGAAAAAGGCTCTCCTTCAGCGGAGAATTGATCCAAACCTTTATAAGACTTTGCAGCAAACATCAAAATGGTCGCTGACAACACGACAGTGAATAAAGCCAGCGCATTAGCTAAGTGCGCAACAGACGCCCAAACAGGCAAAGAATAGAATATATTAATAACACCCAATAAGATTTGCAATAAAACTAAAGTTGGCAACAAACGCACAACTACAGAAAAAAAGCGGCTAGTTGGCCCCCTCAATATAAGGATATTCACAAAGATTGCATAAATCATAATAAAATATGCAAAAAATCTATGAAAAACCTGTAAATAAATCAGAAAAGATCCGTTCACTGGAATCCATTGATCATAGCATTTAGGAAAATCCGGACACACCAAGCCAGCATAATTACTAGAAACCATACCCCCGACAAAAATTTGAACAAAAAGCAATAAACTAAAAATAGCAAAAGAAACTTTTACTTTTTTAGAAGCTTTCAGCTTTATCGAAGCCCCAGAAGATATTAGCCACGCCTTGATAGCAACCCATAATAGCAATGCAAAAAAAACTAAAGCATTTATTAAATGCAATGAAACCATTTTAGGGTCAAGCAGCTTAAGAACAGTTAACCCACCTAAAATGCACTGTATAAGAAACAAAGCTCCAACACACAATAACTGCAGACCAAATGTTTTACGAATGAAAGAATTTCTAAAAATTTTGACAAGGGCAATAACAAGAACACCCCCAAGGATTAGAGCCGACAATCGATGAAACCACTCCAAGAATATTTGCATATCCATCACCGGAGTCAATTGATTATAGCAAAGAGGCCAATCCGGGCATGCTAAGCCTGAGTCAGTAGCTCGCACCAAAGCACCCAAGACAATAAGGTCAAAAGCCAAAAAAGCCGCCCATGCGACCACATTACCGAAACTGCGAATAGCATCCGCTTTTCTATCTGTCATTGAAACCCTTGCTTTCTCACTTTTAGAAGCTACCTGACGTGCAGAACATCGCGTAGGTCAGAAAGCTTTTATGGAAATACCGGAGTTAGCCCATACCAAATCGGAAAAAAAACACAGGCAAAAAACAATGCTGGGAAAATAAGAATTACTGCAGCTAAATAAATCCAACCTATGCTCTCTTTACCATGGTCTCTAATTGGTTTTGCGCTAGACGACATTGCCCACAACTCCCTATGCATGTGTTATCTATATTGCTCTGTAATTTCCATTTGTTACACATAACTAAGTCTAACCGTAGGATACTTTTACCATGTAAGTGCTTCGATTGGAAGCCGAATCCAAACCCAACCCTATAAATTAAAGTCCTTCTCAAACAAAAAATCATCACCACAAGGATATAGCTTATTTTGAATGCACATATTAAAATCTGCCTGACATCATTAACACAGTCCGACGAGTTTCTAAACTGCACCCATCTCTGAAACTAAGGCCAAAATATCTTCGTGGTGAGTGTTAGTTTTCACTTTATCCATGATTGATAAAATGCGGCCATCTTTACCAATAATAAAAGTAGTCCGAATAATACCCATGCTCTCTCTACCCATAAACTTCTTTAGCCCCCATACACCGTATTTATCTGCAATTTTATGATCAGGATCAGAAAGCAGCCTAAAATTAAGCTCATATTTATCTTGAAACTTGGTAAGCTTATCTGGAGTATCAGGGCTAACTCCTAGTACAACAATACCTGCTTTTTCAAATTTTTTCTTAAAATCTCTTATTCCACAAGCTTGGACAGTACAGCCTGGGGTCATAGCTTTCGGATAAAAATATAAAACTACTATATTTTGACCTTTAAAGTCCTTAACGAAACTTTATTTCCATCTTGGTCCAACAAAGTAAAATTCGGTGCTACAAGCCCAATCTTTGATGTTGTCATACTCCCCCTCCCTTAAGCCAATATTTCAATAACAAATGCACTCCTAATATAGCAATCCGACATATACAGAGTTGAGGCATCAAAGGAAAAAGTACCAAATCAATGGTATTAAAGAAGGCTTTCTTTCTCCTGAGTCAACGCCAAAACAACGCCCATCAGGTCAGCTTCATAGCAAAGCGACGGGTATTGTAGAATAGAATATTAAGCTTTTCCAGCGTTTCCGAGAAATTATGAAATCAATACACCAGAATACAGAATGCAACTAAATATTAATAAATATTAGATAGTTATAAAACACTATTAAGATTTTTAGTAAATTTTCCGAATACAAGTTAACAGCGCAGGGGACGTTTCTAATGGCTGAAAAGAAGCAGACAGAGGAAAGAGCGGAGAGCTCCAAAACGAAAAATACTTTAGATATATATGGTTACACTGATTATCGATGTTTCCTTCGTGATTTTTACGAGTCTCGCAAATCAAGCCAAAGAGGATACAGCTATAGAAGTTTTTCAAAAACCGCTGGTTTCTCATCCCCCAACTTTCTCAAGCTCGTTATAGACGGCAAACGAAATATTAGCCAAGAAACCATCGAAAAATTCATCAAAGCTTTAGGGCTACAAAATAAGAGAGCAGAATATTTCCGCGTTCTCGTCAACATGAATCAATCTAAAAGTGACAATGAAAAAGAAATTTTTTTCTACCAGCTGCGAAGCATGACTCCAAAAGCCAAGAGAAGAGAGCTTAATTTAGAAAGTTTACAATACTTAAGTAACTGGCTATATCCGGTCATCCGCGAAATGATCTCATTAGGGGAGTTTCGTGAAGATCCACACTGGATAGCAAGAAGGGTGACGGCTGACATCAGCCCTAACGATGTAGAGTCAGCTATGAGATTTCTTATTAAAGAAAAATTCATTGAAAAAGACAGAGACAGTGGCAAATGGACAGCCAAAGAGGACATGGTCTTATCCTCAGATGAGGTACGAAGTCTAGCAATTAGAAATTATCACCGACAAATGATCGAAAGAGCCAAAGAAACACTAGAGGGCCTGGACTTAAAAGAAAGAGAATTCGGAGCCGTAACTTTTGTAATGCCCGAAAGTCTTATAGATGAGCTAAAAAATAAGTTAAAAACCTTCCGTAGCGAGCTGCATGCATGGTCTGTACAAGCTTGTGAAGATCAACCTTCTGATGTTGTTATACAAGTCAATTTTCAAATGTTTCCCCATACAAAAAAACTATAAGAACTCTCCAAACATCAGGGCTAGGAAACCGATAAACCCATTCAACTATCTGCCAGTTGTTTCCATATACTTTGCATATCTTCCGGGACTGGACACTCCAATTCCACTAACTTTTCCGTTACTGGATGCAAAAAAGAGAGGCAAGCTGCATGCAAGCACAAACGGTCTGCTTCTGTCAAACGTAATACCCTTTCGGTCAGACCATGATCCATATACTCTAAAAAAACACTTTCATCAGGATAATACTTTTTTTCACCAACAAGCGGTAACCCATACCAAGCCGCATGAATGCGAATCTGGTGTGTTCTACCAGTCAGTGGTAATACTCTTAAATAACAATGAGAATTTGTCTTTTCCACCACTTCAAAAAACGTTTGTGAAGGCAGACCATCTTGCACAACCCATTTTTTTAAACGAAAAGAAGAATGAGGATAATCGCCTATCTTTTCATTTACAGACCATTGATCATTTGTAGGAATTCCACGAACAAAAGCAATGTAGACTTTTTTCATAACGCGATGTCGAAACTCTTCAGACAGCTTTGCCCTTAACTCGGGCGTTCCAGCACATAGCACAATTCCGCTAGTTTCTCTATCTAGACGATGGACTGCCGCCCATTCATGTCCAAGTTTTTCTCTTATTACTTCAGAAAAAGTATTTTTAAAGTACCTTCCTCCTTCATGCATAGGCAAGTTAGATGGCTTATAAACCGCAATAATTCCATCTTGTTCCCACAACACTTCAATTTTTCGGTCTACTTCAGGTTCAGATACTTGTGGGTGGAAATAGCAGATTGAATCATCCACCCTAAGCCTATATGCAGCTCGCACAGCCTTGCGATTAATCAACACTTCATCATTTTTGATTCTCTTTTTCCAAGAACTTCTGGTCAAAAACGGAAATTGCTCAGCAAGAAATTCGTCTAATCGACGTCCGCAGTCCTTATGTTCAATTTCTTTCCCCAATGCTCTAAAATCACTAGGAAGTTCTCTCTCAATATTCATTTTGCGCTATATAACTCAATTGAAATTACCTGAAAAAACCTTAAATACACTACCTCGGCCAAATAGCAACCGATTTTTCACATCCTAAAAAGCTTCTATTTACATGAAAAATTATATATTTTTAGATAGTTATGATTATTTATCGCCCTATTTAAAACATCTACCAATAAAACCTATGGCATGTATTTTATTTGAATTTTTCAAGGTATCTGAACTTTCTGAAAAAATGTCCGATATTACTATGAGGCTGGTCTTGACACAAAGCACTAAGACACCAACGAATCAGAGCTATCGCTCTTTCTGACGCGATATAAGGGAAGCTCACAAGACTGCTTCTAATAAAACAAGCAGAGGGATGAAAGATAATCGCATGGGAAAAATTATAAAATTTCCAACAAATCATAGATTTCAAGATCAGATAACCAAAGAAGTGTATCCGAGTTATGAATCTGCCTTATCAGAGTTTATGGAAAAAATAGAAACCAAAGAATTCTTCCAAGCAGGAGTCCCGCTAAGCTGGTTACTCCATATCGGCGTACCTACGGCTACAAAATTTGCTAAAATCTATCATAAGAAAATTCAGAAAGAACCTGCCATTAAAGAAGATTTAGCAAAATTAGCACTTTACATAAAATCAAGCTCAGCTAACGATTTCATTCATATAATGCACAAGTGTTTTGATGTTCAAGGTACTCAAGCCATCAATTTATATATCCAAATAAAAAAAAATATACAAAAGCAAAGCTGAAACGACAGCTATCTCCAATCTAAGATAACTTTACCAGATTGTCCATTTTGCATAACAGCAAAGCCTTTTTCAAACTCATCAACAGGATAGTGATGGGTGATAACTTTAGAAATATCAAGACCGCTCTGCAACATAGAAGACATTTTATACCATGTCTCATACATTTCACGTCCGTATATCCCTTTTATATGAATTCCCTTAAATGTAATCAAACTCCAGTCAATAGCAACAGAGTCAGGAAAAATGCCCAACAAACCTATCCGTCCCCCATTATTCATAGCAGAAAGCATAGCTCGAAAAGCATTACCATTACCTGACATTTCCAAGCCGACATCAAACCCCTCTGTCATGCCGATAACCTGCATAACGTCAGCAAGAGTTTCTCTGCCAGGATTAGAAATATATGTAGCGCCCAATGATTTAGCTAATTCCAACCGATAATCATTTACATCCGTAACAACTATATTCCTAGCGCCAACATGCTTACAAATAGCAGCAGCCATTATGCCAATTGGGCCAGCGCCAGTAATCAAGACGTCTTCGCCAACAAGATCGAAAGAAAGGGCTGTATGCGTTGCGTTACCGTAAGGATCAAAGATCGAAGCCACATCATCAGAAATATCATCAGACAATTTAAAAGCATTATCGCTTGGAATTACCAAATATTCGGCAAAGCAACCAGATCGATTGACACCAACACCTAGGGTGTGATTGCATAAGTGCCTTCTTCCAGCTCGACAGTTACGACAATGACCACAGGTAATATGCCCCTCCCCAGAAACACGATCGCCAACATTATACCCTTTGACATGTGAGCCTACTTCACAAACACGCCCTACAAATTCATGCCCAGTTATAAGAGGAACGGGTATCGTCTTTTTAGACCATTCATCCCAATTATAAATATGAAGGTCTGTTCCACATATTGCAGTTTTAATAATCTTTATTTTAACATCATTAGCACCGCAAACAGGTTCAGGCTCATCACTCATCCAAAGCCCTGGCTTCGCTTCTTTTTTTACTAACGCCTTCATCTTGCCATCCTTAATGATACGCTTGCCTACGCAATAAAACCTACATCAATCCTTAACACCACAAACTACCCAATATCGCAATGCATATAACTTCAAAAAAATCTCTATGTCGTTTTTTAAAAAGCCCCTAATTTTAACTAAGAACTCCGAATTGCTTACCCACTTTTTCAAAAGATTGGATTGCAAATTCGATATCTTCTTTAGAGTGGCCGGCTGAAATCTGAGTACGAATTCTCGCTTGTCCTTTTGGCACAACAGGAAAGGAAAAGCCAATAACATAAATGCCTTCAGCTAATAAACTACTTGCTATTTCCTGCGCAAGCTTCGCTTCTCCCAACATGATAGGGACAATAGGATGCACCCCATCTATAATAGTAAATCCCAATTTTTTCATCTCATCACGGAAAAAATGAGTGTTTTCCATTAAACGCTTTCGACTATCGCTATTGCTACGTATAAGATCAATTGCCGCAATCGACGTACGGACAATAACAGGAGCCAAAGTATTGGAAAATAAATAGGGGCGCGAACGCTGCCTTAACCACTCAACAATTTCTTTTTTAGCTGCAGTATAACCTCCAGAGGCGCCACCCAAAGCTTTACCTAAAGTACCCGTAACAATATGAACGCGCCCTTCAACATTACAATATTCAATCGAACCTCGTCCATGGTCTCCTAAAAATCCAACGGCATGAGAGTCATCGACCATCACCATTGCACCAAACTCATCTGCTAGGTCACAAATACCAGATAAATTGGCAATAATTCCATCCATTGAAAAAACACCATCTGTGGCGATTAACTTAAACCGTGCATCTTTTGCTTCTTCTAATTTGATCTTTAGATCATCCAAATCATTATTTTTATATCGTAGCCGCTTTGCTTTACACAACCGCACACCATCTATAATACTAGCATGGTTTAACGAATCACTAATTATCGCATCTTCTGGGCCCAACAATGTTTCAAATAAACCAGTGTTAGCGTCAAAACAAGATGAATATAAAATTGTATCTTCCATTCCTAAAAATTCAGAAATTTTTTCTTCAAGTTCTTTATGAATCGATTGTGTACCACATATAAAACGCACTGAAGACATGCCAAAGCCATATTCATCGATTGCAGCTTTTGCTATATTTTTTAATTCTTCACGATTCGAAAAGCCTAAATAATTATTTGCACAAAAATTAAGGACTTCACTGCCATTGGAAATAATATGGGCCATCTGTGGTGACGTAATAATTCGTTCTTCTTTATAGAGTCCCGCTTTTTTAATATCTTCAATTTCTTGCCTTAAATATTCGCTAAATTCCAATGCCATACGAGTACCCCATATATATCATTCTAAGACTCTATTAATACCTTTGTTTATGGCATTTGCCCAACAGATAGTCTAGTCTCTATTTGTTCTATTGTTGCATATAGTACATCCGTTGCATTAGGTTTAATCAATTCAATAGCTTTACCTAATCTTTTATCAGCATTAACAAATAAGCTGATTAAAGCATTACGCTGAAGCCCTTCTTTTTTTGCTCTTGTCATTGGGCTTCCACCAAATGTCTTTTCATAAAAAATTTGATCCATAATCGCGACTTCAAATAAATCTATACCATCATCAATTCTGAAAGGTAGACTGCTTTCTATACTTGCTTTGCGATTATAAGGGCATACCAATTGACAAATATCACAGCCAAACCAATAGTATTTAAATACGTGCCAAAATTCTTCAGGTATAACACCGCGGTGCTCAATCGAGTAATAGGCAAAACATTTTCTAGCATCAAGCTGATAGTCCTGTGACAATGCTCCAGTTGGGCAGTAGATTTGACACCTAGTACAACTACCACACCCCCCCTGAGAAGTACGCTTATTTTGCAGGACCACAGAGCGTTTGGGGATCTCGAATTTTAGAGTTAGAAGCGCTTCAGCAAGTAATAGCCAACTGCCTTCTTGCGAATCAATATAGCAAGTATTTTTCCCAATAAAACCTTTACCAATACGAGCGGCCAAAGCTCGTTCCATTATAGGAGCGCTATCTGTAATAACCCGATAGTTAAATGAAAGATCCATATCCACTTTTAACTTTTCTAAAACACTGATAAGGCGCTTTTTTAGAATTTTATGATAATCGCGAATACGAGCATATTGGGCTACTCTAGGGAAGGCCTTTCCAGTAAATCTTTTATCTCCTTGGTTATAGTTAAGGGCAACGACTAGAGCTGATTTCACCTCTGGGTGCAAATTCCTAGGATCTTCACGGCAATGACTGTGATTTTCTAAATATCCCATACCTGCATGCTTACCAGCGGCTAGCCAATCATTAAAACGACGATAATCCGGCTCAGATTGCAATGATACCAAACCAATATATTTAAGATTATCTTCCTCACAAAATATCTTAAATTTGGCATCAATCTGTTCAAATAAATTCATAAAAATTTCTTATCTGTTATTACACAATTTTGGCTCGCCTAATCAAATGGCAAAGTCCCATATAAAAGCGGTTGTTTTTAAAAAATTGAAGCTCTATAACTACGTTGGCTCTAGTAAGAGGCCAAAGCCTAACATAGCCCGTTTTCTCCCAACTTATCAAAAATATATTAAGGAGAGCAAAGCCTATCAGGCGATACTTGCCTTAAAAAATTTGAGGAGATAGTACATTTGGCACAGTGACGGATGCTTTTTAGACGTAACACAGTATAATAAGCTTTGCTCTCATTAGTATGTAATATAGGCACAGATAACAAACATGCTAGACAAAATAGAAAAAAAATTCTCAATTTCTGGCTTGAACCATTTAGGGCTCATAGTAGAAGACATTGCTATTGCCAGAGAATGGTACTGTAATGCCTTAGGCTTAGAGATTATAGAAGACCGTGGCGAGATTATTTTCCTGCGTGCTGGCAGTGATGTTATAGCAATAAAAACACCTGCTATGGCTGTAGCAAAACCTGAACATAGCGAACAGCGAGACATGAATTACAGGAGTAGTGGTGGTTGGCAAGCCATGGATCATTATGGATTTTTTGCCAAAAACCGACAAGAGGTCGATAACTTCGCCGCAATGTTAAACGAGAAAAATATCCATATTATAAAAGGCCCCTATGACCGTAAAGATGGGCGTAGCGTCTATTTTCGAGATCCTTGCGGCAATGTGGGTGAATACTTCTTTTATATAGCAGACTAAAAGCTGGACTTGCTAATTTAAAGACAGCCTTATCATACATCCGGGATCTGAAATTTTTTGAAAAACTGTAGTATTTTCAACGAATTCGAAGTTCGCTCAGATGCTAGGCGCGAGGAGGTGGGAAACCGCAGTATACATGTTGGTACATGAAGATTTCCTGACGACAAAGCAACGCCGCAACCGGCTAGAAATTCGGATCCGGGATACATGGCATATAAGCGAAAAAACTGGATGCCTATAAATACACAAGTAAAAGCGCACCCTTTCTCTAGAGCTTTAAATGCTCCCAAATAGCTCTATACGGAACAGATCGCTTCCACCACAACTCTTGCGCAAGCCTTGCCTGTTCTATAAGCATAGGCAGCCCGTCCTGATTACAAATTCCATTCTTCCTACTATAATCTAAAAGCGCTGAATGACTGCCATAAGTTAAATCAACAAAAGTTCCATCGAATGTTTTTAAACAAGGCACCAGATACTCTAATGGATCCCCTCTTAATGGCCCACTAGTTGCTTGAACCATCAACACTTTAGACTGATCTAGTTGCGATAAATCCTGACTTATTGCACCCAGTGATAAGGAAGAAAAATCTATTCTCTTTACCACCTCTGTCAATCCACTATCATTGGCTTTATTGCGACGATATATTTTAATATCTATACCAGGTTTAACTAAATCAATTGCTTCAATAAGGCTAAAAACAACTCCTCCCGAACCTAAAATCAATACGGCGTCGAAGTCTTCTAACGATCTATCTATATGCGATAGCGCCTGTATAAAGCCACTTCCATCAGTTGAACTTGCGCACCAATTACCATCATCATCTTTATATAAAGTATTAATAGATTTATTTTTTATAGAAAACATTCTAGCAACAGCAGATTTATGTGGCGTAGTAATATTTAAACCTTGTCCTTCCAATTGGAAGCTAGATATAAAGGATTCCAATGAGGACTGAGGGATATCAAAAAGATCATATGAAACCGGCAGATTTAACATTCCTGCTGAAAAGCGGTGTATTACCGGTGATAAGCTATAAGAAATATGATGTCCTAAAAGGCCAAATTTCCCCAACATATAGCCTCCAGTAATTGATCAGTTAAGCGCTAATATCCAAACAACCTGAATATTAGTCATAAACTACCATGATGTGAACGAGGCCCTTCTGTAAGTAATTCCAAATACCCCGACAGATCAGAAATATAGGAAGGCTCATCAAAAAATCTAATTTTCACCAGATAAGATTCAGGCTTTCCTCCAATAGAGCGGCAATTAAGAACCTCACCTTTAGCAATCGCGTTTGGATTTCCGCTGTAATTTGGTAGGCTATTTAAATAAAAAGTTACTAAATCATTTTTTATCAATAACTTCGGTGAAACAAAGGAGGCTTGATGTAAGTCCAAACTTCGTAAATATCCATCTTCTAATACCGATGGCTTTTCTAAAATATGCGATGATCCCGACGAACTTACTGGGCCAATTTTTTTCCCTGCAACGACAGCGCCTTTTCTTTTGAACTTTTTCTGCGAAACATCTGATAAATCTCGATGCTTCGAGTCAAACTTCACTCCTAAAAACAAGTTTTCTGCTCTAACTCCCTCAATCTCACCTAATAAGGTATGATTTCGCGATAAGCGATTCAACAAGACAAGAGCCGCAAGAATTAGCATTAATATAAGGAATATAATACCATAGGCAGATGAAAAAAATCCTTCACCTGACCATTGCCCAATCGCAATCGCATCTGCTTCACCGCCAGCTTCTTGCCCATATAAGATAGCATCAAAGAACGTACCTATTAAAAAAGCAGACAAGCAGCTGCCTATAAAAAACAATTTGATAAAAATATTCCTAATAATAGTAACCCTTTAGCAAAAATACTGCAAAAATAGTAACCCTCCCCGAAATATCCACACTCTTAAGATCAAAAATAAGACAAATCAAGAGGCAGCAGGATTCTACGCCAAAGAAGCGACATTATTCAACAACTATCACAGCGGCGGCGACAAAATTTGCCCCAATAAAACTCTTCGACAATAAACAGAACAGAACTTCTTGCGATAAATGATGCTTTTTTCTAAAACAAAATATAGGTCGCTTAACTCAAACGCCTTTTGTTACCTAAACAGCGAATTTTAAATGAAAAATGAAAGCATCTGCAACACTTATGGATTTTAAAATAATACAAAACACAATGCCAATCCCATCAACATGCTCCAGACAATCAGCCGTAACCATTGGCAACTTCGACGGTTGTCACCTTGGGCATCAAACCCTCATCAATCGCATCATAGAAGAGGCTGACTCTAGCCCTATGCAACGCATCGCTATCAGTTTTACACCACATCCAGAAATGTATTTTCACCCAAACAAAAGCCAAAAACTTCAGAATTTATTTATGAGTGAGCAAAAATCCAGAGCTTTCTCAGAATTGGGTATCGATATCCATATCGAGCAAGAATTTAATGATGATTTTTCTCACCTTAGTCGAGAAGCATTTTTAGAAAATTATCTACTTGCAAGCCTGCAAACTAAAGTCATCGTCGTAGGAGAAAACTTTCTTTTTGGCTACCAAAGAAAAGGATCAGCAAACTGGCTGAAATCACAAGCACAAAGTAAAAATTTAAAAGTTGAAGTTTTACCACCATCGTTATTTGAGGATAAGCCCATTAGCAGTACTAGAATTCGACGCGCATTGGCAGAACAAGGAGACGTTGAGGCTGCATTCAAAATGCTAGGAAGGCCTTATCTAATTGACGGCATAATTGTCAAAGGTAAGCAGCTAGGACGATCTATTGGAATTCCCACTATAAACCTCTCAGAAACTAGACAATTAACTCCTAAAAATGGAGTATACGTTGGCCGTGTATTCCTAAATAAAGACTTACAAACGAAAGCAAGCGTAATGTCACTTCCTAATAACAGTATCCCTGCAGTTTTTAATGTAGGCTTACGCCCAACAATAAATAACAACGAACAACAGATAAAAATAGAAGCCCATCTGCTATACGGATCATGGGAACTAGATCAATTATATGGATATTCAGCCGGATTCTATTTCCAAAAACGACTAAGGGATGAAAAAAAATTTGCAAATTTGGAAGAATTAAAAATACAGATCAATAAAGATATTCATTCAGCCAAAATGCTATTTTGAATGTTCAATAACTTTTTGTGACTTCTGAAGTTTAGCCACAATTTTCTTAACTAAAATAGGAAAAATGCCTAAGATAGCAAAAGACAACAATAATCTTGGCGATAGTATCCCACCTAGAGAGTCAATTTTAGCCAACTCTTTACCGGCATTAACATAAACCATCGTTCCCGCGAGCATACCTAACTGCGAAACCCAGAAAAAAGTCCAAATTCGCATTTTAGTAAGTCCAAGCACTAAATTAATCATAAAAAACGGAAAAATAGGCACAAGCCTTAATGTAAACAAATAAAAAGCTCCTTCCTTTGCTATTCCATCATTTATTGCTTTAATTTTTTCTCCAAACTTTCCTTGCACCCAATCTCTCAATATAAATCTAGATCCTAGGCAAGCTAATGTCGCACCTATAGTACTGGCAAAAGAAACAATTAACGTTCCTAACCAAAAACCAAAAACTCCACCACCAGCCAATGTCAAGACAACAGCGCCAGGAAGCGATAATGCTGTTGAAAGAACATAAGCGAGAAAAAAAATACTGATAATTAAAAAAGGCTGTTCATGGTATATTTTCAAAAAATCAGCTTGAGAAGACTTTATATATTCTAAATTGAGCTTCTCCAAAAGGCCAGTCTTATAAATCGCAGTCACTAATACGATAATAACAACCAAAGTCACAATTTTTTTAAAGGATATTCTTTTCACAGTGTCTCCACAAGTTATCATCGATAATATTTCAAGTATTATAATTCAGATAACCTCATAAAGGCTAATGTAAACTAATTCGAAAAATTCAAGAATTAAGTTACAACTTTTAAACACTCGGGTCGAGCCAGCTTTAAAGCACCCCAGAAAGCTGACTGAAATTTAGAAGAGTAAAGAAAATTGGAAGTTAAAAAGGTTATATATCTATAAAGAAAGAGCTTTTTCGTTTAATAGTATACTGGCCTCATGTGAAAGGGCAATATCCTTAGAGCAAAAAACAGACCCTATTCGGATATCGTCTCAACAAACGAAGTTGAAAACCCAGCATTCTCGCTATCAATTTCGATTCGATAGAGCTTCATAGGCAAACCATCAGTCGCTGGATGGGCTAAATACCATCTTAAACGGTAATCATAGTCTCCGATAGTTATAATAACATAGCGTATATCAAAGAGCCCATCTTCATCATCCATCTTCACATCATTTGAAAATTCTACCGCGCTGCAAGTAGCAGACGATGCTAGAACCTGTCCTTGCCTATCAACAACTGAAACCCCAAAATCAGCATCAGAAATATCAGAGATTAAAGCACGAGCTACTCCATTCAATTTTAGCTGCCAACGGTTTTCGGATTCATGGAAATCAGACTGCAATTTAACTCCGTCAGAATTAATCAAATCAACATTATCGAACTTAGCTTCACCAAATGGCGACGCGCATGGTGCAGTTAAAACTGCTAAAATTTGATTAATACTATAATCTTCTCCCGTATTACTTGCAGATTCGGATACTTCAGGCTGAGCACTATCTTTAATAGGATCACTTGCCGTTTCTTGATCATCCTTATTGGTAGTACTTTTCTGTTTTTCGGGAGCATCTTCTCCAGGGCCAGAATAACCATTGCCGACCTCTGTTCCACACTGAGTCAATAATAATTGAAAAACAACGACTAAAAACGCTGACAACACATTATATCTATTGATAGATTTGATATAAATAACCAAAAAAAATCCTAGAAAATAATAAACTATAATATGGCCAATACAGGTAACGCCTAAAACCCTACACTCTTGTATTCGGCATTTTTTGCTATTTTATTAAGAAATAAATGTAACAAATTGAATTAAAATAACATTTTGGCATTGTTGTATTCAGATATCTAAGGGGAGCAAAACCTATGAGTCAATACGCGCGCGCAGAGGAACGAGCAGCACAGTGTACATATGGGTGCATGAGCAGCGCAGAGACGAAAGCAACACAGCTATCATAGGTTTTACTCCCGTCAATATATCTAATAAACATATACAACAATAGAATTAAATCAGAAGGAATCTTGATATAAAATAGTGATTAAGCGACAAACTTATAAATTAAAAGTATGCCTTCGCAAAAATAAAGGAACAGAAAGCACTATCTCTATTATAGAGACAGTGCCTTCAATATCTAATTTAAATTTTTTGGCGGCTTTATAGCAGGCAGTTTACCTGTCAACGAATTTAAAAATACAACCAAATCGTCGACATCTTGTTGCGAAAGATCCTTATTTAGCTGCGTCTTTCCCATAACACGAACCGCCTCGGAAAGCGTCTTTACCTTTCCATTATGAAAGTATGGAGCTGTTAAAGCAATGTTTCGTAGTGTTGGAACCCGCCACATATGCTTATCCTGATCCTTTTTGGTTTCCATAAAGCGGCCAGTATCTGTTAACAAGTCATACTTTTTATCATACTGAGAACCTGGATAAGTCGGAAACTTCATATAAAATCCGGTACCGGCACTTAATTTTGGACCCGCAAAATGATCTCCTGAATGGCAAGATACACAACCTAAACTGTTAAATTTATCATAACCACGTCTAGCTTGAAGAGACAATGCACTTTTCTTACCCTTACTATAGTCATCAAATGGACTATTCAACGTGACCAAAGTACTTTCAAAAGCTGCAATTGCACCTGCTAAGTTATCAATATTAACTGGCTGCTTATCTTTGGGAAAAGCTTCCTTAAAAAGTTTCTTATAGCCTTGTAATTGACCTATTTTACTAATCACCATTTCATGAGAAGGCATTCCCATCTCTATTGGGTTAACAATTGGGCCTTTCGCCTGTTCCGCCAACGAATTAGCTCGGCCATCCCAAAACTGCACACTTAAAAAAGTAGCATTCCAGACTGTCGGAGCATTCCTACCGCCTATTTGTTTATTAATACCCACGGAAGTGGGCAAACCATCCACACCACCTTTTTTATTCGTGATATCGTGACATGTATTACAAGAAACAGTGTTATCTTTAGAAAGTCTAGGATCAAAATAGAGATGCTTCCCCAATTTAACGAGTTGAGGATTACTAGCCTGAGCTACACCCGTGACTAAAACCCAACCAAACGAAAACACAAAAGCCATTTTTTTCATCTACTTACCCCCGTCAATTCTAGCAGTTAAACTTTTTCAACAGGAAGCCGTTATAACCAATTCTTTGATGATTGACAAGAGTACTGTAGTCTTAAAAAATCGAGGCTTAAATATATTTACTCAAAGCCAGCCATTAAGGCCTCCCTCTATCCAATACCTCCGGCCATTTCAAATACGGGTAAATACATAGCTATAACTATAAAACCAACCACACCACCAATACCAACGATCATTATAGGCTCTATCATCGACAACATAGTCTGCACCGCCAAATCCACCTCTTCTTCATAAAAATCGCTGACTTTAGCAAGCATTTCATCTAAGGCACCAGTTGCTTCACCGACAGCAACCATAGAGACCACCATCTCGGGAAACAAGTTACCTTCCCCTAAAGGTTCCGATAGCTTAGCCCCTTTTTCTAATTGATTTGAAACGTTCAATACAAATTTTTCAATAATCACATTGCCAGCAGACGCTGCACAAATATCTAAAGCTTCAAGAAGATTAACACCTGAATTTAGCATACTCGCCATTGTCGAACAAAATCGCCCAACAGCAATTTTCTTAAGTAAAACACCAAGACCAGGAGCTTTAAGTAAAAGTCTATCAAAGTTTTTTCTACCTTTCTCAGTTTTTATATAAAGCCTTAAAGAAAAAATTCCCAATACAATGGCTCCAAAAACATACATCCAATTAGTTGCAATCCAATTAGAAAAATCTATAACTATTTGTGTCAATGCAGGCAATTTCCGGCCACTATCAGCATACTGCTCAGCAAAAGTAGGAACGACAAATAATAGCAAACCGGTAATTACCAAGATAGCAACCGAAATTACAATAATCGGATACATCATTGCCGATTTAACTTGGCCTTTAATCTTTTCAGCCTTTTCAATATAAGTTACCAATTTGGTTAAAATCACATCTAAGCTACCACTGGCTTCTCCCGCTCGTACCATAGCAACATATAAATTATCAAAAATCTTTGGGTATTCCGCCAAAGCATCTGAAAAAGTCGACCCATTTTCAACTGATGTGCGAACTTTCTTTATTATTGTAGCGAAAATCTGTGATTGTTGCTGACCACCAAGAATGGTTAAAGCCTGGATTAAAGGTACACCACTATTAATCATAGTAGACAACTGCTTAGAAAAAATTATGATATGCTTTGAAGTCGGACCTTTCCTTCCTAATTCAATCTGTACATCGCCATTACCATCTCGATAAATCATATTACCTATAATTGGAGTTATGCCATCATCGCTATCTCCAAGACTCGATTTATCTAGCTTGATACTAAGGACCCTTAACCTCATGCGAACTAACTGTGCTTTCACAACAGCTCTTGATGAGCCTTCCAAAACTCCTTCTTTCATCTTGCCATCAGGTCTTATTGCTTTATAATTAAATTTCGCCATAATTCTATTTATCCAAATTAAGCTATACGGCCAGGTTTTCCTCGCCCTTGACTCATCGAGTTTTTATAAAACATTTGCTCTAATTCATCGACATCAGATGATTTGGATAACGCTATTTCTTTAGAAATTTTTCCATGTCGGGCCAAATCAAAAAGCGACTGATTCATTGTTTGCATTCCTGTCGTCGCTTGACCAGTTTGAATTGCTGAATAAACATTATGCAGTTTATCCTCTCTAATCATATTTTCTATTGCTTGATTTAATACCATAATTTCCATAGCCATAGCCCTACCATCCTGCCTCATGGGGACCAAAATCTGCGAAAGTACAGCTTTTAATGTAAAGGAAAGTTGCGTTCTAATCTGAGACTGCTGATTCGACGGAAAAACATCGACGATCCTAGTTAAAGTAGACACAGCCGAATTCGTATGAAGTGTACCAATAACTAAATGACCAGTTTCTGCGGCCGTCAATGCCATCGAAATAGTTTCCAAATCTCGAAGCTCTCCAACCATAATAACATCGGGATCCTGCCTCAAAGCGCTTCTCAAAGCTGTTTGGAAAGCTCTAGAGTCTGATCCAATTTCTCTCTGATTGACAATACAGTTCTTATGCTGATGAATAAATTCGATTGGATCCTCTATAGTAACTATATGTCCGGTCGTATTAGCATTTATATAATCTAGCATAGCAGCCATTGTCGTCGACTTACCAGACCCTGTAGGCCCAGTAACCAATATCAACCCTCTGGGTAATTGACAAAGATCGGTTATTATGGGTGCCATCTGCAATTCTTTAAGAGTTTTAATCGTCAATGGAATAACTCGAAACGCCCCAGATATAGTGCCACGCTGCATATAAATATTTGCCCTAAAACGAGCTAGTCCTGTAATGTTAAATGAAAAATCAAGTTCATGATCAGTTTCAAACTTCCTTTTTTGTTCTTCAGTCAAAACGCTATAACATAAGGTTTGAGTTTGGCTTGGGGTCAATGGAGGAAGCTCTAATTTCAAAAGGCTTCCAGATAGGCGTAAGCGTGGAGGTGACCCACTTGTAATATGCAGATCACTGCCATTCTGATCAATCAGCGCTTTCAACAATTGTGGAAAGCTATAACCTAAACCAGTCACCAAAACTCACCTCGTATAAAGTGATAAATTTGCACAAATTAATTAAATGCATTTTCAAGCAACAACTCGATTACTACTAGGCTTCTTCACGGAATCTGCAGAAGTAACTTTTACAACCTCCGTAGCAGAAGCCAATCCTTGTGCTAATTTATTAATAGCAGATTGCCTAAGAGTCCTCATTCCTGTTTGCATAGCAACTTCTTTTATTTCCATAGCTGAAGCATCTGCTAAAATAGCTTTCTTAACATATTCATTCATTAATAGTACTTCGTGTACAGCAACCCGTCCTTTTGTTCCACTTTTTCCGCAAGCCGAACAGCCTGCACCTTTATATGCTTGAACTTTATTAGCATGACTTGGATGTATTCCCAGAGATATAAGCACATCGGGAGTGACACTCTCATCAATGACACGGCAACGAGAACAAATCTTTTTTAATAACCTTTGCGCTGTTATACAAGAAAGCGCACTAACCAAATTAAAACCCTCTACGCCCATATTCAAAAGCCTCGACACGGTATCAGGAGCACTATTCGTATGTAAAGTAGACAAAACCATATGCCCCGTTAAAGCAGCCTTTATAGCTATCTGGGCCGTTTCCAAATCCCTGATCTCACCAACCATTATAATATCAGGGTCTTGACGAAGAAACGCCCGCAACGCCGCAGCAAAATCAAGCCCAATTTCGGATTTCATTTGCACCTGATTAATGCCACTTAAGTTATATTCGACCGGATCTTCAGCAGTCATAATATTTGAACCTTCAACGTTCAGTTCCTGAAGAGCTGAATACAATGTAGTGGTCTTACCTGAGCCTGTAGGTCCCGTAACCAAAACCATTCCATGTGGATTCAGTATCGAAGATTTGAAAGATTTTAGCTGATCTTCTTCAAATCCAAGCTGAGTCATATCTACTTGCAAATTTGATTTATCCAAAATCCTCATTACAATTTTTTCACCATAGACAGTCGGCAAAGTATTAACACGAAAATCGACTGGTTTATCACCAATCATAATATTAATTGCTCCATCTTGTGGTAGGCGAGATTCAGCAATATTCATACCCGCCATAATTTTTATCCTTGAAATTAACGGCCCCTTCATAGAAAGAGGAGGTCTTGCAATTTCAATCAAAGACCCATCAATGCGGAGCCTAATTCTCATGGTTTCTTCATATACTTCAAAATGAATGTCAGAGGCTCCTCGACGAAGACACTGGATCATAACGTCGTTTACAATTTTAATAATTGGCCCATCATCTTTCGATGCTTTAACCCCAGCGATCTGTTTACGATCTTGGGTCCTTTGAGCTACACGCGACTTGCTTCCAGTTTCTGACTCCAACCCTTTTAAATCAATCACCTTGCCATAATATTTTTCAATAGCTTCAGTAATTCGAATTTCAGAAGCAAGGACAGGTTTTGCAAAATATCCAGCACTAAAGCGAATAGTGTCAATAGCCTGCAAATTGCGAGGGTCCCCCATCGCTAAAATAATATTATTCCCAGCACGATCGATTGGAACAACCCTAAATTTGACTGCAAGCTCTTTAGGAATTAAGTCTAAGATCCCTCTAGATACATCCATATCATCTAGATATGCCTTTGGTATTCGATAATAAGTTGAAAATATACTAAGTACAGTTTTTTCATCGAGATAACCGAGCAATTCAATAGCATGCATTAAAGAGATATTCTCTCTCTCAGCCTTTGCTTCTGCTTCTTTGCGTTGTTCTCTAGAGAGGCCTCCTTTAGTCAGAAGATCCTTCAAAGACTCAGCCATCTACATTCGCCCCATTCTCAAAAATTAAATCCATTACGATCTCAAGGTAATATCGGATGTAATTAAGGTAAAATTTAGGTCACGGTCTAATAGCAGTCTAAGATCAAAGGTAAGGATGGAAAGATTTCTAAAATTCAGAAAATTAAAATGCAATTAGAATAATCTTCAGAGTTATATATCTATAATAAAAAACTTTTTCTTTAAAGTAGAGAGAAGATCATTTACTTCGAACAGCTTTATATAAAATCTTTGGCATTATGAAAGACACCGATAAATACTAGCAATTGTTAATAATTCAAAAGATATTTATCAAAATTCAATTAAGATTTTTGATAAGCAGCTTTGGCCGTGATATTCCTCAGACGGGTATACGTTAAATTTTGCTTTCCAAGTAAAAACAACTCGTCCAACCAGTCTATATCAGAAGCGCATACCTTTTTGATATTTTTAAGAATATATTTATTAGTTTCAAAATCATGTATAACCAACCCATTTGAAAGATGATTACACTCTAAAAAATTAAACAAGAAGCCTTGAAAAATCACTGGCCTTGAATACTGCTGAAAATAATGAATCCCTTGCCCTAGAATTTCTATTTTTTTCTTAGTGAAGAGATCCTTAACAACAAGCTTCTTCTCAGCAGATTTCATAACCAAAAATGCAGAATGTGTATATTTTTTCAAATCATATAAAATTGTTTTTGTATTATTAGATAATCCTGCTTCCTCTATATACGGCGAAGACAGAAAAGCTTCCAAAGGAGAAAGGGGGTGACCCGCTCCAGTGAAGTTCAACTTTTTTTGAAAAATAAAATAATCGAGAAAATATCCCATCCTCTCATTATAAAATTGATCATCATAAAACGCAGTGCCAGAACGATTTTGAAAGTCTTTATGTTCTTCAATAAAAACGTCCTGCCCCAACTCCTTCTGACTCCAAAAAATCAAAGCCTCTGTTAATTGCGACAATGTTGGAGCTTCGCTACTTTGCAATATCTGCAGAGGATCCGGCATCAATTTTTCTGAAGTCGCAGAGATATCACCTAAATTTGCAGGTTTGCAAGTTTCGTATTTTATACGCTGTCTGATTTTTTCTGAATGTCGAATATCGGTTTCCAACACCACTCCATAAACTTTGCCCCTAGAAAGGGGATTCTAAACTTTAATGGCAACCAAACATAAAGATTAGCATGACCACAAGCTTTGGTCATCAATAAAGAAGCTCTTTTCTTTTCGAGCTTACTTACCTGATTTTTAATAAAAATATCTTCCATAGGAATATAAATTTTATAACGTAAAAAATGAAACTGAACTTGTCGACGTATCTCAGGCTCGATACTAGAGTCATTCCATTCATCTTGGCTAATTGGTTGGATTTTAAGAGTTGTGGCTGCAAGCAAAGAAACCAGGGCTGGCTGTACAGACCACCACAAGGCTCCAAACATAGGCAATAGCATAATCACAATCTGTAATTTTTTTATAATTCTTTTCTTCGCTGCCGCCACAATACCTCCTTGACATCAAGGTCTGTCGCAATTTTTCTAGCCGCAACAAAAAGCCAATCGCTCAGTCGATTTAAATAAATTTGTGGCTCTGTGCGTATTTCTTCATTGTTCGACAATTCACAAACGGCACGCTCACTTCTGCGACAGATACTACGGCTCATATGCATTTGTGATATGCATCGATGCCCTCCAGGTAAAATAAAGTTTGCCAATGGAGGTAATGTTTGATTCATTGCATCAATTTCCTCTTCAAGTCGCGTAATAGAAATCTGATCAACAACCTGCTGCTTAGAAATATCTAACGACTCAACAGGAGTTGCCAACTCACCACCAATATCAAAAGCTCATTTTGAACTACTGCTAGTCTATGGACTAGCTCAGTAAAGCAAGGTCGACCAAGCTCGCTTATGAAATCTCTAGTCAAACCAACACTAGAATTAAGCTCATCGACATGACCATAAGCATGAATTCTCAAATCATATTTAACGACTTTCCTACCATTGGCTAACAAAGTTTTTCCCTTGTCTCCTACTCTGGTATATATCTTATCTAAACGCACTCAATACCTCTTTATCACTGACAACCTTATCATCTTTAAATTATTGCACTATAACCACTATTCCAGGTTAACATATACTGCGAACGGACAAGATGTACATTTATTTCATCAAAATATAAAAACCGGCGTGTGATATCCCACATTACGCTGGCTTATTATCAATAGAAAACACCTTAGGTAGCTAAAGACAAAACGAAGTCAAAATCAATTATTCTCGCTGTTATCACCAGCGGTAGCGATGGATCTATTAACAGAGTCCCTCAACTTATCGGAAGGATGGAATGTAACTACACGACGTGCTGAAATTTCAATCCTTTTACCAGTGTGAGATTACGCCCGGGACGTGAACGCTTTTCCTTAACTGCCCACTTTCCAAACCCAGAAATCTTCACATCCCGCCATCCTCTAATTTGCTTTTACCTCTTCCAAAATCATTTCCAAGATTTCTTTAGCTTCTTTAACAGGATAGCCTACTTTTTCATGAATCATTTCAATTAGTACATCTTTGGTTAAGGTCATCGCTTCAACTCCTTAGGGAACTAGTCAGACTAAATTATATTCGAGCGGGCTTAGTATTTATCCCACGCCGATATTTTCATAATCGAAACATCAACTTACTTAAATATATTAGCAAGTTCTTGCGATTTCGAGAAGGAAACTAGAGAAAAATTTTTCTCTCTGTTAGGTTACCTATTTAAATGAAAGGATTTTTATGAGAATCTTTCATTACTATCAACTTCGCTAATGGAAAGAAAAACCATGAAAAAAAGGGTGCTTACGGGGTCTAGGACCACAGGTTCTCCACACTTAGGCAATTATTTTGGTGCATATAAGCCAGCAATAGAGCTTGGAAAAAAGTACCAGCTGTTCTTTTTTTTAGCAGATTTTCACTCTCTCGATGATCTTCCGAGTAAAGAAAAGCTCAAAATGGACAGCCTTGACATGGCTGCGACATTACTTTCCTGCGGCTTAAACCCTAACGAAAGCATGCTTTTTGCCCAATCGGCTGTTCCTGAAGTTACAGAGCTATGTTGGATGCTTGCATGCATTGCACCTTACGGCATGATGCTAAGAAGCGTTGCATTTAAAGATGCTCAAGCTAAAGGAAAAGTCAATATGGGGGTCTTTAATTATCCTATTCTAATGGCTGCAGATACTCCTCTACGATGCAGAGCTCGTCCCAGTAGGTAAAGATCAGAAACAGCATTTGGAGATAGCAAGAGATTTTGGACAAAGATTTAACCAACATTATAGCAACACCATATTTACAATCCCAGAACCCTTGATATCAGATGAAATTGGGCTTATCCCTGGCTGTGATGGTGAAAAAATGTCGAAATCAAAGGTAACATCATTTCTATCTTTGAATCTGACAAAAATTGGAAAAACAAATCATGAGTATAAAGACAAGCAGTGAAGGTTAGATGATCCCAAAGATCCGGAAAGCTGCATTGTCTTCAATTTATATAAGTTAGTTGCTGAACAAGAAGAAGTTCAAATCATGGCAGATAAGTATCGAAGCGGGGGTTATGGTTACGGTCATGCAAAACTCGACCTGCTAGCAAAAATAATAGAAATTTTTGGACCTATGCGAGACAAATATGATGACTGGATGCGCCACCCAGATGACCTGCGAGATATTATCTTGCAAGGATCCCGTTCAGCTAAAGAAATAGCGATTAAAAAACTAAACCTTATACATGAACAAGTTGGTCTAATAGGAAGACCCTTTTAAAATCAGCTAAAACGCCAACCGACACTAATTTATTGGCGTTCCGATTTTAAAACATGCTGCTTTATGGTCAACTCCGACCTGCACATCCTCAGGCTTGAAGCACTACATTCAGCTGAAGCAATAGGACAGCGTGTATTAAAAGAACATCCTTTAGGTGGATCCAACGGGCTTGGCAGATCACCTTTTAAGTATACGCTTACGTTTCTTTTCAATATCTGGATCAGGAGTCGGTACCGCACTTAACAGTGCTTTAGTATAAGGATGTTGAGGTTCTTCATAATTTCTTGAGTGGACCTTGCTCAACAATATTTCCTAAATACATCACAGCGATCGAATCAGAAATATGTTTAACAGCTGAAATATCATGAGCAATAAAAACATAGGCCAAACCAAGCTCTTCTTGTAACTCTTTAAAAGATTCAAAATCTGTGCTTGAATCGAAACATCCAATGCCGAAACTGGTTCATCACAAATTATAACTTTCGGATTAATCGCAAGTGCACGAGCTATTGCAATCCTCTGCCTTTGTCCACCAGAAAATTCATGCGGATATTTGTGAATATACCTAGGTGAAAGCCCAACCCTTTTCATCAACTCACTGATTTGCCGATTTAAATCATCTTTGTTCTTAGCAAGCCCATGAACTTGAATAGGTTCAGCAATAATTTCAAAAACAGTCATTCGAGGGTTTAAGGAGGCATAAGGATCCTGAAAAATCATCTGAAAATCAGAACGATGTTTCACTAACTCACGGCCACTCATATTAGTGATTTCACGACCACAAATTTCAATCTTTCCCGCAGTTGGCTCATACAAGCGAATCAAAGCACGGCCCAACGAAGATTTACCACAACCACTCTCACCGACTAAACCAAGGGTTTTACCTTGCTCCAAAGTCAAGCTAACGCCGTCAACTGCCTTAACCGTGCTTTTCAATTTTCGAAAAATCAATCCTTGATAAACAGGAAAATGCATTTTTAAGTTTTCAGCTTTTAAGACAATCCGGCTCATGGGGTAACCTCTAAATGGCATACAGAAACATGGTGTTCACTAATAACCCTTTCCGGAATCATTTGGTCCTGCCTACAAATATCCATGCTCTTATCGCATCGACTCGCAAATGGGCATCCCGGTTTTAATTTTGCAGGATCTGGAGGCAATCCAGGTATCGAATACAGCTCATCCGTATCTTGATCTAGCCTAGGAATCGAGCGTAGTAATCCAGCGGTATATGGATGGGAATGCCGATAAAAAATATCTCTGGCACTCCCTCTTTCAACAGGTCTGCCAGCATACATAACTACAACTTCGTCACTCATTTCAGCCACTACCCCAAGATCGTGGGTAATCATAATAACCGACATGCCTATTTTATGCTGGAGCTCAGTTAACAATTCCAAGATCTGTGCCTGGACCGTAACATCTAATGCCGTTGTTGGTTCATCAGCGATCAATAAGTCTGGCTCAGAAATCAACGCCATTGCAATCATCACACGCTGACGCATCCCTCCGGAAAATTGATGAGGATAACAATCAACTCTAGATGCCGCTTCGGGAATCCCGACCAATTCCAAAGACTCTATAGCTTTTTTTCTAGCTTCTTTTTTTGTAATAGCATTATGACTTGTTAAAACTTCGGTCAATTGAGTTGAAACTTTTAAATACGGATTCAAAGATGTCATTGGATCTTGAAAAATCATCGAAATCTTATTGCCACGAATCATTCTTAATTCCTGTGGCGATAATTTCAATAGGTCTTTCCCTGCAAATAGCGCCCGGCCACTCTCAATCTTCCCTGGTGGCTGAGGAATAAGCCCCATTAAGGACATCATAGTCACCGATTTGCCAGAGCCCGACTCTCCGACGATGCCTAGAGTTTGCCCTTTTTCGACAGAAAAACTGACTCCATCAACTGCCTTGACAATCCCAGCTCTTGTATAAAAATACGTTCGTAGATCTTCAACCTGTAAAGTTTATTCACAATCAATCCTTACTTGCCTTTGGATCTAACGCTTCTCTCAATCCATCACCAACAAAGTTTAGTGCCAAAAGTGCCATCATCAAGGTAAAACACGGATAGACCAGCATCCATGGATATACCTCCATAGCAGACACTCCATTCGAAATAAGTGTTCCCCAACTAGACATAGGCTCTTGTACACCTAAGCCTAAAAAGCTAAGAAAAGCTTCTTCCAGAATAACACCAGGAATAGTTAAAGTGACATAGATAATGACCGGACCCAATGTATTGGGAACAATATGCCGTCGGATAATACCAAAATTAGAGACCCCAGTAGCTCGAGCGGCCTCGATATATTCAGTCTTTTTAAGACTCACAACCTGCCCGCGTACAATCCGTGCCATCGTCAGCCACTGAATCGCACCGAGCGCAATAAACATAAGATAAATATTTCGCCCAAACAAAACCATCAAAATGATGACAAAAAATGCGAAGGGCATCGCATACATGATATCAAGAGCCCGCATCATCAGATTATCGGTTTTTCCACCTATATAGCCAGAAATAGCTCCATAAGTGACACCAATTACCACAGAAACACCAGTAGCAAGCAATCCAACCATTAGCGAAATTCTCGATCCATAAAGAATACGAGTAAACATATCCCTACCCAAATCGTCTGTACCGAACCAATGAATGCTATCTGGCGGGACTGCTCCTAAAATCAGATCAGTTTCCTCATAAGAAAAAGGCGCTAACCAAGGAGCAAATATTGCAGCAATGGCCTGAAAAGAAGATAAATCAAGCCAATCAATGCCATTTTATTCTTCATCAGTTTACGGAAAGAGTCTTGCCATAAACTCGTGCCAACTTCCATATCATCATTATCGATATCAACATTCGGTGCCACTGCGGCCGCAATCTCATTCATATGATACCTTTGGATCTAAAAACGCATATGCTATATCTACGATTAAATTCATAATTATAATAATAAAGGCGAGGAAAATCACAGTCCCCATTACTAAGGTATAATCTCTATTCAAACGCTGATTGGACAAAAAACCTTCCAAGACCAGGTATATTAAAAATAAGCTCAACTACAAGCGACCCTGTAAGCATCGAAGCAATTGCTGGTCCCATAAAACTAACAGTCGGAAGCAACCCACCCTTCAGAGTATGTTTTAACATAATCAACCAGCCAGGTAAGCCTTTCGCATGAGCAGTGCGGATATAGTCCTGCCTCACAACTTCTAAAAGCCCGCCTCTTGTTAATCTTGAAAAATATGCAGCGTAAATGGTACCCAAAGTAATTGCTGGTAAAACAATATCTTTGGGCTCACTCCATCCAGAAACATTAAACCAACCAAGTTTAATAGCAAAAAGCATAACGATGAGAGGACCAATAACAAAGGAGGGCATGCAGATTCCAAGCATTGAAAGCGTCATCGGAATATAATCTCGCAGAGAATTAGGCTTACTTGCAGCTAACGCGCCTGACATCACTCCTAAGAAAAGTGCATAAACTAATCCTGCAAAGCCGACAACAGCTGATACAGGAAAGGTCTCTCCAATAATTTCATTTACAGATCTATTGGCATAACGAAAAGAAGGACCCAAATCTCCATGCGCTAGATTTCCCAGATATCTAAAATACTGGGAATATAGCGGCTCATCCATATGGTACTTTGCTTGCAAATTCTTTAAGATATCCTCAGGAACCTGCTTATCCGTATCGAAAGGCCCACCAGGAGCCAAACGAATTAAAAAGAAAGTCAAAGTGGCAATGATCCACAAAACTGGAATCATTCCCAACAATCGTTTAAAGATGAATCGGAGCATAGTCTGAGGTCCATATGAATATTATTAAGCACCGTTTTACTTCTAAATTTAAATTATACCTAATTGACTAACGCATAATTCTTCAAAAATAGCTTATCCTCTATGTTTGGAGTCCACTCCGTCAACTTGCCATCTTTTCCAAACATTTTAAGCTTCTCTGAAACCAAGCGATTATTTGTATAGATATAAATTGGTAGTACAGGCAGTTCGTCTAAAAGAATTTTCTCTGCTTCCATAAATTTACCATAACGCTCTTTTGTGCTAGTTAACAGCTTAGCCTCAGCAATCAAACTATCGTATTTCTTGTTAGACCAGCCAGTTTGATTATTACCACCACCTGTCAACCACATATCCAAAAATGTATTGGGATCAGGATAATCTCCAATCCAACCTGCTCGTGATATCGTGTAATTCATCTTCTGTTGTGAATCTAGATAAACCTTCCACTCTTGATTGTAGAGCTTCACATCGATACCTAAGTTCTTTTTCCACATGCTTTGAATAGCAATAGCAACCTTTTTATGATCTTCATTTGTGTTATAAAGAATCTCTATTGGTGGCAAACCTTTGCCGTTTGGATATCCAGCATCGGCAAGAAGCTTCTTAGCTTCTTTTATAACTTCAGGAGTAACACTTACAGGAAGTTCTCCCTTAAAAGTATAGCCAGCAGTATTTGGAGGGGTGAAAGACGTTGCCGGGATCTGCCCTCCTCTCGTGACTCTTTCAACGATCAACTTTCGATCCACCGTCATAGCCAATGCCCTCCTAACTCTGACGTCGTTAGTTGGCTTTTTTGTAACATTAAAACGGTAGTAATATACTCCCAAGTATGGATTTGACTTATAAGGATGGTATTCACCTGGGTGTTTAGCAATTTCTTTCTTATAGCTCGGTATCTTTAAGGACGGGACAGTAGTTGTTAAATCCAAACCACCAGCAAAAAACGTCTTTTCTGCGGTATCTTGTTGCTCGATCGGCATAAAATAAGCTTCATTCAACTTAATCGACTTAGCATCCCAATAGTTAGGATTTTTAACCACTTTAATATGCCGGTTAATTTTCCACTCGACAAGCTTGAAAGGACCATTAGAAACAATATGCTCTTCTTTTGTCCATTCCTGATCAGGATATTTTTCCACCACATGACGAGGGGTTGGATATAGCGTTCTAAAAGCACAAAGTCTTAAGAAGAAAGGAGTAGGGCTCTCTAAAGTAACAACTAGCGTCTGCTTGTCCTTAGCAGAAACACCGACCTTATCCGCAGTTGCTTTACCTTTATTATAACTTTCTCCATCTTTAAGATAATACAGCTGATATGCATACTCAGAAGCTATTTTAGGAGAAAGCGCTCTTTTCCAAGACCAAACAAAGTCATTTGCAGTCAAAGGCTTTCCGTCAGACCACTTAGCATCTTTACGAATTTTGAACGTATAAGTCTTACCGTCCTTAGAAAGGCTCCAAGATTCAGCCACGCCTGGAACAGGCTCCATAGTATATGGATCCAAAGTAACAAGCCCCTCAAAAATACTATCAAGTATCTTACCCTCTGGAGCTCCAGTCGCCTTTGCCGGATCTAATTCTTTTGGTTCCGCTCCGTTACCCAAACGTAACACTTGGTTTTTTGCCAGCTTCCAGTTTCCAGTGACAGCCATCGAAGGCGTCGCCAGCAATGCTCCTATGAATAGACTAAGCAGTTTTACTCCGCGCATAAGTATCTCCAAAATTTTTAAAGAAAAAATATAGTCGAGACAAAAATCATCGAACCTCAACTTATATTAGGGAAAAAACACAAATGCAATAAATTTCTTCATTAAGATTAGATAGTTATGCCAAGTTGGCCAATTGATTGATTATTTTTTTTACATTATTTGCTTTTGAGCAGAAAATAATCTGATTAACTAGCTGAATGTCTAATCAGAAGGCTCATTGACATCCTTCACCTAACAATAGAGAATTCAGCCAAAACTAATGCGCTATAGCTAAACACTACCCAGGCTCCACAAGGAACGCACATGAAAAAATTTTTAATAATTTTTCTAAGTACATTTTCGATAATTACGGTCATTTCAGCATACATCGTTATCAAAAGACAAGGAGTGGAAAGCTCTTATTGGAAACAATTTGATACCGCAAATATCAGCTTTGATAAATTTGGTATTCCAACGATCTCAGCAACCGACTGGATCTCAGCAACAGAAGCACAAGGCTTTGTCTTAGCTGCAGAGCGCTTATGGCAAATGGACCTCATGCGTCGAAAAGCCTACGGCCGCTTAGCAGAACTATTCGGCACTGCTGCATCTGAATACGATCAATCAAAACAGAAAGAAGATTGGATAGGAACCGCAGCTCTAGCTGCCGAGAAATTACCACCCATGCAAAAAAAGCACTGCCAAGCATATGCCAAAGGCGTCAATAAATTTATCGATCAATTTCCCAATCGCTGGGGAATAGAATACTTATTACTTAGAACACATCCAGAACCTTGGAGCTGCTCAGATACAATATCAATCCTGATGCTCATGTCGGAGCAACTCAGTTCAAAAGCCGGTTACGAACTAAAAGAATCCATCTGGCGCTCACACTTAAGCCCTTCTTGGCAAAAGTTTCTATTTCCTAGGGAACACCCTTGGAATAAACCATTATTTGGACAAGCCTCCGGAAAACCTTTACCTCTACCCAAAAAATCAGAATGGATCAATCAAGGGAACTTTAAAATCGAACAACATGCCAGCAATATAGTGGAAGATACCGACGTAATTGGCAGCAATAGTTGGGCATGGAAAGACGATAATAAAATATTTCTCGCCAATGATCCACACTTAGGAGCCTCAGTTCCAGCTCTTTGGTATGCTCTACGCATAAAGATATCAAAAGCCAAATGGGTTGTCGGAGCCTCTCTACCCGGACTTCCTGGTATCACTCTTGGTATGAATCAGCACATAGCTTGGGCATTTACAAACAGCGGGGAAGACGTCGATGATTATTTGGAAGAAACCGTTAATACCAAAGGTCAATACTTGCGGATAGAAAATGGGGCGCAAGTGTGGCGCACTCCCATCGAAAAAGAAGTGATTATAAAAATAAGAAATACTAAAAGTAAAACAATTACAACTCTCTTTAGCGACATAGGACCTATCTTTAAAGATAGCTCAACGGGGAAATGGTATTCAAGACGCTGGCTCGCTATCAAAGGCGATAAACTTAAGCTTCCAATTATAGAGCTAAATCAAGCTAGTAATTGGCAAGAGTTTAATACAGCAATAGACACTATGACCACTCCGTCCCAAAATGTGCTTTTTGTGAATCGAAAAGGCGATATCGGCTACCGCCTATCAGGAACAGAAATAAAAAGAACAGAATCTGGCTTATTACCCAAAAGCGCAATTAATAATAATTGGACCTTTCCATCCCCATCACATCGATTGCGCAAGTTCTTCCCCGCACAAGAAAAGCAAAAGACGATTCTTGCAACAGCAAATCAAAGAATCTGGGTGGACACAACCGGACATCACTTTGCAGACGATGCTAGAGAAAAACGTATTATGGAGGTTTTAAATAGCAAATCAAATATAACAGCAAATGACATTCAAGACCTACACAACGATACTCATAGCCAATATCATAAAATTTTACTCAGTTGGATTTTACAAAACAATACTTACAACAACAAAGTTAGCTCCTCTCGCCTTAGTAGATGGAAAAATTGGGATGGAGATGCAAAATCAGACAGCAAAACATTTACCGAAATTCTTTGGATGGAAAATCATTTAGCCAACCTATTGATCGCACAAATACGGGAACAATTTCTACCACCAGAGCAAAAAGACACTCGTTATTGGTGCTTGCTGAGACGAGCTTGGATGCTACGCATCTTAAATTTAGATGATGGCATGCATATTTTCGGATTTGAAGACCAAGAGGTCGCAACATGGCTGGTTAAAAACTTACTAACCACTCCCAATATCAGACCACACTACTTCACCAATCGTTGGCAAGCTCAACATCCATTTGTCGGTCGCATCCCTATAATCGGAGATCTATTTCGCGTAGGAGAGTATCCACAATACGGATTTCGCAACCTAGTCAAAGTTGAAAACCCTAAATACGGTGCCTCAATGAGGCTGCTATGGGATCTACAAAATCCAGAAAAAAGCACTTGGATATTTCCTGTCGGCCAGTCTGGTCATATCGGATCGAAGCATTATAAAGACTTCCAAGAAAGTTGGCATTTTGACAAGACTTTTCCAGTCTTTAGCGACTCAAAAAACTGGGATTTTCTTTAAGCTTAATCTTAAATTTGAGAATTCAGCATTGACCTCCGATAGATAATGTATTGAGGAAGAGTAGCTAATGAAGATTAGCAACACACCTCAAACCCATTCAAATCTGAGGTCATTTAAGATAGATGAAAAACAAGATCTCTTTAATAATCTTAACTTTCGCATTAAGTTGTGGTTCAAAGTCCAATTTAATAGGGTTAACTGTGCCCCAAAAACAGCAACTTTCATTCGACAATATATTAGCTAGAGGACAAGCACTATACGATAAAGGAGATATGGAACAAGCGCTTATATACGCCAGCAAAGCATATCAAATAGACCCTACATCTGAGAAAGCTGCCTTACTACTTGGCTATGCAAATCTAGGCAACGCTGGCATCCAACCCTTCGATTTAATATTAAAAATGATATCATCCGGTGAAAAAGATAGTAATAGCGAAGAAGAAGCCAATCTTGCAGAAGATGATTCAAACCCCCTTAACAAACTCAAAGACGTTATCGGCATAACTGAAGAAGAATTGTCACTTCTAGGAACGATTGATGATACATTCCCTGAGTACCCCGTCATTATCCCAATATGCGCAGACGAAGCCCGTTACCTAATAGAAAAGCTTAGTTATCTAAATCAGGCAATCCTTGTCATCTGTCCTCTAGTCGATCCCACAATCCGCCTGGCTGCGGACAATAGACATAATTGCTCAGATCGGCAGAATCCAACATTAAAAAACTCAGCAAAAGCGCACCTACTTTGGGCTATGTCTCACATTGCAGAAGCACTAGCTTTCTACTCTGTCTTAACAGTCAGCACAGACAGCTCATCTTCTAAAACAAATTTAGAAATGCGTTTTGAAGCGCTAAAAAGTAGCGCCATAGAATCACCTGCAGAATTAACAAATTTTCTCTCACAATTAGACGGCCTTGAGCAAATTATACTGAAAACAATGCCGTTAGGGACCGAATGTTCACCGCAATACCCGCAGACTCAATTTGCCGCTCTAGTAAATGACCTAGTTTCAGCAAGTTCTGGATTTAATAAAATGGCGGGGACGCCAAAATCAATTACCAGCGCATTGGAAAAGGCGACAGCTAAAATTCAAATAATAAAGTCAAGTTCAAACGACACCGCCGCGGCTTTTCAGGAGCGTAATGCTGCATTCAAAAGTGATTTAACCAAAAAATTAAGCACAAGCTTAAGCGAAAAAATTAACCAACTCGGCTCACAAGGACAGACACTTAGTCAAGAACAAAGCGCTCAGGTATGTTCTAGCTACCAAACAATTAGTGGTGAAACAACGCCATCAGAAAATACGCCATCAATTTGTAAATAACAAACAAAACAGTATAACTAAATTTTGGGGCCGTTTTTGGATGGATTATTATTATCGTCTACAAAAATCAAACTTGGTTTGTGAAGATCAGCCTCACAGGCATCAAAGTTAGCATAACAGGCAATAATGACCTTATCGCCTTTAGCAACATGTCGAGCAGCAGCACCGTTTAAACAAACCTCTCCAGACTTTCCAAAAATCACATAGGTGGAAAAACGCGCACCATTGTTACAATTGTAAATATGAACTTTCTCAAACTCTCTAAGGTGCGCTAAATCACATAGGCGAGGGTCTATGGATATCGATCCTTCATAAGCTAGATCAGCATCTGTGACCGTGGCGCGGTGAATTTTTGATTTAAGCAATGTGATCATCATAATATCAATCTCTATCTAGTAACTATCCTACGTACATGTTCATGACATTAGCTCGGCGCTATAGTTAGACAAAAGCAGCGGGAGCTAAATACCAAATTTCATATACTGCCGTCAAAACATTCAATCTATATTTTATTTAACATGCTGAAAATATTGAAAATAATAATTCATTCTAGCTATAACTATGCACTATGACCAGCTTAAACCCCACATTTCATTCTTATATTAACAATGCTACATCTATATTTTCAATTTTTAAGCCATACGGATGTGAAACTTTTGTAAAAGAATTGTAAAAGTAGATTAGGGCGCGTTGACGTTTCATTTTCGTAGCGAGAGACAAATACTTGAAAGTCGCAGCTAGGAAGGGTTTCAAAAATTACCGGAGGTGTACTAGATGTACATTGAGGATAATTTTTTGAAACCCTGACAACGTTGTGACTCAAGGTTTGGCTCGTAGTAGGAATGAAACGTCAACACGCCCTAGTCATCAATAAAAGACAACCACGACACCCCATCAAGCTTAGTCAGTAACTCGCACTCATTCTTCTTTTTCATTACCAAAATGCAAATCTAACACAAAATAATTTAGCAGAAAATGCCTAAAAGAAGTCAACAATCCACTCCATTGATTTTAAATTCATCCGTGGTAACTTTTTGTCATATATTTAAGGGATATACATTAAAATTAATTCTCTTGGTTGAAATATAATAATGATGCTATTTTTTACTCTAAGACTTGTTAAGTGGGTAAATGATTATGGAGACTAAAGCATGATCGAAGTAAAAGGTGTCAGTAAAAGGTTCGGTGAAATCTTGCACTCGACAATATCTCTTTAACCGTCGAAAAAGGACAAATAGTAGGCTTTCTTGGCGCTAACGGCGCAGGAAAAACAACAACAATGGATATTATCTGTGGCTGCTCCGGGCCTGACTCCGGTACCGTTGAGATTTGCGGACACGACATAGTTAAAGAGCCTTTAATAGCCAAACAAAAATTAGGTTACCTTCCAGACATCCCCCTCTTTACCCCGAGATGAAAGTAGAAGAAGCTATAACGTTTACAGCAAAACTACGAAAAGTTCCTTCTGATAAGCAAAAAGAAGCAGTGAACAAAGCAATAAATGCATTATCATTAGAATCTGTCAGAAATCGCTTAGTCGGAAATTTATCTAAAGGCTTTCGGCAACGGGTAGCTTTTGCAAAAGCCATCGTTCACGATCCAGAAGTACTAATCTTAGATGAGCCAACAGAAGGGCTAGACCCAAACCAAATAGCACAAATGAGAGAGCTAATCCGCAGCTTAAAAGGTGATCATACCATTATGCTCAGCTCGCATATCCTCTCTGAAGTAGCAAATACATGCGATATTATTATGATCATCCACAAAGGAAAAATTGTACAAAAAGGCACATATGAAGAGTTGATTAAAAGTGCAGACTCTGGGCAACTATACCACCTAAAAGTTGGACGTAAACCTAAAGATCTAGTAGGCGCACTATCATCAATCGCTGGAGTTCTACACCCAAATATAATTGCCGAGGAAGAAAATTTATTAGAATTTCGTATCGATGGCGCAAGCGCTGATCCAACTCTAGACGCAGTAGCAAAAGCAGTTATTGATGGCGGTTACGGAATAAGAGAGCTAACAGTAAAAACAAAGTCGTTAGAGGAAGTCTTTTTCAAATCACACACTAAAAAATCAAAAATATAGTAATATATGCAATTACAAAAGGAGTATTAACAGATGGGTGCGATTCTTACCATTGCAAAACGTGACTTCAAGTCAGCATTTGCATCGCCTAAGGCAGCGGCAATCTTCTTTTTCTTTCTCATGACGATGGGGCTATTCTTTTATAACTTTGTTGCTAGTCTACTAGAAGCGCAAGCTAGAGCTCCAATGATGGGCGGGCAAGCGCCAAACTTGGAAGAACTTATAAGAGCCCTTTTCTATAACCTTCACTTTACACTAATATTAATCATTCCAGCCATCACTATGGCGACATTTGCCGAAGAGAAAAAAAATCAGTCATTTAGAATCCTACAAACAGCCCCAATTACAGCATTACAAATAGTTCTAGGAAAATTTTTAGCAATTGCAGGCATAATGGCTGTCGTACTTGTAGCATCTAGTATTTACCCTCTATTCCTAGTTAAGTATGGCAATCCTGATTCAGGTGTTATCTATACTTCCTACCTTGGCATTTTCTTACTAATTTGTGGACAACTGGCCTTTGGTTTGTGGGTGTCTTCCATGACCAAAAATCAAATCATGGCTTTTATCTTTACTATGTTTGGCCTCTTTATGCTTATGGTCTTAAACTGGCTTGCGCCAAATCTTACTGGAAATGATTTTTTTGAATCAATGCTCAAATACATCGCATCGACAGAACACCTAGATGTATTTTTCAAAGGCCTCATCACAATCGCCGATATAGCTTATTTCGTATTATTCGCAGGAATTTTCTTATTTTTCACTAACATCGTCATTGACTCTCAACGCTGGAGGTAAAAGCATGAGACCAGCTCTATGTATTTTGCCCTGTCTGTCTTTTTTTATTGGGATGATTGGAACCACAATATCATCTAATTTTCCAGAGCTAAGCATTGTATCAAAAATCTCTTGGTCCATCGCTTTAGGTCTTATAGCTCTGTGGTTGACTTTAGATTTCAATAACCTAAAAAGATTTTTTTCCAGAAGTGGAACAAAATTCGGTGCCGGATCTGGGTTAGTTCTCATTCTAGGTTTATTAATTGCAGTCGGATTAGGCTTCCTTTCTAACCGTCCAAGGTTTAACAAAAGTTTTGACCTCACACGAGCCGGAAGTAATACTCTTTCAAATCAATCTGTTAAGATAATAGAAAACATGGGTAAAAAAAGCACTCCAGTTGATATGACAGCTTTTTTCCAAGATGAAATTGTAAAAGATCAATTCAGATCATTGATAAAAATGTACGAAGCAGAAGGTATGAAATTTAATGTCGAATACATTTCTACTTTAGAAGATCCTACCCGTGCAGTTGCTGAAAAGCTAACATCTGGCAATACAGTAATTTTCAGATTAGGAGAACAAGAGTCAAGGATTTCAACATTTAACGAAGAAAAGATAACCAATGCATTAGTTAAGCTTTTAAAACCAACTAATAAAAAGGTCTATTTTGTTACAGGACATGGAGAGGGCAAACTGCGTGGCGAAGATCCTGACGGCTACGGAATAATAGTTCAGCAACTAGAAAATGATCGCTATACAGTCGAAGAACTTTCACTTACTGAAAAAGTTGGCGTTCCTGACGACGCAGATCTAGTCATCATTGCAGGACCTAAATATGATATATCCCAGCAAGAAGCGACTCTTTTAGAGAGTTATCTCAAAACAGGAGGTGCTCTTATGGCTCTAATCGATGCCGTAAGGCCTATTAAAAATTTAAATGCACTAATGAAAAAATTTGGCATATCCTTTAATTCAGATTTATTGATTCTAAGCGAAAATGACCCTCGCGCGGCTTTATTTGGCAGGCATTTTACCTTAGTGACCGATTTCGATAGTTACAGCCCAGTAACCAAAGAATTTGCCAAGAACAATACAATTCAACTATTAATTCCATTCACACGTTCTTTAGAAACCATCGAAAAAAATGAATACTCCATGAAGGTTTCAATAGCTGCTAGTTCTGCTAGCTTTATGGAACGCGTAAGCCAAGTGACTGAAGAAAAAGATTTGGAGAATATATCTCCTGATCGAATTAGCTCTGGTTCTTTTCCTGTTCTAGCAGTTGCCAATGGACAAACTCCCAACCCTAAACTAGCCAGCGGAAAAACACCTTCAAACACTTCCAACACTAATGATTCGCTTCATGAACACCAACCAAAAGAAAACGAGGTAAAATCCGACACAACGTCTGGCGAGGGAATGGCACCATCAAAAAAAGAAATTAGATTGGTTGCCCTTGGGTCATCTCAATTCGCCAGCAATCAAGGCACCCAAATCACAGCTTCAAATAGGGATCTATTCCTAAACATCTCAAGTTATCTACTTCAAGACGAAGACTTTATTTCTATCCGGCCAAAAGACATAACAAAATCGACTCTTTCACTCACGAGCGGTATGAGCCAGCTTACTTTAAGTTTTATATCCTTAATTTACCCTTTCTTCTTCTTAGGGTTCGGGGTTTATTATTGGCTTAGAAGGAGAAATGCGTAATGAAAAGCAAAACAATTATTTTTCTGGTCATTACTATAGGCATCCTTTCTGGAGTTGCTTATTGGGATGAACAAAAAACCGATCAAGAAAAAGAGGTCGAGAAAACTAAAAACCTTCTAGTCAAAGCCCAAAAGGAAGAGATATATGAAATAGCAATTACTGATTCAACGAACGACACCAGTAACAATTATACAATTGAAAAAAGGGAGGGGGCTTGGACAATCAGTAAACCCATAACAGCTCCAGCAGATCAAAGTGTCGTCAATAATTTTATTAACTCAGTTCTCGAATACAAATACCACCAAAAGGTATCAAGCGAAAAAAAAGAATGGGACAAATTTGGTGTTAATGACAAGGCCAAATCAATATCAATCAAACAAAAAGGCCCTGATGACAGCAATTCAGAAGTCATTCTTTATGTTGGTAACAATGCTCCAATTGGCTACAGTACTTATAGCAGAACAAATGCCAGTGACGACACTTATGTTGGAAGCCAGTACCTACAAACTCTAACGAGTAAGAAGCTAAACGAATTTCGCGATAAGACAATCATCAAAATAAATGAAGCAGATCTCACATCTTTGGCCTACCACATGCGCTTGCAAAAGCCCATATTATTCACACGTGATGATAAGGGTTATCATATGAACGGAAGTGAAAATTTTAAAGTTGATCAGATTGAAGTTTCCTCTTTGGTAGGTGCTATTAACAGCGCAAAAGCTACAACTTTTGCAGATCCACCCATTAATTCCGATCTGTTAAAAAGTTTAACAGAACAAAACGCTGCCTATAAAATTTCTTGGCAAATAAAAGATGGATCAACTCAACTACTTCTAATAGGCCGCTTCGAAAAAAACTTATGGGCCACTCTAGACCCGGCTAAAGTAGCTTACAAACTACCTGATAATTTCGAAGAAAAAATTCGCAAAGTTATAGACGATTTTCGCGACCATAGGATTTTTTCATTCGATTCAGAACAGCTTCTTGAGGTTACTCTCAATGGAAAGCATTTTAAAAAGAAGGAAAACCAATGGTATCCAGAAGCGACACAAAACACAGAGCCTAAGGATTCAGATAAAGCCTCTAAAACAGAACCTGCAGAATATATAAAATCTCTTGTTGTTGACCTTGAATTTGTCAAAACATCAGAATTTATAGCAACAGATTCGATGCAATATAAAGATTTGCTACAAAAAGCTCCAGAACATCGCATAACGTTAAAATTTTCTGAAAACCAAGTAGCACCAATTACCATAGACCTTTGGAATAGCAAGGAAGATGGCAAGTATCTAACACGCACCTCATCAAATAGCGACTATTTGTTTTTAATCCCCAAAGAAACCATAGATTCAAACTTAAAAGAAAGAGACGAAAGTAGCCAAAATGCCTCGATAAAAGACAAGAAAACACAAGGATAAAAATTTTGATCCTGTTTTATTTGAGTAAACCTTTAAGTAAAACAGGATCAGTTCATGACCATCCTAAGCTTACCAAAGACATAATTATCGATATCAACATATCTTATTTAAAAAAACAAAATAATCATATACCGATAATAATAATATCTACTTATGGCTCCTATAATAAATTTTTTAAATGCTATTTAAAAATCTTAAGAGGGGGAAAATAAAAGATTTTTTTAAGTAAACATATTTTTTACCGAAGGTAATGAAAAATGTTATCACGATAAAAACCAGGAATCTCCATAATGCAGCTTACTCATATCTTTTTATCAATCACCCTAATATTACAAAGTTGTAATACATGGAAGCGTTCTAATGACTCATCAAAATCCACCTGGGATCCTGATAAGTACAACGACAGCAGGCCAAGGATAGTTGACAAACCAGAATCAATCAACCGAGGCAAGGAAGAAGAACTTAAAGGAGCGCCTTACCTATTTCACCTTGCATCCCCAAAAGGCCTGACACTCTTCAGCTCTATGCTAAATTGGTCTTATGATCAAGTAAAATGGCCTGATTACACGATAAAAACCACTTGTGCTTTCAATACATCGCGAGTATTTCGTGATGCAGGCTTAGCTCATTATAATAGCCTAGCAGTGGCTGGCCTCTTAGATATCTTTAAAAAAAATAACAGCTCCATTTTTGCAATAAGCAATGATCACAAAGGTCGACCGTTTAAACAAATCCAAAACCATAGATAAACTTAATAAGATATATGGAGGGCATATTCCGGTAGGTACCGCTGTCGCAGGATGTTTATATTCTAATTGTTGGTCTGGAGCTTCTGGCGAGCGCCACGTTGGTTTATTGGGAGATACAATTTGGTACACTCCGCATGGAGAAACAGAACCCAAAGAGACTCTACTCGTCTACCATAACAACTGGTTACGCCCAGAAAATAAAGCAATGGGCGAAAGTGTTGATAAAGCAATAAAGGAAGACTTGTGGAACAATCACCCAGTGGGCGACATGTTAATTAGCAAGCAGTATTATATAAATAAAGCATTTAATAAAGAAGATAGGCGCCAATGGATGCCAACGAGATGGCTATACATCAAACGTGATTCCGACGGAAAAATTTTAGATATTGAAAGTGCAACACCACAAATAGACGACTTAGATCCTTTTAATTATTTTGTCTATCTTGTCATTCCCAAAGAAATTGAAAATGAAATCAAAAATGATCTTGGTATCTCTCGAATACAAAAATCATCAAGCGACGTTGTTACAACAGAAGCGTTTACGAAAAACACCGCACTAAGCCTAAGGGAATCGAGGTTCAACCTACAATCAGATGACTGGCCTGAAATCAATGCAGTTTTAGAGAAGATAGAAGATCGAAAATAATTTACTTATGACGAATTTTCAGATGAAATATTTAATGTTGGAGTAAAAACTGCTAGCACGATAACACCAGACAAAGACAGGCAAGCCGTATTAGCCAGTGTCACTGCATTTTTACTGACAGGAGGATTAGCAGCTAAACTTACCGAAGGATTATTAACCTTAATCGTACGGCGAGCTGCCTTGGGCTCAAGATTTTTTCGTATCTCAAGGGTAATATTACATAGGAAAAAAATTATATTTAAAGAAGCAATAACAATGGCGTTTCATATACCAATTATTGCCACGACTAAATGGTCTCTTTATAACAGCACTGGTGTCAATCCAGTAGGTTTTTGGCAGTCCATGTGGGATACTACTCTCTTTTATCTAAAGTATGTCCCAGCAGGCCTTACTGTTCAGATCATGGGCAAAAAGACGCTTAGCTTAGCTTTAAAAGTATCACCAAATAAGGTGGCATCCATGCGAACTTCAAGTCAGGCAGTGAGTAAAAATATGAATGCATTTGCATCACAAGGAAAAATACAGGCCACCTTCGTGCACGGCACAAAAGGGACAACGGAAGTCTTACGCTCATCCGTAACCTATCTACCATATTCCGTCTATGCCAGTGTTGAAGACGCGGTGGTGAATGGAATTAATATAAATAATTTCACTCCTAGCGGCATGATAACTAATGCTACTGACGCCTACATAAGTGGGGCGGATTGGGGCCTAACCTATTTTGTCCTTGCCAGCTTTAAAAGAAAATTTGCCATGAGCCTTACCAATCCAGCAAGTAGACAACTACGCGGCGAAGATGGGGCTGACGGCGGTGCCGATGGGGGGGCTGACGGCGGTGCCGATGGAGGAGACAACGGCAGTTAAAAACTCTCCCGAACTAACACATCATACTATAAAACCTTCAATAAAATATAAAATTTAAATAAAAAAATTAAAACATTTATTAATTTTATAAAAGAGCCAAATTGACTTATTGTCAATAATGATTTTTTCTGGTTTTATAATTAACATCACTAATTCAAAAAGTGAAAGTTCAATACTTCTAAAATTTTTGGGGGAAATCATGAATATCAGAAATACCTTAGTTTCAATACTGTTTATAGGCTCGCTTCTTAGCGGCACTTCTGCAATGGCAGAGCACGAACGCTGTAATGTCAACCGGATTAAAAGACTTTCTCAAGATCTTTATTATGCATCAAATGATTTCGCAGATGCAGTTCGCTACGAGCGAGGCTACGACCGTTTGTATCAAGATATATTAGATCTTGCTCTTGATTTCAACTATTTCAATCGTAGTATAGACCGCAGAAGCAGCTGCTATGATATTCGCAGTGATTGGGATGTCATCAATCAGCGTGCATTAAATTTCAAACGCCGTTGGTTCCGCATTCATGATAGAATTGGCAATAGAAGGATGGAAAGAGAGTTTGATTATGTAGGAAATATATATGATACACTTTCAAGAGAAGTATACTATGGTGGACGTCGTTAAATTTTCGATCGTTTATTGAATTATATTATTAATATTCCTGTAACTGTTTCAGATCACTCTAGGACCGGTTACAGGAATTTTTTATTTTGTTTGTCGAATCTTATCAAATTGCCAACAACTATCTTTTAACTCACTTTTAGCTACCACTTCATCAACTACAATATCATGTGTATACTTATTCGGATTATTAAACTCGCTCATCATAGGCAAATGGTGCCCAAAGTCACTAAACTTAAACTGATAAGTCTGAGCATTCGCAAATAAATATTTATAAAACTGGTAGCCGGCCTCATTAGCTTCAGAATCAGCATAAGAGACTACCCCTGTAGCCCAGCTACCATAATATCCAAAACGAAAATGCCCCAAGATAGTTGGAGGCAACCATTTAGCGACAATATCATAATATTTGCTCCATTTTTCCTTAAAGAGCATCGAATTTCCTTCCATATATTGTCCAAATTCACACCTGTTTCGCAAAGAAGTTAGCTGCGCATCCCAATACCAAAACCCTTGCATAAAAAAATGACCAATTTTATCAATTCCCATTAAAGTACCGCCAACATTGATAACGGGAGCAATACTATGCTCAGCTCCGCTTTTAGTCCAGTAAGTAGGAACTTTTCCAGTTCCGAATTCAATGTCGTTCTTTCCATATTTAGAATCTATAAATGAAATCCACAAAATTTCGTTACGCTTTTCATCAAGGTTCTTCTCTAGCCAAGTCTCAATACGTGTTTTCAAAGAAACTTCTTTACCAAGTACTTTAATGCCGCTACCAGAAACATTAGAAGCAATTTCCTCATATACGAGTCCTAAAAATTTCTTCTTGTCATCATCACTCCATTTCGATTTTGCAAATACGTCTGTTCTTAATTTGGCTAAATTTTCATTTATAAAAGCTTCGATTTTTGCAGACACATCAATTAACTTATCAGTCGATGCGTTTGGAGTATCATCAGTCTCAGAATGAAGCTTAGATTTTTCTATACTATTATACCTCAAGCTATTACAACCCAAAAAACATTCATAAATTAATATAATAATAGCAAGAATCTTCATATTCTAGTTTTCCAATAAGTCTGATGCAATTTGCCTTGCAAAAGCACGCATAAGCATAACCCTAGGAAAAGGATTACCAAAGCCACTAGCTTCCTCTTGAACAGTTTCCAATGCCAACGCCCAATGATGCGTCCCCAACACTCCCAAAAATCGAGTATCCATATACGGTTGTTTATTATTTAATAATGATATTAGCTTTGGCCAAAACATAGATTTATGCACGGTTACTTGACTATCATTTAAATAAAATCCGGTTGCCTCAACAATATCCTGATAACCACTTAATAATGTTTTATAATCACGACTTTCAGGATAATAACTTAGTGAATTAGATGCATCTTTCTTCATAGGAGAAGTATTAGGATCAGCCATAGTGGCAACAATTGAATAATACCTTATATTATGCGTCGGAAGGATATGACTTTTCCACCATTCCAACCTTTTATCGGTTCGCAGCTCTTCAGCCGCTTGCAATACTTTTTCACATAATACCTTTATTTTACGAATATTTTGAGAATATCGTCCTTTAATCACACCTGACAACCCTAAATTTGCAATCGCTTTTTGAACTATGCTTAAGATTTGAAAAGGATTTGAATCAAAGATAGAACCACTATCATCGAAAGATTTATCATTATCATCGGTCGAACCCGCAACTTTTAAAAATTTAGCAAGTTCGACAGTGTTTTTACCAATGGTAATCGCATTATCTTTCTGAGCTTTGAGCTTCGAAAAACCCGATAGTTTCGATATAGGAATAAGTTCTTTTAAATTTTTCTTTAATTTTTCTAACGCTTTCACTTGCTCATTTTGTTTAGTTCCTTTGATCAATGCTTGATCCGCAAGATCAGAGCCAAAAACCACCCCACCAAGAGTAACAACCCCTCTTACATTTTCAGCCCAAGATTTTTCTTTTATTTTCGTCATAATTTCCAAAGCGACAGCAGCCCCTCTTGAATATCCAACAAAAACAATATTATCGGGAATACCCATGATATTAAAAAATTTCGTTAATCTCCTAATATAAATATCAGCAACCTCAGAATTTAGCCCTAATGATTCTAAACTCCACTCAGGCATACCAAGGCCGATAAGTTGGAATTCTGTCTTTCGTGAAAAAGAATTTTCGAAACTTGTAGCAAAAACAAGCTTATCTAATGGTAAATCTACTTCCTTTTCTAGGCTTAATTGAAAATGTCGATCACCAACATCAGAAGGATTTGCTTTCTTAAGTGCATCCTTAAATTGCATGCTATATACTGAATCTTGAAGAGAGAACAGCTCCTGCATAGGGCGAGTAGATATAAACTCCCCAAATACACCTGGCACTAGGACAAAGGTGATCGGCTTTCTATATATAGCATCACCTTCAGAAAATTCTTTTCCTATCTTATTTTTCTTTCCTTCTTCATAAAGCATATATGGTCGAAAATCCTTGTATTTTTTAGAAAGACCTTCCAAAAAGTCCTTAGAAGAATTAACATCAGGAGGAATCAACATATCACGAATAGGTTCATATAAAACCAAGGCCTTATCTTCAAATGGAACATTTTCATTAAACAATCTAAAAAAATGATATTTAAATTTTTCGAGTGTTGAAGTAACACTTTTTGTATCAATCGAACTTGTATTGCTCACCTTATTTGATTTATCTACAGAAGATTGGCAACCCAACAACAATTGAATAAATAGTAATTGTGACCACAAAATTTTCACAGCATAGCTCCTAACAATTGATCAATAATGCTTTTGGTTTGCAAATTAACTCTTTCATTTGGTCCATCAATCTTTCCAAAAAGACTTTTATCTAGCTTATAGGAAGCCTTTGAGTTAACTAATTTTTTAAATATATCCAAGCCCCAACGCTCCTCTTTCGTGACATCCAAAAAAGAGCTAGTACCTATAACCGGGACACGAAAATTTACAATAAGAGGAACCTGACTTTTACTTTCTATAAGTGTTGGCTTGTCAAATTCACTTATATCAAAGCTTAAATCATTCAACATCACATAGAGATTGGTATATTTATTAATCCATTCCACAAAGCTCTGTTTTACCCCTAGCGAAGGATCTGTAAAATCTGTGCTAGGCCATCTAATTTTAGCCACAACAGTTGGAGCTGATCTCAAAATATGGATAGGCTTTTCATCATAAGCTAAATCACATGTTTTTTGGCAAACGAAGATGCTATCAACATCTCCTCTCAAAGCCCGACCAAACTTAATGGTGAAGGTTGGCCTTATCTGTTCCTTTTCAAGGATAGTCGTATACCTTCGAAAAATAGAAAGGCGAACTACTGCGGGGGCATTCACTGTTTGGGGGGGAGTCCATTCTAAATGCTTAGCCAATAGCACATCAGCAGATTCTGGAGGCAATAATTCTATTTGCAAATCTTTTGGTTTAAAAGCACTACTAAATTCATAGTATAACGATCCACGTGTAATCCGCAGATAAAACGTTGACAATATGGGAATAAATTTATTTGGTTTAAGCTTAGCAAAATACCGATACGCATCAATCGACTTATCGCGAATAGACGCGGCACCTCCAGACAAATCTTCAGCTCTTACAACAGGGATACTAAATGCCCATCTTAGCATTTCACTCTTAGTATTAGAAGAATTATCAAATAAATTTTTCTGAACCAATGGCCAAAATAAATTTACAACATCAACACCTGGAAAATTAGCGCTTTGAGTTCCCAGATCTTGCCGTCTATTTGTCCAAGCTAAATGAAATTTCAAATTAAACCAATCACTCGAAACTAAAGCCTTTAATGAATCTCCTAGCTCTTGCTTTATTTTACTTTCAAGCTCACGATCTATCTCTTTAAAAATTGTCGCCACGTCACTTACAGGTTTATTCATCTCTCCAATTTTTTCTTCCTGCAACCCAGTGCCATAAATATTCCTCGCTAAATTTTTTAAAATAACCTTACGAACCGAGTCGAGGTAAAGCTTGACAACTTTATTTTGTAAAGATGGATCGATATTCCCATCAGATTCAGTGATAACCACAGGTTGATATTCGAAATCAAAAACAGACATTCCAAAGCAAATATTTGTGACAGAGCTATAAAAAGATAAAAGTATTATCGAAAATTTAAAACATATGTCAAAATACATCTTCATTTACTTTCTAAATCCTCAACAACATAACTTAGAATTGCGTCTACTATATCTACATCCAAACTATCTGAATCAGCATCCACGGCTTTAGAAAATCGAGAGGCAAAATGATCCAAAAGAAACAGACCGACCAATTTTGTCTTTAAACCTGTCGGAATAAATTGACGTGGAATAACACTATGTTGAATGGCGACAAAGGCGTTACTAAATGGGTAATCAATAAAGCTACGACTAAACAAAAGACTAATAAAGTTCTCAAAATTCAGGCTACTGCTAACAAAATCAACCTTTTGGTCCTTCTGTCCAATTTTTTCTACGACACTTAAGCGAGCAATATCTAGAATTGAAGCAAAATGGTATACGGGTATATCTTTCCAACTGTTACTGTAAAAGTTACTAGCAAAGAATACTTCCTTTAAGTACTGCAAACGGCTACTAACGGAAAGTTGGCTAATACCTTGATTCATGGCTTCAATTTCTGACTCTGATAATAAACTAATAAACTTACCTAACGTCGTTTCTTCGTTATTCAAATAAGATAAAGCAAGAAGAATCTGAGGCGGCAATTTTTTAATATGCTCTTCTGCAATTCCTAATTTCTCGGCGAGAATTTTTCCGTAACTTTCAATCTGAGGGGAGATTCTATCTAAAGCAATATTTCCAACAAGGGGAGAGTTAATGGTAATGACACCAACAGTATTCTTCCGCAGCGCATCTGAACGTCTGAGGGAATCCAATATTATATTTCCACCGCGACCATACCCCCAGAAAAGATAGTTTCTCATATCAATTGTTCGAGTCATATCTTCTCGTCGAGAGATTTCTTCTAACATTTCTCCTGAGCAACGTTCAATTTGAGTAAAATCGTTACTACATTGCAACTGCCATAGATCCAAATTAAATCCTTGATCAACATACTCAAACCATTTCTGTATCGATGGATCCAATAAGTTGTTGTGATTTAAAAAATCTCCAAGATCTCCATAAGTTACTATAGTTAATGCTCTTTTAGAATCTCGTTTGTCATTCCAGTCCACTATAGCCTTTAACCCTGAATCCTCCTCATTGGAATTTTTTTTGATATTTATACAAGGCTGGCGATTCATATTAAGATTAAAAAAATTATCAACGATTGCATCATAGATAATTTCACTCTCTACAGTTGCATGAATAGCTTCTGGCAAATTACCGTTACTTGGATAGGATAATAGGTGCGCTGTTTTTTCACATCCAATCCTAGAAGCCAAAATTTCATTAAACTTAGAGTCAACTGTATAAGAAAATTTCGTCAAGGAAATTTTTGGATTTGAAATATCAACTGAAGATGCAGAATTTAATTTAGAAGTATTTTTTTGCCAAAAGCGGCAGGAAGACGCCATGATCAACAAAAATATTAAAGCCAGAATACGACTCATATTATTCTCATATTAAGACTTTCAAAATCAGACAAGATAATTTGGACCAAGCCTGACACTAATACCATCGACAAAGCACTGGAATCGCACGATAAACATAAGAAACCAGATCGTTAAATTCAAAAAAACCAGGAGAGCTTATGTAGCTATATTTACCTTCAAACAAAGCACTAGCAGACTCATCGATTTGCTCAATTTTCTCTACCAATTCATTTTCATATCCAAGAAAATAAAAGTAAGAGACTTTCTTTTGCGCGTCCTTACAATATTTTAAAGAGATATTAACCGTGTTCCTTATTTTACTATTTTGGATCTCTTGTGGTCTGCAAACTAAAGCAGTTGGATTATTCAAATTAAACACCGGCATTTTATCCGATAAAGTTCCATTTAATTCTCTCGAAAATTTCTCACTGTTTGCAGCATGAAGTGCCATAATCATTTCATGCTCTTCTATAGCAGACTGAATTGATTTCTTACAGCCAGGCAAAGCTCCCATACTTAACAAACGTGACTTAATCTTTTCAGGATCAGTTATAATTTGTTGTTGATCATCTTTTAATCTAAGTCCTGTAGTCGATCCCGATACACCTTGCAGATCGGTATGCTCTGCTGTTTTCAATTTAATTTGTTTGTATTTCTTTTTCTTTTTAGAAGTCATTTGATTATAGCGTTCACAGACCTGATCTAGCCTCATTTTTATTCTATCTTTCTTATTTCTCATTCCAGCATATTTAAATCTTTCTTCCAGCTCATCTTCATTTACAGTTACAAACTTATTCGGGTGTGCTTTATAGACTGTACAGTAACTATACAAAGAAGACTCTACCGTCGGTTTTAGAAAATCAGAATATTCATTTGGATTAATAGCTTCATTCCAATATGAATTGACGATGTTCTTTAAATCAATAGGAGATTTTAGATATGGCTTATTATCTGAAGTCCAAGCAATATATTGAGATCTATCTTCTGCAATATCTCTTAATAAAAGAAAGCCTTGATAGTTTGCAACCAAATCTGCATTAGAAAACACTCCTGTTGCTTGTTTTCCCCAATAACGTTCTTCAGAATCAACTCCCATTTTTATAGCAGTTTTTTCTGCCTTATTTCTAAGAGATTCCTGTTTTTCAATGCTCAAATTTTCAAATAAAGTCGGAAATTCTTCTTCTAGGCTAAGCTTCAATGATTCCTGGTACACATCTAAATATGCCGATCCAACCCCAAAAAAATGGGTCAATTTATCAACCCCTATCTCGACTCCAGCAATCATAACGTTAGCGGACAAACCTTTTTTATGAATAATTGGAGATACAAGCTTCTGCGCACGCCGAATAATACGGCCACTGAAACTACCTGGTAAGGCAGTAACAACATCCCCAACTAACCCAGAAGGAACACCAGTTGCTCTATAAATACTTACATCCGTAGCTGGTAAAAAAGAAGAAATTTCCGGGTTATCAATAGTCCAAATTTCTAACTGCCTCCGGCTAAAATAACTTGCAATTTCATACGCTAGCCCACTAGGGTCATAACCTTTATTCCATAATGCCAGCTGTAATTGAATGCCATTATTAATAAGATTATTAAACTTACTTGTTTCGTCATTCAATATAGTCGGATTAAAATAAACTTGAGTGGAGTATTGGTCAGTTTCATACTTAACTTCTGATTCACTACTAGTTCGGCAACCCAAAAAAGAAAAAAGCACACAACAAAGAATTGAAAGTTGAACAAACCGCACCGATACAATTTTCATATTAATAAAGCCCCATCCCTGGTAAAAATTTAGAGTACAATCCTAAGCAGTCTTATCTTCTATTGACTGAGTCCCATAATATTAATTTTATCACCAACACATTCCTGAGTTAAATTCCATTTTAACACAATAGCAATGAACTCCACATGTTAGCATTTCAATATATTTTCACAGAAGCACCAGCATTCACAACATTTACGAGGTCCTAAGATATTAACCTCATTGCATACATACAATTCTAACCTTTCTTGCATCTTTAATATCCAATAGATCAGGTAACTTCTGCTATAATGGACTTTTCAGAGTAAAATACCAAAATAGATTCTTAAGAAAAGACATCATATCGTGCAACTCTTCAAAAAATGTATCGGATCTATTTTAGACAAAAAATCTAAAAGCTCGATAAATGTACAGCGCACTGCTAATTTTTCCGCATTTACCCAACTGTAATAGAAATTCAGTAAAAATTCAAATTGTAGCTCTGTAATAAGTAGACTAATGCTCAAGTTGGTAGGTATAAAGCAGACATTCAAGCAATACATAAACCTTGCGTATGAAGTAACTTCTTATAGATTCTCCACTTGCCTGCTCTTCATCTTAAGAAAAAATAGATAAAAAATACTAACAATAAAAACTAACAAACTTATAAATTGAGATGGAGATATCAAATTTTCAATAAACCACCCCCTAGGGTCGCCACGAAAATATTCTAAAACAAATCGTAAAAGGGCATAGCCGACAGCACAAAAGCATCCAATAGCCCCAAAAAAGAAACGTTTCTTAAGAAAATTGTATTTCCAACAAATCAATATTACAAACAAACCAACAAACACTGTCGACATCAATTGTACAGGGTAGCGGTATATGCCATCTTCTAAATTAGGAAAACTCACACTCCACCAAGGGGGAATTTCACCAGCCATCAAAGAAACAGGTTTACCGAAATCATCACCATTGAGAAAACAACCAATACGCCCAATAGCTAGTGCTAAAAGCCCAGCCGGCATAGCAACATCTAAAACAATCCTTAAAGAAATGCCTCTAATCACGATATAAATCGCACCACAAATAGAAGCAGCTATAAAACCACCATAAAAAGTCATTGGGCCAAAACTAAATAAAGCAAACAAACGCTCTGAAAAAGTATGCAAATGAGGCTCATCAATAAAAATGGATAACAATCGAGCCCCAAAGTACCCACTAATATAGCAAACAACAAATAAACGAGATAAATTTTCCGTCTTTAGAAACTCGGAATAGTGCTTCTTGGCAAGAAAAATCATTAGATAATAAGCTGCAATTGCGCCAAGGACGTAGAACACATGCCAGGCTGGAAGGATAAAACTCCCCCACTCAAATAAAATCGGATACATATCCTCAGCCTATTCTTCAAAAAGCAAAGAAGAAGAAGGTTTTTTCAAGCTTGCCATGACAGTGGCAGGCAATAAAGTTCCAAGGGCAAGGACCGAAGTCAACGCAATAGCAACGACAAGACTCAAAAGATACGATCTCTTCGCAACAAACACTGGAGCAATTTCAGGTTTTTCGGTCATGTACATTTTAACAATAACTCGAAGATAATAATACAAAGAAATTGTACTTCCAATAGCACCGATAATAATCAAACCATAAAGTTCGTCTTGAAGAGCAGCATTAAAAATGAAAAACTTACCAAGAAAGCCTACAGTTGGTGGCATTCCTGCAAAACTAAACATGGCGGTAGCCAACGCGAAACTCGCCCAAGGGTGAGTCTTTGCAAGCCCTGAAATATCTGAAAGCGTCAATTGGTCGGCTTTTTCATTCTCAAGCCACATAATAACACCAAAGGCAACCAGTGAAGTCAAAGTATAGCCGCAAAGATAAAACAGAATGGACTGAAACGGCAACTCAGAGTGTCCAGATATAGCACAAATTGAAATAGCCATATAACCACTATGGGCTATCGACGAATAAGCAAGCATTCGCTTCAAATTTGATTGCACCAATGCCATGACATTCCCAAAGATCATCGACATAACAGCAACAAATGCCAACATCGGTTGCCACTCTGCCGCCATAGGTTCCAAGCTACCAGCAAACAATCTTAAAGTAACAATAATAATCATAAGTTTAGAACAAGTAGCCATCAAAGCTGTGATACCTGTAGGTGCTCCCTCATAGGCATCCGGTGCCCAAGCATGAAATGGCATAAGGGCTAATTTGAAAGAAAGGCCTGCAATGACAAACATCCCTCCCAACGTCACCCAGGTATGATTACCTATACTGGAAATAGCCCTCGTAATTTCACTCAAGCGAATGCTACCAGTTGAAGCGTAAAGCAAACCAAATCCAAATAAAAGCAATGCCGCAGCAAAAGAACCTAAAACAAAATACTTAACAGCACCTTCTAAACTCTTTCGATTAGGACTAATGTAACCAATCAACGCATATAAACCAATAGAGCTCAATTCCAGTCCAATAAACAAAGTAATCACATCATCAGATGAAACCATTGTTAACATACCCATGACAGTTATTAGGTATAGCGACGTGACTTCACCCTTGAAGAGCTTATCTGATAAATAAGTCTCTTTGAACATCAAAGCAACAGCTCCAGCAACAATCAAAATAAAAGCTTGCCCAAACTTAGCCAATGTACCTGACAAATAAGCACCATTTAAAAAAGACGTCTCTTGTGTCGGAATAAAGACTGAAAAAAGTGCGGCCACAATACAAATAAAGAAAACAGTAGAAACAGCCATCTTACCTTTGAAAGCATTAAAGACAGACTGCAACATAGCGAGAATAGCCCCAACGGACAGTATCAAAATAGGTAGCGCGGCTAAATAAAATTCATGCGTTAATATAGGGAAAGACGGACTCAACTTTAGTTTCCTTTATCACTCTGCTCAGACTGAGCCTTTAAACCAACAGATACAACTTCACGATTTTGCACATGATGAACATCCATCACCTGTAAAGAATAGTTTTGATAATTTTTTGCTAAATGATCAATTGATGGGCGTATCTTATCGAGAAAGAAGTTAGGAAAAACTCCCATCACAATGATCAATACCGCCAAAGGCACCAAATAGCCGTATTCACGAGCAGTTAAGTCTTGTAAAGCTTTATTCTCTTCGTGCTTAACAGGGCCAAACAACACAGCTTTACATAAGGTCAACATATAGACCGCTCCCAACAAAACCCCCAACGAAGAAAAAACCGCTGCAATTGGATTTGCTTGAAAAACCCCAAGCAAAATCAAAAACTCACCTACAAAGCCTCCCGTACCTGGCAAACCAACAGAGCCTAAAGTAGCTATAATAAGCAATACGGCGAAACCAGGCATAACACTGGCAAGGCCTCCAAAGTCAGATAACATTCTGGTATGGCGCCTCTCGTAAATGACTCCAACCAAAAAGAACAAGGCACCAGTACTAATACCATGATTGATCATCTGATAAAGTGCCCCGCTAAGAGCTTCTTGAGAAAACTCGGAACCAATTAATGCAATTGAGCCAACGACGACAAATCCAAGATGCGAAACTGAAGAATACGCCACCATCTTTTTCGCATCTTTTTGCATCCAAGCTGTCAAGGCACCATAGATAATACCGACAATGCCCAAAATCATAATCAAAGGCGCGAAAGCCGAAACAGCTTGAGGAAACAATGGAATAGCAAACCTCAACAATCCATATGTTCCCATTTTCAAAAGCACACCAGCCAAAATAACGGAACCAGCGGTGGGGGCTTGTGTATGAGCATCAGGAAGCCATGTATGGAACGGCCAAATAGGAACCTTGATAGCAAAAGCCAATGCGAACGCGGCAAAAAGCCACATTTGCGTACCCGCAACAGCGCCTACTTGGTATAAATCAAGCAAACTTGTAGAATAAACTCCAGTCTTCGCATAATACAGCAGATAAAGCACAATGGAAGCGATAAGCATTAATAAAGAGCCAAAAACAGTATAGATTACAAATTTTGTTGTCGCATAAACCCTGTCTTTACCTCCCCAAATTCCGATAATAAAATACATCGGAATCAACATGACTTCCCAAAACACATAGAAAAAGACCAAATCAAACGCTAGCAAGGCGCCCAACATTCCACATTCAAGAGCCATCATTAATGCAATGAAACTCTTTTGATTCTTATCGTTCAGATGCGACATACTTAATAAGATCAACGGCATCAAAAACGTAGTCAACACAACTAATAATAAGCTCAATCCATCGACACCAACTATATACCTTATACCAAAGTCTGGAATCCATTCATAACTTTCAACAAACTGAAGGCCTGCAGCCGATGAATCAAAGTAATACCAAATATGCGCCGATAGCAGGAAAGTAAGAATCGAGCCGGCCATGGCTACAGACTTTGCCAGCCTTAGGCTTGGAATTAACAACACCACCAAGCCTGTCAACAGTGGCAAAAAGATAGTTAAACTTGCAACATGCTGATTCAAAAAATCCATAATATACCTTTACCAAACCCCAAAGATCTAAATACAAGCTCGGAAGCTATCTTTATTTACGTCTAAACACCCTACCCTACATATCATCAAGGCAGCTTCAAATCATAATGCCAATGCAGTCAACAAACAGAACAACCCAATAACTGCGACCATAGCATGCCTTTGCAAATTACCCGACATTTTAAAACTAGTAATTCCACCAATCATCAAAAATGCCTGACCAATTCCATTAACAATACCATCAACAATTTTGACATCTATAATCTTGTAAAAGAACAAAGACATTTGCTTAAGTGGATTAACAAAATATTTAAAATAGAGCTCATCAATCCAATATTTGTTCAGCAGCGTATTATAAGATCTATTAAAGCGATTCATCATGGCAACAGTCACCGGCTTAGGTCCTGAACCATAAAGATAAATAGCCAATCCGGCAGAGAAAAATACGATAACAACCGACGCACCCATCACCAACCACTCAAGTCCATGATCGTACTCAGCTTCTAGATAAGCCCAATTATCAACAGCTTGAATTGGAATAGTAATAATCGGTTCCAAATAATGCTCAAAAATATTTTCCAAGCCAATGCTATGTCCAATCAACGCCGGGACTCCAATAAATCCAATACCAACGCTTAAGATAGCCAACACCATCAAAGGCCCCCACATATGTGCTGGAGTCTCATGCAAATGATCGCGAGTATGCTTATCGCTACGGTTCTCTCCATAAAAGGTTAGGCATAATAGACGCACCATATAAAAAGAGGTGAATGCCGCAGCCAACACACCAACACCCCAAAGCAAATGAGAAGAATCTCCGATAAATGCTTTCCATAAAATTTCATCTTTGGAAAAAAAGCCTGAGAACCCCGGGAATCCAATAATGGCCAAAACCCCAACCAACATTACAAAGTGGGTTTTCGGCATATATTTCTTAAGCCCCCCCATTTCAAACATATCTTGCTTATGGTGCATTGCAACGATAACACTCCCAGCACCAAGAAACAGCAGGGCCTTAAAACAGGCATGCGTTAATAAATGAAAAACTCCTGCATCATAGGCACCAACACCGCACGCCAAAACCATATAGCCGAGCTGGCTAACAGTGGAATAAGCAAGCACCTTTTTTATATCAGACTGCACCACCGCAATTGTAGCGGCAAACAATGCAGTTGCAGCGCCCACAATAGCAACAAGAGTCTGAGTGTCCGGCGCCAGATAGTAAAAAAAGTTCAGCCTCGTCATCATATAAATCCCAGCTGTTACCATCGTAGCCGCATGAATAAGCGCAGAAACTGGAGTAGGCCCCGCCATTGCATCAGGCAACCAAACATAGAGAGGGATCTGTGCTGACTTTCCACACGCACCAATAAATAAACAAAAGGTGATTAAACCAATACCGCCAAGTACCATCGGATCAAAAGAATTGACATCGACGACAGCATCTCGCAACTCAGTAAAACTCAAAGTACCAAAAAGTTTAAATGTCAAAAAAATACCGAGCAAAAAGCCAATATCACCAATCCTATTAACCAAAAAAGCTTTCATCCCAGCCGCGGCATTTTCATCTTTTTCAAACCAATAACCAATAAGCAAATAGCTGCATAGACCAACACCTTCCCATCCTACAAACATGACAAGAAGGTTATTACCTAGCACCAGTAGCAACATCATAAAGACGAACAGATTTAGATAAGAAAAAAACCGGTATGTAGTCTTTTCATCAGCCATATAGCCGCCGGCATAGATATGGATTAGAGTACCAATACCTGTGACCACTAATAGCATCATCCCGGATAGCCTATCCAAAATGAGCTCGAATGGAACATTTAGTCCACCAGCTCTAATCCAATCAAAACCGAAAAGCACAGTCGACGAACCACCATTTCCCATAAAATCGACAAAGGTAATCAATGCGCAAACAAACGAAGCCACCATCGCAAGTACTGCAACAAGATGAGATTGTTTCTTATTGTGCTTGGGCAAAATAAAACCGTTAAGTATTGCTCCAAGTAATGGGAAAAGAACTACAAGCCACAGCATTTATTCACTCCTCGTATATGATTATGCAGATCCACTGCAAAACCTTGCTAAAAAGCCCTATCCTCTTAAAACTCTTAAAAAGTCGGTATTTATGGTGCCATACCTTCTGAATATAGCGATAACCATCGCCAGTCCAATCGCGGCTTCACACGCTGCAACGGTCACAACAAAAAAGACCATGATCTGGCCATCTAAATGGCCCAATTCATTAGAGGCTGAAACAAAAACAATATTCACAGCATTAAGCATTAACTCAATACCCATCATCATAAAAATGATATTGCGCCTAAAAAGTACTGCAAACATTCCACAAAAAAATACAACTGTCGCAAGTATCAAATAATGCTCTATTGATACCATCAAAAAACTCCTTTTTTATTTTGCTTAAGTAAACCTGTCGGCTTATCTTTTTTTGCGATAACTATACTTGCTATAATTGCCAATAAGATCAAAATCGAAGCCAATTCGAATGGCCAAATATAATTTGCAAACAACTCAATTCCAATAGCTTCGGTATTGCCTATCTTATCCAGTACGTCTTTAGTTTTATCCACTCCGCTAGGCCCAGAAACCAGCAAGGCGATACCGACAATGACACATGTAACAGCCAACACAAGCATTACCATATATTCTGGAACTTTATGGCGGCTATGCCGCAAGTCATTTGGAGTCAAATTCAAAAGCATAATAACAAAAAGGAAAAGCACAACAATGGCCCCGGCGTATACAATAACCTGAACCGCCGCAACAAAATGAGCATTCTGCAAAGCATAAACACCTGCAATCAGAAAAAGATCTAACACCAAAAAAATAGCCGCAGCGACAGGGTTTCTAAAAGTCACCACCGCCACCGAACAAGCGCAAATCAAAGCTGCCAAACTATAAAAAACAATTAGTTCACCCATCGTATTCAACCCAAATGCAATAAATTAAAATGTTGCCATTGCCATTATAAACGCAGCAAAAAAGACATTTGCCAAACCAGTTGGTAGCATAAACTTCCAACCCAAATTCATCAATTGATCATACCTAAATCTAGGTAATGTCCATCGCACCCAAACATAAAACCACATGAAAAATGCTGCTTTAAGTAAAAGAGCACCAACACCTAACAACGAGGCAATATTTTGACTGCCGGTCAATTCAACCAATGCGTCATAGGGAAGAAAAGGAATTTGCCAACCTCCAAAAAAGAAAATACTGCACAAACAGGATAAGACAAACATAGCTATATATTCAGCTAAGAAAAAAGCTGCAAACTTCGCCGAATTATACTCAGTGTGAAAACCAGCAACTAGCTCGCTTTCTCCTTCGGCCAAGTCAAAAGGAGCTCTATTCGTTTCAGCAAACATGCTAATGATAAATAACATCAATGATAACGGCCCAACAATAAAATAGCCTCTAAAAACACCCCAATTTAAAACAGTATCTTGGGCCATACAAATTTCATTAAGATCAAAAGTACCGAATACAAGCACCATCGGAACTAAAGCCAGACCTAACGGTATTTCATAGCTAATCATTTGCGCTGAAGCCCGCAAGGAGCCTAGCAAAGAAAATTTATTTGCAGAAGCCCAACCAGCAAGAGTAACACCATAGACCCCAATTCCAGACATCGCCAAAATAAAAAGGAAGCCCACATCGAGATTGATAATACTCAATGGCACCCTATAACCACCAATAACTAAATCATTGCCAAAGGGAATCGCCGCCACCATTAGCATAGCAGGAAAAACACCAAACATTGGCGCCACCTGAAACCAAAATTTATATGCTTTAGCAGGAACAACTTCTTCCTTAAAAATCAGTTTTACCGTATCGGCTGCAACTTGCATCAAACCCCACAGCCTCGTACGTATAAACCCGATCTCTATCCCAACTCGATTGGGACCACGCCTTCGTTGCATAAGAGCAGGGCCACGCCTTTCGAGCCAAATCATAAGAGGTGGGATCTGCAAACAACCGCCAATAACAACGGCAATCTTAATAAGAGTTGCTACAAATTGAACAAGAAAATCATTGACCTCAATAGGCCCAAAGCCAAGATCTAATCCCACTCCAGCGCTCCCCTCTTAACAACATAAATATAACCAGATACTAAAATGCACATAAAAACAAAAACTTCTATAAACCCAAACCACCCCAAAGACTTAAATGTCCGGGCCCATAAAAACAAAAATATGGCTTCAATGTCAAATAAGATAAATAAAATTGCAGTCATATAGAACTTAACACTCATCCGCGACTGCTCATGCACCTGCGGCACACCACATTCATAAGTTTCCAACTTTATCGGATTTGGCTTCTTAGGTCCCAAAAGCCGGGATAGACTTGAAAGGGCGATTCCAAGTACAATACCAATAACCAGAACAATCAATACAGGCAAATATGGATTCATCATTCATTCCAAACAAATTAAAAAGATCTAAGAAATGTGAACTATAGCCTCAATCATTAGGATTCACAAATGCAAACCGACAAAAAAGAAACTGTAGTAGTTCTAGGTGCTGGAAATTTTGGCACTTGCCTAGCTCAACATTTAGCTACAGTCGGACATAATGTAAAAATTTGGGCAAGAGATCCACAAATATCTG
>JAWKNZ010000009.1:0-236411 GCA_041391425.1 Bdellovibrionota bacterium
GAAGGCTATAGCGGTTTGCTCTAGTAACAGAGAAACCCCAACTCCAGCTACCAAAGATTGAGTACGGAATAATCCAAATTTACGATTTAATGCAACCATGGTCGTGCGTTCAGTGACAGGGCCGTATGTTTTGCCATAATAGTAAATGCGGGCATAATAAAAATGATCGTAGCCACCATAGAAATTTAATGCTGGGCGAAAGCGATCGTCACCTTCTTCAACCATTGAAATTCCACCGGCAAATGTCAGAGGAGTTGCTCTAGACGGAACGGTCGAAAAACACGATAATAGTATACATAAATAGAAAAAAGGTAGATGGAGGGTGTGTCTTTGGAAAAGAGTTTGCAAAATTCAAGTGCTCCCAAATTAGAAGATCTAAAGCCGATATCTACGGATGAGATTGTCGATAATAGCATTACGGATTTTGATCTTTATGTAAAGCTTCAACAATCTGTCACTTTATATGCTCCTAGTCCTTACAGTTGGAACCAGGAGGAGCTTGCTAGGTTGAAAGCAAGTGGCTATGACGCATTGTATTATTCTAACTCAGAACAAGAAAAAGTCGAAGCTTATCGTCTGGTGGCAAAACTGCCAAAAATTGATACTCAATCTGAGCCTAGAAAACGGATTCTAAGTTTAACGGATGCTGGTTATGAACTAACCAGAATTCTGTATGATTACCCTCTAGATGCAACTACTCTTTCGAAAGTGACTGAGGTAGGGCATGCCATGATTGACACCATTCAGGAAGATAGGACGTGTGTTGCTGCTCTTGGAAAGCTGGTTAATCATGACTATTATACCTATTATCACAGTGCGCGTGTTGCTGCTTATGCACTTGCTATTGCTGTCCAACAGGGGTTGTCACAACACCAGAGGTTGGAGGAGCTGGCTATTGGTTGTTTACTGCATGATATAGGAAAAAGTAAAGTTGATCAAAAAATAATCACAAAAGCGCAGAGTCTGAATAGTGAAGAATGGAAGATAATGCGTAAGCATCCAGAGTACGGCGATGGTATAGTGAAGGAGGCGATTTTATCGTCGGTGCCGCGTGGCATAATTTTACACCATCACGAAAGGATGGACGGTAGTGGTTATCCACACGGTCTCGCTAGTAGGGAGCTGCTTCCAGAAGTTAAAATTGCTGCGTTTGCTGATACTTTTGATGCTTTGACAACTAACCGCCCGTATCAAAACAGTAGGACTCGTTTTGAAGCCCTTGACTTGATTCGTTTTAAATTGTTGGATGGTTTAGATCGAGAAGCTTTTAAAGCGATGGTTGCGATACTAGAAAAAGGTAAAGTATAGAGTAAGATTAGTGGGATTATTAAATAAAACAAAGTTGCATAGCAAAAACCGACACTATTCATATATCTTTAAGCAGATAAAATGGTTTTTACTGTCTTGGTGTTTTGCTTGCGTTTTCCCTTTTTTATTTCTCGAAGTGCTGGTTTATTCCCATAGTGTTTATGGACAAGAGCAATCTGACCATCCCCTTAGTATACCACAGGAAGAAAACCCGGACGATAAAAATGAAAATACTGAAGAAAGTTCAGAGAGAGATTCGGAAAGCATTTTAGAAGAAGTATCAGAAAATGATGTGGCGAGCGAGGTGAGTTAAGCGATGAAATAGAGTTGAGTCAAGAAGAGTTGCGCCAGTCCTTTGGAGATGAAGAAAGGATGGGCTTGGCGCTCGGATTGGGAGCGACCCGGCCGTGGCTTTTTTCTTCATTATCTAGGTATTGGGTGAATCATGCCGAATACTTTTGGGAACTGACCGTTGGGCTCGGTAAGCATAGAATTTCAGGACAGAAAGACCATCGTCACTTAGAGATGGTTGTCGATTCTCGGGCCATTGATGTTGGTTATTACCGTTTTTTTAGCCTCGACTTACCGATCACTTATAATTTGGGGTTTGGGCTAGCTAGTTGGAAGGGGGAAGTGAATCCATCAGGGGTAACATTAGATGAACAAGATCCTGCTGGTGACGCGCTAAGATCAGGGTATGCAGCCTCTGGCATATATTTATTTTTAGGAATTGGTTTGAATTTTTTTTGGGAAAATGGATTTTATCTTCAATATACGGTAGTAGGACTTGGCAAAAGCAAAGTTTTTGAGCATTCTTTGACTCAAAAAACTTCAAGTGCGGAGCCTATTATCCTAAAAAATCTTGAAACTGGGCAGTCTTACGGATTTACCAACGTTAAATTAGGTTGGATGTTTTAGGCCATAAAGCCTTTTGTCTCTCCTTTTTCCATCTTAATTGAGTAATTGAGAAGCATCTTTTTCTTAAGAGGTGTGGGCATTGTCGCTAAAAATTTTAGTGTAATCTATACCACCAGCCTGTTGAATCTTCATACAAAACTTGATAGAAATAGCCGTTAGAAGAAATCTTTCAATATAGCTCTAGGCTAAAGGAATAGGACGCATATGACCGTTGACGATAAGAAAATCATTTACTCAATGTCCAAAGTTGGTAAGGCATATGGGCAAAAAAAGACATTGAGGGATATCTCCCTTTCCTATTTTTATGGTGCAAAAATAGGGGTGTTAGGCCTTAATGGCTCTGGTAAAAGTACTTTGCTTAAGATCATGGCGGGTGTTGATAAAGATTACTTAGGGGAAGCGCATTTAAGCGATGGTTATTCGGTTGGGTATTTGCCGCAAGAGCCTGAGCTTGACGAAAGTAAAACGGTCAAGGAAATCGTGCAGGAAGCGGCGAGTGAAGTTACGGCGCTATTGCGAGAGTTTGATGAAATTAATCTAAAATTTGCTGAGGAAATGACTTCTGAGGAAATGGAAGCGCTTATAGAGCGCCAAGCGAAAGTACAGGATCGTTTAGATAAGCTAGATGCTTGGACGCTTGATGATAGATTAAATTATGCCATGGAAGCGCTTCGTTGTCCCCCCGGAGATCAAAGTGTGAAGGGGCTTTCTGGTGGTGAACGGCGTCGAGTCGCACTTTGCCGCTTGCTTATAAATGAGCCTGATATTTTGCTTTTAGATGAGCCTACGAACCATCTTGATGCTGAATCGGTACAGTGGTTAGAAGCACATTTACAGCAATATAAAGGTACCGTCATTGCGGTGACTCATGATCGTTACTTTTTAGATAATGTTGCGGGGTGGATTTTAGAGTTGGATCGTGGCCACGGGATTCCTTTCAGAGGAAATTATTCTAGCTGGCTTGAACAGAAGCAAAAGCGTTTGGAAAACGAAGCAAAGGCAGAAGACAAAAAAGCACGATTTTTAAAGCGTGAGTTGGAATGGGTGCGCATGTCCCCAAAAGCCCGGCAGGCTAAAAGCAAAGCCCGCTTGAAGGCATTTCAAGTATTGCAGGATCAGCAGCAGGCGGAAATTGCCAAGGATTTGCGAATTTATATTCCACCAGGGCCACGTTTAGGTGACAAAGTTATCGAATCCTTAGGTGTGCGTAAATCTTATGGTGACAAGCTATTGTTTAGCGATTTGGAATTTGAGCTGCCGCCGGGAGGAATTGTCGGAGTGATTGGCCCCAATGGTGCTGGTAAAACGACACTATTTAAAATGATTACTGGGCAGGAAAAGCCTGACGAAGGAGAGTTTCGTGTCGGTGCAACTGCGCAGATTGGTTATATGGAACAATCACGCCTTAGCTTAGATGGCGAAAAAAGTATTTGGGAGATGGTTTCCGGAGGGTTGGATATTGTGAAACAGGGAGAAGTTGAAATAAACTCTCGTACTTATGTATCCCAGTTCAATTTTACCGGTCAAGATCAGCAAAAGAAGATTGGTGATCTGTCTGGAGGTGAGAGAAATCGAGTGCAATTGGCCCTTCTTTTAAAAGAGGGTGCTAATGTGATCCTTCTGGATGAGCCTAGTAATGACTTGGATGTTAATACTTTAAGGGCTTTAGAGGATGGCTTGCTTAATTTTGCTGGCTGTGCGGTTGTGATTAGCCATGACCGTTGGTTCTTAGACCGTATTGCTACTCATATATTGGCTTTTGAGGGTGATAGCAAGGTTTATTGGTATGAAGGAAATTACTCAGAGTACGAAGAAGATCGTCGTAGAAGGCTAGGGGTCGAGGCTTCTACGCCAAAGAGAATTCGTTATTCTGGGCTAACTCGTTAATCGCGTTAACATAAAAAGCCATTGTATTTTAGGTAGGTTTAGGGTTATAGCATAGATTTAAGTTGGTAGAGTGAGGAAGCATGTCTATTTGGCGTGGTTTTGTAGTATTCTGGTTTAGAACGTGTTTTATTTTATTCCTTGTTTGTCAACCAATGATTTTTGGAAGATTGAATTGGATATAGAAATGGGGCGGCCATCAAATATTAGCTCGCTTGCCCACTATAGAGCGAAAATCTTAATCGATGAAGGTTTAGATGAGGTCTATGCGGGCAACTATGAGGCTGCTTTGCATTGCTTTCAACGTAGTGTGGAATCAGACCGTACGGCTGAAGCCCACACTTATTGTGGATGGATGCTGAATAGTTTGGGCAAAGGCGAGGTCGCATTAGAGCATTGGCACAAAGCAATTGCTATCGATCCGGATTACGGCAATCCTTATAATGATATTGGTAGCTTTCTTCTTAAACAAGGCAAACTCAATGAGTCGATCCGCTGGTTTTACCGCGCTCTAGACGCAGAAAACTATAGCACGCGTCAGATTCCACATGTTAATTTAGGTAAAGCATATTTAGCTAAAAAACTTTTTCGAAAAGCACTTTATCACTTTCATCAAGCATTAGAATTGGACCCTAACAATCGCCAGTTGGAGTTTATGATTCTGGATTTGGAAGATAGGCTTTCCTAGAAATTGTCTTTTCTTGTCGAAGCGATGCAGCATATATCTGCATCACTTCTTCAGATGAGTAAAGAGTAAGAGTTTTCTTAGAAGGTATAGGGCTTCACCGCTGAGTATTTAGGGTCTGCACTTATATATACACAACCTTGATCTTGAATGACGGGAGATATCTTATACCAGCCATTTGCCGTTATTTCTTCAACCTTAACAGTTTGGTTTTGAATTAGCTTGCCGCATGGCTTGTTATTTGTATTATTATCAGAGCGGAGGTTGAGTTTAGACGCTATGATAACTCTGAAATGCTGGAAATCGTCAGTTGAAGTCTCTTTGCATGAATAAAAAGTGAATTCCTCGCGTGGGTGGCCACTTGGATCCAGTGGATTATCAACCTCGACGATGATTTCAGTTTGACCTGCAACTTTAGGATTATATTTACGGGTGATTTTATCAAAGTCTCTTAATACATAGTCTCTAGCTGCATTAACGCTTTCGGAATTGTTGTCTTCTGGTTGAAAGCAAATAGTTCCTGGCTCGCCTGCAAATAGGTCCATGATTGCGTATGCTAGGCTACCATCAGGATTTGCAGGAAGCATGGTTCCGCCTACTGTCCAAACAAACCGATCAGCAGGTGCTGGGGTCGTGTCGTTTTCACCATTAGCAGGTGGAAGGTTTTGAGGCTCATCTGTGTTGCCAATGGCTTCGCGTAAATTTACTACATTGATACCGGATTTCTTAAAGTCTTTCATTAGTATCGTTGCTGCAGAAACTGTTTTTTGGTGGATATCATGCATTAAAATAATCCCTTTTTTCTGCACTTGCATTTGCTTTTTTATGCGAGCGACGATGCTCTTTGGGTCGGGGTCTTTCCAATCAAGGCTATCGACATTCCAGAAAAAATGTTGCATTCCAAGGCCGGTGATAGTGTCTTTTACTCGTTGGCTTTTGGTTCCAGCTCCGTATGGTAAACGGAAAAAATCTACTTGCCGTTCGTAAACGCTTTCTAGTACTTTTTTTGCTTCTACGATTTCTTTGTTTAGGTCTGCGCTGGCTTTACTTAAATCAGCATGGGTATAAGAGTGGCTAGCGAGTTCCATGCCTTTGGCTTTTGCTAATCGGACAGATTCTTTGTTTGCTCCTGCATTTTTTGCTAACCAAAAGAAAGTTGCATGAAAATTGTGATCTTCTAATTGCTTTAGGATTTCTTTAGTTGTTTTATCTCTTGGTCCGTCGTCAAAAGTTAATGCCCAATCCCCGGCATTAAAACTTCTTCCAGTGTGATTGGCCCATGCAACTTTATTAGCTTGTTGTTGCTGCTCAAACATTTCCAAGTCTTTGGGGTTAATATTATCTTCTTCCTTATTTACAGTGGCTTCAAACTCAGCTTTTATGGATAAATATTCGGAACGCTGCTTTTCTTCAGCTGCTTTACTTAAGTAAAGTTGGCAGTTATCCTTACTATCTGTGTCACACACGGTATTTGCACCAGCGAGTATATACAAAGTATTTAAAGCTCTATTTCTTACGGTGAGAAATTCTTCAAAGGCCCATTTTTTCATTGCAGCATCAACATCATCTATATTTGTCTGCTCTATGATTTTATACATTTCAGCATCTAAGGTGTGAATTATTAGTTGAGCTAGCTGCGCTGCTTGCCCAGTAGTAAATTTTATTGGTTTAGGAAGAATATGATTTGTGACAGTGGCTACGCTATTTGCAATATCGAAGAGGCGGATATAAAAATAAGCTAATTTATGTTTGATAGTTTCTAACTTGGAACGGTAATATAGGGCTTCGGCGTAATTTTTATTGTAGATTGGAGACTTGCATTCTCCATTGTTTTGGCATGCTCTTACAGCTTCCTCTAGTTGTTCATCAAATTTATACATTTTTTTAAAGGCTAGTTTTTGGGTTTTGATAAACGGCTCCAAGAAATCCTTATTAAAAGGAGCTAATATGATACGACTCGTAAAATTTGGTATGGATTTTGTTAGCGATGTTATTCGGTTGATTAGATTTTTTCCTAATGAAATAGGCGTTTTGATAATTTTTCCTAATATGCTTTTATCGGTACCTGCGTGGTAAAAGCCTATTTTCTCTTTCTTTAAAGTACCTAATGCCTTGCCTGGGATAGTTGTGATGGTTTCTAAAATACCATTAAAATATCTAACTATGATAGCATTCACCTCTGCTTCTTCGCTTTGTCCTTTAGCAACTTGTATTGATGATTGTCTATCTTCAGACTTTATCCGCGAAGCTGTTTTCATCTTATTGGCAGTCTTGCAGCTTGGGCCAATTGCAAAGGTGGCTATGAGTATCGGGATAGTCAGCTGTTTAACTCGTTTCATTTTCTTTCCTCTGTATGGTTAGTTATTAAGTTAATCTTGCTCCAAAACTTCTTTTCTTATCCAATGAAAATGGTATGCAATAAACTCTGTTAAATTTTCGTAGCTATCTTTAGGCATGGCATTTATATAGAATTGTTCCCAGATCTTTATATAATTCTGGATAATTTGTTGGCGGATATGTAATGGCTCAGATTTAAGAGCTTGTAAAAATGGGAATGTTAGGTAACACGACTCGGCAGTTTTTAAGCATGTATCCGCGTTAATTAGATTTTGATATATGTAGCGGATTATATTTTCGCTATTTGCCATCGCTTGCTGTGATTTTATAGCATCTTCATTGCCTTGATAGTGGACTTCTGAATCTATATTTTGGGAAGTTGAATTTTCTTGTATTAGTTCTAAATATAATTTTTTATATAGGCAAAAAAAGGGTCGTTTCAAAATTATGGGTTGGATATTTTGCATCGACGTGTCTTTTTGGGAAAGGGTGATTTTATTTTCTAGTAATTCATTCTCTAAAAGCTGAGTTGCTATTTTTTTATCTATCCCGATAATTTCATCAATACTAAAGTTTGAACAACTTGTTAGGATATTTTGTTTATTTCTGTCTTCAGAGTTATTGTGAATCGTAGCCTTAGTGGGCGAATTAGTAGTATTATCAATGTGACTTGTCGTTATGCATGATATTATGCTAGCAAAAAAAAGCCAAAGTAGCTTCATAAGTTTATATTCATCCGACTATAGCTCACTTACAATAAATTGATTTTTCTAATAATCATATTCAACCATATTTGATCTAATTTTACAAACCTTCCACCTTCAGAACAATGCTGCTTTGAACTTACCGGTTTTCCATAAAAATCAGATAAAATAGCAATTATATTAATGTCATTTTTTTTTATCCATAGAGGTGTGCCTGAATCTCCCGGGCAAAATCCAGAAAATAAATGTACGGTGTTATCGGCTGGCAATAAATCAATAAAATACTTAGACTGCGCAGTATTTTGAAGAATTTTTACTTTTTGTTGGGTAAAAGTGATGGTGTCCATTGATATACCTGGGTTTAGTTTTTTACTGGTAAAATTCATTCGCGGGCATTGTGGTTTTAATTGTTCTTTTTGATTTTTACTATTTGCTTGCAACAGTATTATTGCCAAGTCGTAGGCTCTGCCGTAGTAGTCCGTTTGTTTTTTATATTGAGGATGGATAAAAACTTTGAGAGGAGTAAAAGCTCCAAACTGACCTGTTTTGTTGGTTTTATGTGTATATGAATCTGAACTGTCTATATTTTTTTTGTTGGTTATAGTAATGGTTTTTGTTCGTATACCCCAAGGATCAATACAATGGGCTGCAGTTAGTATCGTATTTTTGCCCACTAGTGTCCCCATGCAAGATAAATCGCCATAGCTATATGAAATAACCTCGATGCTATTACACTGGTTGCTTTTAAAATCACTATTGGGGCTTTCGACTTGAGCTGTTGTGCAACAATTGATGAACAAATAGATTGTCACATAATATTTCCTTGATATTGAATTTATATTTTGCATTGCTACCATTGCTATTGAAGTCCTTTTTCTTGTTATATTATCAAGCACGAATTTTTTCGTACTGGGTTATGCCAAACAATTTTTGTTTCTATGTTAAATGTTACCATCTTTTCGCATTCTTCTAGTCAGGGCTGATCTAATAGTTTTATTTTTGACAGCAATTTGTATATCGCATTTCCTTTTTTGTAACTATTCAGCGTATCTTTTCTCTTCAATATGTCGCTTGACACATCGTCATCCATATGAGGATGACGGGCAGTCAAGGCTTTGAATCGATCAGATAAAAAATACGCTGAATAGTTACCTTTTTTTGGTATTTTTAAGTTATCATATGATTTTATGCAGATGAGCTTTGAGATGCAAGATGTGCTTATTTTTGCGAAGGGGGATATAGTGTTCATTAGGATTCTTTTAGTTTTTATTTCCTTATTTTTAAATCAATGCCGACCAACTGGAATGGATGCAAATGTGTTGCACGCTTCTTCTGGTGATAAGTATAAGATTACCTATTATTGGATTGTTGAATCTGACCAATTGAAGTTAGATGCGGATGATTTGCAGAATAAAATAGACGTAGTTATTGTGGATGAAAAAGATAAGGCTTCTACTTATCAGATTCCTGTTAAGTTGGTTAGAAGGCTTATGCTTGAGGGAACTGGTTTTTTAAAGCTTCAAGATGGAGATGACGTTGCTGAAACTCTGGTAAATATTGCATGTAGTCGATGCGATTATAGAAATGCGAAGTTTAAGGTTGTTGATAGAGATAAGCATCCATATGGGCTTGGAGCACGCAATAATCCTTTAGTTCCTTTTAGGTCAATTGCAGTAGATAAGAAAGAGATCAAGCTAGGATCTAAAGTTTATATTAAAGAATTTGAGGGATTACAGATGCCTGGTGGGATGCAGCATGATGGTTGTGTTGTTGCTGTTGATACTGGGGGGGGATCAAGGGTAAACACATAGATTTTTTTACTGGCGTCAAGGCAAATTACCTAAAGATAGTAGAAAATTTTAAGCAAAAAGCGGTCACACTAGAAGTTGTAGGTGATGGTAGTAAGTGCTAAAGGTAAAATAGATCTATAGAAAATCTTCCAGCTTCCTCTTCTATAGAAGAGGAAGCTTGTTGCGGTCTTTAGACAGTAATCCATGCTTGATTATCAAAGTTCTTATCTAATCTTCGACTTTGTCCTTTGCCAGCCTCTTTCAAACGGGCTTCGGCGATAGAGTTGGAAGCTTTGTGTGTAGGGATTTTCTTTTTTTCTGCTTCATTGAAAATTTTGAGCATTGTATCATAAATGCCAAGAGCTTCCTTTTTTGCTGCGTCCGCATTATAGCCTTTTAGCTCATGAGCTACGTTGATAAGTCCACCGGCATTGATCACATAATCTGGTGCATAGAGGATGCCTTTTTCCACCAGCATCTGATCATGGCGGTCCTCATCGAGTAGCTGGTTGTTTGCAGCGCCGGCGATGATGGGGGCTTTTATTTTTGCTATACTAGCGTCGTTTAAAATGCCTCCGAGAGCACATGGTGAAAATACATCTGCATTTTCTGAAACGATTTCATCAACTGAAACAACTTGGGCATTGCATTCTAATGAAATTGCTTTGACTGCTTCATTATTGATATCAGCTACGATAAGTTTAGCGCCTTCTTTGCTTAAGTATTGGCATAGGTGGTGGCCAACAGAACCGACACCCTGTACTGCGATGGTCAAGCCGTCGACGCTGTTTTTTCCTAGTTTGTGTTTGACGCAAGCTTTAATTCCAGCAAATACTCCTAAAGCTGTTATTGGTGAAGGGTCGCCGGAACCTCCTGGACGCGATGAAATACCAGTGACGTAGCTTGTTTCCTTTGCCACTATATTCATGTCTTCTACTTTTATGTTGACGTCTTCTGCTGTGATATAACGGCCATTTAGATTATTGATAAAACGCCCAAAGGCTCTAAAAAAGTCTTCTGATTTTAGCTTAGCAGGGTCTCCAATAATGACTGATTTGCCGCCTCCTAAGTCAAGGCCAGCAACGGCAGCTTTATAGGTCATTCCACGTGATAACCGCATAACATCAAAGATAGCGTCTTCCTCACTTTTATAGTTCCAAAAGCGGCAACCACCTAGGGCCGGCCCTAAAGTTGTATCGTGGATAGCTATAATTGCTTTTAAACCAGTAGCAGGATCATTACAAAACACAACCTGTTCATGATCTTGAGTGCCAAAATCAAAAATCCCCATTATCCCCCCTATGTAACACTTACCTATGAGCCGCAAAGCTACCGAAATGTATCGAATAAATCAATTGTTAGTTGTGGGTGGTATACCTGATTTCCCCCTTTTGTTACAAAAAAATATTTAATATTAGTGAGTTATTTACTGGGGTGATTAATTTGCGTTCAATGGTTGTTTAATTTAGTTGACAAATCATCTATAAAGTTGAAAGAAGTGGCAATTACCTGGAGGGGTAAGTGAGTTAATGATTTTTGAATACTGTAAATGCCTAGCCCAATCTACATCGTTTCGAGGATTTAATGGAATTTTATGATGTCATAATTGTAGGTGCAGGTCATGCTGGCTGTGAGGCTGCTTTGGCGGCTGCGAGAATGGGTGTTAAGTGTTTGCTGATTACTCAATCGATGGACAAGGTAGCTGCTATGAGTTGCAATCCTGCGATTGGCGGGACTGCTAAAGGACACCTTGTTAAGGAAATTGATGCTCTTGGGGGTGAAATGGCAAAGGCCATTGACCATACTGGAATTCAGTTTCGTATTTTAAATAGAAGAAAAGGCCCTGCTATCTGGTCGTCACGAGCACAAGCGGATATGCATTTGTATTCTCGATATATGAAATCTGTTATTGAAGGTACTAAAAACCTGCATTTACGACAGGACGAAGTTAAAGGTTTGGTGATTGATGAATCTTCTGGGCGTGCTGTTGTTAAGGGAGTGGAAACATCGATCTTCGGTCGTTTTTTGGCAAATGCTGTAGTTCTCACGACGGGAACATTCCTTAATGGCTTGATTCATATTGGTGATAAAAGAACTCAGGCGGGACGTGCTGGTGATGCGGCATCGACATCTTTAGCTGAATTTATCCGCAAATATGGATTTAGGGTAGGAAGGCTGAAAACTGGTACGACGCCTCGTTTAGATGCAAAAACGATAGATTGGGACAGTTTAGAAGCACAACATTCAGATGAAGAAATAATACCATTCAGTTTTACTACGGAAAAAATTAAGCAAAAACAGATTCCTTGTTACATCACTACTACAAATGAGCAAACACACGAAGTTATTCGATCTTACCTACATGCTTCACCTCTCTATAGTGGTACTATTACGGGGATTGGTCCGCGCTATTGTCCTTCGATCGAAGATAAAGTTGTGAAGTTTCCTGACAGGCTTTCACATCAAATATTTTTAGAACCTCAGGGTTATAATACTTGTGAGGTTTACCCTAATGGTATCTCAACTTCGCTACCTGTTGAGGCGCAGATTGAATTCATTCGTACTATAAAAGGGTTGGAAAAGGCTGAGGTTGTTCGTGCTGGTTATGCCATTGAATATGATTTTATCGATCCAACTGAATTATCGGCTTCATTAGAAACAAAAAAGATAAGATCGCTTTATTTTGCTGGACAGATCAATGGTACTACTGGCTACGAGGAAGCTGCAGGTCAGGGGCTTATTGCTGGTATTAATGCTGCCAGGTCTATTCAAGGTCAAGATGCTTTGGTGTTGAGCAGATCGAAAGCTTATATCGGTGTCCTAATCGATGATTTAATTACTAAAGGTACGCAAGAGCCTTACCGTATGTTTACCTCAAGAGCTGAACATAGGTTGTATTTGCGTGAAGATAATGCTGATAGCCGCCTTACAGATATTGGTTATAACATTGGCTTGGTATCAGAAAATGATTATGAGAAGTTTAAAGAGAGGCAAGGTATCTTAGCCTCATGTTTAAATTACTTGAAAAATACTACATTTGCGCAGGCGGGCATAACGGAAACCTATTTTGTTGAAAAAGATAACGGTGGAAGTCGTCTAGAGGGTTTAGTGCGTCGCCCAAATTTTTCGCTAGATGAAATTGCAGATAATGAGTTTTTTAGAGAAGTCCCGATTTCTATTCGGCGAAGGGCTGAGATCGAGATTAAATACGAAGGATATATTGCCAGAGAAAAAAAATCAGTTCGTTCTACTGAAATGCTAGATCGGGTTCGTATCCCGCATCAAATTGAATATGGAAAAATACAAGGTTTGTCTAACGAGGTGGTTAGTAAATTAAACTTGCATTTACCAGAAACGTTAGGACAAGCATCGCGCATCAGTGGTTTGACTCCTGCAGCTATTCAGGTACTTAGAATACATATCCATAAGACACGGCTTGAAAACTCTATATCTCCTTAATTTAAGGAGAGCAAAGATTTTAAGCGTACCCGTCATTGTACTAGATGTACTGTCTTTTCATGCTGTTTGTGCAAGCCTTGTATCCGAATCTGTAATTTTTTGAAAAACTGTAGTATTTTCACCGGATTCGAAGTTCGGTCGGGTGCTAGGCGCGAGGATGTGGAAACCGCAGTGTACATGTTGGTACATGAGGATTTCCTGACGACGAAGCAACGACGCAACCGGCTAGAAATTCGGATCCGGGAACCAAGTCCAACTTCTATCGATCTGATTAGGGCGTGTTGACGTTTCATTTCCTACTACGAGCCAAACCCTTGAGTCACAACGTTGTCAGGGTTTCAAATTATCTCAATGTACATCTAGTACACCTCCGGTAATTTTGAAACCCTTCCTATGCGACTTTCAAGTATTTGTCTCTCGCTACGAAAATGAAACGTCAACACGCCCTAAATAAGATCTTCTTTTTGCCGTTCTTTTTAAGGTGTTCAACTATTAGTTTGACATCTTGAGCACGATCCTTTGGGCAGACGAGAATGCAGTTACGCGCGTGCACAACAACCATATCTTTAAGGCCAATGGTCGCAACAAACGGGCCATCACTGTCAATGGTTGTGTTTTGACTATCGATCATGACAGCGTTGCCATAGACTAAATTGCCTTTGTTATCTGGTTTGAAACATTTATCTAATGCTGCCCAGCTACCAACATCTTGCCAACCAAAATTAGCATCGATTACTGCCACCTTATCACTTTTTTCTAATATAGCATCGTCGATAGAAATTTGTTCGAGATCGCTATAATATTTGTTTAAAACGGCAGTTTCTATTTTAGAAAATGGGCGATTTTCTTGCTTTAGAGCTTGATTTAGTGCCTTTAGGGTATTGGGAAGGTATTTGGAAAATTCTTCTAATATAGATGATACTTTCCAAACAAATAGCCCTGAATTCCAATAGAAGTTACCGCAATCTAAAAATTCTTTAGCTGTTGTTAAGTCAGGCTTTTCTCTAAAGCTTTTTACTTTCCACGCATATACTTGTTCATTAGAAATAATGTCACCTTTTTCAATGTAGCCATAACCTGTTTCAGGGTATTGAGGCACAATACCCATAAGCGTGAGATAGCCTTGTTTGGCAATTGTAATGGCTTCTTTTACCGAAGCTAAAAACTTTTCAACGTTTTCTATGGCGCAATCTGCATGCAGTGAAACCATAATCGGATCTGGTTTTTGACTGATTTTTTGGACTTCTAATGAAGCCAATGCTAAAGCCGCCGCGGTGTTTTTAGCTTCAGGTTCTGCTATTAGAGTATTGTATTTTGAACCGGCGATTTTTCTGGTTAGAAAAGCTTGCTCTTGGTGAGTGATGATGATTCGTCTTTCTATAGGTATGAAGCCGTCTAAACGGTCTAAAGTGATTTCAAGCATTGTCGAAGTAGAATCACCAATGGAACAAAGCTGCTTTGGTGTCTTTTTTCTTGATTTAGGCCAAAAACGAGTTCCGCTGCCACCTGCTAATATTACTGCATAGACGTTTTCATATGCGTCTGTCATGAGATTTAATTTCCTTCTTTTTGCCGTACTTTGTCTCTACTGTGCTTATCTACTACTGGTTTTCACCAATTTCAGTGTTGTCTTGCATTTTTTTTACTCTTTTTACTGCTGAGCTAGCTTCTTGAATTATGACCTTCGAGGCCTTAAAAGGCAAAGACTTTTTGGCATAAAATTGTTCAAGGCTATACCAGGCTGTGGCCTTCAGCCAGCTTGCTGCTGTTGGTAAGTCTTTCAATGCTGCTGCTATTTCGGCGCCATAGGATCGTAAGATCTCTTTATTTCTTTTCAATTCTAAATTATTGGGATTGCTTTTAAGCTTATGTGATAGCAAGTCATAAGAATCGCTGTAGAGGATGACAAGCCTCATTAATGTATAAGGAAAAATTGGATTTGATGATTGTTCTACAGCATAATTTTGCCAAGCTTCAATAACGTCTTGAAAGGCTCCTTCTGTTGGTAATTGACACCATGATACTTGATGTAGATGCATTGAAGTGCATTGTAAGATATCTGAGGTTGGTGTCCAAGAGTTGACTAGTGGCATTTTATACCAGCTTTTGCTATTTTCGAATTTATTTACTATAGTCTTTCCATCTTCTTTGAGGGAAATTGCGATAAAGTTATGCTCGCTAAAGAACTCTGTGGTTTTAATGGGTCCTGCATTTTTTTCTGTAGAAAATGCAAATACGGTTAGAGGCTTTTTCATAATACCTGCAAGTGATATTGCGATTTGCTTTTGTCGTATACCGCGGTTCATACTGTCTATAGCGTATTTACCTGGATAGATATTTGTCAGTTTATTATTTATTAAATTCCATAAATAGATACCATCTCTATAAAGACTGCTTCCGGTTGCGGAGAATATGATGCGGTAGCCATCAGGCAACCAATAGAATTCTTCTACTGTGTCATGTTCGGCTATCATGAAATAGTTATTTTTTGCTCGATGCCTAACTAATAGCCGTCTTGTACTAGAAGTTTTATCTAGGTATAGTTTTGCAAACCAGTTCCCTTGTGGTGAGTTGCTTCCTAATAAAATTACTGGATTATATAAAATGGCGTTTTGATTATAATCGTGGACAATTCCTTGGCTACTTTCTTCGTCAATAGATGAAACGACAAAATCCTCATCTGTCATCAGAGTGTTTTGTTGTCCATCGCTTCCAAAAGATTTTAAATACCAACTATCGGGGGATAAACGTAAGTAATTTAACCTTTGTCCATAAGTATCCCATGGTACAAAGTCTTCTTTTTTTGCCCTAGCGTAAGCTCTTAATTCATTTAAATTTTGAGGCACTGCTTCGTATTCATTGTAAAAATTTTTTATCAATGTTTTGCTTGTATTTAAATGTGTTTTTAATTTTACATTTTGATCTTCGTTATTACCTTTATAGGGATAGGATGCAACCCAGGCTAATGGTAGAGCCCAACATATTAATAATAGTATAAGTTCCCAGTTGTTTTTTGAGATATTGTAATTTTCTTGAGGCTTTTTTGAAATTTGTTTGGTCATAATCGCTATATGGGCATATTGTTAGTTTTTTAAAAGGACATTAGCTTAATCTTTAGCCGCTCAGATATATCCCGGATCCGAATTTCTAGCCGGTTGCATCGTTGCTTCGTCGTCAGGAAATCCTCATGTACCAATATGTACACTGCTGCTTCCCTCCTCCTCGCGCCTAGCATCCGGCCGAACTTCGACTCCGGCGAAAATACTACAGTTTTTCAAAAAATTTCAGATCCCGCATATATCTCAAAGTATGAAAAACATCTTTATTAAATTATAATAGATAATTATAGGAAATCTATATCTCTATGCGAATAGCCTAAAATTTTTAGGTTACGATTGTATATAGTTTCTTTTTATAGATAGTGAAATAAAGAAGATCTGTGCTGTTTCCATTATTTATTATTTTCTGTATTGCTAAGTTGCATAAACGGCTATGGGATAAAATTTTGATTTAAATGGGAGACGTTTTTATGTATTCAGGGAAGTTAATCAAAGTCATGCCTTTTTCTCGTATGGCATTCCTTGCTAGCGTCGGCTATGTTATTTGTTCAATAGCTTGTAACTCTTTATATGCATGGGAGTTAAATGGTACGCCTCCAAGCAATCAGTCAGGTGTGCTTAAGTCACCAGTTGATGTCACCCAGCCTAATAAAGAGGAAGGTATTGCTATTGATCAAAGGCAAAGTGGGCCTGCAAAGGTGAGAATTGGGCTTAGATTAACTCCTTTTAGAAAGGTGGTATATGCCACAAAAAATGGCCAAACATTGACTAAATATCGTCCAGACCCTATGTTGGCAAGAACATTAAGAGCGAGGATAAATAAGGTGAATCACTTTTTTTTCGATGAGTTTCATGTTGAAACGAAACCTCTTAATTGGTCAAAGGAAAAAAAGATATTGAAGATGCGGTTGAAGATTAATAGAGTTTATGGTCCATATGGTAAAGTTGAGGAAAAGCTTGGGCATATTGATATTACAGGACGCTTGACAGGGCAAGATGGACTTTACGTATTAGAGGGAGTTGGAAGAGGGCGGTTTGTTGATAAGAGAAAAAATCCTGTGGTCGACGTCGTGGCTGGCTATATGGCGAAAAGCTCTGGATTGGCGCAGAAGTCGCGTGGAGGGAGTGGAGTGAATAAGTTTCCTGAAAACTATGTAAGCCCCATAGGGACTGATTCTTATCAAGGTAATCATTCTAATAAACCTTTAGTAGCTCCTATTTCTAAGGTACCATATTCAGCAAAAAAAAATGAGAATGGAGGTGATGTTCAAGTTGATCCGAAGATCCCAAATTCGATGAATAAAGGTAAAATACATCACAAACAAAAGACAAATATTAAACCAACGGTTCGCACACATAAGAATGAATGGCAGCCAATGTAATGGCAATGGTTGTTAGCTGATGGAAATTAGAGAATTTGCTGAAATGATTTTGTTTTCGACTTCTATCGAAGATAAGTTATTTCAGCCGGAAGCATCTTTAGGACTTAATGACGAAAATCCGGGTTTAGCAATCTCGATTCCAACTTTTCCAGGTCGCCCGCAATGTTTATCCCTTAATAGTCGTCATGATCAAAAAAATACTGATATAAGATTTCCTGGCAAAGGCCAGTTTCATAAAGCTATTGTTCGAGGGCAAGCATTGCATTTTTTTGCAAATCATGAACTATTAGCAATGGAATTGATGGCATTGGTACTACTGCGGTTTCCAAATGCTTCGAAGTCATTTCGACGTGGTATTGTTAGGACTATTTATGAAGAACAAAAGCATTTGCGTCTTTATATTTCTAGAATGAGCGAACTTTCTGTGACTTTTGGTGATATCGGCGTTAATAGCTTTTTTTGGAACTCTCTTAAGGGGATAAAATCACCCCTAGATTATACGATTAAGATGAGTATGACATTTGAGCAAGCTAATTTAGATTATTCTCGTTATTATGAAGAGGTGTTTAGTAGTGTCGGTGATATTAGAACAGCAGAACTTATGCAAACTGTTTATAAGGAGGAAATCGGTCATGTCAAATATGGTTTGGAATGGTTTCGTAGGTTGAAAGACCCGAGTTTAACTGAATGGCAGGCTTATAAGAAAGGATTAGAATTTCCATTAAGCCCAAGTCGTGGTAAAGGAATGATTTTTGATAAAAATGCTCGTGTTCAGGCTGGCATGTCAAATGATTTTATTGACAGGATGCAGTTATTTTCACAGAGTAAAGGGCGTCCTCCAGTGGTGCGTTTTTTTAATTTGCAGTCTGAGCAAAGTTGCTTTTCTGATATGGATTTTTCCGCTAATAATCGTATCGTTTCAGAGTTAGAAAAAGACGATAGTCTGTTAATGATGTATTTGGGGAATAGCAGTGATATCGTTTTACTACCTCAACTCCCCCGTGATTTGTTTTTAAGCGAGCTGCAAAAATGTGGCTTTACACTTCCTCAGTTTCTAACTTGGGATAAGAACGAAAAATTTGTATTTCCTGCTTCTTTGAAAACGCGGAAAATTGCCGAGATCGATCCCTGGGCTATGACTCCTAGATTACAATATGTTTTAAATAAAAATATAACTTGTAATTATCCAGCTGTAGTTTCTAAAGAATATTCTGTAACCTTGAATAAAAAATTGTGTAATTCGATATTAATGAAATCTCCACTTATTGGTGGAGATGAGATGTATGCCGTGGTGGTGCGTGATGAAGAGGAGCTTATAAAACAAATAAATGACCTTAGTCAATATACTGGATCAGTTGTGATAAAGGCACCTTATGGATCAAGTGGCAGAAATATGATCCGTTGTCGGTCTTATGGAGGTTTAGATCTTCAGTATAAAAACTGGCTTAGTAAGACTTTGAATTTGTATTCTTGCCTGATTGTCGAACCTTGGTTGAAGAAGGTCGCTGATCTTTCGATTCTTTTGCGTGTGAAGGAAGATCATGTTGAATTAAATGGAATTACACGTTTTTTTACGACTACGAACGGGCAATATTGTGGACATTATTTACGTTGCCGTGATGGACAAATTCCTTCGTTTTTGTTGGCTACCATTGGAAAAGAGTATGGCTACGGTAGCGAACACATATATAACCAATTAGACGAGATAGGTAATTTTGTTGGACGTGCATTAATGGATGCTCAATATCAAGGTCCGGCTGGGGTTGATTGTATCTTCTATCAAGATGTTGGCAATATAAATAAATACTATCTTAAACCAATTGTCGAAACCAACTTACGTTATACTATGGGGCATGTAGCGCAGCAAATGACTAAGAGGGTTGTTGCCAATAAAAATGCTATTTGGCGGCATTTTAGTTTGCCGGAGCTAAGGAAAATAGGATTTTCTTCATTTGAAGATTTTGCTACTTATTGTTATGAAAAATACCCTGTGCAAATTAAATCTACTCCTAATCCTTTAATCGAATCTGGAGTTCTTTTTACTACGGATCCTAAACAGACAAGTTCAATTATTACATTTATTCATGTTTATACTGATGGGTCTCCGTGGGAAAGCTAAATGTAGATTAGAATCTATTTGTTAAAGGGGAACAAAACTTATCATACTGCGTTACGCCTAAAAAACATTCGTCACTGTACTAAAGGTACTATCTCCTCATTTTTTAGGCAAGCCTTGTCTGATAGGTTTTGCTATCCTTAACAGATTCTGAATCGTTTCAATTGTCTTTAAACCTTATTTTGTAAAATAATTTCTTCTGCAGGTTCTCTGAGATTATAATGTGAAGCCATAACATGTCCATATGCTCCAGCATTGGCAATGAGGCATATGTCGCCTTCTTTACTGATCGGCATTTTTCTTCCATGCCCTAGTACATCTCCAGACTCGCAAATTGGTCCGACTATATCGGCAGTGACAGACGTTATTTCTTCGATTCGAGATAAGTTACAAATATGGTGCCAAGCGCCATATAGAGATGGGCGGATAAGTGAGTTCATCCCTGCGTTGATGCCGATGAAGTTTTTTCCATTCTTTCTTTTTATCTGAGTTACTTCAGCTAGAAGGACGCCTCCTTCAGACGTGAGGAACCTACCGGGCTCCATCCATAGCTCGTACTTAGGTTGAAGGTCATGAAATAGTTTTAAATGTTTTTCAACCGCAGTTAAATTTAGTGGAGATTGTCCGGGTTTTTCTACCACGCCTAAGCCGCCACCGAGGTCGAGGATTTTGACTGTTGGGATGGAGGCTGCAACTTCGGCTAAGAAGCGTGCGGTTTCGCCCCATGTTTCAGGAGTTAATATGCCGCTTCCGACATGGGCATGTAATCCAATTATTTGTGCTGATGCAGAGCTTGCAAGTTCGCTTAGGCGTTTGAGTTCATCATGTGAAACTCCAAACTTGGATTTTGGGCCTGATGTAATTACATGAGGGTGATGCCCTTTGGCAATGCCCGAATCTACTCTAACTAAAATTTTTGATCCAGAAAATACTTGTGGGTGTCTTTCTATTGGATGGACGTTGTCCAATGTTACAATGCAATCTTGCTTAAGTGCGAATTCATACTCGGAAATTGATGCGAAGTTTGGAGTGAATAGAATCTGCGAACCTTTCAGATCTGGGAGCACTCGTCGTAAATGTTTAATCTCTTCCGAAGAAACGCAGTCAAAATGTAAGCCTAAATTATAAAATAGGCGCAAAATATCCGGATGACAATTTGCTTTAACTGCATAGTGAAAGCGTTGTATCGACTTTAGAGCCTTAAGGGAACGTACCTGTTGTTCCATATGTTCGAGGTCATAGACATAAACTGGAGTTGATTGTTGCCCTATATTTAGCAGTTTATCGCGTTTGCTTTGCCACCAACGTTCGGTATTATCATTGCTGGATGTGTCTTTGTTTATATGAATTTCGTTCCATTGAGGGCCAAATGCGTTTGTTTCGTCCGATTCATCAATACTAGAAAAAAATTGCGAATGGAGCGATCTAATGATTTTGTGGGCTTCGTTTTCTTCTACTACAAAGGTAAAATTTAGGTCGCTTGCAGATTGTGATACGAGAAAAATTTGTTTGTCTTCGAAAGCTGACAATGCTGGTGCAATTTTATGTAAGTTTGCTCTTATATTTTTTCCCACGAGGCTGACAGCCGCGCAACTGCCAAATGATTTTAGTGAGCAAAATTTTCGTAATTCTATGGTTAGACGATCGAGGATTTGATCGTCAATAATGTTTGAATTGCGATCTAGAGTTACTGTCACGTTAGTTTCAGAGGTAGCGATAAGGTCGATAGAAATTCCAAATTGTTTGAAGCAAGCAAAGACATCCGATAAAAACCCAGCTTGCTGCCACATGCTGATGGATTCCATAGATATGACTTGAATGTCTGACTTCATGGAAACTGCTTTCACAGATGGTGAAGAAAGACCATTGTATTTGCCAATGATTGTTCCGGGATGATCTGGGCGTTCTGTCCATTTAATATGAAGGGGGACACCGGCTAGTCGTACGGGGCCTATCGATTTAGGATGTAGGACTTTAGCACCCGATGTCGCTAATTCTTGTGCCTCGTCATAATCCATATGAAGTAAAAGGCGTGCTGATGCCGTTTCATGAGGATTTGTCGTAAACATACCAGGTACATCAGTCCAAATTTCTAAGCGATTTGCCTTTAATTTGCTTGCTATGTAACTGGCCGAAGTATCAGAGCCTCCTCGTCCTAGTAGTACCGTTTCTTTGTTAGGATTTTGAGCTATAAAGCCTTGGGTAATATGCACAGCGCTATTGGAAAATTTTTCTTTAAATTGCGGATCGACACCGTAATCACAGCTCGCGGATAGGTAGCGCTTTCCTTCAGATTCATTAATGGATGCTACTGTGGTTAATAGTGAGCGCGCATCTATCCAGTGGCTATCAAGGCCTTTATTAATAAAAAATGCATGCCCGAGTTGAGTGCTGAAAATTTCTCCAAAGGCTAGGACGCGAGCTTTTAAAGCGGGGGTGTAGGAGCCAATTAGGGAAATTCCATGACTCAAGCGTTTTAATTGTTCAAAGCTTTCTTTTAAAATACTTTCATAGTTTATACCCATTGTATGCGCTAAGTTGATATGGGTGCTGAATATTTGCTCTAAAATAGGGCCTTCACCGCCATCTTTTGCTGCTTCAGCAAGCTTTTCCAGGGTATTTGAAATTCCAGAAAGGGCTGAGCAGACTATGATAGGCTTTAGGCCTTCTTCTAGTCGATCCTGGATAATTTTGACTATATTACTCCAATTGTTGACATTGGATACGCTAGTTCCGCCAAATTTTAAGACAACCCATGGAGACAAGGGGTCTTTGTGATGGTCAATAATGTTCTGTTCCATAATAAGCCTATGATTAATGTTCTAAAAGGAGTCATTTTACTTACACGACTTTTGGATAAAACTAAAATAGTGCCATAAAAATAGAATGAATCAAATGGGTAAATGTGTTATCCAAGCGCAAGGAACGGGGCTATTGGCTCAATTGTTTTAAGGGGGGGATTATGCTACAGCTTAGAAGAACTTTTGCCCAAAAAATATGCTTTACGCTGTGTGTTTTTTGGTCTTTTGCAGCTGCAAAAAAAGTTGAAACACGAACCACATGTTTTCCGGAAAATAATCTAAATTTAGAAGATAGGCTTGATAGAAAAGACGCGAATATTACCGAAGTGGAGTTTAATCGTATTATCGATCAGGTGACTTCTTATTATTCCTCAATTATCGAAGCCCATGGTTCGAAATTTGTAGTTTATAAGAAATGGGAAGATGCAACTGTTAATGCTTATGCAGAACAAGAAGGTGATGAGTGGCGTGTTGCAATGTTTGGTGGATTAGCACGTCGTCCGGAGGTGACTGCCGATGGATTTGCTATGGTTGTTTGTCATGAACTTGGCCACCATTTGGCTGGTTTTCCTTTGAAAGGTGCGCGCTGGGCTGCTAGCGAAGGGCAATCCGATTATTTTGCGACGCAAGCTTGTGCGTTAAAATTGTGGTCAAATGATCTTGAAAGAAACGCTGAGTTTCGATCAGTTGTTCCGAGCTTTATCAAAGAAAAGTGTGATTCTGTTTATCAAGAGGAAGGTAGGCAAAATATTTGTTACAGGGCTACTATGGCCGGCCAATCTCTAGCTAATTTACTTGCAAAGCTTGACGTGGTATCGACTCCGGAAATAGAGCATCCAGAAGAACGCCGAGTTCCATCAACCCTTAGTTCACATCCGACTGCGCAATGCCGTTTAGATACTTATTTCAGCGGTGCATTGTGTGATATGGAATTTCCTGATGATCTTATTCCTGGGCGTATGCACCCCGAGGGGCAGAGCAGCCTTGGTGCCGAGAAACTTGCGGCATTATATTCTTGTACTGATACTGATTTGTATACTTTAGGAAAGCGTCCTCGCTGTTGGTTTGCTCCGCAGATGTACATAAAGGCGGATTTTGCTAAAGTTACTGCCGTAGAGTCGGTTGGCAATGGCAATGGTGTTTGGGAGCCGGGAGAGTCTTATGAAATTAATCTCCCTTTAGTTAATCGGTTAACGACTCCACTTGAAGGTGCTAAGTTACAACTTTCTTTAGGAGATCAATACTTTGAGGAATCTTTTCCTCTCATTGCGACTGGAGAATCGTCTTACGCAAGTAATCCGGTGGTGTTAAAATCTTTAAATGATGGTCAATGTGGGGATCGCTTTTCTGTGAAGGCATCAGTAGTTGTCGGCAAATGGAAAAAAGATACTTCGTTTGACTTTGTGCTAGGTAAGGACATGTCTGTTGAGCAAGTAGAAAGACAGATGAACGCTTCAATTCCTGATCATGATGAACAAGGCGTTGTTAGTACGATAGCCGGAAACTTATCTCAGAGAACACATTTGATAAAAGTCAATGTTGATATTACTCATAGATATATTGGAGATCTTTCCATTCAGCTACTTACGCCGTCGGGAAAAGAGCATATTCTCTTAAAACCAAAAGCTGGTGATAGCGGCACTGACTTAAAAAAGACTTTTGATGTTCCATTAAATGAGGAACAAATTGATGGTGATTGGCAATTGAAAGTGGCTGATCATACCGAACGTGATGCTGGCGTTTTGAATTCTTGGAGTATCGACTTCTATAATATCGTATGTGAACCAACGATATCGGTTGTATCTAAGAAGTAGATATTAAGGTCGTACATATTTAATATAAATGGCTTTAAAAAAACTTGCTTTTACCCAGTATGCAGAAGCGTCATGTTGAGTGAAGCGAAACATCTCTAAATTAAAGCCTGTGTACGAGGTTGGTGGTTCTTCGCCTTCATTTCAGAGTGACGAGAGCAGCCTATCAATCTGCTTGTGACTTATGTGTAAGAATAAGCTAAAAAAAGGGGATAATATACAATTATTATCCCCTTTTTAAATTATTGATCGTAACTATTCAGCGTATCTTTTCCCTTCAATATGTCGCTTGATACATCGTCATCCATATGAGGATGACGGGCAGTCAAGGCTTTGAATCGAGCAGATAAAAAATACGCTGAATAGTTACTATTGATCAAAAATTCTACCAGGTAACCCTGTAATGGGCTTCATATCCCATATGGTCACTGTCTTCGCCTTTTTTGCCTTTAGGGTTTGTAGCTCTATCAATGCATAAAGGTTCAGCTTTGATTGTTTTTCCAACTCGCCCAAAATGATGGTCGTTAGTATGTTGATAAAAGATTCCATCTTCTTGTTCGGCAAGCTTGACTGCTTGGCAGTTATCGTTGGTAGTGCAATATTCGCCAACGTCAGTAAATCCGGTTAGCTCTTTAAAAATAGGATATCCAGGGCGGTCGATTTTTAAATTGAAGTCGCCGGCAAAAATTACTAATTCGTCTTTTGGGATATTTTCTTCTATGTATTTTGCTACCATTCTGATTTGAGCTTCTCTAGGCTGGCTTTGCTCGCGCAGTGCTTGCATGTGGGTGTTGAGTATATTTATAGCCTCCGGTGCTCCGGGTATTTGTATCTTAGAATGCGTAAAACCTTTATTTGCTTTACAATCCCAATCGCCGCAAGCATCTTCCGGATAGGCTTGTCCGTATTCGTATGTTATTGGCAATTCACTGAGAGTGAATATTCCGCTACTCAGCATTTTATTTCCTTCTTCGGGGCCTCTTTGAATATACGGGTATTTTGCCTTGCCGATTAGGTTCGATTTCGATTTAAAAAGCTCTTGTAGTAAGACTATATCGGGTTGGTTTCCTTCTTCTCTTCTTTTTGCCAACTGATTGCCGATACGCTTCATGCGTTTTTTTCTATCTAAAGATCCAGGCGCCGGAAATGGCAAAGATTTTACGTTGTAGCTGAGAACTTTTAATATATAGCTATTAGAAGTATTTTGCTCTTTAATAAGATCTCGGCAACTTTGGTCGTTTGCAGGAGTAACCACGGTACTTAATGAAGAGCTGGCTTCATCCTTTTTGTTTTTATAATCGTTTAAAATTCCACAAGAGACAGTTAATACTGCAGCTAACGCCAACAAATTTGATGATTTCATCTTTTTCTCCAGCTTTTGTTAGAGGGAATGCTATCAAAGTTTATTAGGAAAATACTAGAGATAAAAAAGGCTTATACCAGGAATTGAGCAAAATGCTTTGAGAATTTTCTTGGCATACTAAGCAATTAGTATACTCCTTGAAGCTTTTCCAAAATGTGCTTGGGTGCGATTGAGCTGCTATTTGAATTTTTGGCTTATATAGCACTAACACTCATGGTGCACCCAGTTGCAGCCAAATGCAAAATTAATACCGTTTTACTTTTTTTTGAACTTTTTTGTAATTATAGGGAGATATGGAATCTGGGGTCTTTGACATATTTTAAAATTGGTAACAAAATATTTTTTTTTAGAAAAATGGACAGTACTTTGTTGGTCCTGGCATCAAGTCTCGTAAGAAAGCCCCCATTATAAGAATTTATAATGGGGGCTTTTGATAGTAATGTAGAAAAATTCTCCTATAATGCTAAAATTCAAGACCAAAACCTCTTTCGATGCAACGTGCTGAAAGGACTTGTCCTAGAGTTGCACCTCTGACGCTTACACTGTCTTTTAGTCTGACACAGGCGGCAATAGTACTGACCTCAAGGAAGTTTAAGGCGCAAAAGCTGATGCTATCATCTCGGTATCCAAGGGGATTTAGGTAGCATTCGACATGGTCTATTTCCCAAGCGACATCGCGAATTTCTTCACAGCTTATAGCTGGTTTGGTATTAACGGTATTTAAAGTCTTTTTGCAAGCAAAGGCGGACATTCTCGCTCCATCGCTTGAGTTTTCTGAGTGCATGGTTGGCTGCCCTCGAGAGTTAGGACAAAGCTCTAGATATTTTTGACAATAGCGCTTGCCGTTATCGAGGATATAGCCATCGCTTCCGCATTTATATTGATCTTCTAAACATTGGTACATATCGCAGCGATTGGCATCTGCAATGCAGTCAGAGGTTGCTTTGAGCTGCGTGGAGTTTTTGGAAGTTGTGCTACAGCTAGCAAGCATGGCAAGTATGATAAAATGTCTAAATATCATATTTTCTCCAAGTTTTATGTGTGGTTCTGCTATGGCTAAATAACATCAAGATGTATTTTTTCTTTAATTATACTCTATACTTTAAGTTTAGGTAAACTCTGGCAGCTAAATTTTGTTTTGGGCTATGGTTTGCAAAGTTCATTGTCTTGTAGTTTAGCAAGTTCGTTGTCAGTCTTACTTTCGATATTACTGCCATAGACTGTATATCCATCTACAGAGATGTGGTAGTTATATGAATAGGCCTACGTTTCTATATAGAACTTACGCGTTCCGCGTTCGAATTCACTTAGAATCAGCCTTTAGGGTTTCCAAATGCAAAGAAAGACTTTGGAAGCATATCTACAGATATAGCAATTTTTTCTTGGGTACGGTGAGGAATTTGTCAAGATCAGACAGCTTCTATATGCAAGGATATTTATTTCTTAAGATTAGCCCTATCAATATCTTGAGGAAAACTGGAATTAAACGTATAGCGGTTTAAACTGCTATCATTATTCCAATAAAACTTAATTTCCTTGACCTGGCTTTGGCCAAACAGCTTGTATTTATAGTAGCCGTAGGTCCATGTTTCCATCCCCGATGAACTTCCTACGGAGAATGGTTTTTTTAACACTAAAGACACATCTTGTTTTTTTGTCTCGCCTATTTTTATCCATGAAGTATTTGATTCAAAATATTTCCCTTGGGTTACACAACCCATAAGGCTGAATGAGAGCGAAACTAATAAGATGGACTGGCGCAATAAAGTCATGATGCTACCTCGCTACGCGATGGTTTGATTTTTGATATAGGGGCCTAAGTTGAATAATTACAGACACTTAATCCCTTGGCTTAATTCACACGCCTTAGATGTTAATATAAGGTAAAAAAAAATACCATAAAAATATTATCTAGTTAGACATACGAGCAGTTTGAGTATCAACTGTGCGCAGGGCTGTATCTAACCTAATATGCTCTAATCGACCCGCTTAGTAAGTGCTTATGTGATAGTTGTGTTATTAATAAAAAAATATTAATTATCAATGAATTAATAAAAAATATTATTTATTTTAAATAAAATATTGACATATTTTATATATTATATTAAATATATTATATTATCTTATCTTTATATAAAGATGAGATGTTTCTGATTGTTGAAGAAGATGTTCGTTGTTTGATACTGAGTTGTTGGGGAATAGAGAATGGTTGTTATTAGTAAAAAGTTATTTGTATCCGTACTCGTTTTATTCGGCCTTAGCCAAGTTGGCTGTAATGGTGCGAAATTCACCTCCTCACCAACGAAGAAAAACAGCAAAACCACACAAAAAAATGAGAAGGTAAGTTGTTCTGTAAGTCCTGGCACGGTTGCTTTAGGGCAGACAGCAACAATCTCTGTCTTTAGTAGTAATGATGCTCAAATTTTTCAGAAGATAGTAGGCGGGCAGCAGCCGCTCGAAAATAAGTTGGTGCGCTCAGGGTCTAATTACGTACTGGAAAATGGTAGTGCGAATATAGTTAAACCTCTTGAAAATGGTTCTTATACTGTCGAGCTGCGGCTCACCCACGATGGGAAAGTAGCCGGAAGTTGTCGTTTTGATGTCGGAGGCAGTACTACCAGTTTACCTGCTAATACTTTAGGTTGTGAATTTGTATCTAAGAAAGTTCCGTTAGGAACTCGCCTGCCGATTAATGTTGTTTCTAATAGCAATTATAGAGGTTCTCTTACTCAAAGAATTCAAGGACCTAGTTCAAGTGGTGAGCAAACTGTTTTGAAAAATGTAGGCTCAGGATGGGTAAGGGAAAATAACAGTCCAAATATTTACACCTTTGATCGAATTGGGAATTATACAATTGATTTCTCATTAAACGATAGTGTTGCGAATAGGCCAAGTGTGAGAAGTTGTCAGGTTATTGTTGAAACTCCTATTTGTGAGGATGGTCAAGAGTCGATTGGTGCTCATGTTGCCTTTATAGTTGATAATTCCAACTCGAATAGTGCGACAGATTGTCCTAACTCTCGTTTAACAGGGCATTTTAACGGTGCTGACACTTATGAGTGTCTTAGCGAGACAAACCGTGAACGTGCAGTTCTATCTGCTGTGGATATACTTGAAGGTATTACCTTATCAAACAGTGTCGGGACAAATGCTGATAGCTCGGTTTCTATCGTGTCGTTTCCAACCCGTCAAAATTATACTGATGGTTATCGGGTAGAAACTCAAGGTTGGATTGCAGTTCGAGGCTCTCAATACAGCACTATTTCTAATGCTATGAGATTTGCGCGGCAGCCTTTTGGGCTAACACCTTACGGCTCAGCCATAACAGCTGCGTCACAGCTTTTTAGAGACGTGCCTAATGATGGGCGTGCAAAGGTTGCTGTCTTGGTGACTGATGGAGAGCCGACGGATCATGATCCTATCTCTGTGGCTACACAAGCAGAGAGCTTAAAAAATTCTGGAGTTGAGGTTGTTACTATCTTCATAACAGGTGTTGAGTCAGCGCAGCAGCGCAAGGCTAAGCATGCTCAGATGTTAGAACGTTTTAATACATGGTCTCTAAATAATGGGCAAGGGCCTTGGTACTCAGATAATATCCGTAGCTTTGACGAGTACGTTGAATTGATTAATGGAAGCAATTGGACTTCCGACTTAGTGCACAAAGTTTCTTCTCCGGTCGATACCGCATGTTATGAATCAGAAGGTAGGCGCTGTGCTAGGCGTATTGTTGAAATCACTGATTCTGCAAGTTTGAAAGTAGCCTTAGAGAGAGTGATTAAAACTGAGCGATTCAATGCCAGTAAGAAATATGTATAGGTTTTACGCGTTTAGCTACTTATTTGTATTTCTCTAAGCATTGTTCCATATCCCCCATTTTGGCAGAGCGTGTCTTTCACGCTCTGCTTTTTTATTTATCATCATTTATCAAAAAATCAGGTTAAAAATCTGCAACTCTTAAAACAGAAGAACTCTAGCGTATCACTAAGGGAAGAGCGATGAGCATACAAGCAGTAAATTACCAAGATCATTTAAAAAACAGCTAACAATTCAAATGCTAGCTTGCAAATCAGAAGTACTTATCGCCTATATAAGATCTGCAATCATCTAAAAATTTATCATGATTTTTGGTAAATGGCATATAATTAATCCCCCCTCATAATCATAAAACCATATCGCCCTTCTAGCATGAACGAGCTTATTTTTAAGAACAAACAAAATATCTCTAATCAAAGAAATCAAAAATTTATTTTAAAAGCAGTAGTCATTGGCTTGTGGTTAGGGGTGGGCAACTGTTGGTATCGTTACTATAAATAAAGAAGTTCCCATAAATTTGCAGGACGATATCAATAGTTGTCCACGCCTATCCACAGCCTCCCATAACTAAGTCGTGGCAATGAATTGCAGAGGTATTTTATTAACCCAATATTTTTATGTGAAAGCGATATTTCAGTGGCAATGCAAAACTATGGGAGCTGTGGACTGCCATGGAAAAACATTGAAATCATTTTAAAACTTTTTATCAACAACTCTATCCTAACAATGATTCCAACATTTTCCCACAGCACCCCACAGTAAAATTACTACTGCTATTTAAAAATTTTTTTGGAGTTTGCTATCAAAACAGTCAAACGCTCGTACGAACGAGGGCCTAGGCTTCTTGTTTCTAAAAACTTGGTGAAAAATAGGGTGAAAATCAAAGAAAATATAGATTTTAGATCTTTTTCCTTGACACCTTTAGCAGGCTAGTAAATCGGGGCGTTATATCTTTCTTTATTTTCTATCTGTAAAACTCATATGAGCTAGCTGACTAGTGTTGCTTCCTTTATTCTTTTTAATTTTAAAAATTATAAAAACGCTTACGAAAGGCAATCCTTAGGGGCGTAAAACCTTGTGTTATAGTCTTTTTATCTGATTGAGTCTATAGAAGCAGAGGTAAAAGCTATGAGAGAAAGATTAGCCCAACTAAAAAAGTTAACGACCGAAGCGTTGGTTTTAAATTGTAAAAGGTGCGTGATAAAGAGCGCAAGTCTGAAGTTGCTCTGATTGCCTTTCTTTCTGAGCTTCGTAGCCGCTGCGGATTTCTTGACTATGGATATAACAGCATTTTTACTTTCTGCCAGCAAGAGCTTGGGCTAGAAGATGGGCCGAGTTATTTACGTATGCAGGTGGCGAAAGTATGTCAAAAGTTTCCACAAATTTTAGAAGAGCTAGAGTCTGGTAGGTTGAGCTTATCCTCAGCGGCAAAGCTTAGTCCGGTGTTGACACAGCATAATGTTGATGAACTTTTGACTCGTTGTGCTGGAAAAAAAGTGAGGGAAGTCGCTCTAATTGTTGGGGGATTAAAACCTGAAACACCTGTTTCTTCTGGGATTTATCCTATGGGTGGCAAAAAGAAAGAAAAATCAGTTCCTTTAGATTTGTGTAAAAACAATTCTATTGCTCCTAGTTTAGCACCTAGCATGATGGGTGAAAAAAGCAAAGTAGGAGATAAAGCTGATAGTTCAGAAAATGTACAAGTTAAGACCAATTTAGAGGAGCAGTTTTTTAACTTTCGTTTTGTGGCAGGTAAACAGTTAAGAGAAAAATTATTGCGATTGGCTGAAGTAATGAATGTTGCCAATATGGAGCTTAATCTTGCTGAAATTTTAGAAGAAGCGGTTGATTTAGCTCTGCAACAAAAAGACCCGAAATTAAAGAGAGAAGGAAAGTTAGTTTGCAAAAGAAAAAATTTGCAGAAAAAGAGCAAGAAGGAAAAGATGAAGGCAAAAAAGCTAAGACCAAAGAGGAGCAAAATAAAAAAGACGAAAGCAGCTCCAAAGAAAAGGTGTTAAGAGATAAAGAAGAAATAGAACAAGGGCAACAAAAAGAAAGAGGAAATGAAAAACTTCGTTATATCCCAGCAAAAATCCGAGCACAGGTTTTAGAGAGGGCTGGTTATCAATGTGAAAAAATAGGCGTAAATGAGATACGGTGTTCGGCAAAAACTTGCCTTGAAATAGATCATATTGCTCCATTTGCAAGAGGTGGAAACCATGCAATCTCTAATTTGCAAGTCCTTTGCAAAGCTCATAATTCTAACAAAGCCAAGCAAGAATTTGGTTATGAGTTTATAGCTCAGAAAATTCTGGTTAGTAAATTATCTGGGTATTTTGCAAGCAATTCCTAGGATGAACGAGCTTATGTTTAACTTGCTTTCTATATGCATATCAGCAATTTTTTTGTAGTAAACCGTTCACTCACTCATGGTTATTCCATGAAGAAATATCTGAAATGATGAAAATAATTTTTTGCCAAAATAGCTCCGATAAATTTTTAGGTGATTACAGATCTTATATAGGCGATAAGTACTTCAGATTTGCATGGTATCGCTTGAATTATTGTTATTTTTTCGAATGATATTAGTAATTTATCGCTTGCATCCAAAACGCCTTACCTCTAGTGAGACGCTAGAGTTCTTCCAGTTCTAAAAGTTGCAGAGATTTTTACCCTGATTTTTTTGTAAATGGTGTTTATCTAGTTTTTTGCTGGGTTGCTTGGAACAGGAGGAGAATCGGAGTAGAATATAATCAATATGCTTGCAAGATAATAATCAGTTATTCAGGGTTAGACCAAATGATTTTTCGAAATCTTAATATAACTTTAGCACTGTTAGTCATTTTTACAAACGGATGTAAGTTTGGTAATGGCAAGAATAATAAAAATGATGGAAATCAAGAAGAGGCCGAGGTTTTGGCGGATTCAACTTCAGAAATTTCTAATTCTTCTGCATTTTTTAAAGCATCTTGGGATAAAGAATTTGTTATTAAGTTTGATATGTTGCCGACTGCAGGAGAGAGCGAAGCAACTCCATATTCAGGGTATTGGTATCCTGAGGCAGGAGGGGGCATCGATCTTCCAACTATAGATGGATCTTCAGTTTTAGAGCGCTATGATCGTGCTTTTCATAGTGGTATTTCAAGAGCTAAACTCTGGGAACGCCAAAATCATCATGGAGTTGGCACTTCTTGGGCTGGGCATTGTAATGGTTTTTCAGCTGCATCGGCCAGGCATAGCGAGCCTGTCAGCTCTGTAACGCGCAATGGTGTGACTTTTAGTGCCGAAAATATCAAGGCACTTTTAGCTGAAATTTATATGAGTGCGAACTATTTTTTCTTGGGTGGAATGAGGTGTATTCTAAGTTGTTCTATACAGTCCACGCAACAAGAGTGTCAGGCATTGATGAAACAGAGCTTAGATCCCGATAACCGCAGATTTGCTCAGCTTATGGGTGAGTGTGAGGATGTTAATCCTGGTACTTTTCATGTTGCTGTTGCAAATTGGATAGGATTATTGAGGCGTACTCTTGTATTTGATCTATCTACCAATAATGAAGTATGGAATTACCCTCTTTTTAAATTTGATTCGAGCTCAGAGGAAGTCGATGCCGTAGATGCTTTAAGTATTATCGGTTCTAAGCGTTTTCAAAGTGAATATAAATTTAATGAAAATGCATCGAAGTTTATGTATGTTAAAACTACGCTAACTTATGCTAATGCCCTTTCTTATGAGCAAGCACCAGCTAGTGTCGACGCAAAAACGATTCCATTAGACTATATTTTGGAACTTGATAACGATGGGAACATTATTGGAGGCGAGTGGGGCCTAAATAGCCGTACGATACATCCTGATTTTATTTGGGCGCCTTTGGAACCGTTGCAAGGAAATGGCCAAGCCAATTTTGGTAATCCATATCTAGATGTAAATACTATTCTTGAAATGTGGGCTGAGTCTGCAGGGTATGGAAGCCTTGATCGTGCTCCTAAGCAATTAAGTGGCGGCTTATGGCAGAATAATTGGGGAGAGTACCCCAAATTTAATGTGACAATTGATGGTGGGGATAGAGGGGCGGTGTTTTTATCGTCTTCTGCTAATCAAGTAAATATTCGCCGTGAAGAAGATATTCCTAAGTTAAGTTTGTTATTGAATGGCCAAATTGTTAATGCCGATCATGAAGATACGAAAGAGCAGGATTTTTCTATTAAACCAGAAGCTGGAATTAATTCACTGCAGTTTAAATATAATTTGGCAGGCGGAGAAGAAAAAACCTTTTCAACTTTCTTTCATGCAATGAGATAGTGGTACTATGGAGTGGCTTTTTATATCATTGGGCGGTGCTGTTGGTGCCACTCTGCGTTATGGAGTTTACACTCTGACCATTCCTATTGCTGGATCCTATCTTGCGACGGTTATAGTCAATGTATCTGGTAGCTTTATTGCAGGATTGTTATATCCTACTTTTGCCCAACATATGCCGCTTCGAGCTTTTTTTGCTGTTGGCGTGTTGGGAGCATTTACTACATTTTCGACCTTTTCTGTTGATGTGATTCGGCTTATCGAGGCAAAAAAAATCATGCATCTTTTGCTCTATTGGGGGTCCAATGTGATCCTTGCTGTGCTATTTTGTGGTCTTGGGTACTATTTGTCTCGTCGTTAATTCCTGATAACTTAGATAGTCGGCATCAAAAATGCCTTACCTGCAGGGATTGTCCTGATGTGCGCGATTTTTTGCGATTGATCTCCCGCACATCAGGTGTTTCTATTTTGTTAGTAGCTGTAGAGTGAAGTAACTTAGGCCACTTTCATACGGACTAGTTATTTTATTGAATGAACTAGAGGTTATATGACATCAGGCCTTCGTCAAAGTTTAGGATGCTATTGGCGATTCCAATATTTTCAGTCAATTTGAATTGGCAGAAAATTTTGAAATCACAAATTTTTTCCTGATAAAAATCATTGCTGGTTGATTCTGCCATCAGTTGTTTTGCCTTACATGCATGTGCTAGCAATTGCCAAGCGATGGCTATATTACCGCAATAGCGTAAGAAGGCGGTTGCGAAGGTTAGTACAGTGTCAATATCTCCTTTGGTTGCTAATATGGCGAATTTATTTAGAATTTTTTCGCTCATTTCCATCGATTTGCCCATCATTGCTAATTCGTGCGCATATTCTTGAGCTTCTACGTTTTTCATTGTAGCACTAATTTTTTGCCCGAGAGCCATGAATTGCTCTCCCTTGTCACCAAGTATTTTTCTCATAATAAAGTCGATGGCCTGGATTCCATTTGTTCCTTCGTAGATAGATGCGATCTTGCTATCACGAACGAACTGCTCGATACCATATTCTTGGCAATAGCCATATCCACCATGGATTTGCATTGCATCTACTGTGATATTGAAGCCTTCGTCGCTCATATATGCTTTGCAGATTGGTGTTAGAAGGGCGACTTCTTTACTTAAAGACTTGTCTTCATGTTCCAAATCTAACAAGTTAGCAGTGTATAGTGAGAGCGCACGCATACCACGTGTGCATGCTCGCATGTATAATAGAGTGCGTTTAACGTCCGGATGGTGGATAATTTCCTTACCGAATTGCACCCTCTCTTTCGCATATTGCTTGCTAAGTTCGTAAGCAAGTGCGGCTTGCGCTTGCCCTTGGATGCCGCAGTGCAAACGAGCTTCATTCATCATTAAAAACATTGCGCGCATGCCGTCATTTTCTTTTCCAATGAGCTCACCTAAGCATTCGCCACCGTGGCCAAATGTAAGTTCTGAAGTTGCGGATCCGTGGATACCCATCTTTTCTTCTATTTTGGTGCATTTTATGTTGTTAAAGGCACCAGACTCTCCATTTTCATCGACTAGGAATTTGGGAACGATGAAGAGGCTTAAACCTTTAACGCCCTTTGGAGCTCCGGGGGTTCTCGCTAAGACTAAGTGGACATTATTCTCATAAAGGTTGTTTTCACCAGAGGAAATAAAGATCTTTACTCCTTTAATTGAATAGAGGCCATTTTGAGCTGGGGTCGCAGTAGTAGAGCCGTTGCCGACATCACTTCCGGCGTTAGCTTCAGTCAGACACATTGTGCCGCCAAACTTGCCCGAAATGAAATGTTCTAAAAATCGTGCTTTCTGTTTTTCTGAGCCAAAAGCTTCGATGACATTAAACGCACCTTTGCTCAGTCCTGGGTACATGGAAAAAGCAACATTGGCTCCGATGACAATGGAAGCGCAGGCAGCAGTTACGCTTTGGGGTGCAGGCATTCCCCCTAATGACTCGTCACATCCAAGGCCGAACCAACCGTTTGCGTAATACTGTTCTTTTGCATTTAGAAATGCATCCGGAACTGTTACTTCACCGTCATCATATTTAAGTCCTTGAGTATCGCCAAGCATCCTACTTGGATAAATTTCTTTACCTATAAAACGGTCAAATTCAGATATTATCTCTCTGATGCTTGCTTCATCTAGTCCAGACTTATTTTTTTGTACACTGTAAGCATCAATCAAATTAAAAAAGATATCTTCTAAATCTGTTTTATATTCGGCCATACTTTTCTGCCCTTTCCAATCATGCCATTCATGTTTTCATTTTATTTAAAGTTGCCCGGGACGCAGTTTTCAAGCCTTTCGCTCTTTGATTTTCCGTGTGCCGGACAGACTATTCCTAAACAGTTGTATGTTAGGAAAATTAAATCTTCATTTTGTTTAAAGATTCAGAGTTGATCTTTATTTTTGCTTGCTTGCGTAAATCTTCTGTCAGTTTTTCTCGAAGACTTTGTGCTAACGCCTTTTGAACTTCTTGTTTGCTTTCGGCAAATGTCACTTTATCAGGTGATTTTTTGTCGACAACTTTAATAATGTGATATCCGAATTGAGTTTTTACAAGTTTTGGGTGAATTGTTCCCTTTGGGGTCGCGAATGCAGCAGCCTCAAATTCTGGAACCATTTTACCTCTGCTAAACCAATTTAAATCGCCACCGTTCGATGCACTAGGACCAGTGGAATGTTTCTTTGCAAGTTCAGCAAAATCGGCTCCTTTTTTCTGGGTTTGGCTTAAGATTTCTTTTGCTTTTGCCTCGTCTTTTAAAAGGATATGGGATGCTCGAATTTCTTCTTTAGCAAATTGTTGTTTATTTTTCTCGAAATACTTTTTCATTGCTTCTTCGTTGCTGTTTTTTTCAATATAATTTCGTAAGAAAATTTCAGCTAACATTTGTTCCTTCATTTGCTGTAGGCGTTGCTTGAATTCTCCTGACTCTTGAACTTTTTCTGCTGTCGCTTTAAGGGAGAGAAGTTTGCTATCGATGATGTGATTTAAGAATCTCTCTCTCATTGCAGGGTTGCTGGCTACCATAGCAGCGCTCGGGCCTAGCATGTTTAATGCTGTTTTATATTCTTCTTCTGTAATTTTATCCCCATTTATTGAAGCAACTTCTTCAGCCAATATGTTTGAAGCCGCAATAGATGTGAATAAAATACCGCTTAGCAATGGTTTTAATACTTTCAAAATGATTCTCCTTAAAATAGTGCGTTATTCAGAGTGTTCTTTTGTAAACCTATAAGGCGGTTAGGCTACCATATCTTAGACGTTTTGGTGAGTTTTTTTACTACAAATTTGCTTCTGTCTTTTGAGTGGCTAGTTTTTTTTGAAATGACTGAACGGCAAGGGGTTTCGGTGTCTGCAAGTCGACTAAGCAAAGGCAGCGAGGCTGTTTACATTACTGGTGTGTCTATTTTATATGCTTTAAGGGTGCAAACTTTTGAAGTTGTCTGATTTGTGAGACTTTGTTTTCTAAAATAGGCCTTGATTGGTTGGCAAGGCCATTTTTAAAGTCCAAAGTTCATTTATTAAGATTAAGTTGTTAGAGCATCGATAGCAGCTGAAATTCTCTTAGCGCCCTCGATAATTGTTTCGTCGCTGACGGCGTAGCTAAGTCTAAAAAATCCAGGAGCATCAAAAGCTTCTCCGGGGACTACTGCGACATGAAATTTATCCAATAAGTATTCACAAAAACCTAAACTATCAGTCGCAGAAAATTCTTTTGATGCTGCCAAAGCTTTTTTAACATCTATAAATAAGTAAAATGCGCCTTCTGGCTTTAGATAGCTTAGATTGGGTATTTTATCTATACAACTGAGAGCTAATTTTCTCCTTTGATCCATTTTTTCGACTTCATGCTTCATTAATGAAGCACCTTGATCTATGGCCCAAGTCGCTGCTTCCTCTATAAAAGGAGGGATGCAAGTAGATGAATGGCTTTGCAATCGTTTTACTAATTTTGCCACTGATTCTGGAGCTGCGCAGTATCCGACGCGCCACCCGGTCATTGCAAAGCCTTTTGACATACCATTAACCAGTATGGTCTTTTCTTTCAATTCAGGAGTCACTTTAGCTATGGATTCGTGTTTTTGATCGAAGGATAGATATTCATAGATTTCATCGCTAACAATCCACCAGTTTTTTGTTTTTAAATACTGGCCTAAGTTTTCTAATTCTTCTGTACTGAGAATGCTTCCTGTAGGATTGCTTGGTGAACAGATGATGATAGCTGTAGTTTTTGGAGTGCTATATTTCTCAAGTGTTTTGGGAGTTATAGAAGCCCTACCGTCATCGTTTGGTGGGATTATAATGGGGATGGCACCTGCAGCTTTTATATGTTCTTTGTAGCTAACCCAGCATGGAGCAGGTAGTAGAACCTCGTCGCCTTCATTTAAGATTGAAAGCATAACGTGAAACAGTATTTCCTTGGCACCGATTCCGCAGACTATTTGTTCTGGGCGGTATTCCATTTTATTTTCTTCAAGGAGTTTTCTACAGATAGCTTGACGGAACGGAAGCCCACCACCTGCAGGGCCGTATTTTGTTTTGCCAGCATTTAGAGCTTGAATAGCTCTGCATGTGATTTCTTCGGGAGTCGGGAAATCGGGTTCGCCAACTGCAAAGTTTAAAACATTTATCCCGCTACTACGTAGCTCATTGGCGCGTGAGTTTAAGGCGACAGTTGGGGATGGAGTTAGAGCACTAATTTTAGTAGAAAGTTTCATTTTGTTTTTCCTGATTTGTTACTAGTGTTGGAAGCAGTCTAATATGCGCGACCCCTACATGACTACAGGAAAAATGCCCTATTATATATTTTGGATATTATTTTATTTGTGCCTCGATGCTTTGCGTCTCGGACAGCTTTTTTTGAAAGGTAAGTAAGCTCTCAAGGCCTGGCTTGTTGCACGGAAGAACCCACCAAATTAAGGTGGGTACCTTCCTTCCGCTTCAGGCTTCCCTCTAGCATCTAGTAGATGGAGGGCTTGCACACCACGGTAAGTGTTAGTTCCCTAAAAACAAGCATTGGTTCTCCTGCATTACAAAGCCATGCCCGAGAGCTTGGTTAGAGCATAGCATGAATTTGATAGATCTTGTTAATGTAAAACTAAAAATCGTTTTTTTATTACGATGTATATATCCGTCAATATAGATTCATTGGAGTGCAAGGTTTATAAGGTTAAAAGAAGTAGTGTCAGAGTTATGTATGCATAATAAAAACACTTTTTCGTAGGTTGCTGGGATGATTGTGTCTTTGTTGGAGCGATTCATTTATGAGCTTTGGATTTGCAGATGAATTTTTAGGCTTTATTTGATAGAAGTTACTAGCAGTCAATTGTCTTGTTTCTTCTATAATAAAATATAAGAAATTAGAGTGTTTGTGTTTAATCTTCGAGGTTATGAATGGAATCAATATCTTGCTTATATGTGGTAGCTACTCCAATAGGCCATCTGTCTGATCTTGGGCCTAGAGCTAGGCAAGTGTTGCAGTCGGTTGATTATATTGCAGCTGAAGATACTCGTAGGACAAAAAAGTTACTGCAACTTTTAGATATTAAAATACCTAAAATTCTTAGTTATTATGACCAAAATGAAAATTTTAGAGCTAAGCAATTAATTGATATGATGCAAAGCGAAGCTAAACAGGTTGCTATTGTGAGTGATGCAGGCACTCCATGTATTTCTGATCCAGGCTATAGGTTAGTGTCGGCAGCTCATGAAGCAGGGATTAAGGTAGTGCCCATACCAGGTGCATCTTCTGTCGTTACTTTGATTTCCGCTTCGGGGTTGCCTTCGGATCGTTTTCTGTTTGTTGGTTTCTTACCAACTCGTGAAAATGCTCTAGAAGAAGAGATTAAAAGTTGGCTGCGAGATTCTACTTCGGTGGTGTTTTTTGAATCTCCGCAAAGAATTAGGCAAACTTTGCATAAGCTATGTGAGATAGTTCCCGGTGCACGGTTGGCGATAGGACGTGAGCTTACTAAGATTCATGAAGAAATTACAATGTTACCGGTTGAGGATATGCTAAAGTATTATTCGGACGACAAGCTTATTAAAGGCGAATTGGCATGTATGTTAAGCTTATCTGGTCTGCCTAAAACCACCGGTCTTTCAGCTGACAATATAAAAAGAAATATAGAGGATGAAGTAAGGCAAGCCTATTTGGCAGGTTATTCCCATAAAGATTTGTGTCGGCAATACGCTAAATGCGGCCTGACGAAAAAAGAATTATTTTCTTTTCTTCTTAGTGTTAAAAACGAAGGCAATTTAAGCTGATTGTGCTCTAAGGTGTTGTACTGTATCCTTGCTGCTATTAATGATTTACATGCGAAAAGCCTTTTTAAATCACGCCTCAAAACTTTAACCATCTTAGCCCGTTCATGCGGCTAAGTATTAGTAAATCCGGGATCTGAAATTTTTTGAAAAACTGTAGTATTTTCAACGGATTCGAAGTTCGCTCAGGTGCTAGGCGCGAGGAGGTGGGAAACCGCAATGTACATGTTAGTACATGAGGATTTCCGACGACGAAGCAACGCCGCAACCGGTTAGAAATTCGGATCCGGGGTAAATGCCTCCATGTTGCGGAGGTGTTATTGGTCAGTGCAATGCATTTAAGCTTTGTTCGTTATTGTAGGTGCACATAAGGTATTGTCGGCAATTTAAGTAATTAGGCAATTAATGGACTTCGCCAAAATGGAGGTGGCCGTTTATTTGAAAAGATTCTTAATTGCTGTTGACTTTGGCTGGCTGGCTAGTTAAAGTCCGCATTAGAATACACACGTAGACTTGGGTCTAATTGTTTATTGAAATTAACTGATTACAAATTGCCATCAGGGGGGAATTATGGCGCGGATTTTTCTGACTGCGATTTTGGGATGTTTATTTTATACTCAACAAGGGTTTGCAGATTTTCCAAAGAACAATCTACATTTGCAGGATAGCCTAGACCGTAAAGATGCGAATATGACGGAAGAAGAGTTTGCGGCAATCACAAATCGTATTATCGAAATATATAAACCATTTGCAGAGGCAAACGGAGCGACGATCAAAGCGAATCTTAAATGGAAGGATGAAACTGTTAATGCGTTTGCAACACAGTTTTCGAATCGTTGGTATATAAATATGTTTGGAGGTTTGGCACGTAGGCCCGAGATAACTAAGGATGGTTATGCCATGGTAGTTTGTCATGAGCTTGGCCACCATTTCGGTGGATTTCCTCTTAAAACCAAATGGGCTGCTAACGAAGGGCAGTCAGATTATTTTGCGACTCATGCTTGTGCTGTTAATATTTGGGAAAATGAAATTGAAGAAAACGCTAAATCTCGTGAAACTGTCAATTCTGTTGCAAAATCAAAGTGTGACACTGCGTTCTCAGATGAAAATAGGCAAAATCTATGCTACCGAACTGCGATGGCTGGCCTTTCGTTAGCAAAGTTACTTGCTGCGATAAGAGGAGAAGGAGCAAATCCTAACTTTGGGACTCAAGACAGCTCTGTTGTAAGTACAACTGATATGGAGCACCCACGGCCGCAATGTAGACTAGATACTTATGTGGCAGGTGCGTTGTGTGATATTACTTTTGATAATAACCTGATACCTGGAAAAGCATTACAAGAAGACCCACGAGAGGCAGAAGCGGAAGCCAATCTTTATTCTTGTGCACGTAAGGACGGCCATACTTATAGTACACGACCAAGATGCTGGTATAAACCATCTATTTAATAGGTTTTGCCCACTGAATTTGATATAGACTCCTGGGTGTGATGATTGTACTTTCACCCAGGAGGTTAGATTTTCCTAATTTGATATCACATCCGCATTAGTCTGTTCATTTTAAGCTTCTAAAAAACTCCACGATATTATTTTATGTAGTAGATAGGGATTTTTTGTAAATCCGTATATTCCAGCTTTTAAATAGATAAAATAGTTTTGCCATTGTAGTTGAAAGGCTATATTGGTGTGTCGATTTTAAGAGGATAATAATTTGATTAAAAATATTTTGTTAGTTCAACTACGTCAGCTTGGAGATATTCTGCTAACGACTCCATGTACGAGAGAGTTAAAGAAAGAGTTTCCAGATAGTAATTTGTTTTTTCTAAGCCATAAAATGGGTAAGTTGATTTTGGATGATTGTCCATTTATTGATGGGCATTTTATTTATGATCCAGCTTCAAGCTTAAAAGAACAATGGAAGCTAATACGTTTATTGAGAGGTTTAAGAATCGATATTGCCTTTGATTTTATGAATAATCCTCGTAGTGCTCTCTATACTTATTTAAGTGGGGCTAGGAAGCGTTACTCTTTTATTTCTTCAAGAAAAATATTTTATACAGATACTATAATTAGAGGATCAGTTGACGAATATATTGTTAAGGAAAAATTTAAGCTTTTACAAGCTGCGGGAATGGCTCCCAAATGTGAAAAACTAGTTCTTGCTTGGGGGAGTGAAGATTTATCACCACTGAGTTCCTTTTTGGAGACAGATTCGACTTTTAGAGATGCTCACTTGCGCATTGTTTTAAGCCCTACGCATAGACGTGCTAGAAGGAAGTGGGCTAAAGAAAACTATGTAAAGCTTGCGGATTATTTGGTGCGAAATTGGGGAGCAGCAGTAACTTGGTTATGGGGTCCTGGGGAGTTGGATGAAGTCACTGCGTTGCAGAAAGCTTGTCATGAAAAAACCATGATTTCTCCAAAAACAACTTTCAAAGAATTGGCGGCCTTAATAGGTAATGCGGATCTTTTCATTGGCAATTCAAATGGACCAAGCCATGTGGCTGTCGCTAATGATATTTGTTCATTGCAGTTACACGGTCATACTAATATGAAATCATGGTGCCCTCTAAATGATAGGCACCGGGCGATTCAAAGTTCTGAATATGGCCAAAAATTGGCAACTTTGGATAGTGTAACATTAGAAAATGTTATCGAAGTGTTGAACGATTTTAAGCCATATGTAGAGAATTATGCAGGCTGTCGAAAAAAGGCAGGAACAAGGATTAGTTGGCAACAAAACATCTCATAGAAGCTGGCAGACCTATGGAATTTATGCATTCATTCTTATTTTGGAGCGTAGTATTACTGTGGTTTTTTCTTTGTGCCTCGATCTCCCCGTGCTTCATATTTTTAAATAGAGCCTTGGCGTTGTCTGGGGATATTAATTTTAATTAGGAATTTAATAAATTTCCGATCCTTGAAATTTAATATATAATGGCTCTGTACAGTGGCGTTGTTGAGGTATGTCTAAACCTTTACTATTTTAAATATTTAACAGGAGAGCGCCGTTATGGGGATGGAATTAAAAATTGAGAAGAAAAAATCTACCAAGACACGTAAGGCGCCTATTTTGCCGAGGCTTGGTATATATATAGACTTTTGTGGGAGAGAGATCGTCTATCGTCAAATTCCTGTATTGGAGACTGCTCTTAATTTGCATGAACGTGGGCTTAGCATGACTAATCTTTTGAAGATTACGATGGAGCAGTTTGCTGAAATTCAGTTTCCTAAAACTAAAAAGAAAGTTGACATTGTGGAGACATCGGCCAAGACTATCTCTGTAAAAACCAAGAAAAAACGCTCGAATCTTATTAAAAGTAAGAATAAAAGTTAAAATCTTTCCTTTCTAATTTGTTTCGCGTGTAGAGCTGCTCCTTTTTGCAATTTGTTCAAATCATGTTGAAATCTTTGGATATTTCTTGCATGTAGGAATTAGTTGCGCGATTTCTCACTTTTTGTACCTTTTTGTCCATCTGGCCAGTTGATCTAGGTAATATTTTCACAGAATTATTAGGTAAATTCGTTAATGTTTTTGGTACGTAATTTGCGATTAAACCTCTAGATAATACCTAGTCAGTTGGAGGATTGAGGATGAGCCTGTCTGAAATTGCGGAGACACTATCGCGTGAGAAGTGTAGCGGCTGTGAGAATTTGACTTCGTGCCATGTATTAAAAGAGACACTGGAGTGGTTGCTTGCGTATCGAGGGGCCATGATGGGAGTTGAAAGTGAATTAGTTTTGAGGCAAGCATATAGTTACTTGAAGGGTAGAGAAGATCATGATGGCCGTTGTTTAGTTAGTGTTATGTCTAATGAGGAACTGTGTCAGTTGCAGAATAATATTTTGGAGGCATTTCATAGTACGCCATTATATGGGGATTTTTGTGATGACGTAGGCGCTTAGAGTGCTTGGTGTTTTATGAATGGTACCTCTTCAATTTTAAGCCTTTAAATTATCGAAAGGAGGTATATTGTCATGAAATTACCGACGGTTTGTGCCTTTATAGTTTTTCTAACAGTAATTTTAGGTGTTGGAGCTTTTGCATTTATAAATTCGTCCGATGGTATCGTCTTATTAGATCGTGCGAAAGTTAATTGCTATGCAGTGAAAAAATAGAAAATATTTTAGAGGTTTTAATCAGGGCAACGCATGGCGGCATACGGTTTTGTTTTGGTTTTAGCGCCGAGAGGTCGCTTGATGCCGACTTCTATAGATGGTTTTTTCTTTTTTGTGTTGGGATCCTTTGCTATTTTTTCAGGGTCTTCGCAGTCCTCTTGTATTACTTCCATATTATTTAATGGAGCTTGTTTCTTCATAAAAGGGACAGCATTTTCTGTGTCAGAGCCTTGATGATTAGCTTGAGGTCTAATGTTGTTTTTTTCTTGCGACAATGATTTCTGGTTATTGCTATCGGTTGTTACACATCGACTAAAAGTTAAAGAAAGAAGACAAATAAGATAGGTTGTTATATGCGCAAATTTGTATGTACTTCTACTATTAGGAATTTTCATATCATTTAGCCTCATTTTTTGAAGGAATTAGCTCTTCGATGGGAGCTGTTAAACATACCGAGCTATAGTAAAATCATATCCTAAAAATTATAGAAGATAAATAAGCTATTTATAGCAAATCTTTATCTAATTTGATTAAATTTTGAGAATTTTTATGTAGATAAAAGGGAGCTTGCTTGGATAAATACCTTTTATTTACAGATTGTTATCTATACTCTCTTTTAAAAGGATAAGCTATCGAAATTGCATTCAAATAAAAAGTAAATTTATGGATGTGAAAACCGATAAGAAAAATATGGAGGAGCTAGTAGGGAAATGATTCGAAAGTTTTTATTTCGACAGGATGGCATGAGTATGATCTCGGTTATTATAGCCATGGGAATGATCGCTGTCATTATTTCTATACTAGCAAATATTCAAAAAGACTCTTTGGATCTTTATAGTCGTATGAGTACGCAAGCTGATATCGAGGAAACAAGAAAATTGGTGCGAGATCGGTTCAATTGTTCAACCACTTCAGCAAGTATGCCTGCCTTGTGTAAGTTGAAAAAAGGCAAGTATGCAATTGAGTTGAGGGATAATAAGGGTAAAGTCTTTGTTAAAGGAGATCAACCTTATACTCAAAGGGGTAAGGACTTTCAATTGAGAGCTTTTTGTGTCAATCCGAAAATTGGTGGAGAGGGAAAAATTTTAGTTGAATTAAATCGTATTCGATATGACGAAGATTATGAAACTAAAAGCAAGCTTAAATGGGGTGAAAAATATGTCCGTTCGGGATGGCAAGATTTGTTTGTTGGCCTCCCTTTGCCTTGTTACTACGGAAATAATTGAAAGAAAAGGCGAAGATTTTTGTAAAGTATGGAAATTAGAGTTTATAGTAGGTATGGCATCTTAAAGATTATGGGTTTGGTAATGATTATTGTTACCAGTAACAATAGAAGAATAAACTAGATATAGGAATGTGAAATTGATTAGAGAATTTCTCAAAAAAAGTAGAGAAGCTGGTGGCGCAATTCTGCCAATTTTGGTCACTTTTAGTGTTTTTGGTATGCTTCTCGCTATTTTATCTAAGCAAAATGTTGATCTTTTACAAATGAATCGTAAACGTACGGTTATTAATGATGTGAAAGATATTCGCAATGGTTTTGATCATATTATTGATTGTGGTGCTTTAATGAACGAGATTGCTACTGGGCATCATTGTGGCAATAAAAGTTTTATTCAGTCATTTTTCCCAGTTCAGAAGTATGATGGCTCTGTACTTATTAAGGTTCCAGATAATACCGGATATTCTGTTTTAGCAGATCATTATATTTTGTCTGCTCGTTGTACCAGTAATGGCTATTTGTTATTAGCTGCCGCAAAAATCTTAAAATCACAATCTCCCCCCAGTAGTTTTACGAATAAAGCGGAGTACGAAAAATTTGAATGGTACAATTTATTTGAAGGCCGCACAGTGATGTGTGGAGAATTGCCTTATTATCAGCATAAGATAAAAAATAAGTAGGTGTTATGTTATGAAAAGAACTAAGCCAGGCTTTATCTCAAAAATTTTTGTGCAGCAGACTGCGGGTATGTCGATTTTGGAAGCAGTAATTGCCGCGGGTATGTTAGGAGTACTTGGTGCTATTATTATGAAATCGTTTGCCCACCGTATGCATTCGATGGAGTTTATTAAGGCGAAAAGTAGCATTGAAGATGTGCGAGATTATGTTAGATCGTACTTTAGTTGTACCGAAACAAACCAGATGGCGCAATCTCAATGTAGCAAAGGGGGCTATATTGAAATTCGTGATCATGATGGTAAGGTTTTAGTAGCAAAGCCTTCTAAGAAAAAAGGCTATCATGAGCTTCCAAATGGCTTTTTAATTAAGGCTAATTGCAATGTGAAAGATATGGAGAAAATTGAATTTCAAGTAGCAAAAGCTGGTGAATCTCCTGATGCTAGCTCGACCGCAAAAAGCATCCGTGATAAAAGTTTTCACTTTAGAGATCTATTTAATGGTGTACCAGTAACATGCCCATCACTAGATATCATTCACGAGCTTGAAGAAAAAAATAAGAGAAAATGGCGTTGGGATGACAGCTTTGTTAAAAATGTTAAGCTTAATGCTTGGAACGAAGGAGAAGTCGATATTTCAAACTGTTCTGGATCAATTCCAAGTTTGAGGGTTAATGTTATTTTCGATAATTCTGGGTCTCAACTTTGGAACGATCCAACTAATATTCGGGGTAATAGCGCTAAGTTGTTTTTATCTCGGTTATCCGAGGTTAAGTCAAAAATTCCAAGTGCCAATTTCTATGTTTCGAATATTCAATTTTCTAGTGATGCTGTGCCTGGCTCTCTAGGGTGGTCGCAGGTTGATACCGGAAGTTTATCGAGTTTATATCAAGAAGTTGAGGATTTGACGCAAAATCCAGGTGGTGGAACCATTTACTCAAAGGCACTTGAACTTTCACATCAGCATTTTTCTCAATTATCACCTTGGTCTGATACCGAGAGAAATTATGTTGTTTTTATGACTGATGGCCAACCAAATGTTCAAGAGATTTATACTGCATTTAATCGAGGTGAAAATCTAGAAAATGTTGAAAAGTCTGTAAATGCTCTTTTAGATGATCATAATGTTGCTATTTTTGGAGTAGCGACGGGAGAAAGTCTGCCTGTATGGGCTGAAGATTTGGTGGAAAAAATGAGTTTACCAAAGAATAATAGTAAAACTAAGGATCATATAGGTCATTATGTAAGGGCAAAAAATGATATGGACTTTAGAATTGTTTGGGATGATATTTTTGAGGAAATCTCTAAATGCAAGATTAGAGACTGTGCCCATTATGGAGGAACCAAACCGTACGCAACTAACTCGCAGAAAAAGAAGAAAAAGAGTTTTTTTAAGCAGGTCTATGGTATTAAAAATGTGACAACTTACGATTCACCTTATAAACCTGGTGATGTGGAGTTAGGTGAAGTTGGCGATGCCTGCTATCGCTATGAAGGCATTAAACCAGTGGGATCTATTTGTCAAAATTGGAACGATGCTAAGGGGCTCTGTGGCGACAAAAAATGGCCAGATGATTGTGTGAACTGGGACGCTCGTTTCGGTATTTGCCGTGACCCTGGTCCTGCCACTTGTTCGAATTGGAATCCTAATACCTTTAGGTGCGAGGACCCAAAGCCAAGTGGCTGTACAAATTGGAACGATATCAAGGCTGTCTGTGAAGACCCATAACTTGTTTTGTAATCGGTAGTGTAATCCAGTGCTCAGATAAATCAGTTTTGCATAGTAGTCAGCTTTCTGACTCAGACGAACTGTCTTTTATGCAAATCTGATTTGTCTTAGTGCAGCAAGTAAAATTCTTTTATTTTACACATCAACAGGAGCAAAACCTATGAGAGCAAGGCGCAGAGACGAAAGCAACGCAGCTATCATAGGTTTTGCTCCTGTTAATAGATATGGTCGAATCATATCTTGCGGTCAGATATAACCTATTTTTTTTGCCTTGCTGAGTAGATCATCTCTAAAATTTGGGTGGGCAATGGCTACGAGTTTTTTAATGCGACTAGCAACGCTCTCTCCGGCCAGCTGTGCAACCCCGTACTCTGTAACCACAGTGTCTACGTCATTTCTGCTAATACTTACTTTGGCTCCTGGCATAAGCTCAAATACAATTTTCGAATGTTGGTTATCAGAAGTCGTAGAATGCATGGCAATAATACCGCGCCCATTAGGAGAGTTTTGTGCTCCTACATGGGTATCACTAGCCCCGCCAACTCCGCTTAATTCTCTATGACCAACTGATTCGGAGCAAACCTGCCCAGTTAGATCGATTTCGACGGCTGTATTGATAGATTTCATGTGATAGTTTCTGCCAATGCGTGTCGGATCATTAACTAGAGATGAAGGTTGCAATTCTATAATAGGATTGTGGTTCATAAATTCATATAATTCTTTTGTACCAAGGGCGAAGGATCCGACAATTTTATCTGGCCATAAAGTTTTCTTACGTCCAGTTATGGCTCCGCAATGGTAGAGATCCATAATGGTGTCGTTAATCATTTCTGTATGGATTCCAAGGTCTTTCTTATTTTTTAAAGCTTCACCGATTGCGTTAGGTATTCCCCCAATGCCGAGTTGCAAAGTGCTTCCATCTTCTATAAGTTCTGCTACGTAGTTTGCAATAGAACGGTCTTTTTCGCTAATTTTGGGTCTATCTATAACCATAAGGGGGTGTGGAGATTCGATAAAATTATCTACCCAGCTGACTGGTATATGTGTGCTTCCATGGACATATGGTAAGTTAGGATTAATTTCAAGAATGACCTTTTTGGCTTTGCGTAAAACCTCAGCCTCGTAACAGGCACTAGGCCCCAAATTAACAAATCCATGAGCGTCCGGAGGCGTACAACTTCCCCAGAAAATATCGAGGTCAGTTTTTTTTATTAAATGTTTTGTCCATTGAGAAAGATGTTGTGGAATATAGTGGACAACACCATGCCCGTGTTCCTTACGTACGACACTTGTTAAAAACATGGTATTCAGAATTAGATGGCCACTAAGAGCCTCGTTTTGAAAGCAGCTATAACGTTCCCCAGGGTTGGCACAATAGACATGAAGGTTTTCTAGCTTATTTGCATAAGATTCTAAATTGCAAAAAAATAGCTTGGGTTCGCTCACTGCCATTGCGGTGACAATAGTTTGATTGCTTGCCAAGTTGGAAAAAGCCTCATCAAGGGCTATCAATTTATCTTTGATTTTATTATCAAGAGTTAGACTCATAGATCGAAGCCCCTATTGAGCTGAGATTAGAAAACTATGGTTATTAAAAGTTTAAGGACTACTGTTAGGAACAGAACCTGTTTTTAATTTTTATTTTATACCGTATTTTTGTTTTTTTTTGTACATCAATTTATGCCATTTATTGACGGTACCGTAACATCTTGGCCTTGTGAGGTTTGTTTTAGTTCAAGTGCAAATTTGTGGGACTCAGCGATACTTTTCTTAATTTCAATTGCATTTTTAAACATTTTGAAGATATAGCGCTCATAGCTTAAAAAGCTATCGATTTTTTTTGTGCCTTTTTTGATCACTCTTCCTTTAAGCTCAGTTGTCTCTGTTTGCCAACGCCTTTGGTTTTTTAATTCCAGACAAAACGCTAAGCTGTCTTGTTGCCAAAAGGCCCAGTCTTCAAAGGCACCGCCGTCGCCTAGGCCTCCAGCTGTTTTTAGCTCGTATGCACCTAAAGTGTTAAGCTCTTTTTTTAATGCTTGTGTCCAAAGGTTGTATTCCAATATTTTAGTTTGAGAAAAAGTTTCTTGATTATTTGATAACAATTGCGGGTTTGATGGAGAAACTACCCAATTTATAAATCCATGGACGTCCACTGAAGCTGTGTATTTTCGGTTTTCGAATAGGGCTTTAATTGCTTGCGTTTCTGGCTCGCTGAATGAATAAGATCCTGGATTTTCGCTGGTATGCCCCCATAAGACGGGAAAATTACGGTTAAGATTTACGCCTTCGGAGTTTTCTCGTATCCTTTGTGCCTTTCCATCTGGATTTGCCATGAGAAGATAATCGATTGCTACGCTGTCAGAAGGTAAATGGTTAAGTAAGCTTTTTCCCTTTTGGTAGCGTTCTGCCAGCCATTTTACAAATTTTTGTGCTAAAAGCTCATCTCCATGCAAACCACCTTGAATTAAGAAACGAAAGCGTTTATGTTTTACATTTTTTTCTGCCCATATCGGTATTTCTTGCTTCTTTTTACTGAAGTATTTTTGTGATTCTAATAATTGATTTATATTTGTTTTGCTTAGGTCTTGGGCTTTGGGTGCGGGCTTTGTGAAGGTGATGCTTTCATCAATGGCTTGGATGACGTTTGGTTGGCTGTATTTTATGGTGTGTCTGCTGTTATTATTTTTAGAGTTAATTAGAATTTTTTGTTTTACATAGCCTGTTATGGTTATATCTATGTTGCTCTTAGATTCTATTGCGGTGACAATATCTGAGACCAATAGTGACGAAAAAATTCCAAGAGCTATTAATTTTGACAACATTGCCTATAACCTTTTGCTGCGATCCAATGGTTTTTGCTGGATAGCCCTATTTTGCTTGTAGAACAATAGAGCTGCTTGGTAAGTATGCAACCTTTTTGCCGCGATTAAATATTTGATATTATTGATGAAAAATAAATTTAGGAGGAAAGGGTATGATTAGTTGTCTGTTTTTTTTACAGATAATATGCACAAGAGTTCGAGTTGCATGTAGATTCAAAAAAAATAGGTGAAAAAGCTTGTGAATCATTTTGAATTGTTAGTCTGATTTGAGGCAGGTTTAATATATTCTTTTTGCTTATTGGGCTGCCTGATTTTAGTAGACGAGGTTTGAACGTAGGGATATTATTTATAGAGCGCAGCCATGTGACTTTGCAGACCCGGGGTTTTAATTTGATAGATTTTCCTTTTTCCATACCAAATCAGCCAGACGATGAGACTTGTGGGGTTGCTTGCTTATTAGGTGTGTATCAATATTTTGGCATGAAGGAAGATTTCGAAAGCCTCTTACAAGAGGTAGAAATGTTAGATTCCGGAGGGACGCTTAGTGTTAATCTTGGAATTCACGCTTTAAAGAATAACTTTGAAGTGACTTTAAATAGCTATAACTTACAGTTATTCGATCCCTCATGGTCCAGGCTTGCCGTTGGAGATCTTGTGACAAAGTTAAGGCAACAAATGGTGGAGAAAAGCTATGATAGCAAATTGATCGCAGCTTCTAGAGCTTTTATAGATTACTTGGAGCTAGGTGGTGATATCCGGTTTGGAGACTTTTCTTTAGAACATTTAAAATCCTATGTAGATAAAAAAATACCCGTTGTTGTAGGATTAAGTAGTACTTTTTTGTATCAATCTAAACGAGAAATTCCAGAAACGACTGAGTCAGATGATATCAAAGGTTACCCTGCTGGACATTTTGTTGTTCTTAATGGCTATAAAGATGATGGCCAACAAATATCAGTATGTGATCCATATAGAGGAAATCCATTTTCGAAGGGTGAAAATCCCTACCTTGTCGACCGCGATCATTTGTTGACTTCGATATTTTTGGGGATTCTTACCTATGATGCAAACTTTTTAATTATCAAGCCGAAGTGATTATGAATACATTTATAGTAACAGATAATGCCAAAAGACTGCCGAAGACAATTTCTGATGTTGATATTATAACTACAGAAACTTTTTTTACAGACCCTCGTTTTCAAAGCAATTCAATTAGAATTATTAATCTTTGCCATTCATACTCCTATCAGACATCTGGTTATTATGTGTCTCTTCTGGCATCTGCTAGAGGGCAGAAGGTCTTACCTGATATTGAAACAATTTTGGATGTAGGCTCTAAACATTTTATAAAGCTTCGTTCGGAACAATTAGATGATTTAATTCAAAAGAGTTTTAAAGGTTTACAGACAGATGATTTTGATCTGAGCTTATATTTTGGAAAAAATACTGCGAAGCGATATGATAAAATTGCTCACGAATTACATAAGCTATTCAATGTGCCCCTAGTACGTGCAAGTTTTAAGAGAAAAGACAAATGGCGCCTTCAAAAAATCACTCCTATTGGGCTTATGGATGTTCCGGAGTCTCATATCGAGATACTATCCGAATTTGCTGCTGAATATTTTAAGAAACGTCAAACTAATAGAAGGTTGAAAACCGCCCGTTTTGACCTTGCAATTCTTGTTAATGAGGATGAAAAACAACCTCCTTCGAACCCCAAAGCGTTGAAGAATTTTGTCAAGGCCGCAAATCGTTTGGAAGTTGATGTGGAGTTTATCTCAAAAAATGACTTTCATCGTATTGCTGAGTTTGATGGCCTATTTATACGTGAGACTACCGAAGTCAACCATCACACGTTTCGCTTTGCTCATAGAGCTCACTCCTTAGGCCTTACTGTTATTGATGATCCTACTTCGATATTACGCTGTACAAATAAGGTTTATCTTGCTGAGCTCTTTCAAAAAAACAAGATCAGCGCTCCAAAAACTAGGTTGGTTTACCGCGATCGTTTTAATAATGATATTGATGATTTTGAGTACCCTGTGGTTGCAAAAATTCCAGATAGTTCTTTTAGCAGAGGGGTTGTGAAGTTAGCTGATAGAGAAGAACTGCTCTCCGCACTTTCTGATATGTTTATGTCGACTGAGGTTGTTTTAACACAGGAGTTTATTCCGACTAAATTTGATTGGCGTATTGGTTTGATTGGGGGAGAACCTTTATATGCTTGCAAATATTTTATGGCTAGATCCCATTGGCAAATTTATAACCATGGATCTGATGGTAAAATTGAGGATGGTGAAGCCGAAACAATGAGCTTGAATGAAGTGCCCGAAGATGTTGTTAATTTAGCAGTCAAAGCTGGGAAACTTATTGGCAAAGGATTATACGGTATTGATATAAAACAGGCGAATGGAAAGCTTTATGTTATTGAGATAAATGATAATCCATCTATCGATGCTGGTTGTGAAGATTTGTTTCTAGGTCAAACCTTGTATGAAAAAGTGATGCTTTATTTTCGTGATCAAATGGAAAAAATTGCCTTGGGAAGGGCTCTATGATGGCACAAAAATCACTCGGGCTCTTTGAAGGATATGGTATTGAATTAGAGTATATGATAGTGGATCGCGACTCACTAAGGCCACTGTTTATTTGTGATAAAGTTTTAGAGGATATGGCAGGAAAAAAGACTATGTCCTTCGAAGATGGAGTGATTGCTTGGTCTAATGAACTTGCTCTTCATGTTATAGAAATTAAATGTAATGGGCCGCAGGTTGATTTGGATGCGGTCTCGAAGGGCATGGCTGAAGCCGTAGTAGAGATGAATGGCAGGCTTAGTAAATATAATGCTCAGTTACTTTCTACAGCTATGCATCCTTATTTTAATCCGAATGATGGATCACTCAAGCTTTGGTCTGGTGATGATGTTGAAATTTATTCAGCATATGATCGAATTTTTGGTTGCAAAGGTCATGGATGGGGTAATTTGCAATCGATTCACATTAATCTGCCGTTTTCTTCGGATGACGAATTTTTTAGACTTCATTCGGCCGTAAGACTTTTACTTCCTTTATTGCCTGCTTTTGCAGCTAGTTCACCATTTGTTGAAGGTAAGAATGGCCCATTGCATGATAGTCGCCTGCATTTTTATTTAGAGAATCAGAGGCGTATTCCTTCTATTATTGGAGATGCGATACCAGAACCGGTGATGTCGGAGGCTGAATATATCGAAAATATTTTGGAACCAATGTATCGTGATATATCTAAGGTTGATAGTGCAGGTGTTCTACAGCATGAATGGTTAAATAGTCGAACGGCAATCGCTCGTTTTGATCGTAAGGCTATCGAAATACGAATCCTTGATATTCAAGAAAGTATTCTGGCAGATTTTACCCTAATTAAAGCTATTGTAGAGTCAGTTAAGAACCTTGTTTTTCAAAATCAACCGGAGCAACATTCTCGTATTACTCAAGGAAGTTTGAAAAATATTCTTTATGGAACTCTTAAAGATCAGAACCGTTATCTTGTGCAAGATGATAAGTACTGTGATATTGTTGGCGGTAAATCTTCTGTCAAAGATATTTTTCGTTACTTAGCGCCTAATGCACTTTCTTCTAATCCAGTGTTTTTAACCGAAAACCTTGCTGAGCGGCTTTTAAAATCTCTGGGTAAAACACCTACGATGGATGAGCTCGTTTCTCAATATAAGGTGATTGGCTCATGTCTTGCGGAAAATAGGTTTTATGGAGTTTAACTGTGGGTTCTAATTTAAATGGCTTTAGAAATCAAATGTCGTAAAAAATGATCAGCTATTACTAATATGACCATGGCTTCAACCATAGGAACTGCCCTTGGAAGAACGCATGGGTCATGCCTACCACTTCTTGGTGAAAAAGTAATTTGTTGTTTCTGCTTGTTCACAGTTTGTTGTGATTTGAATATTGTTGCTACTGGCTTAAAGGCTACCCGTATTAAAACATCTTGCCCGTTAGAAATGCCTCCTTGGATGCCTCCGGAGTGGTTTGTCGTTGTATAGATTTTCCCTTTTTGATCGATCGCAAAAGCATCGTTGTGTTCTGATCCATACATTAGACAAGATGCAAAACCTTCACCGACTTCAAAGCCTTTAGTGGCAGGTAAGCTCATAGTTGCCTTGGCTAGATCAGCTTCGAGTTTATCAAAAACAGGTTCTCCCAGACCTGTGGGAAGGTTTTTGATCACACATCTAATGGTTCCACCAACGCTATCTCCTTTTTTTTTAACATCTAAGATTAACTGTTCCATCTTTTTTTGGGCTTCTGAATCAGGACAGCGCAATGGGGTTTGCTCAATGATATCTCGTGAAAAGCTGGAATAATCTTTGGAATTTGCTTTAATGTCTTTTACTGAATCTACCCATGCAAATACCTCTATGGTAGGGCAAAGTGTATTTAACACTTGTTCGGCGATGGCAGCTGCAGCGACTCTGCCTATGGTCTCGCGTGCGCTTGCTCTTCCGCCGCCACTAGATGCAGCGATTCCATACTTTGCATGGGTTGTGTAGTCTGCATGAGATGGTCTGTATACATTTTGAATGTCTGAGTAGTCGCCCGATCTCTTGTTGGAGTTTTTTACATTTAAGGTGATGGGGGTTCCGAGGGTGGTGTTTTGCTCAATGCCTGATAAGATTTCTACTTTATCTTTTTCATCTCTTGGGCTTGTTAAAACGCTTTGGCCTGGGCGGCGGCGGTTTAACCAGTTTTGTATTTTATCGGTATTAATTTTAATTCCTGCAGGACATCCATCTATGACTACTCCGACAGCTTCTCCGTGGGATTCACCATAAGTAGTAATCTTAAATAGATTGCCAAAACTGTTAGCCATTTTTGACCTTCTTGTGTCAAACTACCGCATTAGAAAGCTTTAATAAGCTTTCTAATGGTAGGCATTGTGTTGCTTCAGGAAGAGCCTTCATTGGGTGACAACTCCGGTTTTTTGGTTACTTGATGTTCTGAGTCTTAGATAACTTCTAATCTAGAGGGTTTTGTTGGGCTCCACCGCCTATAGCCAATTTGGCCAGTTCGTCCGTTGCTCGATGGCCGATAATCATGGATACGAGGTGCTCAGAAGATTGCCAGGCGATAATATTCATTTTATCTGATGCATAGGCTTGATAAGTAAAGCCATCTATATTTCCTTGTTGGGATTTTTCAAGGTCTGATAGGTTACCTTGATAAGTGAAATGAAAAATACTTTCTCCTAGTTCCTTGTTGCTATAGCGTACCATAGCTATTTTTGCTATGTCGTAGTCGATGATACTAACTCCATCAACTTTCCAGTCGTTTTCTAGCGGGCCGAGGACTTTTGGCTTTTCTTGAAATTGAGGATTTTTATCGAAAAAATCTTTGATATCTTGTAGGTCGTCGCTCGGAAGATGCAAATCAGCTGAGGTATTTTCTTCGTTGGACATTGCTTCGTAAACAAGGGATTGCAGAGCATCAAATTTGGTTTTTGGGGGTGGTGATAAGACATAAATAGCGATAAGAATAATAGCTAATGTCATGAGAATAAAACCGAGCTGGCGTCGCCAATGTGTCCATCTTTCTTTTTTTTCGATATTGACGATGCGAAGTTCATCCATATTATGGCGTTCTTCTTCATTGCGGATATAACGTCTAATTTCTAAGAGTTCATCCTCGCTCAGATAAAGCGATTGCAAGGAAAATTGTAATTCTCCGCGTATTTTTTGAAATTTCTCGACTTCAGCTTCATTCTTTTTACCATAATCGCTAACTTTATTGGCAATTTCATTTGGTAAGTTGTCATCCATATATTCAACTATATGGCTGAGGAATAATTCTTGCTCCGATAAGTTTTCCATGTTCTGCTCCATGAATGTTCCTTGGCAAGCGTGTTATTAAAGGCTGGGTCGGTCCTAGCTTTGCTTAATTAGTTGATTTCTTCCCTCTGCTAACTTTCGCCTTAAGGAAGAGTTTGTCATACCTAAGGCTTCAACTGTGTCTTCTGCAGATAGCCCAAGATAATCTATTGCGGCAATCGCGGCTCGCGTTTCTATTGAAAGCTTATTGAAGGCATTTGGGGCTATATGGCTTGTTTGTGGGGTAAAGGTTTTGTCTTTTAAGTGCTGCCAGCTTTCGTGGACTATTAATTTGGTTAGGTTGTCGGTGTCTTTAAAATCGGCAATTTTTGCCGCTAATGTTTTGAAAGTGCTCTGCACACATTTATGCGCTTCATCTCTGTTAAGGGTTATTAGGTATGCAAACCGAAGAGTATCATCAGCTTTAGAGCATATTTCTTCTGAGAAATATGTTACGTTGCTTTCTAAGGTACTGCTTCTTTCCATCTTTGCTCCCTGATAAATTGCGTATGCAAACAGAATAAGCCTTTCCTATGATGATATTGGAAAGCCCATTGTGTTTAAATACCTTAATTAAGGTTTATTTTTGCAGTATGAATTCTTTGCGTATGTGAATTCAACTTAGAGTCTAAAATTTATCTAACGGACCTATTATATCATTATTGTAGAAAAATTGTGAACTGTCTATTTTTTCTATATGATTAATAGGGCTTTCTTTTGGACATATTTTAGGAACTTAATTCATTACTTGCTTTCGATAGATGAAAAGGAGATTCTATATTTAAATAAAAAATGTCTTATAAGGAAATTTTTGTGAAAGACTGGCTTATTGTAGTACCAGCGAGGTTGGGTTCGACCCGTTTGCCGAAAAAACCTTTGGTCGATTTAGCTGGAAAGCCTCTGATTGTACGCGTGGTTGAGAATCTCACCAATTTAATTCACAGGGGTGCAGAAGTAGTTGTCGCAACTGATTCAGCCGATATTATCCAAGTATGTAAAAGCGCTAATATTGCTGTGCAGATGACACGCTTGGACCACCATAGTGGTACAGATCGATGTTTGGAAGTTGCGAATGCTACGCCAAAGAAGTTTGTGATGAATGTACAGGGAGATGAGCCTTTTATCTGCCTTACAGCCTTAGAAGGTTTGGCCGATTTTGTGGAGTCTGGACGATATGAGATGGCTACTCTTGCTTATTGTAATCGGCACAAAGATGCTTTTGAGAGTTCTAATATTGTGAAGATTGCTTTGTGTGAAAATACCAAGAGGGCCCTTTATTTTTCTCGATCTCCAATTCCAAATCGCACGCGATATATTTATGATGACCATCTTTTTGGATTCTGGCAACATATCGGCGTTTATGCATACAAAATTGAAACCTTAAGGAAATTTTGTTCTTTTTCACCTAGCTTGTTAGAGCAGATGGAATCTTTGGAGCAGCTACGGGCATTAGAAAATGGCATTGAAATTGGTGTAGTTTATAGCGAGAAGCCTAGCATAGGTATAGATACTTTTGAGGATTTGGAGAAGGCGCGTGAGCGATTGGCGAAAGCGGAGAAAATTGTCTAATCTGCGAAAATGTATAGCGCTAATAAAGAAAACGACAAAAGCAAATTTAGATTGCTGTAGTTTGAAACAATTGGTTATAGGTATCTTGCTATACTTTATATTAGTCGGCGCTAAAGCATCATGGGCTTTGCCTTTGGGGTTTGGCTATAATCAATCCTCTCACGAATATTCTCAATTAAAAAAATCGCTATCATAATGTGTACCACGATAAGTCGACACCTCACGAAGCAGCAATGATTCAAAACTCTCTCACCGCAGTGCGTCCGGTATTGCAAAGCTGGTTTGGAAAAGCTTTGGACGGGAATTTTATTGTCATTAGTTCTGCAGTATCTTTTAATCCTTCTTTTGCCAATTTTATTACCAATGCCATCGAACTACAAACTATGGGGCAAGGCTATCGAGACTTATTTTGGCATGAATACACTCATACAAATATGTATCTTCATTTGCAGAATTTTTTTGGGCCTGCGGGTGCTTTGTTTCATTTGGTATTTATGCCTGCTTGGTTCATTGAAGGTCTTGCTGAGGCTATGTCCGTGTCATCTGGAGCCGATGTGCAGGTTGCAATTGAGCGCTATCAAGCCTTAAATGATAAATGGCCGTCTTTTGACAAGTTGCATAGTCTATACGCCTCTTCGTCTTCGGATCGAGGTTATGCTACTTCGGGTGCTTTTGTTTCCTGGTTGCTAAAGCAAGGAAATGCTGAGGATCTTCCTAAATTATTAGAAGATTTTTATGACTATACAATGCCATGGTGGTGGGCGTGGACATTGTTTCCATTTAATGGCTTTACTCCCATGGATGCGGCTTTGGAGCGCTATGCCTCATTTGATAGTGAATCTCTTTTTGAACAATATAAAGCCCAAGCCAAAGCTTACTGGCAGATGCAAAATATTGGCAATTTTTTGATGCAGCGTCCTGGTGTAAGAATTTATCCAACAAGCCTAGGAGGGATGAGGGCTGTAGATAATGATGTGTTTTTCTTGGTAAAAGATGACGGAGAGGTATTTGTTAAAAAAGGGCGATTTGACGCAGATAGTGGTTGGTTGACTGGCTATAGTTCAGAAGGAATGCTTGTCAATAATGATGAGAACATGGGCTATATCCTTAAATCTTCGGTAGGAGAATTTGCTTTAAAAGAGGCTTCTGCCGACTTTGCTACTGGTGCAACGTTTAGTCAAATCATTCATAAGCCTCTTGGAGAAGAAGATTGGGTTGAACTGCCTCCTCGTGTTGCAAGTATTGAAAAAATTTTTTTGAGCGAAGAAAAATTATTTTGGCTTGGAAAGGATTTTGAGTTTAGTAAGTTTTGCTGGTTATCTTTGCAAGCCCTGCAAGAAACGCCCCATTGTGTAATGGAGAGGTTACCATCAAGTTTGCAGTTTCTTGGAGAAAGAAATTCAGCATCTAAGTTTGCACCTTCAGCATTTGTCAGCGAAGAAATATGGCTTTTGCGTACTGAACAAACACTACAAGGAGACCGTTATGAGCTTTGGGAATATAATGTTGGCTCTGGCATTTTGCAAAAGCATTTATATTTAAATGGGGGTAGGCCAATTTCTTTAGCGATTGCGGGGAAGGAAAAATGGCTTTTAGTTGGAGGAACCCAAGGTCGTAGTTTGAGAAAGATTGATGGTGAAGGTCATTGTCTAGTGGCAGTTAGTATGGTTGATTTGCCCTTAAAAATTGCTGGCCTGGCTGATGGTGATATTGTTTTTGGGCTTTATAATGATGAACGCCGTCAACTTCTTAAAATTTCTCCAAGAGACCTGCAACAAGAAGCTTGCTTTGATATCCAAGCACATACTTCGCCTTTACTATATGCTATGAATCAGTCTAGTATTCCGTCTCTTAGTGAGGCGTTAAAGGCGACCGATCCGTGGAAATTACAAATAGCTTCGCATACAATGCAGCAAAATATAATTTCGGCCCTTCCTTTGGATCAAGCAACTTTACCTTTTCCAATGGATTCTGTAAAAAATGACAAAAAACAAGGTGTAGAAAGTCGGCAAGGTGATCAGGCTGAAACATATGAGAAAAAGGTGGAGGATCAAAATGATGGTTTGACAGGCCGTTCGGACCAAAGCGTTCCTTATGAGTGGCAAGCAAGGCCGATCTTTCTTTTTCCTTTTATCGGTGCTGATGATGCATTGGGCAATCAATATGGCTTTGTGACCGTACCCTTAATGGATCATTTGCAGAACGAAACTGTAAGAGCAAGTGTGTTGTATGGAGATCTAAGCCATTATCCAAACACCGATATCACATTGACATCAACAAGGTATTGGCCAACTTTAAGTTTGAGTATTTTTCGCAAGCAAACTTGGAATGGAACCTTTTATTCTACCGTTACCCAGCGTCTGCATAATATTTATTATGATGAGAAGGGAGCGAGCTTTGAAAGTTCGTTTCCTTTTAGGTTTTTTGCTCATAGATTTGGCCTTAGCCTTGGGGTTAGAGTTTCAAATCTTAAAAGTTTTATCGGACCTTTTCGAGTTAGGGAAGGGCAAGTGAATGAACCAAGTTTAGCCTTTAATTATTATACAAAATTAGGAGAGGTTGGTTGGTCTACCTATTGGGGGGGACGTTTTACTCTTGAAGAGATGAATAGCAATTTTGATTATAATGTGCTTTATGCTGGTACTAGCATAGGCTTTAGCCCAGGTTTTTTGGATTCAACTATTAAGGCAGGTGTTAGTGGTAGCCGAACTCGTGGAAAGAAGATGCGAGCTTTGAAGGAGGTTTATACTCCTTTAAAAACTTTTATTCCAGGGAGTGGCGGGGGATATAATCAAAATTCTTTTAAATTGACCCAGAACTCTTCATTAACTACTTCACGCTTTGGCGATAGTAAGGTGAGAAGTAACATTTCTTGGTCTTTCCCTGTTATCAAGGATATCGATAAATGGTTGACTCTTGTTTATTTAGAGCGTCTCGATTTTACTTCGTTTATAAATTATGGTGGTGCATGGTTTGGTAGTGATATGCCGGATCAGGATAAATTGATTGGTGCTCATGGATATAATTTAGACCTTCAATTGGATAATAAAGGGGTTCGCTTTAATTTGGGGGCAGGAACTGGTCAGGTATTTGGTGAACCTTTTGATGTTTATCTGACCTTTGGTTTTGATGCTTTATTTTAAATTTTAAGGTGTTGGCTCTTAACATTGAGGTTTAAAAAATTGTGCGCAAAAACGCACGTGTTGGCGTAAAAGGCTCAATGATCTCTGGGTGTTTTTTAGTATTGTCTTTAAATAGAGAGCTGTTTATCCTTAACTCTTTATAAATAAAGGGCTTTAACTTCTATTAGTATATAGCTTGTTGGTCGTGAATTTGCATTTATATAGATCACATAAGAATAGGGAGGTTAAGTATGAAAGCAACCGGTCTGAGCGAAAATGGTAGTGTCATTGTGGCGGTTTGTTTTGATAATCAGACAGAAAAATTAGTGGATGCAGCTGTGCAAATCTGTCGTTTAACCAAGCAAGATTTATGCATGGTTAATGTTTTAGTTCCGAGCTCAACTGTGATTTGGAATGGTGAGATTTATGGTGGTATCACCGCCGATGATTTGTTGCAGGCAAATGATTCTATGCTAAGGGAGAGCTCAGAGGCTCAATTGCTTGAGTTGAGTACGAGAATACCTGACGATGTAAATTGGCGAGTTAGTGCTATGGTGGGAGATCCGGTCTCTATGATTCTGGCAGAGTCTAAAAAATATTCCGGGAAGATGATTGTTAGTGGATCCGGTAAGGGAAAGCATTGGCTTATACCAAAATCAATGTCAACGGTTCTCTCGCTTATGGCGGAAGCGCATGTTCCGGTCTTGGTTATTAATGAGCAGGCTGAATTAGAGCTTCCGGAGGGAGGACAAGGTTTTAAAATCCTTATTATGGATGACCTTTCTGATGCCTCTAAACATGCGATCGAAGGTGTATTTGCTAGCCTAGCAGAATTTGCTGGTAGCCAAGTTTGTCACACTCACGTGAGTGGATTAACTAAAGATGCCCTTGGAGCCGCTATTGTATCAGCAAGTGCTGCTGTTCGTAGCGGTGTCGTTAGCGATTTAGAAAAGGATGATGTATTTAAAGCGATCGAAGAAAAAGGATTAGAGCGCTTACGTGATCGAGTTGGCCCAGGTTTCCGTGATATTTTTAATGAAAAAAATGGCCGTTATTTACCTAAGATGCTTTACGGAAATGTGTCAGAAGCGCTGAAAGCGGTGATCGAAGAATTTGACCCTCATGTTATTTGCTTTGGCAAGCATAGCAGTTTTCACAAAGGTAGGCCATTTGCTATTGGTCAAGTTGCTTATGGTACCATGTTAGGTCAGAGCAAGCCGATATTGGTTATGGGGGCCTAGGTGTTTATAGATTTAATGTATTTAATTCTATTATCAGTTTCGTGTATAGCTTACTAAATTTTCTTTATGTGTAACTATTCAGCGTATCTTTTCCCTTCAATATGTCGCTTGATACATCGTCATCCTGAGTGAAGCGAAGGATCTATTTCGCATTTCGAGATCCTTCGCTTCACTCAGGATGACGGGCAGTCAAGGCTTTGAATCGATCAGATAAAAAATACGCTGAATAGTTACCTTTATGTTAAGCCATGGGCTGGCATTAGTATTGGTCGGTGGCTTAAGCAATATTGACATCTTTCTTAATTTTCGTTGTTTCTTTATCTAATATCATGTTAAATTCAAAAAAACACAAAATGTATACCCTGATAGGGGGCTTTTTCGCCATTGTATACGTAGTTCGTATATAGAACCCGGGATCTGGAATTTTTTGAAAAACTGTAGTATTTTCACCGGATTCGAAGTTCGCTCAGGTGCTAGGCACGAGGAGGTGGGAAACCGCAGTGTACATGTTGGTACATGAGGATTTCCTGACGACGAAGCAACGCCGCAACCGGCTAGAAATTCGGAATTTTCAATGGATTCGAAGTTCTGTCGGGTGCTAGGCGCGAGGAGGTGGGAAACCGCAGTGTGCATGTTGGTACATGAGGATTTCCTGACGACGAAGCAACGCCGCAACCGGCTAGAAATTCGGATCCGGGATAGAACGGAGGCTTTTATTTATGAGTATGTGCTGAAATTGATTGCAGGTGCGATCAGCATTAATTGGGGAGATGATAGTCAGGTTTTGTACATATCTGGCTTGAGTTTTTATATATAATTTAAAATAGTATGCGAGAACGTTTATGAAAAAAGTCTTTATTCTCGATACCAATATTTTACTTAGTGATCCTAATGGTATTTTTCAGTTTGAAGAACATGACGTGGTTATACCTATTTCTGTTATTGAGGAAGTGGACCATTTTAAAAAAGATCCAAGTGAGACGGGGCGCAATGCCAGAGAAGTCTCTCGTATTTTAGACAGGTTGCGGAAGCGAGGTACATTATCCTCAGGCATTCCCTTGCATACAGAAAGGGAAGATACTGGACAACTATTTGTATATCTTGGTCATAATATGGAGATTCTTCCAGAGCTTTTAGCTGATAATACTGATAATCACATTTTGGCAATTGGCCTTACGCTACAAAAACAGTTTGGTGAAGGGCGTAAGGTTGTTATTATCACGAAAGACTCTAATTTAAGGATTAAAGCTGATGCTTTTGGGATATCAGCTGAAGACTTTGAGGCTGATAAAGTATTTGATATCTCTATATCTTCTAATTTTAGTGGTATTGTCAGGCTTAAGGTCAATGCCTCTATTATTAATGATTACTATACGAAAAGAGAAGTCTCACTGGATGGTGTTGATCTTTTAGCCAATCAGTTTGTGGTTTTGGAAGATGAAAATGACTCAAACCAATTTGTATACGGCCGCTATGAGGCTGAGTTAGGTAAGGTCATCATGCTGGACTCAAACTTAGAAAATGTTTGGGGTATTCAGCCGAGAAATTTGGAGCAGACATTTGGCCTTTCAGCTTTGCTCGATGACAGATTAAAACTTGTAACATTAATTGGTGGTGCTGGCACAGGTAAAACGTTATTGGCTATTGCTGCAGGCCTTGCAAAGACAACAGATGCAAATATGTACCATAAGCTACTTGTGGCAAGGCCTATATTTCCAATGGGGAAAGATATTGGATTTTTACCCGGTGACTTAGATGAAAAATTGAACCCTTGGATGCAGCCAATTTACGATAGTTTGGACTTTTTGCTTAGTGGAGGAGTGCCATCGAAGAAAAAAGGCTTTAGCAAGAGTTATCAAGAATTGATTAATCAAGGTATGCTTGCTGTTGAGCCCCTTACTTATATTCGTGGAAGATCTCTACCTAATCAGTTTTTTGTGGTCGACGAATCACAGAATTTGACTCATCATGAAATAAAGACGATCTTAACAAGGGCTGGAGAAGGAACCAAAATTGTTCTTACGGGGGATCCAAACCAGATTGATAATCCATATTTAGATGCAACTAATAATGGTTTAAGTTATGTGATTGATAAGTTTCGTGAGTCTTCAATTGCCGCCCATATAGGATTTATTAAGGGTGAAAGAAGCGCGTTAGCGACGTTAGCCGCGAAATATTTGTAGATAGATTTATGATTAAGCTTTGCTTGTACACAAGGCTTCGTGTGCTGTCTAATTTTTTAGGTTGCTCTTTTTAAAAAGTAAGCCAGATATGGTTAGGGAGTGACGGCATTGCCCGTGACTGTTTTGGATACAGAGGAGCTGCCTGCACCATTTAGGTAATTAAATGTTAGTTTAGCGGTGGAAGAGCCAACTGAGCTTGGAGCGAAGGTTAAGATGAAGGTGCATGATGCTCCACCGGCAAGAGTGTCAGTACAGTTGCCTCCTGTTCCTGGAAATGAGCCTCCTTTATAGGTAAATGGGCTTGGAGCTGTTGGAGCTGTTATGGTATTGGCGTTTGTTTCTCCAGAATTAGTGAGAGTGAAAGCTTGGTCTTTGCTTTCATCGGTTGCTACATCTCCATAATCATAACTTGTGGTTGATGAAAAGCTAAGAGATGCTTGTGTTTGTGAGCTTCCTTTGAGTGTGAAGGTATCATTACCATTGTCTATGCCATCATTGTATGTCACCGTAATTTTTTGTTCATACGAGCCTTTGGTTGTTGCCTTGTAGGCAATGGTAATGAGACAGCGCCCGCCTGCAGCAAGGGTTGAAGTGCACGTACCTTCTTTGCCAGGAAATGTTCCAGCTTCTTCGTTTGTTCCCAAAAAATAAAATTGTTGGCTTAGACCGTTGACTTTTATATCGGTGGCGGTTGTGGCACCGTTATTCTTAATGGCCAGGGATGCATAGACCTCAAGATTTACACTCCTAGTTCCGAAATCAAGCTCTTTAGTGCTTCCAAATGATAGGTATGCTCGCGTCGATTCTGTGACTTTAATTATTTTAGGAGAGTCGAGCGACGCATATTTTTCTCCTTCTGTTGTTATTAAATTTAGACAGAGATAATACTCACCGGATTCTTCAATAATTATCTCTGTTTCAGCTGCGGTTAGATCGGTCTTGCTTTGTATGGGATCAGAGCAGTCTGAATTTTTTGTTAGAATAACTTCGTATGATGATGCTCCTTCTACTGCATTCCATGTAATTTTTTGTTTGGCTAACGCTTCTAGTTCATCACTTAAGTCTGAAAATTTAATGGCCGCTTTATCACAATGATCTCCCGTACCATTATACGGATTGCATATATTTCGCTTGCGCAGATTTTCTTCGCTAGGAGTGCCACAACTAAATAGACAAAGCACAAGAAGAAAAATAGGGTAAATGAAAAAAAATTGCTTCATGAACACAATTGCTCCGTACACGATTTGCGTTTACTTCTACACCCCGGATCCGAATTTCTAGACGGTTGCGGCGTTGCTTCGTCGCCAGGAAATCCTCATGTACCAACATGTACACTGCGGTTTCCCGCCTCCTCGCGCCTAGCACCCGATCGAACTTCGAATCCGATGAAAATACTACAGTTTTTCAAAAAATTCCAGATCCCGGGTAAGATGTCTTAGCTACTCTTGACAACTTGCAAACAAGGCTTAAATTTAAAATGTCGAATATAGCCCATTACACACGAATAACGGTATATTCTTCCATAGAATCGATAACTTAAGAGGATATTAACTTTGGCTGACTATTATAAAATTCTGGGTGTCGACCGCAATGCGTCTGATGATGAAATCAAAAAGTCCTACAGAAGCCTTGCGTTAAAATACCACCCCGACCGCAACAAGGGAGATAAAGAAGCCGAAGAAAAGTTCAAAAATATTAGCGAAGCCTATGCTGTTTTATCGGACAAGCAAAAAAAACAAGAATATGACACCTATGGAGCCTCCGGTTTCGGCCAACGATATTCAACTGACGATATCTTTCGAGGGGCAGATTTCAATTCTATTTTTCGCGAATTCGATCTTGGCGGTAATAGTATTTTTGCCAATTTATTCGGCGGGGGTTTTGGCGGTGGAGGTTTTAGCGGTGGCACCAGAGTTCACAAAGGGCAAGATGTCGAGTACCGCGTCGATATCGGCTTTCAAGAATCTTATGATGGTGGAGAAAGGCAAATATCCTTTCAGCTTAACGATGGAACTCGGCGAGATTTAAAAATCAGAATTCCAGCCGGCATCAAAAATGGCGGTAGGCTTAGAGTCGCTGGTAAAGGAGCTCCCTCCCCCAATGGTGGCTCTAATGGCGACCTCTATGTAATCGTAAACATCGCTCCACATGAACGTTACCGCCGAGTGGAAAATAATATTGATTTCATCCATTTCCAAAGACAATATCGTAGGAACATTTGCTTCAGCAATACGTTCATATGCCCTGGTAGTCTTCCTGCAACCGGATGAATGCCAAATGAAACATCTATCCCTTTTTTCTAAGCTGATACTTGTAATTTCCTGGACGGGATGTTGTGCCTGTGCCACCGCCATTCCATAACCAGGAATAATCATTATTTTCTTTGCATCTCTCATCAATTCTGCCGTTTCGTCTACAGAAATCTCTTTCATTTCACCTTCAATGGTTTGTCCGCTTCCAGAAGCCTGTTGTGTCGCACCAAAGCCTCCAAAAATAACATTCCAAATTGAGCGATTCATTGCTTCACACATTATGGAGCTTAATATTGCACCGCTACTTCCTACTAAAGCTCCGGTGATGATTAACAAGTCATTGTTAAGCATGAAGCCAGTCGCAGCTGCCGCCCAGCCGGAATAGCTATTCAACATAGAAACCACTACCGGCATGTCGGCGCCACCTATGGCAAAAACCAGGTGTGCTCCCAACACAAATGAAATTAGAGTCACCAGTAGTAATGGAATATTTCCAACAGATGGACTTACATTGCAAAACCAAATTCCCAGGATTACGCTACCGACGAGCATGATAAGGTTGATCATATGCCGCCCTGGTAAAAGAAGGGGGCTACCACTAGCTCGACCACTTAATTTTGCAAAGGCAACAATGGAACCCGTAAATGTTATTCCACCGATTAGAACCCCGACAAATACTTCGATTTCATGAATGAGTTTTGCTGAGCCAATAAGATCTGTTGATTGCCCACTTAAATGGCTTGCAACACCTACAAGAACAGCAGCTAAGCCGACGAAACTATGCAAAATAGCTACAAGTTCCGGCATAGCTGTCATGGCAACCCGTGCCGCCATGAAGGCACCAATAGCGCCCCCGACCAAAAGAGCAGCAATTGTGTATGCTAAACCTCCTGCATTCATAGTCACTAGCGTGACAATGATGGCGATTGTAATTCCAACTATGCCATAGAAATTGCCTTGTTTGGCAGTTTCTTGAGCTAGCCCACCTAAGCTAAGAATAAATAAGATTGCAGCACCTAGATACGAAACAGTTATCAATCCTTCTGACATGAACACAGTCCTTATTTTCTAAACATTTTCAACATACGTTTGGTAACGAGAAATCCACCGGCGATGTTTATGGATGCGAGTATTGCTGCTAAAAGAGCTAATATAGTAGCCAAATTAAGGTCTGCTCCTGTGATTTGAAGCAGAGCACCTACTATAATAATACCGCTTATGGCATTGGTCACACTCATTAGAGGTGTATGATAGGGGCTGGGGTCACATTCCAGATAACTTGCCAACCTATGATAATCGATAAAACAAATATACTAAAATGTCCTAAAAAAGTTGACGGTGCGGCTTGTCCAATAAGAGCGAATATAATAGCGCAAATGATTATCGCTATATTGGTTCCCTTCTTTTTTATCTGCCACCTGTCCCTTTATTGTAGGTTCTACTTTTCCTTTATTCAAATCAGCAGATGTTTTGCTTTGAGGGGTAGCAGGTGGCATTTTTGGTGCGGGAGGCGGCCAGGTAATGCTCCCTTCCTTTATAACAGTAGCTCCACGAACTACCTCATCATCAAAGTCGATTGTATATGGCTCACTTCCTTTATGGGTCATATCTGACAAAAGGTGCGTGAGATTCGATCCGAACAAGCGGCTAGACTGATTAGGAGGCGGCTTGGTAAGTCGGTATACCCTATAATAGAGATACCATTGATTTCTACGATCTCGCCTGCTTTCGTATACTCACAGTTTCCGCCTCTTTCTGCTGCCAGATCCACTACTACAGAACCTGGTTTCATGGAATCAACCATGGCTTTTGTTATGAGTATAGGTGCTTGCTTCCCAGGTATGAGAGCGGTCGTCACAATGATGTCTACTTCTTTTGCTTGGGCAGCAAAAAGAGCCATTTCTGCTTCGATAAATTCTTTGCTCATCGTCTTGGCATAGCCACCAACACCTTCACCATCTTCCTCGAAATCTAACTCTAAAAATTCAGCTCCCATACTTTCGACTTGTTCTTTTACCGATGGCCTAGTATCGAAAGCTCTTACGATAGCTCCGAGCGCTCTGGCAGCTCCAATCGCCGATAAGCCTGCTACTCCAGCTCCAATGACCATAACTTTGGCTGGTGGAATTTTACCAGCTGCTGTGATTTGCCCGGTAAAAAACCTTCCAAATACGTTTGCAGCCTCAACAATGGCACGATATCCTGCAATATTTGCCATTGAGCTCAGCACGTCCATTTTCTGTGCCCGTGAAATTCTTGGGATTCCCTCAAGGGCTAAAACAGACACTCCTTTCGCCATGAGCTGATCCATTAAAGCTTTATTTTCTGCTGGAAAAATAAATGAAAATAAAGTTGAGCCCTTACGTAGCAATTCTACTTCATCCGGTGTTGGGGCGTTTACTTTCATGATTAGGTCAGACTGCCACACCTCTTTCGTTTCTTTAGTTACCTTTGCTCCCGCATCAAGGTAACTTTGATTGGAGAAGCTAGCGTTTGTTCCTGCGCCTTCTTCGATGAGAAGGTTAAAACCCAATTTTTTAATTTTTTCTACTGCTTCCGGGGTTATGGATACGCGGCATTCACCTTCTTTTGTTTCTTTTGGGACCCCTATTTGCAAGATTTCACTCATTCACTGTATTCCGTAGGTAAGAATTCAAAAAAAAATCGCTGTTGCTAGTTCTTGAGTCATTTTTTCCAAAGTCTTTTAAAGACAGTGACTAAAAATACTGCATTTTATGCTCTAGCTTATCCAAGCGTGCATACTAGCAAAATAGTTATAAAATAGTAGCAAAAGTTTTCATCTAGGATAAGCTTTTTAAATTTTTAAAAATTTATTATGCGGAAGAGGCTTTGGCACGGTAGGTTTCGTCGACATAAGAGAGCAAGACTCCACCCACTACAAAAAATACTATTAAAGAAAGGATAGAAAGACGTGGGCTCTTTGTAAGGTGCCCTACGTAGCCCATCACAGCGGGGCCCATAATGGCAGCAAATTTTCCAAAAAGGTTAAAAAATCCGAAAAACTCAGCAGATTGAGATTCAGGTATCATGGCTGCGTAAATAGAGCGGCTTAAGGATTGGATACCCCCCATTACCAAGCCAACGGCGATGGCAAGTAGGTAGAATTCTTGGGTTGAATCCATAGAGTAGCCCATAATTGTGACGAAAATATAAACAATTAAAGCTAGGTAGACTCCTTTTTTTGCACCAACTTTATTGCCAATCCATCCGAAAATCATAGCTGAGGGAAAACCGATAAATTGGGTGATAAGCAGTGCGGTAATGAGGCTGTTGCTTTCTAGGCCTATAGACATTCCGTAGTCGATGGCCATTTTAATGACAGTGCCAACGCCATCTATGTATAAAAAATAAGCTAATAAAAATAAAAGGAGTGGTCTTAAGGTACTTATATGCTTAGCTGTGGCAGCCAGTGTGCGTGATCCATGAATAATGAGTTGGGTATAGCTTTTTTTTCTATCCATATTTTTTTCTTCAGGTTCTGGATCTTTGACAAAAAGGAAAATGGGTAGAGAAAAAGCTATCCACCAAACCCCTACTGTAACAAAAGATACCCGAACGGCTTCGGCGGAACTGTTCAAGCCAAAAAGGTTGGGATTAATTGTCATATATACATTGACAGCAAAGAGCAGCCCTCCTCCTAGATAGCCTAAGGCATAACCGAGCGCAGACACGCTGTGAAATTTTTTGGCAGGAACAATATCTACGAGTTGAGAATCATAAAAGGTGTTGGCTCCCGCAAATCCCACCGATGCTAAAATGTAGAGAAAAATCGCATAACGCCATTCTCCCTCTTCAGCGAAATAGAGTCCAATGGTCATTACGGCACCTAGGGTAGTAAAAAATATTAAAAATTTTCTCTTGATACCTCCATAATCTGCTATAGAGCCGAGTAGAGGAGCTAGTATAGCGATTACAATGCTCGCTATGGAATTGGCTATCCCGAGTTTGAAGGTACTTAGTGTGATATCTTCACCTTGGCTCCAGTATTTTTTGAAAAAAACAGGAAAAAATCCGGCGACTACTGTGGTAGAGAAGGCCGAGTTCGCCCAGTCGTACAATGCCCAGCTGATGGTTTTTTTCTTTTCTGAAATTTGCATATAAGGCTCATCTTGAGGAGTTTTTTCTAAATGTAACAGCTATGGACGGATAGTAAAGTCTAATCAGGGTTGTCAGTACTTTAGCATCCTAAGTTGCATGATTTCTTTGGCATATGATATCAGGCAGATAGCCAAGGCCTCTTAAGTTTTGTACGTTTACTCGTACTAGAACTTTAAGATTCAAGCTCTGAACAAAAAAAGCTATGAATTAGAATATTTTTTAGGCATTTTTACTATATTTGTGGTGGATATCCGGTGAGCATGCTAGTCATAAATCCGTGTTAGCATGTATTTAGATTTTAAGGCTTTTGATTTGGATGAAGTCTGGCAGTTATTTAGGAAGTTTCAATTTATGAGTTTTAATCAATTTTCTGGTAATGAAAGCTATGTAGCTGATCGAGAGTTATTGAATGCAGTGAACGTTGCTATTGCGTTACAAAAACCTTTAGTGATTCGGGGTGAGCCGGGTACTGGTAAGACTGTTTTAGCGCATGCAATTGCTTCGAGTTTGTCGTTTGATCTTTTTCCTTGGCATATCAAAAGTACTACAAAAGCTCAGGATGGGCTTTATGCCTATGATACGGTGCAGAGGCTTAATGATAGCCGCTTTGGTGATAAGGACGTTAGCAATATTGATGATTATATCAAGTTGGGGCCAATAGGTAGGGCTTTTGAGCACGAAAAGCAATCGGTATTATTAATCGATGAGATTGATAAGGCCGATATTGAGTTTCCCAATGATTTGTTGCATGAACTTGATTCCATGAGCTTTTATATTCCAGAAACTCAAAAGACAGTGCGTGCCAAGCATAGGCCCATCGTGATTATTACATCAAATAATGAAAAAGAATTACCAGATGCTTTTTTACGCCGTTGTATTTTTCATTTTATCCGTTTTCCTGATGTTGATCTGATGAGAAAAATTATCGCTGTACACCATACTACTTTAGAAGAATCCTTGGTTGAGCAGTGTTTAGCTAGGTTTTATTGGCTTCGTAGTCAGTCTAATATACGCAAAAAGCCTTCTACCAGTGAGCTTCTCGATTGGATTAATGCTTTAATCGCTGCTGGTATTTCTCAAGATTTGCTGCATAAAGAGATTCCATTTTTGGGAGTTTTATTGAAGAAAGAGGATGATCTCGAGCAATTTAGTTAGAAAATTTCATGTTTATAAATTTTTTACAATTTTTACGCCAGAATGGCTTGGCGGTTTCTGTTGGTGAATGGATGACCTTGATGGATGGATTAGCTAGAGGTTTAGCTGATTGTTCATTATTGGGTTTCTATGAATTGTGCCGTTGTATTTGTATTAAACGAGAAGATCATCTTGATTTGTATGATCAGTGTTTTGCTGCATTCTTTCATAATATTGAACCACATGTAAGCCTTCATGATGATCTTTTAAAATGGTTAGAAAATCCTATTGCACCTAAGGAATTATCAGCAGAGGATAAAGCAAAATTCAAAACTTTAGACTTTGAAGCATTAAAAAAGCAATTTGAAGAGCGTCTAAAAGAACAAAAAGAAAGGCATGACGGTGGATCTAAATGGATTGGAACTGGCGGGACAAGTCCGTTCGGACATTCAGGTTACCACCCTGAAGGGATTAGAGTAGGAGGAGAAAGCTGGAATAAATCGGCAGTGCAGATAGCTTCTCAGAGGCGTTTTCAAAACTTACGCCATGACTTAGTCCTTGATACCAGACAAATTAGTGTCGCCTTGCGTAAACTAAGGAAGCTCAGTAATGATAGCCAGCGTGAAGAATTGGACCTGGAAAAAACGATTAGAAAGACAGGTGATAATGCTGGTGATATTTCTTTGGTTTTTAGAAAGGAAAAACGTAATAGTATAAAGCTCCTGCTTCTCATGGACATTGGTGGGTCTATGACGAGTCATAGTTTTATTTCTGAGCGGTTATTTTCAGCTGCATATGCATCTCGTCATTTTCGTCATTTTAAATATTATTTTTTTCATAATTGTCCTTATGAAACTTTATTTACTGATGTAGCTTTAGGGGAAGGCATTGCGACTAATGATGTGATGCAGAAATTAGACCCTAGCTGGAAGGTGATTGTTGTTGGTGATGCGGCGATGAGTCCTTACGAATTGACTATGCCCGGTGGCTCAGTTGATTGGTACCATCATAATGAAGATGCTGGGATTGTTTGGTTGCGGAGGCTTAAGGAGCATTTCAAAAGGTCAGTTTGGCTTAACCCTGAGCCCGAAGAATATTGGAACATTGCTTCAAACCGCATGGTACGGCAAGTTTACCCTATGTTTCCTTTATCGATTGAAGGCATTGAGATGGCCGTCGAACACCTCCGCCGTTAAATTTCAAGGCTTCGAGGTCGGCTCCATATAGTATTTTCCTCAGATTTACTCACACCTTATGTACCTAAGACAGGGTAATATTTTCTGAAGGGAAATGATTTGGCCATGATCGAAGATAACGTCGGAGGCATCAATTAACCTTGTAATTTAGTGATGCACCTGCTCAGTTTCACCGCAATAGGTGTAGTCAGATGCATTGCAATGGCCCATTTTTGAACTCATAAGCGACCATGCACCAAACATAGCTAGCAGGATTAATGCACTCATTAATACTATTATTGAGGTTTCAAAGCGGTCACCGTAGCGACTTTTTTCTGTATTAGTCATAATAAAGTAGTCCTGTATCTGTTTTGCCTACCGCTAGCATCATAATGATTTCCTTCAAAAAGGCAATGATATTGCTTATCGGCGCATCGAATTCTTACTGGTTGACCTATCTATCTAGTTTTGGCAGGCTTTTGCGGAGTGGATTACCCGTGGCATGGTCGTTTCGTCAACATCCATGTCAGCATATCTTATAGGTTTGTTGATTAAGGATTCAGCGGTTTCTATTCTGATTGTCATATAGCACTTCTGCTTACCCAGTCGATAGTTTTTTAAACAGACTGTCGCCCATCCTGGTTTGGCCAAGCTGCGGCGATCGAGGTCTGGAGTGATATACCATTCACATTTTTTTTTGGACCAAAAATCACAGGAAGTTAAGGAAGCTATCGGAATCATTCCAAGGACTGCCCATTTTACGGCTTTACAGAAAAATCGTTTGCAATGGAAGTTTATCCTGAACATTCTTTTTGCTCTCTTTTGATTGAGTCTAAGGGCTTTACTATTCTCAGGGCTTATTAAACTTAAACATCTCGATTATGGGCCTGATTGGCTTTTAGCTAATTTTCGTCGTAATGGACTTTTATTTCGATACGTCGATTTAGTGCGCGTCCTGCACTCGTTTCATTTGAAGAAATGGGTTTCATTTCTCCAAATCCTGCTACTGAAATATTTTCTTTTGGAAAGCCGAAAATCTTTATGAAGTATTGGGCTAGATGGGCAGCCCGCATAGATGAAAGCTCGAGGTTAGTCATTTCTCCTTTCGGGGGTACTGAGTCGGTATGACCTTCGATGGTAACTTTCTTATTCAGAGATTTTAGAAAATTAGCTACTGTCTCCAAGCGTTTTACGGTACGACGATCAATACGATAAGATCCGGGCTTGTAAAACTGAGAAGCCACTAATCTCAGGCGGAAGCCATTTGTGTCGGCTATGACGGTGATATCTTTTTGGTCAGCACCAGGATTGAGGCTCATTTTTCCATCTTGAGAGCGTAATTCTATGATTGATTTGGCGCGTTCCATGTCTTTGTTGATGATGTTTACTGCTTTTTGTGCGCGTTTATATATTTTGATTTTTGGGGGATTGATGGTTTCGCCTTTGAAATATTTATAAGCAGCTTTGCCTACAATAATAGGGCCATCGCGTAATTGGTCTTGGGGGATATCATCTGGAATTTCTATAAATGCTTCTCTAATGGATGAGATCACACCTAAAATTTTGTCTGACTGTCCTTGTGGTGTTATACCATATAGTACGACAAATGCCGCAAATAATAGCGTCATTAGGTCAGCATAACTCATAAGCCAAAGCTCACTTGAACATTGACATTCTTCTTCTTCTTCCACCAGCTTAAACCCTTGTCATTGCATTAAGCAAAAATTGCCTTTCTGCTAGATTTGAATTTTGGGGTACGTTAATAACTACCATGTCCTAATTATTAGTGGCTTTTTTTCTTCTTCGCATTGTTATCTTGTTTGAGTATACTTTAGTTTTGTGTCTATGGGTCTAGGCAGGATTTTCTTCGATTCCACTAATGATCTAAAGAAGAAATACCAATAAAATATTACTAAGAAGAGTAAACCTGATCATTCCAGATGTTACGCTATATTAGAGATGTGCATTCTTTTTAGTTGGTTTGTTTTGGCAAATATTTTTATCGACGTTATATGGTTTTGCTATGGATTTAGGAACTATCATTGGTCTTGCAGGCGGCGGCATTCTCGTTATTGTCGTTATGATTCTTTCCGGTGGTATTATGATGTACTGGGATTTGACCAGTATAGTTTGTGTATTAGGTGGAGCTATTTTTGCTACAATGATACGTTGGCCGCTTGGAACTTATCTTAATGGTCTTATTGGTATAACCTCGGTTTTTTTTGATAAGTCTACGGATCCACAAAAATTAGTAGATGATATTATCGAATTGGCAGAAGTCGCACGTAAACAGTCAATTCTAGCTTTAGAAAAGGTTCAGATAGAAGATCGATTTCTTGCTAAAGCAATTCGTTTTATGGTTGATGGTTATGATGTTGATGTTATCAATGAAATTTTAAAAGTTGATGTTTATATGGCTAAACAAAAAGCTAAAGATGGTAAAGCTATCTTATCAGGAATGGGTGAGGCTGCTCCAGCGTTTGGTATGATTGGAACTGTTATTGGCTTGGTTGTTATTATGGCGAATTTGAGTGATCCTTCTAAAATCGGTCCCGGATTGGCTGTTGCTCTTATCACAACGTTGTACGGAGCGTTAATTGCCAACTTGGTATTTATGCCTCTTGCTTCTAAAGTTGAGTACCGTGGAAGTGTAGAATCTACAAATATGGCTATTGTAGTCGCTGGAGTTAATGCTTTATTGCGAGGGCAGAGTCCTAGGGCTATTGGCGAACAACTTTCTTCTTATCTAGGTGGTTCTAAAGATGGTGGAGAAGCTAATGCTGCGTAGCAGAAATTTTTTTAATAAAAGGTAACTATTCAGCGTATTTTTTATCTGATCGAGTCAAAGCCTTGACTGTCCGTCATCCATATGAGGATGACGATGTATCAGGCGACATATTGAAGGGAAAAGATACACTGAATAGTTACAATAAAAGAATATATTTTATTATCTATAGTATAGTTGCATGAATCTCATTGTCTTATTACTTAGAGAAATTCTTTAACTAGTTATTGAAAAGAGTTTTCGCATGTTTAGACATAATTTTTATGGGAGCAATGTAGATGGCAGAGCCAAAAGAAACGGTCATTGGCGCCGGGCAAGAGATTTTTCGCCAGGGTGAAAAGGGTGGAGAACTTTTTTTTATTAAATCTGGTGAAGTTGAGCTGTGGGTAAGAGATGAGGCTAGCGGCAAGGATATTTCGATCGGTATTGCGGGTCCAAAGTCAGTTCTTGGTACAATGTCTTTTCTCGAAAATGATCCTCGGAGTGCAACTGGCCGTTGTAAAACAGAGGTAAAATGTGTAGTGATAAATCAGATGCAGAGGGAGAAGCTTTTGAAATCGATTCCTAGTTGGTTTCAAGTACTAGTAAAAGACCTTGGATCTAATTTACGTACTATAGATACAAAATACAGTAAACTCGCCGCAGAACATGAGGTGCTGAAAAAGCGTTTTGATCTTTTGCAAGCTAAGCTGAAAGGCCAAGAAGAAGGCTCACAAGAAGCCGACAGCGAAAACGTAGCATAAACATCTATGTATCTTACCCGAGCCATTAAAATAGTTTTAATGCTACTGACGTTGCCTGTTATTGGCTCGTTAGCATTTATGCTTATTGAAGGTTGGAATTTTTCTGACTCATTATATATGGCAGTTATCACCCTAACGACGGTGGGGTTTCAAGAGGTTCATCCTTTGAGCCTTGCGGGTAGGTGGGTCGTTATTATTTACCTTATCTTTGGTTTGGGCGCATTTTTATATGGAGTGACGCAAATTGGTGAATTTATTTTGCGAGCAGAACTTCGTAATATTATGGGAAAGCGGCGCATGGAAAAGGAAATAAAAAAACTGAGTAGTCATCATATTATTAGTGGCTATGGGCGTATGGGTGAGGCTTTGTTTAAGAGTCTAAGTGATAAAGGAGAAAAGTTAGTTGTTATCGAACGAGATCAACAACGATATATAGAAATGCAAAATGATGGTTTGATTTGTATTCATGGTGACACGACTGATGATCGTATTTTGATTAAGGCAGGCATCGAGCGAGCTAAGGGTATAGCTGTCGTTTTATCTCATGATGCTGATAATTTGTATGTAGTTATGTCTTCTAGGCTTTTAAATAAAGACATTCAGATATTAAGCAGAGCGTCTGATGAGAAAAATGAGGCGAAGATGTTACGGGCAGGTGCGAATCGAGTGGTAAGTCCTTATAAAAGCGGTGCTGCCCGTATGGCACAGCTTTTGGTTAACCCACATTTAAATGATTTTATCGAAATTTTTGATGCAGAAGGCAGTGAATTTGATTTAGCGCAAATTGCCGTTAATGCTGATGCCGAATGCTTAGGGAAGAGGTTATCGCAATCTGATTTTACCTCTCGTGGTATTGTTATTGTCGGCATAAGAAAGTATACAGGTAATCTCCTGATGCCCCCACATCGAGATACGGTGATAGAGTTGAACGATACCTTGATTGCCATGGGACGTGCCATGGCAATCCAAGAACTAATTCATGCCCATTAATTTCTCTCAATTTGAGGTCGTTTCGTTTTTTTCTTACTCTCATCTTTAAGCGCATAGGGTAGTCCTATTGAGTGCATATGAGTGTGCGTTCCTTTTGACACCATTTACCAAAAAACCAGGGTAAAAACCCCTGCAACTCGTAGAACAGGAAGAGTTCTGGCGTTTTACCACGGGGTAGAGCGATTTGCATGTAAGTGACAAATCTCTAATATCATTTGAGAAATTGACAATAATTCGAGTGCTAGCATGCAAATTAGAAGTATTTACCACATATGTGAGGTCTGTAATCTTCTAAAAATTTATAGAAACTATTTTGGAAAAAAATTATTTGAATCATTTCGAAAATTTCTTCATGGAATGTAACTATTCAGCGTATTTTCCCTTCAATATGTCGCTTGATACATCGTCATCCTCATATGGATGAAGGGCGGTCAAGGCTTTGAATCGATCAGATAAAAATACGCTGAATAGTTACCATGGAATAACCTTGAGTGAGTTGACTGGTTTCTAGAAACAAGAAGAATAGGCTCTCACATGAACAAGAATCTGACTGTTTTGATACCAATTTTTACCAGTTTTTTAGAAGCAAGAAGCCTAGGCCTCGTTCGTACGAGCGTTTGACTGTTTTGATAGCAAACCCCAAAAAAATTTTTAAATAGCAGTAGTAATTTTACTGTGGGGTGCTGTGGGAAAAAGATTGGAATCATCGTTAGGATGGAGCTTTTAATAAAAACTTTTCAGATGATTTCAATGTTTTTCCATAGCAGTCCACAGCTCCCATAGTTTTGCATAGTCACTGAAATATCGCTTTCGCATAAAAATACTGGGTTAGTAAAATACCTCTGCAATTCATTGCCACGACTGAGCTATGGGAGGCTGTGGATAGGCCTGGACAGCTGTTGATATCGCCCTGCAAAGTTTTGAGAACTTCTTTATTTATAGTGACGATACCAACAGTTGCCCACCCCTAACCACAAGCCAATGACTACTGCTTTTAAAATAAATTTTTCTTTGGTCAGAGATATTTTGTTTGTTCTTAAAAATAAGCTCGTTCATGCTAGAAGGCTGTGTGGCTTTTATGATCTTGAGGGTTGATTATGCGCTATTTACCAAAAAAATCATGGTAAGTTTTTAGATGATTGCAGATCTTACATAGGCGTTAAGTACTTCTGATTTGCATGCTAGCACTCGAATTGTTAGCTGTTTTTTAATGATCTTAGCAATTTATCGCCTGCATGCAAAGCACTTTTACCCCCTAGTAAGATGTTAGAACTCTTCCTTTTCTAAAATTTGCATAGATTTTTACCATGATTTTTTAGTAAATGCTGTTTGAGTGACGCTAAAGTCTTGCCGCCATGTTGAGTGAAACGAAACGTCTCAGTTCAGCATTTCATTTTTTGATCAGAATCTATATTCTAAAGTACGATTTAGATATTAAGACTCAATCCAGCAGGTAAAGTCTCACCAAATAACTGATTTTTGTTTCAATATCTATGCCTGTGATGTTTTCAACTTGAATAATTTGTGACTGTTGGGCTGATGCTTCTTTTAGTTTACATAAAAACTCACTTCTTGCTTCTTCTCCAATATCAAGTTCACGGTCGCCGATCTTACGGCCGGCTTGCGCATAAAATTGATTGAGCTTTTTATATGGTAACTTTTCACATTTTAGAGGTTTCAGTTGCTGCGCCCATTTTTCAATAAAGTGAGGGCGTATGATACAATCTGGCCCTCCGTAAAGAGGAATGCGACTGGATAGTCTTGCAAGCGCCCAAATTTTTTGATCAATTGCATTTTTTTTGCCGCGAGTTATTTGTTCGGTTAGGTAATTTCCAAGCTGAACTTTTTTGTCCATATCTACTAACTCTAATGAGCCAGCTAGCATGTACATTTCTGCTGTGGCCTCTTGCTCTTTGCGAATACTAGGAATGATTTTTGAGAATAGTTGATCTTGCTGGTTTTTGTTTAATCCACCGGCAACACGCCTCCACATGATCCACCATTGATTTTTTACTTTGGCTTCTTTTGGAAAGGAAAGGCCATGATTAAAAATATCCCACAGGTCATTGACGCGAAACTCATCTAAAGCGTTGCCATAGCCTGGGCGCAGTACATAGCCACTTAGGTTTAACCATGACATTTCGTGGGCAGAAGAGCGTCCTCTTCTGGTTCTGCCTTCATGTAACATAGGCCACATAGAACGTAGTATGGTTGCGTCCCATTCTTGTCTTTGTAGTGCCAAATCGTCTTCTATTAACTTGATTAGTTGACTGGGGCTTTTTTGTTGATGTGGTATAACTTTTTTCTTGCCATAAAAACTGTTTATCGTACTTATTGCTAGTGCGATGCGGTTTTTTACATCGATACTATTACTTTTTTCGCTAAGTTCATCGGATGCCAGATTAGATTGATGTGATCCGCTGCTATCTTGTAAGTTGAATTCTAGTTTCCAGCTTTCTTGAAAATTTTCTGGATTTTCTATTGCATGGTTATTGGGTTTCATGCATTTTTCATAGCATGAGATTTCTAGTAGGCCTGTTCCTTTTAGATTTATTTTCAGACCAACATCAATTTTATTTGATTTGTAATTTTTGTCTCTCAGGGCAGACTTTGTTTCAAGCCTTGTCTGTAGTGGTGGAAGGAGATGAAATTCATTTTCTGTGTATTCAACAATATCACCTAATTTGTCACCAGTTCGTTTATTAGAATAAAATAATTGGAAACGAACTGGGGTACCGATATGTGCTTTTAGGTCAAGAGAATCGATAATTAAAGCATTGTGATGGTGCTCAGTGCCTTTTGGAAGTATACAAACTAAAGATCTATGCTGATGTTGGTCTATTACTTCAACAAATATAGAACGTGGATAACCGCCTTTTAAAAGGTGTCTTTTTTGATGTTTTGCCAATCCATATGAGGTTGCACCTAGGCAGACAGCAAGATCCATTTCAGGATTTTCCAGAATTATCGGTCGCTCTTTTTGCCAATTTTCTATGAGCTTGGTTAAATGATTCTGAATAAAATGCGGCTTTAGACTTCCGCCTGTATATATAATGCCATCTACTTTAGTGCCTGCGAGAAAGCTGGCTAAATGTCTAGTTATTCTGCTGTCTTGGGCGTATGGAAGATTCCACTCTTGCAGAGCAGAGGTGCTTTTCTCTGGAGTATCTGTATTCTCGCATTCAGGATAAAACCCAGCCAGGATCACCTCCATGAGCTCTTCTTTGCCAATAGAAGCACTAATTGTGGATTTAAACAAGGATGATCCAGCCCCACTCACAGAGACATGCAGCTCATTGGAATCAGTAGAGTCTTTAGGTGATTCATTGCTTTTTTGAGAAAGTAAATTTTCTTTTATTGTTCTTGTTTGGGCAATAAGCTGAGACCATTGTTTTGAGGATAGGTTGTTTGTTTTTACTGTTTGTTGACTCAATAGCTTTTCTTCTAAAAGATACGCTATTTTAAGATCGATATTATCGCCGCCAAGTAGGATATGGTCGCTAACCCTAAAACGCTCTATTTCGATATCTTTTAATGCCTCATCGACATTTTTATGGTTAATTCTATTCAAGTTGAAAAGGCTAAAGTCTGTCGTGCCTCCACCAATATCGCAAACTAAAATAACTTTATTAGAAGTCGATTGAAATTCGTATCCTTTATTTTTAATATGGCTTTTTTTGTAGTTTTCTAGCCAAAAGTAGAATGCAGCTTGTGGTTCTTCAATCAGAGTTACTTTTTCTAAGTTAAATCCAGCCATAGATATGGCGGTTAGCGTTAACTTTTGTGCCACCTCATCAAAAGAGGCCGGAACTGTGACGATAATCGTTTGTGATTCTAGTCTGTAGCTTGGTTCGAAACGTGCAATCTCGGCATTCCATACATCTCTAAGGTGTTTGAGAAGGTGTGCTGACACTTCTACAGGAGAAAATCTCTTACTCCCTATGATTTCATCTGAATTCCATGGCAGTATCTTTTCATTTCTATTTACTTTTCCATGGCAAAGCCAAGATTTTGCTGAATGAATGACACGATCGCTATTGGTGGCTGCAAATTGTCGTGCTATGCTTCCAGCTACTAATACGTTGCTTTCCTTTTCTTCTTCGCTGTTCTGTTGTTCTATACTTTCTATACTAAAGCGATTTTTCTTTATGTCGCTTTTGGGAGGAATATAGCAAAATGATGGGAGGGTGTCTTTTTTGATAACCTGGTTTTCATTTTCCCACTGAAGGATTTCTAATTTTTTTATTCCATCATTTGGATTTAAAGTATCATAGTAGCTTAAAGCGCAATTGGTTGTTCCTAAATCAATTCCTACAATGTAACGACTTTGATTCTTCAATAGCTTTCCATAAAAAAATTGTTAATTATGTGCTCTAATATTGAACTCTAGATCCCATTGCTTATTTGATGTTTGGTGCTTGAGTGATAGATGTAGGGTTCCGATATCAGTTATTTTTGCATCTAGGCTAACGGGAACTATTTCTCCTTTTTCCACGCTGCTATCTATATCATGACTGTTGAGAGACAAAAATGTGCTAAGCTTGGCAGATTCTTCTAAGTTGTTACAAGCATCAGCAACTTCGCTACCCACTTGATCACCTGCCCTCGATGATGAACTGAAAAAGCGAAACTCTACTTTTTCGTCAGTCATTAGTCCAAAGGATTTATTAATTTTTTCTAAAGGAACCCCTTCTTCACTTCCTTGGGGGGCTATGCAGATTGCTTTTATCTTTGGTTTGCGGCCGGGGACGGCCATACCAGCTTCAGCCAAACCTAGATAGTAAGAACGGTTAAGGCCTGAACGGACTCTCAGCTTTTCATTAGCATTTTTTAGAGAGCCAAAGTATGACGCACCTATTGCAACAGCATGGTTAAGATTGTTGCTTATAAGCTCTTCAATTTTTTCATTATTTGCCCAACCTCTAAATATGTCCATGATGTGTTGTTTCAAGATACTTGCATTAAAAACACCACCGTTGAAGAGAATTTTATTGGGCATGATTGTTTTGTTGTCATTTGTGTAGCGTTGTGGATCTATCTGCTTTTTTAGTTCTGAGCTTGCTTCAATATTAGTGCTGCTCTTTGTTAAAAAGTTTGCCAAATGTTTCGTTATAGCGGCGTCTTCTGCATAATCTAATCCTAGCTCTGATAGTCCACTAGATATGCTTTTATTGGGTTTGTCATTCATAGAGCATTTAGGGAAAAATCCGTTAGTAAAGATGTCAAGAAGCGTTGTCTTATCTAGCTTAGTTGATATAGAACCTGAAAAAAGGCTAGATCCTCGAGAAGCGATGGTTATAGGGCAGTTTTCTAAGCTTTGATTAGATAGAATTTTTTCTTTTGCATGGCGGCAGCTACTTACTAAAGACTGAAACTGCCATGTATCTATATTTGTGCCTTCGTTTTCTAGCTTGTCTTGTATCGAATAGGCTAGAGCCAGATCCATGTTATCTCCGCCTAAAAGTAGATGGTCTCCGACACAAATTCTTTCAAGCTCTAAATTTCCTTCTTTTTCATGGACAGATATAAGACTAAAGTCCGAAGTTCCGCCACCGATATCGATGACCAGAATAACATCTCCCGCCTCGATATTTTTACGCCATTGTTTATCTTTTTCTTTAATCCATGAATAGAATGCAGCTTGTGGTTCTTCTAATAAATTTAAATTTACGATTCCAGCATCTTTAGCAGCTTTTACTGTTAGAGACCTAGCTACGTCGTCAAAAGATGCTGGAATTGTCAATGTTACGTGTACATCATTCCAATCAATTTCTTCATTGTCTTGCTCAAGTCTTTGATAGGAAAAGCAATCCATCAAATGTTTTAAATATAAAGTGGATGCTTCTATCGGTGATATTCTTTTGGATGTTGCTTGCGATTTCCAGGGTAATATTTGATCATCTCTCTGAACTTTGTTATTGCAAAGCCAGGATTTTGCTGACACGACACATCTATCAGGTGCCTCGTGGCATCTGTTTTTCGCCCATTCACCTACAATTAATTCGTTGCTAGTATTACTTTGCCAGGGCAGGCAGGGTATTTGCGTAGTTGCTTCTGTATTATTTGGAAAATAAATAACTGATGGGAGGGTGTTTTGACGAGAAATTGCACTTGCAGTCTGGATTTGCTCAATTTCTAAGAGGTGGATTTTTTCATTTCCGCTTTTCTGCCAAGTAAGGGCTGAGTTTGAGGTCCCCAGATCTATTCCTATTGTATAACTCCAAGCCATTGCTTCTCTCTCTCTACTTGTTGTATTTTGATGGAAGTAAACTGTTTAACTTTCCTTTAGTAGAAATTGTTTTACATTATTTCGATTTCTGCCGGAGTGATGACATGCTTTTGAGTTTCACCGAATCTTTGAGATTTTGGAAGGTTAATCTTATCGGTGGCCCATCCTTTATGTAATAGGGTGCCGTGGTATGGCGGTTCATCTTTTACTTTACCTAAAAGGCGGTATTCTGATGCTGGCTCATTTTTATCAATGGAGATAGCTTCACCTTCTTGCAGGTCTCTGACAGGCTCGATATGGAAGCATTCCTTCATAACAGTTTGACAGCCTTGGTGAACCATTCTTGCTGCTGCACCTACTTGTGCATCCGAATAGGAAGTCACGTCGTCCATAATAAAATCTAAGAAACGCCCTTTTTGTTGCAGCTGTGATAAAAAGCTAATGGCCTCTTCACCTTGCACAGTTATATTATTTTTTGTTTTAATTTCCAGGTGATTTAGTTTTTGTGTGAGGTCACTATTGGCAAGTTTTAAAGCTTTTTTTTCAGCGGTTTCGTCATTTAGCTGTTTTTGCAAAGAACCATGTTCTTGTTTTAACTGGGTCATAGAAGACTCGAGCTCGTTAATCGTTTTGATTTTTTCTTCTCTATCTTGAATCAAGTCCGAATTTGTCGACTTGAGCTCAACTAACGTTTCAAGTTGCTGATCTGTTTTGCGTTGCTTGTGTCTTAAAACGAAGCCTTCTATGAGCATGCGGGCAAAAGCGATATTTATTGCTATGATTCTGTAAGCGGCAAAATCTGGATTTTGTTCGATTAAATCTTTTGTTTGTGGAAAAAAGAAGGACCCAGCGAGGAGCATGCCGATAGCGGAATATACAATAATGCGCATTAATTTTCCTATTGTTTTAATTTAATATCGTTAAATACGATTTAAGCAATAAATTTGCTTAAATTTTGGTGATAGGCTCTTAATGAGCCTGAATCTAGGTCTTTCTAATGTAGAGTTTCCTGTGATGCAAGAGAGGATCTTATGCTTTTGCTTTTATTGAGGGGATAATTATTTGTTTTGATTACGATTAGGTAGGCCTTGTGTCGATAATATTGGCAGTGGAAACATCTGTTTAAAATATAATCTTTTTTTAGGTGGATCTTTCTCATTAGGTGGATCTTTGTAGTATTGGTGTGGTGATTATAACTTGCTATAAATAAATATCTTTTTTGATACAGTCAATTATTTCTTTGGCTTACCGAAACAAAACTTGTAGGCCTGGGTGGGTGAGAGCTTCTGTTTTAATGCTGATCGGGAAGCGGATATTTATATTTTAGTTAGTGTAGCAATGGTGCCGTAAGGCGATTGGAGAAGGTAAGGATTATGGATAGTCATATGACACAGCCTAGGATTGATAGCCTTTTGGTTATTGATAAAGATCCCTTACTTGGATTGATGCTATCCAAGCTATTAGAAGTAGAGGCTACTCACATTTCCTCTTTTAGAGAAATTGAGTCTTTATCAGACGAGTTTCGGCCTTCCGGGGTTTTTTTAGGTTTCTCACTTATGGATGATGTGATGCCTCGGGAATGTGGGAAAATTAGATCAAGATGGCCGGATGCACCAGTCATTGTAATAGTAGACGGTTTTGAATCTGAGATTCAAATAAGAGCATTGGCATTGGCAGGAGTCGAAGATTTTATTAAGAAACCCTTTACAGCTTATGAGGTTAAAGCGAGATTTTTGGCTAGGCAGGCCGTGCGGTTAAAACACTCTCTGAAGAAGTTATTGTTTTTGCAGATACAGAATTGAACTTAGCGAGTCGTGAGATTAGTGGCCCGTTGGGGAAACGTTATCTATCAATGACCGAGGTTGCAATATTAAATTGTCTTATTCAATCAGAGGGTCGATTGGTAACGAGGGAAAGTTTAAAGATGCAGTGTTGGGGGAGTTCTTTAGTGACAAATAATGCACTTGATCGTCATATTCATGGAGTAAGGGCTGCAGTTAAAAAGGTTTCTACTTCAGTTAAGATGCGTTCAGTATATGGGAAGGGATATTTGGTTGAGGCAGAGGTTAGAAGATTATTGGAGACAGAAAAATAGCCTCTTAAAATTAATTATTAAGAGGCTAATGGTTCGATTTAGTGGCCGCTATTTTGTGGCTGAGGTGATGTACTATTTGATGTCTTGCTTGCATCAGTACCGCCATCTAAATATAGTGATTGCATAATCCAGCCGAATAAAACACTGTAGACCATCTGCTGGCCTGTCATACCATAGCAGTTTCCGAAATTATCGTAATAGCCTGGACAGTATGATTGGCAAGTAGCCATTGCCGGTAGGGTGCACAATTACCTGTTTGTTGGTTATATTGGCTGTTTTGAGGGCAAATACAAGATTGTTGATTCACCCATTGTCCTCCATAAATAGCGCATCTTTGTTCGGGGGTTTGTCCTCCATTACCGTAAACATCTCCGGAACAGCGGTTATTACTCCAGTCAAAGGGTGTTTGATCTGTTCCGCATTGGCAGGCAATTTGTTCTTGGTTCCAATTCCCACCAAAAGAAGTACAGCGTTGTGCCTTAGTATAGGGATCGCGAGCCACACAACGGCCACCTTCCCACGAATCTCCATATTCTTCGCAGCTAGATTCACTGATTGGTTCCGATAGGGTGCAGCTGCTACTTCGCCAAAATCCTCTATTATTAAAGCAGTCTTGTGCATTGGTTATCGAATTTATACGCTCTCTTTGCTGCCTGCACTCTGCAACCGTTCGACGCTGACCATCGTCGCAGGTTTCATAATCATTATCGTTTGAGGATTGTACTTCGTCTCTTTCGCATCTATATGGGTCTCCAGAGATGTGGGTATAGCCAGTCTTACACGTGCAGACTCCATTGTTAAAACTGCCGTAATTATCCTCACAAGTTTTTTTGTTCTGTTCTTCAGTTTTGTTACTGTTGTTAGGTGATTTAGAAGTTTTGCTCTTGCAACCCATTAAGATGAGCATGCATATCGGGATAAGTATTATAGGCCTAAGGCATTTTGAATATCCAGTGATAATGAGATTCATCTTTAAAGCAAGCTCCTCTAGGTTATCATTACTGCAGTCTTTCGAGTGTATAATCGGTGGCTTTACATGGTTGCTTTAATTTTTGTAGGGCGTTTTTGCTGTAAGCTTTTGTTTTTAGGAAAGTAATACTGCTGCTTGTCAGTATCATCAATTGGCTTTAAGAGAGGGTTAGGCGCCTTTTTTGTTTCGCACTGAATGTTCAATATCAACGATTTTGTTGCGTCCAGTTTCTTTAGCTTCATATAAGTAGTGATCAGCTCTTCTGAGTAATTCTGTTCCGTTTTCAAAAACTTCAGATCCAGGCCCGTAGGTTGCAATACCTACGGACATGGTAACTTTCATTTGATTGCGCCCGTTATCGAAAAGGGTGGCAGCTGTACCTTGAGCAATACGTTTAGCTGCATTATGGGCGCCAGATATGCCTGTCTCTGGTAGCATAATCACATACTCATCGCCGCCGAAGCGCGCTGCTATGTCTACAGTGCGGATCTTAGTCGCAATGATTTTTCCGAGTTCTGCTAAGACAAATGAGCCCATGAGATGGTCATTGGTATCATTAACGCTCTTAAAGTTATCTATATCTATCATGATAATAGATAGAAATTTATCATAGCGTTCCGCTCGTAAAAATTCTTGCTCTAATCGATTTTTGAAATAGCGCATATTATAAAGGCCGGTTAATTCATCGGTAATGGTCAGCCTGGTTAGCTTTTCGTTTGCTATTTTTAATCGTTCATTAGCAATTGTTAATGCTTCAGTATTTTTTTTGTAATGCAGTAAGCTATGGACGCGTGCTACTAATTCTGCAAGAATACGGGTTTTACAGCAAAAATCGTCGGCGCCATGTTCTAGCGATTTTGCTGCTATCTCAATAGACGAATCTGTTACCGCAATCATTCCAGTATAAGATTGAAATTGATTATGTTCCCTGATCTGCTTAAATATATCAAGGTATTGAGTTTCGTCATTTTCTATTTCGATGATGATGATGGCTGGAGCTTCAGCTTTATAGGCGTCTAAAATGTCAATTGGAGCTACGCGAAAATCAATTTCTATTTTTTCGATAAAACGATCTTTATTTACAGTCAAAGCTTGATTGTAAATTGCTTCAGTTTCTGGAAAGTTACTGATAATAAGAATTTTCTGCGTATGCTTTATCTCGGTCATATGCTCTCAATAAGTCCAATGATCAAGGATCTAAGTTGGGGCCCGAACTATATATCTAATCCGGATAGATCTATTATGCATTATATTTTGAAATAATTTAAGCGGAGGGGCCGAGTCATTATTTCCTAATATCAATGACCTATTAATTACACGTGAGAGTCGCGTTGCATTTTCTTGAGGTGGAAGTTGGAATACTTAATCGTGGTAATTGCTTCGATTACTGATTTGATCCTAAGTCTCTGAATTTCAAGTATTTTAGATGGTGATCCTAGAAAGCTATATTGATCTAGGACCGCCGTTATTATGCTTTTATTTTCTTGGACAATTTCCGTGTTCTTGGCAACGGATCAACATGGCACGCAAGTTCTTGACCTCGTCAATATCTAGACCTATGTCTAGATCAAAACCAGCCTTGATCCCACCTTTTTGGGAAATCGTTAAAAAGGTCGGGCTTTCATCAAACTGACTTGGTTTGAAGGTTTGTGCTTCCGGTCCAGTGGAAACCATCGATTCAATGCTTTCCAATGCTATGTTTTTTTGGAATCTTTGTAGCTGTTTTTTGGCTTTCATGAGCCCTTGATGTAATTTTCGCCAACATTTTACTTCAGCTACAACGATAGCTTTGTGATCGCCTTTACGAAAAACTGTGACATCAAGCTCACCTAAAGTGCGGCCATGCCCTGTATAGGCGATGCCTACTTTAAACTCGTAATTATCTGTTCCATAACGTTCTTGGAGTCTGACACGAGCAACCTCTTCGCAAATGGTACCAAATGTGGTGTAGTCCTGCGGGTGGGATTTTAACTTATTGAAATCACTTTCAATATCTGCAAAGGAGAGGAGAGAGAATAGAGCAGCCCCTAAGGCTAGCCCCGAGCGTAACAAAGAAACAAGCATTTTTAGCTCCTTGTAGACAGGTATTTACGGTACCTGGTAGAGACGATGGACCTTATTTCCATCTTATACATGGGTGTATTAATACATTGCTTACGTGCTTTCTAATAGCATGTGTTAATGTATTACACTTAAGCGAACGAAGATCTCCTATCATATACATTTTGACAGTACAAACAGTTTCTCATCAATATTTCATCAATTACTTGGGAAGACGCTGACTGATCTCGAGAATGTACCATTTCTGCCTCAAAATTGCACTGTTATTTCATACGAAATAGAAAAATTCCTCTGATAACTTCCTAATAAAGGGCCTTTGTCAGTATATTTTATTTCTTAAATATTAATATATTACGACTATTTGTCTATTTTTTGTGAAAAGTCCATCAAGTTTTGGCAAATCAATGCCGATAGCTATAGAAGGATGAGTTTATCGATGGATAGGTAGGAGCTAAGTTTACCTACGCTGAGATAGAGCCAATTGCGGTCAGTAGTTTATTCAAGCACCCACGTTTTAGTTGTGGGCATCCTTAAATTTGGAGTTTGCTATGGACGTCTCCATGAAGTCAAATAAGTTGTTTTTAGCTCTGTTCGTTCAGCTTGCTTTTTTGTGGTCATGCGGTGAGAGAAAAGGTTCTGCAATTGTGCCAGTTAAGAAAGATAAGCCTTCGGAATCTACTCCTGATAATGCAAATTTGGGGGAAGCTCAACAACAAGTGGGATTGGGCCCGTGTACAAGGCAAACCCCACGTAATTGTGTGCCGGTTGATTTTGGCTACTCGTTGGTTGGGACTTTGGGACCTATGCAAGGTAATAATCCGGGTTTTATTGGAGAACCTAAGCAGCCGGTTCATTGGCAAATTAATGTAGCTTCAAAAGGTGACCTTACTAGAGAGCTTGGAGTTTATAAGTCTGGAATGGACTTTTATGGATATGCAGTTCGTTATGACTCAGCAGGAGCCATACAGCAACCTCAGCAGATTAACGGTAGTGTTCAGCAGATATCTGGTATGGCTAATACCTATTCTAATATTAAAATTGATTGGGCAAATCCTCCCTTCCGAGGGAAGATGGTCTTGGTGGTTCGTGATATTACTTTGTGCCGAGCTCGTTCTAAGCCAGGTATGGAAGCATTATGCACAGAATTTAACGGGCCAAATGAATTATTCGAACGCAATATCGAAATTCCTTTTAAAGTTGCAAAAAATATTATTTCTGAAAGCCAGAAGAGGAAGCATTTGGGGACAGCTCGCAGCTTGTATGGTTTTAGGTTTTGGCGAAATTGCTGGAGCCGATCGTTTTAATTCAGAAGTACTTGCCGGAACGATTCAAGGGGTTACTGGTAATTCTGGGACTGGATCGGCAGGCTGTTATACAGGAAATGATTATATTCCTCAGCAGCAAGGAACGTACAGGACCGTATCAGATAGCAGTAATGCTTTTGCATCTCCCTAATAGGCGATCTGGCGTCGGTATTACTTGACAGGGCATTTTGTTTTTGCGTCTTGATATTACTCTTTGCTTGACCGCAGGCTTCTAGAGTTTCCTAAGGGATTTGATCTTTGTGCTATTGCTTGAAATATCTTCGTTATAATATCTATTTTGGTTTGCTTCACCGTATTTATCGATGAAATCTTTCATGAATGCGGCTATGACCTTAGAGCCTGAGATTCTATGTTTTTTACATAACGACATGAATTGCTTATACAATAAAGCGTCAATATAAAAGCTATATTGTCGCTTTTTGTCTTTTTTTGAAGGGTTCAGTAGCCTTGCTATATTGCTATCTTCGTTATTCCATTCCACGATAAAATTATACTTTCTAAATATGTAAGGACTTGTTTATTAGCTTTATAGTATATAATTTAACATAAGCGAAGCTATGAGTATCGTTAGATTACTGTAATGAATTTGCCGGGTGGAATTTTGTAAATTTAGCTCAAGGATTAAAATAAATTCTACGTGGGTACAAAATCTGAGGGAACTTTTATCATGTGTCGTTCGAAAAATTTTCATTTGATAAAATTCATATGGTTGACGGGATTCTTGTTTGCTCATCAAGGTGTAGCAAGGGTAGTTAATCAGCTATCACCTGATATTATTATATGGAAATATGAGGTTATTGGTACTTTTGGTCATGGTCCTTCCGCAAGTTTAAGTGCTAAAAATTGTAAGAATGATAGTCAACATGTTGATTATGACTGGCTAGATTGTAGGGAAGCTTTGAACAAAAATATAATATGCCTGCGTTTCATGCTATCTACGCAAAGAAACTCAAACATTTCTTGTCGTGTTATTAAATTAACAACATTGACAAAAAAGTTGCTCCGTTACAAAATAGTGTTGGAATAGGGTTTTCTCATGGGAGAGCTGGTCGTGGTTATAATGTCAAATTTTTTGATCAGGCAACCCTGAGTTCAAGATTTAAAAGAAGGATTACGAATATTTGGAGGTGGTATCAAAGCATTGGCATACGATTTTGTTGGGTTGTCAAACTGCCGCCTGGATGCTGCAAAGGCTACTTATAAATTTCATGTGTTTTTGCGTTATGATACAGCTAGTGGAACATCCCTATCGCAACTGGGATAGGAACGGCTTTTTAAAGTTACCATATGAAGATTCCGTATTTGAAAGGTATGGCGTATTCCAGAGTGAGTCATACGACTATAATTCCGATAAAACTAACGAGAATGATAAAAAAGACAGTGAAGGCTTGCTTTTCGAAGAACGAGACCGCTCCTATATACTTCCTAATTAAAAACAATATATAACACTTTAATAATAATGTAAAAATGTATAAAATATTGACAATTTTATATTGTTATTATAATAATCTATAATAATCCATATCATGTATGGGTTATTTACCGCGCCATATGCTGAATCTATAAGCTGAAGTGTTATTTTGATTGTTGTGTTGGGAGGCGTTATGAAGTGTTATGTGGCTCATATTTATTTTTTTCTTCTGTCATGCCTATGATGTTTCTTTATTCGTGTGGATCTCATAAGCAGAAATTATCCATCAACGCTCTGTTCCAGAGTCGTACGTGCCAGGTAGCTTCCTTGTGAGCTTTATCGGAGAAAAAGGATTGCTTTACGATAAATCATAAATTGGAAGATGTAGCTACAGAGTTTGGCTGTAAACTTGAAGCATCAGAAGGAGAATTAATTGGGAGGTAGTGATTCTCTTTCTGTAATGTCTGAAGATCTCTTAGCTATAGCGTCAATTTAAGTGAGTGTAATTTGGACCGTGATGAGACTGGTCAAATGCTCGCAAATTTCGATCAAATTAGAAGGAGTTGTGGCTTCAGAAGCTGAGGCTTTGGCTGCAGCGACACCTTTTTTTGGGAAGAAATACTGATCCTTATCGAAGCAAGCAATATTATCTTGATTTTATCCATCGTGATAATGCTTATGTAAGTTATCGAAGGCTAATGGGATAAATCAAAAAACTGTTAAAATCGCTGTTTTGGATTCAGGTCTTGATTTGGATCACCCGGACTTGAATGATATTGTTTTGAAAGATGAAACGGGTAACTTGGTTATTTAGCAGTTTTTTGTTGGTAAAGGCTCACAAGGAGCCCCTGATCAAGAAATAGAAGATCTCAATGGTCATGTTTACTCATGTTGCGGGAACTATTGCTGCCAGATCTTTAAAATCGTGAAGGGATTACGGGCCTTGCTTCTTGTATGAATGTCAAGATTATTCCCGTTCGTGTGTTAAACGCTAAAGGACTTGGAAGTAGCATAGAGATTAATCGAGGGATTCGCTGGGCTGTTGATCAAGGTGCGCAGATTGTTAACCTTTCTTTGGGTTATGAAATAAGCCTCTCTAAAACCAATACATCCATGTTTAAAAATGATTTTTTTGCAAGGCTTGCAAAAAGGGGAGTTGTTGTTTTTGCGGCGGCGGGTAATGACGGTTTTGTCAATGGCTCGTCTACAAATAGTGGGGTGCGTTATTCATTTCCCGCAAGTTATGATCATGTGATAGCAGTAGCAGCGACAGATAAAGCTGGAAAGTTATCAGATTTTACTGTGCGTGGTGATAGGATTGATATTGCAGCGCCAGGGACTGGGATACTAGCAACTTATTCTGAGGGAAGTTATGTTTATTCCAGTGGTACTTCAATGGCATCGCCGATTGCTGCTGGTAGCTATGGTTTAGCATTAGCGAATATCATTGATCGTCTTGGTCCTCTCGATCGTATTAGTCCAAATATTTCTATCGATTCAGTTGAATCAGCTCTCGTAACTGGTTTTACTTTGGAGAAAAGTGATGTTGCATCTCAAGGTATTATCGATGCGAGTAAGCTGTTATCAATATTAGATACTAAATTTCCTCTTAAAAAAGTTGATGCACCAGATGAAGGAGAGAAGAATGAGTCCAGTAGTACTAGAGGATCCAGCGGTAATGGAGGTTCTGAAGTTAGCTCTGACAATAGTGGTGATACCACTACTTCAGATAATTCTTTAGATAAAGTAACATTTGCTTTTGAAGGTTTGTCAGAAGGTCAAGTTGTTTCCGGTTTTCACAATATACAGTTGCAAGGTGTTCCCAGTGGCACAGCATTAATAGCTTTGTATTGGGGAGAGAAAAAATCGCCTTTCACAACGATAAATGTTCAATCAGAGTCAGAAGTGAAAACCAAAACTAGATGGTCATTTAAAGGAATTGGAAAGCTAAGGGCATATGCCTTTAGCGCCAACCGGAATGTCGTAGCTAAGACAGAAATATTGTTACAAGGAAAATAAATTTATTATGCTGGCTAGCTTTGTAGGTTATTTACTATATCGTTTCAATAGCAAAGTACTCTTTTCTGGTCGGCATAACTTTTCCTTTGTGCTTTGATATTATGCATGTTACGAGGTATTTAAGGCGATTTAGTAAGAGAGCCGAGCCGGGCGTGTTAATAGCCCGGCTTTTTATTATGCTTAGAATGAGGCTATACCTTGGTTGAACAATTAAAAGTTGCTATTGTTGGTGGGGGTGCTGCTGGGTTTTTTGCTGCGATTAACACAGCTTGGCAGAATCCGCATGCGTTGATTGAAGTTTTTGAAGGTTCCAGCCGTGTGTTGACTAAAGTCCTTATTTCTGGCGGTGGTCGATGTAACGTCACCCACCACTGTTTTGAGCCTAAAAAGCTTGTTGCAAATTATCCTCGTGGGTCTCGGGAGTTGTTAGGCCCATTTACTAAGTTTGGGCCTTTGCAAACTATTGAGTGGTTTAATAAATTAGGTGTTGAATTGATAATTGAAAAAGACGGTAGGATGTTTCCCAGCACCAACTCATCACATACGATAGCTGATACTCTCAAAAAATCTGCTGAAGAGGCGGGGTTACTGTTTATTTGCGACGGCAGGTGGTAAAGATAACTAAAGAACAGAATGGCTTTATGCTTACGTTGCACCGCCATGAACCTCAATTTTTTCATAAGGTATTACTAGCCACTGGTAGTGCTCCTGTGGGTTATAGGTTAGCTGAAAATTTAGGTCACACTGTGACCGATTTGGCTCCATCTTTATTTACTTTTAGTATTGAAGACGTACGATTACGAGATCTAGCTGGTTTAGCGTTTGATGATGTTAAATTGCAATTAGTGTTAGGCTTGAAGAAAAAAGAAATTATTGAATTTTCTGGTCCTCTTCTCATTACTCATTGGGGATTAAGTGGTCCAGCTGTTTTAAAATTATCCGCCTGGGCAGCAAGAGAGTTGTTCGCTAGGCAATATCAGGCTGAATTGTCTATAGATTTTTTGCCGCAAATCTCTAAAGGGGCTGTTAGAGAAGCGCTTGTTATGACAAGAAAAGAGCATAATAAAAAGAAGGTGATGAATTTTAAACCCTTCTCTTTACCAAGACGTTATTGGAATAGGCTAATAGAAGTAGTTTTAGCAGATAAAGAAATTTTATGGGGGCAGCTAAACGATTCACATATAGACTCTTTGATCGATCAATTATGTAGTGCTTCCTTTAAGGTCTCTGGGAAGGGAACATTTAAAGAAGAGTTTGTGACCTGCGGTGGGATTAGTTTAAAAGAGGTAGATTTTCGTTATATGGAGAGTAAAAAATGTGCTGGCCTATATTTTGCTGGCGAAATTTTGGATGTTGATGGAATTACGGGGGGATTTAATTTTCAAAATGCTTGGACAACAGGATGGCATGCAGCTCAGCATATTGCTAAGTCTAATTAATTTATCCCTTAAAATATATTTAAGAGCTATTTCTTAGAGGATGGCTTTCATAATCTGCTAGAAAAAAGCACCAGAGTTATGCATAGATACCTCCGGTGTTTTTTATTTTTTTATGCTTTGCATATCTACTAGTTATATAGAGGCAGCTCTTAATAACATAACCTCTTTCGATGCTTTAAAGTTGACTGAAAATTCATGCTAATAGTACTATTTGATAGTATACTGGAGTGATACTAAAGTTGTTTCACTTTCTGAGGGCTGATTGAGTTGTTGAAACGAAAAAAGCAGCAAAAAAAAAGTGTTAATTCACTCTGGTCTAATGCTATGCCTTGGTATGGTCCCGCCTTATTTTTTATCTTTACTATAATATTGCTTGCAGGCCTTATCTTTGTTGTTTTGGATCAGGCTGAACAAGAAAAAAATGATCACCTTTTGTCAGATATTAGTTCAACGGAAGAAAATATTACAGATCGACTTATCGGGATTAGGGATTACTTGATCCTTTTGTCTGAAGAGTATTTAGATGAGCGTTTGGATGAGATTAAGTTTCGCGCTAAAAGTGAGAGATTTTTGATTGAACGTTCGGAGATAGTCAGTATTTCTTTTGTTGATAACGAAGGTATAAGACAGTGGGTTATACCAGAATCGAAGGAACATTTTGAAGGTACTAGCTTGCTGAGGCCAAACCTATTGAAAGCATTTGAAGAAGCAGGTGAAAGTGGACATCCTATTTTTTCGCTACCTTTTATTTCTTTTAAAGGTGAGTCTGTCGTTAACTTGCATGTTCCTGTTTCTAATCAAAAAGAAGTGCTAGGGGTTATCGCTGCTCAAATTTCTCTTAAGCTCCTTGTTGAAAATGCGACTTATCGGCCTTTGAGAGAAAAGTATATGATTACTCTCGAGGATGATACTGGTAGGACTTTTATAAGTTTGAAATCTCTAAATCAAGTTGAGTCCCAGTTTAGCGAAAGTGTGCCACTTTCAACTATGGATGGTAATATCAGTCTTAGCTTTACTAAATATAAGACACCTGTCAATTGGATCATTGTAATATTAACTGTCCTTTGTATAGGTCTAATTTGCAGCCTGGTGTGGACGATGTTAACTATTGGTCGTGATAACTTTCTTCGAAAGCAAGTGCAAATTCAGTTAGAAAAGGCAAAGAAGGAGGCTGAAAGGGCAAATCGCGCTAAAAGTGAGCTTATCGCGAATATTAGCCACGAAATAAGAACTCCGTTGGGAATTATACAAGGGTGTACAGATTTATTACACATTTATAATAATTCGGAGGCAGAAAAAGAGGGCTTGGTAAAAACAATTAAGAGGAATAGTACTTGTTTATTAGAGTTGGTAAACGATTTATTAGATTTATCTAAAATCGAAGCTGGGCTACTAGAAATAGAAAAGAACGGTGTTTCATTGAGAGGTCTTATTTCTAGTGTACATGCTTTGTTTAAAGCATCTTTCGAGCAAAAAGGTATAGCGCTAATTTTTAATTTTAAGGGATCTGTTCCTAAGGAAATTAATACTGATGCAAATAGATTGCGACAGATTCTCATTAATTTAATTGGGAATGCTTTGAAGTTTACTGAAAAAGGACAGGTATCGGTGGATATCCAGGTGTTAAAAAATAATGAAGGTGAAAAAGCTAGTAGCACTATATTGGAAATAAGTGTCTGTGATACTGGAATTGGAATGAATGAATTGCAAAAGACAAAACTATTTTCTCCATTTAGCCAAGGTGATAGCTCTATATCAAGAAATTATGGCGGTAGCGGTTTAGGACTTGCTCTTTCTGCAAAACTTGCTCGGATGTTAGATGGTTCGATCAAGTTGATTGCTAGTACACCGGGAAAAGGCAGCGAATTTAGATTGATTTTATTATTAGATGAATATGCTTCTGATAAAGAGCTATTTTTAGAGCCCTTAGATGGAAATTTGCAATTAGATGAGTATGATAAAGATTCACCTTCGACTTATAGCCTTGCAGGATGCACTGTATTAATTGTTGAGGATTGTCTCGATAATCAAAGAATATACGCTAGATTTTTGGAGTTTGCAGGAGCCCATGTATTAATTGCGGGTAGTGGGGTGGATGCCTTAGAATATGCTAATGGGTTTGACGGTGTTATTTTGATGGATATTCAAATGCCTAAGATGGATGGATATGAGACGACTAGGTGTATGCGTAAGATTGGCTTTAGGGGGCTATTATCGCTTTGACTGCACATGCAATGAAGGGTGAACGGCAGAGGTGTATAGAAGCTGGTTGTGATGAATATTTAAAAAACCTGTAAGTCCCGATGAACTTATTGCAACGGTTGCTAGATTTAATAAAGGTGATTTAGGTCATAAATTAAAGAATTCCAAGCAGGGTTTAAATGTGGATGAAAAAAGAAGTATAAAAGGTCCTATATTTTCTCTTTTTCAGAATGACCCAAGAGTATTAGCAGTATTGCCAGGATTTATAAATAATTTGCAAGGTCGGATTCAACTTATGAAAGAAGCTGTTGATAAAAATGATTGGGAGCAGCTGCTAGTTTTATCTCATAAGTTAAAAGGAACAGCTGGTAACTATGGTTATCCGCAATTATCAAAATTAAGTGGACTTATTGAGGAACAGACTGTTGAAAAAAAGTTGAACGTAATTATGAAGTCATTGTGTGAGTTAGAAGATCTTGGACGAAGAATATTAGATGCTGAAGTAAAATCAAAGCTCGCTTAAAGCCTATAGGCATTTTTAGGTATTAGATGGTTGGGTAAAAATGCTGTAGCTATGTAATAATGATATTTGAAGTCAGATAGGCAAGATAATACGCTCAGGCTTTTTTGGAATTGGAGTGGTCGAGAAAAAATGGAAGCAATTAAAAAAAGTCGCATCGACTTATGATTTTAGAAGATGATGTAGATATGATGTCTTTATTGAAGAGCATGTTTGTCTCTGATGGGTTTACTGTCAGTTGTGCTTCTAGTTTTCCAGAAGCTAGAGGATTATTGCGGTTTGCTAGTTTTGACGCGGTACTGCTTGATTTGCAAATAAATAAAGATCAGAGTAGTGAGTTGTTCCCTGAAATAATGGAACGAAATCCCTTAACTAAGATCATAATTATGACAGCACACGGATCTATAGACAAGGCTGTTAATTGTCTGAGGAAGGGAGCGAGTACTTTTATCTGTAAATCACATGATCCAAATGCATTAGTACAAGAAGTAAAAGATCATCTTTTATAGACAACGATTTAGTCGTGCCAGATATTGAGGCTGAAATAGCGCAATCAGGGATCATTGGCAAGAGCTTTGCTTTTAGACAACTGATTGAGCAGATCGAGCAAATCAAAAATGTGGATGCTACAGTCTTAATTTTTGGAGAGTCTGGAACAGGAAAGGAATTGGTTGCGAGGGCCATACATAGCACGTCCAGGCGTCAACAAATGCCATTTGATGGTATTAACTGCGGCGCTATTCCAGATAATTTGCTGGAAGCAGAGTTTTTTGGTTATAAGAAAGGTGCATTTACAGATGCAAAGTCTGATCGAAAAGGGCTTTTTGAATCGTGTTCCAGCGGTGTTCTTTTTTTAGATGAAATTGGTGAAATTCCTATCCATTTACAGGCTAAATTGCTCCGAGTTCTTCAAGAGAAAACTGTTCGCCCTCTAGGTGGTAGTAAAGCTGTACCTATAGACGCACGTGTTATTTGCGCGACGAATAAGAATCTTGATGAAGAAGTAAGAAAGGGCCTTTTTAGAGAAGATCTTTATTTTCGTATCTCAGTTTTTCCCATATTTGTACCTCCATTGAGGGAGCGGATTGAAGACATTCCTTTATTGGTCGAATATTTTACTCGAAAGTTTAGTGAAATATATAATAAGCAAGTTGCTTTGCCTTCTAATGAAATTATTTCTCGTTTGATGTCTTATAAGTGGCCAGGTAATATTAGGGAGCTGCAAAATAGTATTGAAAGGGCAGTGGTGTTTTCACGGGATGGCCAAATTCATTTGCAGGATATTTTTTTAAAATCCAATCAATCTAACAAGGCTGACGGTGATGGGGGAGTTGCCGCTCCTTCTGTTAATTATTTGGTTGCAAAAGAAGAGTTTGAAAGGTCATTTTTGACTAGACTGCTTGGAATTACCAATGGAAATATTTCGGAGGCTGCAAGGATTTCAGGAAGGTTTCGTTCTGATATTTATAGACTTATGGAAAAATATCGAATGGATAACCGCGATTTTCGTTAGGTGTATTGTGGTTTTTTTCATTTGGATGCAGACTCTATCATAGTTAAATATACCATTATTAGGCTCAATTTATTTTTGTAGTTTTTTGCTACATGTTGTCTTTTTTGTCCTACAGTAGCGTTTATGGCTAATTTCTGTTTTTTATTTTAACCTATTGAAATTAAAAATAAAAATATTGTCATGATTTCAGCCAAATTGGCCTATTCTTTGCTTTTGCACTCTTAAGGTAATGAAATGTTGGCGCAGTGCTTATTAGATGAAATGTTGATAAGTATGTGTCTGTAAATCCTCATTTTTTGTGATTGTAGGAGTCAGAATGAAAGTTTTTGCAAATGTATTTTTAGCGGCACTTATAATGTTACCTGCATTTAGCGCCCAAGCAGAAAAAAAAGTAGCAATGAAGAAAAAGACAAACTGGTGCTGCATGCTTGATGAAAAGCCTGTTATGAGCACTGGCAAAAAAGCTAAGAAGTTATGTGTTAAATCAGAAACAGAGCCAACTGCAGAAAGCAAAGCTAAAATGGTTAAAAAGTTTGTGACCCAATGCACTGAAGCTGGCGGAGCTTGGCAACAACAATAAGCAGGTTGTTTTTTCGAGTACTAGGGCGTTGACGTTTCATTTCCTACTACGAGCCAAACCCTTGAGTCACAACGTTGTCAGGGTTTCAAAAATTATCCTCAATGTACATCTAGTACACCTCCGGTAATTTTTGAAACCCTTCCTAGCTGCGACTTTCAAGTATTTGTCTCTCGCTACGAAAATGAAACGTCAACACGCCCTAGACTTGATTTACTTATACAATTAAGTAATATAGTTCACAGAGGCTGAAAATTCAGCCTCTGTGATTTTTTAGTCGTGATGGTGGTGGCCATGGTTGCTTTCACTATGCAATCTCGTATTTTTCAATAATCTGTACGCATCTAGCCTTCCGCCTTTACCGTGCTTTCTATAATCGTCATTCATGATAGAGGTTGCAATTAGGCGCTCTCTTATTTCTTCTATGCTTAATTCGGGATATTTTGACCATAGTAACCCTAAAGCTCCAGAGACAATCGGAGCTGAAAGAGATGTCCCCGATTTCCTAAGATAATTGTGATTAGGAGCAGTCGTCATAATCATAAATCCAGCTGCAAATATATCGACGGACTCAATTCCGAAGTTTGAAAAAGGCTCTTTATCATCGTAAGGGCTGTGAGAACCAACAGAAATGACGTTTGGAAGATCATACGATGCTGGGTATTGTGGCTTCGTATCATTGTCAGTACCATCGTTACCGGCAGCTGCAACAAATAAGACATTGTGGTCATTCGCATATTGGATCATATCATATAGAACTTGTGTGTAGCTATAATTACCCCATGAATTATTGATAATCTTCGCGCCATTTTTAACAGCGTATTCTATGCCTTTAATTGCATCTAGGGAAGAGCCAGGGCCTTCATCAGATAAAAATTTGAGGGTCATAAGCTTAACATTAGGTATCACGCCGCGTACGCCTATTTCATTATGAGTTGCTCCTATAACACCGGCGGTAAAAATCCCATGTCCAAGTCCGTCAAGTGGTTCAGCATCATTATTAGCAAAGTCCCAGCCGTATATATCATCGATATAGCCGTTGCCATCATCATCCACACCTGCTTCACCATTTTTTTCGGATTGATTAATCCATAAATTTTGTTCTAAGTCTGGATGTGTTGGATCTATACCAGAGTCGATTACTGCAATGATTATATCTTGAGCGCCTTCTGCTTCTTTCCACGCTTCTATAATTGAGCAGTCTACTCCGGCAGGAGTTCCTCGCCAATTATTGTGGCCGTTATTTCTCAATCCCCATTGGGATTTAAATTTAGGGTCTTTAACGTATGGTGGTGGATTTGTAGGAACTTCATGATCCGTCGGGTATAGCAGATAGTTTGGCTCTATTCTGATAACACCAGGAATGGCGGCTATTTTTTGAGTATCAGTAGGATTAAGGCTCTTTGTATTGGATTGCAAATGGATGAAGCTGCCAATGCTGAGTTCGATGGCTTCTGTTTTCCCGAAATTTGCTAAGTTTTTAACTATAGTAGTCTTAGACTTTGTTGGATCTATTTTGACAATATAGCCATCAAACCGGGGTGAATCTTTTTTTATGGATTTTCCGTACCCTAGGCTTGGTAATTGTAACAATGCTAATAAAAACAACAATTTTTTCATATCTTGCTTCCCCCTTTGTTAAAGTAGTTTTTTGGTTACTACTGAAATAGCCTATGGATCTGAATATTTATTTGCGGCGCTGTCAAAGTGTCCAGATGAAGTGTTTGTGACAAAATTCGAACCTCTATACTTCGGTGTGTTGAACCGTCACTTTTCAATTTCTTCTGCTTCTCGCTACAAAAAACTTTGAGTCCATGATAGCCAGAACTATTATTGTCCTAAGTGCTAATACAATATACACCAAATGCTTCAAAGTGCCCTATGCCTTTTGATTTTCGCGTGGATCATAGCATTAATAAATGCTTTAGGGTAACAATAAAAACAACGGGATTGTTTGAATGGGGGGAGGTCAGTTCTTAGCAAACGCAGTTGCCCCCCAATAATCACCCAGATGAGACGGGGGTTATATCGGGGGCAGAGTCAAATATCTGAAGTATTAGTGAATAATTTCTGGTACGCCAAAAATTCCATTAAAAGTCATATCAATTGTCTTTGTTAACTCAAGTAAGCGTACATTATCTAGATCATTGGCATCGCACAGGTTTGTGATTTCCACAATTGGCTTATAGGTAGAGTTGAAATAATCTAGTAACTCTCTTCCAGTTTCCCAAGGCTTAATAGTCTCTATTATTGCTCTAATTTTTAGAGCTTCATAAGCTAGCTTACTCATTTTAGCCGTTTTGCATAACTTTTCTTCTTGTACTGCAGTTCTTGCTTGGGTGTGTGCCAAACTAGAAAGTGTGTTGAAGGATGAAAAAGCTATGTTAGCGTATGTAGAAGCATGATAATTCAATGGAAGATTAGAGAATCCTCGGCTTTTTAGACTACTTCCTGCTATACCTACTCGATCAGCATTTTGTTGAATTTTCACAACATATTTGCGTTGTGGTAAGCTGTTGGCTGCAATACCAATCGGATCTTCTGTATTTCTATAGACTTTAGTTACTGTATCTTTTGCAATAACAACTTCTTCGTCGCTTAGCGTGAGGTCTTTGCAAATTTCAGCCAGCTTTGAGAAATTTTTACTTTCTTTCTTTACAAGTTGGTAGGAATCCATAGTTAAGTTTTGTTCGGCTGCTTCTTTACGGATTTCGTTGTCTTCTAGGAGCTTGATATAATTGTCTTTAATTTTGTTAACCCAGCAAAAACTACTGCCTAGCTGTTTTAGTACATGCGGTTTAGTGCGTGACATACTGTAAATATCTTCTAGAGCTGTAGATAGTGCATAATCAAAAAGCTTAGCTTGTATACTCGTTGGTATATTTGTTGTGGCGTCATGAGATTTAGTATTGCTATTATCAATTGTTGGATCAGAACTACAGGCTCCAACAACAAATGCACTAATTGCAATCAAATTTTTTCCAAACTTCATAAAATTTCTCCATAACATAAAGATTAAGTTGTCTTGGAATAGATCCCAAAAAATAATAGCCAGAAAACGGAATACCCTTTGGAGTAGCTAGAGCTTCCGGTTGCTCGAAAAGACCAAGCAATAATAGTTCCATTATTGAAATAGCAATATTTTATTGTGGCTGCAGTGTGTTGCAGATTAGGGTCAGTTGGATTTTCTGTATATTGGCTTTGGTGGTGTATAATTTATTTACGATGCCCATTAACTTAAGGCCTAAGTAGTGCTCCAGTTCCACCCATTTTTGCAATATTTATAGGGACTTCTCGGCCTTTTGACTTCTCTATTACTGGATCTCCTTGTAATTGTACTGTTTTTTGTTTAGAGAGTATTTTAGGATGGTTCTTTTGTTTTTGAAGTCATGAAGAAAAAATGCTAACTCGGCTCACATGAGCCAAGTTAGCAAGGAACTTTTTAGTCGGCGCTAGAAGTCGCTGGTTGTTGTGGTATGCTTTCCCTTCCTTTTTTCTCTTTGACATCTCCTGTTATTTTATTTGGCTTCAGTGCGACAAAGCCAACTTTGTCCGCTATGGCTAAAGCTAGGCTAAATGCTCCGCCTGTGAAAATAACGTCTCCAATCATTCTGAGCCAACGAAGGTTTTGTACCAAGGTACTTTGCATTGTTTCAATGCCTCTTGCATACCAAAGCCCGTGTTCGAGTGAGGCGAAGAATTGAATCAAGCCCGTTGGAAGTAGGCTTAGTCCGATCATGAGGCCAAGTCCGATATTCATGCCCCAAAAGGCAAAATTCATCAGCCGATCGTTCCATAGCTTTTTAGTGAATGCGGTTTGGACAATTAACAATATGAGTCCTAAGGACAAGAAGCCGTAAACTCCAAATGTGGCACCATGGGCATGAACAGCTGTCGTGTTAAGCCCTTGTAAGTAATAAAGCGCAATTGGTGGGTTGATTAAAAACCCAAACAGCCCAGCTCCTACCATATTCCAAAAGGCAACGCCGACAAAGAATGTGATGGGCCATTTAAAGATGTGCGTCCAACTTGTTAAGCTGCGAAGTTTAGAAGTTTGGTAGGCTTCAAATCCCATAAGCACTAGGGGAACTACTTCTAGAGCCGAAAAGCAAGCACCGACTGCACTGATTGAGGTTGGTGTTCCACTAAAGTAGAGGTGATGGAATGTTCCAGGTATGCCTCCTAGCAAGAAGATTGAAGTTGAAGAAATTGATGCTTTTGTTGCTGAACGTGGTTTGATAAGGCCTAAGGTGACGAAAATGAATGCTATGGCGACAGTTGCGAAGACTTCGAAAAATCCCTCGACCCATAGATGGACAACCCACCAGCGCCAAAATTCCATAATGCTTATGTGGGTTCTTGCGCCGTAGAAGAGACCGCCGCCATAAAAGAGGCCAATAGCAATAGTGGAAGCCGTAAATAGGAAAAGAAGTTGCTTTGAATCCTTGGCTTTCTTTAGCGCTGGTAAAATACACCTTAACATTAATACGAGCCATACTCCTAAACCGACGATTAATAAAATTTGCCAAAATCGACCGAGGTCTGTGTATTCATAACCTTGATGGCCAAACCAAAAGCTAAAATCAATGTCGATTAGATGGTGGATTGATAAGAGCTCTCCAGTAAGGGAACCAAAAACGACTACGAGTAAAGCTGCAAATAAAAAGTTGACACCAGCTCTTTGGTATTTGGGATCTTTTCCACCGTTAACAATTGGAGCTAAGAATAATCCAGCTGCTAAAAACGCAGTAGCAATCCAAAATAGAGCGAGTTGTAAGTGCCAGGTTCTTACTAATGAGTAAGGCAGGTATTTTGAAAGTGGGAATCCGTAGAAATCTTGACCTTCAACTGTATAGTGTGCCAGTGCTCCGCCGAGTCCGATTTGTAGGATGAATAATACAATTACGGTACCCCAATATTTCCATAGAGCCCGCATTGACGGGGTTAATTTAAAGTTTTTTAGAGGGTCGCTTTTTGGAATGGCTTTGCTAATGGTTTCTTCTTCGCTATTAAATGAATAATACCAAATAAGGAAGCCTATGGATGCTAGTAATAAAATGAATGAAATTATTGACCAATATATATTTTCGCTGGTTGGAACGTTGTCTATCAGTGGTTCGTGTGGCCAATTATTCGTATAGGTATGGGTTTCTCCAGGTCTATTTGCTGAGGCGGCCCATGTCGACCAGTGAAAAAAAGCTAACATTTTTTCGCGTTTTGATGCGGATGGAAGGACGTTCTCATGGATAGCGTATTGTTGGCGCCTTTCCTGTAGGCTTTTATCACTGCTAAATAAACGCATGTAATACTCTTGCGTCTTTTGTAAAGCCAGGTAGCGATTTTGTGATAGGGTTAGAGTATTATCTTTAAGCTGTGCGTTACGATAGTCTTTGAGCATTATGCTTTTAATGATTGCTTTTTCTTCAGCGGTAGTTTGCTTATATTCTTTTGAAAACTTTTCTTGCGAGGCTATATTTTGGTAGGCGACTAATTCTCTATGTAGCCAATCTGCAGTCCAATCCGGCGCTTGATAAGCTCCATGCCCCCAAATTGAACCTATTTGTTGTCCACCAATTGACTGCCAAACCATTTGGCCTGATAAAATATCTTCTTTAGTATAGATGATTTCTCCATTAGGAGCTTTGATTGATTGGTATATAGGTGGGGCTTGTTTATAAACTTCTCGGCCAAAGAAGCCCAAGATGGTGAAGGTGGTGATGAGCACCGTTAAAAGCAAAATCCAATGTTTTCGCATAGATATCTCCAAAATGATGGCTGTTCATAATCAATTTAATATATTTAATATATATCAATACATTTTAGATATATCAATGTATGCTTATAAGCAAGGGAAGATTGTTATGCGTTTGACTGCAAAAACAGATTATTGCTTGCGAGTTTTGATATACTTGCAGAAGAACAAAGGCCGAGCAAAGATTTCGGAAATTGCTGAGGCGTTTCTTATTTCTAAAAACCATCTCAGTGTGGCGGTTAATAAATTGTCTGAGCTCGGTTATGTTATATCTACTTCTGGGCCAAAAGGTGGGATTGAATTTAATCCTGAAGCGGCGGAAAAGTCTGTAGGTGAGTTGGTGGTGGCTATCGAGGACCTAGATATTGTAGAATGTTTTAATGCGAAGACAAATACTTGTGTATTGAGCCCAGAATGCCGTCTAAGGCATATGTTAAAACAGGCGTCTGGATCTTTTGTATCTGAGCTCAACGGTTATAAAATAAGAGACTTAATATAGATTCTGTTTTGTGCGATTTAAGGCGTATGTAGGTTAGCTTTTTTGAGGCTTATGGAGGAAATTGATTCTTGAATCTTTCATTTGAACAATTTGCAAAAGAGGCTAAATGTTCGAAAATTATCGGCATTGGCACTTCTATGTATTGTGATCATGAAACTGCCGTCACCCTTGCTGATCGCTATATTGACGAGGAATATTTTTTCTTACTTGAATCGGCTACCTCTGGGCCAGCAAATGTCGCACGTTACTCATTTCTAGGCTTTGAGCCCTTATGGTTATGGCAGTGCCAAGATCAAAAAATTTTGCAAAAGCTTAATAATTCTGAAATGCATAGTGTGCTAGAAGGTAAAAATCCGATCGCATGCATGTATGAAGATTTTTCAAAATTAAAACTTACAAGCATGTTTTCGTCCAAGGACGGTGTGCGTAGTATGGACTTAAGCACCCTTGGTGGTGCTGTAGGTTATATTGGCTTTGATGTTTGTGCTAAGTTAGAACCTAAAATTGGGCATCCGCCTAAAAAAGAGCTGGGATTACCTGATCTGCTATTTTATATCCCCAGGAATTTTATGGTACTTGATCAATTAACTCGGCAATTGCATGTGTACCGTTACGTATCTGTAGATAAGTGTGAGGAAGATTCACTCCAAAAACTTTATGATTATGAAATGGAGCAATTTGAAACGTTAGTTGCAGATTTAGCTAAAGTTCATATGCCTCCTCCTATCCGAGTTAAAAGCGATAAAATAGACTACGACAAGATGAAATCTAGTTTTTCCAAAGAAAAATTTTTTAATGCTGCCCAGCAGTGTTTGCATGAAATCCGTCGTGGAGAAATTTTCCAAGTTCAGATTGGAAATAGGTTAAGCTGTGAAACCACTGCGAGGCCTTTCGACATATTTCGTCATTTAAGAGTTCTCAACCCTTCACCATACATGTTTTTTTATAAATTTAACGAACACCATATATTGGGGTCATCTCCGGAAATTATGGTAGGGGTTGAAGAGAAAACGGCGATACATAGGCCAATTGCCGGCACTCGTAAACGAAAGTGGGATTTTGCAAAAGATCAGCTAATGAAAAGTGAGTTGGTCAATTCGGAAAAAGAACGTGCTGAACATATAATGCTTGTAGATTTGAGCCGCAATGACCTTGGAAGGATTGCTGAGGTTGGAACTGTCAAAGTTGATGAACTTATGATTGTAGAAGAGTACAGCCATGTTTTTCATATGGTAAGCCAAGTGTCTTGTGCAGTTCGCAAGAATTTTAACCCTGCGGATGTTATGTCTTTTAGTTTTCCCAACGGAACGGTGTCTGGAGCTCCAAAAGTGAGAGCCATTGAAATTATTTACGAGCATGAGCCAGTGAGCCGCGAATTTTATGCAGGCAGTCTGGCTCTTTTTGATTTTGCTGGCAATCTGAAAAGTACGATTTTAATCCGCTCTATTTATTTGGCAAATGGGGTTGCTGCGACTCAGGCTTCTGCCGGTATGGTCTTTGATTCCATCGTTGACCAAGAATGGCTAGAAACGAGGAACAAAATGGCCGCTTGTGTTACTGTTATGCAAAACACAATCTAAGAATGTCATATCCTTGAATATGAACCTTAGGTATTACGGATTAGTTACTTTTGTTTGAGTTGAGAATAACCTCTTTAAGATCCGAGCCTGGTCTAAAGACTGGAACAGTGCGGGCTGGGATATGGACTGTCTCTCCCGTTTGTGGATTACGTCCGACTCTTGGCTTACGTTTAGCTGTCGCAAAAGTTCCAAAACCTACTAGCTTTACTTCATTGTTATTTTGCATGCTTTTCGTCACCGTTTGAATGAATGCAGATAGCCATTTTTCAGAATCAGCTTTTGATTTTCCTGTTTTGTTAGCCAAAGCTTCGACGATTTCAGCTCGATTCATTCGATCTCCCCCTGCTGCGTAGATTTGTATTAATTTATCTGGAGAGCTAAATTAGCCTCTTCTTTTTTACAATGCAAGCGGAAGAGAAATTTTCTTTGTGCTAAGCACGGTGTTTATATGATGGACACGTGCCTGCCGTAATAGTTTTATGGTCATAAAATAGAACTCTTGCTAGTTGATAAGCTTAAAATACAGGCATATTAAATTGCCTATCTCGCGCCTTTCCTCCACCAATTCTGTATTGTATGGGTAGCTCATTGTTTTTTGGCTCAATACATTCGTTTATGCTAGCCATATAAGGTTTTCGATTCGTAAAGATTTAAGGTGAGTTTTGCTAAATATTGGATTTATATTGAATGTTAGGTGTGTTTTTGTACAATGGTTTTTACTAGTTGTATAAAATGTATAATTTCTAGCTGTGGAAGGCTGAACTGTGGTCTATCGCCTTGTTGTGGAACGTTTACGGGAGCTTTTTGCTAGTGGGTGGTGGACTGCTGTTTGTTTTTGTATACTTGCTTCTTTTTCCGGACTATGTGGCTTTGTTGTCGGTGTTCGAACTCAGGTTGTTGCTGCGCCGGCAACTCCAGTGCTGCCTTGGATGGGAGACGTGCTTGGTAAACGTGAGGGAGCTTTCTATCTTAAAGTTCAAATGAAAGGATTTGCGAGTTCAAAGGCAGGTTTAGACGTCTCACAGACTGTACAACTATATTTGTATAGTATTATTCAGAAAAAAATGTACGTTGTTAGCCATCTTATGGATGATAATGAAGGAACTCCTTCCAGCATTTGGCGGATTCCTTCTGGTAAGTATCGAATATCAAAGATATCCTTGGTTGATGATGCAGGAGTTAGTTGGCAGTGGCAGCCAAAGAAAATGTCTAAATCGTTTGTTGTCCATCGTAAAACCCTTTCTAATTTGGGCATGTTTACCCTTAAGTCATCGGATAAAAAATCTTCTTTGAAGGTTTCATATCGCATGATAGCGGACTCTTATGATAGTGCTCGCGCTAAATCTGATCATTTGTTGACCTCTGTCATTAATGGCTTTAATGGTCAAGTGCAAGCTAATATAGCAGGACAAAAGGCTTTTAATCCTCCAAGCAAAGAAGTTAAGGCAAGATCGAAGTTACGAGTGGAATATACTTTCCAAAGAAAGATAGTTATGTATTTTATGGTTGATCTTTTTAAGCATAATCGTTATTCGCAATCTATCCGCAAGGTTTTAGATGGACATGATGCTCAGTTTCGGCGTTGTTATATGGAGCAGCTTGATTTAGATGGTAACTTTGATGGGCAGTTGAAGTTTAAGTTTCTGTTGTCTAAAAGTATTAGTGCAATGAAGAAGATAAAATTTGGAGGCGGATCCATTACCAAACCGAAAATGGTACAGTGCTTGTTCAATGAGTTGAATGGCCTCAGTTTTCCTGTTCCAGAAACCATGATTGGCGAACTATCATTTGAATTTAAAGTTCGATAATTTAGCTTGTTTTTTGATTTTGTCTTGTTTGATGCGGCATGTATCTACATGCTAGTAAATCCGTAAAAATAGACCCGGGATCTGAAATTTTTTGAAAAACTGTAGTATTTTCACCGGATTCGAAGTTCGCTCAGGTGCTAGGCGCGAGGAGGTGGGAAACCGCAGTGTGCATGTTGGTACATGAGGATTTCCTGACGCCGAAGCAACGCCGCAATCGACTAGAAATTCGGATCCGGGGTAGACTTTGGTTGTGCTTAGGCTAGGTTTGGAGGAGCCCTGATGTGCTTTCTTCTTGTAGGTTTATGAGTGTGTCGAAGGCGCGCTTTAATGAGATATTGTTTTAACATTGAAAGATTGGATTTATGAGAAGGTCGGATATTAGGAATATTTGTATTATTGCCCATGTTGACCATGGCAAAACAACGTTAGTAGACCACCTATTAAAAAGTTCGCAGAATTTTAATAGCCATAAAGGTATTGAAGAAAGGGCTATGGATTCCCACGCTTTGGAGCGAGAACGAGGAATAACGATTCTTGCTAAAAACTGCTCTACTACTATTGATGGCATTCGCGTCAATATTGTTGATACTCCAGGGCATGCTGACTTTGGTGGCGAGGTAGAGCGTATTTTGGGCACGGTCGAAGGCGCTATTCTTTTGGTGGATGCCGCAGAGGGTCCCTTGCCGCAAACCCGTTTTGTTTTATCAAAAGCCTTAGAACAAGGGCATAGAATTATTTTATGCATTAATAAAGTTGACCGCCCGGAAGTGCGTGGTACTCCACGGATACAGGAAGTTGTCGATGCCACTTTTGACCTGTTTGTAGAACTAGGTGCAACTGAAGAACAGTGTGATTTTCCTATCATATATGCTTGTGCACGAGATGGCTGGTGCGTAGATAACTATGATTCGATAGAAGAGGTGTTGAGTGGCAATAAGACTGCCGATTTGAGTCCTCTTTTATCGCAGATTTTGGAGTTTTTACCGGGGCCGCTTTTACAAGAAAATGACGACTTATTTAAAATGCAATTATCTAATCTAGCATGGTCTGAATATGTTGGTCAGTTAGCAATAGGTAAAGTGGTTTCAGGGGCTGTATGCAAAAACGATCAGTTGTATCGTCTTGGTCTTGATAGTACCGGTAATGCCATTAACTCACGTTTTCAGGTAACCCGAGTTTATCGTTATGACGGCATGAAGCAAGTCAGTGGAAACTTACGGCAGGTGAGATTGGGGTCATTGCTGGTTGTGAAGATGTCGAGATCGGCGATACGATTGCTTATAATGCAGATGCTGTGCCTTTTACACGAATATCGGTCGACCTGCCGACAATTCGTATGATTTTTACGATCAATACCGGGCCTATGGCTGGCAAGGAAGGTGAGGCGATTCAATCTCGAAAGCTTAAGGAACGATTGTTGCGAGAGTGCAGAGCAAACGTGAAGCTTTAAGGTTTGAAGAAGGAGAAAGTTCGGAGCAATTTTTCTTATTAGGGCGAGGAGAATTCACAGTTTTCTATTTTGATAGAAGAAATGCGCAGGGAAGGCTTGGAGTTTATGGTTGGCAAGCCCTTGGTTGTGATGAAAAATGATGAAAATGGCGACCCAATGGAACCTGTTGAACGGGCTGTTTTGGATTTACCTGCAGCATTCTCTGGTGATGTGACTGAGATGTTTCAAAATCGGAAAGGAATTTTAACGAGTTATGAAAACTTGCCGGGCGACCGTATCCGGCTTAGTTTTGAGATTCCTGCGCGCGGTCTTTTAGGGATGCGAACGCACTATTTGACGCTGACCAGAGGTGAAGGCTTGTTTACATCCGAACATGTCGGTTATGAGCCATATAAAGGTGATATGAATCATCGTAAAAATGGATGTTTGGTTGCAGACCGCTCCGGTAAAACCACCGAGTATACTTTAAGCCGTTTGGAAGAAAGGGGTGTGCTATTTTTGAAACCTGGAGTTGATGTTTACGAAGGCATGATTATTGGAGAGTGCTCACGTGAAAATGATATGAATGTTAATCCTACTGTAGAAGAAATTGACAAATATAAGAAAGACTGGCTCTGATGGTTTGACTATTCTTTCGGGTATCCGTCAGATGCCTTTGGAAGCCTGTATAGAGTGGATTGAAGATGATGAATGGATCGAAGTAACTCCAAAAAACATTGGTTGAGGAAGAAGGTTTTACAATGCAATAAGCGTAGTGTAATGATTCTATTGTGCTTATTCAAAATAAAAGCTAGGGAGGAGCGGGTCTAATCTATCGGTTTTGCTCCCCTTAATATGTTGTAACTATTCAGCGTATTTTTCCTTCAATGTAATAAGCTTGATACATCGTCATCCTCATATGGATGACGGGCAGTCAAGGCTTTGAATCGATCAGATAAAAAATACGCTGAATAGTTACAATGTGTTTAATGAATTTTTACCATACTGGATTTTCATCTTTAAGCCGGACCTTCTTTCAATAGATTTTGATATCATGTACTTCAGGTGGTGTTTTAGAATAGATCTTTTTCATTTGGAAGATCTTGATTTTTAGGGATTTCTTGCAAATGAACATTTAAATAGAGAAAGCCTTTGCCGCGGCGGTATACTTTTAATCTTATTTGGTCTGAGGGGCGGCTTTGGTTGAGAATCCTTTGCATCATGTTGAGGTCAAATATCTTCTTTTGCCGACACCGCCAATGTTAAATCACCTATCTTTAAGCCGGCTTTATGAGCTGGACCTTCGATGACGAGGTTCGCAACAATAACTCCATGGGCTTCCCGATGGATCTCGCCTGAATCCCGACATCATCATCTGAAAGAATATTTTTGCCGACAATACTAACCACCAGATATCACTTTGCCGAACTTTTTTAGGTCTCCAGTAATTTCTTTTACTGTATTGATAGGAATCGCAAAACCAATGCCTTCTCCCTCGGAGCTGATAGCCGTATTAATGCCGATTACGCGTCCTCTAACATCTATTAATGGTCCTCCTGAGTTACCCGGGTGGATTGAGGCATCCGTTTGCAGGAAATTATCATATGGCCCGGTACCGATAACGCGGCTTTTTGCTGAAATGATGCCACTTGTGACGGTATGTGAAAAGCCAAAAGGATTGCCTATCGCTAGAACTAAGTCACCGATTTTTAGTTTGTCGCTATCTCCCAAGCTCATAGGATGTAATTCCTGATTTGTATTGACTTTTAAAAGGGCTAAGTCTGTTTTTGGATCGATCCCGATGATATTTGCTGCTATTTTTTTCTTACTTTTGGCGAATAAGACTTCAATGGTATTTGCGCCTTTTATTACATGGTGGTTTGTAATAATGTATCCGCTTCTATCTAGTATAACTCCAGAGCCTAACGAGCTTGTGGTGCGTCCAGTTGGGACCTTTCCTTGCAAGAAAAACTGATACAAATCTAATGTAGATTCGCGGCGAATATAAGTTTTAGTCCTAATGTTTACAACTCCGGGAATTGCTTTTTCTGCAATATCAGAAAATGATTGTAGAACTATTGCCTGCGCTGAATTTTCCTTGAGGCCCATTGCTAGACTTGCTAGGCTTAGGTAGAAAAAGAATGTTGTTAGGTTTTTAATCATGTATTGGTACCAAAGCATATAATCTTTTTATCTCGCTCTGACAAGCTTGGTCTGGGACCTTAGCCGTATTTGTTATCAGCTTTTGTCAGTTTCTTAATGATCAAGGTTAAAAAAATGCTGGAAATCAAGCTGAATCTATATTTTATACTGCAATACTAATATGATACACGAAAGCAGGCGACTATGAAAGGGGCTGGGCTTTTATGTAAGGAATTTTTTATCTTTCGCTTAAAATATGAGCGTAGTAATAGTTTTTGTCCTTGCTGTAGGCTGGACAACCGAGCAATTTCACGAGATAATCTTTAAAAATTATCTTTTGGGTGGAAATAGAACCAGGGGTATTTAATGGCAAAGATAAAGCAACTCAGCCAGTACTGGCTATGGGGTATTATTATTTTAGGTGTGGGTGGCCTGTCGGCCGCTCTTGGTATGGGGACGGTAGTTGCTTGGCAGGTTTTTTTAGGGGATGATACGGCGCTTAGAAAAACCACTATTCTAGCTAAAATTAAAGAAGAGACTACACTTTATTATTTGGATGAAAAGACTAGGATTGGTAGTTTTTTTGAATCTAATCATCGACGGTATATATCTATTGATGAAGTCCCTCCTCATGTTAATAACGCGATTATTGCTGCCGAGGATAAAAACTTTTATCGTCATTTCGGTATTGATCCGGTTGCTCTCATAAAGGCTATTGGTGAGGGGGTTGTATCGGGAGGGCGTTTTCGCCGTGGTGGATCGACGATCACCCAACAAACTGTAAAAAATATCATGGATGATTGGGAGGCTAGCTTTTCGAGAAAATTTCGCGAAATGATAAAGGCAATCCAATTAGAACGGCTTTATACTAAGCGGCAGGTATTAGAATTTTATTTAAACCAATTTCATGTCGCTGGCAATGGTAATGGAATTGGTATCGCGGCTAAATATTATTTTAATAAAGATGTTCAAGATCTCACCCTAGTTGAAGGAGCTTTTATCGCGGGATCGGTAAAAGGTCCTGGTAAATATAATCCTTTCATTAAATATACCAAAAAAACGCGTGAACGGGCGAAAGCTTTTGCTAATGAACGGAAAAACTATGTCCTTGATAGGATGTTGGAATTAGGTTGGATTGCTAAGGAAGAGCATGATGACGCTATAAAAACAGATGTTCCGTTTAACCAAGGCGAGTTTAGAAGTGCCGAAGTCTCTCTTGTTGATTTGGTACGTAGCCAATTAAAGAAGAAAGAAGTTTTAGAAGCCCTCAATATTAAGAGTATTCGTGACCTTAATGTCGCAGGGATGCGGGTATACACTACAATCGATTTAGATATGCAAAAAGCTGCACAGCTTGCCATGAGGCGTAACCTTTCTAGGTTAGACACCATTCTAAAGGGCTTTATTTCGGAAGATAAAGAGGAATTTAAGCCTCTACGAAAATTAAAACTAAACGAATTTTATTATGGCAAGGTCGAGGCAATTGAGGGAACAAAGCCCGAAAACATGTCTATAAAACTTTCGTTTGGTTTTCCAAAAGGTGTTATTCCAACAGAATCTCTAATTCGATATGCAAAATTATTGGATTTGCCAATTGGCAATCCTCGTGGTTGGAAACATTATATGGAGGAAATGAAGAAGACAATAAAAGTAGGTGATGTTTTATACGTAGAAGTGATGGATTATGATAGCGAAACAAATGATGCGGTTTTAGAGTTTCGTAAACGCCCTGATATTAGTGGTGGCTTAATTGCGATAGATAAGGGAGAGGTTAGAGCTGTCGTTTCTGGATTTGATACCCTTGGATTCAACAGAGCTATGCATGCTAAAAGGCCACCTGGATCGGTTTTCAAATCCGTTGTTTTTTTTGCGGCAATGCAATTAGGTTGGACGGTCTTAGATCAGGTCAATAACTCAAGACAAATCTTTCCTTTCCAGGGACAGTTTTATTATCCTCGCCCAGATCATGCAAGTCCTTATCGCAAAGCCTCTATTTTGTGGTCGGGAACTATGTCCGAGAATTTGAGCTCGGTTGCTTTGACTTACCGCTTGGTGGAAAAACTTAATTTTGAACAGTTTAAAGAGCTTATGGGTTTTATGGGCTATTTGCCTAAGCTTGGAGAGTCTTCTCGTGATTTTCATTACCGCGTGAGTAAGGCTACAGGTGTCAGTATTGATAATAAAGGAATTGAAGAGTTTCAGCTGAAAAATGCCGTTAATGATATTGCTCCTGATTTAGTTTTTTCGGGTACGCAAAAGCTTCTGAACTATTTGGAACGGATGTGGTTGGGAGAGGGATATACTGCTGAATTGAAAAATTTAAATGGATTTGATCGCAAGAAGTTTTCCCTACGGGAATATCGAATTCGAAGAAATCTCGTAAAGAATAACTTTCGTCGTTATAAGCGCTTAGCTGATGATTTGAGCTCAAATTGGAAGGCCTTGGAAGGTTTTTTGAAGAAAATGAAGCTGAAACTGCTTTTTCAAATCCAGAAATTCAAAAAATTTTAGAAAAATTTAGAGTACTACCTTCTGCTGGCAATAGACCGGAATTAGGGTATTTTGAACAGTTTTCTGGTGAAGAATTGCCTAATAGTTTTACGACAGAAGAGTTGTTAAGTATTCAAAATTTTTCAGGAAGGCCTTTGAACGTGCTTGATGTCCAGGCAATTTGGGGCAGAAGCGGCTTTTTCTCTTCGGCAAAATCAGCGAATGTGGCGGTGACCGATGTGAAGTTGGCTGGGCACATTCCGTTTGGAACCTTTACTAGAATAGAGCAATATAAGGATAGCCGTTACGAGGGTGTTCTTAATAGTAGTGATGAGTATGATCTGTTAAGGTATTTTCAACATCATGATTTCCGCGTTATTTTGGGACTGAATTATTTAGTCAAGCTTAGTAAAGAAATGGGAGTTTATAGCCATTTAGAGCCAGTTTTGTCGTTTCCTTTAGGCACGAATGATATAACTGCTGGCGAAGTGGCAAAAATTTATCAGACGTTTATTTCTGGAAAGACTTATAAGTTCTTTGAAAAAGGCCCTAGTAACCAATTGACGTTTATTCGGAGGATTGAAGATAGAACCGGCAATGTGCTCTATGAAATTAATAATCGTCCTCACCAAGTTGTTAAACCAGTATATGCCGAAGAAATGCGGGAGGTATTAAGAAAAGTAATAACCCATGGTACAGGAAAGCGGGCAAGAGGCGAGTTGTATATTAGCCTTGATGATGAGGATGGTAAGGCACCCAAAGCGCAAGCCTCTCATAAAGGCGAAAAAATTCGAGTTCCTGTATTTGGAAAGACAGGAACCACCAATGATTTTACTACGAGTTATTTTGCTGGTTTGGTTCCTTATCCGATTGTGAAATCTAGTAGGATTGATCCAGAGAATAGCTATGTTCTTGCTTCGTATGTTGGCTATGATGATAACAAGATGATGCGGCGAGGAAGGATGCGTATTGCCGGTAGTTCTGGTGCTTTGCCTCTGTGGAGTGATTTGGCCAAAGAAATTATCGAAATAAAAAAGTACCGTGATTATTTAGATCAACTTGATCTTAAAGTCATATCAAATAAGCAGTGGCCATTGAAATTTAGCCAGCAAGCTAAGCCTTTAATGGTTGACCTGCCTCGAGGTCTTGTTATCAGAGGTGGTGGGCAAAGTGATTATGATTTATGGGATGCCACTGATATTGCTCATACTGGAGAAACTTATGAGAATCCATTTGCCCTTGGTAGCAGTGTCAAGTCCATTGTCTATTTAAATCAGGATGTTAGTGGTGGAAGTTGGCAGCCATATCGGGAATTTTCTATGTTTTCAGAAAGATCGGAAGCAGAGGCATTGGCATTGGGTGATAGTAAAAAAACGCATAATCAAGTCAATTCTCGTATCGAGCAGGACCCGCAGGCATTGGACTCGTCAGAACGATTGTATGATAATATGGGAAATCGTGTGTCTTCTAGTGTTCCGGCGGATTCCATTAAGAACGATAGCCAACCAGTTAATAAGGTTACTCCTAAATCTGAAGTGAAAGATCCAGAGCTTGGTAAAATTCCTGAACAGCCTCCTGTTGATACGGAGTTTGATGGAGAAACATTGGATTCTGATGAGTCGGGGTATGTTGAAGATGACCTCTGGTAACTGAAGAAGCGCACTGAATGAAACGATCTCTGCGTTGCTTCAGAAAAAAAGCATCCTCATTATGGTAGACATAACTGCGGTCCTTTTTTTCTTTGCGCCTTGATATCGTTTCATTCAGTGCGCTTCTTCCTAGTTTTAATCTCCTGCTATGGCCTCTGCGTTGCTTCAGAAAAAAAGCATCCTCATTATGGTAGACATAACTGCGGTCCTTCTTTTCTTTGCGCCTTGATATCGTTTCATTCAGTGCGCTTCTTCTGAGCATGACTCGTATGTTTTTTACAAGCCTTGCTATATTCTGTGTGATTTTTTCCATAGCTCTTGAATTACTGAGTAATCTAAGCTGCTATCACCCGCACGATCGGGTTTGCGGCGCATTTGCCATAGAAAGTCTGGGTGTTGTCGACTGAGCCACTCACCTCCTATAATGTAGTCATTTTTGTCTAACTCAAGAGTGTACTGTAGGTGGGTACTAGAAGTTAATGGATTAACTAATTCACGGCTAGGGGATGACTCTTGCAAATACTCCATCTGTAAGTCGACATCGACTAGGCGTTTGGTACCTGCTGCCGCATGCCGGTAAGATGGGTCGTCTGCCAAATCCCTATAGTTTGAATAGGTAAAATCATAGCCTACTATCGGTTGATTCCATACTTCACTGTCTATAACAATATCTGCTACAAATCCCATTTTTAACCTGCTGATATAATGATCTAGAACCATGTGTAAGGAGGCGGGGTTAGCATCCCGGCATTCGGATTTTATTGGTCTACCATTTAAATCCCTCTCTAAAGTACTGTCATTGCAGCGACCTCCTAAAAAATAGCTGCCGGTATTTGCATCGGCGTAGACTCGGACCATTAAAGCTTTGAGATCTGAAGCATAAAATTTCAGTTTGTGGTTGTCTCTAGATACAACTTCGACACTATTACCAGGTCCGGCGTTTTCAAATATAGCAGCAGGAGCCCAACCATGACACAGGCCAAACCAATATGGCACAATACCATTGCTATTAACGGCATTTCTTACAGCCCTCTTTTCTCGTTTAGTGATAGGAAAATCTTTATTACCGAGGTAAAGGTCATATTTTTCCGCTGGAGAGAGCTTATTGAGAGCCTCCTGATCTAGACGATTCACTTCTTCTAAAGTTAATACGTCGTATAAATAATCGTGATATGAGTTACCGAAATTGTTTTCTTGCCAGCGGTTAGCTATTCCCCCTTTATAAGTCGGCCAATAGTTTCCGCTCCATCCTAAAATTTTGAGCCGACCGTGCTTAGAAATTTTATCTAATTGTTTGACTTCTACTCCTAAGCGCGCACTGGCGTTTCTATAGTCTGGGGCTTCTTTAATGGTAGAATGCGAAGTGTCTTCACTACCGCAAGCCGCAATAAAATACAGCGCACCTATAAATAGGATCGGATAATACTTTCTTTTTTTAGTATCCATACAGCAACGAATCATTATTCCCTCAATTCTTTCCACTGGATTGTCGGTTCATGTCCTCGATAGAACGTTTCGCATTATTATAGCGAGGACTGGTTAGCAAGTAGCGAATAGCAAGTAGTGCGCCAAGTAAAGTGCTTGATATTGGCCACTAATCCAGCTTGGCCAACTCTTCAAAATAGAAATGAAATTTTTTGATTTTTATTTTGTTTTCTACAAAATCTACTAGTGCCTTATAAATGGGCATTTAATTTAGTTAGATTTGCAGCTTTTTTATTGCAAATAGTGTGAATTGCTACCCCTAGCTTCCTGCTATTATTAGGCGAGAACTTCCCAGATTTGATTGAAGTATCTACAAAGGGATATGTGAAACCTATCACGACTGGGTGACCTTATTTTAACTAGCTTACACAGTTTAAGGTTAAATACCGAGGTTGCGGACTCATTTCGCTTTTCTAACTGTAACTTGAGTGCCTTTTGTTGGGCTAGTCGTATTATTGTCTTAGTCGACTTTATGGATTTGAAGAATTCTCGGCTCTTGACAATTGGAAAAGTAGACTCATATTAACACTTAAGACGTTAGAGAGGAGGAAATAGCATGAGCCAATTTGATAGTATAGTAGCCGGAGCTCTTGATATAGCTCAGACAGAAGTGTTCAATCGGAGGAATCCTAAGATTGAGCCGGTTCACTTGCTGTATGGATTAGTACAACATCCGGATACGGCTTGTGGGAAGAATTTAAAATCCTCTAAAAAGCAGATTATTTCACTCATGGATCAGTTGCCCATTACTGATAAGAGTACTTTTGATGTTGCACAAGTAAAATCATCTTCAACTTTTTCTGAGTGGATTACTAAGGCTTCTTCGCGGGCTATCCAGGCTGGACGTAGGGAAATTGGCGAAGGAGATCTACTTGCTTATATTAAAGATTTTTTTCCGGATTTATCTATAGATATGGGTAAGTTTGATCAGAGTACAGATGAGCAAGAAGTTCCAAATTTTTTAGTTAATTTAAATGAACTTGCAAATCAGGGTAAGTTAGATCCGGTTATAGGTAGAACCCGTGAGATTCGCGCTATGATGGAGATTCTTGGACGCCGTCGCAAGAATAATCCTGTTTTAGTCGGGGAGGCTGGTGTCGGAAAAACCGCTGCAATTGAAGGACTTGCCGATCTTATTGTTAAAGGCAATGTTCCTGATGCTATAAAAGATAAAACTATATATAGCCTTGATATGGGCGCATTGATGGCTGGGACTAAGTATCGAGGTGAATTTGAAGAACGCATGCAAAAACTGGTTAAATTTATCAAAGAATCCGCTGGCAGTATCATTTTGTTTATAGATGAAATTCATCAAATTGTAGGTGCCGGAAAAACTGATGGTGCTATGGATGCTTCAAACTTACTTAAGCCAGCTTTAGCAAGAGGTGAACTGCATTGTATTGGCGCTACGACTTATGATGAGTTTCAAAAATATATATTAAAGGATTCAGCTTTAGAAAGGAGATTTAGAGCGGTTCCGATTAATGAACCTAGCGAAGAAGATGCAATTGAGATTATGATGGGCTTAAAGGAAAAATTTGAAATCCATCATGGTGTTGATATTTCTGACGATGCGATTTTTGCATCAGTTTTTCTTTCGAAGCAGTATATGCCTGATAAAAATCTTCCCGATAAATCGATAGATTTAATAGATGAAGCAGCAAGTGCATTAAAGCTTAGTGCCGAAGCAATGCCTCCGCATTTGATTGAACTTGAAAGTGAAATTCGTGCTAAGATGATTTATTCAAAGACTGAAAAGTCTGATGATAGCCTTTTACAAGAAATTGCCGATTTGCAAAAACGTTTCGAAATTGAAAAGGCAGATTGGCAAAGGGAGGTTATGGGAATTAAAAGGCTTTCAGAATTGAAAAATAAGATGGACCGTCTTAAATTTGATTTGGAAAAAGCGCAAGCATCTCAAGATTACGAACTTGCATCTCAGATTAAATATTCTCTTATGCCTGAAGTAGAAGAAGAGTTGTCAAAGTGTAAAATTACATTTACTTTAACAAAAAAAGATGTAGCACAAGTAATTGCTAGACAAACTGGGATACCTCTGGAAAAAATTCTTAAATCCAAGCAAGAAAATATTCTTGAGTTGGAACCATATTTATGTAAGAGGGTCTACGGCCAAAGTGATGCTTTATCAGAAATATCAGAAACTTTGATAGCATCACATGCTGGTTTAAGCGATCAAACACGTCCTTTAGGGTCTTTTCTGCTTTTAGGGCCTAGTGGGGTTGGAAAAACCGAGACTGCAAAAGCTTTAACTCAGTTTCTTTTCGACTCTGAAGATAACTTGATTCGTTTTGATTTGAGTGAATTTTCTGAAAAACACTCGGTGGCTAAATTGATAGGAGCCCCGGCAGGTTATGTCGGTTACGAAGAAGGCGGTGTGTTGACTGAGGCTATCAGAAGGAAGCCATACTCGGTTATTCTTTTAGATGAAGTGGAGAAGGCCCACCCAGATTTTTCAGATATATTATTGCAGATTCTGGATGATGGCCGTTTGACCGATAATAAAGGACGTACCGTTAGTTTTCGCAATGCGATTTTGATAATTACTTCTAACTCTAAGGATTATAAGAGAGAGTTTAAACCAGAAGTATTAGGACGTTTTGATGCGATACTTAGTTATCATCAGTTAGATGAATCCATTATGTCAAAGCTAGTTGAAAGAAGGCTGATGGAACTTAATGCTAAATTGAAGTCAAAAGGGATTAGCGTTAGACTGCAAGATAGTGTTATAGAGGAGATTGCAAAAAGAGGCTTTGATCCGAGTTATGGTGCTAGGCCTTTGGCGAGTGTGTTTTCTAAACTAATTGTGCGACCTTTGTCTCATCGAATTCTATCAGGTGATATTGCTGAAGGCATTATTGAGGCTAGGTTAGATAATAGTGGTCGTATTGATTTTACCTCTGCTTGAGATGGAAATTTTTTCTGATAATGCAGATATGTGATTTGTGGCCTCTTGTATTAGTAAGAGGTCAGCATTGATACCATCTTTTTATTCATCCTTTAAACTTCTAAGAGATCCTCAGTGCCTTTTAAATTGGTTCGTTTTCTTGATCTATCGCTGATCTTCTTCAGAGTAAGTTTTTTTAATGGCTGAGAATTAGTAAATGTCACCTTTGTAATATATTGAAATGATAATATATTATATGAATATATGTGTTTTTCTAAACTCACAACTATCTTGAACCGATACTATTGTTAACGTTGTGATATAAGATATAGGAGTGAGTGAACGCTATGTTACAGCTAATTCTAATTTCTTTAGATTTGTTATCTGTCAAATTTTTTCTATAAATGCGCTAATAGTTTTCGCAACAGCATGTAGTAATGCGAATTTTTCTGGAGGTGAGAGTAATTATAGAAAAAGTGATGAGAAAACTCTTTAGATAACTTGCCTGAAGAAAATGTAAATCCACCGAATCCTGTTAAAGATATTAAAGATGAGCAATCTCTTTATCGTGTCATTTCTTTCAATACTAATGTTACTGAAAACCGACCCAAGATTCAATTAACAACAATTTTAGACAATTCAAATAGCATGCAACCGATTCAAACTAAGGTAGCCACTGCTTTTTCTCAGGTAGCTAATAAATTAAAAGGTTTTGGTGGTAGTGTTGATTTATATACGACGACTAATACTTGGAATAGTGATAAAAATAGCTTTGCGATAAAAGAATATTATCAATATAATTTAGATGGTCAGACCGTTGATGTTGCCTATAGTGAAAAATCTTCTATCCCGCAGAATGTTTCTTATTCTCTCATTAAAGATTATCGTCTTACAACTCCTTTCCTTGATTCCAATTCACCACTCACATTTGAAAGCTCTATGGCTGATATCGAATTCTCTAATTTTGTTTCTGATTATGCGTATGCCGTTGGTCAGATAGGTACTCAAGGAAGTAGTGTTGAGCAAGGATTATGCACATTATTGAGAAAAATAAAAAGTCAGGGTCCTAGTAGTGATTTTCAGGTTTACCTATTGGCTTCTAATGAAAATGATTCTACTAGCGTACAGGATTGTATTGATCAAGAAAAAATAATGTATGAAAGGTCTGTAAAAACTTTAGAAAGCAATCAGCCGTGTAAAGAAGGTGACGTTGATTGTATGTATGATTATAGAGTTTCTTATGCTCCTTATAGTAAAGAAAAGAATCAGTTTACCTATCGAGATGTGGCACGAAAATTGATTTATACGGCAGCGAAACCTTTGGTTGATTACAAGGGGAAAATTGAATGGACACAATCTAGAAATAAAATTTCTTACAAATACAATAATATGCAGAGAAAAATATCCTATCGTAAAATTTTGGTGAAGGATAATATTCCATACGATGATAGTACTTTATCTTACTATAATTACTCAGATATTCCTGGTAGCTGTGCGATAGAGGGAACAGTATCGTGCACTTCGGACCAAATTGCCATGCTAGATGCTCCATATGGAATTGTTGCTGATAGTTGTGCATATACTTGTCAGACAAAGGCCTCTCAATTAAAAGTAAAATATGTTGATGATTGGCATGTTGGTACATGTTCAACGTTAACGGCTTCAAGTTGTAATGAAGTCGACGTAGATTTTGTTCGTGGTAGTTTGCAAGCCATGGATATACCTTTTTGTGAAAAAAGTTGCGTGCAGGGTAGCAATAATTATACTGCTTTTATTCCCGATCCTCCTGTTCATTGCGGTAATGCTAGTAACTCTTGCTCGTCTATGCAGGAGGCTTATTTGAGAGATAAGGTTGGTATGTTGTCAAGTACTTCACCAATATTAGGATGCTCTGTTTTATGTAATGAAGCTTATCGAAAAGAAGCATTAGATTTGCCATCTATCCCTCAATGTGAGAATGTTCCCGTTAATAAGGATGGCATGGAGGAGAGGGCGTGCACAGCTGATGAATTAGCTCAGGCAGAGGTAGCCTTGGGTGAAGCCATTGGTACTTGCCGTTATACTTGCACGCAGAGCATTCAAAGCTCGGAGTATTTTACTTCTGAACTTTCTCAATGCGTGGAAAGTATTGACAGTTGTAATTCTGAGCAGTTATCCGATGTTGCATTGAAAATAAATAAGTCTGAAGACTATATAGCTTCCTGTCAGCATTATTGTGTCGCCAATCAAATGATTGATGATTGTATGCTAAAGTCTAGTGATGCCAGTTTGTGTAATAGTGGCTTTAACAAATTAAAGCAAACTTGCACTAATGCAAATCAATTGGACTTAGTACAAAATAGTTGTCAGATTATTTCATCTGCAAAAAAGGTGGCCACGAATTCCTATCAAACTGTCGAAAAACCTGTTAAAACCGCTAGTTTGGCGCAACAAGAGGACGTTTCTTCGTATGCTGCCGGAAAGCTCATTGACAGTTATGGTAGTAATTTCTATGTAACGGCATTTATTTATCCGCAAAATGATCAGACGTGTGATCCAAGTAAAAATCCAAATTATCTTGGTGATAAGAGTATTTTTATTGGTAGCAAATATGAAAAACTGATTTCTCTTGTTGGAGAAAAGCGAGGGAAGATTTTTCCACTTTGCTTGCAAGACTATTCTGAGTCTTTAAGGTTTGTGCTTGATTTGGTGACGCAGGAGGTAAAAAAGTCTTATCTATTGGATTATGATCAAGAAAAAGAAGCCATTGAATCTATAATATTAAAAGACGAGAATGGGCAGGAGATAAAAGCTTCCGCAGATAGTTATAGTCTTTTTGGGACTGTGATAAAATTTTCTGATTCTTTTGATATTTCGAAATATAAGGTGATTGAAGTTAAGCTTAAAACGAAGGTGCCTAGTCCTAACTAAAAACGCCAATAAAAAGCGAATTCAGGGATTGGATTCACCTTAGCTTCATCCACTTTTTCACTGTCGAGGTCTCGCCCATTAATAGTTAGATATTGAACGCCAATGCCTAGCCTAAATTGGAAGTAATTAAAGATCCATTGCTGAGCAATGGTCAGACTTATTCCATGTGCTTTGAGTTCTTCCAGCTGCATTCTTTCTATTCGAGTGGAAATAAGGACTTTTTTTCCATCATTTCTAGTAAATTCTCCGGTTATCTGGAATCGATCAGTGGAAAGACCGAATAGTGACTGTAATTCTATAGTCCTTCGGCTAATATCGGATGATAGCTCTGATGTGCGTTCTTGGTTTTTGGAGCTTGACACGCTATCGTCTTGTGTTTCATCTGTATTTTGTTCTCCAGCAATAGTATCTGGTGAGTCAGTCGTTCCCGAATCGTAGTCTCCGCCTGGATGCTTTGTCTCAAAAAATTTACGCTTTCCTTCTTCAGATAAGGTGGCGTGGACGTCACCTATTCCAACGCTCCAGAAGGTATGGATTTTAAGCCTTGGAGAAAGAGTATTTGTCCATGAAATAGCGGGACGGATGACTTTAGCCTCTAAAGATTCAAAATGATCCTTAGCGGGAGCATATTTTGATATGTTCTTTAACGTCAGCCATGCAGCTCGTACGCCAAGGCTAAATTTGTGATGTGAGTGTTCTAAAATTAGGACTTTGCTGTGTATTGAAGGTATGCCCGCTATTAGTGAATAAGTGTCAGTTCCTATGATCATGGAATTAAAAAGCCCCAACTCTAATTCACTACCTAGCTTCAGCCCTAAGTGCGGTAAGGTGTGGGCTGTGTATTCTTCAATCAGAACATAATGACCTTTATTATATTTTTGTAGATCTTGTGCTGAGGTGTCTTGGCTTAAAATAGAAGTTTGAGGATTTTCTCTGTTGGGAATAAGTTTTAATGTCCTGTATGACTGCGAATATGTTTTGGACTCGTATGACAAGAGGTAAAAGACAATTGATATAAATAGAATGCGTGGGGACAATGGGTATGATCCTTTTTCTATTGTACGTTATACTTTTTGTTAACATCCCCTCTTCAAACACCTAGCTGATGCTGGATGAGGGGGTGTAAATGGTTGTCATAGCTGCTTATGTTATGCTAACCAAGGATATCTTAAGCTTTGCTTGGGGGCAAGGTACTGCTTATTTTACTCGGTGTGCTTAAAAATTAATCTTTTATTAAAAACAGCAGTGGTGTTATAGATATCTCTTTGACTTAGAGGTTTTTAGAAGCTTTTTGATAAGTATAATTTCTGCGATGTTACTATAAAAAAGTATTTTTGTTTTGGATTGAAATAACGCAGGTATTTTCTTTTACACCTTGAAGCTGTACTTATTAAATAACGTTTTAATAGAATTTCTTGCCAAAAGTGATTTTTGTCACAAAGTAAAAGGAAATTGGTTTATGGAGAAAAAATCCAGCCTCGTCGGCTTAAGGGTTTTCAAGATTACCCCCCGGAGGTTATGCGGCTACGCCTAAAGGTGATGGATGACGTGCGCAGGGTTGCAGAATTGAGTCGATTCCAGCCAATTGGCACCGGTGCCTTAGAGTATGCTGAAGTGCTTTTAGGGCAGGGTGCTGAGACGGATAAACAATTGTATCGTTTTGAAGATCAGGGAAAGCGGGACATCGGACTGCGTTTTGATTTGACGGTGCCATTTGCCAGATACGTTGCTGAGCATCAAGGAACGATGGTTTTTCCGTTTAAGCGCTTGCAAATTGGTGATGTTTGGAGGGCAGAAAAACCTCAAAAGGGCCGTTATCGGGAATTTTGTCAGTGTGATTTAGATATTATTGGTGTGGATTCTTTGGCCGCTGATGTAGAAATATTGAGCTGTTTTCAGAATATACTTTCATCTTTGAATGTCGGAGCATTTACTCAATCTATAGGGCATAGGCAGATTCTTTCGGCGCTAATTAGGTCTTTTTTCCCAGAGATAGAAGCAGATGGGGAGCAGCAAGTGCTGATTGCCATCGATAAGCTCGATAAAATAGGGCCAGATAAGGTTATTTTGCTTCTGCAAGAAGTAACGGGAGGCAGCGCAAATAAAGAGCAAAAGCTTATTGAGCTTTTACTTCCAGGTAATAGCGAAGGTACGGATTTAGGTCCTATATACGACAGGCTAAAAGCCGATGTTGCAATTGTCAAAGAGCTGCGGCGTTTGGAAAAAACTGTAGAGTTAGTACGAAGCTTATCGAGTGGCAATGATGGTTGCCTCGGTAGGGTGCAGATTAATCTAAGTGTAGCACGGGGATTAGGCTATTATACTGGCATCGTTTTCGAAACTGTTTTGGATGAGTTACCTGCAATTGGTTCGATATCTTCAGGTGGGCGCTATAACAATCTTGCTGAGCGTTTTACAACACGTTTATTGCCAGGCGTAGGTGGGTCTTTAGGATTGGATCGGCTTGTAGGTGCTCTAATTGAATTAAAGCGTTTAGATTCGACATCGAATACTGGTGTCTTCGTCGCTATAGCAAATGATGGTGCGATGGACTATGGATTTGGAATCGTTAAAACATTGCGGAATGCAAATATTTCTGTCGATTTGGCGATGAAGGCAGGAAAGATTGGCAATCAATTCAAGCTTGCTGAAAGGCTAGGGGTGGGTTCTGTTATTATCGTCGGAGAATTAGAAAAGGAGAATAAGACTTTTTCTTTAAAGAACCTTATAACAGGGCAAGAAAAGCGTGACCTGCCGCTGTTTAGTCTTATAACCACTTTGGCTGAATCGTAATGTATCTGACGGATTTGTATGAGGGCCATTAAGATACATACGAATTGAATATAAAATCTTTTTTTGAAGAATTTCATTGATGTGAGGAAATTATGTCTGAACGAATTATAAAAGCTCCACATGGTGTGGCTATGAGTTGTAAAGGTTGGGGTCAAGAAGCTGCAATGCGGATGTTGATGAATAATCTTGATCCCGAAGTCGCCGAGCATCCAGGTGAGTTGATTGTTTATGGTGGTACTGGGAAGGCTGCTCGTAATTGGCGTTGCTTTGATAAAATCGTCGATTGTCTTAAAGAGCTAGAAAATGATGAAACTTTGTTGGTACAGTCTGGTAAACCTGTTGCTATATTTAAAAGTCATCCTGGAGCTCCGCGAGTTTTGATTGCCAATTCAAACTTAGTGGGCCGTTGGGCTACCTGGGACTATTTTAATAAGTTAGAAAAAGAAGGCCTTATGATGTATGGCCAAATGACTGCTGGGTCCTGGATTTACATTGGTAGTCAGGGAATATTGCAAGGAACTTATGAAACTTTTGCTGCTTGCGCTGATAAATACTTTGCAGGTTCTCTTGTTGGAAAATTCGTTTTTTCTGCTGGGTTTGGAGGTATGGGTGGTGCTCAGCCGCTTGCTGCTGTCATTGCAGGAGCTGTTTATTTTGGTGTAGATGTTGATGAAAGCCGCATACAAAAACGCCTTGATACCAAATACTTGGACTATAAGGTGGATAATTTAGACGAAGCGCTTTCAATGATTAAAAAAGCATGTAATGAGGGCAAGGCTATTTCAATTGGTATGGTGGGAAATGCAGCCGAGGTTCTGCCTGAGCTGATACGTCGTGGAGAGATTCCTGATGTGGTTACGGATCAGACATCAGCCCATGATGAGCTTAATGGTTACGTTCCTGCTGGGTTAAGTTTTATGCAAGCTCAAGAGTTACGAGTGACTAATCCAGAAGAATATAAAAAGAGGGCTTTTGCTTCGATGGCTGCCCATGTTGAAGCTATGGTTGTATGTAAGGACCGCGGTGCTAAAGTTTTTGATTATGGCAATAATATCCGCGCACAAGCTAAAATTGGTGGTTGTGAGCGGGCTTTTGAGTTCCAAGGCTTTGTGCCGGAATTTGTCCGTCCTTTATTTTGCCAAGGCAAAGGTCCTTTTCGTTGGGCGGCGCTTTCTGGAGATCCTGAAGATATTCATGTGATCGATCAAGCACTTCTTGAAACGTTTCCAAATGATGTCGGTTTGCACCGCTGGCTTGCAGCAGCGAAGGAGCGTGTTGCTTTTCAGGGCCTTCCATGTCGGATTTGTTGGTTTGGTTATGGCGATAGAAAAAAAGCTGGCTTGTTGATCAATGATTTGGTGAGGCAAGGAAAAGTAAAAGCTCCTATTGTTATTGGCCGTGATCATTTGGATTGTGGCTCAGTGGCATCTCCTTACCGCGAGACTGAAGCTATGAAAGATGGTTCAGATGCTGTGGCAGATTGGCCGATATTAAATGCTTTGATTAACGCCGTGAATGGAGCGACTTGGGTTAGCTTTCATCATGGAGGTGGGGTTGGTATCGGCTATTCTTTGCATGCGGGAATGGTTATCGTTGCAGATGGAAGTGAAGATGCAGAGGCTAAATTGGCCAGAGTCTTGACCTCTGATCCTGGAATGGGAATTGTTAGGCACGTGGATGCTGGCTATGAGGAAGCTAAGGATGTCGCTAGAGAAAAAGGGGTTAATATTCCCTTTTTATAAAACTCAATTTGCTCATCTTAATAATGGTTTTATTTGCTGTTATTTACTCTTGCTTTGTTCTTAATGAATAGTTGTTTTGTAGTAACTATTCAGCGTATTTTTTCCCTTCAAGATGTCGCTTGATACATCGTCATCCATACCTTCTGAGTGAAGCGAAGGATCTATTTCGCAATTTTGAGATCCTTCGCTTCACTCAGGATGACGGGCAGTCAAGGATTTGAATCGATCAGATAAAAAGATACGCTGAATAGTTACGTTTTGTAAAGTGCATATGAATGCGGGTAATAACAGCAGTAATATTGTGAACCAAGTATATGTTTCTGTTGGCAGTGTCGAAACTACAGCGCAGCCAGTTGATTTGGTTGCTCTTGGCCGCTGAGTTTTAGGTGCGTCTGCTACCGTGGATATTGAGTTGTTGTTACCTAAGTCACTGCTTTTAAGCTTCTCGTCGAAGTCATTTATATATGGAGAGTCTGGGAGTTTGGGGCGTTGGGATCCAATTTGCTGTTCCGAAGGGGCGCATCCTTGAAATCGATTGGTAATGCCAGCACGGCTGCATAAATTTTGTAGTTCTTGCTCTTGCGTACAAAGTGCAAATTGCTCGACGGAAAGGCCGCTTTGTTGGGCTTGGGTGCAATATCCAGCACTTTCCTGTTCTGCTATGCATTCAGTGCTCTGGGTTAAAAAACTTCCATTTAGTTGTCCATTCAAATTGCCATCTTTTATTTGCTTCAGGGTGTCTAGTCCAGTTTTTAAAAGGAATTCTTGTCCTAGTGGAGCATAGCTAGCATTGCTGTTGATGGCACCACCGCTTGTCGACCAACAGCAAGTGCCGTTACATGCGGATGTTTGAGGGTTATTTTGTCTCCAGGCAATTTTGGCATTTTGCTCAGCTAGTTTGTATTGAAGAAATACTTGTGGGATAAGCATTAGTCCCGAGAATAAGCCTTTTGTCACCCGGCTACAAGTGCTTGCACAAAACGTTGAATTGTTATTTTCTACAAAGGGTTGGATGTTGGTAGTGTTTGTGTCTTTTTGAACTACCTGTTGTTGGACTTTTTCACTCTGTATGGGCTCACTCTGTACGGGGGATTTTTGCACTGTTGTTTTCCCCCCAGTCGTAACTGAGACATCAATGCTTGCTTGTTGTGTGCCTCCTTTAGTCATGGTTGTAGTATCATTTTTTAAAATTTCATCGATGCTGAGTTTGATATCTTCCGTTTTAGTTGGCAGAAAATCATAGGTAAGAAACCTTCTAAACTCTTGATCGAAGACATTGTAGGTCTTTGGAAAAGTCTGTTGAAACTTTCCTCTTGTTGTCTTATTGCAAAAATATGAATCAAATGCCTCCGCAAATGTCCAAGGACTAAAGTGACTGGTGACAGCGCCGTTTTTTATAAAACGATCCAGATTGTACTTATTTTTGTTATTCTTGCTATGAACCTCTTGAAAGAACGTGTTAGCTAGTTGGTTTGCGAAAAGTGAATTTTCTGAGTTGGATAAGCTTTATGGTTAAGGCTCCAGCTAGTTGCTTTGGCGTAGGCTGGATCGGTCAATTGGACTTTTGTTGCTGTGAATTGAGGTAGGTAATCTATCAATATGAAACCAAATTCCCTTACTAACGAGTGTCGTACCCATTTGCGTTGCCCATTTACTTTTTCTCCATTTATGACAATAACTGGTTTCCTGATATCGATATACCAGCATGCTTTCAACTCATCTTCTTTACTAGAGTTAGTGGTGTTTGACTTCTTATGTGATTGGCAAATATTACTGCTTGTTGAGCTTATGTGAATTTCACCGTCCATCTTAAAAAACGTAGCTATAATTTCTTTTGGTACGGCATAGAGGCTACCGTATAATTCTAGCCAGTCTTGGTCTTTCCAGCTGTTAAAGTACTTAGGGTCTATTTTAATTTTGTCTTGATACTCTTTTGTTTTAATAAAACTTGTAGGCTTTTGTCTGGGTAGGATGAGCATTTATTGACAACAAAATCGCCAGAATTTGTGGCTGTGAAATTATCTAAGGTCTTAAGATGGCTAGAATTACCTTGATCTACATTTGCGGGCGGTTTGCAAAAAGTTAAGCTCAAGATACTCCATAGAGGAATGATGGCATTCTTGAATGCTTTTTCCGCAAGAACTATGATCGTTATTAGAATATCCATTTCTTATCCATACCCTATAAATACTGTCTAGTTAGTGTACTATCGGTTATATGAAGATATAGGATAAGAAAAACTATGAATAATGTATGGGGTTGATGGATTTTCGTAGCGTGGCGTCATTGGGTTTTTTTGTAACTTGTTGAAATTTATGCATTATATCTAATTGTTTTTTGTGCTTTTACTCAAAATCTAATTTCGAATATTTTAGATAATCTTTTCATTTTTTGATTCTTTAAATTTGGCTTTAATGCTGAGTTGTATATTTATTTTCCTTATTTTAGGAAGTTATATGTATTTTATTAGGGCGTGTTGACGTTTCATTTTCGTAGCGAGAGACAAATACTTGAAAGTCGCAGCTAGGAAGGGTTTCAAAAATTACCGGAGGTGTACTAGATGTACATTGAGGATAATTTTTGAAACCCTGACAACGTTGTGACTCAAGGGTTTGGCTCGTAGTAGGAAATGAAACGTCAGCACGCCCTAGTCTTGTACTCACCCATTGTGGTGCGCTCTTGGTTGAGGCGTGGTATTTGAGTTGAGTTCAAGTTATTATTTCGGGGGAACTGTCAGGCATATTTTTTGGCTTCTTTTAAAATCTTACTTAACTGTACTGGTCGTTAATAATATTAGGGCGCTCTAAGCATTTTATCCTGCAAACACATTCAGTTATGGCTGTGTCATAGTTAATAATTAAGCAGGTTTTCACTTATATAAAAGAGCGAATTATTTACTGCTAATCTATAGATTTATATCTAATTTCAAGCTATAAGATGCTTTCTAAATTGATGTTGACTAGATTTTACCGGAGCTAGCTTAAGAAACTAAAAAAGGCATTTACGGTTGATTTTTCGAATAAATGGAGTGAGGTGATCATGGCAATTAGGGTTGGAATTAATGGTTTTGGCCGTATTGGGCGCGCAGTTATGCGGGCTGCACTAGGAGCAAATAATCGTGACTTTGAAATCGTGCATATCAACGATTTAACGGATACAAAGACCATAGCACATCTTTATAAATATGATAGCGTTCATGGACAAGTTCCAGAAGCTGTTTCTGCTGGGGATGGGTATATTCAAGTGGGCGATCGCTCTATTTCTGTTTCGGCAATCAGATCACCTGCTGAATTACCTTGGAAAGAAAAAAAGGTTGATATTGTATTTGAGTGTACTGGTTTCTTTCGAAAAAAGGAAGATGCAGAGCTTCATATAAAGGCAGGAGCACCTAGGGTTCTTATCTCTGCTCCAGCATCAGGTGAAGATCTAACTGTAGTTTACGGTGTAAATGATGATAAGCTTGATCCTCAACAGCACAAGATAGTTTCTAATGGTAGTTGCACCACTAATTGTTTGGCTCCGTTGACTAAGGTCTTGCACGAAGCTTTGACTATTAAGTCAGGGCTTATGACAACTATTCATAGCTATACTAATGATCAAAGGATTTTAGATGTAGCTCACTCGGATTTGAGACGGGCGAGAGCTGCTGCAATGTCGATGATACCTACCTCAACTGGCGCGGCTAAAGCTATAGGTTTGGTTTTGCCTGAGCTTGCCGGAAAGATCGATGGATTATCTGTTAGGGTGCCTACGCCAAATGTCTCTCTTGTTGATGTGACTTTTGAAGTAGAGAAAGAAACGACTGTAGATGAAGTTAATGAACTTTTGAGAAAAGCATCAGAAGGATCATTAAAAGGTGTATTAGGTTTTACGATGGAGCCGTTGGTTTCAATTGACTTTAATGGATGTGCACTATCTAGCTTTATTGATGGGGACTCGACTAAAGTAATAGGTCATATCGTTAAAGTGTTGTCTTGGTATGATAACGAGACAGGCTTTAGTCATAGAATGCTGGATGTAGCCAAAAAGATGGCAAAATAAACTGCCTTAGGATGCAGGTACGCTTTTTGAACAAATAAAATTTAGCCCATTGAACCTGTTTATCAGATCAATGGGCTAAATTTTTTAGCTAGGGCGTGTTGACGTTTCATTTTCGTAGCGAGAGACAAATACTTGAAAGTCGCAGCTAGGAAGGGTTTCAAAAATTACCGGAGGTGTACTATATGTACATTGAGGATAATTTTTGAAACCTATTCTTGTTGTGACTCAAGGGTTTGGCTCGTAGTAGGAAATGAAAAGTCAACACGCCCTAGTCTGCTGAGTTTGTAGCGTTATTCGTTTTGTTTGGAGTTGAGGCAGTGCTACTGCTTGCGCTGCTATCGCTATCCTTTGTATTAGCTTCCTTACTAGTCGATTTTGTTTTTGCGTGTTGTCTGAACCAGAAGTTTCTGAGCCGTTCTGCTTGCTAGCGTCTTGAACATTTGAGGAGCTGGATGTGTTTGTGTCTTTTTTAGAAGAATTTTTAAAATCAGTCTCGTACCAACCAGTCCCTTTAAGAATAAAGCTAGTGCGAGCTGGAATCTTTATCATATTGGATTCAGCGTTAGCATTGCATTCTGGGCAATCTGTTGGATCAGAGTCTGAAATTTTTAACAAAAACTCGGTTACTGTTTTACAGCTTTGGCATTCATATTTATAAAGCGGCATAGAGTTTGACCTTAGTGTTGTTAACAAAATCTAAAAACTGGAGATTTAGATATGTGAACTAAGGCTTACTATTTGTCAAGCATAACTCTCAACTGGAGACTTCGCAGTACCCTGTTGTTTTGGAATGTATGGGCCTTTTAACCCGGATCCGAATTTCTAGCCGGTTGCGGCGTTGCTTCGTCGTCAGGAAATCCTCATGTACCAAAATGTACACTGCGGTTTCCCTCCTCCTCGCGCCTAGCACCAGGCTGAACTTCGAATCCGGTGAAAATACTACAGTTTTTCAAAAAATTTCAGATCCTGGTTTTAAGGCTTATCTAGCGGCTTATTATAAGCCGCCGTCCATTTCACTGTCATTTCCGTTACCTGGAAAAGCAGAGTCAACACGTTGCTTTAACTCCATGCCGGTCTTCCAAAATGGAAGGCGCTTTGGTGGGACTGTTATTTTTTCACCTGTTTTAGGATTTCGACCTTCATAGGCTTTATATTCACGAACCGTAAATGCGCCAAAGCCTCTTATTTCAACACGACCACCTTGGCATAGTGTGTCTATGATGCTGTCAAAAAACAAGTCAATGATTTCCTCTGCTTTAGCAAGGGTAATATCAACCCTTTCAGCAAGATTTTCTATCAGCTCTGATTTTACCATGTCATCCCCTTTATCTTCGCCAACTTACCAATTAATTTTACCAAGAAGTAAATTAATTTGGCAACTTATATTGTGAAATTTTCGTGGTGAATAGTCGAACGGTAGCAGTTTGGTCTAATTGTGCTGAAAAACATCAGTAAAAAAGAAGTTTGTTACTTGCCGATAGCGTTCGAATATTGGATAACAAAGTATAGGAATTTTAATAAAAAAGGGCAGTTTAATGGAGTATATTCCGTTTGAAAAACCTATTGCCGAGCTTGAAATGAAGATAGATGAACTTCGGCGTATGGCTTCTATGCAAGTGATTAATTTAGACAGCGAAATCAATGAGCTAGAACAGAAAGCAGCGGTTTTACGTGATCAAATGTTTGCCAACTTAACGGTTTATGAGACTACGCAGCTTTCTAGGCATCCTCGTAGGCCAAATACTTTAGAGTTGATCGAAGCTATGTGCTCTCAGTTCGTCGAATTGCACGGGGATCGGAACTTCGATGATGATAAAGCTATTGTTGGAGGGCTTGCTGTTCTAGAAGGCCACTCTATTGTGGTTGTTGGGCATCAGAAAGGTAGGGGAACAAAGGGGAATATCGAGAGAAACTTTGGTATGCCTAGACCTGAAGGGTATCGTAAAGCATTGAGGATTATGTCTTTGGCTGAGCGTTTCAAATTACCAATATTGACGTTGATAGACACCCCGGGAGCTTATCCAGGGGTTGGAGCCGAAGAGAGGGGGCAGTCTGAGGCTATTGGAAAGAATATTATGGTAATGTCAAAGCTCAAAGTGCCAATCGTTTCAGTCGTCATTGGCGAAGGTGGTAGTGGTGGAGCTTTGGCTCTAGGAGTTGCAAACTCTGTGTATATGATGAAGTATGCGTCATACTCGGTCATTTCACCTGAGGGCTGTGCCTCGATTCTTTTTAAAGATGCGTCGCGAGCGGAGATAGCTGCTGAAGCTTTAAAAATAACGGCATCTTCGGCATTATCTTTAGGGGTTATTGATGGCATCATCGAAGAGCCAGTTGGTGGTGCGCATCGAGGTCCACAGCTTACGGCTAATTATATTAAGAAGGTCGTATTAAAAGATTTTGAACGCCTATCTAAATGTTCGGATGATGACCTTCGGCTGATGCGTTCTGAGAAGTTTTTACGAATGGGTAGTGTTTTAGAACAGAGTTAGGGGAAAGTCTGTTATGCCAAATTCTAGAAAGTCTATATCAGGACTTTCGTTACAATCTGGACAAAGATTGAAGTTTGAAATTATTTGTCCCCCCGATAAGTCTTTAACCCATAGGGCAATTATTTTTTCAAGCATGGCTTTAGGGAAGAGTCTTATTTCTAATCCATTGCTTGGTGCCGACTGTTTAGCGACCTGTGCGGCTTTTAGAAGCTTAGGGGTTTCAATCGATATTAGAAATATAGAGGATGGGAATGCAAATGTACGTAGTTCAATCATAGATATTGATTCTCCAGGCGTACAAAAGTTTCACTCGGCAAGGAATTCTTTAGACTTTGCTAACAGTGGGACCACAGCTAGATTGCTTATTGGTTTATTCTCTTCACTTGAAGGCTTAAAAGTTGAAATTATCGGTGATGAAAGTTTGTCGAAGAGGCCGATGCAGCGTGTTGTTTCACCACTTCGGCGTGCTGGAGCAAAGATTGATGGAGTGGATGGTGGTAATTTCTTGCCTATATATATCGAAGGGATGAAGTTAAAACCTTTAGCGCATCATGTTGATAAGGCCTCCGCACAAGTTAAGTCTGCACTTTTATTGGCTGGAATGCAGATTCAGGGTTTGAGCTCAGTGCGCTTACCAAAGGGGGGACGAGATCATACTGAAAGGCTTTTGAAAAAGTTGGGAGCAAAGTGTAGTTATGAAGTAATAGAAAACGAAGAAATTATTTCAATAGAAGGTCCATTCAATGTTCCAGCTGTTAATTATAATGTTCCAGGTGATCCTTCGTCAGCAGCTTTTTTTGCGGTATTGGGGGCCATCGTATCTAAAGGTGAAGTTACCATCAAAAATATGATGACAAACCCCACGCGGGTGGGATTTGTCCATGCATTGGAGAGGATGGGAGTAAGCGTTAAAATTATTGCTAACTCGGACCATTCATTTATGGAAGAAACTGCGGATTTTAGTTTTTCTGCGCCGCAATCTTTATCTTCTGTTCATATTAGATCGGAGGAACTGCCGAGTTTAATTGATGAGATTCCAATATTAGCCGTTGCGGCAATGTTTGCTTATGGAGAAAGCTGCTTTGAGGGATTGGCTGAGTTGCGTGTTAAAGAAAGTGATCGATTGGAAGAGACAAAACGTTTAGTTATCCAAGCGGGAGGAAGAGCTAGAATCGATGGTGATAATCTCTATATTCAAGGTGGTGATATAGAAAATTATGGTCTGTTTGAATATGACCCAAAGGGAGACCATCGCTTGGCAATGGCTGCAGCTGTGTTGGCTAAGAGAGTGGGTGGTTTTGCTTTTGATCGTAGTAAAAATGTGGAATGTGTCTTGGAAAACTCAGATTGTGTCAATGTTAGTTTTCCTAATTTTTTTGAAATTTTAGACTTGCTCTAAGGCTTGTTGTTTATAAAGTTATTGATCTCGGATTTTAGATCCTTTGATCAAGGTCTAGTCTTTTTTGCAGAGGCTTTAGGAAGAGTAAAGTGTTAATTATTTTATTTTTCTAAGAATTTAAATTATGGATTTATCTGTTGTCGAATATTTGAAAAGGAATATGAAATTAGCAATTTAACTAGAATTGTGGCTGTTGATGGGCCGGCTGCCTCGGGAAAATCGAGTTTGTGTGCGGAAGTTTGCCAGCGTATTGGTTGGACTTATATAAACACTGGAGCTTTATATCGAGCTATTGGCTATCTTGCGAGTGAGAAAGATATAGATGTATTAGACAAGCGTGCGATGGTTGCGCTTGTAGAGGAATTTTCAAAAAACTTCTCTTGGATGTCTGAAACTCAAAGCTTGATATATAAAGATAAAGATATTACGAATGAACTTTATAGCGAAATTGCTGGACAAAATGCTAGTAAGATAGCTAAATGTGCGGTTTTGAGAGAGATTCTATTAAAGGTTCAAAGAGATCTGGCAATGCGGGCTGAGGGTGGAGTTATTGTTGATGGTCGTGATATAGGTTCAGTAGTTTTTCCAAATGCTGATCTTAAAATTTACTTAACCGCAAGCTTAGATGTGCGTGCAAAAAGAAGGTTTGAGCAGCTTAAAGCTAAGCATGATCTTGCTGATTGTCCTAATTATGATAGCATTGTCTCTGAAATTGCTGCGCGTGATGAGAGAGATTTGAATAGAGAGACCGCTCCACTGGTAAAAGCATCAGATGCAATCCTCGTTGATACGAGTGGTCTGTCCTTTCAAGAATCGATCGATGCACTTATTTCACTTATAAAAGAACACATACCTATCGGATAATTCTGTTTCTGCTACCTAAACAGGTCCGTCTCAGTGTCCTAGAGGCGGTTTTTTTTATGGCTTTTTGGTCTTTGTTTTGTGATGTGTTTTCTGGAAAAATTGTGTCAGTTTTTTTCTCTAATTTAATGGTTGTGCATCGTAATTGTACCCGTGCTTTGCGCGATTTCATGAAAATGGAGCTTCTTTGAGATTTGTTTAGTGAATAAATGTGTTCTGTGACTTCCGCGATGTCTTTGTGTAATTCTTCAAATAATTGAGTTGTTTTCTGCTCATTATTATGTATTTTGAGTTTTAAGTCTTGGATTTCTGTCATTAATGATGATGTATTAGAAATCAGTGCGTCTATTTTAGCTGATATTTCATTATTTTTTTCACTAGTGTTGAAGACTTTTTGTAGTTGTCTTTTTAGATGTCCGTATCTATCTTCAAGGTGAGAAAATTGTTTGTTATATGATTTTTCTAATAATTGATGGATTTGATTCAGGGTATGTTGCTTTTTAGAATCGTTTAAGCTCAAAGTAGCAGAAATATTGTCAGCGATGTCTTTCGAAAAATTTTTTTTCGTTTCAAAAATTTCTTGACTTAATTGATTGCTTTTCTGGTCTAAATTTTTAGCTGCTTGTTCGAGGGCTTCTGATGAGCGTTTATGGCTTGCTGTCTTTCTTGTCCAGTTCAGATATTTTTCGACATCAACTTGGCGGTATATAGGGCGAATATAACGATCTATGCGTGTTCTTCCCACTCTGAGTTCTTTTCCAGAAAGTTGCGTAAGCCTAGATCGTTTTATGCCTAAAATCTGCATAACCTCGTCGGCATTAAGGGTAAATTCGGAGAAATAGGGCTCATCTCCCCTTAGCCAAACTACCATGGGCAGTTCTGTGGCGGTAGGGTTGTCATCCATTGATTCGTTTTCATGACTATAACCACCGCTTCTTGGTATGCTTTGATGGTTTTTCATCAGAAAGTTCTCATGGCTTTCTTCCATTAAATTCTCTCCGTCTTGTAGATCCATGAGCCTAGGCTTTTAAATTCTTCCAACTTGTCTTTGTCTTGAATATTTTCAAAAAATAATCTAAAGGCAACTATATGTTCTCCTTCTACAAATCTTGTTAGATCAAAAAACATTGCCAGGTTTACCGGTGATTTGCCCAAAGGCATGGCTACATCATTTTTGCGATTTATTAGCTCTCGCCCATCTTTTGTTTCTTCATACAACATGGGTACATTGCCTGTCTTGCGCATTTGAGTTGAAGGACTGATTTCCATATACATCATATGGTCTTCTGCGGTTGCTGTAACCCAGTATAAAGGTTCAACTTTTTTTTGTCCTGATAGGAAGTCTAAAATATTAGTCTCTCGGTATGGTGGCTATTAGTTCTAATGCTTAAGTTGGCAGGATTGTTTACGACATTAAAGCCATAATAAAAGCCACTACCTTCATTTAAACTTTTACCACCATCTAAGGGGTTATACATAACTGCAGGTAAATATACGGCATTGGAAAAAAGGACACTTCAGTGTACATTCCGAGGTCGAATTTTAGTTTCATCAACGAATAACTAAAACTTACCCTTACGATTGTTCTTACTGGTCCTGACTTGTACGCTTCGAGCTCACTATCAATTTCTCGATGATTTGCTTCTAAGGTTAAAAAGTATTTTAAATCGGCTTTCATATAAAAGGTAGAAGATTTGATAATTTGTTTAGTGCTGCCATCGCGTTTTTTTAAGTCAACTCCTCTTACTACGAGGTAGTTTTTTCGATCGAATTGATAACGGAAACGCGATGTTCTGATTTCAGCGGAATTTCTATCAAAGACGACGTAACTTTTATCGGAAATTGTAGGGGGAGAAGAAAAATAAATTCCTACATAAACCGCGCCTTCAATACCAGATTTAGAAATTTTGAGTTCGTAAGTAATAGATGGTTTTTTGACTTTCCAAGATGTTGGTTTTTTTACCACACCGACATCATCACCCATAAATGACAGTTCGTCGTTGTTATCAAAAATACCGTTACTAGTGTTAGCATTATTGACGGGGCCATTTGGTAAAACGTAGTCAGTGTATTCATTTATTTCGTCTATTTGAAAAGGAATTTGTACCGCTTCACCTTTATCGTTTGAGCGGAAAAGGCGGTACATGGAAACGGGATGCCCACTGATTCTACTTATTTTATGTGCGGGAATAACTACTGGAGCTGTATGGATGTCTGCAAAGGCATTTACCGGATATAAGTAAATGGATGCTAATAGGTTTATAAAATATAATGAGCTCCGTTTAATGGATATCAGTTGTTTTAGCATGCTAGTATTATGGTTATACTCAGACAATTTTAGTATTTTTTTTCTTTGTGTGTCGATATCAAACTGTTTTTTTGATTTATTTATTACTATATCTAGTGGTTGTTTAAGTCTTCTTAAGATATAGCGTGCTTTACAGTTAGCTAGTAAAATCCTCTCACTATCGACCATGTTCATTCCCATTTTAGAGCTAGATGCGGATTAAACGAGAGTTTGAATATCAAACGAATGTATATTCGGTAATTTCTATTCCTTTGTAATTTACATGATTTTTGCCAAATTGTTGAGAAAACAATGAAAAAATCTATTTCTGTTGCATTATTATGCAATTTTGTTATACTAATAATACTATGGGATATAAATACCCTGAGGTTGGTTTTAATTTTAATAAAACCATGATTATTTCAAGCTGTTTCGTATAAGTCAATAGGTATGGCTTTAAATTAACTTCTAATAATATAGCATGGATTATTTATGCGTAAATTTATGAAGGTAATTAATAGTATTAGTTTGTCTTTTTTAATAATAGACGCACCTTCAGCTTTTGCTTCTGATTATATTGAGAACGCTGAAGGTAATGTAGAGGTTAATAGATCTGAAGGCTCTGAAAGCTTTAGATATGAGTCTCGGCTCGACGGTGAGCGCTTCGAAGTCATTAAGAACGAACGGATTAAGTTGCCTGTCAGTTGGCGGCAAACGCGGGCTCGATTTCTACCGAATGGTGCTTCGACAGAAACTGAAAATTTTAAAGAAGTTTGGGTGTACGAGAGAGGTGAAAATGGCTTACAGTGGCTGGAATCCTCGAGAGCTAAAGTTCAAGTTTTCAAAGTTTTAGGTGATCAAAACCAGCTTTCATTTACTTCTATTATAATTGATAAGACTAGTTTGATTAGGCTTATGGGGTTGGGTCGCTCTGCTAGTAGGGAAGTGGATCCTGCTGATGTGTTAAAACTCAATCTTTCAGTTGATAGCCCAGAAATTAAGACTGTAGTGAACCTATCTGAAGACGAGCAATATTTGATTCATTTTAGGGTGGCTAGTTCGGCGATTTAGTACAAGTTGTATCGAGGTTCTTTTTATATCCCGGATCCGAATTTTTAGCCGGTTGCGTCGTTGCTTCGTCGTCAGGAAATCCTCATGTACCAACATGTACACTGCGGTTTCCCTCCTCCTCGCGCCTAGCACTCGAGCGAACTTCGAATCCGGTGAAAATACTACAGTTTTTCAAAAATTTCAGATCTCGGTTATATTTAAAAAATATCGCAATTTAACAGATATTTCTTGTCTCTTGACTATAAAGGTGGTAATTCTTACGTTTTGGTTAGAAATTTAATAATTTTAGCGGATTGTTTATAGTTACAGATTCCTTGTTTCCCCTTACTAATCTTTTCTAGCTGCAGCTTATGTTTAGATAATGTATTTGCTAATATTGTATTGCTTTTATTTTGCAATTTCATGACTTGAGAAACCAGCTCTTTTGCTTCTTCTATTAAATTTAGATCTTGTCCTTGGGTAGATGCTAGATAGTCCAGAGCTTTAAAATTTGCGAACGCAATATTTTGTTGCCTCTGTATATCCATAAATGAATCTATGTTGCCATTCTGTAGCTCGATGATACCTTTTTCTAAACGTTTAAGGCAGACTTTAAGGCAGTCAATTGCATTAGCAGTAGCTTTTGGATAGGTGTGATGGATATTATTCATAGCTTAACTTTGAATTAATTGCCTCCAGTTATTAAGTTGGTATTTTGATTGTTGCCAAATCTTGCGGTTAAAAAAGCACTTTGTCCATTAAGATTTGACATAGTGTTTTCTAAAGCAGCAAATTGTTTTGTAATTCTTGCTCTCGTTTTTTCTAGGCGGTCGGTTTGACGATCTATCTCTTGATCCTGCGCTGTTATTTGATGTTGGAGTGTCGAAGTATGAGTTTTTATTATTCCACCGTCGTAGCTTGTTAAGCCTTTTACTGCGTTACTTAATTTCTTTGCTACTCCTTCTCCAGCCTCAGTAGAAGAAAATAGCTCCATTACCTCATTGTAGTTTTTGGTGAGTGCTTGGCGAACTTTGTTCTCATCGACTTCTAAAACGCCTGTTTTGGCATTTGTAGTAACTCCGATTTGTGCTAAGGATTGAAATCTACCAGATTTACTAACTGGAGAGCTTACTGCAGATTGTAAACGTCTGACGACTGTGCGTGTGTCCGAGTCGAAACGTCTAGACTGATTTGGAGCGTTCTCTCCTTGGTCGACTTTGCCCTCTGGCGTCGCTTGTCCGCCATTAGCAAAGTTTAGAATTTTGTTATAGCCATCAGTGAATTGTTTTATACTTTCTAGACTGCTGTCAATATCTTCCCGCACTGTTAGGCTTACTTTGGTTCCAGGTTCTGCTTTTTTTAGGTTGATATTGATGCCATCAAGTAAATCATTTAAGGTGTTTTTGTTACTAGTGATTGGAACATCTTCAAAAAGAAGGTCGACGTCTTTGCCCTTCTTAATATTTTTAAACTCCAAAAATGTTGTATCTTCATCGATATGAATTGCGGTTGCTGCACCTGTTTCTACACTTGATACTAACAGACGAAATGGATCTTCTATTTCACCCGTATTGATGATTTGAGCCTTATATTCTTCGCTACTGTCATTTATTTTTTGAGCTACATCTTTTAAAGTTGAGCCCGGATCAATTGTGACATCAATTAATTCGCCATTATCTTTTTCAATGGAAAGGAAGCCAAAGCCAACAGGGGTATTGTTTATATCTGGAAAGCCGAAGGCAAGATGTTTTTCGGCCTGGGCAAGGCCTCGAACTTCGAAGTCATAATTTCCCTTTGCTACTGTTCCTGAAATTGCAGCATCCAATATATCTGGATGGCTTGATTCAGCGATAAATTTATTAAATCCCGAAGGTAGTGATAATCCGTCGGTAGCGCTACGAAATTTTTCTAAAAGGCCTCCCAGTGACGCATACTCATTTTTCTCATTTATAAACTGACTGCGTACTCTCTTAGCTCGTTCGAGAGGCACACTTTGGGCTTCCATGATCTTGTCGATCACAGGGTTTTGTTGTCCGACTCATAGGCCAGTTGTTGTGGTGCTGCCTATTTTCATAAACCTCCTAATTTATACTTGAACAGCTTAACTTAATAATATTAATTGGTTATTATATTAATTGTTGCCCCTCAGTTTAGTTATCGGCATCCTAAACTGAAATTTGAAAATATCTTTCTACGGGTCTATTTGTGGTTGTTTTGCCCGTATATATAGTTTTTCTAGCGTGTAATTTCATAGGGTTTACCCATTTGGCTTTGGGCAATTAGTGCTAATAAACCGTAATGACTAATTTGAATTTCCATGAAGCGAGGAAGGTTATACGGATTGAGACCTTTTTCTTAAAATCAAATGATTACAATTGTTTAATTTTTGATAAACTTGCTTTTGCCCCAATGTTTTGCAGGCGCTATGATGGTAACGAAGATTTTAGAGTTTTTGGCCGGGCTTTTTATAGTGTCGTTTTGGTGAAAATAGAGCTGAAGTTTTTTGACTAAGCCTTTAATTTTAAATAATAAAAATGACATTAGAAAAATTATTCTAATGATTTATCTAATTACTTCCGAGTAGTTTATTAGATAGACGCTTGGAGGTCCTTAAAAGATGACGCCACTGAAAAAAAATCAGCGTCATATACAAGAACGAATGCTATATGGCAGCCTTTGGGGGCTTTTTTGTGTATCCTTTCCTTATCAGAATATTCTTATTCTGCAGTGAGAGTCTGTCCTTCTTATCCACGTAAAACTTGGCCAATTACCGGCAGTTTCTTTTGACTGCTCCTGCACATTGCCCAATTTTAGATATTTCTTCTGTAAAATATTTCAAGGATGCGAAGAAAATTAGAGAATCTAGTAGGTTAAGATAATATCTGCTAAAACCACGGGTAAACTTCTGAAAAGGGAGGAGCCATTTAAGCCCTTAACCCTTTAATCCAGAATCTGGTAGTTCCAGTCAATTGGAGGTAGATTCTTTGAGCGTAAAAAAAATTATTCGCTTTCGAAAAAGGCTTTGAGCCCAAAACCTCTATGTGCTGAAAGGGGCGATGGATGCACAGATTCAATCACATGATGCTTTCTTCATCAATCCTTGCTCCTTTCTTTTGAGCCGACGCTCCTCACAGGATGAAAACAAGATTATTTCTTTCATTTAATGAGGCTATCGCAGCATCAGTAAATTCTTCCCCAACCTCGCTTTGATGTGAAGCTGCTTGTCCGCTTCTACAGTCAGAACGGAATTTAGCAATAAGACGCCTTGATCTGCCTAGCATTTAAGAAAGCTATGAGGCGGGTTTAATTCTAGGTCAGATTCTAACTTTATAAATGTTCATAAGTGAGGAGGGGAATATGTATTCCTGGTTTAACTGAAAGTTTAAACCATGAGCTGGCCAGGCTGTGGGTATGGGTCTTGGCCTATTATGACAACTTTAACAGTATCGAATGGAGTACAGTTAAATGCGGCGAAGACTTCGTTACTAGGAGGGAAAATAATTTTTTTATTTCTGACTTCTTGTTGAGGAATTTTTTTAGATTGTGCATATGTGGCTTGTCAAATTCACCGCCAATTATTTCTTTCCCATTTGGCCTCTATGCTGATGCCGTAATTTTTATTTACTTGACTTAGGCTATCTGTTTTATTGGCCTCAAATGGCATCTATGCCTCCTAATAGGTGTTGGTATCAAATCTAGAGTTTATTTTAAAATCGCCACACATAATCTTATCTAGGCACGGAAAAGTATATTTGTTTTGCTCCCCTTAATAATCAGGCGGTTTTGAAGCTGCTACACCTCCTCTTGACGACTTTAAACAGTTGGCTATCACTTTGTCAAATATAGAACTTTTTGAGTCATTTATGCATCATCTATATAATATTTTGCTGAATGAAAATGAAGTGTGTCTTGAAATCTATGCTACACAATGGGTTTAAGAATTTAATTGTTAGCTATTATAATCTCTCACATTTTGCGGGGGGTTGATAGGTTGTTATGGATGTATTCAAATTGCTGATAAATGATGCATTTTAGCATACCGTAATGAGTAGAAAGATTTGATGAGTTATGTGTTGACGTTTCATTTCCTACTACGAGCCAAACTCCTGAGTCACAACGTTGTCAGGATTTCCTCGAAAAATTATCCTCAATGTACATCTAGTACACCTCCGGTAATTTTTGAAACCCTTCCTAGCTGCGATTTTCAAGTATTTGTCTCTCGCTACGAAAATGAAACGTCAACACGCCCTAGTGAAAAATATGGTGATTGCTAATCATTTTTTTAAGGGAATCGCAAAGAGTGGTTTAAGGAAAAGGTAGGCTTTTGAGGTAGTTGTCTGTGTTGATGGAATCTAATGGTATTGCACGGTAACCAGGACTTTTTGTGAAGAAAATAACTTGCATTTTTCCAAGTTCTTCTTGGTTTTCAGGATTGAATTCGATTAAGTAATCGCTTCGTGTTGTTGGTTTTTCTTGTTCTCCAATTACGTTTGGCGATACAAAATAAGCTAGAAGATTGCCATTATTTACTGCTACGATCGATCCTCTATCTTTACTGAAATATGGTGATTTTTTGGGAAATTGCCATACGAAATGAGCTTTTTTACCTTTAAGGCGTAGGGCTAATATTCGACTTCTTTTTTGGCTAAAGCCATTATCAAATAAGATTAGATTTTTATTTTTATCTATAATTGGAGAATGTTGGAAATCAAAACGTGCTTTACCAGAGGCAATAAAGTCATTATCTGCACTTGAACCTACAGACCATATTTTTTTTAGATTTTTTTTCCTTAATAAGGCGATCTGACTGAGATGACGAAAGCTAATTAAATAACCCCAAGGGGTGTCTCTAAGGCCGTTGCCATGCGTAAAGTCATGATCCGCGTTATCTTGCCCCCAACTAGTGAAGTAGCTTCTTTTTCTGATTCTTCTTGCCACTTCGTTTCAAAGGGATTGAAGTCAGTGGAGAAATCTTTAAGAATTTTTGGTCTGCGATCTTTGATATATGTACGCATGATGGTTGTTATTATAAATGTTTTTTCAGAGCCGAAATTGTTTGTTCGGTAGCCTAAGCTTGTTGCGAAAGACTCGCCATTATAGGCAATGAAGTCATGATGGATAGGCACCATTTTTTCATTAGCAATATCGACGAAGTGCTTTGATCTACCTTTATAGTCATAGACTATAAAGGTAGATTCTCGTTTCCCTAAAAGTAAGCCATATTCGCCGCTTCCTAATGGTTCAACTACTGGGTAACCATTAAAAGCGTTACCTTTATTATCTATTGGAACGTAGACTGCTATAATTTCTCCAAGTTTATTTACGACCATACTAAAACAAAATCTTGTCTTGTTCTTAAATGGTTGATCTGCTTTTAAAGTTGGGTTGTCAGGATTGTAAAATCTACTGCGTGGTAGTGCTCCTCCTAGGAGGTAGAATGGTGCGCTGAATTTTCCAGACACCTTAGTTTTTATTAGGTTGAAGGCCTTAGGTAAAGGAGAATTTGTCGTTTCTTTATGAATTATTTGATATATTCCTTTCTGATTTTTTTGATAGAAGTATGTAGGTAATTGGTAGGAGGGTGGGATGTATGTTACTTGCGTATGGTTTTTTGTATAAATAATGTTATTTGCTTTAAAGAATCCAATTTCTGGATGACCATAAATGATCTCTTCATTCTTTGTATTTTTTAAATTTATTGTACGGATGAATTGTTGATTCAATTTACGATAGAATTTTTCACTTTCCTTTGCAAAGATATGTTGAGAAATCATCAAACCGAAAATTAGAGCTACTCTATAAATCATTGTCGATTCTCCATTATTCTGGCGTATTTATACTGTGTGGGTAATGGATTAGAAAAATGTAGTTTTTTTATTGCCATGCTAATTATAGCTTTAAGACGTTTTTGATCCTCTTCCAGAGATTTTTTAGCATTAATTGCTTTTTTTTGGCTTAGAGATTCTAACTCACTTTGAGGGGTTATGTTTGCTAAGAGGTTTATAAATGTTGAAGTGTTACGATCTGCTTCGATTTCTATTTCTAAAAGCCTTGTTTTTTGCGTGTTTCCATTATTATAAGTCCAGCGAGAAAGATCTAAGCTAATAATGAAAACGTGATCGGGATTTGCGCCCCAATGCCAAGGATTATTTTTCATAGTGACATGAGTGCGATAGCGTACTGTTTCAACTGTGGCTACAGTGGTTAAATCGGGATTTTTTTTAGAAAGAACTTGCTCCACAATCTGCATCGGTAACATTTTGAATTTTTTATAGATTCCAGATATTGCATAGCCTAAAAATGACTGAATAGGCCATGGAGGAGGTGGTGCATCGGATTTTAAGATAAAGGGATCGGCTTCATTGCGAAATTCAAAGCGAGATTCATTGACTAGAATAGCGCCTTCCTCTTCGAAGGTTTGATATGAGCGTTTAAATTGAACTTCACAACGAGTTGGATCGAATGTGCTTATGAATGGAATAAACTTATAACCGCTATAGTTCTTCAAGCTATTCCATCGATAGCGAAGTCGGTATGATGATTTTTTTCTGAGAATATCTAGATTCTTTGTGTCTAAATAAAAATCTTTAAAGACAAATGGGGTCAATTCACTTTTAAGTTCATACTTGCTTTTGAATAAGAGTGGGAATTTTAATTTGTTATTTTTTCCAAATGTTTTTAGCTCTTGATTTATACTCTGTAGAATATTTTTGATGGTAATTTCTTCATTAAATAAGAATGCAATTTTGTATTCGAATTCTTGTCTTTCAGGTGTCCCAGCAATTTTATATTCAGTGCTAGCAATAGCCATACTATTGCTCAAACAATAGAAACATAATAACAGAAATGAGATGATGTCAATGTATTTAAATTTAATATGCTTATCTTTCATTATGGATTTAATTGTAACATTTTTCTGCAAATATTTTTCTATAAGTTTTTTTGTTTTATTTTTAATTACAATAATCTGTGTTTTAAACTGCGAATATTGCAGGAGTGCTGTTTAAGGCTTGAACGCTTTCGACGCCTGTTTCGCTCCTTAAATATGATTGGATTGAATCAAGGGCTTCGCAATTTTTAGTTTCTACCTGGTAAACATAGGTTTTCTGTCTGATTTTAGAATCAAATATAATGTTGATGCGATTGTAGTTAATAGTTGATTTTTTAAGAGAATTTTCAACTTTCGCTACAATATTTTTCTCGTTTGATTCAGGTATATTAATGCGGATGATGGACTCAATTCTCTTTTTGACGCCGTATTGTGAAAATTTAAGAAAGAAAGACATAGATCCAATAGTAATAGTAATTGCAATTGCAGCTAGGTATGAACCACTCCCACAAGCCATGCCGATGCAAAGGGCCCAGAAGATATAAACTGCATCAATGGGAGATTTCAGAGCATTGCGGAAGCGTATAATACTAAAAGCTCCTATTAGACCGAATGCTCGTGCTAAGTTGTTACCAATTAAAAGAGTCAAAATACTAGATAGAGAGGAAAATAGGAAAAATGAGTGAATGAAAGCAGTGCTGTAAGAGTTACTCAGTTGTGATTTTTGATAGATCCAAGTTGCGGGAAAAGATAATAAAAAGGGAATTATTAATGCAAGTGTTATCTCGATTAATCCTACTGAATTTGAGTCTGTTACCAATAATGCATTTAGTAATACGTCAGTATTCATATGATGATCCTATCTACGTAATTAATATTTTTTAAAATTTAATTTTATTGGCTTTACTTTTTTGTTATGAATTTGCATGCTAAATTATTTCCTTGGCACATAGATAATGCTTGGTAAATGAGTTTTGATATCAAAAATTTCTAATATACAATAGAATTATCTCTATAATTTTCATATAATGCATCTATTGTTTCAGCGTATTTGGAGATCCTCACCTGTTCAGCTCGAATCAGTTTTAATTCTTTTTGTATAAATTTAGGAATATTATTCCCAGGTGTTTTTATTTCACAAACAATTAAATTTTCCGGCATCAATCGATAGGTGTCTATAGTACTTTGTGTTACGACTAATATATTTTTCGGCAAGGAACAAATATTACTATCAAAATTAACGCGGATTTTTCCTTTCTCCATGTAATCACATTCGTAAGCTTCTCGTTCATAATAAATGTTGGCTACGTGCTGTAGCCCTTCATTATTATATAATATTTGAAAAATTCTTGGGTCTTGAATTGTGTACCAATATTTAGGCTGTAATAAATTGATATTAAATTTTAGTGGGATTCTTATTTTGTTCTGTCTATCTTTACTTTTTAACTTAGCTTCTATAAACGAATCTAAATTGCTTATAAGTTTATTACTATACGATCGAATTCTTATTTTGTGGTGTGAAAATTCTCCATCTTTTTTTTGATGGTAAGCATCTAATGCTGGTGTATCAAAGTATGCACTAAATATTGGATATTGATTGATTTCAGGTAAAAGATTTTGATCTCTTTTAAACATCATTTGGCATCTTTGGCGAAATATTTCAAATTGCCAATTGTTTAATATAAATTTTGTTTCTATACGTATCATATTTTCTCATACCCTAGACTAACTGATGAAAATATTTTCCTTTCATCAATTCTTCTTCTACTATTGAAAAGATTAATGCCCAGATTGTAAGGGACTCTACTTATAATTGTGTTAGTGTGGAGATTAAATAAGACTAAGCTATACATTTCATCTGAATTAAACTCTCTCCAAGTTAGTATGTTATTATGTAAAGCTAATGATCGATTTTTTGAGTGATTGTCCTTAAATTCATAAATAGTTTTTATTAATGTTCTTTTTTTGAATAGTTGAATTTTTTGCCTACCGTCTTCCAATGTAATTGCTATAATTTCTTTATTGGTCTTATAAATAGTTTCACTTATAGTCTCAGGTAGATTGATCTTTTGGATTGAATTGTCCAATCCTTTGAAAAAGTTTTTTCTTTTGATGGTCAATTGAAAAATTTCATGCGGGTTTTTTGTGATCATTAGGCATCTAAGCTGTCTACCTTTATGGCATGAAAATTCTGATATTTTATAAGGATCTCTTCTTTTTTCTATATGTTTCCACACTTTTAAATGCTTTAATGGATTAAATACTTCTATGGAAGACTTTGTTTTTAAATTGGTGGCTTTTAGAATATTGATATTCATTCCCGATGTTAATTTATCGGCTTTGGTTATTAGCCTGAATTTTTTTACTTTTATAAAATTAAAATAATAGCCATCCCAATTTTCAAAAATATTTTGAACTAATTTTTGATTCTTATTATTTTTGGTAATTCCACTATTTTCAATATTGCCGTTGCTGTCAAGCTGGACCAAATAGCCGCTTTTTGGATGTAAGTAAGAAATTCCGGTAGAAGTATTTGATATATTGACTTGTCCTCTTAATGGCTGATTTATGATTCGAGGGATATGCATCCACTCGGTGTAGCCGTTCTTATTAAATTTGTAAATGATAGGCAATGGATCTGCTTCTTGTCTTTCTCCATATTCATCAAGCAGTTGATCTGATAAGTAGACTACAAAGTATATAGGTGATTGAAGCGTGATTTTTTCTTCTTTAAATAATGATACTGGTTTGAACTCATTTGGAATTTGATCATTTGGTAATGTGGAAGGAAATCCAGAGAGCGCTATCTCTCCTAAGCTGGCACCATATGATACCTGAGCTGTGTCGAAGTATAAGACACAACTTTTAGTTATTAATACAATTGAAATTAATTTTGCCAATTTCATAGCTATATTATATATGGCTGGTCGTTGATGACTAAACAGGAAAAGCTTTCCTCCCACAAATATCTTATTTTGAGATGTTTTGTTTTACTTAACTTAACATAACATTCCTGATTGGAGTGCTGGATTTTCCGTTATTCTGAACTGAAAGCGAAGAGTCTCTAGCTATTTGCTCATGTTTACAAATTTCACGATGCTTCGTTTCATTCAATATGATGGGTCTGCACCTATATGAATAAGAATGAGCAAGAGGCTTACTCTTAGGTAGATTTTGCCTTGGTGTCAGAAGGGTTGGAGAATATTTTCGATTTTTACAAGGAATTATTTGATTAAGGAAAGAAGCTTAAGCACCACTAAAATGGAAGGAAAGAATAATATCTGCTCTATCAAAATCATTAATTGCGGCGAAGTTTGGATCCTCTTTGTCTGTATTGATCCATGTGTATTGAGTATCAATGTCGATAGTATCCGTTATTTTGTATTTGATAGCAAAGCGTTCAATTAAATTTTGCATCGAATCCAAATTCATATGTGTATGTGAGATCATCAAGGTGTCCCGAAAAAAGGATTTGTTCCAAGTTAGTGCGCCAAAAGTCGTGTTGATATTTTCGTCCTCTACAAAATTTTCAATTATTTGCCGATAGCTGACCTCTAAGGTGAAATTTCCAAGAGTATGGTGGCTAAAATCAAAGCCTAAAGACGAAGCTGTGGAATCTAAGTTGGTTATTCTTGGGCTTTTTTTTGTGTCGTTGACAAGTATATAACTTTGTTGAGGGAATTGTGGTAAGTATGCAAACTCTCCCTTCACTAATAAATGTTGAAAGTTTAGCTGTCCTGTTAGGCCTATTATTTCATAGTTTGGATACTCTGCTTGTAATTGGCCAAGATTGTCTGTTGAAAATAATGGGGAGCGTAAATGGAACTTACCAGTTAATAATGCTATGGATAAACTAGAGCCTTCATAATTCCAACGAGCAGCGCCTTCCTCATTTTCAGGTTTTATTTCTATGGCTTCTGGAGTCAGCCTATAGGGGTGATTTAGCGAAGGGCGGCGGTCTAATTGTGGAAATGGGATATAGATTAAACTTAGCTGATTGTTTGTGCCCGCCCAAATATCAATGGCGGCTAAATCTTGCCCCAAACGTGCATCTGCTGGTTTTGAGAAAAATAGTTCGGCTTGGTTACTCGGAGTTACAACATCTACAACTGATAATAAGTCTTGCTTGCCCCAAACAATAATTGTCCTACCTATGGTAAAGCTAATTGGACCTAGTGCTTTTTTGTAGTAGGCTTCTCTCAAAATGCTTTCTTCTGCACTTTCTTTTTGTAGCTCCTCTATATCTTTTTCTTGCTCGTAAGCGTAGTTATAGAAATATGATCCTTCAATATTGAGACTTCCGAGAAATCCACTCCAATTTAATTGCGAATTTATTGCAGGTCCTAATTCCATCCAGCGGGTTTCTTTGTCTTCGAATTGTCTCGCCAAATTTAAAGAAATATCACCCTTTATTGGTAGCAAAAGCTGAGATTTCTTTTTTGACCTCGTATTTTTTCTTCTTGGATATAGGTCTTTAGAGTTTTTTTGTATCGGAGGCTTGGTTTCTTCAAACTGCTTTGGTGTGTGCTCTGATTTACTTTCTTCGCCAAAATCAAAGTCATCAGCGAAGCCTATAGATGAAGATAAGCTAAGGATTGATAAGCTTATAATATATAGGCTACAAAATTTATGTATGTGCTCTTTTAGGTTTGTTCTTAAGGGATAATTCATTTTGATACAATTAATATTTATAGTTTTTAGCGAATTTTTTTCATTTCTTTATTGCGAAAGTCTTGGTCTTTTAGTGATCTCTGTGAGAGAAGTTGCTCAGAAAATTGAATGTTGATCTTTGACTCCATTGTTTTCATGAGACTCATTCTATTGTTTTTATGGTTAACAATAATTTGTTGATGTGAAACCCAAATGCCTTTATCCAATTTTATGTCCTTAGTATAGAAGGTTTTAGCCAGACGATTTTGTTTGTCAAAAACTTCTGCTTTTAAAGCTATGTCTTTTTTCTTGTCTACCCAGAGCTTCGATTTTGCATACGAAGTTTCACTTTTTTTCTGTCCTATGGGAGACATTTCAATAACCCAAACGTTGGCACCATCGACTTTATCCTCTCCGATTAATTTACTATTGAAATCTTCGAGATGTTTTTTTTCCATATCTTCATATGCTAGTTCCGATCCAAAAAAAGTTCCAGATTTTGGTCCTGATCCAGATTCGGATACGATTCTTTTCATTTTTTTTAATGCTGGTAGGTATATCCATTGATCAGAAGTTTTTTGGGATTTTTCATAATCGACCTGTAGAAAAGAGACTCCTTGATCTTGAGCAGGCTCTATAATTACACTTAAGTTTTTCTTAACATTGCCATTTTCTTGATCTTGTCCTAGGGATTCAAAAGTTTTCACTCTTTTACCGGCTCGGCAACTTCTTTTTCCCGTTTTATCTTCTGAATAGTCGCAGCTTATGAGTATAACTTTGTTATATGACGAAGAACTAGATTTTCTATCTAGCATTTTTTTTGCGATTTCGTAGCCTTTTTTCTCAGCCTCTGTGTCATTAGATTTATTATCCTTTGCATATAAATTATGGTTAGAGGATGACAAAAGTATAATTATTGATAATGTTGATATCTTGCAAAGAATTTTTATCTTGCTAAAGATTTTTAAATCCAAATAAGTATTTCTCATTATGATTCCTTTTCCTGAAAAGGCCTGCTTATGTGAATGAGTACAGGTAGTAAAAATAAATCTGCAAGTAACGCTGAAGTTACTGCCAGGCTTGAAAGGATACCAAAATTAGTTAGTGGTTTGTAAGCAGAAAATAAATAAACTAAATATCCTGCCATTAAAACAACGGTGGTCATTGTCATAGCACTTCCTACTTTCCTTAATGAAGAATCTATAGCGTCGCTCGAGCTTAATCCTTCTAATACTTCTGCACGATAATGGGTAAGGAAATGGATGGTATCATCTACAGCTATTCCAATGGCGATAGGTACTACTAGTAACGTATCGTTATCTAATGGAATTCCCAGCCAACCAGCAGCACCCAGTACAATAATTATCGGGAAAACATTTGGAATCATTGCGATAATTCCCATTTTTATAGACCCATATAGGAAAAATAGCATGATCGAAATGATAATGAGTGCAATGCTAAATGATTGGATTTGCGATGTAGCTATTAAAATTAGCAATTCGGTCATGAGTTGGATCCCGCCCGTATAGCGAATGTTAAATCCTGGCCTACTTTTTTTCAATGCTCCAAAATGCTTTGCTGCTAAGGATTCGATTGCTTGTAGCAATATTTTATAATCATAGGTGCCTTTGCTGGGAACGCTAACGGTAATTCTTGCCACTTGCCAGTTATCTTCTACTAGTAGTTTTCGAGAAGTCGGATCTGCAGACTCAAAGTTAAATAGAACTTGTGAGACTTTTTTGTCGCTGTCTGGAATATGGTAGTTTTGATCGCTGCCATCAGTTAGATTTTTGTAGCTTTCTTTGACTGCTTTTACAATTGATGAGGTTCGGTTCACAACATCTTTTTGCGATTGTTCTAATTCAGATGAAAAATTTTCAATTGCTTTTAAGACTTCTACAGATTTAACTCCATCAGCCTTCCCTGTGTCCACAAGTACATCCAATTGGGCGGTTCCACCAAAATATTTATCGATAATGCGATAACTTTTAACGATATCATAGTCGTCTTTAATCATCTCAACAAAGTTTGTATCTATATAGATATTTTTTATTCCTATGCCAATTGCAATTGCACTGAATGTGAAAATAGCGATGATTATTTTTCTGTGATTTAAGGTGCGATCTCTGTGGCTAGCGAGAAATCTTGCTAACGAAGATGTATTTTGCATTTGTCTTTCATTAAGGCTAGGTGCCCAAAAACTTATAAAAATAGGCCATAGAAACAAGTTTAAGCTTAACGCGAGTAAGACCCCTATACCAGCAAAAAGGCCAAAATTTTGAATTGAGGGAATTGGGACAGCAAGAAAAGAAAATAACCCTGCCGCGGTAGTGGTGCTAGCAAGTAGGATAGGAATTCCTGATTTTTTATAGGTAGCATTGAGTGCCTCTTCGTTTTTATAATTTTGCCTTTGAAAGAAGCCATAGCCAGACATGATATGTATAGATGTCGCCATTGATACAGCCAGTAAAAGTATGACTATTATGTTGATCATGAACGTCATTTCAAGTCCGGTCCATCCTATAAGGCCTATGGTCCAGAAAATAGCACTTATTAATATGATCGATGGCCATACCATTGCAGAAAGTGACCGATAGATTATGATCATCACAATCCATATGATGACAAGTGATAGGAATCCATAAAGCCCCAATTCTTTTATGATTACATCGGAAAAGAAAGTCATGATAATTGGATTCCCTGAGAGATAATAATCAAAATTATCTTGCCATTCAGAATCTTGAAATATTTTTTCAAATTCACGCACAAAAACAGAGTATTGATCCATTTGTACGGATTCCATTAAGGGGATTTCATCTAGAGTTAAGATTTTTTTCACATTTTTTTGATTATCTAAGTCGAAATCAAATTCGCTTTCAGATGTTATGGTTTTATCATTTTGTTTATTTTCATCGTTTTGATTTATTACCTTTGAGGAAAAGTCAGTTAGTAATAGCATTACGCCAAATTGGGAATCTTTGGATATGAATTGGCCGGGAAAATCTGGATGATTTTGAGCTAGTTGGCGTAATAAATCAGATTCTGCTTGTGTTTGAGGTAGGTTTTTACCAATAAATGGTCTGCTAAGAAGGGTGTCATTTTTGCTTTCTAAGTAATCCGCAGAAATGATTGAACGCACACGTACAATTCGACTTATTTTTGACCCAGTGATATTACGCTTGCGATTTATCTCATCTTCTATTTTGCTGAGAATTTTTAAAGACTTTTCCGAAAAGACATCACCATCTTTTGGTTTAAACATAACAAGTATAAATTCGTCCGAACCATATATATACTTTAACCAGTTGTAATTTTTTAAAGTTTTATCTTCTTTGGTGAAAAACGCGTCGAATGCTTGATTAATTTTAAACTTTGGTACACCGGCTAAAAAGAATATTGTGATTGCAAGGTAGATGAATAAGTTTTTCCATCGGTGTTTGATAATTATACTTGGTAGCTTAGCAAGCAAAGTGGAGAGCGAAAGTAAGTATTTATCGGTCCAACTTGTTGAAGGCTTTTGTTTCACTTTTGTTAAATCCTCATCTTTAGAGGGGAAAAATTTCTGTGCTCCGTTCTAATTATTCGACAAATCAAATAAGTTCTTTAATACACGGAAATAGATTATTTAGAAGCCGACAAAATTTAATTGCTAATTTTTTTTAGAAACTTATCATTGAGTGAATATTTCTGTGTTATTTCTCCTACTAATTGGCTTGTTTTTTTCTCATTTAAATCAAACTTTTGTAGTAAGAAATTTAGGTGGCGATGATCTATCTGCTCTGGGTGTAATAATACCCAATGTGCTAGTTGATTTGCTAGGGCGACGATGTCGCATGGTTGGATGAATTTGCTGACTCTTTTTAACTGGTATGTATGGTGCGATTGGATTGCCATAGAGGCTGCTTCTGGCAACCCCCAAAAGGCAGCTGCAATTTCACCTAAAACTCGGTGGTCATAAAAGTTTCTTTTCTTTTCCGACTCTAACCAGGTCATTTTTTTTTGTGGTGTATTAATATCCGACTGAATAATATCGACTTGATCTGGGTAATAATAGGCTGCAATAATTTTCCCTATATTGGCTAAAAATCCTGCAGTATAGGCTTCGAAAGGATCATATTTGTGGTATTTATAAGATAAAAGCTCTGAAATCCATGCTGTATATTGAGCTTGTTTCCAGAAATCTGAGGGATTAAATACTTTCGTTTGTACTTTTATTGATTGTATGAATGCTATAAGTAGTACACTTTCAATCTTATGAGGCCCTAAAAAGACAATGGCATCTAATAACTGTCCTTCTTTGGCTTTATATTGGGCAATTGGCTCTTTTCTTAAGTGATTTGCTAAGTCAATAATTTTGAGGGCGAGTAGAGGTTCGGACTTTAATTGCTTTTCAATAAGTCGCATGTCAATATCATAATTCTCTAGCATTCCCTGAATGATCATTAGCTTTTCTTTGATATGTGGAAGTTTATTCCTTTTTTGTAATTCATGAAAAATACCGGCATTTTTTTCTCCAAGCTTTGTTTTTAAGTTGTACCAAGGATAATTTCCTTTGATCAATACAAGAGTAGAGCCGCATGAGCAATTAAACCATAGGTTTTCTTCAGAGCATACACGCCATCTAGAAGTAGAGCGTAAAAAATCTTCTTTTTTCGCATATACTCTCTTACAACTAGAACAGATTTTTATTTTAAAAGATGTCATGATATCTACTAGGCTCAAGTCAATATAAAGGCCTATCGGTAGGTTAGTGGTATATTTAAACTGAAAATTTTTCTTCAATTATGCTTTTGACAAGATCGTTGAGTTATGGCTCTGAAATTCTAAACTTATCGTATATGCTTTGAAGTAGTTCGTCGTCAATTTGTGTGGGAGATAAATTGATCCAGTGCATGAGCTGATTTGCTACAGAAGTAACTTCGCTTCATTGGAGCAAACTCTTCAACGATTTGTATGGGTGAGAAAATCATATTCATTAATAAAAGTTCTCTTACAATTGTTGCAAACTTTTTTAGAGTGTTTAGTCATTGCTTGACAACCTAATGAGTTGCGGTCTGTGTGGCAACAGGGGTTATGAAGGTATCTGCTATTTTAGCAATATCTAGATTTAAAATATAGTTGCTTTTAAATGAAATGATCATGGCTAAATGGCCGATTGGGTGTGATTTGTTGCTCTGCAGCTTTGTTGAAGAATTTTAAGATGGTAAAGCCTTAGCCCATAGTGGCAATTTCTGTGGGCTAAGGATTTTGTTACGTAAATATTACGTTAACAAAATAACTGGTGCATATTGGGATTTTGCTTTTAGTATTTATAGCTCTCTGTTTTAAATGGACCAGCTACAGGCACATTAATATATCTTGCTTGTGCTTCAGTGAGCTTAGTTAATACACCACCAAAACCTGAAACCATATTTGCGGCAACTTCTTCATCAAGTTTTTTAGGTAACACTTTAACGTATATTGGTTCCTTGTTGACTTGATTATTCCAAGCGGCTTTGTAAAGGTGCATTTGTGCAAGCACTTGATTTGCAAATGAGCCATCCATAATGCGGCTTGGGTGTCCAGTTGCATTGCCTAAGTTGACTAATCTTCCTTCAGAGAGCAAAATAAGGAAATCATTTTTTTCTCGGCCTCGCAGTATTTTGTGCACTTGTGGTTTTACTTCGACCCATTCGTAATTTTTCCGCATAAAATCTGTATCGATTTCATTATCGAAGTGTCCAATGTTGCAGATAATTGCCCCTGGTTTGACGGTTTGAATTACATTTTTATCACATACATTGATATTGCCTGTTGTTGTGACAACGAGATCAACTTTATGCAATAACTCAGTATTCATGTCCTCAATTTTACCGGTATTGATACCGTTTCTATAAGGAGAGACAACCTCAAAGCCGTCCATACATGCTTGCATTGCGCATATGGGATCGATTTCACTGATGGCAACAATCATGCCTTCTTGTCTTAAGCTTTGTGCTGAACCCTTACCAACATCTCCATAGCCTATGACTAAGGCTTTTTTACCGGAGAGCAACATGTCAGTCCCTCTTTTAATGGCATCATTCAGGCTATGACGGCAACCATACTTGTTGTCATTTTTTGATTTTGTCACTGAGTCATTAACATTGATTGCTGGGACTTTTAAGGTGCCTTTTTCTAACATTTCGAGTAGGCGGTGTACGCCAGTCGTTGTTTCTTCAGTAATACCATGAATATTTTCAAGAAGCTGTGGATACTTTTCGTGAACCATTTGAGTTAGATCACCACCGTCATCTAAGATCATATTGGCTTCCCATGGCTTGCCATTTTTCAATATAGTCTGCTCAATGCACCATTCACCTTCTTCTACTGTTTGGCCTTTCCAAGCATAAACCGCAGTTCCGTTTGCAGCAATTGCTGCAGCTGCATGATCTTGAGTTGAAAAAATATTACACGACGACCAACGAACTTCTGCGCCTAAGGCTTGTAGAGTTTCAATGAGTACAGCTGTTTGTACCGTCATATGGATGCAGCCAAGTATTTTAGCTCCTGCTAAAGGCTTTTCACTTTGATATTTTTGTCGAAGAGCCATTAATGCGGGCATTTCATTTTCTGCCAGTTCAATTTCTCGTCGACCAAAGTCAGCAAGGCTAATGTCCGCTATCTTGTAATCATTTGTCATAAATCCATCCTTTCATAATTTATTTTAAAATAAAATCCATTGTGAAGCCTAAAGCATTGGCCCAAAATGCGTTCTCTTAAGACTGATTAATTTTCTTGTTTTTGTTATCTAGATATACTTTCATTTGTATTTGAAATCCGTTTTTAAATCCTAAGAAGATTTCCTGTTCAAGAGTAAAATGATTCGCTTGAGCCCAATGATCTAAATCTTGTGGTTTGAATCCTAGCCATAAATCACCACACATTTCTTTAACCCATTGTTGATTGTGTTCACACAACTCAATTAAAACTAACTTACCATTTGCATTTAAAATATCGTGGGCAGTGGTAAAAAATTCTTCCGGTATGGGTAAATGATGAAGGACCATATTGAGTATCAAAAGGTCGACTTTTATGTTATTTGAATAGGCAGTATGAGGCTCTCCTAAGATAAATTTAACTTTTTTAAGCATTTCTTTGTTTTTAGAGATAGATTTTTCTGCTCTTTTTAACATTTCGTTGGAGTTATCCAGAGCGTATATCAAGTTAAATTTACTTGTTAAATGCGAAAGCAACTCTCCTTCGCCTGGTCCGATTTCCATGGCGCTGTTGAATTTTGGAAGTGTTATCTTTTCTAAAAGCTCTTCCACGACGGTAGCATATTGGCCATAAGTTGCTATCTGTCCTTGCCGCTCTAAAAACTTAGTAGCGTTTTTATTGAAAAACTCTCGCGATGCATCTGCGCGTGCTTGATGCGCTTGTTCAATACGACTTGCAGTTTCTTGATCTAAGGGTATTTGATCTATAGAAGCAAATAGAGTATGAATTAAAGCTTTATACGGTTTTGTATTATTTGCAGTGTTACTACTAATAGTACTGCGTCGATAAAAAAGTGAATTACCTTCACGCCGGCAATCTATTAATTCTGCTCTTGATAAAATCTTTAAGTGATGGCTCATACTGGGCTGGGCAATTGTAAATATATTTGCGAGCTCTTGTACACTAAAAGAATCACGCTGCATGACCTTCAATATTTCTAGCCTAATTGGATCTGCGGCGGCTTTTAGTATATGAGATAGGTCAATTTTTGTAAAAAGAGACTGAGAATTTTTTTTTTCATGGTGTTCTTTTGTGGTCAGATTTTGCATGAATTTCTCTAGTTTATTCTTTCCCCAGCCTAATGGCCCCGTTGGTTTCGACTATTTTAAATAGTTTGACTGCTCTGCCGCTTAAGTAAAACCTATATTGAAATATTTGTATATAGAAAAATTTCAATATAGGTCTAATTGTTATTTTATTAATAATTATAAATAGATAGTAAATTTTTTGTTTTTAAAAAGTGGTCTAATATGTCACGTATTATGGGACAAGGTATTGGAGTTGTATTCCTAAAGTGAGAGTTTTTTGGCATTGAAGAGGTAAACGTCTTTAGGAAGTAGTTACGATCAAGCCGTGATCAATCTATTTCTAGCCGTAGAACTCGGTTGCTTAGCTAAGAAATGGTTAAGGGGCTTGCTTTTATCTGTAGTATTTTCTCTAAAATGGTGGTAAGGGCGAGTTTCTGGTAGGTAGAGGGTAGAAATATTATAAAGGACTTGTGTGGCTATGAACGTAGATATTCAAAAATGGACTGAGATGATTTTTATCAACTATTCGCCCAAGATTATCGGAGCTATTGTTACTTTAGTTGTTGGTTGGATACTTATTGGTTGGTTTTTGAAAGTTATTTTTAGGCTGATGGAGCGAAGAAAGCTCGAGCAGTCTTTACAAACTTTTTTGCATTCCTTATTAGGGATAGTATTGAAAACCCTTCTTTTACTTTCTGTCGCTGGTATGTTAGGGCTTAAAACGACCTCTTTTCTTGCGGCTTTAGGTGCTATTGGCTTGGCTGTTGGTTTGGCTTTGCAGGGAAGTTTAAGCAATTTTGCCGGTGGGGTCCTTATCTTAATGTTTAGGCCATTTCGTGTGGGTGATACTGTTGAGGCTCAAGGATATATTGGGACTGTTCGTGCTATTACTATTTTTAATACTGTCGTTATAACCGCAGATAATAAAACGGTTTTTATCCCCAATGGCTCATTGGTAAATGGAGCTATAACCAATTATACCGAGACTGATACGAGGCGTATCGATCTATTATTCGGGGTGGGTTATCAGGACGATATTAATAAAGTTCGTGAAGTTATAAAAACTATTTTGGCTGAGAAAAAAGAAATTCTTGATCAGCCAGAACCTCTAATTGCGGTTCACAGTCTTGGAGATAATTCAGTCAACTTTGCTGTCCGACCATGGGTGAAAAATGATGACTATTGGAAGGTCTATTTTGCTTTGCAGGAAGATATCAAAAAGGCTTTTGATAAGGCTAATATTTCCATTCCATTCCCGCAAAGAGATGTTCATCTCTATCAAGTATCTGCGAATAATAAGATAGAGTAGTAATGGGCTTTGCCGTATATTTTAAAAATTAATGAGTCCCCGGCAGAATCTGTGGGTAAGTCGACTCGCCGAGGCTTAGGCCGAGGCCTACATTGACGTCTATCTGATTCACACATCTACTCCTATGCCTCTAAATTCAAGAGAAATATCTTATTGAAATTTAATTGTTTTTTTTAAAAAATGTTTTGAGATCCTTCACTTCGTTCAGGAAGACGGCTTTATTCAGGATGGCGGTTTTATTCAGGATGGCGGTTTTATTCAGGATGGCGGCTTTATTCAGGATGGCGGCTTTAGTTTGATCTTTCTGTTTTGAGATCCTTCACTTCGTTCAGGAAGACGACGTTCGGTGGCATTATTTTGGCTTTCTCTTTCGGATCAGACTTTCTTGACTGACCGAAGCGACTAGCCTGCCATCTTGAGAATAAACTTGTCCACGGTTAAAACCAAGTCCATTGGCGGCTGATGGGCTGTCTTTTGAATATAAAAGCCATTGGTCGAGATGAAACTCTTGGTGAAACCATATGGCATGATCGATGGAAGTAACATGCATGTTTTTATCGATAAAGGATTGTCCGTGCGGAAGTAGGCTAGTTAGTGCCAAGCCGAAGTCTGAAGCATAGGCTAAAAGTGCGTAATGAATTTTCGGGTCGTTTGGTAATTTATCTATTGCTTTAAACCATGAATATTTAGTCGCTGGCCTTCGGTGTGGGTTAAAAGGATCGACAGGGTCGATAACTCGTACTTCGATAGGACGTTGCTGGGTAAACTTAAGGCGCATTTTTTCTGGGAGGCGGTCTGCATATTGTTTGGCGATGTCTTGTTCTGAGAGAAGTCCTTCTGGGCCGGGGACGCTTGGAGCTGAGTCTTGGTGTTGGAGCCCTTCCTCTTTACTTTTGAAAGAGCTCGATAGATTGAAAATGACTTGCCCATTTTGGCAGGCTGTGACATAGCGGGTACAAAAGCTACCGCCGTCTCGAATCCTATCGACGCGGTATTCTATCGGCTTTTGGGCATCTCCTGGCCGTAAAAAATATGCGTGTAGGGAGTGCGGTAGCCAGTTATCTACGGTTTCCCAGGCTGCCACCAATGATTGACCTAAAACTTGGCCTCCGAAGATTGCTGGAAGCCCCAAATCTTCACTTAGGCCAACAAAAGTATCATGTGATTTTTTTTCTAAGCTTAATAGGTCGATTAGATGTTGCAAAACTCCCGTCACGAAAGACTCCTACTCACGCAATACTGGTTTTTTAAATGTTGTGTTTTTCGGGCATAATTTGAGAAATCCATTCGTTCATGAGGTCATAGGGAATGGTTTCATCGCCGACGATCATCTGCATGGCATCATGGCTGATGACGGTTGCTTTGTCCAAGTTTGGCTTATTATACCAAAGGACCTTAGCTGCCGTTTGGACCCGTTCTTTCATTATATCATGGCTTGTTACCTCCTTAGTAGGAGATGCCTCGGAGCATAGCTCTTGCAGGGGGTCTGGCATTTCTAAATTTTCATATTGGGCCCATTGTAAAAAGTCTTTTGGGGCTAAAAGGATGTGATTGGGAAGTAGTGCTTCTCTTTGCACTGATAAGTTTCCAAGTTTTGTGGCGGCAAAGGCTCTGTCTATGATGTCTATGACTTTTAGTTTTTTATTATAAATCGGTCGGCCTGGATATTTGCTCATAGGATCGCGGCCGCATAACAGCTTGGCAGCATCGGGAAGTAACCAGACTTCTTTCTGCTTCCAAAATTCATAATCTGGCTCACCGTTAAATGTTTTTGCGCGGTTGAAGCTTTTTGTTGCCGAATTTGAACTTGCCATTGATAAAATATCCTCGTAACTCGTAACGTTGGGTAACAAGCGTAATTGTCGGTGGTAGGTGAATACTAGAATTTTGCGAAGGTTAAGTCCATGGATAAACCTGAAGACAATGGCAACTTATAGTGGTTGGCTTTAGCATGCCACCTTCTATCTAAGGTTTCAGCACTATTTTTTTGAAAAAATGATCACTATAGAGGCATGATTCTAGCGTTTACTCCTTATATACTACAGGCATCCCCACAGATCTGCTGTCTAAATTATTTCTAAGTAGACCTGAGAGCTTCTATTTAAATATTTGATGTTAGTTACAGATGACGTCAGTTGCCGAAGTGCTTTGAAGGTTTAGTGATGGATTCTTTTCCGCGTGAACTTCGATTTCTGGATCTTCATCGAAAAATACACTATTATTTTGGTCATTTAGACTAAACAGGGACTTTGAGTGTAAGTCACTAAATATAGGGAGGCTGGTTTCATAGTGGTATTTACTTTCTGATAGAATGGCTAAGTGGAAATGATCGTTATGGCCAGGTACTAAATGGGTATTTCCAGGGCCTAGGATGCGATCAAAATATTGGCAAAAAAACTTTTCGACTTGTTTGAGTGTGTTGTTATTACTGTAGCCGCTGACTTTTGTTAGATTTCCATTGATGTATATTCCAGAAACATCGATCGCTAGACCCGCAGAGTGCAAACTTGCCCGATTGCTGCCTGCTACGGTTGCTCCTTCTGTATATATCCTTGAATAACGGATACCGGTAATATTGGTAAATGATTTTTTTAGATCACTGAAAGCATGGATGATAGCTTTTGCCAGTCTGAGGTCAGCAAAATCTTTTTCTTTAGGTTTATCAAAGTTGTAAAAATTAAGTTTGGTGGCAGAAAAATTGAGCTGTACAGGCTGCGCTATTCCATTTATTGTTCCGAACCAAAAGTAGTTATCGCAATTTTTTGCAAGTTTTAGAAAATTATCTTTTTCATCATTCCAATTTTGCAAATCGAGATTATTTTTTGCTGTAAATTGACGAAGAGTACTGTTCATCTTACTACATTGAGTTTTGAGGTTTTCTTCAATGCCTGGATTTAAAGGGCAATGTGCTGCGATATTGCAATTTTGAATAGCAGGAGCTATAGATTTGCTACTGCTAAAGGTGGAATACTCCTCTCGTGGGTTTAAATTATTGATTTTAATATCGAACAGGGCGTTAGGACCATTGTCTAGCCTCTCCCAAATAATTTTTATGTGGATCATGTGCTTTTCGGAAGGTTTAAGCGCCAGAGCATAAACAGGCATATTGGCTCTGTGGAACTGGGAGCCTTTTTTTTCTACGGCATCTATAAAGCGGCATAGCGTAAAAGCTTTCTTGTTATTTAAAACTTCATTTTTATTGTAGATTTGGGGCACATTTGTTTGGCTTTTAATATCTATTCTGGGTGCGTCTCTAGGGTCAGAAGGTTTATTTACTGTATTTACAGTATTATCAGGGTTTTTAACCGTATTATTTTGCGTTGCTAAACTTTCACCACCGGCAAACAGCTGGCTGCAGTTTTTATTATGCGTAACCAATTCGCCTTCGATGATATGGATTTCACTAGGGGCTTCTTTGAGTAAGTTGTCTTGTAGGCGCTTGGCTTTAACGAAGAAAAAACCACCTGGAGATAGCAGTTCATGTCTTGCAGCATCATAGGATTTGTTGTCTCTATCTATCATTTTATCACCGGTCCACTTTTGCGAAGAGAATTCTTGCGATGAAACTTCGCCAACTGTGGTGGTGGCTTGAGCATCCACATAGACGCCAACATCAGCTAGCCGTCTTAAACTTGAGTTTTTATCGGTATGGAAGGCATTTATCGTACTGCTCTGCCTAAGTTTACAGGCATTTAGGTGCAAAAATGCAATAGATGCAGTGATTAAAAAGATATGGCTGGATCGTATCACAAACATTCTAGCAGGCCCTAGCTTTTTATAAAAGGTTGCTTGATGCGATTCTTAACTTTTTGCTAAGATGGTGGTCAGCAGCATTATGTATCCCGGATCCGAATTTCTAGCCGGTTGCGTCGTTGCTTCGTCGTCAGGAAATCCTCATGTACCAATATGTAGTACACTGCGGTTTCCTCCTCCTCGCGCCTAGCATCTGAGCGAACTTCGAATCCGGTGAAAATACTACAGTTTTTCAAAAATTCCGGATGTATTATGGCTGCTGTTCGCATCCTGGAGCATTTCTAAGGGCTTCATCGGTGTTTTACTGGATAACTTAAAAACTTAGGCAAGGTTGGATTCGCTTTTATAAACGATTACAGCAGCATACAGTACTGTTGTGTTTGTCACTGGCAAGAAGTTCTGTTAGCAAGAGATAAATCCTTGCTAACAGGTCATAATTTTCTAATATCCGTATCCGCCACAGAAATAATATCCCATGCAATGTGGGCGAGGGTAGTAATAATATCTATAACCATAACGGTTATAGCATCTAGGGCGATTATTGTATCCCCAGTAACCGTAGCTATAAGCGTTGCTGTACCAAATTGGTCGGTAGTAATTGGTGTAGTAGCCGGAGTTATAGCCGTAGTTACGCCCGTGACGGTAGTTACGGTAGTATCCACCTAATTGGCTTCCGCGTCCGTTATTATAATTGTTGTTGTAATAATTGCCTTGGTTATGGCGGTTATTCATTTGGCGGTAACCACGATTGCCTCTATTACCTCCTCTATTTCCTTGTCCATTACCTCTAGCTAAATTAGAAGAGTTTTCAACATTTAAAAATGCCTGGTCTAATGACTCTTCATCGAGTTCGTTTGTGGTCATTGATGTAGACCATGCTTGATCTGCATTTTCTTCGCTGATTTCTGCGCCAGTGTATGCTTTAATTTCTGCTTCTTCTGATAGTTCATTGCCATTTGCATCAACTGGAACTTTGATCATGACTCCTGTCGGCAATGCAGCAAACTCTTGTGCTAGGTTGGCTTCTTCGCTCGAGGTGATTTCTTCTGCGATTGAAGTGTTTTGAATTGGTGTTGTTTGGTTGTCTGTACTTTCGTGGACTACTTTTTCTTCTTCAACGGGAGTTTCTTGCTGTTGTACTCCACAGCCAGAGTTGCTGAGCACGAGTAACAATGTTGCATTTGCAGTGATGATGTTCTTCAAGCTTTTAAATAACATAGGTTCGCCTCCTCTAATTATTATTTTTTTAGCTTTTTATATCGCGACTTTAAAGTTAATAAGCTATAAAATAATAATATTAACTATTATTCCGTTTGATTATTACAAGAGTATAGAATTTGCAATGACTTTTTAGCTTGATTTAGTTTAAACATATTTATAATTCTGTATTTTCAAGGCATTAAGTGATTAAATAAAAATCTTTTCCAGCGCTGTTTCTTAGCGTTTGCGTAGTGCGGTCAGCTCGATTTCCCAAGTGGGAAATTGCTTACAGACCCACTCATCAAGCAGATGGTCGCGTTCAGCTTCGTTTAAAAAATACTTAGAGGCAGGCAGATTATGTCTAGCTTTGTGGGTTAGTTGGTGCATAGTTATTGCTGCGGATACGGAGATGTTAAGGCTTTCGACAAAACCGTACATAGGAATTGTAAAATATTGGTCGATGAATGGTGACCATTCATCGGATACTCCTAGGTGCTCATTGCCAAATAGGATGGCCAATGGTTGGTCAATTTGTAACTCTTCTAGCGGTGAGGAATTTTGTGTTGGCATACCTGCAATGATTTTATATCCGCTTTTATGCAATGTTTCAGCGCAAGATTCAATGCTCTGATGCTTTGTAATCCGAAGCCAGTTGCTGACACCTTTTGCTACTACTGTTGGTTTAAATGGTTGGTTAAGGTGCACGACATCAATGTTGAGGACTCCAAAGGCTTCTGCTGAACGCATGCAGGCGGAAACGTTATGAGGGCTATGAATATCTTGGAGCACTAAACGGATGTGGTTCGTTCTTTCTTTTGCAGCTTGTAGCATCTTTCTTTTGCGATTTTCTGTAAGCCTGGATTGTAAAAATCTCCAGGCATCTTCTGGTGCTTGCTTGTCAATATTCATCTAGATATCAAACTTTAATTTTGGTGGTTAAAATTTAGATCAAATTTGGGCTCAATTAACAGGTCTCAATTGGTGTAGTGATCTGTTCTTGTGCTTTAACAATAAGTTTTTCCAAGTCGGTCTCGTGCTCTGTTGAATGGTATAGCGGTATATCTTCATTCTTGTAATCCTGCTCTGCCTCGTCGATTATGCTCCCACCAATGATTTCCATAGCCATACCTACTAGAGGCCCTATTTTTTCAGGGATTTCTCTTTTCCTTTTGTCGTTTTTTATTATCCATGCAGCTGTTTGCTTTAGGGCGCTTTCCCAGTTAGCTGCAAGTTCTTCAGCCATTTCTTTTTGGCCTTTCATAATGTGGAATAGCTGACTGTATTGTTTCACTTTGCGTTTGGTTTTCGCCATTTCCTTTGGATCTACTTTTTTAAGGATCGATTCTAATTTGCTATTGGATGCTGCCAGTTTCTTTATATCTTCTTGTAATTTTTTATTATGCATTTCGAGTTCAGCGAGTCTACTTTTTGTAGAATTGTTCTCTTCTTTGTATTTATTTTCTACTTCGGTGCGTTCATGTTTTCTTTCGTGATCTAGCTCTACCAATTGCTTGGTAAGGGCTTTAACTTCAGATGAGTAGCGTTCAACTTGGGTGCGTTCTTTTTCAATAGAAACTCGAAAGGACTGTTCGGCTCTTTCTAGTTCTTGTGCCAAACTTTCAGCCCTGGCTTTGTGGCTCTTTATGTTTTTTTCCATATTTTCTGTGGCAGAAGCATTTTTATGTTGGGCTTCTTTCATCGCTGCAATGGTTTTCTGCTGTTGGGCAAGGGTGGAGTCGAGCATTTCATTTCTAGAGATTGCTTCCATAAGGACAGCGTGTAACTGCGACGATTTTCGCCAAAGGATAAATGCTAAGCATAGGCTCATGGCCGCGAGGATATAGCCGCTGAATGCTATAAGATTGTCCATTTTTTTCTCCTAAATATTAGGGCGATTATATACAAGTTTGAAGTTACACCGCAACCATATGAAAATTCAACTTTTAATTGCATATATGGGTAAAAATGTTGATATTTTTATCTTATTATTAAATAAAAAGGCTCATTAATTATTATAAAATATTCCATCGTTCTTATTTTTTAATAAAAATGTAGTTTTTTGAATAAAAAAATAGTATATCTAATGCTTGTATGTGATTTCATGAAAAATCACCGTAAATTTATGACTTCTAATCGTAGTAGGCATAAGAAGTTGTCTGACGTATAGGATATCGAAGCGCAAGGCAGAATACCCGAAGTTATGTACTCGCAATGAGAACATTTTTTGAAGCGCAGAAATCTCACCGTCTACGGATTCTAAGATTACCATGATGGCAGAAGCACTTGGAGTATTATGAGTTTTCTTGACATGGAACTTTCGCCGGCTATTTTGCAAGCGGTGAAGCAGCTAAATTATACGCAACCCACAGAGATTCAAAAGCAGGCTATTCCAGCTATGCTATCACTGGATAAAGATTTTGTTGGAATTGCTCAAACTGGAACGGGAAAGACTGCAGCTTTTATCATCCCATTATTGGAAAAAATGAGTTTAAAGCATTCTAATGTGCAGTCTTTAATTCTCTCTCCAACCCGTGAGCTTGCTATGCAAATCAAAGAGGAATTTGACAAGCTAGCTTCTTTTACCAAGCATAAAAGTGTTGTTGTCTATGGTGGTGCTTCTTATTCTCAACAGATAAATAATCTACGAAAAAATAAGCCGCAGGTTGTAATTGGAACCCCCGGACGGGTTTTAGATTTTATGAAGCAAGGAATATTAGATTTCCAGTCAGCTCAATATTTGGTTTTAGACGAAGCTGATGAGATGTTAAATATGGGATTTTTTGATGACGTTCAGAAAATTTTGTCAGTATTTGCTACCGCAAATGAGGCAGAGAGAAAAATTTGGATGTTTTCTGCTACTATGCCACAACCTATTCTTAATTTGATCCAAGATAGCTGTAAAGATCCGACTGTCGTGAGGATCGGCGCGAAAAATACTTCTAATGAAAATATTGAGCAAAAATATTTTTTGGTGAAAAAAATTCACTTTGCTGAAGCTCTTTACCGCGTGATATCGAAAGAAAAAGAAGATTTTTATGGTATTGTGTTCTGTCGAACGCGTTCGGAAACTAAAGAGCTTGCTGAAAACTTACTTTCAAGGGGCCTCGGTGTTGAAACTTTGCATGGAGAGCTAAATCAGTCGCAAAGAGACTTGGCGATGCGAAGATTTAAGCGTAAGCAGGTTAAAATATTGATTTGTACTGATGTTGCTGCTCGTGGGCTTGATGTGGAAGCCTTGACCCATGTATTCAACTACGGCTTACCTCAAGACTGTGAGACGTATGTACACCGTATTGGCTGTACGGGTAGAGCTGGATCAAAGGGTATAGCTATTTCATTGGTGGATCCAAGCACTGTACATTTATTGAAAAGGATAGAAATTAAGCTTAAGAAAAAAATAGAACCTAGTAAATTGCCTTCGGTTCGTGATTTGAAGCTTGCACTCGCCCAAGACAAAATGGCAAAGGTTGAGAAATTTCTAGCTGCAGATTCTGTATCAAATTTGCCATTTTCACCTCAGGCTGAGACGTTTGCTTTATTGTCTGAAAAATTTAGGAATTTCAGCCATCAGGATTTTATTAAATTTCTCTATAGTTGGAAGTTTGAAGAAGGGTTTGCGCATATTGATGCTCTTGGCGACTTGAATGAACAATTGAAACCCAAGGCTACTCGCGGTCAAAAGTTTGCCGGTAAATCTAGAGGTCGGTCGACGGGCTTTTCTTTATCAGATAGTAGTCAATCTCGAAAGACTAGTGCGAAAAATACTCGACTGTTTCTGAATATTGGGCGGCAAGATGGAATTGAACTTAAAGCTTTGATCAGGGAAGTGGCGAAGGCAACCGGACTTCGGCAAGGACAAATTCAAAATGTAAGCTTAAAGCAGAGTTATAGCTTTATCGATATTCCAACAAATCGTTGTCAAGATATCTTGCATTTGAAGCAAACAAAGATTAAAAATCGTTCAATTCGTTTTCAACGGACTCATACCCCTACCTAGAGTTTGAATTTTCATATATCATATACTTAGGCCCAGTTTGTTTGAGTATATGCCTAGATTCTTTTAAATTGCCCGACGTGTAACCTGGATCTGAAATTTTTTGAAAAACTGTAGTATTTTCACCAGATTTGAAGTTCGGCCGGGTGCTAGGCGCAAGGAGGTGGGAAACCGCAGTGTATATGTTGGTACATGAGGATTTCCTGACGACGAAGCATGCCGCAACCGACTAGAAATTCGGATCCGGGGTGTAATATACCCGCAAGCAACCAAGATTAAACTGTTTCTTGTGGCAGCTAGGGCTTTAATGGGGGGCGAATTTGCAAAATGAAGAATATAAAAATAATTATATTGAATCTCTAAGGTTAGAGTTGATTCAGTTGGTTGAGAATGAATTGACTCCTGCTGCACAAAAATATGGATATAGCGATACTCCTTTACAATCGAATATAAAGTGGAAACCAATGGTGCTTATCCTTGGTAATTACTCTTCAGGGAAGTCTACCTTAATTAATGAGTTTCTACAGGGGCAAATTCAGGAAACGGGGCAAGCGCCGACAGATGATTCATTTACAGTTATTACTTGTGACGATATTGCTACGCAGTCTGCGATTTTAGAAACTAGGAAGTTTGGCGAAAGTGGAGTTTGTGTTCAGGAAATACGAGATGGAAAGGTGCTGCTTAATGACCCTCAATATCCTTTCGAGTCCCTTTGTAAACAAGGTGATCGCTTTGTCTCACATTTTAAGTTGAAGAAAGTGAATGCTCCGTTTCTTAAGAATTTAGCTTTGATTGATACCCCAGGTATGTTGGATTCTATAGCAGAGAGAGATCGAGGTTATGATTACCAACAGGTCATTGGAGATTTGGCACAAATTGCTGATCTGATATTGATTTTATTTGACCCTCACAAAGCTGGAACAGTCCAAGAAACTTATCACAGTCTAAGAGAAACCTTGCCAACTAAGACGTTTGAGGATCGTGTCGTTTTTGTCTTAAATCGTATTGATGAGTGCCGCAATTTGCCCGATTTGATTAAAGTATATGGGACACTTTGTTGGAATTTATCACAAATGACAGGTCGGAAGGATATACCGAAAATTCTGATGACTTATTCTCCTTCGGTTAGAGAATCTTCGGCAACTGGTGAACAATCTTTTCTTAGGTTATTAGACAACCAACGGGAAGAATTGAGGCAGCTAGTTTTAAAGGCTCCTCGTAATAGGTTGGACAACTTAGCTAGCTTTGTCGAAACTCATAGCGCACGTTTGGCTCACTTGTTAGAGGGTGTTTATGAGTTTGCAAAAAGATTGAGAAACATGAAGCTGAAGTTTGCGCTATTCGGCCTTATAGCCTCTCTGTTTGCAGGTGCAAGTTTGTCTTTTTATTTTTCCGGAGCAGAGTTTGCATCTCAAATGAGCCGTGAAGTTGCGGTTGGGATTGCTGGTGGTATTTCGATTATAGCTTATGTTGTTTGGATTTTCTTGGTGAATCGTACTATTGATTTTATCGTCCGCCCTCGATTGTTAAAGCAGTTGGATACTCTTACTGAGCTTGATAGTCAAGCGAGGTTGGATACATGGAGCGCGGTTTCTGAAATTTTAGAGAAATATCTTAAAAACGTGGATAACCTTCCTTCTGTTAGTGTGTTGAAAAAAGAATTTGAGTCGGTGCGTCGGGTGTACGTTAAGGGCTCGAAAGAGATTCGCACCGCAATTAATGAAATGCCATCGAAGCATTCCACCCCGACACTTTAGAGTGTCGTTATATGTCAGTTTTATATTGTCTCGATTTTAGTTATGGGAATCTTGCTAGGCTAAGATCATTCACAACCTATTTTTGTAGACCTCGAACTTCGAGTCTTGCTATGCTACTAATGCATTTGTATACTTTGGTTTTTAATTGAAGGAAGCGTGTGTAAAATTTTCCTAGGACCATAATCTTATTCAATGGTATATTTCCCTTATATAAAATTACCCAATAAAATATAGGAGTGTGGATTATGTCATTGTATGAGCGTTTAGGTGGTCAGGCTGCTGTAGATCAAGCTGTAGATATGTTTTATCGTCGGGTATTGGTTGATGAGCGGATTAGTCATTTTTTTGATGACATTGATATGGATGGACAGATTTCAAAACAAAAGGCTTTTTTGACTATGGTTTTTGGAGGACCTAATAATTATTCAGGTAAAGACATGCGAGAAGGTCATAGCCGACTTATCGACAAAGGGTTAAATGATAGCCATGTTGATTTGGTAATTGAACATCTTGGAGCCGTTTTAAATGAATTGGGTGCTGCCGAGAGCGATATTCAGGAAGTAGCAAATATTGCGAATAGTGTTAGAAATGACGTATTGAGCCGTTAATGGTACAACTATAGGTGTGATTTCTTCATTGTTTGTATGCTAGATTTTTTGAAGAAGGTAAGATTGAGGTGGGTGCTACAAGTAGATTTTAAGAAAAGTTGGTTTGTTTAAGGGTTTTGATGGCAGATTTACCTTCAGTACAAATTACTCATAATGGAGAAACACTTATAGTCAATGAGGGGGAATCTGTCTTAGATTGTTTGTTGCGGCATGGACATATTGTCCCATATTCTTGTAAAACTGGTGCATGTCAAAGTTGTCTGATAAAGGCTATTGATGGTACACCTGGTGAGCAGGCAATGCTTGGGTTGAAAAGTACTCTGAAAAAGCAAAACTTTTTCTTAGCATGCCAGTGTTTGCCTAAAGAAAATCTGACTGTCTGTGAGCCTTTACTTGAAGAATCAAGTTTTGAATGTAAAGTTGTGGACAAGGTTAAGCTGAATCATGATGTTATTGCGCTGCGTGTTGAACTATGTGCTGACTTTCCCTGCCGTTCTGGTCAATTTGTTAATATCGTACATCCAGATGGTAAAACTATTAGAAGTTACTCGATCGCCAATCTCCCTGATAAGGATCAGTATATAGAATTTAATATTCGTAGGATTGCTGGTGGCAAAATGACGAATTGGTTGCATGATGTGGTAAATAAAGGTGATAGCCTTCGTATTAGGGGCGCAAGTGGAGACTGCTTTTACTGTCATCACGAAGAGGAGGAACGGCATTTTTCAATTGTACTCGCCGGTACTGGAACGGGCTTAGCTCCTTTAATTGGAATCCTTTTAGATGCTCTAAATCAAGAGCACAAAGGTAAGATTATTCTTTTACATGGGGTAAGAAGCGAATCAGACCTCTATTATCGAGAGATGCTAGAGAAATTAACGGTAGATTTTGGCTGTTTTGACTATATTCCTTGTGTGCTAGCTTCTGGGAATAGTGAGGAGGCCTTTCTTCCTTCTCGTCATATTGCTGATTCGATGCTAGACGCGATCAAAGATCTCGAACCTTCAAAAATTCTAGCCTATTTTTGTGGAAACCCAGAAATGGTAGCTCTGTTAAAAGAAAGCTTTTTGCAGGCGTTGGGTCTAAGTATATCTTTTCCGATCCTTTTTTCCTACTGTTGAGTTAAGTGGAGAAGATGCGCATTATTTAGCTAATTTTAATAACAGGAGTATAAAAACTAGGTTGTTGATTTATAAAAGCATTCTGTTGCATTGAAATATTTTTTGGATTTACCTAGAAATTATTGAAATTTTACCAAAATTGTTAAAGAGTGAGAGCTAATCTCTACCCAGGATCTGAAATTTTTTGAAAAACTATAGTGTTTTCAACGGATTCTAAGTTCTGTCGGGTGCTAGGCGCGAGGAGGTAGGAAACCGCAGTGTACATGTTGGTATATGAGGATATCCTGACGACGAAGCAACGCCGCAACTGGCTAGAAATTCGGATCCGGGCTCTACTTTTAAGTATTTCTATCCAGATTAGTTTTACACTTAGATGGAAGAGTGTAGCATTATAGTTCTCTGCGCATAGGAGGGTATAGGCATGACAGGGCGAAGAGACTGACACCGATATTTCAAGCAACGAGATTCCGAAAAGGTACCTCGTTGCTTGGTTTTGGGAGGCTTATAAGATTGTAAGCTCCAATTTATGCCATTTTAGTGCTCATTAATGGTAGGCGCGGCCAAAGCCAGTTAATTCCATTGATACTTCTCTAAGTTGCTCTGGGCTTACGTTTTTGACAAGGCCATATACTGGGACTTGTTGTTGGTTTACCCATTGCTCAGAAATTTTTCCAGATTCAACGTCTTTAATTGTGACGTGCTGAGTTGTAAATGTTCCGGCAGGAACTACAACTTCGACTTCCTCGATAGAGATAACTTCTATTTCACCTTGCTCAGGGGCATCTTGCTCATTTCCATCTACAATCATTTTCAAAACTTCGCCTGTTGCTGGATTGACCAATAGTTCAACTAAGTGGTCTCCTCCGAGAGGTCCTAAAGATAGTTGTTGGTTAATCCAAAAGTTATCACCAACTTGCTCACGAATAGTAACTTCAGCCGTACCTGAACCCATACTAAACCTAAGGTTATACTCGGCATGGTCACCAACTTCCCAGTCGATTAAGTTAAGAGCGGCATGTATGCGGAAATCGTTTTTAATTATTTTCGAAACTAACTCATTCGCTAAAATATTAGTCGAAAAGAAGAATGCACAAACACTAGCTAATAATAGCTTCATAAAACCTCCTTGATTGTTATAATAAATAACAATGCAACAAATTAAAAAAATCATCCGAAAATCTAGAGCCAGTATATCCATTAGTGGAGAAAAAGCAAAATGAATTTTTTTAGGTTATAGATAAAGTTTTTTATACAGCCGATAAAGCTATACATGGGAATTCGACATTGCTGCGGCTTGTTACTAGGGCGTGTTGACGTTTCATTTTCGTAGCGAGAGACAAATACTTGAAAGTCGCAGCTAGGAAGGGTTTCAAAAATTACCGGAGGTGTACTAGATGTACATTGAGGATAATTTTTGAAACCATGACAATCGCGCAGATTCCGCGATGGTCGTAGTAGGAAATGAAACGTCAACACGTCCTAGATAGCTTCAGGTGGGCGTGTATCAGAAAATGGGGCTAGGCAGTCGAACAGGCCATTTCTTTGTTCAAAGGAAAGGGTTGTTAATAAAAGTCCGTGTTCGAAGTTGTTTCCAGCTTTTCCACTCCAACGGACTTCTGCTGATAGGTTTGTTATCCCGATTTCTTTTAAACGATTTCCAAGGCTGCTATCTTCTGATTCTATGTTGAGTTTAAAGATTTTACCTTTTTCAATATGGATAGGGAGCAAAAGGCTCATTCCAGAAAGGGAGAAATTTAGGACTGTCCCAATACCAAAATCTGTTGAAACTTGGATAATTCCAGGTTGGAGTTTAATTCGTTTGGTGCGTCTATCAGGCTTACAGAAATTTTTATAAGCTAACGTTGCCTGAACTTTTTTGCTGGTATTTTCGTAAAATGGATTGTAGTCGAAGGCGGCAATGGCGTTCTTGTGGTGTTTAATATTTATCATCTTAGCTGTAAGCGCTAGTGGATTTATTTCGGAGTTTTCAATTAAATTTTTGGTAGTGGCGCTAATCATGATGCTATAAATGTCACATGCCCCCTCAAGACGCTTGGCAAAATTAACTCCATTTCCTATGACAGTGAACTCTATGCGTTGGCCACTGCCTAAATTTCCTAGGAAACAAGTCGCAGTGTTGATCCCTATGCGTAATGGCATTATGACTTCATTCTTCTTAGCATTTTTTATGGAACGTTCTATACTTTTTTCTTGGATTGCTGTTGCAGCTGCTATGGCTGCTTGTGCATGTTGTTCGATAGTTTGTCCAGTTCTGAAACTATAACCGAAATAAGCTAATAGGCCATCTCCTAGTGTTTTGTCAACAATTCCACCATGATCATGGATGATTGTTGAAGCTTCGCCTAAGATCTCTTTAAGTGTTTCAAAAGCATGACGTGGAATCATGTTTTCTGATACCAGGGAAAAGCCGACAATGTCGATGAAGACTAAGCTTAAAACCCGTTCTTTAGGTTCTAAATCAATTAAGTGTGGATTCTTCAAAATATTGTCGAGCTCAGATGCATTGATTGCACCTTCGAGTGCTTGTCTAATGGCTCTGGCTTTCTTTTCAGCTAATAATGATTTTTTTGCATGGATTGTAAGGTTAGATGCAGTAAACGCAATGAGTGGAGTCATCCAAGGTATTTCGATTGCAAAATAACTGAATATTATGATTGCTATCGCAGGTATTAAGGTTGTTAAGAGTACTAGGGTGCACCAGTAGGCGAGTGAGTGGAGTGCGCCAGCTGTGAGGATTCCAGCTATTACAGCAACACTAATCAACAGTGTGTGGTTATTATAAGGTTTGAGCCACTGTCCCGTTAAAGTTGAATTAATCAGTGCAGCAGGAACTATTCCTGCTGGTAAATCACCAAATGGTGTCCATTTAAAATCTGTATTTCCAGTATAAAAAAGAGGGAGGATAAGCACAGTATCACCGGCATTAATTAAATCTAAAGGCATACCTTTTTGTGCTCTGTTTAAGAAATATTTCAGACTCATGATAGTTCGGTTTTTATACAGATCACTTTCATGAGGAAAAAAATTTACTGGGAGGAAGCCTTCATCGTCCAGAGTTAATTTTTTGCCATCGACGTCTAGCATTCCATTTTTGAAGCTCCAATGCTTGGCACTGAAGAGAAATGCATGTGGAATTGCTTTCGCAAAATCTACGTGTAGTAGCGGTGCAATTCTACCGTTACCTCTATATACGACATGCCCTATATGAGATATAACTTCTGCTATTTTATAAGTAGGACCAAAAAAGCTGTAGTTATTGTAATTTGGTAAAGTTGGTAGCTGAGCTGTGTTATTTGAGCTAACCTTTTCTTTCAGTTGGAAATCTTTCCAGCCCATATTTAGATCGTAACGGAAGGGCACTTTTCTTATTGATGCAGAAGCAGCGACTGTGATAGGTGTTTTTATTGTCTTAAGGGATTCAATTGCTAAGTCGGCTTTTTGATTAGGGTCTACAATTTTAGACCAAAGCTTATCTATAAATATGTTTTGTGGGTGGCGAGCATCTATAGCACTAAGCAAAGTGGCCCACTGCTCTATAGGTAAAACCCAGGTATCGAGTGCGGCAAAGGCCGAGTCGTCTAAAACGAGTATTTTTAACTTTTCAGATATTATCGGGTTTTGTTTGAAAAAAGCTCTGGCTCGAAAATCAATAGGTCTGGCAAGCTTCTCATCTAAATAAGTACCACCAGAGCTATGCTGTAATAGTAGCGAAGCAATTAGCCAAAAACCACCGACCATCAAAGCCCAAAAAATGTTTAGACTGGAAGCTGTTTGATATTTACCTATATTTTTTAGTGTGTGAAAAAATGTGTTTTTATAAAGGCTATGTAATTTAGGCATTTTTTTTTCTTGTACTTTTAAATTTTGTACTTCGTATTTATTTGAGGGCTTTGGTAGCCAATTTTTTTGATTCTTTAGCAAATTTTTCTTTCAGTCCAACGTATGTCAAAGGATCTCAAACTATTTGGAGATCAGATAATAAAAAGATTATGTTGATGATGAGCTCATCGGTGTATTCACTGCATCCTTGATTTGCATGGTTCTTAGGTCTTAAAGACTTTCTGTTGGAATAGGGTATGATTAATTTATAAATTTAACTTTTTATTTAATATTATTAGATAGTTGGCTGGTTTGTGAGGAGCTGGTTTTCTTCGTGGACTTCGGAAATGTTTGCTGCTTTAAGGTGAAATCATAAAAAATACATTAATTACAGCTAGTTGATCACCTCGCTCTTGCGCCTTTCTATTTTGCCTGTAAGGTATTTTGATAAGGGTGCGTTGACGTTTCATTTTCGTAGCGAGAGACAAATACTTGAAAGTCGCAGCTAGTGAAGGGTTTCAAAATTACCGGAGGTGTACTAGATGTACATTGAGGATAATTTTTGAAACCATGACAACGTTGTGACTCAAGGGTTTGGCTGTAGTAGGAAATGAAACGTCAACACGCCCTAGGAATGTTAAATTTTTCTATAGTCAACCCGACGGTTTTGCTAGAATGGCTGCTTATGAAACAGATTTCTTTACAAAAAATATTATGGATGCTGTTGTTGGGAATTTATTTGGTTACAACAACAAATATTATTTATGCGAAAAATAAAAATATACTTAATTTAAATGATAACTCGGAAGAGAGGGTTTTGCATTCGACTAAAAATCTATTACGTATAGGTGTATTGGGTCATATAGATAGTATCCATCCAATGATGGGGCAGTCATTTGCATTTCATTATTTGAGTGGTTTTATTAACCGCCCTATTGTCTTTTTAGATCAAAATTGGCAGTGGCAATGTGGTCTTTGTGAAAAATTATCTGAGTTTTCTCCGATGCGTCTCTATCGCAAATCTTCTCATAGTACTCATAGTATCTATACAGTTGATTGGAAAATAGCCGAAGGTGCAACTTGGGGTGATGGAACGCCTGTGACAGGCTACGATGTTTTTATGTCATGGAAAATTGGACAGTCTCCATTTACTAGAACAAGTAACCCGAGGTTATTTACTTCAATTGAGTCAATTGAGGTTGATCAAGCGGAGCCAAAGATTTTTAGCGTTAGGGTCAGGAAGGCCGATTATCAACATGTTCGCTTGACAGGCTTTCCTGTCATTGCACGGCATATTGAACGTGGCCCTTGGGCAAAGGTTGGGGACCATAATGCTTCGTATGAAAATTTAACTATCTATAACTCATCAAATTATGAACCTGGATTATTTAATGGCCCGTATTTGATTAAAAAAGTTCTTGCTGATGGGCAAACATTTGTTTTGTCTGCAAATCCATACTTTAAAGGAAAAAAAATCGCGATTTCTGAAATAGTTATCGTAACAAGGCCTTCCATTGAAGAGCTTATAGGGCTTTTGCAAGATGGTCAAATCGACATGTTGGCTGAAGTGGGGCAAAAGGTAGAGGATGTCGTGAAGGTTAATAAATGGTATGCGCAGAAGCCCTCTCCGAGCTTACTTAAAAAGATAGATGGAACTGATCTGCTGTTTGAACATTTATTATTAAATCAGCGTAATCCGATTTTAACGGATCTAAACATTAGAAAGGCTTTATTATATAGCATTGATAGAAAATCTCTGATAACGAAGTTTACCGCTAATACTGGTTTGTTGGCTGATAGCCCGGTGCATCCTAAAGATCCATTGTATAGTAGTAGGAAAGAGCAATATCAATATGATCTTAGCATAGCTGCAAAGTTATTAGATGAATCAGGCTGGCGGCTTTCACCGTCAATTGCTGCATCAACTGGTGGGTATCGTAAGAAGGATAATGATATTCTCGAATTAGATCTTACAATTGGAGATGGGGTGCCATTGCGTCGCTCTATAGCTCAAGAGTTGATTGATGGGTGGAAAAAGCTTGGAATTAAAATTAACCTTAAGGTAGAAAGGCAAGGTCAGTTTATAGATAGAATTGTTCAACAAGCTAAATATACAGGTATGGCCTTACTTGCATCTCATCAATTGGCAGATGTACCGCCAATTGCTATGTTGGATTCGAGAGAGATACCGGGCTATCGTAATAAGTATCAGGGGCAAAATAGCGGTGCATGGATTAGTAAAATTGCTGATGCTAATTTCGATCGTTTGAAAGTTGAAACTGATATGGAAAAAAGACGGATTCTGAGCAATGCCGTGCTTGAAGAAGTTGATGAACAGGTTCCCATTTTACCTTTGTTCTTTTATGGAAGTACTGCTTTAACACCTGTATCACTAGAAAATTATAAAATAACTGGGCATCAATACCCTGCTAGTTTTAGTTGTGAAAATTGGATAATTAAGTAAGAAAATTGTTGTCCAATAATTTTCCAGATAGACCTCCGTTTTTTGGTAGGTAATAAATTTTGACCGTGTTTTTTTGCTCCCCTTAATAGGGTGGACCATTTGTTGAGCGTCATGATTTTCCTGCTTGATATAAAACAATGCTATTTATGATATATATAAATAGTATGATGAAACTGAATGCACTTACGAAATTAAATACTTTCTTTTTTGGAGGGGAGATTAAGGAAATAATAACGAGGCCAGTCATAAGAATTGAAGATGCACCCGTTAACATATGTCCTGATTTATACTCCTGTAGTAAAGGACCTTTAAGGTAAAATACATCGTCAACCGCTAGAATCATGATGTTGAATAGGTTGCTTCCTAATAGGTTGCTAAGAGCTAAATCGACCGCTAAACTGCGGATAGCTGCAAATGTGACTGCAAGTTCAGGGAGTGATGTTGCAAATGCAATAAAAATAGTTCCGACAAAGGCCTCTGACCAGCCCATAAGAACGACCAGGTGTGTTCCTACGATTGGTAAAACCCAGCCGGCTGCTATGACAATCAAAGATGATATTGTATAACGTATTGCTAAACTTGTAGTGTTAAGTCCAGAAAAATTATCTTCTTTTTCTGATGGTTCTATAGCGGCTTCAAAATTATATAATCCTTTCATAGCGGTAAGATAGATTAAAACAATAACAATGCTATCGAGTCCTATATGAGCCAAATTGAATCCTAAGTTCATGGTTCTTAGGAAAGTTGAAAATAAAACAACTCCAATGAGAACGATACCAATAGCTCCAACCAGTAGATGGGAGCGGCTTGCTTTGGTGTAGAATGAGGGACCACGATAGAAATAATCAATAATCACTACTATGCTTAGATTAAAGACACAACTTCCTAAAACACCACCAATTGCCATATCAGCTGAATGTGCAATAGTGACCGAACTCAGTCCAGAGAAAAGCTCGGGAAAGGAAGTTACGGTTGCCAGTAATATCGTGCCAGCCCAAGTGTGCCCTAAGTTCAATCTGTTGGAAAGTGCTTCAGCGTAGGTTAGTAGTTTAAATCCAGAGGCTGCAATGAGAATAGAAACTAGGATGAAAAGCGTCCACATTCCGGCAACTGTGTTTATGAGCATTGTCTTTGCCTCAAATCGATCATCAATGGAGTGTCAATATATTAATTTTTTCTAGGTTGAACCAAAATAAAGCATCTTCTAAGGCATTGTTGGCGCTATGGGAAAGGCCAATTTTGAGTTGAAAATCTATTCCCTTAATTGCTAACAATCGAACCTTTGGCTGCTTACGAAATAAATTGTGGCATAGTGCTGCAACTGTTGCAACTGACATACTATGTGTTGAAAAACTAGATTCGTCTTTAGGTTCTACAGTATTGAAAGTAAAGTTTGTATCTAGATTTTTGGCAGCGTCGATGATCATAATATTGGTGTACTTGGCAAAAAGTTCTGCGTCTTCAATATTGAGCTGATAGGCGCAGTGTGTATCATACAGAATATCGATGGGTAAACGCTCGATAAAAGCAAAGCCTAGGCCATCGTCTCCGCGACCAGGGTTGCCTATTCCATAGATAAGGGTGTTTTTTTTCACTTGTGTACTTCCTGTATTATTTCACCATGTGGGCTAAATAGTGCGACATGCAAAGGCATTTGCCCTATTGCATGTGTTGCACAGCTTAAGCATGGATCATAGGCTCGGATTGCGACTTCTATTTCATTGAGCATGCCCTCTTCAATGATGCTTTGGCCACTTATTTTTCTTTGAGCAACGAGCTTGACTGCTTGATTCATGGCCTCATTATTATGTGTTGTTGAGACGATGAGATTGCAACGGCTGATTTCATCATTGTCTTCGACGGTATAATGGTGCAGTAAAGTGCCTCTGGGAGCTTCGATGACCCCGATGCCTTCTCTATTACGTTTTCCTTTTCTTATCAAATCTTTGCTTTGTAGGTCTGAATCTTGAAGTAAATTTTGCATATATTCGGCACAATGGAGCATTTCTATTAAACGGGCCCAATGATAATATAAACTTTTATTGACTATTCGAGAGCCAGAAAAACGACGGAACTCTTCGAGCCTATCTTGTGCCTTTGGCGATGGTATGAATTCGCAGACGTTGAGTCTTGCTAATGGACCTACTCGGTTCCATCCATTTTTGGGCCCTAGGGTTTTCAAATATGGAAATTTCAAGTATGTCCAGCTGCGAACGTCTTCTTCGAAGTACTGAAGATAATCCTGGGAATCAATGTCATTGAGTATGATGTTTCCTTTAGAGTCGATTGCCCTTAATTTTCCATGATAGAGATCTAGTTCATTATTTGTTCCAACTAAACTTAGGTGATTTGAGTCAAAATCGCAAAATCCGTCGATCCAATGGCTATTCTTTTTGTGGTAATCTTTTATAAATTCGATGGTTTCTTCCACCCAGGTAATACAAGTTTGGACTGATGGAACTTCCTTGCCATCTAAGAAAAACTTAACCTCGTCTAGGCTTAGGTTTTTATGAATACCGCCAGGAACTGCCGAAATTCCATGGATTTTTTTTCCTGCTGTGGCCTTGATGATCTCCTGTCCAAATTTTCTCAGTTGGATGCCGCGAATTGCTAATTCTTTGTGTTCTTGAATAATTCCGACTATGTTTCTCTTTTCAGGCTTAGCGTCGAATCCGAAGAGGAGGTCTGGGGCGGCTAAATAAAAGAAGTGCAATGCATGCGATTGAAATACTTGGCCATAATGCATAAGCCGGCGCATCTTTTCTCCAACTGCACTCAACCCATCTGCTTCGACACCGACGATTTTATCAATGGCTTTGGCGGCAACAAGGTGATGGCTGACTGGGCAAATTCCACATAAGCGTTGGACCAAAACTGGGGCTTCCCAGTAAGGCCTTCCTTGAATAAATTTTTCAAAGCCACGAAATTCGACGATGTGGAAACGTGCTTCTTCAATTTCATTGTTGTCATTTAAGTGGATGGTTACCTTGCCGTGACCTTCGACACGTGTAACTGGATCAATAACGATTTTTTTAAATACTTTCGGATGTGGTTGGCCATTAGGTTGCTTCAGAGATTTGGTAGATAATTTCGTAGCTTCTTTTTCTTGGCTTGTTGTGTTGCGTTTGTTCGAAAGCTTCTTAGTCATAGCGTATGAGCCTTGTGCTTAGTTCTGGAGTTTTATTGTTGAGCAAATCTGATAATACTTTCCATATGGCATCGCTAGATGGTGGGCAGCCGGGAATAAAATAGTCTATTTTCACAACTTCGTGGCATGGATAGACTTTATCAAGAATCTTAGGAATGTCGGGATCGTGTGGGATAATGTCTTTGCCTGTAGGTGTAGTTGGAGTATTGATATATGCTTCTTCTAAGCATCTTTTAAGGGAATATTATTGCGTAGCGCTGGTAAGCCTCCCATTATAGCGCATTCACCCAATGAAATTAGAGTATGGCAATTTTCGCGAAAACTAATAAGGGTTTCTACATTTTCGTCGTTGCAAACTCCACCTTCTATGAGGCCAATATCTACCGATTTGTCGAAATGTTTGATATCAGTCAATGGAGATTTTTTAAGGTCTGCTAGCTGGAATAAATCAATTGCTTTTAAATCGATATCGAGAGCAGACATATGACAACCAAAACAGCCAGCTAGAGATTGTTGCTATTGTTTTTTTAGGATTCGACTTTTGTGATAATTGTTCCATCTTTTAGGTTTTCCCTCCTGGGAATTTGATCTTTCATGATTTCATAGATTATCGTATCTTCTTGTCCCATAAGGTCTGTCAAATCCTTTTCCTTTTTTGAGCAAAGCTCCTACAGGGCATAGCTCGATGAGTTCATCGATACGTTCTTCTGATAGTTTATTAACGCGGTCAAGATCCATTGCGATTTTAAGGTGTGCACCTTTACCATTGAAAAAAAACACTTGTTGACCATTGTCATCTTTGAACTGGTTTGAGCACTTTTTGCATAAAATACAGCGATTGTGTTCGAAAAGAATTTTTTTTGCGTTGAAGTCGATTTTGTGGTTATTGAAACGATAATGGAAGCGAGGAGCGGTCATACAAAGCTTATAGCCAAGAGTTTGTAGTTGACAGTCACCGCTTTTTTCACAACTGGGACAAAAGTGATTCCCTTCTACAAATAAGAGCTCTACCAGAGCTTTTCTTAAATCTTTAAGCTCGTCGTTATTGATTGTAAGATCCATACCCTCTTCAGCTTTTAACACGCAAGCTGCAACATAGTGCCGTTTCCATTTTATGGTGCAGACCCTACATGTTCCTAAACATTGGTCCTTGTCGGCATCATAACAAAGGATAGGGATATCAATTCCGATCTCTTTGGCAACGTTGATAACATTTTTGCCTTCTTCGGTTTCAATCTCTTTGCCGTCAATTTTAAGCTTTACTTTTTTTATGATATATCTCCATGACGGTTTTGGTGGGCTTTAACAATATTATCGTATTCCGAAGTTTTTTCTTTTACGTCAAACGGTCGAAATAAAGCCTCATGTTCTTTTACTTTTTCACTATAAAGTTTTGGAAAAGCTTGCATGCTGGTCAATATAGGGTTTATACAAGTTTGTCCTAAACCACAACGTGAACTTGGGCCTATAATACCTGCCCAGTGTTTGATGCGTTGCAGGTCAACTTTTGCAGCTTCGCCACTGAGAATGTATTCCATCTGTTCGTTTAGGACTATATTTCCAGCGCGACAAGGTACGCAACAACCGCAAGATTCTGCCACAAAAAATTCAATAAAATTTTTCATTATTTTGAGTAGATCGCGTTTTTTATTAAATATCATGACTGATCCACCCGTTGGAATATCTTCAAAAGCAATCTTTCTATCAATGTCTTTGGCGCTGAGGCAAATTCCTGATGCCCCCCCAATTTGGATTGCCATAGGGTTGGTTGCTTTTACCAATTCTAGGAGTTTTCCTACCGAAAGTCCCCATTCAACTTCATAAATGCCAGGTTTTTCACAGTCTCCAGAAACACTTAGTAGTTTAGTTCCAGGAGAAAGCTCAGTTCCAAATTTGCGATACCATTGCGCGCCATTTTTAATGATCCGAGCAACGCTAGCTAAAGTTTCAACATTATTGACGATAGTTGGTTTGCCTAGATATCCCTGTTCGACCGGGAAAGGTGGTCTAACTCTAGGCTCTCCTCTTTTCCCTTCCAAAGATTCCAATAATGCGGTCTCTTCACCGACAACATACGAACCTGCTCCTAATTGAATACGAATATCAAAGTCAAAATCAGGGATTTTCAAAATATTTTTACCTAAAAGTTGCTTTTGACGCATTTCAGCCAACGCTTTTTCGAGGTGGCCTTTGAGGTAAGAGTATTCAGCTCTTAGATAAAGAATACCCTGTTGTGCACCAACACTACGGGCAGCGATAATCATGCCTTCGAAAACTAATTGAGGAAAATAGCGAAGCAGATAGCGGTCTTTGAAAGTTCCCGGTTCTCCTTCGTCAGCATTACAGACTATGTAGCGTGTTTTTTCTGTTTGAGCGCTGCATAGTGCCCATTTTTTGCCCGTGGCAAACCCCGCACCGCCTCTTCCTCGGATGCCGGAATCTGTAACTGTTTTTATCACTTCTGTAGGAGTTATGGTTTTAAGTGTATTTATACATTCTCCAAGAGTGTAAGTACCTAGTAAAACATCAGCTTTTTTTTGGACCGTATTTGTAACTTGGATTAGTGGCAAGATGCCATTTTTTAAATCAGAAACAATACGCTTGATCTTGTTTGGATTGAGGCGTCCTACAGGAATATTTTGGATTAGAGCAGCGGGTGCTTGATCACTCATTCCTATGCATGATGTTGTGTATAAGCCAAATTTTCCCGAGGGGTCGGTACTTCCAACTTTACAGTTTAAATGTGATTCGAAACATTTAATGACATCATGGGCTCCATATAATTCGCAAATTGCAGATGTGTCCACATAGATTTGAATTTCACCTGCTGGCTTTTGGTGGAAAAAATGATAAAAACTTAGGGTGTCTTTTAGCTGTGATAAAGAAATATCGAGCTCTGAAGCTAGTATTTCCACAGCATTTTGGGGGATATAGTTAAAGTACTTTTGTATGTCCCAGTATATATCTAAAAGACGTGTTTTATCGTAATGGTATTTTTTGCAGATTTTTTGTATTTCATCTTTCATAATTTAAGATAATAAAGGGATGTTAAAGCCATTGAAAGCAAAAACTTTTGATCCCGTTTGCCGTCTGAATATACGGGCAATAGGAGTGGTGCAAGGTCTTGGAGTTCGTCCAGCTCTTTATGCTTATTCTTTGCGCTTAGGTGTTGCCGCACGTATTTGCAACCACGGTGATGCTCTTTCTCTAATTGTCGAGGCACGTACCTCGTTGTTAAATTTTTTTAAAGATAACCTGAAGTCAGCGTTGCCAGATGGCTGTTCGATTCGGAGGCTTGATGCTTCGTGGCATGAAGCTTGTGGCATGCAAGGAGTCAAGATTGAAAGTAGCTCGCATGATTCTGTGCATAGACTTTCAATACCTCCTGATCAGGTGGTCTGTGATCTATGTAAAAATGATTTTTTTAGTATAAATAACCGTAGGTATTTATATCCATTTACTGCCTGCCCGAATTGTGGCCCAAAATTTACGCTGATTGAGCGCCTCCCCTATGACAGAGAAAACACTGTGATGAAAGACTTCACCATGTGTGAAGAATGTAGAAAGGAGTATGCTGATCCTAAAGATCGCAGGTTTCACGGACAAAATAACAGCTGTTTTACTTGTGGTCCAAAGGTTACAGTGAAAATCAAGCACTCTGCCCGAGAGTATGATTCCTTAGACTTTTCCTCTCCGGTTGAGGAAATTCAATTTGTTGTCGAGCAGCTGAGAGCTGGCAAAGTTATAGCTATTAAAGGAGTAGGAGGATATCAGCTGGTGTGCTATGCACGCTCGCCCTCCGCTATTAAAAAAATTAGGCAGATAAAGGAAAGGCCGCATCGCCCTCTTGCTCTCATGGTAGGTGATCAAAAAAAATTGGATGAGAATGATGAAATTCTTTCTCATCTTAGAAGTAAAGGTGGACCTATCGTCTTTATTGAAGGAATTTATGATTTGCCAGTTGAACTGTTGGCTCCCGATACCGGTATTTTAGCTGTTTTTTTGCCAACAACACCTTTGCATTATTATCTGAGTGGAGCTGGCGTTGTAAGCGATACATTGGATTTTTTAGTGGTTACTAGTGGGAATAAAAAAAATAGCCCAATGATTTTGCATGAAGATGAAGCCGTTCATGAGCTAGGGGATATGGTAGATATTTTTATCCATCATAACCGTCAAATCGTACGTAGTGTTGATGATTCCTTGATTATTACTGATACACATCAATCTAAGAGAATGCCTGACGTACATTCGCTTTCAAAGCTAGCATATCAGAGGCTATCGAAAGCTCAAATTTTGAGAAGGGCTAGAGGTTATGTTCCAGGGTTAGTTGCGTTCAATTACGATATAGCATTGGACGAAACAGATCAGTTGATTGCATTCGGGAGTGATCTTAAAAATACGTTTTGTCTTGCTAAAGGTAGAGATCTCTTAGTGTCACCACATATTGGCACATTGCATGCTGGTCGTACGTACCGGCATTATGTTCAATGTGTAGAGGATCTTTTAAGATTCTTTCAATTTACACCTAAAAAAGTAGTGGTAGATTTACATCCAGAGTACCTTTCTTCTCAATACGGAAAATCTTGGGCTCGGGATCGGGGGCTATCAGTATTATATTTACAGCATCATGTGGCCCACGCTGTTGCGGTTATGGGGGAGTATAGTTTGACGAAGGCCATTGCTTTAACTTTCGATGGGACTGGTTATGGTAGTGATCATAATTTATGGGGTGGGGAGTGTTTAATTATCGACCTGCCAGAGCGAAAATGGGATAGAATTGCAAGTTTGATGTACAGTGTTTTATTAGGGGGGGAGGCTGCTATTTCTGAACCGTCGAGACAGGTTTATGCACGTTTATTAGAATCTGGATTTTTTCCAGAAGGCCCTATGGAGTGGATGGCATTATATGAAAATAAAGTGCTTTATCCACAGACAAGCTCGATGGGAAGGCTTTTTGATGCTGTTGCTGCATTGCTAATGCCTAAATATGGTAAGATTAGCTTTGAAGGTCAAGCTGCAGTTGCTTTGGAAGCTTTGGCCTATAAAGGACACAAGGCAAGAAAATATACAATTGCGTGGGAAGGAGATAGGGTGGATACCAGAGAACTTTTTTCCCAAATTTATGGGGATGTTTGCCGCCAGATAGCTATTGAAGATATTGCTTTAGGTTTCCACGACTGTGTGGCTGAAATTGCTAAAGATATGATATTACGAGCACAAGAAAGAAATCCTATTGGCAATGTATGCCTTGCTGGTGGTGTTTTTCAAAATCAATTATTGAGAAGAATCTTGGTAGATAAGCTTTTACCATATTCATTGAACCTTTACACGAATTGGCAGGTTCCTTGTGGCGATGGCGGGGTGAGTTTTGGGCAGGCGGTATATGGCTTATTTAATCTGAGTGGCAAGAGGAATTTTTTTGATGCATGAATTATCGATTGCACAAAATATTGTTGAAATTGCAACACAGGAATTGCACCAGTGGAAAGGGGCTAAGGTTTGTAGTATTAGCATAGAATTAGGAGAGTTTTCGGGAGTTGTAAAAGAATGTTTGGAGTTTGCCTTTCCTGAAGCGTGTAAGGGTAGTGTACTTGAAGGTTGTGCTTTAGAGGTCTATTGTGTCGATACCGTGCTTAGGTGTTTAAAATGTTTTAATGTGGATAAGGCAATTGATAGTAGTTTGCTTTGCCGCAAATGTGGTTCAGTTCAGGTAGAAATGATTCATGGAAAAGAGTTGAAAATTACGAATATGGAGATTGAATAATGTGTGGAGACTGTGGCTGTGAGCAGGCAAATACAAAGTATTTTGAAGAAGAATTAAATAAGGCAACCAAGACCTTACACCTCGAACGAAATATTTTGGAAAAAAACGATCGCATTGCGCATCAAAACTATCATTGGTTCGAAGATCAAAGAATGTTGGCCCTTAATATTATGAGCTCTCCTGGATCCGGCAAGACATCTCTTCTTGAAAAAACGCTCGCTGCTTTAAATACACGCTATAAGATTTCAGTTTTAGTTGGTGATCAACAAAGTGAAAATGATGCTAATAGATTGCGAGCATTTTCTTCTGCCGTTAAGCAGATTATTACCCATAGTTCTTGCCACTTGGATGCGGATATGATTAAGAGAGAACTAGATACCTATGTCTCTCCAAACGCAGATGTTTTGTTTATTGAGAATGTCGGCAACCTGGTTTGTCCTGCTGCTTTTGATTTGGGTGAGTCTGCTAAAATAGCCTTACTTTCTACCACCGAAGGAGAGGATAAACCTATTAAGTATCCGGTGCTGTTTAATAAAGCTTCAGCTGTTCTGTTGACAAAAACTGATTTGATTCCTTATCTAGATTGGAATGAAGAAATTTGTATCCAAGCAATACGTAAAGTAAATCCCACAGCTAAAATTATTAAGGTATCTACGAAAACTGGTAAAGGCATGGCAGATTGGATTGATTATGTTGAGCTTCTTATATCTATGAAGCAAAAGCAGTTAGGTTGTGTGAAACATAGAGAAGTGCATTTTGAGTAAATCGATGGTGTTGAGTACCATGTTTTGTTGATAAGGTAGAAGGGAGTTTTATGTGTTTAGCTATCCCAGCCAGGGTTTCTCATATCGATGGTGATGGTGGGACGGTCGAGTTGGATGGAGTAACTAAAGATGTTTCTTTTATCTTAGTCCCAAAGGTCAAAGTTGGAGATCATGTACTCGTCCACGTAGGGTTTGCTTTGAGCGTTTTAAGTGATGAAGAGCTTGAGCAAACTTTAAGAGAGGTAGAGCGTTATAATGAGCATCAATAGAGTATTGAATCATAGTACAGCTGTTTTACCAATTATTGAACGTCTTAAGAAGGAAGTGAATATAGATAGGCGGTATTCTATTATGGAATTTTGCGGTGGGCATACCCATAGTTTTGTCCGTTCTGGATTGATTGATCTCTTACCTGCAAATATTTCATTAGTGCATGGCCCTGGGTGTCCCGTTTGTGTCTTGCCTTCACATCCTGTGGAGAATAGTATCGATTTGTTGCAAAAACATTCTGATGTTATTTTATATACCTATGGCGATATGATGAGAGTGCCGACTGATGATGGGGATTCTTTATTGCATGCGCGAAGCCGCGGAGCTCAAGTTCGTTCTTTGTATTCTCCTTTGGAAGCCGTCGATTATGCTGCTTTGCACCCCGAGGTCAAAGTCGTTTTTTTGGCAATAGGTTTTGAAACAACTATTCCTCCTACTTTAGTTGCATTGCAGCGTGCTATAGATTTACAAATTGGAAACTTTTTTGTCTATTGCAATCACCTTGATACAGCTATGGCTTTGCGAGGGATTTTAGAGCGTGAATGTTATAATGATATTGAGATTGATGGTTTTATTGGGCCCGGACATGTAAGCCTTATTACGGGAGCGAAATTTTTTGAGCCTTTTGCTCTGAAGTATCGCAAACCCATTGTTATATCAGGTTTTACTCCGTACGATTTGGCCTTATCTTTATTGATGTTGGTGCAGCAAATTAATCATGATGAAGCGCGTGTGGATGTGGAATATAAACGTGCAGTCGATGGTGCCGGCAATGTGAAAGCTCAGACTCTTATGGATCGATTTCTTACTAGGAGGGATTCATTCACTTGGCGTGGCTTAGGAGATATGAAACATAGTGCCTTTAAGCTGAAAGATGAGTATGCCGTGTATGATGCTGAGGTCGTATTTTCGCTTGTTAATTCAAAAAATATAAAATCAAGTAAAGGTTGTTTGTGCTCTCAGGTTTTAGCTGGGAAGTCTAAACCTACGTCCTGCTCGTTATTTGCAGGCGAGTGTACTCCAGAAAATCCACAAGGTGTCTGCATGGTTTCAAGTGAAGGTGCATGTTCTGCTTATTATCTGGCGGGCCGCCATTTACGTCTCGGAGAGTTATAGTGGAAGATAGAATTAATTTAAATCATGGTGCCGGTGGCAGGGCTTTTGATGACCTGTTTCATGAGGTTTTTCTTCCGGTATTTGATAATAAATATCTGAGGCAGATGAGTGATGGCTCAATATTGGGTCAATATGATGGAAAACTTGTCTTAACGACAGATTCATTTGTTGTAAGCCCAAGAATTTTTCCAGGTGGCAGTTTGGGAAAACTTGCTTTTTGTGGGACCGTGAACGATTTGGCTGTAATGGGTGCTAAGCCTTTATATTTGACTTTAGGTTTAATTATTGAAGAAGGTTTTTCATTAGAAGAGCTTAGATCCCATATGCAAGATATCGCTGATCTTTGCTACCTGTGGGATATTCCTGTTGTAACGGGGGATACCAAAGTTGTCGAAAGAGGCCATGGAGATGGCTTGTTTATAAATACCACTGGATTAGGAGGAATAGCATTTGGGCAACCTTCTCCTAATGTCGAGAAAATTGCAGCTGGAGATAAAATTATTATTAATGGCTGTATCGGGAATCATGGTATTGCAGTTTTGTCTCAACGAAGTGACTTGAATCTTAAGTGCCAGATTGAATCTGATTGTGCTCCTTTGCATATGTTAGCAACTTCTTTATGGAAGTCCTTTCCTGATATTCGCTGTATGCGTGATCCGACTCGAGGAGGCCTTGCTTCTGTATTAAATGAGATAGCATCCTGTTGTCGTATGGAATTTAATATATTTGAAAATCTCATCCCTATTGAACCTGCGGTTGCTTCCGTATGTGAGCTTATGGGATTTGAGCCTTTGCAACTTGCTAATGAAGGTAAAATCGTAGTAATTGCACCTTCTGAGCAAGCTGATGATATAGTGGCATCGATGAAATCTCAACCTTATGGAGAAAACTCACAAATTATTGGAGAAGTGTGCCAAGGAGGCAAATTTTCTATGGTGCGATTGACGACATGTTTGGGAGGGGAACGGATTGTTCCATGGCCTAGTGGTGAGCAAATGCCAAGGATTTGCTAGCTAACATACTAGAATTTAGTGCAAAAGAATTTGATCTAAGAATAGTTTAGTTCTTTCATTTTGTGGGCTGTTGAATAGTTTTTCTGGGGAGTTTACCTCAACAATTTCTCCCTTGTCCATGAATACCACGCGGTCAGCAATTGTTTTGGCGAATCCCATTTCATGGGTGACACAAAGCATTGTCATGCCCGAGTGTGCAAGCTCGATCATGACGTCTAATACTTCTTTTATCATTTCAGGATCGAGTGCTGAAGTCGGTTCATCGAAGAGCATTATTCTTGGGTTCATACATAGAGCTCGAGCAATAGCCACCCTTTGTTGTTGCCCGCCTGAAAGCTGCCCGGGAAATTTATGGGCTTGGTCGGCTATTTTTACGCGGTTGAGGTATTCCATGGCTTGTGCTTCAGCCTCTTTTTTTGGTGTTTTTCGAACCCATATTGGTGCTAAGCAGAGGTTTTCCATTATAGTTAGGTGTGGAAAAAGGTTAAATGATTGGAATACCATACCTACTTCGCGGCGGATTTTTTCTATTCCTTTTAAGTCATTGGTAAGTTCAACACCATCAATTATAATTTGCCCTTTTTGATGTTCTTCCAATCGATTTAAACAACGGATAAATGTTGATTTTCCTGAACCTGAAGGGCCGCAGATTACAATCTTTTCGCCTTTTGCTACATCTAAATTTATGCTGTTTAAAACATGAAATTCGCCGTACCACTTATGGACGTCTTTTGCTTTTACAATGGTTGATTGTTTGTCATTCACCAGAAAATCTCCCTAAATGCATTAGTGTCCCGTATGCAGCTTGCGTTCTAAAAATTGGCTATATTTTGACATTGTGTAACAGCACAACCAAAAAAAGATAGCCGCGAAGACATAACCTTCTAAAGTAAATCCTAGCCAATCTGGATCTGTTGTTGCTGCTTGAATAATTCCTAACAAGTCGAACATGCCGATTATAGCTACTAATGTGGTATCTTTAAAAAGGCCGATAAATGTATTGACTATTCCAGGAATAACCATTTTTAGAGCTTGGGGCATGATGACAGAGCGCATGGATTGCCAATAACTAAGTCCTATTGCTTGCGCAGCTTCAAATTGACCTTTAGGAATGGCCTGTAGTCCCCCCCGTACTACCTCAGCCATATAAGCCGAAGAGAATAATGCTACTCCAATAAGGGCTCTCAACAATTTGTCAAATTGAACTCCTTCTGGAAAAAATAGAGGTAACATGACAGATGACATGAACAAGACTGTGATCAAAGGAACACCACGCCAAAGCTCAATAAATAGAACGGATATGGTTTTTATCGCAGGCATTTTTGATTGCCGTCCTAGTGCGAGTATAATGCCCAGAGGTAAAGAGCAGACTATCCCGACCGTTGAAACCATGAGAGTAAGAAAAACACCACCCCATTTTGCGGTTTCTACACTGGTTAAAGAAAAATTGCTACCTCTTAGAACATTCCAGCTAAGAATCGGAAACAGCAAAAATGTCCAAAAACCTAAAAACCTTTTCGATTTATTTGCTGTGAAAAACCAGAAGCCAATTGTGGATGCAAAAGCAGCTAAGACAAGATTAACCCGCCAACGTTCAGCGTTGGGATAAAATCCATAGATAAATTGATCTATTCTGGTTTTTATAAAAACCCAACAAGCTCCTCCTTGATTGCAGGCATCACGGTTATCACCGACAAAGGTAGCATTGAAGAATAGCCAACTTGCAACAACAGTGATGAATTTTATCAAAAGAAAAAGAAGAATAACTGTTGCTAATCCATTGGTTGGAGATGAGAACAGATTTTCACGGCACCAAGTTATGGATTTTTTTATGGCACTATCTTGGGTCATTACCTGCATATAATGATAAGCTACCTTTCTATTAACATAGTTTGATTATTGTACCAGTTCATAAAAGCAGAAATGCTAAGGCTTAATATTAAGTAAACTGTCATTGTAATCGCAATTACTTCAACAGCTTGTCCGGTTTGATTAAGAACGGTACCTGCAAAAACTGCTACTAAATCAGGGTAGCCGATCGCCGCAGCCAACGATGAGTTTTTCGTTAAATTTAAGTATTGGCTTGTCAAAGGAGGGATAATGACGCGTAATGCTTGTGGGATAATGATTAAACGCATTGTAAGATTCGGTTTTAAACCGAGCGAATACGCAGCTTCAATCTGCCCCTTGCTGATCGACAGAATTCCTGAACGAACAATTTCTGCTATAAAGGATCCAGTGTATGTACTTAGCGCCGCAAGTAAAGCAATTAACTCGGGGATCAATACGATTCCACCTTGAAAGTTGAAACCTTTAAGCACTGGGAAGCTTATAGAAAAGGACTTGTGCAATAAAAGCAGTGCCAAAATGTTGGGAATAAATAGGATCCCAAGAATCCATTTTTTTGAATCGGTTTTTCCGGTTTCGATTTGCCGTTTGCGCGACCATTTTGAAAAAAAAATACTGCAAAAGGTAGAAAGGACAAATACTATGAACACAATATATGAAGATTTTTCTACGTTTATGGCCGGTAGATAAAGGCCTCGATTGTTAACGAAGAAACTATTAAGCCATTGGTAGCTATCTCTAGGGTGGGGAAGGGCTCTTAGAACCACAAAATACCAGAAGAAAATTTGCAGCAGCAGCGGAATATTTCTGAGGGTTTCGATATATGTGGATGCAATTTTTTTTAGTAACCAGTTTTTTGATAAGCGTGCTATTCCTACGATAAAGCCAATAATGGTTGCAATAATAATTCCTAGGCTAGAGACTAATAATGTATTTATTAGCCCGACCCAAAATGCTCGTCCGTAGGATGAACTTTCATCAAAATCGATAAGGCTTTGCACGACTGCAAATCCTGCAGTCGAAGATAGAAAGTCAAAGCCCGAGGCGATCCCTTGTCTCGTTAGGTTAATGATAGTGTTATTTATAAAGTATGCGGCAAAGAGCACAAAAGCCAACACTATCAGCACTTGGATGGTTATACTGCGAACTTTGGGATCATTCCAAGGGCTGTGTTTCGGTGGTGTTTGTTGCATTTAATGGACCTATCTTACCGGCATTGGATATTGTAGTCCACCTTTGTTCCAAAGGTTGTTGAGCCCACGGGCGATTTTTAGAGTGGAACTTGGGCCTAGATTTCTAGCGAAGATTTCTGAATAGTTTCCTACTTGTTTGATTACTTTATAAGCCCAATCCTTTTCTAATCCCAAGCTTTTACCAGCATCGCCTTCTTCGCCCAAGAGTCTAAGAACTGCAGGGTTCTTACTGCTTTTTTTAAGTTGATCGACATTTTTTGAGTTTATGTCCAACTCTTCCCCTTCTAACATTGCATAAAGAACCCATCTTACTACATCTCCCCATTGATTGTCTCCATGCCGTATAACTGGGCCTAGAGGTTCTTTTGATATAACTTCGGGTAGTACGATGTGATCATTTGGATTTTTAAGCTTAATACGATTAGCATACAGGCCGGATTGATCCGTTGTCCATACATCACAGCGTCCTGCATCGTATGCTGCAACTACTTCATCAGTTTTTTCAATTGATACTAGTTTATACTTCATATGATTGGCTCGAAAATAGTCTGCGACGTTGAGCTCAGTAGTGGTTCCAGAATTTACACAAATTGTTGCACCATCTAGCTCTTTCGCTGATTTTATTCCGAGCTTTTTTCTGACCATAAAACCCTGGCCATCATAATAAGTGACTCCGGCGAAGTCTAATCCTAGAGCACTGTCCCTAACAAGTGTCCAAGTTGTGTTTCTTGATAAAACGTCTACTTCGCCTGATTGTAATGCGGTAAAACGTTCTTTTGACGAAAGGGGAGTATATTTGACTTTATTTGCATCACCAAGGACGGCAGCAGCAATGGCCCGGCAAACATCGACATCGATGCCAGACCAATGCCCTTTGGCATCTGGAGTTGAAAACCCAGGTAAACCTTGACTCACACCACATTGAACGAATTTTTTCTTTAAAACCTTTTCTAACGTACTACTTTCGGCGGTTATCGATATGAAAAGTGTGGTTGCTGTGAGTACGGCCTTTAATGGTCCTTTCATCTTTGAATGCTCCTTATTATTGTTTATTTCAATGACTTGCCTTGACATTGCCGTTCGTATCAAGATCAAAAAAAATTTGCTGAAAAAACGATGCAATCTAGGTGATTGATAAAAAATTACACAAAACTCTAATAGTTATAGCATGTAATAATTGCATCGCCAACATGTAAGAATGCCGGGGTTGGGGGGAGAGGCTACAAACACGGAGGTCTAGCTGATTAATTTTAATGCAGGCGAGGTGTGGTTCATAGCTAACTTTAGTACCAGTAGCGCATGGTCGAGGTCTGTCTTGTCGTGTTGTGCTGAAACTGTAAAGCGAAAGCGGCACTCGTTACGCTTAACTGCGGGAAATACGATGGGCGTTACATAAATCCCATTATCAAATAGAATTTTAGTCATTTCATTGAGTTTGTCTTCATCTCCCACAATAACCGGACAAATTGAACTTTTGTGGTCGTAGTTAATTTGTACTCCTAATCTGATTAAACCTTCTACGAAGTATTTTATATTTTCTTTTAATTTTAATAGATGCTCTCGTTCTTGCCAGAAAATTTTAACTGATTCTTTTACTGCGGCCACTGTGCTTGGAGGAAGAGCAACGGAAAACATATAAGCTCTAGACATATAGCGAATGTATTCTATTGTCGAGGCTTCTCCTAAACAAAATCCGCCTATTCCTCCTGCTATTTTAGAAAAAGTTCCCATGATTATGTCTATTTCATCTAATACTCCATGGAACTCCGCGGCTCCCAAACCTCTATCGCCAATAACTCCAAAATCATGCGCAACATCGAGATAAGTACGCGCGTAATGCTTTTTTGCTAGTTGGACTATATTTCTCATGTCGGCTATGTCTCCATCCATGGAAAAAATACCTTCTGTAACGATGAGACAGCCGGAGTAGTTTTTTCGTTCTTTCTTTAATTTTTGATCTAAATCATCCATATCGTTATGGCGGAATGGAACACAGTGGGCACCTCCTTCTGCAGCCATTTTGAGTCCATCGAGTATAGATGCATGGCATTGACTGTCATACAATATTAAATCATTCTTTTTGCAAATGGCGCTAAGCATTCCGACATTAGTTGCATAGCCAGAATTGAAGAGCAGGCAGGACTCCTTATGGAAAATTTCTGTGAGTAAATTCTGCAGTTCGATATGTTCGGAAGATTGCCCTGTCGTAAGAGGAGAGCCTGTCGAACCAAAGCCATACATATCTAATGCCTGCTTAGCTTTTTGAATGACTTTGGGGTGATTTGCAAGGCCTAAATAGTCGTTTGATCCGAAGACTAAGTATTCATCATTGCCGTTTGAGCGGCATTGGTCAAGGCGCACGCGCTTTCCTTGTGAGTCCTTACGAAACCTTTCAAATTGATAGACATGCTTCTTCTTCCAAGATTTTTGCATTGTATGGAAGAGGTCTGTTTTTTCGAGAATGTCGTCACTACCATTATAATTATAAAAGTTAAGGAGAGTGAATTTTCCGTGATTGAGCTCGAACTCATAAGGAGAATTGTTACTGCTATTATCTAAAAATTTCATTAGCTTTTCTAACGGAATATTTTGGTTGAGAGTTCTTAGGATGATTTCGGCCTGGTTATTATCAGTAGGTTGTGCTTTTAAGACAAAAACTCTTCCTACATCGTAAAGTTCTTCTTTGTTGACAATAATTTTAGCCCTAGCCGCTGTATCGAGGTAATTTTGCGTTTTTGCCGAACAGATAGCATTAACACTTTGGATAGAGAGCTGTCGTACAACAGCTTCCTCTATATGCCCATCATTAAACTCTACTTTTATGGTAAGGCCACTGTTCGAGGAAGTATTACTAGTAACGCGAAATCTTCTTAATCTACGTTTCATGCCAATTACCTTATAGCTAAATTTTCATCAAGTCCGGATTACACCAATATATTTAAATAACAGCATTCACTTAGGTCTTTACTAAGGAGGAGTAATAATTGATTGCTTTATTGAGTGATTCTGCTTTTTCACGACTTATCTCACCAAATTTAATTCCCATTCCAAAAGGCCCCTCTCCTTCACTTTGAGTTCTTATCCAAACAACTTCTCCTTCAATCGAAAATTTTTCATGATTATGGGGTAGGGAAAAGCAAAGTTCGATCTTGCTTCCGATCGGTTGCGGTTGAATTGTTGAAACAAATATACCGCTACTGCTTAAATTTGAGCAAAATTCTTCTGAACTTTGTTCATTTGTTTTAAGCTCGATCAGAAGTTCGATTGGAAGTCGATATGAACTACGTGCATTGTGTTTTTCTTTAAAAGCATTCATCCAGCTAAAGCCTCTCGATTAGGTGTATTGAATGATTCGATTATGTTATAAAAGGCGTATAGATATGTGTCCATTAAACTATTTTCTCTGTAGCGGTGTTGTGGGCATTTGGTAATAAGTTCGTATAAAAGCTTTCTAGCCTCTTCAAAATCTCCATTAATTTTATGCTGAATAATAGTGTTGATTTGCTCCTTTGTTGCTAACTTGTATTCGATGACGGCATCGTGATTATGTCCAAATAGCTCAAATATTTTCAGAGGCTTTGTCTTTCCTTTGACAATTACTTCATCGATAAGACGGTAATATGGATATGAATCTTTATTTTCTTTAATAAACTCTTCAGAAGCAATGACATCAAGATCATATATTTTAGTCAATTGCTCCAACCTTGAACCTACATTTACTGGATCTCCTACGATCGTGCGGTCTAATTTATGCTGTGAACCAAAATTTGCAGAAAGCACTTCCCCATATGAAATTCCAGTGCCAAATTTTAGTGGCACTTTGTTTTGATTCACGCGTATCCTATTTTTTTCGCTAAGTGCAAGGCGCATTTCAGTACATGCTTTGAGGCACTCACCTGGATTTGGGAATGTTGCCATAACAGCATCACCCATAATTTTGTCGACTTCTCCATGATTTTTAAAAATCGCCTGATTAATAGCCGAAAAATAGTTGTTTAAAAGCTGATATTTTCTGTCGTCGTTAACGGCTTCTGAAAAACGGGTGTAGTTTCGCATGTCGGTGAACAGTATACTGGACTTTATGGTTTGCGGTGTATATGTAAGTGGATCTTTGCCTAGAGCTATTTCGGTTAGAATTGATGGCCTTACATAGCGTCGGATGACTTCATCGCGCGCTTGTAACTTTCTAAAGTTTTTTTCCATTTGCTCAGCTTTGGTTTTTTCCACGTTTAATCGTAGGATAGTCTCAAATCCGACTTGCATCATTGAACGTATAGCTGAAGATAGGATATACATAGTGATGCATAGAATTGCACCTAAAACTGTCATTTTGTTTGCATCATAATTATGAAGCTGTGATGTTGGGTGCAGTATTATGGCTAATGGCAAGATGAGTAATGAAGATGTTAGGCCAATTAATTGCTGTGACAATAAACCGTATATTAGACCACAAAATACCATCGAACTAACCCAATAAATATTTGCGTGATTTATAATGAGTAGATGGCTAAAGAGTATTGGTAAATTGATGATGTATACTAGTTCTATATATAATTTGTGGCGAGTTTTTAAAGGATTTGATTTGGGCAAGAAGTAAAAGCCAGCAAGACCTGTAGCAGCAGATATTCTAAGTGGGAGGCTTTCTTGATAACCGAAACCGAATGATAATAATAAGTAGAATAAAATTTGCATTCCTGCGCATAGTATTCCAAATGAGCCAAGATACTTTTGATAGAAGGAATAATCCCAGGTTACAAAAATATTTTTTAGATTTGTTTTATCAATACCTACCATCAACACCTGTTGAAATTTAATACTTTTTGTTGTGAAAACAGTTAATTAAATTTTTCATCACTTTAGAAATGATGGCTACGACGCAGGCTTCTTATCGGTTGCCAGCATTTGAAGCTTACAAGAAAAGATCGTGTATTTGCTGTTTTGAGTGAAAATCCAATAAAAACTGTAGGTTGGTTGATTTTAGTTGCAGTTGTTTTAACGGCTTACACCACTAATTAGAAGTTTCATATTTTCTCTGGAAGTAGCTTGGTCAATTGCTTGTTCTTTACTTATCACTTTTTTCTGATATAGCTGTAGTAAAGATTGGTCGAAGCTTTGCATTCCGTATGATTCGTTTCCTCTTTGGATTGCATCTGCAATTGGAGTAAAGGAATTTTCCTTGATGATGCAATCCCTAATCAGTGAATTGACAACCATTATTTCTAAGGCAGGAACTCTCCCTATATTATCGATACGATTTACAAGTCTTTGTGAGACAACAGCATTAAGTGTATTGGCAAGTTGGTTTCTTATGGCAGTATGTTGATGAGGACTAAAATAAGACATCAGTCTGGTTAGACTATCTACAGCATCAACGGTATGAAGTGTTGAGATAACTAGATGACCAGTTTCGGCAGCCATTAATGCTGTTTCGGTGGTTTCTTTATCCCTAAGTTCACCCACCAAGATTACATCAGGAGACTGTCTTAAAGATGCTTTTAAAGCTGATGCAAATGATCTGACATCAGTACCGATTTCTCTTTGATTAATAGTTGAGTTTTTGTCTGAAAATAAAAATTCGATAGGGTCTTCAATTGTAATAATATGTGCTGATCGGTCGATGTTAATTTTTTCTATCATAGCAGCTAGTGTTGTGGTTTTACCACTGCCTGTGGCACCAGTGACTAATATTAAACCTCTCTTGGCTTTTGTAAATTCTTGAATGATTTTAGGCATTTGTAGTTCTTCTAATGTCTTTATATGGTTAGATAGAACTCTTAAGACCATTCCGTAGTTTTTTTGTTGTTTAAATACATTGACGCGAAAGCGTGATTTTTTGCTGAGTTCATAGGCGAAGTCGCAATCACCATCTTCAGTTAACTTTGCTAAGAGTGATTGTGGTACAACTTGATGAATCCATTCTTGCATGATTTCTGGGGAAATAACTTTGCCATCAGTTAATGATACAAGCCTGCCATCATGACGGAAACGAGGCAAGCTTCCAAGCTTTAAGATGATGTCACTTGCACCGCCATGCACTGCAACTTTTAGAACTTGATCGAATTTCACATCTTCCTCCGAAGCTGCAGCCTAGAATATCCCGATTTGTTTAAAAGTATCAAAATTATTGGTGCAATTAATATCCAATAGAGGGTGTTTTCATTATTTTTTGTTATACCGACAACTGCACATGGTTTGCCAAATAGTTGTAAGTTTTTAACTCTACCATCTTTGCTCTTGTGCAGATGCCTCTCGTTCATTCGTAAAGTTTATACTTTCTTGAATGAGCATTGAGATATTTAGGTTACAACTCTCAGCATTTATTCCTTCTAAATATCGATGAAACCCTTTGCAAGGCTCCATTTATAATTTCGCACTTATGAATACCAAACGCATCGGCATCTGGATCGTCTGGATTAAGTTTGAATAAATCCCGATCTGAATTTAGTAAAGCTAAAATAGCATCTTTTATTCCTGAAGATTCTTGTAGATAGTCAATTGAGTTATACACTATGCTATCCATATCTTGTCCAATTATTTCTCTAACTTCCCATAAAAATGCGGAAATGATTTGTGCTCTATTATGTTTTCCCCATGAAAGTGTTGGATCGTCAAAGCGGATGCCTGGTTCTAGCTTTGCTGTTCTTAGCCATGGCGCATCTACTTTGACACTCTCGGCTAAAAACGGATTGTTGCTAGCAGCATATGCAAAATAGTCGGCGTAACCTTCGTGCAGCAGACCTGATTCACCATTAGAAGATTTTAAACGCTTAAATAGTACATGATGGGAAAATTCATGTGCGATGACATCATTATCTCTGGAAAGGTTTGCCAAATGGCTGCCATCGCCTGTGCCTATATGAATTTCTGCACCACTACCTTCATCGGGAAGGTAACGAGCATTATTGGTACCGACTAAATTGTTGGCATGCACTCTTATTTTTATAGGTTCATTGCTTTGATTGTAACCAAATTGTTCTTGGAACCAATTAAGGACTTTAGTGGCACCATAATATGCTTGCACTTGATCGAAAGATTTTTTGTCATTATCAGGTGAAAAGTTGAACTCTTGAGTTGTAGAAAATACCCTTTCATCGTGCTCAGATGGTGCAAAAACTATAAAATTTTTGCCATTGAGGTAGCCACTTTCATCTAAGCCAGACAACTGTGTTTGAAAAGTAGTGCCATCCTGCGGACCAAACTGATATACGGTTGCTAAGTCAAAATATAATGGGGCTGAATCTATAATATTCTTATTATGAAAATCCACTGTGAGTCTATAACGTTGCCCATCGCTTTTTTTAGTTGCGTAGACAATAAGGCATAAGTCGATATAGGGTATATTCGTTTCATCTGTTGCATTGATACATAAGCTTAAGCTTTTGATGAAGATATCGGAATAATCTGCCAATTCGATGTTAGAGCTTGAAGGTTTTGTCAAACTTTCTATGCTGTCCACATTGAGAAGATTGGATAAATGTGTTTGATAGTTTGGTAAGATAGCTTGAATGGCTAAGACCTTATTATCATTTTTATGGATTGCAAGTTCTGCTTTTTCGACGTGATAACCCAAACATTTTAATTGGTAATATTGGCTTTCTCTTTGTTTGATATTTTTTTTCTCTACTAGTGAAAAATTGCAGTCTGAAGATAGAAATGGATGATACAAGTTAGAAATTTCTTCTAGGGTTAAGTGTTCTAAGGAGTCTTGATTTTTAAGTTGGAAGTTTTTTTTATCGATTTGTTTTGTAAAATATATCTGTTGATGCAATTCAACTTTATTTTTTGCTGTTTTTATATCATTAGCATTTACTGGCAATACCGTAATGGTCCATGTGAAAATAAATGCAACTATTTTTGTTGTTTTAATAATATATTTTTTCATAAATTTAATTTTTTGTTTTTATTTTTCTTCAATATTGTTTGCGGTTATCTCAAGATATTGATCGGTTTTTCACAAAAGGTCTGAATTAAATTTTACTAAAATATGATAAAATCCAAAAAAAATAGCCACTTATTAAGGGGAATAAAACCTATGAGAGCAAGGCGCAGAGGAACGAGCAGCACAGTGTACATATGGGTACATGAGCAGCGCAGAGACGAAAGCAACGCAGCTATCATAGGTTTTGCTCCCCTTAATGTTAAGTATGGATTGGGCTTTATCTAAATAGGGAGCAAAAGTTTGCCGCAGATAAGCTGGTGGATGTACTTTTGTTTTTGTCGGAAGCTTTAAGATGACAGGCTGTATTGTGCTTTATCTAAAATTATTTGTTATTATAGGAATGTGTTTTACCTATTTGTGCTATTGCGATCAAAGTTTTTAAAATTGACTTTGATTGATAGGTGAGTGGATGGAGGATGATAAATGGCGTGTAAAGCAAACGATTTGTCTTTATTATTTCTTAAGGTTTTTTTTGCATTTTTCATAATGGCTAATACTTTAGACGCGGCCTCATTTGATATTAATGTTCTTCCGGTTGGTAAAAATGTAACCTTGTTAAAGCCGGCTACTACCATGGTGCCCTTAAAAGTTAAGGCTACATTGGGGGCTACTGATGTTCCACAAACTTTAAGTTTTAAAAGTATTTGGAATGGAAAGGGGCAAGGCCCTTCGATACGATTGGCGATCTACGATTCAAATCAAACCCGCGTTCGTTATGTTGAGGTGCGGCCTGGAATTCCGTTTTTATACAGCTTTCGTGGATTGAGTTCTATCATGGTAATTCCCGAGGTCACTGGTAGCTTTCTAAGTAAAAAGTTTTCCAAAGACCTCAAGTTACAAGTGGAAAGTGATAAGCCCCTTTCTATAGGTCGTTAGATCTTCGACATTTTTGCTCACTTCTTGGAAACTATTCTTATTAAATTTTAAAAACTTAGTGCGGAACGGCTATAGCGTCTTGTCGATTTGGCCCCGTACCCACATAGGATACCATCGTGCCACAATGTTCTTCTAATGCCCGTACGTATCTTTGAGCGTTAAGAGGCAATTGTGAAAACTCTTTTGCAGAGGAGATATCTTCTTCCCAGCCTGCATATTCTTCATAGATAGGGACAATTTCTTTTAAAATATGCGCGCAAGCAGGGAACTCTGTAATATTCCCAAGTTTTGGATGTTTGTATGCTACAGCGACTTTGATGGTTTTGAAGCCGCTGAGGATGTCCATTTTGTTTAAATAGATATCATCAAATCCGTTTATATCGGCAGCGTAGCGCATGGCTACAGCATCAAACCATCCGCAGCGCCTTGGCCGATTGGTTGTTGCACCAAATTCGTTACCTTTTCTACCGAGCTCTTTTCCTATCTCGTCGGTTAGTTCAGTTGGAAACGGGCCTTCTCCTACTCTTGTAATGTACGCCTTAGCAACGCCAGTTATTTTATCGACACATTTTGGCGATAGCCCTATACTTGCTAGTGCGCCACCAGAGGTTGTGCAACTCGAAGTCACAAATGGGAAGGTACCAAAGCTTAAATCCAAAAGAGTGCCTTGGGCGCCTTCGAGTAATAGTTTTTTGCCGTTTTTGAGTTCTTTTCTTAAACTAGCCTCGGCCTCGGTTGCATATTTGCTTATTTCTGATGCAGCATTTGCGAACTCTGTCCAGAGGGATTGATTTTGTTGGATATGGTCCTTAAATCCTGGTTGTGATTCACACATCATGGATATCCATTGATTGTATTGAGCGTTATCGATGTAGCTTGCAATCCTCAAGCCGGTGCGGTTGGCTCTGTCTGCATAGGTGGGCCCGATGCCTTTTTTGGTGGTTCCAATTGGATTTTTTGCATTAGTTTCAAAAAGACTATCCAAGTACATATGCCATGGAGTGATAACGTGGGCTCTGGTTGACAGCCAGAAATTTTTAGGTGAAATTTCGGCAACCCGTTGCACCTCTTCTATTTCTTTTAGTAATTGGACAGGGCTAACGACGACACCAGCAGTTATTATTGAAATTTTATCGTTATGAAAGATACCACTTGGAATTTGGTGTAATACAATTTTTTCGTTATTGATGTAAAGGGTGTGCCCAGCATTATTGCCTCCTTGAAATCTGGCAATTATGTCAGCTTTCGAAGCTAAAATGTCTATCCATTTTCCCTTCCCTTCATCGCCCCATTGGGCTCCAACAACGATACTTGCATTTGGCGTGGCGCACGTAGGCATAATGAATTCTTTCCTTATTTTCATTTGTTGCTAGCGAAATTTTAAATCCATGCGTTTACTTTGATGATATAGATCAGATGCCATCTTATGTCTACCACGGTTTATGTTTTGGATAAAAAAAAGGCATTAAAATCGCCTTGAATCAGAAATCAGGCTATAAAGGCCTTCTAATGTAGTTGGGTTTGCTTAAAAAATATGATTCATTGGTGTTGGATTTTAAGGCTTTTTGCGCTTGAGCACTGCCTTAGTATGTGAAACTTTTGAAAGTGAGAATGTTTTTAGGGTGGAGGAAGTATTTCTTATCGTGATATAGAGGCGCTTGGTCTTAATTGCTGTGATAACAAAGAAAAGGAGTATTTTTTCATTGAGAATTAAGAACGAACTATGGGCTATCACTCCTTTAGATGGACGTTATGCGAATAAATTATCTTTATTAAATTCAGTTGTCAGTGAAGGAGCTTTAATTCGTTACCGGGCTAGAGTGGAAGCTTTGTGGCTATTGCATTTAGCTGAACAACCAGAAATAGCTCAACAATTGAAGATGACACCAGAATTGCAAGCTGTACTTGAGCGTATTGCCGAGGGTATAGATGATGAAGCTTGCACTCAAGTAAAACGTATTGAAGAGAAAACCAATCATGATGTTAAGGCGGTCGAGTATTTTCTGAGGGATCAGTTAAGGCTTAAAGGGGCTTCAGATAGTATTTTATCATTTATACACTTTGCCTGTACTTCTGAGGATATCAATAACCTAGCTTATGCGCTGATGCTTGATGAAGCTAGAAAGACTTGCTTGCTTCCGGTTGTTAATTCGCTTCTCGTAAGTTTGCAGCAACAAATTAAGAGCTATTCTGACTTACCAATGCTTTCGCGTACCCATGGCCAAAGCGCTTCTCCAACTACTTTGGGCAAAGAATTAGCGGTTTTTTATTATCGGTTGCGAAGGCAAGTAGCTAAGCTTGAAGGTTTAGATTTGGATGGAAAAATGAGTGGCGCTGTTGGCAATTACAATGCTCATTTCTCCAGTTATCCTAATCTTGATTGGCTAAATATTGCAAAAGATTTTGTTGAAAATAAATTGGATTTATCGTGGAATCCATTGACAACTCAGATAGAAAATCATGATAGTGTCGCTGAGTATTGCGATATTGTGCGACGTATCAATACGGTTTCTATAGGGCTTTGCCGTGATGTCTGGGGATATATTTCATTAGGCTATTTCAAACAAGAGTTGAAAGATGGAGAGGTTGGTTCCAGCACCATGCCACATAAGGTGAATCCGATCGATTTTGAAAATGCCGAAGGAAATTTTGGATTAAGTTCCGCTTTGGCGAGTCATTTTTCTGAGAAATTACCGATATCTAGGTGGCAAAGGGATCTTAGTGATTCTACTGTATTGCGTGCGATCGGAAGTATGGTTGGGCATACATTTTTAGCGATGCAATCACTTTTAAAAGGGTTCGGCAAATTAGCAGTCAATGAAGAAGCTATGTCTCGAGATTTAGATGAGTCATGGGAAGTTTTGGGTGAAGCCGTACAGACAGTTATGCGTAAATATGGTGTTGTTGACGCCTATGAGCGCTTGAAACAGATAACACGTGGTCGAGCTGTGTGCAAAGCTGTTATTCATGAAGCCATTGATACATGTGAAGAATTGCCTAATTCGGTGAAAGCTGATCTTATGAAGTTGACGCCTAGGAGCTATATTGGCATTGCTGATGTATTGGCTATTAGGTTTTTAGATACAGGGGAGAAGTCTTAGTGCGTATTTCGGAACTGGCAGTCTTTCTTAGTGCTGAACTTGTAAATCCTCCAATGTGCGAAGATGACGATGTTTTTTTACGAGGGGTTTTGCCGATTTCCGAGGCTAAGCCTGGTTTTTTGACTTTTTTGACTGCAAAAGAGTATGAAAAATATTTGAAGCAAACACAGGCGAGTGCGGTTATCTTAGCACATGCACGTGATGATATTGCAATTCCTCAACTTGTCCATGCTGACCCATACTTTGCTATGGCGAAGGCTTTTCAAGTTTTACACAAGGCTGAATCATTGGCATATAGCGGCATTAGTGATCGTAGTGAAGTGCATCCATCTGCTGAAATAGGTAAAGATGTTGTTATTTTCCCTTTTACTTTTGTTGGCAAAAATGCTGTTATCGGTGATGAATCAGTCTTATATCCAGGGGTTTATATTGGTGAAGGCTCGAAGATTGGGAAAGGAAGTACTCTACACGCCAATGTCGTGATCGGTGATCGATGTGTTGTTGGTGAGCATGCATTGATCCATGCAGGGACAGTGTTGGGTGCTGATGGTTTTGGCTTTGCTCCATCTCGAAAGCATGATGAAATTGTTAAGATTCCACAAGTTGGCAACGTCGTGTTAGGGGATTTTGTGGAAATTGGTAGTTGCTGCACGATAGATCGGGCGACAATGGGATCGACGTCTATCGGTAATGGGAGTAAGCTGGATAGTCATGTCCATATTGGTCATAATGTAAAAGTGGGGCGAAATTCAATGCTTTGTGGTGGAGCGAAAATTGCTGGCTCTGCAACTATTGGTGATTGGTGTGTTCTTGGTGGCGAAGCTAGTGTTTCAAACCATTGTGTTTTGAGTGATGGGATTCGAATTGGTGCGAAAGCAGGGGTAACTAAGAATTTGACTGAGCCTGGTGATTATATGGGATTTCCTGCGGAAGCTGCGGGCAAGTGGAGACGACAAGTGGCTTCATCTAGAAGATTTTCTGGATTTGAAAAGAAATTTATACAGCTTACAAAAGAGCTAGAATCGTTGAAAGCAGAAGTGCGCGGTTCTTGATTTGATAATTGATTTTTTGTATCGTGTTATTTTTAGATAAAATACCTTAGTCGTGTGCCATCCTTTCATGAAAGGACTCATAGCGTTTTAGAGGACTGTAATAGCGTAAATTTGAAAGTTTTGAAGAATAAATACAAGCATAGCTATTTACTTGGTCGGCAAAACGACTTCTTCCTAGGCCCACCTTCATAAGTTCTCCCCATTGTGGATGGATTTTATCTTCTCGTTTTTTAATTAATTGTTTAATTTCCTCATTTGCATCGATTAAATCTTTCTCTAGATGTATAGCTGTTTCATTGTGTTTTTCATTTTCTTTTTTTAAGTAGTGTGCTTTTTTAGGGTCTTGGTTGTTTTCTGCTTTACGCATTTGCCTTAAGTTTGCAACAATTTTTGAACGCAAGCGTTGTAGTTCTTCTTCAAAAACCTCTTTAACCTTTATTTTCTCTTTTATAATAATCAAATCTTGTAGAGTTTCTTCAACTTTCGGAATCTCTTGCTCAAGCTCTTCTACTATAAGCATTGTTCTCCAATTTAATATACCTTTAGATTGAATGATGTCTCCGTAGATATGATCACCGATGTAAAGGATTTCATCTCCTCGATGCCCTGTCAGTTTTTCAAAGAGGCGTGCATTTCCTCCATGGTAGACATTAGTAGGCAATAAAGGTCCGTCGCAGATTTTTAATAATCCAGTATCTTGCATGACTTCGAAAAATGGTTGACTGCCTGTAAAGAAGCCGGGTTTGCCGCCCCCTACAATGATTGCAGAAAAGTAATCTTTCCAGTTGCTAAACCCTTCATCATCGGGAACATCACTTAAAATATAGTCCATAATTTCGTTGGTATATTCCCAGTGCGAGTTGGTAAGAAGAAACAGAAATTTTCCAGAGTTGATTAATCTAAGAAGTGTTTTGGGGATAAACTTGTCTCTGCTTATATAGTTCTCTGGATGAGCTATGACTTTGTCTTTAATACTACCGTCACGATGGCTGTCATCGATGAATTTTCTTAAATCTTCGTAAACTTCGGCATAGGTTCGTTTGATTTTACCTGGATTGTGATTCATATAGTCTACTATTTCTACGAAAAGTTGGACTTCACTCAAGGCAAAAAAGGAATCCATGGAAAGGAATTTTTCTGCTTTATATCCCGGACTATTGTATGTTCTATGGCGTTCTGCTTTACTTAGCGCTCGATGTCCGTGGTATGCTTTTAACATATTTATGCCCATCAACTTTTAATACATTCCCTCGTTCGCGATCTACTAATAGGCCACGAATTAGAAAATCATCGCGATATTTCAGTTTAACGAGTTCTTCAGGATAACCTGCATTAATAAACTTTTTAATGTTTCTCTAAATGCAAGTGCTTCAAATTCTTTGCGGTTATATGGGGCTAAAGTATGATCCATGTCTAGGCCAATCGCTTTAATTTTTGCCATATTAATGGAGCGATTGACGAAAACCTTCTGGTTTTTTCTTAGTTCTTTGTGTTTGATATCTTTCATTCGAATTTGACACCGGCCTGAATTCTAATTTGTCCCCTCAGATTCATCAACTTACGCTGATAGACTATCTCACCAGATGTTATTTTATATGGTTCACCATCGATCATAACGCGGATTTCATCTAAGTGAGCTCCTGCTTGAATGAGGTTTGAGGCATATGTCGTCTGAAAAGACAACCCATAAGCTGACATATCAAGTATTTGCTTCGTGATTCTAGTTACTTGGTCATAAGGGTTCAGTATTTCGCAGACGACGTTTTCTGCTGCAGTAAATGAAAAGCGTTCTGATTGGCGTTCATCTTTTATTAAAGATTGTTCAGAAATAGGATAAATTATATGTGCACCATCAGATTTGATTTTGTCGCATTGATGGCGAAGCATTGAAACTTGGAAAAAATAGTGGGTCGAAGACATGAAGGTCTTAATATATTCTGGAGTGATTGTATTTTTGAGGACTAGATGATTGTCAGCAATTTTTATAATTTTTGTTTGAAAGGAAATATCAAGTGCATCAGCGGATAGATAAATTGGAGTTCTATCTTGCATTGCTTGTTGAAATACTTTTTTTGTTTTTTTATCCATAATTTTTACGTTTAAGTTTTGTTAACAGCTAATTTGATTTATATAGGATTCCAGTTTTACTTTGGAAAAAATACCTCGCTATTAATGAGTCATAGCTTTAGTGCTTTGTATATATTTTAATACTCGGCATTTTCTTATCAAATTTTTATGCAGAAGTTTTATCTCTTCTTATTTTGATGCGTATCCATTTGCCGGTAAAAATTGTTTGAAAATTATACTGTTGCTGGAAAAACATCCTATATAGTGATATTATATCAAATTTATTGCTGATTAGGTAGGAAGCATTGTGTACAGGATTTTCGTTTTATTTATTGAATAGCTTTTGTAAATGTATTGTCGGCGAAGCGGTTAATGATCCTATCTACACGAGTGACGCTTGGGAATGCCATAGTGGCAATTAGCATGTAGGTAGTCTGATGGCTGTCAAACTCGGGTTGGTTAGGGTTGCTATTATCAATAATTGTAAAATTACCTTCTATACGGTGAAATTGTGAATAGTTCCAATGAGCTCCGAGCTTTATTGAATATCCTCCATCTGTACGTTTGCAACTTTGAAATTGCCTGTTCTCAGAATTTGCATTGTCCTGATCGCCAGTTGTTATATCGACTTTTTTGTCGCAAGTACCAATTCTCAATATTTCAAGAGCGTAACTGTCTTGGTAATAACCACCTTTAGCATTGATGTAGAGTCTAGGCATGATTTGGTGCTCTATGGAAAGAGAACCTCCTAATTTGTTAAAATCTAGCCATGGGTCATTAGCGATAAAGTTGTATGAGTAAGCTTCTGCCTCTATGTCTAAATTATATTTGGGAATTGAAGCGTGGTGTTTTAAGCCTAAGCTTATGGGAACCTGCTCACTTGAGTCTGCTTGGAATGTGTATGATTGCACAGAAAATTCTGGAGATTCTAAATTTACTTCTTTTCTAAAATAAGCATAAGCTATGGTTCGCATATTAGGCGTCCATGCGTAGCCAATCCAAGGGATAAGTAAAGAAGTGTTTGAAATTTCCAAGACTGATGGATCGATTGACTGAATCTCTGGCCCTGTATATAATCTTGATCCGATCCGAGCGTATTCTAACCTTCCATAGGCACCTGCAAATAATTTCCAAGGTAATTCGATTCTAGCATCAGTATATAATTGATGGTGGCGTTCCAATAAATCAGGTCGAAATGGTTGGTATTCAAAATCCCCAGGATCGTCAAAGTAGGTATTAATACGGTCAGTATTAGTTCCCCAAAACTGTCTATAGGTGTAGCCCGCCCAAACGGTTCCTTTTGCTTTTTGAATAGGACCGACTCCTATACCGGCATTAGCTAGAATAAATTGCTGTGAGTCCTGTCGTTTATGAAATGTTCCATCATCATTTTTTTCTTGCAGTTCAATATCATTGCTTTCGAAGCCAATTTGGGTTGCCCAATAATGAGGGATGGGGTAGAGGGAAAGTTTATTATATTTATATAATGCATCGTTCATATTTGGGCGTTCAATCCCTTTGACTTCTTTTAAGTGGCGTCCTTGTCTTATGCTTTGAAGAATATATAGTGCATCTTGATAATATTTTCCCCGGGGAAATCTTTGCACATATAGATTGAGCCAATGGGCAGCTTTTTCTTTCTTTTTTCTTTGGTAATCGGTAACTCCTAGTTCGAACATTGAGCGTGCTCCATAAGAATCTAAATAATGAGCAGCTTTTTTGAAATATATCCGGGCTTTTGATCGCATTTCAAGGGCGTCATAGCATAAGCCTTGATAGAAATAGTTAAAAGATTTTAGATTGGTTTTATTCTCAGTGTATTTAAAGTAGCGCAATGCTCTTCTTGGCAGGCCGGAGTGGAAATAAGAAGCAGCTAAATTATTCCAAGCATTATAATCTTTCTTATTTTTGCGAATGATTTTACGGTATAATTTGATAGCTTTATCGTACTCCTTATCGGTAAATGCGTTGTTGGCTTTTACCAATAGAGTAGTGTTGCTTGCAGGCGCACCGTATAGTTGTTTAGAACCGATGGTTACTGCGAGTAAAAAAACAATAGACTTTAATATTTTATATTTGTTTAATTTTGCAACAAACACGTTGTTGTATCTCATAAGTTTGTGTCTAAATTTGATCTATTATGGCTGAAGAAGTGACAAAAATCGATCATTCTTTGAAAAAAAACAATACAGGCCCTCAAAGCCATATTGGTATTCATCTTTCTGGAGCTAATGCGCATAAAACTTCTGTGGTATTTTTGCATGGAAATCTGGTTGAAGGGCCATTGATTATTCATAAACTCCACGAAAAAATTGGCTCAATTGGAGGTTTATATTCTGATGATCGTTTAGTTGATTTGGTTTTAACGTCTTCTAACATTATGAGCATTTTTGTTGATAGTCCATTGACCGTGCCTCCATGTGTGTCATGTGTGCGGCCGACTTGCCCTGGAGCAATAAGTTGTGATGATTTGATGGTTGCGTATATGTTGCACATAAATGAGAAAATCAGGCGGCTCACTAGAAAAAGGCGGCGTAGGCCTATGAACCCTCAGACCCATAGGCTTTGGGATCTATGGCAAATGTTATATCCGTCTGACTATCACTCTGGCGAAGCAACTTTTAGCGCTAATTTAATCCCCTTAGTGATTAGAGCAAAGTCATTTGCAAAGCGTCTTTATCATCAAAGTACCTCGCTTCTTTTAAAGGAAACCTCGGTACCACAAAGTTTATCGATTTTTGCAGAATATTTTTGCTGGGACTCTAATGACATTCAAAAAAAATTTCGCTCTTTTGAACATGGCTTGCAATATCGAGAGAAAATTATACGTGCCTTAATTCGGGAAGGGTGGCTGGGACCCTGGAATATCGATACTCATGAGATCTATCAACAGGTCACTAGATCGGTTGAGAATTTTCAAGCGCTTATTACCGGATTAGTAGCAGGGTTCTATCAAAGTGGTCTTTGCCATGAGGCTCCAGACGAGTTTTTAGATAAAGAAGGTTGGATTTACTTGCCGCAGCTGAGTCCATGAATTGATAGGAGATGGCTTTTTGCTGCATTCAGAAAAATTGCTTTTATTCAAGGATAGAGGGCATATGATCTGAGTAGGCTATTTTATCATGTTTTGCTAGCTCGCATGCTTAGCTGCTTTTTAGTGAACGGTTGATTCTAAAATTAGACTAATGAAATAAATAAAAACATAAAGATTACCCTCACTAAACAGATGTTTAAGATTTTCTGTGGTTATCTAGGAACTCGAAAAACGCTAGAATTTCAATTGCTTGTTTAAAGCATTGCCCTGATCCTCCGATAAGAATAGCGGACTGAAAGCTTATGGGGGCGAACTTGCGAATTAGAATGGCAGGCGCGACTGACGTGGGGCGTAGAAGGAAGGCAAACCAAGATAGTTTGTTTTATGATGCAGCCCAAGGAATCGGAATTGTTGCTGACGGCATTGGCGGTCGGAGTGGCGGAGAGGTTGCTTCGAGCATGGTGGTCAATGGATTGCGTAAAGCATTTTTAGAAGTAGATCGGATTCGCCATGAGGAAATCCATCCTTTTTTGACTACTAATGTTGATCGAATTAATCAACAGTTACTAGATCGCGGAGCTCAGGACCCGATGTTATCGGGTATGGGAACAACGCTGAACTGTGTGATGTTTGTGGGAAATAAATTGGTTTTGGCACATATAGGTGACAGTAGAACCTATCTATACTCTCAAGGACATCTTTTTCAGTTGACGTTAGACCATAATGTAAAAACTTTTTTGGAGCGGGGTTGGTTGGGCTCCGATAGTGTCATACCTGGCTCTGGTGAAAGTGCGTTGGTTAGGGCCTTGGGGCTTTTTGAACACTGCGAAGTTGATATCTATGAGAAAACAGTCAAAGGGGGAGAAATCTATTTAACTTCTTCAGATGGACTTTTTGATATGGTTCGAGATGCTGATATCGCACGCATTATATCAAATAATTTAGATGATTTTAATAACTTACCAACAAAGCTTATTGCTGAAGCAAATCGTAACGGCGGTCGAGATAACATTACTGTACTCCTTTCTAAAATGGACGGAGATTAATGAAGAAGCTTTACTTAATTCGGCGGCGATTGGAATCATTTGTCGGCCCTATGACAGCCGAGCAGCTCAAGGCCTCGTTGCAGCGCCTTGAGTTCGGTTTGCAAGATGAGGTGTCAGGGCATTGTGGGCGTTGGATTATTCTAGAAAATAAGAAGCAGTTGAAAAGCTATTACCCTGAGGTCTATACAGCAATCTTTCAGGGAGAAGTTGGTCCTTGGGCCGAGCCTACTGGGTTAACTAAAAAGCCTGCTAAAGTAAAAAATAAAAAAAATTCTAATAATAAAGTAACGACTCCTAATAAAAATAAAGAATCAAAAACCACAAAGGGTGGTATGGGTTTAGCAGTTTTCTTCTTGTTTGGAGCATTAACGGCCGCAATGGTTGCTTTATACATTGTAAAGCCGTCGCTATTTACTCATTTTATTGACAGAGTCAAAGTTTTATCTTCAAAACCTAGTTTAGAAATGATTCAAAGTTATTTTGATGCAGGTGACTTGAAAGGGTATACCGAATATATCCGTAAGTATAAAGGTAAAATTCTAGAAGATGTTCATGCAAATTCAAAACTTGACAAAGAAAGCCCTTGGCTACCTTATCTTCGCTTTTATGCATTTCATGATCAAGGTAAAATGTCAGGACTTTCAAATGCCCTTTTAAAAGGTCCGCATGCCGTTTCTGCGCCTACAGATTGTACTTTAGATTCTTGGAAATCCAGATTTAAAGATGGTATGCAAGAATGGTCTAGTATGGTCTATACGCGCGAGCTGACAAAAAATAATTGGGGTAGGCTTTTAGCTTGGGATCCTCATTGGATTAAGCGTCGTGTAGATAAAGGATGGATAGAGCCTATAAATTATTATGGTGCTTGTATTTATATGGCTTATCGTGCATTTGAAGATCTTATAAATGATAAGCCGCTTATGGAGCGTTATACAAAAATTGAAGCAAATGCTAGTGAGGTCATTTCTGTTCTGAAAAGTCGCTTAGGATGGCTTTCGTATCTTGTTAATCAAACTGAAACCTTTGATGGAATCATAGCTGGGCAAACTGATCGTGGTTTTTTAGGACTTTCTTATTGGACTTGTATTGAGGCAGCTGAATCTTTCCAAGAAATGGAATCATGTAAGAAAACACATGATTCACAGTCACAGGAATGGCAAGATTTAGATCGAGACCGTCTGAGCAAAAATATATTACGCTTGGCTTTAGATAATCCCAAACATTTGAATAAGACAAATTTAGAAAAAATTCAGAATTCGCTGCAATATTTGATGAAAAATGGCCCATTTACACGTCTGGATTATAGGGCTGAAGTTTATCTTGCGGAAGAATTAATGAAGGCTGATGGTAATGTTGAAGCTGCTATTGAAAGTACAAAAAAAGAATTTAAGTTTGTAGATTTTTCCAAAGATTTTTTGAAATAAGTACCGATGATCTGTGAATTTTTTTTTGAACAATTTAAAATTAGTAGATGCAAGTTGGCGATGCTTATTTTTTGCTACTCTTCTCAGCATGGCTTCGTTGTTCTTATTTTCTCAGCAAGGAAAAGCCGCGAATTCGGTTGAGAGGCTTTATCGACAGGCAACTTATCTAATTAAAAAAGATAGATTAAAAGCAGCTGAGAAAGTTTTGAATCGTATTATTGATAAGTATCCAAATCATATTCCAAGTGGCTTGCTTATGGCAAGAATACAGTATCGATTAGGTCAAACAAAAAAAGCATTTAAATTATTTAGCCGCGTGCCGCTTGGATACTTAGATTCAACAACTGCATTTGAATATGGGACTGTGGCTTACGAGCTTAAACATTGGCGTTTGGCAATTAATGCTTTTAATTTGGTTGCTACAAATGACGAGCTTTATGTTTTTGCGCAGTACTACTTAGGAATTTGTTATTTAAAACTTAGACAATATAAACGAGCATTAACTGTTTTACAAAATTCTTTTGGCCTCCCACCTTCGCTTAATTCCAATCGGCTTAAACTAATGAAAGTTGCTAGAGATCGTATTAATTTGGAGTCGCATGGAACGACTTTTCGCCTCAGCCCCAATATAGCTGCTCCCCCTCCTTCTGTTCTCGGTTGGGCTCCACTTCCGCCAGAGCCAGGAAGTAAAAAACTTAGAAAGAAAAAAGTTATTAGTGGACCTGCCACTGGATTTAGTTTTTCACTTTCTCCAGAGTTTAAATGGCTTAATGAAAAGACTCATGAAGAGTACTCTGGAACAGCCGTTAAAGATCTGAAAAAAAATAGTTATACTGAAGGTTTGGGAATAACAACACAGTATGATATGAAGCCCTTTTCATTTGGTGGACAGCCCAATTTCGGCTTAGATGCAAATTTTTCTTTAAGTCAAACGGAAAACTCTAATACAGATGTAAAGATATTTCGCATGGCAGATTCTACTAATGAGGAAGAAGTAAAAAATAGTGAATCCCCAGAAACTAATGCTTTTGTCTTTCAAGTTAAACCGAATGCGACATTGCCTGTTAGTAAAAATATTGAAGCATCGTTTTCATATCAATATGGTGAAACATGGCCGGAGCGTGATACGAATCAGATGAAAGATGGTGAAAGTACGCCGCAAGCATTGTTAAATATTACCTTAGGTAAATTTAATATTGGCACCAGCCTAAGCCATAGTACTTATTCAAGTGCGGAAAAAGGTAATATATATACAGCTCTTACTTCTAAAACTACCGTAGGGGTAAATTTGAAATCGGTAAATTTAGGTGGAGATTTTACTGTCGTTTCGAGAGAATCTGCAACTTCAGATAAATTGGGTAAATCCGTCTTAGATACTGTTGCTTCTGCTAATATTGGATTGAACCTTAAAGATTTTTCATTGTCTCTTGCTTTGAAAAATACTGAATTAACGCCTGAGGAAAATGGAGGCATGGTATCTGGATCGGCTCTTTCACGTTTAGAAACAACAGGCACCGCATCTTTATCTTTGGGTTTTGGTTTATCTCTTTCGCTTACGGGCACATTTGCTACGTTTTCAAATTATGGAAGAAATGATGTTGTGATAGAGAAAGCGACAATGGAAGGTGAAGAAGATAAAGTTGAAAGTGTTGTTACTAATGGAAATGATTATGGATACACCGTTAGTGGTAAGATTGCGCCTATTGATTGGCTGTTTTTTACCGTGGCATACAGCACCATGATATATAGTTATCAGTACGAAAATCCAGAGATAGAGTCATATTTTTATCAAATAGTTCCAGATTATAAAACAGTTATGACGATATCTGCTGGGATTTCGAAAACATTTTGATTTTGAAAGCTGTTCTTTTCAACCAGCTAATTTGTTAATTGGAATTTCGCTCTCTGGAAGGTTTTCATTAAATAAATCAATTAAAGCATTTACTACTATAGGGTCGTACCATCCTCTAATAACAGATTTTTTTATTTCATCGAGGGCTGCTGCTCGATCCCATTTTTCTCTATATGGCCGCCAGGATGTTAAAGCGTCATATGCGTCGGCGACAGCTATAATACGAGATCCAAGAGGTATCTGTTCTCCTTTTAATCCATTAGGATAACCTCCACCATTAATACGCTCGTGAGAATGACGGATAATAGAAAAAATGTTGTCTGATTTGTATCCCATACTTTTTAAAATTCGAATACTTTCGACAGGATGTTTTTGTACTTCTAATATCTCGTTGTTACTTAAGTTTCCTTTTCGATTGAGTATATGGTGAGATATAATCTCTTTGCCGAAATCGGCAGCAAAGCCGGCAATAAGGATGTCAATATTTTCTTTATCATATACGTTTAATTTACTCGCCATCGCATAGGCTAATAAAGCTACGGCATTTGAGTGGCCTATACTACCATCAATAGCTTCTACTTTTAAGGAAAATCTTTGCGGTATTTCTATACTTTGTAGCATAGGTTTGAATTTTTTGTAAAGTTTTGGAGGTATTTTATTAGGATCATTTAGAGAGTCCTTTATACCTATAACTTTAAAGGCTTTTAAAGATTTTTTTCTACCCTTTACTTTTATGGTTCTTTTTTGTTCCTTGCTTATGACCATATCAGCCATAGCTAATTTATACATAGGTTCATTTGGTTGTAATGCAATGGCATTTTGCAATGCTTGATAAGCTAAATCTTCTTCCGCTATTTGCATATATAATTCACTGAGTTCCTTGAGTATGGTAGCGCGGATAGGTATGGTTTCTGTTTTTAACAGTTCTTGAGTAAGTTGATCTACTTGATCTCTAATTGTTTGCTCTTTCTTATACTCTTGAGTTGTTAATTGATAGTTACAAGTATTAATAAATCTTTTTACCCCTTCATATGTATATTCGTCTATAATTATTTCTCCAGGAGGGCATTGATTTTCTAATCTGGACGCTATATTAACAACATCGCCAATACTGGTGTATGATTGTCGTTGGGAGCCTATGAGTCCTGTAATTGCAGAACCAGATGCAATTCCAATTTTGATTTCCCATGGTAGATTAATAGTGCGCATTTTATCCTGCATTTCTAATCCACTTAATACCGCAAGTAATCGGTAATGTTCATGATCGATCGGTGCTCCGAATTCAGCCATAATCCCATCACCTAGAAATTTGTCGATATGTGCATGATAATCTAATAAAATAGGCTCCATTTTATGAATATTGGTTTAGGTCTTTAACAACAATGTCTCTACGGTTAAGATTACTCTGAGTATGATGTAAACCTACTAAATCGAAACTTTCTTACACTAATTGATTTCTATTTCATGGCAGCCTCATCCGTAGCAGCCCCACCAGATGAGTCCATAGTTGGTAAAACTGTTCACTCTACGCACTTACAGTTTTAGAGAACTCTGGTGCGTTTTGAATTTTCTAGCTCTTCTATATAACCAGATACATGGATAGGTCGTTGAATACTTTTGTAGTTCTTTATTTGCCTGATTTAATTCGATTTGTTTGTTCTGTGTTTTATTTAGTTAGACACCAATCAAGAGTGATTAATTTTTTCATGCTGTTTACCAACGACAATATAGCTAACGTAGAAAACTTGCCATACTATTGGTGTGATACCATCGTTTAGTTTATGCTTGCGAAATTTGAACAGGTCTAAAACTACATATATAAAATACCAGTAAAGTGCAAATACAGCGCCAAATGCTGATTTCTTTGCTACCAAGATAGTATCTGTAAAGAATGATGGGAAGGAAGTAAAATTAAAAATGCTAATTTTGTTCTATTAGATGATTAACTTTCTGAGTAAAAACTACGAATAGAATATTTAAAAAAATTGTTAAAATTTTATTGAAATATTTGTATGATTTATCCATTAAAAGCTCGATTCACTTTGAATAGGGGCTTGTATTTATATGTAATATATTGTCTATAAGCCTTATCGGATTTAGCCTTTGGGTAAAATTAGATTGAATTTAGGTAACTGATATCGGTTGTAAAGAAAGTATACAAAATGTAGATATAATAGGTATTTTGCTTATTTATTAACTTGCCTGCTAAGGAAGATTTTTAATTAACATCCTGTTTATTAATAAATATTAAACATAAGAATAACTGGTTTGGTCTTGCTCTTAGCGACAGCGAGGTGTCCTTTTTTGGGAAATCTACAATCTTCTCTCTATTCATATAGAATTTGAAATTTCGAAGCTGAGTCGAGTGGAAATTGAAAGGTTGTTGGCTATGAAAGTTCGTTTTAAAATTTGGTTGTCGTTGATTGGCCTCTGGTGCTTGTTTACGACTCCTTCATTTTCTGCTGATATTCTTCCGTTAGCTAGTTTTGAGCCTGGTGCAAAAGCTAAAACTTCGAATCCAAAGTTACTTGACAAGGGTCAGGTTAAGTTAGGTATCGGGTTTGATGGTTCTGATTTAATTCGCTTAGAGTATGATGAAGATAATGATAGAAATGTCGAATTTGGCAGTGGGCATCAAAGCCGTTATAGTATGTCTATCGGTGTTTTAAGGAATTTGGAATTAGGATTGAGTATTAGAGGAACTACTGAAATCGTAAGTAAATATTCAGTTCGTGATAGACTTTTTTCTGATTCTTTTACGTATCAAGAAGTGGATGGTAAGAAAATAATTAAAGAAACTGCTTATGCTGGTAGTATTGCTTTTGCTAAGTTAGGATTGCTTGATCACAAAGGTTTTAATGTCTCTTTGATGCCCTTTGTCGAGGAAGGCATGGGAGAAAAGGGATTATATACTTTAACGAGAGCACGTAAAGGTAGAGCGGGATGGTTGGCGTTATTAGGTTATGTGAATGAGAGCCTTGGTGAAATCACATTGAACTTGGGTATGCGTTATCAAGAACCTCATGTGTTCACTGGTAACTTTATACGTAATGAGATGCTGGGAAGTCTATATATTCAAGGAAATCTTCATAAGAATTTCTCTGTATTTTCATCCGTTGGAGCTCGACGTTTGTTGATTGCTCCCGTTGATGAAAAAAATGCTAAAGGTAAGCCTATTTATAAGAAGAATGATAGTGGTAATGTACTTGGGGGTGTTAATATCTCCTTTGGCTCTAATATGTTGTCTCTATATGGTGGATCATCTCTTAAAAATCTGGATGGTTATGGAAATCCTCAAAACATATATGGAATGTCTCTTTCTACGCAGATAGGTCCTTTTGATCAAAATAGAAGCAAGAGCGGAGCATTATCTAGCAAGGCAAAATCTAAATATAAATCAAATCGCATTAGTAAAGAGCCTTCCGGAGAAAAAGACTACGAAGAAATGAATGGAGTTGTTGGTCCGTCTTCTTTTGAATCTGGTTCACAAGATGACTTTTCACGACTTAGAGAAAAAATGAAAAGGCAACATGCGAGTGGCCGTTCTGCTTATTCAGAGCAGGAAGAAGTTGAAATGGAATTAGCCAAAATTAGAATGGCAGAGGAAAAAATAGAAGCTGTAAAAGCAAAGAAAAAGTTATTGCAAGAGCAGCTTAAACATAAAGCTCGTACTGAGCAATCTGCAAAACTTAAAAAACGTCAGCGCTCTGTGCGTCGAAATATTCAGGACTCATTGGATAGCGAGTATTCTATTACTGTTGATGATACTACATGGAATGGTTTAGATTGATAATTAACACTAGGTTATTTGTTTTAAATTAAAAAGGGTTGAATATTTGTAACTATTCAGTGTATTTTTTATCCGATCGATTCAAAGCTCCACTGCCCGTCATCCTGAGTGAAACGAAGGATGACGATGTATCAAAGCGACATATTGAAGGGAAAAGACATGAATAGTTACGAATATTTTTAGTTTAGAATTAGATAAGGCTTTCCATAAATTTAATGTGATGCTTAAGGGAATGAATCTTTTTAAGTTGTCATTGCTACTTTTATTTACATCAACTGCGAATGGGCAATCTTATTGATCCAGATACAGATCTCTGGCAGTCATTGTTGACGTCTTATGTCAAAAGTAATGGCGGTGTCGATTATATTGGTTTCAAAAAGAACATGCCAGCTTGATAGATTTATCCAAACATATGCTGCCATAAAGCCTAAAGCTATGACTGAAAATAGAAGAAGGCATTATATATCAATATATATAATGCGATGATGATTAAGAATATTTTGAGATACGCAGCAAGCAAAAAATAATATAAATAGTAGTGAATTTTTACAGTTGAAAATTAACGATATTAAGATTCCTGGTGGTAACATATGGAATGGTGAGTATCAAATTAATATGGCAGGCTATAAGGTCACTCTTGATCAGATAGAACATGGATTGATTCGAGGAGAAAGTTCGGTGAATTAAAACTATTGAGCGTAGTAAAATTAGACCCTCGTATTCATGCAGCGGTTAATTCGTGCGGCTTTAAGTTGTCCACGAATAAGGGAGATTGCCTACACAGAGGAGAATGGATCAGCTACTCGATGAAAATATTAAAGCATATGTATCTAGTGAGGAACATTTTCATAAAATATCTGACAATAAGCTTTTTGCCAATTCAATCGTGTTTGGTATTATTCTGATTTTGATGATTTTGCTCAAAAATTCTTTGAAATTGAAAGGTGCAGGTAGTTATCTTGCGAGTTTTCTTAAAGCCGGAGACAAAAGACTGGCTTGGAAGAAAGCATCTTGTAACTAATTTTGATGATCGCAATAAGATTAGTTTAAGATTAAGCAGTGCTTTTGAATTTGATTATAATTGGAAAATAAATGATATCAGAAACAAAAAATAATATCTTTTATGTTTGCTTTTAAAATCTCTAGCTGTTAACCTTTGTATAAAGGAGGATCTTTATACCGGACAATATCTACTTTTCTTCATTGTAAGAGTAGTGCTACTGTTTATATTAGAGTGCGTTGACGTTTCATTTTCGTAGCGAGACAAATACTTGAAAGTCGCAGTTAGGAAGGGTTTCAAAATTACCGGAGGTGTACTAGATGTACATTGAGGATAATTTTTGAAACCCTGACAACGTTGTGACTCAAGGGTTTAGTTTCCGTAGTAGGAAACGTCAACACGCCCTAGTTAAAGTATATTGCGTATCTTTATTAAGTTTTTTTAAAAGCCTTTACCTTATGCTGGTCGATGTATTTCAAAATATGAATGGTCAATTTTGCTTTAAAAATGTCGACGTTATTGTTGGTGACGGACAAGTTTTTAAGAAATGTTATTTAGCAATTGACGAAAAAAAAATATCTTATATTGACGATAAACCTCCTCTATGGTTGCAAAACAATCCTCAAAATATTGTCGATGGAAATGGCTATTTGGTTATTCCTGGACTGATCAATGCTCATACGCATGCAGCAATGGGTTTTTTTCGTGATTTAGGGCATCAAAGACAAAGTATGATAGAATCTTTTCTTTTTCCTGCAGAAAAATCTTTGTATCCTGAATTGATCGAACCTCTCACATGGTCTTTTATCTATGGAAGCTTATTGAGTGGTGTTACTTGCATTGTCGATCATTATTACTTTTCTAAAGGGGTCGGAACAGCTCTTGAAAAAATTGGTATGCGGGGTGTTTTAGGTGAGACTGTAGCAGATATTGGAGGTGCTTTTCCTGGAGAAGATTCGCTAAATAGAGCCTTAGAGGACTTAGAAAGTTGGAATTTTTCTGAAAGGATTAAACCTGCGATTGCTCCTCATGCGGCAGACACTGTTTCAGATAAACTGCTGAAAAAATTATCAAAATAGCAAAGAAGGAAAATCTGCCAATACATATGCATCTTTCCTCAGACATTGGGTGAAAGAAAGCGAGTTAAAAAAATATGCATTATCACCAGTCGAGCTTGCGGCAAAATGTGGGCTGCTGGTCCTAATACTTTAGCTGTTCATCTAGTTTCTGCTGATGACAACGATATAGAACTGCTTCATCAAACTGGCACCGGGATTGGATATTGCCCTTCTTCTCAAATTATTTATGAAGCCTTCTCCTATTGGAAAGCTAGCAAAAAACCTAAAATTTCCCTCGGGACAGACTGTCCAGCATCTAATGATAGTGCCGATTTGCTTACCGGAAGCAAAGTTTTCAGCACTTTTAAATCTTTATCAAAAGGTAGAAGCAGTTCATTGTGATCCCCTATAGAAACCATAAAGCTGATGTGCAAGAATCCTGCTGAGACATTTGCATTAGATGAGATTTGTGGAACCCTTGAAGTAGGGAAGTCATGGATATGGTTTTTTTGAAGATCTTTTCTATGTTACCAATGGAGGATTTACATACCAATCTCTACCTTTATATGAATACATCGTACGTCCGCCATGTGATGGTAGAAGGTCAGTGGATTTGTATGACCGCAACCGTCAATATATCTTATCAGGATATGCTTGGATCATATGAAGAAGCAGTAAAAGTAATAAAGTGAAAAGGTTTTTTTCCAAAAATCTTAGTGGTCTTAGGTTAATAATCGTTTTTAATCCAAAATTGGGAAAACTCTGAATAGGTCCTATTGTTTGTAACATCCATCCAGTATAATCCCAAACGGACTCTTGCTCCTCCTTGTTTTAAAAACTAGCGTAATGACAACTGGTGCTTCCAGTATTTTCTTCTAGTGGGTGTCGTAGTGTCCATTAGTCCGAGTGGTTTTAAAATCTATTCCTTACTTCTATCAATGCATTTGAGTTTACCATAAAACTATATCGAGGAGTTCCTTTAAAATGTTGTAATTTTAAGCCAGCATTAAAGCAAAGATAATCTTGATCAATATTTTGATAGTTTTTGCTGTACGAGTTACATCGATTTATTGCATCATTATATTCCACTGAGGCATTTGTTTGTAAGTCAAAGTAGCAGGCACACCGAGAACGAGTAACGATCCTTACTTCTGCTCGAGTTACCATTGTTGAATATCAGCTTTAAGGTTTGTTTCTCCATAGAGAGCTGTATATTCATTTCGTAATTTATTTATTGGATTATAAGGGCCGAAGGCAAGTGCAAATCCACTTCCATCAGTCCGACATTCTTTAGCCCAGTAGGTACGGAGTCCTTTATTTATCATTGACCTTATGCTTTCTTCGACTTCTTCATATGCAGCGCTTTTACTGAATTGACGATTTAATCGAATGACGTTGCTGGAAAACTGACTCATAACCTTAATACCGATACCAACTAAGGCTATCGCGATGATAGTTCCAAGTATTGAAAATCCATCTGTAGATGAAGCTAATGATTTTTTTTGTTCTGGCATTATTATACCTAATCTAAGTAAAATCAAGGTGTTAATAGCTTGGTTTTCGCTGATACGCACTTACCATCTTCGTATGAATAAACATATTTATAATTTACTCCATTCTCTGTTGTATAATATGGATCTGGGCAGGTTGGTGCCGGATTTGTGCTATTGTATGTATTTGTGGAAGGCACATTTGGGCATCCTGCTGCAGACATTTTTTCGTTGGCATCGGTAATGATGACATAACTTTGGCATGACCAAGATTTTTGAGCATTATTGGCCGTTCCAAACTTAAGATAATAAATGGGACTACACTTTGTTGCATCCCAATTAATAGGCATGTATCCTTCCCAAACCGTATCCATTGCTAGTACACGAGCATCAGGATATGGCCGTGTCATTACTACGTTACCATTGAGATCGCTTATTCTATCCCAAACACTTTGTACTACCACAGAAACAGGAATTTGTGATGTTGTTGACTGCACATAAAGAGAACTATCAGGAATAATACTGCATCTGGGTTCTGGCACTGGGATAAACATTCTAATTTTTCTGTGTGCGATCAATTGGCCACCTACGGATAATCCCAGATGGATATTATATGCCAGAGGATAGTCGTCACTGGAGCAGTCAATTCCTTCAATGGTTGCAACCAAATCAAACTTGTCCGAAGTCGGATAGTTATCGGCAGAAGTAAAAAACCCCGCAGCCACTTGATGGAAGCGGTGGTTATCGATAGTGGTAACAAATGCAGGGGGAGCTGCATTTATTATTTCACGGTTGTAATTTATGTTTTCAAGGTAAAAATGCCAATCAGTATAAGAGGGACCACGATATTGATTGGCGTTAATTGCGAGTCGATTTATAAAGCCTTGTTTTATAAACGGGCTTTGGTCAATACGAGTCCAGCTGTTGTGGGTTCTGATAAATTTTAGATTGCTCAGCTGGCAACCATAAGGCTCCGGTGCTATATATGGACAAGAATCCGGATTTGTAGGCTTGCATTCCATTGAAGAGTCTTGAAGGAGTGTGTAGAGGAAACCAGAGGCTGTATCTAATGCAACCTGAGAGCTACGACTTTCTTGTACAACTTTTCTCAAAGAAACGCTGTTTCTTTGAATGAGGTATGCAATATGTGTCATTCCTAGTAAAAATGATAAGAATATAAGACCTTTTAACACAGCTTCACCCACATAAAGTTAGTATGCCGTATAGACTAAAACTTTCAGCCCATATTATTTACTAGCTCGTTATTTGAGAGCGAAAACGTTAGTTTTTTTTTATTTTTTGTATGAAATTTTTCTTTTGATTTAAATCTCTTACTTAATTCGTTGCTTATGTTCTGTGCTGGGCTTGCTAATTTGCTTTGGTTTTTCAGTATTATATGATGCTTCCTCTAATCTTTGTAGCTATTTGGCTTTGTTTCTTATGAGGGATAAATTTGTATGTGAATTGTATTAAATGAACAAGGCCTTAGGGAGTGGGTGGTCTTAGTGATTGAAAGGACTGTTTCCCTTGAGTAGGGACATATTTGCTTCTCTATTTATAGTGAGCATTGAAGCGTACCTGCTTTATATTTGATTTCATGTTTTTAAGGATTTTCTTCTAAAGTTATTTGGCTGGAGTTGTAAGGAGCGATGCCTCCAAGAAATAAGCCTTTTTTTCTCATTAATAATTGTTTGCTTAGGTTCGAGAAATAAAATGATTCCGAAAGGATATAGGGAATTTTTGAGTCAAAAATGCATACTCTTGCTGAAATGGAATTATGTTTTATTGTTTCGCTTGGGTATCTAAAGATTTCATTGTTACTGCTATCTTGTAGCAAAATAGTATAAACCGAAGGAAATGCACAGCTTTCAAAACAAAATGACGACGGTATTGATTTTCCGAGGTAATAGTTAGCTCTTTTTGCTAAGTGCGAGCTGCTATCAACATTAGTACAACTGGATGTTAATGTATATCTTGTTGCTCCATTGCGGTCTACGAAAGAAATTGACTTGCACAGTTTGGGTGTAGACGAGTCGCTTGGTGTATTGCAATTCGAACTTACTACGTGATCTACCTTATCTCTAATTTTTCTCAATTTTACCTCGATTAAGGATAATTCACTATCGATTTCCGTTCTTTGTTTTAGGTTTTTTACGACTGATGTGGTCCGCTTTGAGAGTACTGCGACGACTAAAGCTAAGGCGGAAATAATACTGATGCTGACTAATATAGCCATTAGTGAATAGCCATGACAATCCTGTATTATATTTCTATTATACTCTTTCAAATTTTTCTCAATATTTATAGTACGCCAATTATTCGGCTTTTGCTATTTTGTTGTTTCTCTGTCCACAATTTCTATTCAACATTAGAATCTCGACCCCAATACTTTATAAGATTCGAATTAGCGACACATAAACTTTAGAAGCCTTTTAAATTGCTTATTATTTCACATAGTTAATGCTGCTAATTTGAATTGAATTTTTGGTTTATAATATTTTTTTCTTTTTGATTCTTTTAACCGTCTGAAAATATAATATAAATTATTTAGTGTTAATGTTTTGTAAAATACGCCGATGGAGCTTTTAAAGATAACGTGTTGTAATATAAGGAATGGATTGGGTGAAAATACTTATTATGATACTAGCGGCTGCTTTCTCTTCTTGTAAGGATGAAAGTGAACTTGTTGAAACTAGAAATTTAGCTGAATCATCTGGTGCAGTTGATCGTGCCGAGGTCGAGAAGGTTATTGAAACTAATAAGGACAAGGTAAACGAAGATTCATTATCGTCTGTTACTCAAGATTCAACAGATATTATCACAAATACTATCACCGCGGATACAACTGCTAATTCTAATAATAGTAACGATAATAACAGTGATAGCAGTTCTATGACAGGTGATACAGTGATACCGACTGTGAATATTTCGACAGTCGTTAATGCGGTTAATGCTCTAGACTCGATTGATTTTAGTTTTACTGGTCAAGACGATGTCGAGTTATTAAGGCTAGAGTGCAGTGTTGATGGTGGAGCTTGGAACACATGCACAAGCCCTCATACTGTTGTTGTGAGTACTGAAGGAGCGCATTCGTTTAAATTACGGAGTGTTGATACTTCCGATAATTTGTCTATAGTTTCTGAGGTGACTTGGAATACTGTTTTTCCTGAACTATATGTTAAAGAGAATGTAGTTTATCTTGCGTTAAACCAGGAATTTACTATTCAAGCTATTGGAGGTAGCACCCCTTTTAATTTTAATTTAACCGGTGGAGGATCTTTTGATTCCGGTAGTATGGTTTTCACTGCACCAAATACAGTTGGATTTTCTACGGTAGATATTACAGATAAACATGGAAAGACAGCTACAGTGAGTTTTAACGTTATTGATGTACCTGCTTTAGGCTCAGCAGCATTTTGGCTTGATGCATCATCTATTACCGGTCATGCAGATGGAGCGTCCGTTCAAAATTGGTATGATATTTCTGGGCAAAATTCGACCTTCTCTCAAAGTACCTCTACAGCTAGGCCAATTTATAAGATAAATGGGACACAAAACTTAAGGCCTTCGGTTCGTTTTGATGGGGTTAATCATTTTTTATCAAGCAATGCTACTTTAGGTGCAAATGCCAGTGCTAGGTCGTTATTCGTAGTTGTTGATAATGGTGATTATAGTAAAGAAAGTACTATAGGGCAGTATGGAGAAAATCAAGCTTATGGTGATTCATGGGGAATTTCATTTGTTTCTCGCTTTGATACAACTGGTGGTAGATTGGCAATAGGTGGCGCATATCTAGGAACTCCGGGGTATGCTGGTGGTAATATGGCTGGTGAGATTTCTCCTTCTAATAAAACACAAATTATTTCATTGATTTATGATGGAACTCAAGATGAGCTGTATGTTAACGGAAAAATTCTCGTTCAATGGCTATAACCCATGCGACAAGTACAGTAGTCGGCTTCAAACTTGGTTCGGCTGTTAGCGGAAGTAATAAATTTTCTGGAGATATAGCAGAGGTAATTGCCTACAGTTCAGCTTTAACTGCAGATGATCGAGATAAGTTGTTTTGTTATTTGGCTAATAAGTATGATGTAAAGGTTAAAAATGCATTTTGTGATATTAGTCCAATTGGTAATGATAGTATCGTAATTCCTATAAAGGTTTTAGATAATCATACGATATCTTTAGTCGGAGAAATCTCACCGACATATTCAATGGCATCTGGGTCTCTAGGAACAGTCAATTCTGTTGGGCTTTTTACTGCTATGGGTGCTGCTGGTAGCGCCAGTGTACTTATTGAAGATGTTGATAGCTCGGTATTTACTATCAATTTTGATGTTGTTGAACATGAAATCCCTACTATTTGGTTTAAAGCAGATGCGATCAGTGGAATATCTGATGGGTCGGTAGTTACAAAATGGGCGGATAGTTCTGGTAATGGTTACGATTCGTTTGCATCTGCCTCGACTAAGGCACCTATATACAAGGAGAATCAACTTAACGGACTTCCAGTTGTTCGGTTTGACGGTGTGGATGATTTTTTAGCTACAAATAAAGAAACTTATGTTAACGGAACGGGAGCTAGGACAATAGTAGCAGTTATTACAAATGCTAACGACTCTGGAACCGATTTGCGTTTAATTGCCGAATATGGAACTACGTGGAATGCTACACAGCTCTATGGCTTGTCTTATAGAACAGGAGTTAGCCCGTATGAAGTTGGAAATATTTATGGAGGGAGTACATTTAATGGTGGGACAGCGCCTTCTGCATCTGCTATGCTTCTAGTTATTCAATATGATGGAAGCGATGATTATTTATATGTTAATGGAGCTTTTAGTGGGAGCAATTCGGTTGTGTTGAATACTGTTAGTTGGTCATCATTAAAGATTGGATCCAATCATACTGGTAACGGAGGTTTTTTTGATGGAGATATTGCTGAGTTTATGTATTTTGACTCATTTTTGACTTCTAGTCAGAGACAAGCTCTGGAAGCATATTTGCAGACGAAATATGGCATCAATTGAAGAAGTAATGGCCCTTGAACTTATATAAATTTTTAGTCAATTTGCCCAGATTGATAGTAGCCACTACCTTCATTTGGAGGCCATAAAAAAGGGAATTTTTCTTCATCAAAACCATATTTAGTTTCACCTTTGATTTCTATTTCGTGTACTACAGCATTCATTGGTATTGCTGGTTTTTCGCATCAACTACGTTTGAGATGCACAGAAAATCAAGATAATTAGTCGTATGGCGTATATAATGTGTTCACATATATGTAGAATTATTGGGGTATATAAGGTTTATATATTTTTATTCTGATTTCATCTGATTCTTTTTGCTCATTTAAGTAAGTGTAACTGGCATCTATGATTAAAGTGATTCCATCTGGGCCAGTATATTGAGCTTCTTTTGCGCTTGTGTCAATTAATAGTCTGCTGTCAGTTTTAAATGTTAAACCGTGGTCTGTTACTTTAGACTGCCCGTGACTTAATGCAAATTTTTCGATTAACATTTCAGAGCTATCTAATATAGAAATATTATAGGTTACAAGATTAGAATTAAATTTTTCAATTACCAGGTTTGATGTTTTGCATACAATTCTCACTGTCCCATTGTTTGCGTATTCTCCTCCAAGTGTTTGTTCTTGATTAGAAAATCTAATTACCTTTTCGTCACCTTTACAAATATCAACCATTTCTTTTTCGATGGGTAATGGCTCATTTTTGTTTTCACTTTCAACAGATTGATTATTTTGTTGTTCTGATTTTTGCTCAGTTTCTGCTTGTGGGCTTTCTTCTGTTTGATTGGCCGATATAGTTTTGGTTGCTGGATTCCCATCGGCATCTTCAGGATGATTTTCAGTAGTGTTTTTGGGGTTTGATTTTTCTCGGCTTGATGCGTTAAATCTACTATCAGAGCTACATGCGGTGACAATCGTATATATGTAGGTAAATGCTGGTATTTGGTATCTAAATTTTTGAATTACCATTTGATTCTCCTGAATTTAGGATTTTTATCCAGACCCTCTTTTAACCGATCGGATTTTATTTTATTTGACTTTAGGAAAATTTAAAAAAGTGGCATATCTTACTATAATATTATAACTCATCTTTTTTTATTAATATTCAATATTACCAATTATTAATCTAAGAACTAGTCACTTTTTGAATATCTTATTCAGCTATGAATTTGAAGAAATAGAAAAATGGTGTTTAATTTAAAAAAAGTTAAATGTTTTGACGCTTTTTTTCGATAGTGTATGTTGAGGCTGGAGCAGAATATAAATAATCCATAGTATTTTGGGATTTATTAGGTTTAGGTAGCTTATAGTTATGGCAAGAGTTAAACTGCTGATCATTTATTTAAATTTTTTAATATATTCATGCTCGAGCGAAAATACTTCGATGAGAACTCGAGCCATTGAGGTTGATCAAGTAACCAATTCTGATGGGCTTCCTGCGAATAATAGCAGGGAGAGTGATGTGCTTACTGATCCAGTTGACGGAAAAGAAGTTAAGAGTGTTGAAGTTGAAGTAATAAAAGACAGTAATAATGAAGGTAATAGCACTAGCAGTACTGGCGAAATGGGCCAAGATAATTCTAATATAGATGCTGGCGAAATGGGCCAAGATAATTCTAATCTCAATGATGCATACGCTAAGAGTGCATTTTTGGCCTCTATTCCAGACAAAACATGGACTCAAATTCCAAACTCTAAGATGACGGCAGTTGCTTCGAATATGTTTTATGATGGGCAATCAGATTGTTGTGGTTTTGGCATATATGCGTTTAGTGGTGCGGTAAAAGATGATCAGCGTGGCATAGTTTATTTTTGGGGTGGAGGTCATGGAGATTATTATGGCAATGAAGTTTATGAATTTAATATCGAAAATCTTGAATGGAAGCGCCTAACAGAGCCATCGCCATTTTCTAAGAATGAATGTGCATCGTTTGATGATATACATATACTTTCTGATGGCCAACCAAAGTCTAGACATACATATGACCAAATGGTGTTTGTGCCGCATCTAAATAAAATATGGGCACATGGAGGAAGTGTATGTGGGAGTGGGGCTGGCATAACAGATCTTTGGGAATTTGATATTGCCACTAAAACTTGGAAAGATTTAGATCCAGGACTGACCTATGCTTGGAATGGGAATTTAGCTAGGTCTGCAGAATATGATCCAGTGACAAAAAAAATATTCTATTTTTATAGTCAAAGTATTAAGACCTTTGATGTTGATTCGGGAATGTGGGATCCAATGTGGATCGATTTCGTAAATCGTACAGAACGCACGGCTGTTTTAGATCCAAACTCTAGAAAAATTGTTTTTTATGGAGGAGACGATGGATATGTTACTGGAGGTGTTTTAAAAACTAATGAAGTTGCTGTGTTCAATGTTGATAGCAAGACAATAGAGTATCCTGCGGTACCTGAAAATCTACCGAAGCGTATGGGAAATGGTTGGACATATGATGAGAAAAACAAAATTTTTGTAGCCTATGGTGGATATGAATATACAAATACTGATTTATGGTACTATGACGTGGTTTCGAATACATGGTTTTCTGAAACAATTTCAAATGCACCTTCAGGTATGGGCAATATTTATCAGAGGTTTATGTATGATAAGGTTAATGATGTCATATTTTTCTTTAGAAGCCCGTATGAAGATGTCTGGGTTTTGAAAAACCAAAGCCCAAGGCCTTGATTTTAGTGAAAAGCTAAATCGTATAATCAGTTTCTTTACATCATATGTAATCCTTCCTACTTTGGGGCTGCGATATTAAAGTTTCCTATAAATATCAACTTAATAATATAGTCAAATTTGGATTTTTAGCATGCTATCATTAGCTAAATTTTAAAAAAGATGAGCATTTAAGCTTATTTAATAAGAACCGATAAGCGTTGTAGTAGGGTTTATATGTGGTTTATTATGCTCAAAATTCAGTGTTTCTTATATTTCATTGCTTATGGGTTGGATATAAAAGTATGCAAATAAAGAACTTTAATGGTTTTAGCCTCTTATCAGCACTAGTTGCAATTTCTGTTATATCGATAGGAGCTGTTGCATTTTTAAAAATGAACAAATCGTCTATCAGGTCACAACATCATGCATCACTGAAGGCCGATAAGCTTGCTATAGCTCAAATGATATTAAATAGTACTGCCTGTGATCTAGCTTTACCAAGCGGCTCATGTACCCCTGGGAATTTGCTTAAGCTAGAGCGTAGGCATACAGCAAGTGCTACAACTAGCGTTCTTGTCAGTGACGCTGGAGCTGGAAGTAAATACGGTACTTGGACGCCAAGAGCTGTCTGTAATGCTACTGGTGATGGGGTTTTATTGCAAATGACTCGCTTATCATCGTCGGGAAACTTACATTCGACTCATGATAATAAGTTTGCTAAAGACCCGCTTACAGGCAAAATAATTAAATGGAGTGATCCTGAAAGCTATGTCTTTGGGGTTGGAGTTGAAATGTGTAGCGACGGTAATATGCCATTTAGTATTGAAAATAGCTGTGTAACTAAATCTACCAGTTTTGGTGGCCCTATAGGATTAGGCACTGGAATTGGTCAATTAACTTGTGATGACACAAATCATAGAATTGTCAGCGGTGGAGGAACTTGTACTGGAACTGTTGGTAGATTTTTTATGGAAAGCTCCACTGCTATTTCATCAAACACATGGAAGATTACCTGTTGTTCTTATGATCAAGGTACAGGACATATGATGTGTAACCAAGGGCGGGGGACTATCCAAATTCTCTGCTGTCCTTGAAATTCAATGCTTGTTTAAGCGAAAATCTAATTTAATTTGATACGTGAATGCAAAGTGGGATATCGAAGAATTTTACAAGGCATTGAAATATCACTTAAGCTTTGAACAGTTTCACAACAAGTCTTTGTTAAATTGTATTATAATAACCCTATATCCACACTCTTTTGATCCTAATAACTAGAATCTTTTGTTCTCAGACGGAAATATCTACTGAAGATATTCAAAGCCGAGAGCGTCCCAAAAAGTGTGAATTTAATCACACTTCCCTAGCATTAATTTTAAATTCGCGATAGGCATAACAATTAGAAAGCTCACGCTATTCTTAACCCCGGATCCGAATTTCTAGCCAGTTGCGGCGTTGCTTCGTCGTCAGGAAATCCTCATGTACCAACATGTACACTGCGGTTTCCCGCCTCCTCGCGCCTAGCACCTGAGCGAACTTCGAATCCGTTGAAAATACTACAGTTTTTTAAAAAATTTCAGATCTCGGCTTAACTTTGGATGTTATTCACGTAAAAGTAGTTATTCGAGACATTATAAAAATTCTTTCGCGTTACAACCTTACTCTCGATCATTCTTTGTTCCAGATAACATTAAATTAAATCATTTCGACAGTGAATAGAGTTAACCTAGACTTAATGGATTAAAAAAGGTTCTGCAATTTTTAAATAAGTCCATTTCGAGGTGTCCATTACGCCAATTAATCCCCAAGGAATAAATGCTATTGCTAATCTATATGATTCGTTTCTTTGAAAAAAATTATCACTATTTAAATTTAAATTGGCAATTAAATATTCGCCATCTTTAGGCTCCCACTTATGAGCAATAGCTTTTAGGTGATTGACATCTGAAAGCTCTGTTACACCCGTACCTTTAGGTGGCAAAATGGATTTAAATTGACCTTTAGAATTTACAAAGGCAGCATAGACATTGTTTTCATTACCAAAATTTGATTCATTAACTTTTATTAAAACCCTAATACGAATATTATCTTCTAGAGAAACCTTTATCGCTGCAGGTAGCTCAAAACGCTCGAAATTCTTCGAAAGATTGAATTCGGAAAAAAATGAGTTTCTTCGATTATCAAACTCTCGTCTTTTTTCTTTGGTGTAATATTCTATCAAGCCATTAATATCACCTTTACTTAGATTTCCTTCATTCGCCCAAACAGGATTACAATAATTCATGACGGAGTCCAAATCCCATTCACCTACTTGAATATCACCATCTGAGCCTTGCCTTAGATCAGCGCACCAGCGGTCAGGGGTATCATCTCTATTTTGTTCATGTGCAAAACCAAGAGCATGTCCAAACTCATGAACTGCATTTAGTTCGATACACCAGCGCCTTCTTGTTTCAGATGACGTACAGTGTGTCCCCCATTTTTCAAATTTAAAGTTAAGATACATGCCAATAGGGGCATTCTCAAGAGTTTTCCCAAGCGAGGGGACTCTAGGTCCAAGATCAGCAATTTTTATACGAATACCCCAACCAGGTTTAAACGGCTCGCAATGATCCCAACCAACAAATCGAACATCTGAGTTTTTTTCCCAACTATTTTGAATTGCTAAGATAACCCATTTTTTTTCATCTTCAAAGCTATTGGCTGAATCAATCCAGCATACTGGTATTTCCCACCTATCCCAAAGATTCTTAGTGGATGGAAAAAGATCGAGTTTTATCTCTTTTTTAGAGTAATCTTCTCCAACTCCTTGATGATTCTCAAAACCAAATTGAGACTTTGTGCTTTTAACCTTATAGTCTGCTTCTTTACAGCAATTTAAAAATACGAAAATCAAGAGAATTTGAAATAATAATTTTCTTTCATTAATTTTCATAATGGGGATCCTCATGCACCCACTGCTAATTACTTTAATTTTTAATTTTAAGTAAAAACCACTAAGCAATGTTATGTAGCTTATCGGGGCTACGATTTTTTTAATTAGTGTTAGTTTGATTATTATCACTAAAAATATTTTGGCATGATAATTGTTAGTTTAATCCGGGATCTGAAATTTTTTGAAAAACTATAGTATTTTCAACG